>JAHDKI010000005.1 GCA_018436925.1 Syntrophaceae bacterium
CGGGCCACGGTTACTCCTTCATACATGGATTTAAATCAAATCAGGTGCGAAATATTTATAAAGGTTTGCTGCTCACGATACAAGCTTTTTGACAGAAAATCGGACTTTTTCTACAGGTTCAACGAAAAGCTAAGCCGGAGCTGGGCAGCGCCCAGCGATCGGCTTGAGCGATCTTGTTGGCTCTAATTTATATTTTCTGACGTGGTTGTAATTTTATAGTCTTTAATCACTATACCCTCGTTCTTATCTCCTCTAACATGGGGTTCCCACCAATATAAGCCAGTATATCTACCAAAGAGTGGCGATTCTTTTGTATAGTTTTTAAAATGACCGCGACATAAGTGGATTCTTACTTTCGTGCCAGATGGAAGATATTCTTTGTCATTATTTTTAACTTCCGTAGGAAGCACCAATTTCAAAGTTTTATAAGTAAATAATTCTTGTTTACCATTTTTATTTCTTTTCTTATTAAGTTTTTCAGGAGGTCGGTTGTCTTCAGAAACGATATTTTTGCAATTTAACAACATCAAAGCCGCATTCATGGCAACCAAATCTCTGTAATCATCTTTTAATAATCCCTGAGACGTCTTTACATCCATACCGTTAATCATGGGTATGGGCCAAATATTAGCGTCGTAATATGAATGAATAACAGATTCTGGTGCACCGTTCTTCTTAAGCGAAGACGTTACCAACTCACGCATCATTTCGTGTTCAGAAATAGTTTTTCCGATAGTAATAAAATATTGCTGCGGACTTACAACCCACCTCTTATAGATTTTTGAGCAATTTACAGTCCATACCCATATTAGATTTTTATCAATCTCTTTTACCAGAAGTCCTCGCTTGGGCACGTCCTCAGTAATAGGTACGTCTTGCACAATATTTTCAAATTCAAACCAACAAACATTATAGGGTAGTCGAACGTGTTCAGCACATGGGCCAAAAAACACCCTTGATTTATCATCAAATACATTTTCCAAAAGTGGAAAGAACTCTTGAAAACAACCTAAGAAAAAATGTTGTGCATTTTTGATTAAATTAATTAAGACCTCAATCCCTTTTGTAAAATTAGGATCTTGAACAATGTGGTTATTTTTTAAATAAATGAGGTCTTCAATTACATGATGTCCGTTCATTGATTAATTCCATAAGCCAACGACGAGCTAAGCCGGAGCCGCGAAGCGGCGATCGGCTTGAGCGACGGGTTCTGCGTTTTGTATCATTATCGTGCTGCCGCCCAGTACCAGTTCTTCTCCAGTCGTTTGGACTCAAAGAAGTCTCCGGCAAAATCACCATCGCGGGGAGGGGTATCGTCAGAGCGATACATAAAGCCTGAGAAGTTGTCTAAGATACCCCGAAAAGTGTAGAAGAAGATGTACGTTGCACCGTCGTGGCGCTCCACGACAACTACCCCACCACCTTTCGAAAGATGGCGGTATCTGTCGGGTAGATGAATCAATGAAGAATTGTGCTGAATATTGGGCTTTAGCTCCCCCGAAAGAACTTTTGATACTACTGCCTCCCTTTCCTTGTGGCGAAGCCTGAAATCAATATCAAGCATAATGGATGTAAAAGGAACAGTAATGACAACCACAGCCGAAACTATCTGGACCACCAGTGGGGCATATGCCTTCGGCCTTTTAAATCGTTTCTTTCGGCAGACATGGATTAGCGACCATACGAAAACGGCAATAAAGAAGATCCAAACCGCTCCCATCAGAAACGGCATAAGGAAAGGAGTGAATATATCAATGAGGCTCCAGAAAAAGGCAGTAAACGCTACGAGGATGAAACTGACTAGTAATGCCACCAAAAGAACCGGTCTCGTTTCTTGATAGTCTTCAATTATTGACTTCATTGTTTATTCCATATCGCAGAACGAAAAGCTCACCGGGAGCGGGCCGAAGGCCCGCGATCCGGTGCAGCGACTGGTTAACCATATTTCAATTTCTATCCATCAAAATAAATATTTATCTTTTAAATCAAAACATTTCTTAACCTCTCTTCGTGAGAAGAAGTACATTTGATAAAACGAATACGTAAAAATGATCATGGCGAAGATCTTTAAAAACAATTCATACGTACCGGCAGCGGGTACAAGAATTATTAGAATCATATTGATAAGCGTAATAGTTGAAACAATGAGAACTAGCGGTATGAACCATTTTTTCCTGAATCTCAGGCCAATGTAAAGAAATGAAAATAAAATGACAGTCACGATTCCATCAATTATCTGTGCTAGATTTATTTCCTGTAACATTCGAAACATATCTCTAATAATAATTAGTACTCCCATACAGATACACATAATAAATACAATTTTTATTCTGCCAATAATCTTTATAATTCTGTCATCTGTGTATGTCTTAGTTTGTAATAATTTCATTCATTAATCTCACGGTTAACAATTAATATACCTACTGCATAATACCCGACTCCGGACACCTGAGACGTCATAACTCTTTTTTAAAAACATGTTGAAAATCAGATAAATATAAATTACACACTGCGTAATTCGTCCTTAATACCAATAAAAAACACAGTGCGTATTTTATGGGGATTTTGTCAAAAATCCCGCTATTGCCCCTACTTTTTCCAATACGGCTGTCGCCTGTATAACAAAAGGTCTAGCCGCCAACGCACTCTTGAAAACACAGACCTGGCAATGCCTGCGCATTCACGAACGCAACAGTTTTATTAAACTTGCCTGCGGCCTGTCGATTGGACTCACGAAATCCCTTATTAAGATGTCCTGTATAAATGCATGCTGTAGCAGGAAATAAGATTACAATGGTAAGAAGCGTAATTCTTTTCAACTTTTGCCTCCGTTATTATGTGTTTGCTGCGACCCTGTGCAAACAATTCATATAAGGTGACTGAATTTCAAGAATAATTAGCGGGCTTATACACCCGCAGGAAAAGATTGGAAAGCAAAAATTCGTTTAACGAATCCGTAACATAAGGGCAATGCGCTGCGATGATTCGCGTCTGTCTCCGTATGCCGACGATGTCCTGACTCAAACCCGCCTGCGGAAAACCTAAAGCTTTAAACTTACAACATGAAACTTAAGACCTGAGACTTGAAACCTGAAACTTTAAACTTGCAACATGAAACTCTCCTAACGCCTTACTCCTTACTCCTCACGCCTCACTCCTCACGCTCCACTTTGGCCTTTTACCTTGCACCTTGAACCTTGCACCTTGAACCTTTTTCCTTTGGCCTTGTCCCTTGCACCTTGCACCTTGAACCTTGCCCCTTGCACCTTTTTTCTTAAGGCTGGATCATCACTTTGATGGCTGCGGGGTCTGAATTCTGCGCGCGGAAGGCGTCGGCAACGCCGTCGAGTCCGAAGCGGTGGGTGATCATCTGCTTGGCGCTGGCCTTGCCGGTTTTGAGCAGGTCGATCGACGCGGGGAAGTTGCCGCCCAGGCAGCCGATCAGCGACAAGTTTTTACTGATCACGGGCAGGGGCTGCCAGGTCAGCGCGTCTTCGTAAACGCCCACCAGCATGACCTTGCCGCCGCCGCGCGCCACATCAACGCACTGGTCGAAGGTGGTCTGGGTGCCCGCGCATTCAAAGGCGGTGTTGACGCCCATGTTGCCGGTGGCTTCCAGAATGATTTTGGCCGCGTCCTGTCCCGCCGCATCAATCACGACGTCCGCGCCGCAGGCTTTGGCGGCGGCCAGGCGCGAGGGCCTGCGGCCGCTGGCGAGAATCTGTTTGACGCCCGCGGCTTTGAGCACCTGGATGGCGTACAGGCCGATCACGCCCAGGCCGATGACGGCCACGGTTTCCGTGTCTTTGGGCTGGGCGCGGTTGACGGAAAAGTACGAGATGGACAGCGGCTCGACGGACGCCGCGTCTTCGTAGGACAGTTCGTCCGGCAGGGGGAAAACGTTCCTTCCCGGCGCGGCGAAAGGCACATGGACGTACTGGGCCATGGCGCCGGCGAAATGATACCCCAGAAGCGCCATGTCGGAGCAGCGGTGTCCTTTGCCCTGCGAACACCAGTAGCATTTGCCGCAGGGGGCAAAGCCCACGGCGGTGCAGCGGGTGCCTGTGGCGATGCCTTTGACGTCTTTGCCCACTTCGACGATATCGCCGCTGAATTCATGGCCGAAGATGGTGCCGTCGTGTCCGTCGTGGCGGTAATAATGAAGGTCCGAGCCGCAGATGCCGCAGGATTTGACCTTGATGATGACGCCGTGGGGCTCGCAAGCAGGATCGGAAACGGTTTCGGTGCGAATGTCGAAGGCTCCATGCAATACGGCGGCTTTCATCGGGCATCCTCCTCGAATTTTTGATGTTTCGCTTATTTCAAAGATTGGACGGGCTGTCAAGGCTTTGAAACAGGCATTCCCGGGTTGAATTTTTTTGTCAAACACGCTAAAGAAAGAGCGCTCGCTGCCGATGGAATGGAACAGCGCAAGCGGTTTGCGGAAATAACCCCGACTTTGCGGCTTTGCCGGTTTTCGATGAGTGAAATGATGCGGATGCGGATGGGGAATGACGACGGTCAATACGAAACAGGCCCTGAAATGGCTCAGGACCTGTTTTTATTTTTTGCAAAGGAGAAAAGAGCATGAATAAAAAGAGTTTATCGGTTCTGGCGGTGTTGTTTTTGGCACTTGTTCTGGCCGTTCCGGCCATGGCCTGGCAGGGCCGTGTGGCCGGCACGGGAAATGCGGTTGGTCTGATCGCGGATGAATCGGATTTTCTGATCCATCCGGCGCTTCTTGCCTCGGGCAAGGGGCTTAACGCCTACGGGCACGTCGGATTGGCCTATGAAAAAACAGGGAACTGGGATTACAAATCCACCGTCCCGGTCTATGGATGGTTTTATCCCTATGAAACCAGCGGAGATGCCTGGAAGGCCAACCTTCAGGCGGGCGCGGCCTTCGCCCTGGGCGCCGGACGGATGGGCGTGTTTTTCGAATATGATTATGCCAAGGGATCTTACGACGGCCAGGAAGTTTATGCGGGTTTCGGCAGCGGCATCCGCAATATCGACCTGGATGATAAACTCAACAACGTGAAACTGCGCGTTCTTTACGGCCTTCCCGTGGGCGCGGTCAATCTGGGCGGCGAGCTGCAGATCGCCTATGTGAACGAAGAAAAAGACACGCAGCTTGCCGATTTCGACGGGTCTTTCTGGCGCAACTACCCGTGGGCGGCGGAAGATGCCCCGGCACTGAGCCTGTATCCCTTTATGATTCCTTTCGACTCCAAATACTGGGAAGCCCAGGCGAGGGTCTCGGCCGCAGGCTCGGCGGGTCCGGGAAGCTACGCGGTCACGCTGAGAGCCGGCCTGCCTTTTGCGTCGGACAATCAGTACGCCTTCGGGGATGACTCCGGCGATGCCGCCACGATCGAAGGCAGCGTGAAAGGCTACAACGTCGGCGCCGATGCGTGGTTCCGTCTGCCTTTGTCCGCTAAAATGGTTCTGCCGTTCGTCGTCAGCATCAGCTATAAAACGATTGAGCGCGACGGCTCCGGCCTGTCCAACTATGCCTCCTCGCTCAATTACGAGCATGCCGCGAAAAATCTCAATGTGAAAATCGGCGGCGGCGTGGAGTTGACGCCTGCCGAAGGCACGAAGATCGCCGCCGGCCTGTATTATGATTACATCTCGGCGCAGCAGGACATCAGCATCAATGACCTCATCAGTCCGATCGAGTATTATTATGACACTTACAGCGATGTGCCCAACGCTTCGGAGCACCGCCTGACGATCAAAGCGGCGGCGGAAAAAAATCTGACCCAAATGGTTGCTTTGCGCGGCGGATTCAGCGCTTTTTACGGACTGGCCAAAAGCGAATACGGCTACAGCGCCTATGATGATGAAGGCCCCTACTATCCGCTGGATGCCTCTGCTGACGGCTCCACTCTGGGCGTGACGGCGTCGGTCGGCGCGTCGGTGAATCTGGGCAAAGTCAGCCTCGAACCGTTCTTGAATGCGGGCTATACGAAGTATACCGCGGACGGCGACGGTTTCAACGGCCCCCTGCCCGTGTCGGTGGAAATGGACAAGACCAACTGGACTCTCGGCGGCGGTCTGTCGGTGAAGTTCTAAAGTGTTTTTTTGAAATAAAGCAAGTTGAAGCGGGGGCCTTTCTTGGCCCCCGCTTTTTTTAAATCGCCACGCAGCGGAAACCCAGGATGTTGGAAGAGGCGGTCTTTTCGATATAGTGGCGGTCCAGAAGACTGATTTCGCCGTGCGATATCCAGCTTGCACCCTTGGCGATGCAGGTGTCCGAACTTTCCGGATCGCCGATGATATCCAGGGTCCACTCCAGAACATTGCCCAGCGTGTCGGCCACCTCGGCTTCATTGGCGAATTTCGCGTAGTGGTCCACGGGCGTCGTGTCGCCGTGCAGGCTCGTTTCGATGTTGCAGGCTTCAGAAACCCAGTCGTTTCCCCACGGATACAAAAGCCCCCGCGCCGTGCGCGCCGCGGCTTCCCATTCGACTTCGGTGGGCAGGCGCTTGCCGGTCCAGGCGGCGAAAGCGCGCGCGTCTTCGAGGCTTACATGCACGACCGGATGCGTTCTTTTGAGGTGCAGTGCACTGTCGGGGCCGAACGGCCGATGCCAGCAGGCCCCCGGCACTCTTTTGGAATACGCCTGCATGTGCAGACTGAAACGCTCGGTTCCGGTTAAGGGATCGCGGCTGCGCTGCATCCGGGGATAATAGACCAGACTGAAGCCGTACTTTTCCGCCGTGGTGATGTAGCCGGTCTGCTCTACAAAAATTTCAAACAGCGCGTTGGTCACGGGAAATTTACCTACATAAAAATCCGGCAGCTCCGCGAGCTGCTCCGGCAGCACGCTGCGCGCGCGGGCATCGCCGCCCACCAGAAAACTTCCTCCTTTAATCAGGATGTGCTGGTTGAAGTATTTGTCGCGGATGCTCAAATACTTGTCGAACTCTTCGGAAAGCAGTTTGGCTTTGAGGCGGATTTCGTCTTCGGTGTACACGCTGCCGCTTAAATCGGGTCCGATTTTTTCGAGCGCCCCGGCCGCTTCGGCCAGACGGCTGAGCAAATCCGTTTTCTCCCGCAGGTCGTCGTCCGCCGCCGCGCCGTCCGTTTTGACGACGATATCCGGCACCGCTTCTTCGACGACGTCTTCGACAAGGTCCGAATCGGCCGTTTCTCCGACGACGTCAAAATCCCCCTCCAGCGTTGCGCCGGCGGAGGCGTCTTCGACCAGGTCCGGCCCGACCGGTTCTTCCACCGGTTCTTCCACCACGTCAAAATCGCCCTCCGGGGCCGCTTCGGCAAACGCCGTTTCGTCGGAAAGCGGCTCAGCCTCCGGCCCGTCGGCAAGCTCCACGATGGCGTCGGCAGGCGCGTCCGGAGGGATGTCTTCGATATCCGTCTGCGCGTCAAGCGTTTCGATGTCTTCCGCTTGCGCCTGATCGTCGAGCGCGGATTCCTGCGTTTCGATATCCAGGATTTCTTCGACAAGATCCGGCGACCCCTCCGAGCCCTCTTCCAGAAGCTCGACGATTTGCTCCGCATCGGCTAATTCCTCACCCGGTTCAGAGAATATCTCTGCGGCGCCTGGCACGACTTCTTCTAAAATGTCTTGGTCGATCTGCGTTTCTTCTTCAGACGGCGCTTCCGCCAATGCCTCCTCCGCAAGAGGTTCGGCTTCGTCCGCAACGAGGCTTTCATCTTCAACCAAAGCGTCTTCGACGATCGCCTGGTCATCGAGTGTTTCAGCAATCGTCTCGGAAGCAGCAAGGGGCGCCTCCTCAGTTGCGGCTTCTTCGGCGGCGAAACTCTCTCCGGCATCATCCTCAATGATTTCTTCGATGATTTCCGCCTCCGACAGAGCACCTTCGGCAAAAGCGGCCAGATTTTCCGAAAC
Source organism: Syntrophaceae bacterium (assembly GCA_018436925.1). Classification (GTDB taxonomy): domain Bacteria; phylum Desulfobacterota; class Syntrophia; order Syntrophales; family Smithellaceae; genus UBA8904. Next base: position 7,880 of record JAHDKI010000005.1, read on the forward strand.
ATGACTCATCATCTCGCGGATGCGCGCTGCGTCTTCAGGGGAAAGCCCCGATTCCGGATCGTCGAGCGCCTGCCCGATCATTTCGCCCACGGCATCCAGAATGCGCCCGATTTTATCGCCCGTGCCCAGTGCGCCGTCTCCGAGAATGGAGGCCACGGAATCGGCAAACGCCTTTCCCTGCGGGACGGCCGTCGCGCCGCCGGTTGAAGGCGGGGCGCCGGCAAGGCGGGTCAATTCCTGAAAGAGGGATTGGATCTCGCCGGCCTGACCGGCGGGCAGCGACTCGCCCGCCGCGTCCATCGCTCCGTTGACGATGTTCTGCACGGCGGCGAGTATTTTTTCGGTTTTCCCCGCCGCATCCGACTGCTCGTCGGCCAGCACGGCGGTCATCTCGGACAGCGCCCGGCGAACGGCGTCTTTGAATTCCCGATGGGCCAGGCCTTCTTCAGCGTGCGCGACTTCCTGCGTGAGGCCCTGCAAGCCTTTGTCGAGAAATGAAACCCCGCGGCGCAGAGCGTCGGCCGGACGGGCCGCCCCCGCGGGCTGATCCGGCCGGCCCGCCGGGCCTTCCCCGGGCGAAACACCATAGCGGCCTTCGGCCCGGGCGTGCTCCACCAGATCGGCCAGCGAAAAGCCCATCTTCCCGGACAGATCGCCCAGAAGCGTTTTGAGCCGTTCGATTTCTTCTTTGGTGTTTTCCACAACCTCGCCCGGCGCGGCCGAAGACAAAACGTCATTCAACGACGAAAGGATGTCGCCCAGCCTTGTGGCTGTGTCGATGCCCTTTTCCTTAAAGACGTCCATGATGCCGGCAAGGGCTTTGTCTTTGGCTTCGTCGGAGAGAGTAAAGACGTTGCTGTGACCGATCACGATGCCCTGGGGATTTTTCCCTTCGGCATAGAGTTTCTTCAAATCGGCATTGACGCTGGATTTCAGCGAACTGAAATTCTTTCGCTTTTGCTTGATCAGGTCCGGATCATCGCCGGTTTCCCAGACGGTTTTGACCAGCGCTTCGGTATCGATGGCGTCGAGGGTTTCAGACGCCGAATCCAGATAATACCGGCGCAGCGCCTGAACCAGCTTCGATTTAAGCGTGGTGGCGCTTTTGTAATTGAGGTTTTGGATCGCTTCGTCAATATCCTGAAGCGAGAGAATAATCGGCACGGCCGGACCTCCCCAGAGCTGTCTTATCGGATATCGGTCGGTCAAAGGGATGCTTAAATCGTCCCCCGATTCATGGATTGCACAATAATCAAAAAAAGTTTAAAAAAATAGTGAAATTTTGGCCGATTGTGCCGATATAAAAAACGACGCGCCAAAACTTCGAAACGATTCCGGAGAAAACCATGGATGATGCGGTAAAACAGAATTTTGTGGACCTATTCGTAAAGCATTATGAGCGCTTGACCAATTCCCGGCAGTCTGTCGGAGGGCTTGCCTTTACGATGGAAAATATTATTTGTTTCATTCTGCTGGGCGGACGCGAATTGGACATTGAGGACATATTCGGCGACGTCAGCGAAAGATATTCGCTCGAAGAACTTCTAGCCGACGCCCGGGACGCGGGCATCCAGGAAGAAGGGGAAATCAAAAAGACGATTTCCGATCTGCTGGAGCGCAAATTCATCCATCTGCAGCCCGACGGCAAGTTTTACGCCTATCAGGCCACCCGCGATACCGCGCGTATGCTCAACCGGATTTATCCGCGCATGGAGGGATTGAGCCTGCTGGCCTACATCGGCCAGACGCTGCAGGAAGTCGAAAGCGGCCGGATCGAGCTTGCCGCGGCCCTGTCGCGATTTGACCAGACCCTGCAGCATCACGGTCTGGCGCTGCCCAAGCCCAAGATTCCCTCGATCGCGCCGCCTCCTGCGAAGCCCGCGGCCGGGGTGAAAAAACCCGAAGAGCTCAAACCCTCAAGCCCCAGAATCATCCGGGATTATGTCGTCACGGATGCGGCGGCCAAAGCCCGCGCCAAAGACGCGGCCGCCCCGCCGAAAAAAGAAACGCCTGTCATTGAACCGGTCCGGCCGGCCGCCCCTCCCGCTTCACCTTCCGCGGAGCCTTTGCTTGAAGAGACGCCGGAGATTTCAGAGCCTTCCGCCCCGGCCGCCTACTCGGACGCCGCGCCGATTGACGTTGAAAGCCCCGCTGAAAAGACGGATCCGCCCCTGCGCGCGGTTGAAGAAACACCCGCCGAGCCGGAAACACTCGACGATGAGGCCATCGCCGCAAAAGTGGCGGCTTTTGAAAAAGAGCTGGCGCTCGTCTGCCCGATTTGCAAAACCAATGTGCTGACGGAGAAAAAAACCGCAGCCGGAAAAATCTTTTACACCTGCTCGTCGGAACAGTGCAATTTCATCAGTTGGGGACGACCGCACCACATCCCCTGCGCACGCTGTAAGAATCCCTTCACGGTGGAAGTCGAAGACGCACACGGGCAGATCGTTTTGAAATGCCCCCGCGCCACCTGCCAGCACCGGCAACCGCTGGCCCCGCCGCCCGGTTCTCAGACGGGAGCCGCCGTGCGCAAGGTCGTCCGGAAACGCCTGGTCCGCCGCAAGACCTGACGATTTTTTCAAGGACACCCCTCTGAGCCACAGACGATCTTTGCCCTGGGTCGGTCTATTCGCCACCGGCAGTTCATCGCCCTCCGGCCTTGGCCTTCATTTAATCTTGACAGTCGGCCTAAACCCCCTTATGCTCCGCTTCATTCCGAAGGAAAATACTTTTTTTTTCGAGGCGGCGATGAAAACACACACTGGTTTTTTGGTCACAACGGCAATGGCGCTTTTGGGCCTCGTCATTATGCCGGCATTCACAAGCCCGGCGCTGGCCGAATTCCCTAAACGGCCGGTCACGCTTCTGGTGGGTCACGCGGCGGGCGGCAGCCTGGATCTAAGCGCCAGGGCGCTGGCCAGATCGGCGGAAAAATACCTGGGCCAGCCGATCGCGGTGGAAAATAAACCCGGCGGAACGGGCACTATCGCCCTCATCACAATGCTGTCGAGAAAGGCCGACGGCTACACGCTGTGCGCCGCTTCGTCCTCGTCGATTTTGCGCGCGGGCCAGCTTCACGCCGTTCCGTTTAAAGCCTTCACCAGCTTCCGGCCGATTGTCGGATATACCGAACCGCTTTTGGGCATTGTCGTTAAAGGCGACGCCCCCTGGAAAACGCTGGCCGAGCTTGTGGCCGACATCCGCAAAAATCCCGGCAAAATCAAGTATGCCTCACCGGGCGTCGGCAGCACGCAGCATACGACCGTCATGGCCGTGATTCTGCAGGATCGCCTGGACCTGATCCATGTTCCCTACAAGGGCAGCATCGAAGCGGCCACGGCGGTGCTGGGCGGACACGCGGATTTTGCCGCGCTGACCTCGGAGTTCGTCCCTATGGTCCGCGCCGGCCAGATGAGGCTTCTGGCCCTGGCCAGCGAAAAGAGGCTTGGCGCGTATCCGGACGTTCCGACGATGCTTGAGCTGGGGTATGATTATTCCAATGATGCCGTGTTCGTCATCGTCGCGCCGGCCGATATCGATTCGGCCGCGGTCGCAAAAATTGATGCGGCTTTTCTCGCCGCAGCCAAGGATCCGGAATACCTCGACGCCCTCGGCCGCATCAGCATGCTGCCGGCCTATTACGACGACAAAGCCTATGGGGTGTTCATGAGGAAGCACTGGAAGCGGATCAACGCGCAGCTCAAGGCGGCCGGATTGATCCAGGAAGCCGCCACGGCACCGGAATAATCCGGCGCCCCGCTCATTACATCATCCCGGAAAGGAATGAACACCCGTCATGGCTGGAATCAAACGCTGTTTTTGGATGATTGCGTTGATCGCTTTGTCTCTTTCCGCCTGCGATCGGGCGCCTCAGACGGAAAGCAACCCGGCGCAGGCTGAAAAGCCTCCCGCCTACGGCGATATCGTTGTGCGCGGCGATATCGGCGACGCCAGCAACCTGATTCCGATTCTGGCGTCGGACTCGGCCTCTCACGGCATCGCCGGCATGATCTACAACGGCCTGGTCAAATACGATAAGAACATGAACATCGTCGGCGATCTGGCCGAATCCTGGGACATCAGCGCAAACGGTCTGGTCATGACCTTCAAACTGCGAAAAGGCGTGCGCTGGCATGACGGCAAACCGTTTACCGCCGCTGATGTGCTCTACACCTACCGGGTCACCATCGATCCCAAAACGCCCACCGCCTACGGCGGCGATTTTCTCAAAGTCAAAAAGGCCGAGGCGCTCGACGACCATACCTTCCGCGTGACGTACGACAAACCCTTCGCGCCGGCGCTCATCAGCTGGGGAGCCGCTATTCTGCCCCGTCATCTGCTGACGGGAAAGGATATCACCCAAAGTCCGCTTTCGCGCCATCCGGTCGGCACGGGCCCCTATAAATTCAAGGAATGGGTCGCAGGCCAGAAGATTGTTCTCGTCGCCAACGAAGATTATTTTGAAGGACGGCCGTATATCGACGGCCGCATCACGAGGATCATTCCCGACACGGCAACCATGTTTCTGGAGCTGCGGGCCCGCAATATCGACATGATGGGGCTCACCCCGCTGCAGTACACCCGCCAGACGGACAGCAAGCTGTTCGAGCGGAATTTCAATAAGCATCGCTATCTGGCTTTTGCCTACACGTACCTGGGCTACAATTTAAAAAATCCGCTCTTTGCCGACAAGCGGGTGCGGCAGGCCGTGTCGTATGCGATCAATAAGGAAGAGATCGTAAGCGGCGTGCTTCTGGGGTTGGGGCAGCCCGCAACCGGGCCGTTCAAGCCCGGCACCTGGCCCCACAACGACCGGGTGAAAACCTATTCTTACGACCCGGCCAAAGCCCGGAGCCTGCTTGCGGAAGCGGGATGGACGGATTCGGACCGCGACGGCGTGCTGGATCGAAACGGAAAGCCGTTCGCGTTTGAAATTCTGACCAACCAGGGCAACGAAACCCGCCAGAAATGCGCCGAGATCATTCAAAGGCAGCTTGCCGATGTCGGCATTCGCGTGAAAATCCGCATCGTGGAATGGTCGGCGTTTGTGACGGATTTCGTCAACAAGCGCCGCTTCGAAGCGGTGATTCTGGGCTGGACGATCCCGCCGGACCCGGATGCCTACGATGTCTGGCACTCCAGCAAAACGGCGCCTCAGGAGCTGAACTTCGTTTCCTACAGCAATCCCGAAGCCGACGAAATGCTGGAGGCGGGACGCTCCACGTTCGATCAGGCCGAGCGCAAAAAATACTACGACCGTTTTCAGGACATTCTGGCCGAAGACCAGCCCTACACCTTTTTATACGTGCCGGACGAACTGGTTATTATTTCCAGCCGCATCCGGGGCATTGAACCCGCGCCCGCCGGCATCGGCCACAACATCATTCAATGGTATGTGCCGCAAGGCGAACAGAAATACGCCATGACCCGCTAATCCGTTTTTTCCCGCCTGACGCCGCCTGTAAAAAAACCCCTTGACATTAGAACGCGCGTTCTATATAAGAAGGGCCATGAAAAAGACGCGCGACATCAAATCCATCGAGCACAGCCTGGTTTCCTTTTACCGGGGCCATAAACGCATGCCCACCTACGCCGAAATGATGGACCTTTTCGAGGTGCGCTCCAAAAGTGTGGTGTCCTACTGGATCGACAAGCTCATTGAAAAAGGCGTGCTGGAAAAAGACACCCAGGGGTATCTGAAGCTTTCCGGCGTGTCGTTCGGCCTTCCACTGGTCGGAAACGTCGCCGCGGGGCTTCCCGCCTCCGCAGAAGAAAGTTCCCGCGATATGGTGTCCATGGACGACTATCTGGTTTCCCGGCCTGATGCGTCTTTTCTTCTGCGCGTCACGGGCGATTCCATGGTCGGCGCGGGCATCATGGAAGGCGATCTCGTGGTGGTCGAAAAAAACCGCGAGCCCAAAAACGGCGATATTGTCCTGGCCGAAGTCGACGGCGAGTGGACCATGAAATATTTCCGCAAGCAGGGGCGCGACGTGTTTCTGGAAGCGGCCAACCCGGCCTATCCGGCCATCCGCGCCCGCGATGAATTGAAAATCGGCGGAGTGATCGCCGCCTCCGTCCGCAAATACCTGATGTAGCCGTCATGGAGTAAGTCTTATGCCAACCACCACGACCACCTGGTTTTCCATCTTGTCCTTGCCGCTTCCCGGTAAGTCCTCCGCGCGAACCGATCGGAAAATGATCGGCGCCATGATAAAGCAAACCCGAAAAATCGACTGGAATGCGTTTCTGCCTAAGGTCGATCGGGCGATATCTCTTGCCGGCGCCGCGGCGCTGATCCTGGCGGGCCTTTATTTTGCGCCGCTTTTCGTCTCGATTCTTTCCCGATAACACTGTCAGCCGGTTATGACCGCAAAAGACATCAGCAAGGCGTTGCGCGCGCTCGGCAGTCGGCACATCGCCGACACCTCGCAACGTTTTTTTAAAACCGGGCCGGGCCAGTACGGTGAAGGAGACCGGTTTCTGGGTATCCGCGTGCCGGACATTCGCTTGCGAGCGAAGGCTTTCGATCCCTTCGTTTCTCTCTCCGAAACGCTGCGCCTGCTGCACTCGCCTTTCCATGAGGAACGTCTCTGCGCCCTTCTGATCCTGGTGCGAAAGTATGAAAAAGGCCGGCCGGAGGAACAACAAGCCATCTTTGAGGCTTACTTGGAAAATACGTCCGCCGTGAATAATTGGGATCTGGTGGACCTGTCGGCCTCTCATATTGTCGGCGCGCATCTGTTAAACCGCAGCGCAAAAGACCTGCGCCGCCTGGCGCAATCGAACAACCTCTGGGAGCGGCGCATTGCCGTTGTGGCAACCTATGCTTTCATCAAAAACCGCCGGTATGATGAAATCCTCGCCATTGCCAGGCGGCTGATGAACGACCCGGAAGACCTGATCCATAAAGCCGCCGGCTGGATGCTGCGGGAAGCGGGCAAACGGGATGTCGCAATCCTGCGCGCTTTTCTGCAAGAGCACGCCCGAAGCATGCCCCGGACCATGCTTCGCTACGCCATTGAAAAATTTCCGGATGAAGAGCGCAAACGGTATCTGGCTATGAAATCGTCGGTTGCGCGGCGAGTATCCGGTTTACAGGCCGAACGAACAGACCTGCGTCCAGCGCGGGGAAAAGAACGAAAGGACTGATGCGGAAAGGAAAGGCTTTTTGCCTTGACACCGGCAGGCTCGGATCGGTATAGTTTTCGCGCTTATCCGACGCCCGCTTCCGGGCGCCAGTTTCTTTCAAGGAGGTCCGTACGATATGAAACAGTATCCGATTTTGAAAGGCGTTTTGGCCGCGCTAATCGCAGCGGTTTTTCTGACCGGCTGCGGCGCGTCGGGAACAAAGATCCTGATCAAAACCGACCAGTACAAGCCATCCTTCAACGCAGGCGAATTCAGCCGCTACAAGGGCAAAAAAGCGGTGCTGGCCAATTTCCACAACCAGGCGGCCAACACCACCACCTGGGGATACTCCAGCGGCGATAAAAAGTTTTATTATGAAGGCAATGAAAGGCTGGAGAGCTATTTCTGGAGCTGCTTTAAAAAATCGTTTGCGCATGCGGGCGTCCAGCTCGTTGATTATGTGTACGACCCCGCTTATCATGTCCGTTACTGGTGGGGCGTCGCCGGCTACCGGGCGCCCAAAGGCGTCCCCGAATTTCAGATGGTCTTGACATCGCTTTCCGATCAGGAATTTACGTTCAAAGTTTTTGTGTTCCGCGACGGCGAGACAAAGCTTGAAAAGGAAATGTCCGTGAAGACCCAGCCTGCGTCAACCGACAATGCGGCTGATCTGGAGAAAAGGTCCTACCGTCTGGTCGATCAGGCTTTCGTCACGATTCTGCGCGACCGCGATTTTCAGCGGGTGTTTTGACCGGTAAAGCGTAAGGCGTAAGGTGTCAGGCGTGGGGAGTAAGGTGTAAAGGCGCGAGCGAGTGGATTTTCGACGGCCGCGCACCAAGCGGATAATGCTTTTTCGAAATAGAAGACGCGATGGATATTTTCTTATACATGATTCTTGCCGGTCTGCTCGTGCTTGCGGCGCTGCATATCTTGCAGTTGCGCCGCAGCCGGGTGGACCTGGGACCGCTTTTCGAAAAGCTCGCGGCGCTCAAAGACGCGCAGGAACGGACCGACCGCTCGGTGCGGGATGAAATCGCCCGCGCGCGCGCCGAAACCCAGTCCTACTCAAAGCAGGAGCGCACGGAGCTCGCGTCGTCGCTTCAAGCCTTCGGGGAAACGGTTCAAAAGAGCATCGCTGAAATCGCCCGGCTGCAAAATGATCAGTTGGAAAGCTTCGCCAGGCAGATCAGCGTGCTCACCTCGGCCAATGAAAAAAAGCTGGAGGACATCCGCTCGATTATTGACGGCAAGCTTAAATCCATTCAGGAGGACAACGCCCGCCAGCTCGACCGGATGCGGGAAACCGTTGATGAAAAGCTGCAAAGCACGCTGGAAAAACGTCTGGGCGAATCCTTCAAACAGGTTTCCGAACGCCTGGAAGTGGTGCATCAGGGCTTGGGCGATATGCGCCAGTTGGCCTCCGGCGTGGGCGACCTCAAACGGGTGCTGTCCAATGTGAAATCGCGCGGCACCTGGGGCGAGGTGCAGTTGGGCGCGCTTTTGGAAGAAATTCTCTCCGCCGAACAGTATCTGAAAAATGTCAAAGTGAAGGAGGGAAGCCAGGATTTTGTCGAGTTCGCCATCAAGCTGCCCGGACAGGGCAACGGCGGCGATTCAGTGCTCATTCCGGTGGATGCCAAATTTCCCATGGAGGATTACGCGCGACTCGTCGATGCTCAGGACCGGGGCGATCTGCCTCAAACGGAAGAGGCGATCCGGCAGTTGGAAGCAAGCATCAAGAAAGCCGCGAAGGATATTTCTTCAAAATATCTTGCCCCGCCCAAAACCACGGATTTCGGCATCATGTTTTTGCCGTCGGAAGGCCTGTATGCGGAAGTGATCCGCCGGGTTGCGCTCGTCCAGACGCTGCAGCGCGAAAGCCATATTGTGATTTCCGGCCCCTCGACGTTTGCCGCTTTCTTAAACAGTTTGCAGATGGGTTTCCGCGCGCTGGCCATTCAGAAGCGCTCCGGCGAAGTGTGGAAGGTGCTGGGTGAAGTCAAAACGGCCTTTGGCCGCTTTGGAGAGTCGCTCGACACGATCCGCAAAAGATTGGAGCAGGCGGCCAGTTCCGTCGATGACGCGCAGAAGAAAACCCGCACGCTCGCCGGCAAACTCAAGTCGGTCGAAGAGCTGCCGGAGCCGACGCAACCCTCCCTCACCATCGCGGACACGCAAGCCGATTAACCCGCCGGGCGCTCAATCCTCGATGGACACAAGCGCGTGCCCTTCTTCGGCGCAGCGGCACAAATCGATCATCCGCGTGGGCAATAGCCCCAGATCGAGGATCATTTCATGATCCAGGCGGCTTTCGCGCCCGGTGGTCGTCAGATAGTTCCCCGTCATCAATGAATTCGCTCCCGCCACAATGCCCAGCGGCAGAAGTTGCCGCAGATTTTTTTCCTTCCCGCCGCACAGTTTGATGTCTTTGTCCGGCAGCATAAAGCGGAAAACGGCAATCGTCATGAGAATCTCCATCGGCGGCAGAGGCGGCATGGCGGATAGCGGCGTGCCGGGGATGGGATTAAGAATATTGACGGGAACCGAATCGACGTCAAGTTCGGCCAGCGTGGCGGCCATCTCAATGCGGTGGGTCACCCCTTCCCCCATCCCGATCAGCCCCCCGGCGCAGACGCTCAACCCCGCGGCCTTGGCGACGTGCAGGGTTTCCACATCTTCTTCATAATCATGCGTGGTGCAGATGTTTGGAAAAAAGCTGCGCGCGGTTTCCAGATTGTGGTGATAGCGGCAAAGCCCGGCGTTTTTGAGGGCGCGGGCCTTGGCCGCGTCGAGAATCCCTAAAGAGGCGCAGGCGCAAAGGCCGAGTTTTGAGACGCCTTCAACGGCTGCAAGAATGTCCGACCATTCTTTTTTGCTTTTGATCCGCTTGCCGCTGGTGACGATGCCGAAGAATTCCGCGCCGTCCTTTTTAGCCCGGGCAGCCTCTTTCAGAATTTGGCCGGGGGATTTCAGCGGATACAAGACGGCGTCGGTCCGCCAATGCGATGATTGCGCGCAGAAGGCGCAATCTTCCAAACAGCGGCCGGATTTGGCGTTGGTAATGCCGCATAAAATGATGTGTTTCCCCTTGAACCGCTCGCGGATCTCGGAGGCGGCCGCCAGAATCCGCCATGGAGAATTCGATCCTTCAATGAACAACTCCAGCGCGTCCGCTGCCGCGACGCCCCGACCTTTGAGCGCTTCCCTTTTGAGCTTTTCGATGGATGCCATGGTTCAACCTCTGGAAATTTGACGGCAGTTTTAGAGGAAGCTCCTGCATCTGTCAATTTATAAATGATAGTCGCCTGCGGCCTCCGGCTGATAGATAATCTCATCGACGCGCACCTTCCGAACCCCTGATGGAACAGGCCACTGGATGATATCGCCTCTGCGGTATCCCAGAAGCGCCATGCCCAGAGGCGCCAAAATGGAAAGCTTGTTTTCCGAAATGTTCGCCGCGGAAGGAAAAACCAGGGTGTAGGTCATCGCCTCGCCCGATTCGGTATCCGTAATGCCGACTTTGGAATTCATCGTGACGACATCCTGCGGAATATCTTTCGAATCCACAACCACTGCCCGGTAGAGTTCCTTTTCCAGCAGGTCCAGGTTTGCCTGGTTGGCCTTGGAAGACAGGCGCAGTCCGTCGATCAGCTCCACAAGCCTGTCCATATCGAATTGCGTAATGTGTATGTTGCGCTCAGCCATGATTTGCGTATCCTCCCTGAGGTGTATTTGCACTGTTGGATGGGTGTTTGGGAAAACAAACGAACCCGCCTTGATGCGGGAAATGAATTGACCTTGGCGCAAACTATATGCCAAGACGTCGCTCCTGTCAATCAAAGAAGCCCCCGGCGGACCTTTCCGGAGCCTATTGGGCCGCGGCAAGACCTTTTTCATCAAGTCAACGGGAAACGATGACGATATGATTCAGAGGTGCGGAAAAAGTATTCTATTGACACCGCCTCAAAAACATTTTAGGGATGACGTCGCTATGAGAAATCGATGGATGTGTCTGGTATTCTTTCTGTTTTGTCTCATTGTCTCCGGTCTGGCCGAAGCGTCCGATCCCCGGCATCCGCCTTTAGAAAAAACGCCCGCCGCCGTCGACAAAGACCTGTCGCGCCTGACGCTTCAAGACTGCCTGGACATCGCGTTTGCGGGCAGCAGGCTGCGCCTGATTTCGGCCGAATCCGTTAAAATTGCCGAAGCGCAATACGGACAGGCCCTTTCCGGCCATTGGCCCCAGGTCAAATTTTCGATGACCGGCGTGCGCATGGACGAAGACCCGACCTTTCTTTTCCCTTCACAGCCTCTGAATCTGGGCGCGGCGGGCCGGCCCTTTGCCGAAGCCATCGCCAATGCGCAACTGGCCAAAATGGGCATCACCCCCGATTCGGTGGGCCTTGCCGCCTACAACAATGCGCTTGCGGCTGCGACGGCCGAAGCCATGAGGGGGTTAAGCATGGCCTCCATGCCGGCCTACAACGTGAAACTCATGGACCGGGATCTGCTTACGTCCACGCTGAGTTTGATCTATCCGCTCTACACGGGAGGGAAAGTATCCTCCCTGACCCGCCAGGCGAAAGCCGGTGTGGACGCAAGCAAAGAGGAAGCCCGCCGGACCGATCTGCAGATTGTCCGGGACATTAAGCAGTATTATTATGGTTATGTTTTTTCCAAGGCGCTGCACCGCCTGGGTCGTCAAACCCTGGAGCGCTTCGCGGCCACCGAATCGCTCACGCAAGAGGTCTATCGGCACGGCTCCGGACGGGTGAAGAAAACGGATTATCTGCGCTCGAAAATGATGACCGCCGCCGTGTGCTCCGCCGTGGAAATGATGAAATCCAATGAAGAACTCACCCGATCGGCGCTGGCCAACACCATGGGCCTTCCCTGGAATATTCCCGTCGATGTCGCCGAGACGGATATTCCCTTCAGCCCCTTCGGTCGCGAGCTTGATGAACTGGTCGCCTCGGCGCAAACGCACAATCCGCAGATGAATCAGGTGCGTTTGGGACTCGGGGCCGCGGACGCAAAAATCTCGGAAGCCCGCTCCGGCCATCTGCCGGTTGTCGCGATTTTCGGCAATCTGACCAGGCTGGATAATTCTTATTCGGGCGGCCTCATCACGGATGAAAACCGGAATTCCTGGCAGGTCGGCGTGTCGCTGGAGCTGCCGATATTCAACGGGTTCCGGACGAGCAAGGAAGTGCAGGAGGCAAGGCTTCGCCATGAAAAGCTGCGCCAGGAAAGCCTTCTTCTGTCCGAAGGCGTCGCCCTTCAGGTAAAAAACGCTTTTTTGCAGATTGCGCGTTCGCAGGCGCAGGTGCAATCCGGCCGCGAGGCCCTGGAGACCGCCGCGGAAAACGCCGATCTCCATATCCGCGCCTACGCCCAGGGGATGGTGGAAACCCGCGAAATCATCGAATCGCAACTCATGGAGTTCGTCATGCACGGACAATATCTCAAAGCTTTGTATGATCATCAGGTCAATCAGGCGCATCTGGACTATCTGATCGGAAAGAGTATCCATGAAAACCATTAAACGGGTCTGTCTTGCCGCTTTACTCGTCGGTCTTTTTTCTTTTTCGATCTTTGCGCACGCCGAGGACAAACCAAGGTTGTTCGTCGGTTATTCCGTGCGGGGCATGGCGGATGTGGACCCGAAAGACGCGGAAGCCGCGCTTCGGGTCTGGTCTCAGGAAATCGGTTACCGCTTCGGATTCGATCTGGTGACCCAGCTTTATGATTCATCCGACCGGCTGGCCCGGGATTTCCAAGACAGGAAGCTGGATTTTGTCACACTGCCCGTTCTGGACTATCTGCGGCTGGCCCCGGTTTTGAACGCCCGTCCGGAACTCGGCATGGTGCGCGACAACAGCCCCACCACCAAATATCTGCTGCTCGTCCCCCGCCCCGCCGCCAAAGACGGCCTGGCCGGCCTGAAAAACCAGCGTCTGGCGGTGATGCACCATAATCAGTTGGGAAGACTTTTTCTCAACACAGAGCTTCTAAAAGCCGGATTGCCGGAATCGGACCGCTTGTTTGGTTCCGTCCAGGAAAAAAGCAAGGAGTCGCAAGCGGTTCTGGCTGTCTTTTTCGGCCAGGCCGACGCCTGTCTGGTCAGTGATAAGGCGTTTAAAACCATGGAGGAGCTCAACCCGCAAGTGGGCAAAAAACTCCAGATTCTGCTTGAGTCCCCCGGTTTTGTGGACGTCGTCGGGTTCTTTCACCCCGATTACCCAAAAGTCCACAAAGAAACGGCCATCGGCGGCATGCGCGGCGACATCAAAGAATTTGAACGCGGCAGACAGATCATGATCCTGTTTAATGTGGACCGTGTAGACCGAATTCGCGAAGAAGATTTCAACGCCGTAAAAAAAATGGTCTCCGATTACGATCGTTTGAAAAGAAAAAAATGAAGGATTGATGGTTTTTCATGGCGGGATTACGCGACAAAATCAGCGTCTTATTGCGCAGCCGGGGCATCTTCTTCCGCCTGTTCGTCGTCATGATGTTGCTTGCCAGTCTGCTGATTGCCGCCTTCGCCGTCATGATCATTCCCCGCGAGCGGTCGGCCCTGCTTCAGGCCATGGCCTCGCAAGCCAGCAATATCGCCGCGTCCATCTCGGAGGCGACTGCGTCTTCTTTTCTGAATGCGGATTACGGACCGGTCGTCGAGCATAATCTGCATCTCATCAAAAGAAGCAAAGACATCCTCTACATTATTGCCGTGCGCGAATCGGGTTTTTGCCTGGTGAATACACGCGACGGCTGGGAAACGCGGGAGGCGCCGGATGTCGCCTGGAGCGGACGCGAGCTGGCGCTGGAAGGCGGCATCATCGACAGCACTCTCGCCGGCGGCAAGGCTTACAACTTCGGCATGCCGCTGGAGTTTACCGGATACCAGTGGGGATTTCTCTATATCGGCTTGTCGGTTGACCATTACCGCGAGCAAATCCGGGAAACCTATTGGTTCATCTTTTACTTAAGCGCGTTTTGTCTGGTTTTCGCAGCTATTTTGTCCTATTTTCTGGCCAGCCGTTTCACCCGGCCGATCCGGTCGCTTAGGCATGCCGCCATCCGCATCGCGGAAGGGGATCTGGAGGCGCGGGCCCACGTCTCCGGCAGCGATGAGGTCGGCGAGCTGGCGCTGTCGTTCAACGCCATGACGGAAAAGATGATCGCGTCGCAGAAAAAAATCAAAGACGCTTACGACGAACTGGAGATTTATCACAAAAATCTCGAGACTCTCGTGCAAAAACGGACGGCGGAATTGACTATCATCAACCGGCGTCTTGAGGAGGAGCTTTCGGAAAGACAAAAGGCCGAACAGGCTCTGGCGGCCTCCGAACGCCGCTACCGCGTCATTTTTGAAACGGCGGGAAGCGCCAATATGATCGTCGCCGAAGACGATGCCATTTTGATGGTCAACGCCGCCTTTGAAAAAATATCGGGTTTTGCCAGGGCGGATGTGGAAGGCAGGAAAACCTGGCTTGATTTCTTTTCGAAGGAGGATCAAAGCAAGCTTTCAAAACGGCGGCGGCGCGCGGAGCGTGGCCGGGAAAGCGCACTGGAGGATTTCGAAGCGACGCTTGTCGATTCCGAAGGAGACCCTCATGTGGTCTATCTGACCATCGGATCGATTCCCGGTTCCGGGCAGTCGGTTTTTTCCTTCATCGATCTGACGCAGATCAAGCGCCTGGAGGCTCAGCTTTTGCAATCGCAGAAGATGGAAGCCGTGGGGCAACTGGCAGGCGGCGTCGCGCACGACTTCAACAATATCCTGACCGCCATTATCGGCTATGCCAGCCTTCTGAAGATGCAGGTCGATCACGACGAAAACCTTCTTCCCTATGTCGAGCCGATTATCTCTTCGGCGGAGAAAGCCGCCCAACTGACCCAGGGGCTTCTGGCGTTTAGCCGCAAGCAGATTATTGAACCCAAGAAGTTCAACGTCAACGAGGCCATCTATAAAGTGGAGCACCTGCTCAGAAGGCTGCTGGGTGAGGATGTTGAATTGAAGACGATGTTGTCCGACGTGCCTCTGATTGTTTTTGCCGATGTCGGCCAGATCGAACAGGTTTTGATCAATCTGTCCACCAACGCCCGGGACGCCATGCCGGAAGGCGGCTATCTTTCCATCCGCACGGACACGGTATGGCTGAGCGAAGACCATTTAGTCGGCGAGGATGCTTTTGAAATGCACCCCGGCCAATACGCCCGCATCACCGTGTCGGACACCGGATCGGGAATGGATCAGGAAACGATCGCTCATATTTTCGAACCGTTTTTCACAACTAAGGAAGTCGGCAAAGGCACGGGGCTGGGCCTGGCGATTGCCTACGGCGTGGTCAAACAGCACAACGGCTCCATCCACGTTTACAGCGAACCCGGTACGGGCACAACCTTCAGAATTTACCTTCCTCTTTTCGCGTCGCAGAATATTGAAGACAAGTCCGAGGAAGTCAGGCATCCCGAAAAGGGGCATGAAACGATCCTGCTGGCCGAAGACGATGACACGGCGCGGGAACTGTACCATCTGGTGCTTGAGAAGTTCGGCTATTTCGTCATTGAAGCGGCCGACGGGGAAGAGGCGGTCGAGAAATTTGCAAAGTACAAAGACCGGATCGATCTGGCGCTGCTCGATGTGATTATGCCGAAGAAAAACGGACGCGTGGCCTTCGATGACATTTCCGCCATCAAACCCGGCATCAAAGCGCTATTTATCAGCGGCTACACGGCGGACATCATCCACAAAAAAGGCATTTTTGAAAGCCACATCCACTTTATTTCCAAACCCTTCACGCCGGAAACCCTGGCCGGCAAAATTCGCGACGTTCTCGACGCCGACTGAAAAAGAAACCCTTTATTGAGAGGACAGCATGAAGGCGAGATCTCCCGCGTCGCTCCGGCTGTCTTTGGCCGCCACGGCGCTGTAAAACACCGACCGGGCGAAAACCTGATCGACCGCCGCGGCCAACTGCCGGAACTCGGGCATTGACGCCTTCGCCACGGCGGGACCGGCTTCCATCTTAAAGCGCGCCGGATTGATCGGGCGGCCGTTTTGCCGCATTTCATAATGCAGGTGCGGTCCGGTGGCCAGACCCGTCATGCCCACGTAGCCCATCAGATCGCCCTGCTGAACCGTTTTGCCGGCCCCGACGCCCGGAGCAATTCGGGACAAATGTCCGTAATAGGTTTGCATGCCGTTTCGGTGAGACAGGATCACCAGTTTGCCGTATTGGCCTTTGTATCCGGAAAAGGTCACGCGTCCGTCGGCGGTGGCGGAGACCGGCGTGCCGGTCGGCGCGGCGTAATCAATGCCGTGATGGGGCCGATGAATTCTCAAAATCGGATGACGCCGTGAATGTGAAAAAGACGAGCTGATCCGCCGGAAACTCAAAGGCGCCTTTAAAAAAGCTTTGCGCAGGGACTTGCCGTCCGGATCGAAGTAATCGCTGCGGCCGTTTTGATCAAACAGATAGGCTTTATGCGTCCGGCCGTCGTTGATCATTTCAATCGCCAGAATCTTCCCGTACTTTTTGAATTCACCGTTGAGATAAAGCCCTTCCGCGATCACTTTAAAGCTGTCGCCTTTGCGCAAATCCACATTGAAGTCGATATCCCAGGCCAGAATATCGGAAAGGGAAATCGCCAGGCTCAAATCTTCTTTCGATGCGCCTAAGGCGCCGACCAGCGTCTCTTCAATCTGTCCGGAAATCGTCAGCGCGCGCGATTCATAGGGCGTTTCGCATTTCTGCGCCGAAAAGCCGTCTTCCTGCCTTTCAATTTTGAGCTCCGTATTGTCGTTGATCTGATACGTAAAAGCGCTGACGCAATTGCGGTCGTCCACGACAAAACGGTAAGACTGCCCGGGATGAACCTGTCGCAGCCGGTAAACGCTGGCCGCCGCCTGCTTCATCGCGAAGAGCTCGTCGATGTTGAGGCCGTGCTTTTGGAAAATGCTGAAAAGGGTTTCACCCGGTTCGATGCTGCTTTCGATGGATTTCAGCGCAGGTTCCGAAGCGACAGAGGGCTCCGGTTCTTCCGTTTTGCTGAAATGGGGTGAAAAAAGTTGGTAGACAGGAAATAGTCCGACTAAAAAAATAATGGCAAAGGCAACTCCCGCTTTCTTTCCGATCAAACCGTCCCCTCCTTAGAAATGTGCGTTTGCTGTCGTGCTGCTGTCTTGTTGCTGTCTTCAATACTGATCCGGAGCGAGCCTGTCAAGAAAAAAACGCTTTGCGGCGGCGGACTCTTTTGGTAAGTCAATGCCATTCGGAGGTAAAATCTTGAGCAGAGGCATGTATATCATAGGAACGGATACGGAGGTCGGCAAGACGGTCGTGGCGGCGGGCTTGATGCATCTGCTGATCAAAGACAACATCCGCGCGGCCTATTTCAAGCCCGTGGCCAGCGGCGAGGTTCAAGTTGAAGACAGGCCGACGCCTGCGGATGCGGCTTTTGTTCAAGCCGTGTCGGGCTTTGCAGAAGACATTCAAGACGTCACGCCGTTTTCATTTTCCGACGAAGTCGCTCCGCACCTGGCCGCGCGACTGGCGCAGCGTCCGATTGACCAACAAAGAATAGTCGAAGCGCTCGACGCGCTGAAAAAAAAATATGAGGTGATCATCGGGGAAGCCGCCGGCGGGCTTGCCGTGCCTCTGGATGACGACGGTTTTTTTATGCAATACGACCTGATCCGCTCGCTGGGTTTTTCCTGTCTGCTTGTGGCGCGGGCGGGGCTGGGCACGATCAATCACACGCTTTTGACGCTTCGCGCGGCGCGCGGCGCGGGCTTGCGCGTCAAAGGCATCATCGTCAACGGGTCGGGCGGCTCGTTGCTGGAGCAAGACAACATCGCCATGATTCAAAAACTGGGCGGCATCGACGACGTCTTCGTCCTGCCTGCGATCACCCCGCTTTGCACGGCACCGCCTTCGGCTCTGCACAGGGCATATGAAAACGCGTTTAACATCGAAAAACTGCTGTCGTTGATGGACCCGCTGTAAATGAAAACGATGCTTCAGGAAAAAATTGAAACGCTTCAGCGCGCGGGTCTTTACCGGCGCATGAAATATTTTGAATCGCCGCAGGCCGCGCGCGCCCGTCTGGGCGGACGCGAGGTCTTGATGCTCTCCTCCAACAGTTATCTGGGCCTGTGTTCCGACGACAGGCTCAAACAAGCCGCGCACGACGCGATCACGCGCTACGGCACGGGCGCCGGCGGATCGAGGCTGATATCCGGCAGCTTTGATCTCCATCAAAAACTGGAAAAGGAGATTGCCGCCTTCAAAAAAACGGAAGCGGCGCTGATCTTCAATACCGGATACATGGCCAATGTCGGCGTCCTGTCCGCGATCGCCGATAAAGGCTGGACGCTTTTTTCCGATCGCCTCAATCACGCAAGCCTCATCGACGGATGCCGGCTTTCCGGCGCCAAAGTCGTCGTCTACAACCACTGCGACCCCGTGGATCTGGAGCGAAAGATTCAGAGCCATCGAAGCGGTCCGGGCCTGATCGTCACGGACAGTCTGTTCAGTGTGGACGGCGATCTTGCGCCCCTGCCCGCCCTTGTCGATATCGCGCGGCGTTACCGCCTGCTTCTGATGGTTGATGAAGCGCATGCCACAGGCGTTTTAGGACAATCCGGAGGAGGCGCCGCCGAGTATTTCGGAATCGAAACGGGCATCGATATTTCCATGGGAACATTCAGCAAGGCCCTGGCCTCGGAAGGCGGTTTCGTGGCGGGAAGCCTTCCGCTTGTCGATTACCTGGCCAATGCCGCCCGGAGCTTTATCTTCTCGACCGCGCTTTCGCCGGCAACGATTGCGGTGTCGCGCGCGGCGCTGGCTGTCGTCCGAACCGAGCCTGAAAGACGCCGGACGCTTGCCGCTCATTCGGCCTGGTTGAGACAATCGCTTCGCGGGGCGGGCTTTGCGGTTGAGGATCACCCCACGCCGATCATTTCGCTTGTGCTGGGCGAGCCGTCTTTGGCCGTCGATTTCAGCGAGGCGCTGCTCACGGACAATATCTTTGTCTCCGCCATTCGTCCGCCGACCGTGCCTGCAGGAACCAGCCGGCTGCGCATCAACCTGATGGCCACGCATTCGCGCGAAGATCTGGAATACGCGCTTGAGCGCATCACCGATGTCGGAAAAGTTTTGGGCGTGATCAATAGCACGGAGGCATCCGATGAATGATCTTCAGAAAAAGGATCTGCGTTTTATCTGGCATCCATGTTCGCAGATGAAGGACTATGAAGACTTTCCGCCGATCATCATCGAACGGGCCCGCGGCGCTTACTTGTTCGACACGGACGGCAAGAGCTATCTCGACGCCGTCTCATCATGGTGGGTGAATCTTTTCGGCCATGCCAACGAACGCATCAACCGCGCCCTTCGCGATCAGGCTGAAAGAGCCGAACATGTGATCTTCGCCAATTTTTCCCATGAGCCGGCCATTGACCTGGCCGAAGAAATCGTCCGCCTTGCGCCCGAAGGGCTTTCCAAAGTTTTTTTTGCCGACAACGGGTCCGCCGCGGTGGAAGCCGCGCTTAAGATGAGCTTCCATTACCATCAGCAGACCGGACGGACGCGACGGACGAAATTCGCCGCAATCACCGACGCCTATCACGGCGAAACCCTGGGCGCTCTGTCCGTGGGCGATTTGGATCTGTATAGCAGAATCTACAAGCCGCTTTTGCTCGACACGCTCAAAGCGCCGGGGCCGGACTGCTATCGCTGCCCGTTCGGGAAAACCCGCGACGCCTGCGACGCGCCGTGTTTTGACGCCCTGGAGCGCCTGGTGGCGGATCATGCCCGGGAGCTGTGCGCCGTGATCATCGAGCCGCTGGTGCAGTGCGCGGCGGGGATGAAAATCTATCCCCCCGTGTATCTGAAAAAACTGCGCGGGTTGTGTTCCGCCCACGGCATTCATCTGATCGCCGACGAAATCGCCGTCGGCTTCGGACGAACCGGGAAAATGTTCGCCTGCGAACACGCGCAGGTGAGTCCCGACATGATGTGCCTGTCCAAGGGGCTGACGGCCGGCTATCTGCCCATGTCTTTGGTTGTGACCACCGATGAAATCTATTCGGCGTTTTACGCGGATTACACCGAACTGAAAGCCTTTCTGCATTCCCACAGTTACACCGGAAACGCCCTGGCCTGCGCGGTGGCGCGCGAAACACTCGCTATTTTCCGCGATGAAGCGGTTCTGGAAAAAAACGCCGCCAAGGCGGCCTACCTGTCTGCGCGGACCTGCGAGCTTTTCAACGGACATCCCTATGTGGGCGAATACCGGCAGACGGGCATGATCGGCGCGCTGGAGCTGGTGGCCGATCGCGCCACAAAAGAACCCTTCGACTGGAAAAAGCGGGTGGGATACGGCATCTATCGCATCGCCCTGGAAGAAGGCGTACTGCTTCGACCCCTGGGGAACGTTATTTATTTCATGCCGCCTTATGTCGTGGGCGAAAAGGATATCGACTCGATGGTCGAAACCGCCCTTTCGGCGACCAACCGCTACTTCGGTCTTTCGCCAAAATAATCTTAAATACAAACACTTGCCAGCCTTCGGCCGACGGGTGCGCCTCCGGCGGTAAAAATCCGAAAACGCTTGACATTCGGCGTTTGGCCACTAAGATAGGCCATTGGAATTTGTCAGGCAAAGCAAGGCCCGTCCGGGCCATAACCCGATGATGAAAAAGTGAGGAGGCGTAAAATTATATGAAAAGAGTCTTGCTGTTTTTGGTAACCAATATCGCGGTGCTGATCGTCTTGAGCATTGTGCTGAGGCTTCTGGGCGTGGACCGGATTCTCGACCAGAGCGGCACTGGGTTGAATTACTGGAATCTCCTGGTGTTTGCCGCCGTGTTCGGATTCGGCGGCGCGTTCATCTCTCTGGCGCTGTCGAAATTCATGGCCAAGCGGATGACCGGCGCGCAGGTCATTACCAATCCCCGCTCCCAGACCGAACTGTGGCTGGTGGACACAGTCAAAAAACAGGCGCAGATGGCCGGCATCGGCATGCCCGAAGTCGCGATTTTCGATTCCGACGCGCCCAACGCGTTTGCCACCGGCATAAACCGCAACAAGGCGCTCGTCGCGGTGAGCACCGGTCTTTTGCGAAACATGAACGCCGACGAAGTCGAAGCCGTTTTGGGCCATGAAATCAGCCACGTGGCCAACGGCGACATGATCACGCTGTCGCTCATTCAGGGCGTCGTCAATACGTTCGTGATTTTCCTGTCGCGCGTCGTGGGGCATTTTGTGGACCGGGTGATTTTGAAAAACGAAGAGGGACACGGGATCGGGTTTTTCATCGCCACGATCGTTTCGCAGATTCTTTTCGGAATTCTGGCAAGCGTCATCGTCTTGTGGTTCAGCAGGCAGCGCGAATACCGCGCGGACGCCGGCGGCGCGAAACTGGCCGGCGCCGGCAAGATGATTGCCGCGCTGGAAAAGCTCAAAAGAGGCGTTCAGGAGCCGCTGCCGGATCAGATGAAAGCCTTCGGCATTTCCGGCAAACCCTCGACGCACGGGCTGAAGCTTTTATTCATGAGCCATCCTCCGCTTGAAGACCGGATCGAGGCTCTCAAAAGAATGGTTTAACCTCCGCCGGTTGTGCAAAAACAACCGATGAATAAAAAATACGGGAAGACGCGGCGGACATCCGAAGCGCTTGGAGGCCGCCCGTCTTCTAACCTTTCATGAAAATATCCCAGTATCCCTTGATAAAAACAATAATGATGATGAGCGGCAGCACAAACCGGGTATAGGGTTTCGCCCAGGACGGATATTGAAGCCCCTTGCCCGTATTGGCCTCCGCAATGAAGGCGCTCCAGCCCCAGCCGTAGCGCATGGTGGTAAAGAAAATGAAAACCAGCACGCCGATAGGAAGAAGCGTCGCGCTGACAATGAAGTCTTCCAGATCCAGGATATTGGTGCCGGCGCCCAGCGGTTCGAAACCGGCCAGAAGGTTGAAGCCGAAAACGCAGGGCAGCGACAGCGCAATGATGGCTGCGCAGTTGAGCCAGGAGGCCTTTTTGCGGCTGGTTCCGCGGGTATCCATCCAGTAGCTGATGATATTTTCAAACACTGCAATCACGGTGGACAGGGCGGCAAAACTCATGAACAAAAAGAAGATCGACCCCCAGAAACGGCCGCCCGGCATCTGCATGAAGATGTTGGGCAGCGTGACAAACAACAGGCCGGGACCGGCTCCGGGATTGACGCCGAAAGCGAAACAGGCCGGAAAGATGATGAGCCCGCTGACGATCGCCACAAACGTGTCCAGACCGATGATCCGGACCGACTCGCCCGTGAGAGACCGCTCCTTCCCGATGTAGCTGCCGAAGATCGTCATCGCGCCGATGCCCAGACTGAGCGTGAAAAACGCCTGCCCCATCGCCGCGAAGACGACTTCTCCCGCGCCGTGCCCGACAAGCCTCCCGAAGTCCGGCAGAAGATAAAACCGGATTCCGTCCGCCCCGCCGGGAAGCGTCATGGAATGAACGGCTAAAGCCAGCATCAGAAGCAGCAGAAGCGCCATCAGAATTTTGGTGATCCGCTCCACGCCCGCACGCAGCCCCGCGCTGGTAATGAGAAATCCGAAAAAGACGGTGACGACCATCCACAAGGTCATCGTGGCCGGGTCGCCGAGCATCGTGGTGAAAAAGGCTTGCGTGCTTTCAGGCGTTGCGTAAACGAACTTTCCCCGGGCGATGGAAAACAGATAATACAGAATCCAACCGGTGACGGTGGTGTAAAACATCATCAGCAGATAATTGCCCGCGATGCCGACGGGCCCGTAAAAATGCCATTTCGATCCCCGAGGCTCGAGCGTTTTGAAGGCCAGGCCGATATTGCGCCTTGACGCGCGGCCGACGGAAAATTCCATGACCATGACGGGCAAGCCCAGAAGGATCAGGAACACAAGGTAAACGAGGACGAACGCCGCGCCGCCGTACTTCCCGGCGATAAACGGAAAGCGCCAGACATTGCCCAGGCCGATGGCGCAGCCGGCGGCCAGAAAGATAAACCCCAGACGGCTGCCCAGGGACTCGCGCATCGTCGATTGTATGATCTTATTCGCCGGATCTCCCGTCACACACCTCACTCCTTCCGCCTATCCCCTAACGCCTCACGCACTAAACATCCCAGATAAAGATCACGCCGCTGGTCGGGAACACCCACTCCGCAGGCGGAATTTTGATGCTGATCGATTTGCCCCGGCAGGCGGCGATGTCGGCGCGGGGGTGGCGCCCGGAGAAGAAGCTTTCCGCGCGCACGTTTTTGAGGCCCGCGTCTTCGTAATGAAAATTAATGTCCAGGCCGCGCGTCGGATACAGCAGATAAACCGGAAAGGTCCGGTTGCCTCTGGCTTTCTTGGTGAGGATCTCGATTTCGATTTTGACCTCCCGGTTGATTCGGGATTTGAATTGGTCGCTGCCGAACCAGACTTCATAGCCGCGCGCGGTTTTCCGGGCCTCGATAACGGGAACGTCTTCGCCGTCGATGCGCATGGCTTCCACCGTGAAATCGCGCTCCGGCAAAAGCGCGTCTCCGCCCAGAATCCAGCGGTATTCACAGTGTTCGTCTTCAATGAGCGCTTCCAGCTGGGCACGGTCGGAGGCGCAGCCGATCATGAATGTGTCGCTGCGGATGGTTTTTTTATATTCCACATGCGTTTTGAGCTGATAATAGGCGTCCGAACGCCTTCGGGGCTCGCCTGTTTCGGACAGGTGCGAAATGGCGATGTCGTAACGGAAGCAGGAACGCAGTTCGAGCTGGCGGTTTTCCTTGCCGAAAAGCGTCTCAAGCATTTCGTAATAGATGGCGTCGCCGAGCTCTTCGCTGCGGGCGCGCGCTCCGAGACAGTGACGGATGATCTGATCGATGCGGGCCAGAGACTTTTCCTCGCCCGGCACGAAAATCCGCCGAAGCCTCGGCGCGACGGCATCGGCGGCCCCTTTGTGCAGAAACACCCGCGGCGCCCGTTTTCCCAGCGCGCAAAGCACCTCATAACTGATGGTCCGGGCCTTGGCGGCAATTTCATTGGCGCTGATGTATTCGTTTCCCTGGCGCCCCAGCAGGACCACTTCATCGCCGACTTCGCAATCGGGAAGGTGCGTGACATCTATCGTGCACATATCCATCGACACGCGGCCGATGATCGGCGCCCGCTGACCGCGGATGAGCGCCTCGCCCGAATTGGACAGAATAAACGGATAGCCGTCTCCGTATCCGACCGGAATGGTCGCCACGCGCGTGGTTTTGGTCGTGACAAACGTGCTGTTGTAGCCGATGCCGTACCCGGCCGGAAAATCCTTAAGCAGGACAATCGTGGTTTTAAACGACATGACGGGCTGAAGCGCGGCTTTGTCCAGTGTTTCATCGGACGGATAAATGCCGTAGGTCATAATGCCGGGCCGGGCCATTTCGAGCTTGAGTTCCGGATAATTTAAAATGGCGCCGCTGTTGTCCATGTGGCGGATGGGGATCTCGACGCCGCCCGCTTTGAGCTCGTCTTGCACGGCGGCGAAGAGCCGCCACTGCCGGTCGTTTTTTTCGACCCTCCATTCGCTTGAAGCGAAATGGCTGAAGAGCCCTTCCAAAAGAATATGCGGCAGCGTTCGGATGAAAGCGATGAGCTCCGGCGCTTCGGTGTGCATCGTGCCGCCGCGCCCCATGCCGGTGTCCACTTCCACGTGAACGGCGAGCGTGCGGCCGGCCGCGGCCAGGCGCTCTTCAAGCAGCCCGGCGAAGCCGGCGTCGGACACCGAAGGGGTCAGCGAATACTTGATGATGTCCGGAATCTCTGAACGGGTGGACGGCCCCAGAATGACAATCGGCGCCTCAATGCCGCTGACGCGCAGCTGGACGCCTTCATCGGCGTTGGCCACGCCCAGCATGCGCGCGCCTTCGCGAAGCGCTGCGTTGGCGATTTCCACCGCGCCGTGGCCGTAGGCGTCGGCCTTCACGGTTTGCATGAAATCCATGCCCGGTCCCATCAGACGCTTGATTTCCCGCAGGTTGGCGACGAAGGCGTCGAGATCGACTTCCACCCAGCTGCGGTATTTCTGTTCGTTGGATAAACTCATTTGCTTGTCATCACAAAGACGCCGTCCCAGGGCTCGTCTGGCGGGTGCATTTTCAGCGTCCGGCAGCGGCTCACATACATTTTTGAGGTCTCGTCATCGCGCTTCAGCGCTATGACCTGTTCAAAAGCGGCGATGGCCGCATCCCATTCTCTTTGACGATACAACGCCAGAGCAGCGGCAAAACGCTCCATCCAGTCCCGAAACGTATCTTCAGCCGTCTTGTCCCCCAGCAGCTCGTAAACCGCGACCGGATTGCTCTTTCCGGAAACGCGCACCCGGTCGAGTTCGCGCGCGCACAGGCTGTCTTTGGCCGCTTCATAGGTCGTCTCGCTGACCAGAATCCGCGTGCCGTACACTTTATTGAGGCCCTCCAGGCGCGAGGCCAGGTTGACCGCGTCGCCCATCACCGTGTAGTCGAACCGCATCCGAGAGCCCATGTTGCCTGCGACCATGTCGCCGGAATTGACGCCGATGCCGATATCGAAGATGGGCAGCTCTTTCTCCTGCCATGTATTTTTCAGCCGGTCAAGCTCGCGGGTCATCGCAAGCGCCGTCAAACAGGCGCGGCGCGCATGATCCGGCTGATCGACCGGCGCGCCGAAAACGGCCATGAGCGCATCTCCGATATATTTGTCCAGCAGTCCGTCGTGGGCGAAAACCTGCTGGGTCATCGCCGTCAGGTATTCATTAAGACGCGCCACCAGCTCTTCCGGCGAAAGTTTTTCAGCCAGGGCGGTAAAGCCGCGGATATCGCAAAACAACACCGAAAGATTTTTCTTCTCGCCGCCGAGTTTCAGACGGGCGGGATCCTTGAGCATCTCGGAAATGACGGAGTCGTTGAGATAGTATTGAAACGCGCCGCGGATTTTCTTTTTTTCCCGCTCCTCCCGAAAATAATGCAGCACCGTTCCCCCCAGGTAAATCAGAAACATGGCGGCGATCGGATAGGTCAGATTCATCCAGGCGTTGAGTTTGAAAAAAACAAAGAGGTTGACGCCGATAAACAGGGCAACCAGGCAAAGCGCCGTCAAAAGCCCCGGTATCGGCCTCAGGCGAAACACGGCCAACCCCATGGCCAGACCGAAAAAGAGGATGGCGCACAGATCGAAAAAGCGCATCGTTGAAGAGTGCAGAAGAAACCGCTCATGCAGAATATTGTCAATAATGGTCGCGTGCATCTCCACGCCGGGAAACACAGACGAAAAAGGCGTCACCCGCAGATCCTGGATTCCGGCCGCCGTTGCCCCGATCAAGACGATCTTGCCTTGAAACGCGTCAGGAGACACGTTTCCGGCCAGAATCTCCGCGATTGAATAATGCGGAAAAGTCCGGGGCGGCCCGAGAAAGTTGATCAGAAGCCGTCCGGCCTCATCGGTCGGGATGATTTGCTTGCCGATGCCGACACCGGACACCCCGTAGGGTTCAAGGGCAAGGGTCGCAGACGCATTATCCCGATAAGCGCGGACGGCGGCCAGGGCCAGGCAGGTGTAATAGTTTTGCCCCAGGCCGATCACCAGCGGCGCAAAGCGGTTGGAGCCGTCTTCATCCGGCAGCGTATTGAAAAAGCCTCCGCTTCCCGCCGCTTCCGCAAGCGGGGCGATATTGGCTTCCGGGGCGAAGGCGCGGGGGATGAATCGCTCGTCCGCATCGGCGGAGGCGGAAACCACCGGAAAACGGGAAGCGTCGATCAGGGTTGTGCTTACGGCAATCGCCTCCGGTGTAAAATGCTCGAGCCCCTCCGGGGAACCGTCGCCGGAGAAATGAAAGAAGTACCCCAGCGTGACATTGCCGGCGCGCCCGATGGCGTCGGCAAAAATCTCGTCCATATCCGCGGCCGCCTGTTTGCGGTTAATGAGCATTCGAAGCGTTCCCTGCAAAATGCCCTTGCTCCGGATTTCAGCGGCCAGGGTGTCAAGCGTGGAACGTTCGATATTCGCGTCCGGTTCGGCAAAAACCATGTCGAAGACAATCACCTTTGCGCCCTGAGCGGCCAGTTGATCGACCACACGGGCCAGTGTTTGTCGGGGCCAGGGCCAGCGTCCCAACTCGGCAAGACTTTTTTCGTCGACGGCGGCGATTACGGTTTCACCGCCGGGTTGGAGCGGCCCCCGCGCGGTCATCCGCAAATCCAGGGTTTTAAGCTCCACGGCGGTCAAAAAACCAAACCCGGACACAAACAACACCAGCGATAGTCCGACGATCACGAGGGTGATCGTCTGGGGTAGAAATCGGGCCATCGCCGTCCATGTCCGGTGCGTCATTTTTGCGCTCCTGTCTGAAAGTGCGGCGTCGGGCGCCGTGCCGGAAGCGGCTGAAATTCTATCAGAGCATCCTCGAAAGTCAAGAAGCTCCTCTACGGAAACCGCAAAAGACGCCGCAGAATGTCGAAAATATTGTTGGCCTGCGCAATCAATGCTTGAAAGATGCAGTCTTTTTCATTATTATCGCGGGCAGAAGTCTAAGGCGGATATTTTGAGACCCATCAAACACATTGAGGAGGGAGCGCAAATGTCAAAGGTAAAGCCTGGCGATGTTCTGAGTTGCGAAGTATGCGGGTTGTCGGTCATTGTCGACGAAGAGTGCGGCTGTGCGATGGCGGAACTGATCTGCTGCGAGGAGCCGATGCAAAACAAGGGGCCCAAACCGCCCAAGAAAAAGGCGGCGGCGAAGAAACCGGCGGCGGCAAAGAAAGCAAAAGCCGTGGCGAAAAAGCCTGCGGTAAAAAAACCGGCGGCGAAGAAGCCGGCGGCGAAGAAACCTGCTCCTGCGAAAAAAGCAAAAAAATAATCCGGGGCCGGAATCCCCCTGATGAGTCTGACCTGCGGACGCGCTTTCCGTCTGATGTGAAAGTGCGTCCGGATTTTATGAGGCGTTATGAAAAAGGCGGTTTGTCTGCCGCCGGCCGGGACGGAGTTGTGCTCATCGCATCCCAGGCCGGAAAGAGAAAGCGTCTGGTGCGTGACGTTTGGATATTTTATCGACCTCGACGCCTGCCGGGCGCGGTCGCTCACCAAAAGCGTTTGCCGGCGCTGCTACAAATCCCTGCTGCAATTAAATCTTCCTTTTGAATAAGGCCCGTTTCAGACGTCGGCGTCATTCTGATTATTCATCTATGACCCCTCTGCTTTAACGTCGTTTACCTTTTTCCCCCGAGAATCGACCCCAAAACCCCGCGGATGATCTGACGGCCCAATGACGAGCCTATGGAGCGGACCGCGCTTTTGGCGGCGGCCTGCACCAACCCGTCCGTCCTGCCGCCGCGCGGGCCGGTCCGTCCGAAGAGCAGATCATTGAGCGCGCCGCCTCTGGGCTGCTCGGTGGCGGGCGCGGAGGGTGGAGGCTGACCGGCGGGTGTCGGCGCGGTTGTCTGCGCGTGGACGCGCAGTTTTTCGTATGCGGATTCCCGGTCGAGCGTTTTTTCGTAATGGCCATAGAGGACCGAGTTGCGGATGGCCGCCGTTTTTTCGGCGTCGGCGAGCACCCCCAGGCGCGAAGCGGGCGCAATGACGGACGAACGCTCCACTTGGGCGGGACGCCCTTTTTCATCCAGAAACGAAATCAGCGCCTCTCCGACGCCCAGTTCCGTGATGATCTCCGCCGCGTTGAAGGCGGGATTGGGACGCATCGTTTCGGCCGCCGTCTTCACGGCTTTCTGATCGCGGGGCGTGAAAGCGCGCAGAGCATGCTGAACCCGGTTGCCCAACTGGGCTAAGACCGTGTCGGGAACGTCCAGCGGATTTTGTGTCACGAAATAAACGCCGACGGCTTTGGATCGGATCAGGCGGACGACCTGCTCGATTTTTTCCAGAAGGGCCTTGGGCGCATCGTTGAACAGCAGATGCGCTTCATCAAAAAAGAAAACGAGCTTCGGCTTTTCCGCATCGCCCACTTCCGGCAGTTGTTCGAACAGCTCGGAAAGCATCCACAACAGAAACGTTGAATACAGTTTGGGATTGTTGTAGAGCTTGTCGGCGGCAAGCACGTTGATCACGCCCCGGCCCTCGCCGTCGGTCTGGATCAGATCGGCGATGTCGAGCATCGGTTCACCGAAAAACCGGTCCGCGCCCTGACTTTCTAGGGCCAAAAGCGCCCGCTGGATCGCGCCTACGGAGGCGGCGGAAATGTTGCCGTATTCGGTGGTGAAGGATTTGGCGTTGTCTCCGACGAACTGCACCATCGCCCGCAGATCTTTCAAGTCCAAAAGCAACAGGCCGCTGTCGTCGGCGATTTTAAAGACCAGATTCAGAACGCCGGATTGCGTGTCATTAAGGTTCAGCAGACGCGACAGAAGCAGCGGGCCCATGTCCGAGATCGTGGCGCGCACGGGATGGCCCGATTCGCCGAAGACATCCCAGAATACCGCCGTGTTGGCGCGGGGATGGAAGTCCGTAATGCCGATCCCGGCAAGCCGTTTGAGCAGTTTTTCGGAGGCAACGCCCGCGGCGGCAATGCCGGAGAGGTCTCCTTTGATATCGGCCAGAAACACCGGCACGCCGATCGAGGCGAACGACTCCGCCATTTTCTGCAGGGTCACGGTTTTTCCGGTTCCGGTGGCGCCGGTAATGAGGCCGTGGCGGTTGGCCATATTCGACAATAAGCAAATTTCCTTCCCCTGAGACATGGCGATGACAAGTGGCGTTGACATGATCGGCTCCTTCGCTGAAATGATGAAAAACTCGAAAATCCGCTGCGAACTATAAAAACAACCGTGAAAGCTGTCAAGCGGCAAACGGCCGGCTAATCTTCTTTACGCAGGGCGTCCTCATAGGCCTCCGGCGCATACCCGCTGATCCTTTCGCCGTTGACGACGGCAAACGGAATAGAACGCGCTGCGCTGAGCCTGCGAAGGTCCTCGGCCGCGCTCCGGTCGCGTTCAATATCGTATTCCGTATACGCGATTCCCCGGGCGCGAAAGAAGTCTTTGGCCTTTTTGCAGTAGGGACACCAGCTGGTCGTATACAAAACGACCTCAGGTTTTTGCAGCCGATCCGGTTGGCGTGCGGCTGCTTCCGTCAATCCGGCCGGCGGCGGCTCGGCAACGGTCGGAGCGGACGACTCAAACCGGTGAACCTTGATCTTCTTGTCGGCCTGAGCAGGCGGCGGATAATCGGTAATATGCACGCCGCCGTCTTCATCTTCCCATTGATAGAAACCGGCCTGCGCCGTGGCGGTCAACAGAAGAAGGCCGAAAAGCGCCAAAACAACAAGTCTCATCATCCGCAGAGCCTCCGCTTATTCCGTCTTTGAATTTCCGGCTTCGTCAAGGGCTTGCCGGAGCGCTTCTGACAGCTGGGCCAGATCGTAGGGTTTCATCAGAAATTGCCGAATCCCCAGTCGCGAAACATCCTCCGCGCTCACATGGTCGCTGTGCCCTGTGCATAAAATGACGGGAATGTCCGGCCGGATGGCGATGATTTTCTGCGCGAGTCGGTCTCCGGTCAGATCCGGCATGGTCATATCGGTGATGACCAGGTCGAAACGCTCGGGGGCTTCGGCAAAAACGTTGAGGGCTTCGATGCTGCTGGTCGTTGAGACGACCGCGTATCCCAGCTTTT
This sequence comes from Syntrophaceae bacterium, assembly GCA_018436925.1. Lineage (GTDB taxonomy): Bacteria > Desulfobacterota > Syntrophia > Syntrophales > Smithellaceae > UBA8904. The sequence continues at coordinate 38,675 of JAHDKI010000005.1, forward strand.
GCAGCATCTGCCGGGTAACGTCGGAAATCGTCTCTTCGTCATCGACATGGAGAATCGATTCCGTTCCGGAAACAGAAGCCTTCCGTTCGGATGCGCTCAACGATAAAACCGCCGCCTGTATTTCCGGCAGATAAATGTCGAATGTCGTGCCCAGGCCGGGTTGGCTGGCGCATGAGACGGCGCCGCCGTGGGTTTTGACAATGCCGTGAACGACGGACAGCCCCAGGCCCGTTCCCGACCCTATGCCTTTGGTGGTGAAATAGGGCTCAAAGACCCGGGCGACAATGTCCGGCGCCATGCCTGGCCCCGTGTCGGAAATCGTCATTTTCAGGTAACTCCCGTCGCTGAGCCCCAGATTAGCCCCCTCGGCCCCGCTCATTTCCCGGCGTCTGAGCGTCACACGCAGGGCGCCGCCTTCGGCGCCCATGGCGAAGATGGCGTTGTTGGCGAGATTGAGCAGAATCTGATGGATATAGGTTGAACTCGACAGAGTCCGGCATCCCGGCGCAAGATCGGCGTCCAGATGGATATTGGCCGGCACCAGCGCGCGCATCATTTTCAACGCCTCGGCAACCGTGCCGGATAGATCGATCGGTTCAACCTTGATTTCCGCCTTGCGGCCGAACGCCAGAATTTGCTGAATCAACGCTCTGGCCCGTTCCCCCGCCTTGAGCACTTCCGCCATTTTGGATTTGGTCTTTGCGTCCGCGTCCGGATCGGAAAGCGCCAGCTCCGAATACCCGATGATGGCGGCCAGGATATTGTTGAAATCGTGCGCGATGCCGCCGGCCAGCGTCCCGATCGCCTCCATTTTTTGAGCCTGGACGAGTTCCCGTTCAAGACGCGTTTTCTCGGCTTCGGCCAGATTGCGCTGCCGGATTTCCTCCTCCAGCCGCCGGTTGATTTCCTGAAGCGCCTGGCTTTCTTCGGCTCGCTTACGTCCGAGTTTCTGCTCCCGGATCAACAGGACATTCATCCGGTTGAGCAAAAAACCCACCGGCAAACCGGCCATCAACGAGATCAGCGCAAGATTGCCGCAGAACATCACCCATTTGCCCAACGTATCGGCCTGGGCGGCCTGCCATTCGGGCCGGTAGGGCGCGGCCCAGAGGAACAGCGCCATCAGGATCAGCGTATTGACCGCCGTCGTGACGAAGGCGGCCCGCATACCGAACAAAAAGGCGGCGCTGACCACGGCCAACACAAGCCAGGCCGGCCGGGTATGGGAGGGGCCCAAAAAAACCAGGAAGGTCAGGATCAGTCCGTATAAGAGCAGGAAGAACGTTTTGATAAAGGGAACTCTTTTGCGAAAGATCAAAACCGCCGCGATGAAAATGACGACCACAAGATCAAAAAGGATCAGTCCCCAGCGTTGCTCCGCAATAAAAGTGGGAAGCGCGAAAGCCAGGCCCAGCGGAAACGCCACCAGTCCCAAAAAGAGCATCCACTCGATGTAGTAGGTCCGCCAACCGTTGAGGTCATGGAAAACCTGAAGTTCCCGGGTCGGCATAAATTTTCGGAACATTTTTGCAATGACCATAAGGAGCCCTTACCCGGTTTTGCTGTGTAGCCCTGGTCCTGCCTGGTTGGTGCCGAATTAAAGTGGACGATTTGATGCCGCTGTGCACGCTGCCTTTGGCGCACATCATAGGAGCATCCCCTGAGACTGTCAACTTAAAATATCGTCCGAAATGAACGATACACAGACATGCCCGAGGAGATCGGCCGAATCCGATAGGATGCTCAGACTTTTATAAAAATCCGGCGCCGGTACAAAGCAAAGCCGACTGCCCAAAACAGACAGACATGCGCAAGCGCGTAAAGAAACGATCCGGTTGAGTCGCCCGCAAGCGGCACAAACAGATGGTGATACAGCCAGGCGGCAAAAGTCACCGTTTCGCCTTTAGCGTCGGTGACGAAAATCAGTTTGTTGGACGCACGACCCCACATGCCGGCCAGAAGAAATAAAAAAAGGGGATTGACGCCGAAAACGGAAAAGATCAGGGTCCATCTCTTGACGCCCCGCAGATCGATGATCCAGATCAGCAGGGCGAAGACCAGCAAAGCCAGGCCCGCCGTGTAAAGCACATAGGAACTCGTCCACAGCGGTTTATTGATCGGAAAGACGACCCCCCACAGATATCCCGCCCCCGTCAGTGCGGCACCCGAGACGCAAAGCCTGATCAGGACGCCTTCGGGCTGAGGCCGACGGATCAGTCCGCCTGCCAGATAGCCGATCAGCACGGTGACGGCGGCGGGCATTGAGCCGAGCAACCCTTCCGGATCAAAGGGAAGGCCAAACCCCTGGTAGAGATGGGCCTCCCCGAGAAGGGCGCGGTCAAGCAAGACCACCGCATTTTGCTCCAGGCTGTAGGGGTCCGTTCCGCCGCCCACCCACAGAAGACCCCAGTAGACAAGCAGAATCAGGGCGCCGATGGGCGCCAACCATCGGCCCGGCGCCGCGAGAATCAGGAACGCGGCCAGTCCATAGGCCAAAGCGATCCGTTGCAGGACGCCCAGAATCCGCAGCTGAGAATAGTCCGTCAACCACTGCGGAAAGGTGTTGAGAAAAAGACCCAGGGCGAAAATCAGCGCGGTTCGCCGGAACGCCTTAAGACACAAAGCCTTGCGGGACATGCCTTCGGAGGTCTGAAGCGAAAAAAACAGAGAGACCCCCGCGACGAAAAGGAAGAACGGGAAAACCAGATCCGCAGGCGTGCAGCCGTGCCAGCCCGCGTGACGAAGCGGCGCCCAGACCTGCCGCCAGCTTCCGGGCGTGTTCACCAGAATCATGAGCGCGATCGTCATACCGCGCAGAACGTCCAGCGCCAGATATCGGTCGGGCTTTATCATCAAATCAACGGCATTTTTTCGGTTTTCCCGCACCATCCGCTAACGGATTCTTAACCGATCGCAAGCCGGCTGTACGTCTCATAGACGTGGTTGTATTTCTCGTGAATCATCTTGCGGTCGAATTCCCAGAACTCGTCAAGCATCTTTTCCTGTTCATCTGTGGAAAAATAGTCCTGGCAGGGATAAAAGAAATGCTTGTCCTCCTTTTCAATATGACGGGGATAAAAATGTCCCAGCTCGCGGGCGATGCCGACGATTTCGGCAAGTTTCGACGGATCGCCTTGAAGGTATTTTTCTTTCGCATCCACAAGGGCCGCCGTGGTTTTGCGGCCCCAGGCATGCTCATCGAGCAGTTCCTGCATGATGGCGGACAGTTCAGGGGCGATGTTCTTTTTTCTCAGATCGCGAAAGAAGATTTCCTCTTCCTTGCCGTGATGCGTGCGATCGGCGTAGGTGCGAACGAAATCCACGGCCATGTCGATGACCGCCGGATTGACGATTTGTTTTTTTTCAATCTGATCCACGTGCTTCATGAACGCGTCAAGCATCTTCTCAATTAAGCGATGCTCCCACATCATAGCTCCAATCGGTTTCATCCTGTTCTCCTTTCTTAAGGCGCACGGCCGTCAGATGACGGCGGCATGGACTTTCTTCCGGTTGACGGTTCGCAGATATTTCACCGACGGATGCCCGAAAACCATCATGAAGATCACCGATTCGCCTGCTTGAAGGCCGACTCGTTCGCGAAGCTCGGGCGACACGGCAAACGCGAACGTTCCGAATCCCATCATGCAGACGCCCAGCCCCAGTGCGTTTGCCATCAGCTCCAGATGCCCCGCGTTGAGACAACCGTCCACTTCGTTGCCGGTGCGGCTGACCACTAAAAGCGCGTTGGGCGCGCCGTGAAACAGCAGATCTCTTTTCTTTTTCTCATAGACTGAAAGCCAGTGAATCCAGATGGATTGAAAATCCAGGTACTGCGGGGGCATACGCATCGCTTTTTTATCCACGCTTTTAACGTCAAGCCCGGCTAAGGCTTTGAGCGCCACAGGCGTGATTTCCCGAAGCGTGTCTTTGGTCAGAACAACGTAGCGCAGCGTCTGCGTGTTGGCGCCGGTTTGCGTGTAGCGGCCCACCTCCAGAATTTTTGCGATGTCCGCCTCTGTCACCGGCTCGTCGGTATACTGACGGACGCTTCGACGGAATTTTACAAAATTCAGAAGGCGCTCCGGTTCGATGGCGAACTTTCCCGGATCCTCACAGTTGAGGATCTCCGCCGGGTCGTAATCGCCAGCCTGCGCGACTGCGTTTTGCGGACACACGGCCAGACAATGCCCGCAGTCCAGGCACACCTTTCCATGCACCGCCTTGCCTTCTACGATGGCGATATTGGCCGTCGGACAATCGGCCTTGCAAATTCCGCAACCGATGCATTTTTCCAGATCCACGTTGATCATGATCAGCCTCTTTTCTGGGGATGGTCTCATCCCGGCAGGGTACTGTTTGCTTTTACCTTAAAAATCGCTGCAGGAAAAGCGGCGGTTTTCCGCAGAATACGATATCCGGCCGGCATCCAGATTGAAGTTGGCTGTTTCCGGAGAAACGCGGGTTTCGCGGCGCAGAATGTCGGCGAGCAGCGTTTTGCCCGAACGGTGGGGGCCGATCACCGCGCTAAGCTGACCCGGCCCAATGTCGCCCGAAAGGGTTGACCGGCCGATCTGCAGGTTGTTCAAACGGATGAACCAGGCGTTCTTCATTGAAAGCTCGTCTTGCTCGAAGGCCTTGCCATCCGCCTGGGCGCCGTCTGCAAGGGTCGTCGGAGGTTCTTGGTTTTGCGATGTTTATTCGCCGGTATTCTGCAATCGCCAGATTTCACCCGCATCGATGGCGACATAAAGCGCGCCGTCGGGTCCGATCACAAGTGAACGAATGCGTTGTCTGGGCAGATCGCCGACCACTGCGGCCTTCGCCGCCATGCCGCGCTCGTCGAGCGTAAGCAGTTCGATGCGCGCGCCCCGCAAAAACCCTACGGCGAGCCGGCCGCTTAAACTTCTCCACTGCGGTCCGCTTAGAAACTCGCACGGGCCCATGCCTTCGGAGGCGCCCCGGTTGGTCCAGGACGGAGGCAGCGCATCAGGAAAGCGTTCCAGGTCCGTCATGGAGGTGGGCCTGCCGTCAGGCCGGTTGGAGGTGTAGCCGCAATAAGCGCTCGCGCAGGACACCCCTTTAATGGGCGCCGGATCCCAGCCGGCGTTGCCGCCGGGCGCAAGCCCGGTCACCTCGTCGCTGTGCCCGGGGCCGTGTTCGCACACAAAGACCCGGCCCGTGCCGGGCTGAAAAGCGATGCCCTGCACATTGCGATGGCCGTAAGTGAAGATGCGGGCGTCGGCGCCGGGTTTGTCGATATTGCCTTTACCCGGCTTTCCCTCGCGGTCGATTCTCAAGACCTTGCCGCCCAGACGCTTGAGATCCTGCGGCAGCGGTCCGTCATGATTGTCGCCGGTGGCGACATACAGATAGCCGTCGGCCGGACTGAACCGGATGCGTCCGCCGCTGTGCGCGCCCGCCCCGCCCCAGCGGTTGAAAGACGCTTTGAAGGGGATGTCGGCAACGATATCCTTGCGGTCGCCGACAGTTGCAAAGTTTTTGGCGACCGTCAGTCGCAAGACGCGATTCGTTTTGCGGGACTCAAGATTTGAAGCCATGTAGACATAGATAAACCGGTTTTTTGAAAATTCCGGATCGAGCGCCACCCCCAGCATGCCGCTTTGCCCCTGGCAGAAAAAGTCGCCTGCCGGAAGCGCCGCGCCGGGCGCGCCGAACAAATGGCGGATCGTTCCGTCTGTCTTTCGCACGGACAGGCCCTTGCATTTTTCCGTGTAGAACATCGTTCCATCCGGAGCAAAAGCCAGATCCCACGGTCCGGAAAGGCCCGATAAAAAGACCGTGCGACTCAGGCGCGGACCGCCGTCGTCGGCCCGAACCGACGAACCGAACAAGCCTCCCGCACAGACGACCGCAACCATAATCAGGCCCGATAAAAGCGTCGTGCTGATCGGTTTTGGCTTCATGTCCGTCTCCTTCATATCGGCGTGGGCGGATCTTTTTTAGGCTGCTGTTCTTTGAGATAAAACTGCAGTTTCAACCGCCCGATCTCCACGATATCTCCGTCTTTGAGATCATAGCGCTGATCAATGGGAATGCCGTTGACTTTGATCGTCTTGCTTCCGGTGGGAATGATGAAGTAGCCTTCCTTCCGGCGATTGACCAGCAGGGCCCGCTTCGGCGCGAAGAAACCCTTGAGCCGGATCACCGACCCTTTTTCAGTGCCGATCGTGGAGACCTTTTCCCTGAAAACATAATCCTTGCGGTCAGACGACCCTTTGACGACCACAAAACCGCCCAGCACGTCGGGAGCCGCTTTGCTGGCCGCCAGAAGAATTTTTTTCTGCTGCTCGGGCGTGATTACCACGGTTTCAAACATAGACCGTCCCCGTTCGGACGGCCCTTTCGGATTGGAGGGTCTTTCCTTGTCGCAAACGACTTCCAGCGCGTGAACACCGATCAGAATAACATCTTTATTGAACACTTCGGCCCGATTGATCCGCTGTCCGTTGAGGTAGGTTCCATTGAGGCTTTTCAAATCCTCGACAAACAACTGGTCCCATTGTTCCTCGATGATGGCGTGCTGCCCCGAGACAGCCTGATTGTCGATGACAATGGTATTGTCCGGTTTTCGGCCGATCGACACAATGCCCTTTTCCATGCGTGTCTCGCCGACCACCGCGTCCTTATATCTCAATATAAGCTTTGTCATTTATCACCCCCGAAAAGCGTTCATGAATTTCGACCACGATGGATACCATTTCCGTTCGCGAAAAAACCCGACGATCACGGAGATGTTGTCCAGACCGCCGTTGTCATTGGCCGCATCGACCAGAATTTCACAGGCGGCATGCACATTGCCCGCGCGGATGACGATCTCCAAAATCTCTTCCTCCGAAACCATGTTGTATAACCCGTCGGTGCACAAAATCAGCAGGTCGCCTTGCAAAACGGTCAACTCGCCCAAGTCCGCCCGAACTGCCGGTTCGGTTCCCAGCGCCCGGGTCAGAATATGATTCATGCCGTCATATCCTGCCCGTCCCGACGCCGTCGGCCTGTTCGCCGACAGCTTGCTTGCAAGCGAATGGTCTTCCGTCAACTGGGTGATGCTTCCGGACCGCACCAGGTAAATCCGGCTGTCGCCGACGTGTGCAAAACTCAACTGATTGCCGTCAAGCGCGGCGGCGGCAATCGTCGTCCCCATGCCCTTTAATTCCGCCGCGTTTTGCGCGGCTTCATAGACCGCGCGATTGGCGAGCCCGATGGCGGCGCCGAGCCGGTTGGTGGTTTCCGACCGCGAGGCATCGAGGGTTTCGTTCTTTTGAGCGTCTTTCAGGTAATGATCGCGCAGGGCGCCGACCGCCAGTCTGCTTGCGGTTTCACCCGCGGCATGGCCGCCCATGCCGTCGGCAACGACGGCCAAGCCGGCCCGCGGACTGAAATAGATACGATCTTCATTGCCGGCGCGCATCCGCCCGGAATCGGTTTTTCCTCCAATCGTTAAAAACACTCAGTCCTCCGGATCACCGCGAGAAGCGAACAGGCCCGTTTTGGCAAACATCCCGGAGTCGCAGTCTTTGTCTGACGCCGCATGCGCAAATCCATCATCGCTTAGAAGACCACCGCAAGGTCGTCGTTTTCCTGGACCACCACCGTCTGAACCACGCCTCCCACTTCAATGCGGTGGCGGCCGACCACCAGCTTTTTCGAAAGCGGCGTCCGGCCGCTGTCCGTCCCGTTGATTTTAACCGCCAGACCGGGCTTGGCTGAAGTAATCGTAACCTTGCCTCCGGCGGGAATCACTTCGTTTAAAGAAAGCAATTTGTTTTTTTCGATGACGATCTCTTTTTCAGCCGAGCGGTAAAAACCGGGCTGCTCAACCCACAACTTATGCCGTCCGGCGGGAATGTTCTGAAAGACAAAAGGCGCCGTGCCGATTTTGGCGCCGTTGAGATACACCTCCGCCGCTTCATTGGTGAAAAGATCCAGCTTTCCCACGCCGCTGGACAACTGGATCATCAGAAAAACGATCAGGCCCGCGACGAGCATCGCAACGCCGCCGAAAATGCCGTATTCTTTCGCCCTGATTTTTTTTAAGTCCCGCTGGGCGTCGTGAAGAATTTCCCTCGCGCCCGGCAAATCGGGGTTTTCAGCAATCGCCATCTGGGAAAGCTTGATGGTGTTGAGCAGGCTGCGCTTTCTTTGCAGGGTTCTCTCCTGCCTGGACTTGTCCCACTCGGCTTTCGCTTCCTGCAGGTAGGCTTTGTCGCGCCGGGGCGTCAACAGCCGGTCGATCGCCTCCTTAAAAGCCAGCGCCGTGGAGAAGCGATCCTCCGGATCTTTGGCAATGGCCTTGAGAATGATGCGGTTTAATTCGGGCGACACCAAAGACGCAATGTCCTGCGGCGCGACTGGAACTTCATTGAGATGCATCACGGCGGTGGAAATGACATCGTCGCCCACGAAAGGAAGTTTTCCCGTCACCAGACGGTAAAGGGTGATGCCCGTAGAATAAATATCCGACCAGGGGCCGATCGCCGCTCCGGTGATTTGCTCGGGCGAAATATAAGACGGCGTGCCGACCCACTTTTTTTCTCCGGATGCCGATGCCGGTTCGTTGCCGCCGATGATGCCGGCAATGCCGAAATCCGCGATTTTCACCCGGCCGTCGACGGTCAGATAAATGTTGCCGGGTTTGATGTCGCGATGAATGATATGATGCCGGTGGGCGTAGCTCAAACCCGATAAGACTTCCGAAATGATCCGGAGCGATTCTTCCAGAGAGACGTCCCCTTTGTCCGCAAGAATATCTTCCAGCGATTGGCCCTCGATATACTCCATGAACAAAGTCAGATGCGCGTCGCTGAAATCGATCACCTGGATGATGTTGGCATGATTGAGCTGCCCCAGCAGTCGGGCTTCTTTTTCAAACCGGTCTTTGATGTGCGCATCATGAATGAAACGGGATTTGAGTTTTTTGGCGGCAACCCGGCGTCCGACGGACAACTGATAGGCTTCGTAAACATCGGCCATGCCCCCCGAATTCGATATCAGACCAATGATCTCGAAGCCATGAATTTGCGCAATACTCTGAATGGTCGTCTCATTATCCGACATGCATGGCGTCCTGAAAGGCTAATTTGTTGATTCAGTTGATGAAATCTAAGCACAACCCCGCCAATTATTCAATCCCGATTTATTTATCGCCATAAACACCTCGTTTCTTGATTTTTTTTGTCAACCTGAGTAATGTCTGGTCATGCCGCTTCAAAAAAACAGGGTCCCGTATTTTCGTTTCTGTCTATTTCTCGGCGCATGGTTGTGCCTGAACGCCTGCGCACCGCTGTGGATGCCGAAAAAGGATGTGGACGAAATCCACACCGCCGCGCATCGCGCGGATGCCAGATCCCGGGTGTTTCTGGGAGAGCTGTATGAATTCGGCGCCGGCGTGGATGAAAATCCCCTCATCGCCGCCCAGTGGTATCAACTGGCGGCAAAGCAAAACAATGCCGACGCGCAGTATTATCTGGGCGTGCTGTATGAACGGGGGAACGTGATTCGCCGAAACTCGAACGAATCACTCAACTGGCTTTTCAAAGCGGCGGAGCAGGGCCATGAACAGGCTCGAATTCTGCTTGCGGTTATTTATTTGAAAGACAAAAACCGCAGACCGGAGTTTGCAAAAAGAATCCGCCAGCACCGTCTTCGCGCGGAAAGAGGAAATGCCCAGGCACAATATATAATGGGTTGGATCTACGAAGACGGCGTCGGCCTTCCCGTGAATTCCGCGGAAGCGCAAAACTGGTATCGAAAAGCCGCCCGGCAGGGAAACGCCCGGGCGGCCTGGGCCTTGGGAAATCTTTATCTGAAGATCAACGCCGCGCCGGCAAACCTCCGCCAGTCGCTGGCCTGGTACGAACAAGGCGCATCAAAGGACCTGAAAGCGCAGGTTAAGCTCTATCGGCTGCATCAACAAGGGGCTCCCGCCGCGAATCCGCGCCAGGCGGAAAAATGGCGCGCGATCATCGCGCGAAACACCGATCCGCAACTGGACGCCTACCTGAAACGGCAGCGGATGGTGGTCCAATCCCAAAGAATGCGGCATCCGGCCCTGGCACTGCGCGCTTGCCGGCGTCTGTCCGAAATCGATCCCGCCTACAACGAGGTATCCGATCTGTGCGACCGGTTGCGCGGACAAATCGACGACAAAACGGCCGCCGATGTCAACCGGGCTCAAGCCGCTGTCGCGAAAAAAGACTGGACCGATTTTGGAAACCTGCTTTCGAATCTTGTGGCGGCTGATTTCGACACCGATCGGTTTCGCCGTCTCATCGGGACCGCCTGGCGGATGATCGACGACGAAAACCGCGCCATCGAAAAAACGGCGGGACAGCGGCTGGGCCTGCTGGAAACCGCCTTGCGCTCCGATGCCTACCGCAAGAAAAACGCAGCCCAGATACCGGCCTGGATTCGCTCCTTTAAAAATACGCTGGCCCAGGGCTTGCGCGAACATCCGGCGGATGAGGGGCTGCTGGCGATCGCCGCAAAAGGAAGAAGCGTCATTGCCGGCCTCGAAAGAAAGCTCAAAGCGCCGCCGCCACCGCCGCCTGAACCGGAAATGACGGCCGAAATCCCCGAAGAGCCTCTCGCAGACGCCGAACCGGGAGACGAAGAATTCCGTCAGGCGCAGGACCTTTTCGACAACGGGCAGTTTGAACAGGCTGCGGATCTTTTTGAAAAAGCCGCGAAAATGCGGGGGTTTCAGAATATTGCCGGGGCGTATCTCTATCTGGGCATCAGCCATCTGGCCAGGATCGATCCGGCCGACGTCAATGAAGCCAGAAAGCTGCACCTCAAGGGGCTGGCCTCTTTTCAAAACGCGCTTCGCTTCGACAATGACATCTCTTTGCCCGAAGGCTATGATAAATACCAGACGGTGTTTGAAGAGGCCAGAGACACTTTGCGTTAGGCGTCACAGACCGGCGAAAAAGGCTGATCGCTCATGGATCCTCCCCGGCCGGTTCCTGTCTCTTCCGGGCGATGACCCCGGATATGAATCCCGCCCCGAACGGAGGCCGGTTTTTTTTAAAGACAGACCTTCTTTCGCCCCGACTCCAAGAGCTTAGCGCTTCACATCCAGACAATGACCCCGTTGGCGATATCAATCCGGAAAGAATACCCCTTGAGAAGGTCCATGCCGAGCAAACCGTCGTATCCCGGAGCGTCTCCTTCGTTGACGACAACGGCCACGGTGCAATTGGGAATCGTATGCGGACCGATCGTAAGGCTTTTCAAGCGGATCACGCTGACGTCGATCACGGCTCCGCCGACCACCCTGGCTTTGGCTTTCGGGGCATTGTACAGCTTGATATACAACTGATCGGACACGTCGCTGTTGATGATGGACACCATGGCGCCGGTATCCAGAACAAGTTGGGCTTCGACTTCCCGGTCTTCATAGGCAACCGTGACCGGCACCAGAATCTGATTTCCCCGAACGGTAATTTTCGTTTTTCTATTGTTTTCAAGAGGCTCTTGAACCGGCTCCCCATTTCGCGGCTGCGGGCTTTTGGGCTCTTCTTGCGAGCGCAGCGCCTTGCAGGTTTGTCCGTAGAGGGGATGGTCCGAGATCGTTTCGTCGCCATCCTGAGTCGTGCAAACATAAAACGTCTGCGGCCAGGCGGCATTCGGCCAACCGGCGGCGCACAGAAAAAAAACGGATAGAACCAGAAGCGGTAACGTCGGCAGTGTTCTTTTCATGGCCCCTCTTGCTCTTTGATCTTGATCGACGCCGCTTTTTTCCTGACTTACGCATTCCGGGTAAAGACATGCCCGATTCTCGATCATTCAACAATCTTAAAAAAAACAATCTTCTCGCGCAACAAACTCTATGGAACCCGCTTGGAGCTGTCAATAAAAACTTTTAAAAGCTCCGTTTTCGCCTTGTTTTCATGAATTGACTTGCCTCAGGCAGACCATTATACTTTCTAAAAAGATTACCGGTTGATCGCCGCATAAAATTCGGCAATCACCTTCGGGAAGAGTGCCTATGAAAACCATCGCGCTGATCGCACATGACGGGAAAAAAGCGGAAATGGTCGGCTTCACCAAAGACCATCTGGAAAGACTTCGGCGCTTTCGCCTGGTCGCAACCGGGTCCACCGGAAGCTACATTGAGAAGGCGGGGCTTGCCGTGGAAAAGAAAAAATCCGGTCCGCTGGGGGGAGACGCGCAAATCGCCTCGGATGTGGTCGAAGGAAAAATTCAGGCCGTCATTTTTCTGCGCGATCCGCTGGGAAAGCACCCGCACGATCCCGACATCTTCATGCTGATGCGCATCTGCGACGTGCTCAACATTCCTTTGGCCACCAATACGGCCGCCGCGTCGTTGATGATCAAAGCGCTCGATCCCTGACGGACGCGGCAAAACTGTCTTTCCCGGCAGTCCGCAAGATCCGCAAACAACGGAGAAACAGGATCGATCTGTTTAATGACCGACAAGGAGGGAGCAACATGAAGCCAACCGAAATCCTCAAAAAAGAACATCAGCTGGTTCTCAACATGCTTAAGGTCATGGACGCCATTGGTCTGAAGCTGGAGTCAGGTCAAACCGTCGATCCGGACGACCTTGCCGACATCATCGATTTCATCCGAAGATTTGCCGACGGGTGTCATCACGCCAAGGAGGAAAAACTGCTTTTTGTTGAACTGGAAAAAGCCGGCCTGCCCAGGCATGACGGCCCGGTGGCCGTGATGCTGCGCGAGCATGAAGAGGGGCGGCATTACGCGCGGAACATGGACGAGGCGCTGCAACGGTTAAAAAACGGGGATCCTTCCGCCGCCGGAACGTATGCGCAAAACGCCCGCGGATACATTCGGCTGCTGGCAAACCATATCGACAAGGAAGACCATGTATTGTTTGTCATGGCCGATCAACGGCTCGATCAGGACGCGCAAAAAAGGCTGGTGGAAGGCTTTGAGCGCGTGGAACGCGAAGAAACGGGGCCGGACGTCCACGAAAAGTTTCATGCCCTCCTTTCCCGACTGCAAGCCGCCTATCTTTAACGGATCGCGTCCAGACGGTCGGCGCGGGTCAGGCTTTCAGGAGGCAGCCAACATTGCCTGCATCTTTTTCATGAAGGTTTCATCATCACCGCAGGCAAGCGCGATCTGCTCTCCGGGGCAAACCGTGCTTCGATCCCGAGTCAGGATATGCTCAGTCACATCCGCGGCATCGAGGGGAATGCCGTTTTCTTCAAGATATTTTTTTGCCGGCCGCGACGCCACAAGCGTCCGCACCGAGGCAACGATGCCCGAATGGACGATCAGCCGGGCCGCCGCCAGGCCGATCACTTTATCGAAAAGGATCAGTCCCCTGCGGTTTCGAAAGGTTTCGAGCGCCTGCCAAAGCGGTTTCAGGCCGCTTTCCCGGGAAGAATGAATCAGTCCGGAATCGTCGGCAAGGGCCAGGCGATAGGCTGTGAAATCAGGAATCACCATAAATACTTTATCCCTGTTTTCCGTATCAGGGAATCAGTGCGGTCCTCAGCATATCGCCGGAACAGCCGGATCAGGCCCGCTGCGGCAATAACCAGCACTGAAAGCCCGACGAGGGAATCCCTTGTAACACTCCGTCGGGGCAACCATCCGATAAAGCCTTTCATCGCAGACGAGTCTGCCCTGTCCGCCCCCTGAGACGTTTTTGCCGGCATCTTACAGGATCCTGTTGTCTTTGAACAGCCTTTTCGCTTCCCACCGAATTCCCCGACTGAAAACCGACACGCCCGGTCAGGCCCTTTCGTTCGGCCGGGTTTCCGTTGACACCCGAACGTTTTCTCTTTATAGTTTGTGCCGCCGCAGCTTTGATTTGAGGACATCGTTTTTCCCAACGCCGGACGGAGGCGCTCTATGACGACTTCAAAGAAATACAATCGCCGGGAAGTGATTTCCAAAGGGTTGTCGCTGGGATTCATGGCCGGCAGCGCCTGGATTCTGGGCCGGCCCGATTATCTGATCGCTCAAAACCGGCTTCCCGCACCGCCTGATCTGGTGGCCGTCCGCAACGGCGAGCCGGACGCCATGTTCCAAAAAGCCATCGAGCTTATGGGCGGCATGAGCCAATTCGTCAAAAAAGGACAAACGGTCGTCGTGAAGCCCAATATCGGATTTCCCCGCGTTCCCGAGATCGCGGCCACCACGAATCCGATCCTGGTTAAAGCGATCGTGAAAGCCTGCCGCGACGCCGGCGCGGCGCGCGTCTATGTTTTCGACACGGTGGTTTTGACCGCCTCCCGAAACGCGAAGAACTGTTATACGTTAAGCGGCATTGAATCGGCCGCCCGATCCGCGGGCGCGATTGTGGTTCCAGTGGACGATTTCAGCTACCGCGAGGTGACCATTCCCGGCGCCAAAACGCTCAAGACCGCCGACGTTCATTCGCTGGTGCTCGATTCCGACGTTCTGATCAATGTGCCGGTGCTCAAACACCACAGTTCCGCCCACTTGACCATTGCGATGAAAAATCTGATGGGCATTGTGAAAAACCGCATGATCTACCACCTGTCGGGCTTGGATCAGTGCATCGCCGATTTCTGTCTGTTTAGAAAACCCGACCTCAATGTCGTGGATGCCTACCGGGTGCTGAGAAGCCGCGGGCCGTCGGGACCGACCGATCCCAAAATCGCCGACACCTCTTTGAAAAAAACGCTCCTGATGTCCAGGGATATCGTGGCGGTGGACGCGGCCGCCGCAAAAATCTTCGGCGCGGACCCGCTCGATATCGGCTACATCCGCATCGCCCATCAGCAAAAAACGGGCAATATGAACCTCAATGAGCTGAAAATCGCCACATTTACGATGTAGGGGAGCCGCCATTGATCTGGGTCCGCATCCGCCAGGTGTTTTCCATTCTCGTCTTTTTGTTATTTGCCCTTCTTTTTTTGCTTCCGGAGCGATTTATCCATTCCGGCCTGCACGGGCTTGTCGCGTTTCAGTTCGTTCCCGCGTTGATCCGGACCCTGTCCGAACCGGAGGCTCTCTTCGCGGCCGGGGTCGTCTTTGTTTTGCTCATCACGCTGTGTTTCGGACGCGTTTACTGTTCCTTCCTCTGTCCGCTGGGCACGCTTCAGGACATCCTTTCGCGCCTGTCGGCCCGGATGGGGGCCCGTCGGACCTATCGCTACCGCCCTCCCCGGAATATCCTCCGGTACGGCCTTCTGGCCATCACCGCAATTAGCGCATCGGCCGGAGCGATGACGCTGATCGCGGCGCTGGACCCTTTCAGTCTGACCGGCCGGCTCTTCAAACACCTGGTTCATCCGCCGCTGGCTTGGGTCTATAATACGGCGACCGGATTATTAAAACCGTTCGATATCTACCGGCATCCGCTCGACACCGCCTTCGTGCCGCTTTCGGTCGCAGTTTTCACAGGCTTGTTTCTCGCCGGGGTCGCCTATCTGGCGGCGCGGCACGGCCGCCTGTACTGCAATACCCTCTGTCCTGTCGGCGCGTTTTTAGGGCTTCTTGGCCGCCTGTCCCTGTTCCGGCTCAGACTCAATCCCTCCGGGTGCCGCGAATGCGCGCGCTGTGAAGACGTCTGCAAGGCGGGATGCCTCGACGCTAGGTCCGCCTCCATTGACGAATCGCGCTGCGTCCGGTGCTTCAACTGTCTGCAAGCCTGTTCGAAGAATACCATCCGCTTTCGTCCGGTCCGGCGCCCGGGCGCCGGACCGGACTGGTCTCCCTCCCGCCGCGCGTTGATCGCGTCCTTGGCGGCCGCTTTGACAACGGGAACCGCTGCAATCAGTTTCAGCCTCAGACAACCTCTCGCCGCGGCAACAACGCCGAAGACGTTACCCGTTACGCCGCCCGGCTCGACGGGGTTTGCGGCCTTTACCCATTTGTGCACCGCCTGCTCCCTGTGTATCAGCGTGTGCCCGACGAAGGTGCTGACGCCGTCTTTTATGGACTACGGACCGGCGGGATTCCTGCAGCCGAAAATGAATTACGAAAAAAGCTTTTGCGATTTTGAATGCACGCTGTGCGGCCGCGTGTGTCCCACCGGCGCCATCGGCAACCTTGCGCCCGAAGACAAAAAGCTCACGAAAATCGGCGAAGCCAAACTTCTGGACGATCTGTGCGTGGTCTATGTGGACCACAACAATTGCGGCGCCTGCGGCGAGGTGTGCCCGACGGGCGCGATTCGCTTTGTGGAGAAGGAAACCATCCTCTACCCCGAAGTGGACGCGAAATTCTGCATTGGTTGCGGCGCCTGTGAACTGGTCTGCCCGACCCGGCCCCGATCGATTGTTGTGGATGCGCTGGCCGTTCACACCCGCGCGGAGAAAAACATCTCGCCCCCGACCCCGAAAAGACCGGGCGGCCTGCCGGACGAAGGGTTCCCGTTTTGAGCCGATCCTTTTACCCTTTGCCGCTCGGCCGTCTTCTGCTATAAGATCTTGCCGGCGGGGAGAACGCGTTGCCTCTCACGATCGTCCCGCTGAAACGAAAATCGGCGCAAAGGAGACCTGTCATGATTGTCACGGTTGTCAGTGTTTTTGTGAAACCGGAGCATATCGAAGAATTTATCGCGGCAACTCTCGAAAACCACGAAGGCTCGATTCAGGAAAAAGGGAATGTCCGGTTTGATGTGTTGCGTCGTCGGGACAACCCCGCGGCCTTCACCTTGTATGAAGTCTACGAAACCGACGAAGCGGCCGCCGCGCATAAGACGACCCCCATTACGTGAAATGGCGGCAAACGGTCGAGCCCTGGATGGCCGGACCCCGCGTGGGCGTTGCTCACGATGTAGTCGCGCCAGTGGAGAAAACCGCATGGAGTCCATAAATCACCTGGATCTTCCCGGAATCCCCAGAATAATTTTCGGCGCCGGATCGTTGGCGCGGCTTCCGGACATCCTCGGGGGCTACGGAACCCGCGCGCTGATTCTCACCGGCGGAGAATCGTTCAAAAAGTCCGGGCGACTGACCGCTCTGACCGCGCAGCTCCATCGGTCGGGCATCTCAGCCAAGGTGCTTTCGGCGCGGGGCGAACCGACGGTCCAAGCCGTCGACGCGATCGCAAAGGCGTATCGCGAAGAGTCGATAACCGTCGTTGTTGCCATCGGCGGCGGCAGTGTGCTCGACTGCGGCAAGGCGGTTTCCGCCATGCTGGCTTCGGAAGGGTCGGTCAAAGATTATCTCGAAGGCATCGGCGCAAAAAAACCACCCGGCATGAAAGTGCCCTTCGTCGCCGTGCCGACCACAGCCGGCACGGGCAGCGAAGCGACGACAAACGCGGTTCTTTGCGATCGCCAAGAAGGCTATAAGCGATCGCTTCGGCATGAGGCCTATGTTCCGGATGTGGCGCTGGTTGATCCCGAGCTCACCATTTCACTGCCGCCTGCGCTCACGACGGCCTGCGGTCTGGATGCCGCGGCCCAGTTGATCGAAGCCTACACCTCCACGAAAACCGACAAGGCGACCGACGCGCCGGCCATCGAGGCCCTGGCTTGCGTCGGTGAAGCCCTGCCGGCCCTGGGCCTGGGTCTTTGCCATGATCTCGCGCTTCGCGAGAAGATGTCTTTTGCCGCGCTCGTGTCCGGCATCGCACTTAGCCGCTCGGGGCTTGGCGCGGTGCATGGTTTGGCGGGCCCGCTGGGCGGACTGTTTCCGGTTCCGCATGGCGTCGCCTGTGGAAAACTTCTGTTTCCGGTGATGAGCTTTGTTGTCAAAAAGGTGCTCGATGCGCAGGATCAGATCGCCCGGAAACGCTTTGCCGACATCGGGCGAATTTTTTCCGGCCGCGGCGACGCGGACGACACTGCCGCATGCCTGGCGTTTCTGGATGTTTTGCGGGACTGGTTTCAGAAATTGCGTCTGCCGCCGCTTTCGTCTTTCGGCGTGACCTGTGCCGACTTTGACCGGATCATCGCAGCCGCCGACGGCAAAAACAGCCCGGCCGCCCTGACCCCCAAAGAGATGAAAGCGGTTCTGGAAATCGCGCGGTGAGCTAAGCGATACCCTTTGTTAGACTTCCGCCGCTACCGGACTGTTCCATTTCCGGAATGCCGCTGTTCATCCGATTCCACACCGAGCAATCCTCTTTGACCGCCGGACGGCGCATTGGGTTGGGCTGGACGGTTCTGGACGGTTTTTCCTCCGCTTCGCTTCCTCTCGCCTTCAGTCGTCCAGCGATATCCGCAGCATTGGGCCAGATAAAGCATATTTTGCTGTTTTTCATGTTCAAGACGGTCGATCTTGTTTCGAATCATGGGCTTGAGTTTCTGCGTGTTTTGACGCACATAATTCATCTGCTTTTCGACTTCTCTGCGGCTTTCAAACGCGCGTCCGAGGACGCTGCTCGATTCCTGACGGGTTAAAGGGATGAAGGTCACGCCTTTTGTCGTGTATTTGCCTCGAATCGGATAATTCAGGCCTCGGTAGGAAAAAGATTTCATGGACTTGACCCGGTTGGCATACTGATCGGGGCTTTCGTTCTGCGCCCGCGTGATCCGATACATCATCATATTGCCGTCGTTGAGCATGGGCGTCCAGTTGGCGACGGTTTCGTCGATCTGCCTGTTTTTATCTTTGGCTTGTTGGCACTTCGCAGCGCGCTCACGTTGATCTGTCGGGCAGTAGACGGTGTCATCCGCTAGGCTGGGCATGGCGAGGCACAAAAGCAGCAAAATGAAGAGTGATTTTTTCATGGCAGGATCCTTTCTTCTTTTTTTCAACACGGAACAACAGAAAAAATGGTTACGGAGCGCGGACATCATTCAAGACCGGCCGGACATGAAATCGCCCGGCTTCTTCCGGCCGAGAGAACCTTCGCTTTTTTAACAAAGTGACGGTCGAAAGTCAACGTCGCGGGCGATCCGCGGGCAAAGGCAGGCCGCTTTTTTCAAGGCGTTTGCCGGAAGGGGAACGCTCACGGAAGCGTTTTGGGCCAATTGATTCCCGCTCAGTGATTTGACGATTCATCGCGGGTTTCCCATACTTTAAACCCAGCCGGATAATCAGCCGTCGGCAGGGAATCCAGAGAAAAAGAGTCGCAAGGCACGCGGCAACTGAAAAAACCCCATCATCACTGCCGGCATAAACCCCCACAGCCCAGATAAGCGCACCGGCCGTCCACAACAGTCCCGCAAACATTTCCCCGCCCATCGTGGAGCCCCAGCCGCGGTAGCAATCCTTAAACAGCAAAATGATTGCTGTCGCGTTCACCAAAACGGCCGCTAGAATGAAGATGATGAAAACCATCATTTCCTCCCATCCATTCGTGTCACCGGGGTGAATTTAACACAAAAGATGGACACCCTCATGCGAATTTTTTTTGTCACGAGTCGATTTTATGATAAAAAAGCGCTTTGTCCGCGTTAGCTATAGCCCGTTGCGGACACTTGGAAAGGAAAGCCATGACGATTAAAGTTTATACGGTCTGCCTTGCGGCGGCCGGTTTTCTGCTGCTGGTTGCATCGCTTTCGCCTGCGCAAGATAAAATAGTAAAATCCTCCGGCGAAACAATTCCCGATCTTTGCGCAGACGGCGCCGGGCCTGAGTTGACCTTGTCGGATGAGTTTCTCGCGGCGGCGCAAAGCGGATCTTTAAAAAAGGTGAAAGCTGCGCTTGAAGACGGGATTGATGTCAATGCGCAAAACGCAAGCGGCCAATCCGCTCTCCATCTGGTTGCAGACCCGGCCACAGCCGCATATCTCATCGAGCGGGGAGCGGATGTTCACCTGCAAGAAAAAGACTTCGGGATGACGCCGCTTTTCTTTCAGGAAGTCCCGATAGCCCGGCTTCTTGTCGCCGCGGGGGCGGATGTCAACGCCAGAAGCTTTAACGGAAATACGCCGCTGATCTGGTTTGCCTACGGCAATTATCTGGAAGGCGTGCAGTATTTGGTATCCGTCGGCGCAGACACCGCCGCGCTCAACCGCGATGGACAAACCGCGTTGGATGTGGCCGAACGCTTCGGGAATCGGGAGGTTGCCGACTATCTCCTGTCGCTGGGTCTCGGACGAAAACATCGGCAATAGGTCGCTTTTGTTTATCGAAACGGACGCATCACTCGGTCGCTTTGATTCCGCTGCATCGCGCGTCAGTAAATCCCCATGGCGCAGCCGCCGGCGAGCGTCGCACCCAGTTCGCGGCATTGATCCAGAATGTCGTCGGTGATGTCGCCTTTGGCGATGACGGGGTGAAAAACGGTTTTGAATTTGTAGCCCAGCGCGATGCGCTCAATGGCGCGAATCGCCCCGGTTCCGTCGTTGCCTGCGCTCACGAAAACGACAAACGGCTTGCGGAACACCTTGTCTTGGGCCCCGCCGTAAGTGCGGTCGAAGAAATCCTTGATCATGCCGGACATGTAACCGAAGTTTTCCGGCGTGCCCACCGCCAGGCCGTCGCAGGTCAGAAGATCGGCAAGCGTGGCGTCGGCGGCTTTTTTCAGGACAACTTCAACATCGTCGATGGTTTTTGCGCCTTCACAGACGGCCTCGGCCATCTTTCGGGTGTGTCCGGTTTGAGTCGAATAAACGATGAGGATTTGAGTCATAAAAAATAATGGCGATGGGCTAAAGGTTCAGGGTTCAGGGTTCAGGGTTAAAGGTTAAAGGTTAAAGGCATAGCGCCTAACGCCTCACGCTTAATCCCTTACCCTTCACCTTGTACTCGTCAACCCTGAACTTGTGTTAAGGCATTTTATTAATAATGCCCAGAAAACCGTCGGCTTTCAGCGAGGCGCCGCCCACGAGCGCGCCGTCGATATTGCCCATGGCGGCAAGTTCCTCGATATTGTCCTTTGTGACGCTGCCCCCGTAAAGGATGCGCACCTGTGAAGCTGTGCTTCCGTAAAGGTCTCCCAGAAGGCCGCGAATGAAGGCGTGGACGTCCTCGGCCTGCGCGGAGGTTGCGACCTTGCCGGTGCCGATGGCCCAGACCGGCTCATAGGCAATCACGACGTCATCGATTTTTTCCACACCGAGAAGCGCCCCGCGAATCTGCTTTTCCACCACGGACCGCGTCACGCCATTGGCTCTTTCCTCATCCGTTTCCCCCACGCAGACGATCGGCCCAAGCCCGGACATCAGCGCTTTTTTCACTTTGCGATTCACGCCTTCGTCGGTTTCGCCGAAATATTTGCGCCGCTCCGAATGACCGAGGATGACATACCGGCATCCCGCATCTTTGAGCATCGCGGCCGACACTTCGCCGGTAAAGGCGCCCTTGTCTTCTTCATGCATGTTTTGCGCGGCCGTCGCAACGGCGGAACCGGCAAGCGCCTTGCCGACGGCGGCCAGCGCGGTAAACGGCGGGGCCACGACGACCTCGCCGTTTTTCAGTTCCGAAACGCCTTTTTTAATCGCGTCGGCCAGTGCAACGGCTTCGGCAACGGTGTTGTGCATCTTCCAGTTGCCGGCGACGATCCATTTCCTCATGCGTTCCTCCCGATTTTCAGCCCAGCGCTGCGACCGCGGGCAGAGTTTTGCCTTCGAGCAGCTCCAGAAACGCGCCGCCGCCGGTGGAGATATAAGATATTTTGTCACTCTTGCCGGTCTTGTGAATGGCCGTATCCGTGTCGCCGCCGCCGACAATCGTTAAAGCGCCGGAGTCCACGGCCGCGTCCACCAGTTTAAACGTGCCGGCGGAAAAAGGCGCAAGTTCAAACATGCCCAAAGGTCCGTTCCAAACGATGGTTTGAGCGGATTTCACTGCATCGGAAAACGCGGCAATCGACTGGGGACCGATGTCGAGCCCCATCCAGTCTTCCGGAATTTTCCTGGCATCCACCACTTGGGTTTCGGCGTCGGCCGCGGGCGCCTGCGCGATGACGGCATCCGTAGGCAGAAGAATCGACACGTTTTTGGCCTTGGCTTTATCCAGGATCTTTTTGGCCAGATCAAGCATATCCTCCTCGCAAAGCGATTTGCCGATATCGCCGCCCTGCGCTTTGAGGAAGGTAAAGGCCATGCCGCCGCCGATCAGCAGTTTGTCCACTTTATCGATGAGGTTTTCCAAAACAGCGATTTTGTCGGAGACCTTCGCGCCGCCCGAAATCGCAACCAGCGGCCGGGCCGGATTGCCCATGGCCTTGTTGAAATACTCAATTTCGTTTTTCAGCAGAAAGCCCGCCGCACACACCGGCGCAAATTGAGTAATTGCCGTGTTGGACGCGGCCGCGCGGTGCGACACGGCAAACGCGTCGTTGACGTAAACGTCGCACAGCGCCGCGAGTTCCTTGGCAAAGGCTTCGTCGTTTTTGTCTTCGCCGGGATGAAAACGCAGGTTTTCCAGCAAAATGACGTCGCCGTCTTTCATGGCGGCGGCCGCCGAGCGCGCTTTTTCCCCGATGCAGTCGTCAATAAAAGGGACGTCCTTTTTCAACAGAGCCGACAAAATCGGCGCCACCGGTTTCAATGAAAATTCTTCCACTCTCTTGCCTTTGGGACGTCCCAGGTGCGAGGCCACAATCGCCTTGCCGCCGTGGGCCAAAATGTAGTTAAGGGTGGGCAGGCTCGCCCGAACGCGAGTATCGTCCGTCACCTTGCCCGACTTGTCCATGGGAACGTTGAAATCCACCCGCACGAACACCTTCTTGCCGCCGACTTCCAGCTGATCCAGGTACTTCATATTAATAACCTCTCTGAAAAAAATATTTTGAATGGCCGTTCCGGCCCCAAGGCCGTCCGCCGCGCTTACAGAAACGTCTGCGCGTTCAAGAGGCCTCATTCCGCGAAAACGGAATCCGGAATGACCACTATGCTGCCATCTTCTTTTTAGTCTTTGCCTGACCCTTGATTCACTTCATGATAAAGGACAGAAGCTCGAGCATCCGGTTGGAAAATCCCCACTCGTTGTCATACCATGAAAGAATTTTCACCATGTTGCCGCCGATCACGGTCGTATTGGGCAAATCCACGATGGACGAATGCGGATTGCCGTTAAAATCTTTGGAGACCAGTTCTTCTTCCGAACAATACAAAACGCCCTTCATGGCGCCTTCGGAATACTCCTTGAGTTTTTCGTTGATCTGCTGCTTGCTGACCTCTGTGGCCAGCGTCGCGACAAAATCCACCAGAGAGACATTGGGCGTGGGCACGCGAATCGCCAGACCGTCGAGCCGGCCCTTCATGTCGGGAATGACCTCCGAGATGGCGCGCGCCGCCCCGGTGGTCGTGGGAATCATCGACAGCGCGCAGGCTCTTGCCCGGCGCAGATCTTTATGCGGTTCATCGAGCACCACCTGATCATTGGTATAGGAGTGAATCGTCGTCATCAGGCCGTATTCAACGCCGAATTCCTGATGCAGGATTTTAACGATCGGCGCCAGACAGTTGGTCGTGCAAGATCCCATGGAAATAATCGAATGCTTCGAGGCATCGTACTCTTCCGCGTTGACGCCGAAGACGAAGGTCACATCAGGGTTTTTCGCGGGGGCGGAAATGACCACCTTTTTCGCGCCGGCCTTCAGATGCTTTTCCGCGCCGTCGCGGTCGGTGAAGCGGCCGGTGCTTTCCAAAACGACGTCCACACCCAGATCCCGCCACGGCAGCGTTTCCGGATCGCGGTTGGCAAAGGCTTTGATTTCTGTTCCATCAACAACAATCGAATGGGGCGTGGCTTTCACATCGACGGGCAAAACGCCGTGCACCGAGTCATACTTCAGAAGGTGGGCCAGGGTTTTCGGATCGGTCAGGTCGTTTACCGCCACAAACTCGACATCTTTTGATTTCAGACCGGCCCGGAAGACCAAACGTCCGATCCGGCCGAAACCATTGATCGCTACTTTCACTGCCATAATCCCCTCCTGAAACAAAATACTGATTGAAGATAGACAAAAGCCCCGTCTGTGTCAACCCATTTCTCTGTGACGACAAGCCCTTAGCTCATGTGCAGCCGCATCGGTCAACGAGTTGAAGTTCTTGATGTTCAAGGGGGAATCTGTTAGAAAACGGCTCAAGATCAAAACCGTCAAAAACGGAGCATCTCCTTTCATGAAAAAAACAAAAATCGTCTGCACGATCGGGCCGGCCTCTGAAAAAGAAGATATTCTTGAGGCCTTGATCACAAAGGGGATGAACGTGGCCCGGCTGAACTTCTCCCACGGATCCCACGAAGGACATCTGGAAAAAATCAAAAGGATCCGCGCACTATCGACAAAACTCGGACAACCGGTGGCCGTCCTCCAGGATCTGGCCGGGCCGAAGATCCGCATCGGTTCGATTCCCGATCCCGGCATTGTGCTGACACCCGGCCATCGGTTTGTTCTGACCCGCCGCGATATTGAAGGCAGCGCCAAAGCCGTGTCGCTAGGCTATCGGGATCTGCCCAAGGAAGTCAAACCCGGCGACCGTCTGCTTCTGGCCGACGGGCTTATGGAGCTTTGGGTGGAATCCACCGACGGCACGGACATTGTCTGCAAGGTGATCACCGGCGGCGTGCTGACCTCGCACAAAGGCATCAATCTGCCCACCGGCACGATCCGCACCGCGTCGCTCACCGACAAGGACCGAGCCGACCTGATCTTCGGATTGAAAAACGATGTGGATTTTGTCGCGCTGTCCTTTGTCAAAACGGCCGGCGACATCCGCGCAGTCAAGAATATTATCGCGGCGCAGGGCAAAGATACGCCGGTTATCGCCAAAATTGAAAAGCACGAAGCGATCGCGAACATCGACGAGATCATGGAGATCTCCGACGGCATCATGGTCGCGCGCGGCGATCTGGGCGTGGAAATTCCGCTCGAAGACGTGCCGCTCATTCAAAAACGACTCATCGCACTGGCCAACCGCCGGGGGAAACCGGTGATCACCGCCACGCAGATGCTGCGCTCCATGGTGGCGTCTCCCCGGCCGACCCGCGCCGAGGCCACCGATGTGGCCAACGCCGTGCTCGACGGCACGGACGCGGTGATGCTGTCGGAGGAGACCGCTTCGGGCGACTATCCGGTGGAGGCGGTCGAACACATGCACAGACTTGTCGTCGCGGCTGAAGGCGGATTTCCCTTTTCGCGCTTTCTTTCGGAAATGCCGGAAAAAGACGTCTCCGAATCGGTGGCGTCCGCCTGCTGCATTCTGGCCAATCACCTGACGGCGAAAGCCATCGTCGCCCACACGCAGTCCGGCATGACGGCGCGCCATATCGCCCGTTTCCGGCCTCGTCAGCCGATTATCGCGTTGTCGCCGCACGACCGGGTGGTCCGCAGTCTGGCTCTGAGCTGGGGCTGTGTTCCGACACGGGTCAGGCCCATGGCCAGCACCGACGAGATGATTGAATACGCATCGCAAGCCGCCGTCGAAGCCGGCATCGCGCAGACAGGCGACCTGATCGTCATCACCGTGGGGCACCCCATCGGCGTGGCGGGAACGACGAATATGATCCGGGTTAAAAAGCTGAAGTAGGCGGCAAAAGCGACTTTGGAGCGCAAAGCGTAAAAACGATCTTTTGTCTGAAGATTTGGACTTCGCGCGCAGAAAAGGAGGAGCCATGCAGATTCTGGCCTTTAACGGGTCGCCCCGCGCCAGGGGAAACACATCCGCCATCATCGCCTCGATGCTGGAGGGCGCGCGTTCGAGGGGGGCTGAAACTTACGAAATCAGGCTTCATGAAATCGACTTCAAGGGCTGTCTGGGCTGCCTGGGTTGCCGGAAGAATCCCGGGCTATGCAGCGCTCAAGACGAGCTCTCCCCCTGGCTTGCGGCCATTAAAACCTGCGCGGGCATGATCGTGGGCTGCCCGATCTACATGTACCGTCTGTCCGGCCAGATGAAATTGTTTGTGGACCGGATCTATTCGCTTTATGCCGGCCTCCCCCGGGGAGGTTATCAATCGATGGTGCCGCCGGGGAAGACCTACGCGCTTGTCACGTCTCAAGGCGCTCCGAATGCTCAGCAGTACTCCAAATCCATCACCTATCTCGCCGGCATGACCGGCAGCGGCCTGGGATTTGAGGAAGTGGGACGGATCATCCACACCGAAAGCGAAACCAAACCGGCTGTTTCCGATCAGGCGCTGATGGAGCGGTCTTTTGATATCGGAACCAAAATGATCCGGTGATGCGATGAGCGGCGAAAAACTCTACATTGTGCTTATGGGGCTTCCGGCGCGCGGAAAATCGACCCTGGCCGTGCGTTTGCAGGACAATCTCCGCCGCGACGGCGTCACGACCCGGATCTTCAACAACGGCAATCTCCGCCGGAAGCATCTGCCGCTTGCGCAAACGTCGCTTTCGGCGTTTTATTCTCCGGACAACCTCAAGGGCCTTGAAGCACGGGACGGGTTTGCCCGCTTGAATATGCAGGCCGCCAAAGCCTGGCTGAGGCGGACGGGAACCGTCGCGATTCTGGATGCGACCAACGCCAGCCGCAGGCGCAGGCAGATGATTGAAACGTTTTGCGACGATCATCCGGTTCTCTATATCGAATGTGTTAACGACGATGAAGAGATCATCGGACTGATGATCCGCGAGAAAACGCGGCTGCCTGAATTTTCCCGACTTCAAAGCCGAATCGCCGAGAAGGAATTTTTGAAGCGCATCTTGTACTACAAGATGGTTTACACGCCGCTTGGCCCGGAAAGAAACTTCATTCGCCTGGATTCGCTGCAAAACCGCATCCTCGAAGAAAAGCACAGCGACCCCATTGCCCTTTACGCCCGCCTGCGGGACTACCTGGTGACCGACGAAGTGAAAAACCTTTTTTTGATCCGCCACGCGCAAACGCCCTTCAACGTCGAAGACCGCATCGGAGGCGATCCCCGTCTGACCTCGAAAGGGAGGGACCAGGCGCGCGCCCTGGGACGTTTTTTTGCGTCCAGAAAAATATCCTACATATTCACCAGCAGCAAACAGCGCACACAGCTTACGGCGCAGGCCATCTGCAAAGGCCAGGCCGACTGCCGGATTGTGCCGCTTCGCGAGTTCGACGAAATCGCGGCCGGCGTCTGCGAGGGAATGACCTACACGGAGATCAAACATAAGATGCCCGAAATCTTCCGCGCGCGGGAAGCCAACAAGTATTTTTACGCTTATCCCGAAGGCGAAAGCTACGCTATGATGAAATCGCGCATTGAAACCGGAATCAAAAAAGCCTTTTTCTTAAACCGGCGAGCCGACAATATCATGATCGTCGGCCATCAGGCGGTCAACCGGATGATCCTTTCGCACTTCCTGTACCGCCGCGAAGAGGACGTTCCTTTTATTTATACCCCGCAGGACCGCTTCTACCACATCGTGTCCACGCAGAACAAAAAGCTCTTTGAGCTCAAACGCTACGACTGAGAAAAAAAGCCGAGCCGCCATGCAACCGCCCTGTCATTGCCGCTGCGCCTGCCTCCGGATACGGCGCGCGTCTTTTTTCTTGCATGAATCCGGCATTGTTCATATACTGGGCCACCCAAAATGAATCATCGGCTTTCAGGAGGCATCTATGAAAAAACCGTTTGTTATCGCCTGGATCGGCTTCTTCATCCTTCTCGTTTCGGGGCTTTCTTATGCGGCCGAACCATCTGTGATCGGCGTGTGGTCCGTTCCCGGAATTAAAGACTCAGAAAAAAACAAAGAAAAATGGCAGCTCGAAATTTATGAAAAAGACGGCGCGATCGAAGGAAAATACGTGAAGCTTTCCACGCTGCCTCAGGATGCTGTTTGCAAAACCTGCAAGAAGGAACGCGAGGGGCAACCGCTTCTGGGAATGGTCATTGTCTACGACACGAAACGGCAGGCGAAAAATGTTTACAAAGGCAAGGTTTACGACGTGGAAAATGGAAAAAGTTATTCCTGCACGATCTCCCTGCGCAAGCCGGATGTCCTGGAAGTCGAAGCCTGCATTCTGTTTATCTGCAGCAGCCACTACTGGACGCGGCTGAAATAAAGAAGACTCTTCACCCGACAAAAAAGCCCCGCAGAAAATCTCTGCGGGGCTTTTTTATTCAGGCTTATTTCGAATAGAATCCCTTGCCTTCTTTGGCCAGTTTTTCCAAAAGCGGGGCGGGCGTCCAGTATTCGGCGCCGACGAGGTCTTTGTATTTTACAATGGCATCATAGACTTTCTTTACGCCCACCGTATCGGCGTAGAACATGGGACCGCCCAGATAAACCGGGAATCCATAGCCGTAGAGCCAGACGACGTCGATATCCAGAGGTCTTGCCGCAATGCCTTCTTCGAGAATTTTCGCGCCTTCGTTGATCATCGAATAGATCGCGCGCTCAATGATTTCCTGATCCGTGATGTTTCGCCGGGGAATGCCGACTTCCTGCGAATGTTTGAGAATCAGCTCTTCAATCATCGGATCGGGTGTGGCATTGCGCTTTTCATCGTACTTGTAGAACCCCGAGCCGGTCTTCTGACCGAACCGGCCCATCTCGCAGATTTTATCGAGAATGGTATTTTTCTGCTCACGCGGGGTGAGCGAATCGAATTTCGCCTTGCGGTTTCTCCAGCCGACATCAAGGCCAGCCATATCGCCCATCGCGTAAGGCCCCATCGGGAAGCCGAAGTTATAGATGACCTTGTCGATCTGCCAGGGAAGCGCGCCCTCTTCGAGCATAAAGCCGCATTCGCGCGTGCGTTTGGCCAGCATGCGGTTTCCCACAAATCCGTCGCAAACGCCTACCAGCACCGGCACCTTGCCGATGGTCTTGCCGACTTTCATCGCCGTGGCATAGACGTCGGGCGACGTTTTGGCGCCGCGGACGTTTTCTAAAAGCCGCATGACGTTCGCGGGGCTGAAGAAATGCATGCCCATAACATCCTGGGGCCGCTTCGTGATGGCCGCAATATCATCAATATTCAAATAGGAGGTGTTCGACGCCAGAATCGCGCCGGGTTTGCACACCGCGTCGAGTTTGGTGAAGACTTCCTTCTTGATCGCCATATCTTCAAAGACCGCTTCGATCACCAGATCGACATCCTTCAAGTCTTCATAGGCCAGCGTGGGTTGAATCAGAGCCATCCGCTTGTCCATGACCTCCTGCTTCAAGCTGCCTTTGGCCACGGTGTTGGCGTAATTCTTTTTAATGACGGCCAGCCCCTTGTCGATGAATTCCTGCTTGACATCCAAAAGTTTGACGGAAATGCCGGCATTGGCAAAGCACATGGCGATGCCGCCGCCCATCGTGCCCGCGCCCAGAATGCCCACCGACTTGATCTCCCGGGTAGGCTGGTCGTCGGGAAGTCCTGGAATCCGCACGACTTCGCGCTCGGCAAAAAAGACATGGCGCTGAGCTTTGGACTGATCGGAGGCCTGAAGCTCCATAAAGATCTCCCGCTCCCGTTTCATGCCTTCGGCAAAGGGAAGTTCGGTCGCAATCTTCACGGCTTCGATGCACTTGTGCGGCGCGAGGAATCCGCGAAATTTTCGGGCGTTGGCCTTGGCGAAATCTTCGAAAACCGTCGGAGACTCCACTTTGGCGGTAAGCTCGCTGACTTTACGGATGGGCCGTTTTTCGTCCACCACCTTTTTGGCGAAGGCTAGCGCCGCCGCCTTAAGGTCGGCTTCGACCACTTCATCCAGAATCCCCATGGCTTTGGCTTTGGCGGCCGCCACCGGCACGCCGGAGGTGATCATCTCCAGGGCGGCCTGCACCCCCGCGACACGCGGCAGCCTCTGCGTTCCGCCTGCACCCGGCAGAAGGCCCAGTTTCACTTCCGGCAGTCCCACTTTCGCGGAAGACAGCGCGATGCGGAAATGACACGAAAGCGGAATTTCCAGACCTCCTCCCAGAGCCGTGCCATGGATGGCCGCAACGACCGGTTTGGGGGAGTTTTCGATGATCCGGCAGACATCCGGCAGATGCGGCTCCATCGGCGGTTTGCCGAATTCCCGAATGTCCGCCCCCGCAATAAACGTACGACCCTCGCAAAGAACGATCATGACCGCCACATCCGGATCGGCGGCGCCTTTCTCAATGCCGGCCTTGATGCCGGCGCGCACGGCCTGTGACAGGGCGTTGACGGGAGGGTTATTCACGCTGATGATGCCGACATTGCCTTCTTTGGAAAAAG
Source organism: Syntrophaceae bacterium (assembly GCA_018436925.1). Classification (GTDB taxonomy): domain Bacteria; phylum Desulfobacterota; class Syntrophia; order Syntrophales; family Smithellaceae; genus UBA8904. Next base: position 68,640 of record JAHDKI010000005.1, read on the forward strand.
TTACAATTTCTGCCATAACGTATTCTCCTTTATGCTTATTTTTTGTGTGAATATGAATTTTTTTTCGCCAAAGGGATGGCACGTTGCCCGGGTTTTGTCAAGGCGGCCCGAACGACAAATTTTGCGGTTTCAAAGCATTTTTTGACACTCGGGGCTTGATAAGATTTGCAAAATCGGCTAGCGTGCACGCGATAGCGTCCTGAAAACGCCTCTGATCTATTCGGGTTACAGGTTTTCCAGGGGAAGACGTTTTTTTCGGGTCTTGCGCAGATGGATAAGGGATTGGGCGCGCTTAACTGCCTTTCGTCCCGGACTATATTGAGGCAAAAGACAGCACCCGGTGACTTCTGCCTTTTCGGAGCCCCTATGAAAACGTTTTACCTGATCCTGGTTACGCTTGTCGCCTTGGTCGTCATCTCGCTTGTCGGCCTGACTTTCCTGTCCAGAGCGCCGAAGGGTTCCCTGATCAACGGCAGATTGAAACCGTGCCGCAACACACCCCATTGCGTGTCCAGTGAAAGCGATGAAGACGCCTCGAAAGTCGAACCGCTGCCCTACACGGAAGATTCCCGCCGGGCCTGGCGGCGGATTCGGTCCGCAATTCTAAAAACAGGGGGTCACGTCCAGAAAGATGAAGGACACTACCTGTGGGCAACCTATACCAGCCGGTTTCTGCGTTTTGTCGACGACGTTGAACTGCGGCTCGACGAAAAAGAAAGAGTCATCCACATCCGGTCGGCTTCGCGCATCGGCCGCTCCGACCGGAACATCAACCGCAAAAGGGTGGACATGCTGCGCGCGGCGTTCTCCAACCGCAAAGATTGAACTCTCGACTCGTCCGCAATATTATAATCCTTCAAGAAAGGTGTAAGGAACATGTTTACCAAGCGCAGCAAAGAGGGATATCTCTCCCGCATTCCGGGCATTGATCAAAAGACACTCGTGCATGGAGACAAGACACTGCTGGCGGAATTCCAGATGACAAAAGGCGCCGTCCTGCCGAAGCATTCCCATCCCTATGAACAGACCGGATACCTGATATCCGGACATATTGTTCTTGCCGCGGGAACGGATGTTTACGACTGCCGTCCGGGCGACAGCTGGTGCATTCCCATGAATGTCGAACACAGCGCCGACATTATGGAGGATTCCGTCGTCGTTGAAATTTTTTCCCCCGTCCGCGAAGATTATCTGCCGGCCGGAAAATAATCAGGAGGATTCCCGCGTGAAACAGTTTTCACTGACACCGGCCGCCGGAAAACGGCTCATTGCCAGGGGGTTGACTCAACATCCCGACATTCAAATGGCGCTTGCGGAAAAGACGATTGTGGTCATCGCCGGCACCACCAACGGCTACGTGGCCGAAGAACTGCTCTCCTCCATCGGCCAGGCCGACGGTTTCAGCCGCAAGAAATTTTTCCGCGGCATTGTCCTGCCCCCGTCAAAGCCCACGGAAGATTCGGGACGGTTGCCTGACGAAAGCGGCTTCCCCGGCGATGTCGTCATCACCCGGGGTGTCTGGCAAAAAGGCAAAACCATTTTTGATGTGGCGGATCACCTTCAGGCGGGTGATATCATCCTGAAAGGCGCCAACGCCGTGCATCCGGAGACGCGCCGGGCGGCGATTCTGATCGGCCATCCGCAGGCCGGCACCGTCGGCGCGGCCCTCCCTGCCCATTACGGCAGGCGGGTGAAGATGATTCTGCCGGTCGGTCTGGAAAAACGCGTCTCGGGTGACCTCGATGCTTTAGCGGCGCAGGTCAACGCGCCGCAGGCGCAGGGTCCCCGGCTGCTGCCCGTGCCGGGCGAGATTTTTACCGAACTTGACGCCATTGCTCTGCTCACCGGCGCGAGCGCTGAACTCATCGCCGCAGGCGGGGTCGGCGGCGCGGAAGGAAGCGTATGGCTTGCGATTCAGGGCGCCCCGGATCAGGAAGCGGCCGCGTTGACACTTTTGAAGGCCGTCGCCCGGGAACCGGCTTTTTCGCTGTGAACCCTCAAGCGGTTTTGGCACACAAAGAAGGCGGCCGTCCGAACAGGACGCCGCCTTCTTTGTGTTTCACCATGGGAAATAGTTTTCAATAATGCGTCCCCGCCGCCCGGTTGGCCGCCGCGATCGCCTGATGCGCCAAATCGATGGACTGCCCCAAGGTATTTAACGCCTGGCCGGGATTGTGAAACCCCATCGAATTTTCGGCGGCGATATAATCCCAGTACCATTGGGCCCGACGGACAAGTTCGCGGGCTCTGTCGAGCTCAGCAGTATTGACCCGGGGAGCTCCCCCGGCCTTGCCGATGACGTCATGCGCGCGGGCAATGGTCTGGCCGGCTGTGTGCTGAAGCTGCCAGGTTTGATTTTGCGTGGTTTTGACCCGGTCCAGAAGCCAGGTTTCCTCTTGAGTGTGGCAGGTGCGGCACGACGCGCCGACGGACTTCATGGGACTGGTGACGTGGTGCGACGAATATTTTCGTCCGCCTTCACGCAGGTAGGGCATGTGGCAATCCGCGCAGGAGGTACCGGACTGCGCATGCGCGCCGCCGGAAAAAAGTTCATAGTCGGGATGCTGCGCTTTGAGCAGCTTCGTTTTTGAATCGGGATGCTGCCAGTCCATATCGAATCCCGATGGACGCTGCTGATAGTATGCGTACATATCGGCGGCAGTCAGGCCCTTGTCCCACGGAAATATGACACGCTTTGTGTCCGGTTCGAAGAAATACTCCGAATGGCACTGCGCGCAAACGTAGGACCGCATCGCTTCGCGCGGGGCCTTGACGACGTCAATGCCCCGCCTTTCCATCGCTTCGATAAAAGCCGGATTCATCACCCTGAGGCTCATGGTGCGCGGATCGTGGCAACTTGCGCAGACGATCGGATGCTTCAGGCGCGGCATCAATTCGGCAAGCGGTGTTTTGGCATAGTCCCAACCCATATCTTTGTAAAGGTCGCGCAGATTGGACGATTTGCAGGTCATACAGGATCCGGGCGTGGCCGGCGTGACCCGCTTGCTGTGGCTCAAGTCTTCCAGTGAATATGGGTGCCCCCGATCTTCCGTATAATCTTTGGAAAAAGCCATTCCCTTGAAATTCACCAAAATCTCCGGTTCTTTCTCCGATTTCTGGAAGTTGACGGATCCGCCGAATCCGGTAGGCGAAGGGGCCATCTCCTTATTCTTGAGATAGCCTGCGTATTGCAGCGGATAGGCTTCGCCCCAAACAGCCGGATCGTATTCGTCTTCGGCAATAACCGCAAGGCTCACCGTCTCGTCGGGTTCCATAAAGAAGACGCGGATGAAAACGGCGATCAGCACGATTAAAAAAACGCTCAGAAGAAGAAAAAACAGGCTTTTACTTTTCAATTCGAATTCCTCCTTCGTCTTGTCCCCTTCCGTGGACGAGATAGCGATGGCATTTCAGGCAGTCGGTTCGCTCGCCGGTCATTCTCGTTCCGGCAACGGTTGACGCATGACAACGCAGACAGTTATCGACGATGATAGCGCGGCCTTTCGCGGAAAGACCGATGCCCGCTCCATAGTCGCGGGCGGTTTCATGGATGAGATCGTTGAGCCCCGCCCGGGTTTTGAAGAGAATTTTTTCGGCGATATGGGAATCGGTCAGATGGCATTCGGTGCAGGCGAACTGCCCGTGGTTGGACGCCTGCCAGCGGGTGTAGACGGTTTTCATGCTGTGACAGGAACCGCAGAATCTCGCATCGCCGGACGCGGAGTAAGCCCAGACCGCGGCGGCGAAAAACAACGCACCGAGAAGAATGCCGGGAACGAGGAATCCGGCCGCAGACGACTTTTTCGCTCGCTCAAGAATCATGATCGGAATCCCTATCCTCAAAACGGGTTGAAGGCATGGTCATGGTGTATTGACTAAATCCTGATGGCTGCAAATCCTATTCAAAAAAGGGCTATCCGTCAATAGAAATTGCATCCGGACATCGCATCCCGACCGACCGATCAGGCGGAATATTCGTTCAGAAAGGAGCTCTCCGCATCGTAGGTGCCGATGAGAATCAGCTCATCTTTTTCGTCGAGCTCAACGGAAGGCTCCGGATTGATAATCGTCTGCCCCTCCCGTACCAGGGCCACCACCGTACACCCCGTTTTCTCGCGAATTCCGGAGAGAGCGAGGGTCTTGCCCGACAGGCCCGCCGGCGCCGGCAGATGGAAGAAATTCAATCCCTCGGCCAGAAGCAGGGTTTCCTCATTCATCAAAAAGTTAAAAATCGCATTGGCGCCCAAAGACGCGTAGGACATGACAAAATCCGCCCCCGCGCGATGCAGTGTGGTGATGTTGCGGTCTTCACTGGCACGGCTTAGAATCTGCATGTCGGGACGGAGACTGCGCAAATATTTGGTCAGGTAAATGTTCGTGGCGTCGTCATGGGACGTAATCAGCGCGGCGGGCGCTTTTTCAAACCAGGCTTTCTCCAGGGTCTGAATATCCGCGGCGTCGCCGAAAACATAGTGGCCGTCTTCCTCCTCATGCCGACGCCTTTGGGCTTTTTCAATAATCAGGTAAGGAATCTCCGCTTTTTCAAACCGGGCGGCAATCGCCTGGCCGACGCGCCCTCCTCCCACAATAATCACCGGATCCCCGGCCACTTTGCAAATTTGATAGAAAGAATACACTTCGTCATAAGCGGCCAGCGCGTCTTCCGTTCCGGCAAAAACCAGAACGCTGGAGCGGTCGATCTTCGTCTCCGGCCGCGGAATCGTAAATTCGCCCCGCTCCCAGATCCCGACGACCGTCAGGCCGAAGGTCTCGCGAAGTTTACTCTGGACGATGGTCTGTCCCACCAACGGGGTTCCGATCGCCGGCGCCTGGGCCAGAACCAATTGTTCATAGCGGCCGATGATGTTGGCTTTGCAGTCTCCGGCGATAGTCCAGGCCGCCAGCGAGCGTCCCAGCAGGTCATGCAGCTGCAAAACACGCGTCACGCCCGCCAACTGCAGAATATCGACGGAATGAGGCGAATCGGCCGTGGCGATAATGGGCAAATGCTCGAAATCTTCTCTCAAGGTGAGCGCAATATTGGTGTTCATCTGATCCGAGTTGGTGGCCACCACCAGCGCCGCATTCTGCACGCGCATTTTTTCATAAGCAATGGGATCGTCGATATTCCCGACCGCCACGCGAATATTTCTGTCGTAGAGCTCCAGGGCGCGCTGAAATTGCTCCACAACGACGACATATTCCTTTTTATAGCCTTCAAGCTTCTCAATCAGGGCGGCCGTGACGGGATCATAATTGGTGATGATGACATGGTTGCGCGTATCGGTCGGCAGCTCCCGGGGCGTGCGGCTTCTGGCCTGCGCTTCCATCCAGGGTGCAAAAAAGAATTTGATAAAAACAAAAGGAAGCAAAATGAGCAACAGGACGACGCCGGATAGCAGCACGATAATTGAAAAAAGCCGTCCCAGGTCGCTGGTGAAGGTGATATCGCCGAAACCGAGCGTGGACATGGTGACAATCGTCCAGTAAAACCCCGTCACCCACGAATGCCGCTGTCCTTCAGCCGCCATGATGTGATGGAACAAAATGCTGTACAACGCAATCAGCGCCGTCATCAGAGCGAGGTATTTCAAAACCAGTCGAATATTGGCCTTCGTGATATTGCTCGACACGATCGTGCTGACAACGGCGGGCAGATATTTCATATTGACGGGAATCCTCAAAAAAAGAAAGGCGCCTTCTCTTTTGCCTTCTGCGCCTTTTTCCGGCGGAAAATATAGAAAAGTTGACTTGCTCCTGTCAAGGCAAAATCAGGACGACGGAAGAGTGATCACGCCCCTTGCCGCGCTTCGACAAGAATATGCCCGAGCGCTCTGTCGATCTCGGGATAGGCAAACGCAAAGCCGGCATCCAGAAGCCGGCGCGGAATGACGCGTTGCCCCTTGAGCAGCACGGAGCCGAACTCGCCCAGAATAAGCTCGATCATGAAGGCGGGCGCCGGCATAAACGACGGACGGCGCAGCGCACGTCCGATCGCCCGGGCCAGTTCCTGGTTCCGAACCGGATGGGGAGAGCACACATTGAACGCACCGGATAAATCCGTTTGTTCAAGCAGAAACGCAAAGGCGCGAGTCAGGTCGTCCATATGCACCCAGGAAAACCACTGTGTGCCGCTTCCCAACGGGCCTCCCAGAAAATATTTAAACAGCGGAACCATCTGCCCCAGCGCACCGCCTGACGGTCCCAGAACGATGCCGAAACGGGTGAGAATCACCCGCGCCCCTTTGCTTTCCGCCCGCAGGGCCTCCTGTTCCCAATCGACGGCCAACCCGGCCAGGAAATCTTTCCCGGCCGGTGCGGTCTCCGTCAATTCTTCGTCTTGTGAAAAACCATAATACCCCACGGCGGAGGTGCTGAAAAACGTAACGGGTTTCCCGTCTGCGGGCAGAGCGTCGACCAGGTGGCGGGTGGTCAGAATCCGGCTTTGGCGTAAAACCTTTTTATAAGAATCCGTCCATCGGCTGAAAATGGACGCCCCCGCCAGATTAATGATCACATCATGCCCGGGCACGGCTTGCTGCCATTTGCCTTTGGCCATCGGATTGCCCTGCAGATAGGAGAGGCCCTCTAATTTCAGAGAAGGCAAACGCGCCTCATGCGACAGAACCGTCACAAGATGGCCTTTTTCGATCAGAGATTTGGTTAGCGCCGTTCCGACAAATCCCGTGCCGCCGGTCATGAATATCTGCATGCTGAACCTCTCCGAGTCTGAAATGCCGATGATTCTTTCGAAAGCCCCTAAGCCGACGAGCCGTCGCCGATAAGGGGCAAGACCTGGTCGATCCTGAAATAAACGAGAAACTTCGATTCGACTTTCTGTTTCCCCTCAACATCCTTGTATTTCCTGCGGCGAATTTCGTCAATGAGCGGAGAATCTTTTTCCTCTCGGGTTTTGGTCAAATACAGCCTTTTGCCGGTATAGGATCCATCCTCTTTAAAAAGATAGACCGCGCTGAAATTCGCCTGAAGGTTGGCATGCGTCAGACGATCTCCGGAAATAAAAGCCACGGTGCCGTCATCAATAAAATGAGGCCGGCCATACACGGCTGAGTTGACCCGGCCCGAGGCATCGGCGGTGGACAAAACCCCGACGCCCGTGACGTGTTCAAAATATTCGGCAAGCGACATGATTCCCCCTTTGTTTTTTCCCGATTTTGGAATAAGTTAAACCATCGCCGCATGCTTGTAAAGGAAGGAATATGAAAAAAATTATTCTGCTTTTGGTTTTAACGCTTGTGTCTTGCGCCGGCATTCCCGAGGGCGTGACTCCGGCGGGCGACTTCGATCTGCACAGGTACCTTGGCCGATGGCACGAAATCGCGCGGCTGGACCATTCCTTTGAACGCGGCTTGTCCCAAGTCACCGCCGAGTACAGCCTCAACCCGGACGGCAGTGTCCGCGTGGTCAATCGAGGCTTCTCTGAATCGGAGAATAAATGGAAACAGGCCGAAGGGCGGGCGGTTTTCGTCAATCGTCCGGATCAGGGGTATCTCAAGGTTTCTTTTTTCGGACCGTTTTACGGATCGTATGTCGTTATCGATCTTGATCGCGAAAACTATTCCTGGGCGATGGTGTGCGGCCCCGACCGGTCTTACCTATGGATTCTGGCCCGATCACCTTCGCTTGATGACGCCGTCGTCAGACAACTGACCGCCAAAGCTTCCGCGCTCGGATTCAACACCGATGCGCTGATTTTCGTGCATCACGATTAACCGCTCCATCCGCAAAGGAAACCGTCATGAGTTTCAAGATTCTGGGCATCGCGGGCAGTCCCGTCAAAAAGGGAAACGTTGAATCTCTTCTTTGGAAAACATTCGAAACCCTGCCCGCTCAAGCCGCCACCTGGGAAATCGTCAACCTGTCCACGTTGAAGGTGAAGGACTGTATTCACTGCAACTTCTGCCTGACCAAACAGCAAGCAGGAAAATACTGCTCGATCAAAGACGACGCTCAGGTGATTTTTGAAAAAGTCGAAGCGGCGGATATTCTTGTTCTGGCCAGCCCTGTTTATTTCATGCGATCCTCCGCCCGCATGGCCGCGCTCATCGACCGGTTTCGGGTGTTTATCTTCGGCAACCTCACGGCGGGGCGCCTGAAAAACAAAATCGGCGCGAGCATGGCGGTGGCGTGGCTGCGTCAGGGCGGCCTGGAGCTGACGCATCTTTCGCATATCACTGCAATGCTCGGTCTGGAAATGATTCCGGCGAGCCTCCACAAAGGCGTAAGCCCTCTGGGGGCCTCAGTGCTCACCAGCCCGCAGGGATCGGGATATTTTGATCCCGAAGCGCCGTTAGGCACAGAACCCGACGAAGCCGGCCTGCAGTCGGCGCGCCTTTTGATGCGCCGCACCCTGGAGCTGGCCCGCCTGACGCGCAAATAAATCATCGAATTCAACCCTTTGCATTTAATTTTTATCCGCCGGCAGGATTTGCTTGACAAAAAGACTCCCCTTTCCCTATAACATTGAAGTTCAACTTCAATGTTTGGAGGCATCCGACTCGTGAATCTGAAAATCGGAGAAATCGCAAAACGCAGCGGCGTGCCCGCCTCCACCATCCGTTATTATGTGCGCGTCGGACTTCTGCCCAAACCGCACAAGACCAACGAAAAGATGGCCTATTATGAGGAATCGTGCGTTGAGCGCCTGCGGCTGATCGCCGGGTTGCAGGCCAAACGCTATTATCCCCTGTATCTGATCAAAAACATTTTGCGGCGCGTGGATGACGGCTTAAATCCGGCAGAAGCCGAGATGATCGAAACGGCGGTCTTCGGCAACCGCCCGGATGCGGACCACAATCTGATGTCGACTGCCGAGTTTCTGACGACAACGGGACTGTCCAAAAATCAGCTCGAGCGCGCGAGGAAGCTCGGCGTCTTGATTCCCTTTTCCAACCGCGACGGCAAACCCCTGTACGACCGGGAGGATGTGGCGGCCGGGCGAGATGCCTTGAAAAGGCTTGCCGATCTGGGCATGGAGCTGGCCGACTTGTCTTTTCTTGTTGAACTGGGAGAAAAGATCGTCGACCGGGAGATGGCACTGCGGCGCCGCATTGTCGCAGGCAGATCGACCCGGGACAACGTGATGGTGACCGCCGAGCTGACCCGGATCGGCGATTTCTACCGGGATTATATGCTTCGTCGTCTGTTTCAGAAACGTGTGGAACAAAATATTCAAAAAAGTCTGGCTGAAAAGAAAAGCAAAAAAGCCGGAAAACCTTAAGAACATTTCAAGATTCGGAGGTTTTTATGTATCAGACAGCAATTACGGACATGTTCGGCGTGAAATACCCCATTATCTGCGGGGCAATGATGTGGCTTTGCAAACCCAAACTCTGCGGGGCCATTTCCAACGCGGGCGGCCTGGGCAATCTGACGGCGGCCAACTATGAAACCGAAGCCGATTTCCGCGCTGCGATCCGGGAAGTCCGGCGTCTTACGGACAAACCCTTTTTAGTCGGCATTACGCTTCTGCCGTCGGTGCGCATCACGCCGGAACACCACCGGATGTACATCCGGGTTTGCGCCGAAGAAAAAGTGGCCGGCATTGAATTTTCCGGCACGCCTCTGGATAAGGCCGCGGGCATGGAAGCCGTAGACGCCCTGAAGAAAGCGGGCGTAAAGCTCTTTCACAAAGTCGGCGCGGTTCGCCATGCCGTGCACGCAGAAAAGATCGGTTTTGACGGCGTGTACGCCGCCGGCATCGAAGAAGGCGGCCACCCGCTCAATGACGATGTCACCTCCATGGTGCTGACGCCGCGTATGGTCTCGTCGGTCAAACTGCCCGTCGTGACGGTCGGCGGCATCGCCGACGGCCGGACCATGGCGGCGGCGCTGGCCCTGGGCGCCCAGGGCGTCATGATGGCCAGCCGGTTCATCGCGACCAAGGAATGCGACGTCCATGACAACATCAAAAAGGAGTTGATCCAAAGGCAGGAAATGGACACCGTCATTTACGGAAAATCCATCGGACTCCAGGGCCGCGGCTTGAAGTCGAAAGTGATTGAGGAAGTTCTGGCCATCGAAGCCCGAAACGGCGGCTTCGAGGAACTGATTCCGCTTCTTTCAGGACAGAAAGTCAAGCAAGCCTGGGAAACCGGCGATGTGGACTACGCGCCCTTGATGGTCGGCCAGTCCATCGGCCTGATCGAAGACATTCCAACCTGCGCGGAACTTCTTGAGCGGATGGCGGCGGACGCCAAAGTCAGTCTCGATCGCGCCCGAAAACACTGCGGAGCTTAGACAAGCATTAAACGATCAAAGGAGATCTCATGAAAACACGATTGACGGAAATGGTAGGCATTCGGTATCCGATTGTTCTGTCCGGCATGAGCTGGATCAGTACCCCGAAGATGGTCGCGGCGGTATCGAACGCGGGCGGCCTGGGCATTCTGGCCACCGGCCCGCTCAACAGCAAGCAGACACGCGAAGCGATCCGCGAAATCCGCAAACTCACCGACAAGCCGTTCGGCGCCAACGCGTCTTTGATGTTTCCGGGCGCGGCTGAAAATGCCAAGGTTCTGCTGCAAGAACAGGTGCCGGTCATCAACTTCGCTCTGGGCAAAGGCGACTGGATTGTGAAAGAAGCGCACAAGTACGGCGGCAAGGTGTTCGCCACGGTCGTCAACCTCAAGCACGCCAAGCGCGCCCAGGATTTCGGCACCGACGCGGTCATCGCCACCGGGCAGGAAGCGGCGGCCCACGGCGAAGATGTCACCTCGCTGGTTCTGATCCCGCATCTGGCCGAAAATCTGAAAATTCCCGTCATCGCCGCGGGCGGTTTCGCCGACGGCCGGGGAGTCGCCGCGGCGCTGGCTCTGGGCGCCGAAGGCGTTGCGATGGGCACCAGGCTTATGACCACCAAAGAAAGCCCGCTGCATGAAAACTACAAAAAGCTCGCCCAGGAAAAGGAAGTCTATGACACGCTTTTTTCCACCCGCTTCGACGGCATTTTGTGCCGCGTCATGAAAACCGACGCGGCCAAGAAGGCCGTCAGAAAGGGATTGAGCTGGCCGGCCGCTTTTTTCAATTCGCAGGATATCGCCAAACAGGTGGGGCTGCCGTATTTTAAATTGTTTTTAGGCGTTCTGGCTTCCGGGTATAAAAACGCAAAACAACTGGCCTACATGGCCAACGCGTTTAAGGCGATTCGGGTGGCGACAGAAGACGGAGACACGAAAACCGGCGTGCTTCCGGTGGGCCAGGTGCAGGGATTGATTTCCGATCAGCCTACGGTGGCGGAGCTTTTCGAGCGCATCGTCAAAGAAGCGAAAGCCGCGCAGTCCAAAGTCAACACGGCTTTGGAATAAGATCAGGTCTTGCAAAACAAGCCTTAAGCAGGCTAGGGTAGTCGCTATTATAAAACCGGAAGGGAGAATATATCTATGTCCGCATCATCCGTTATCAAAGATATGCAAGGTTACATCGGAAAGGAAATCTTCGTGTCCGACTGGACGCAGGTAACCCAGGAGCAGATCAATCAGTTTGCCGACAGCACGAAAGATCATCAGTGGATTCACGTCGACCTCGAAAAAGCCGCAAAAGGTCCGTTCGGCCAAACCATTGCCCACGGCTTTCTGACGCTATCGCACCTGCCCTTCTTCAGCTATCAGGTCCCCCTGAAATTTGAAGGCGCAAAGATGTCGATCAACTACGGCCTCGACAAAGTCCGCTTTCTCAATCCGGTCCCGTCGGGAGCAAAAATCCGCGACCGGATTGTTCTTTCCGCCCTGGAAGAAAAACCGGGAAATCGTATCTTGATGACCCAGCAGCACACCATTGAAATCGAAGGGCAGGACAAACCCGCCTGCATCGCCGATGCGCTGGGGATGATTTTCTTTTAAAGACCGGATTGACGCGAGATCGTTCAATCCAAATTCCCATTCGGGTCGCCGGAAAAGGCGGGAAGCGGGCTCGGCCGTATCCCGCCTTTCTTTTGAGGGAAGACGCGGGGCGGGCCTTTGCGCCGGACCTCTATCCGGCGATTTGAAAAGTAATGACGGCCTGATCCGTTTTTCTGACGATCCGGCCTTCCCCTTCCAGATACTGCAAATGGGCGATGGCCTCGCCGGTGGCGAACCACTTCTGGGCAATGGGGAAGTCCTGCCAGCTCGCGCAATCGATGTCCCAGGTCATCCCGGCGGCAATGTCATAGGCATTCATCATTCGCTTTCCGATCACATCAAGCACTTCATCCGCCCGCTCGCGGTGATGACGCTTCAGATCGTCAATCCTCGCCTTCATATCCGGAAAGAAATTGCGATGGCCGGGCAGAACGAGGTCCACCGGCAGTTTGCGAACCCGGTCAAGACTGGACAGGTAGTCGGCCAGCGCATTGACCGAATAGGCCCAGGATTCAATGTGCGGCGTGATATCGTAGAGAATGTGATCTCCCGAGAAAAGCAGTCTCCGGTCCGGCTCGTAGAGACACATATGCCCCTGCGTGTGTCCGGGCGTGGCGATGCATTGCAGGCGGTAGCCTCCATATTCCAGGATATCCCCGTCGCCGACAATGGAAAAAACCGGCCTTTTTTCCGGCGAGTATTTGAAACCCGGATGACTGTGCAGGGCTCTTTGCAATTCGTCTGCGGGAAATCCGTTGAGACGGGCATAGTCGATCAGCGGCTGCCAGGAGTTGTCTTCGTCAAAAACCTGCGAGTCGATCCGGCTGAAATAAATTTTGCTGTCCGGGGCGGCTAACCGGGTGACGAGCCCCGTATGATCCGCGTGCATATGCGTCAGGAAAAAATCCGCGCGGGCCGGATCAACCCCCAGTTCCGCCAACCCTTCAAGCATAGCTTCGTAACAGACTGTCCGGTTGAATCCCGTGTCGATGATCAGATGCCGGTCTTCGCCTTTGATCACATAGGCGTTGAGATCCTTTAGCGGGCTGTTGGGCAGCGGCACGGAAACGGCGTGCAGATTTTCATCAATGGGCTTAATCAATTCGGCTCCTGCAAAACGGTCGATCTAAGGTTTTTTATTGCCTTCCGGATCGTCTTCGTCGTCCTCCGCAAGCGGCGCGAACAGATCCCCGACCGGATCCACCGGATAGAATTCATCCGGCAGGGCGCTGATGATCTTGAACGGTTTCTGCGGGAATCCGGAACCCGAGCTGTGCGCGGGGGGCGACAGCGCTCTGGCAGGCTTTGACGGAAGAACCGGATATTCAGGAACCGCCGTAAAATCCGCACCGGAAGGCTCTCTGTCGGCGGCCGGTTCAGCCGTCTTTCGCCGACGATGGCGGGAGCGGCGACGGCTTTTCTTTTTCTGCGGTTCTTCAGCGGCTGTCTCCGGCAGGGCCTCCGGCAAAACTTCCGGCGCCAACGACGATTCTGCGGCCCCGTCGGGCTCAACGGCTTCCGCCAGCTTCAAAAGAGGAATATCCTGAGCGACACTCGCCTCAATCGTTTGGGCCTTGACGGACTGCTCAATCTCATACTTATCCCAGGCCATGTCCGAATGGCCTTCAATCGAGAGCGCCACACCATAGGCCGACTCCATTTTGATCAACTCGCTTCTTTTATTGTTCAAGATATACAAAGCAATCTCATGAGGCAGGTGAACTTTCAGTTCGGCATAGACCCCCTTGACCACCTCGGATTCGATTTTCCGGAAAGCCGCAAGCGAGGCGTACTCCAAAGAAGGCCTCAATCCCGTTCCCTTGCAATGGGGACATGCGGTATAACTGATTTCCTGAATGGTCGACTGCTTTTTCTGGCGGGAGAGCTCCATCAGACCGAATTTGGAAATCCTCGCCAGCTGGATGCGGGCGCGATCGACACTGAGCGCCTTTTTGAAGGCCTTTTCAACTTCGGCGATATGCTTTTTGTCGATCATATCGATAAAGTCGATGACGATCAGACCGCCTAAGTCGCGCAGACGAAGCTGCCGCGCGATCTCGTCACAGGCCTCGATGTTGGTTTTATAGGCTGTTTCTTCGATGTTCTTCTTATTGGACCCGCGTCCGGAGTTGACATCGATGGTAATCATCGCCTCCGTGGGATTGATGATAATGTACCCGCCGGATTTGAGTTCCACCCGCTCCTGATAAATAACGCGAATCTGATCTTCCAGGTCATAGCGCCCGAAGATGGGGCCTTTTTCCTTGTATTGCTTGAGAATTTTAAGGTTTCGGGGCGCTACCGCCCTTAAATAGGCGCGCATTTTTCGGAAAGTTTCGAGATCATCGACCAGAATCTGATCCACATCCAGCGTCAGATAGTCGCGCAGCGTTCGGACACCGAAATCCGTTTCCTGGTAGAGAAAATAGGGCGCGGCAACACTGTCGGCCTTCTTTTTGATATCCTTCCACAGGCGCATCAGAAACTGATAATCGCGTTGAATTTCCGATTTGGTTCGGTTGATGCCGGCGGTTCGGACAATGAAGCCCATGTCTTCGGGAACCTTGATCTGTTCCATGAGCCCTTTGATCTTCTGACGATCTTCCTCGCTGTCGATTTTCCGGGAAATGCCGCCGCATAGCTTATTGGGCAGTAAAACCAGATAGCGTCCGGGAAGCGATATGTAGGAGGTTAAGAGCGCGCCCTTGTTGCCGGTGACCTCGCGAACCACCTGGACAATAATTTCCTGGCCGGGTTTGAGCGTGGCGCGTCCGCCGTTGGCGCCGTTGGAACCGCAGGTAAAATATTGATCGCTGACGTCCCGAAGCGGCAGAAAACCGTCTTTGACGCCTCCATAATCAACGAAGGCCGCCTGGAGTCCTCTTTCAACTTTGAGCACTTTACCTTTGTAAATGTTTCCGGTGATCGGCTCTCTCACCGTCATCTGAATATTGAATTCGATGAGTTTGCCTTTTTCGTCCACCGTGGCCATGCGCATCTGCTCTTTATGCACGGCGTTGACGAGCATTGTGTGTCCCATAAATGTCCTTTTCGGCCGCATCCGGCGCCGGGCCGATCCGTCGCCGGACGATTCCGTCCGGGTCGCGCCCTCAGCTCGATTTCGGCCTGAATATATTTTTACATAAAGGCGCTCACGTCGCCTTTGCCAATTCGAAGAATGTCGATTTGATCGTCCACCAGGGAAATCACACTCGACGGCTGGGGCGAAATGACGCCACCGTCAATGATCAAATCCACAATATGTCCAAAGTATTCATCAATGATCGCCGGGTTGCCCAGATCCTCTCCGTCGGCCGTCTGCACGCTGGTGCTGATGATCGGCTGCCCCAGCTCGCGAATCAAAGACAGGCAAATTTCATTGTCCGGAACCCGGATGCCGGTCGTGGGCCGCTTGGGAAGAATGATTTTCGGAACCAGACGCGACGCGTCCAGAATAAAGGTATACGGCCCCGGCAGGAGCCGTTTCATCGTCTTATAAGCATAATCTGTGACGCGGGCGTATTGACTGATGTGCTTTAAATCGGAACAGACGAAGCTCAGCGGCTGCTTTTTGCTTCGCTTTTTAATGTCATAAATTCTTTCAATGCCTCTCTTATTGGATAAATCGCACCCCAGACCGTAAACCGTGTCCGTCGGATAGATAATCACCCCTCCATCCTTCAACACATCCACTGCTTTTCGAACCAGTCTCATCTGCGGATTCTGGCTGTTAATCGACAACACCGCCCAGCCCTCGATTTTCCATTTCGCGAATCATCCGCAGGCTTATACCAGCAATCCAAAAATTAAGCAATGGTCTTGAAACGACATGGAAAAAAGAAAAAATCACCCCTTTTTCTTGTCTTTGCTGAGTTTGTACTCGATACTGTCGATGAGCGCCTGCCAGCTGGCCTCGATAATATTCTCGGAAACACCGGTGGTCGACCAAACTTCGGACCCGTCTGTGGAATCGAGCAGCACGCGGACGCCGGCCGCCGTCCCTTCCGAGCCCTCCAGCGTTCGGACCTTAAAGTCCACCAGGTGCATCTCGCGGATCTGCGGATAGAATTTCGTCAACGCCTTGCGCAGCGCATGGTCCAGCGCGTTGACCGGACCGTTGCCTTCAGCGGCGGTCAGCTCCTCTTCTCCGCCTACGGAAATTTTTATGGTCGCCTGAGACAGGCACGGTTGATCAAGCGTCCGAGACGTGATGACGCTGAAGCACTCCAGGGTAAACGGTTCGACAAACTCCCCGATGGCTTTCTTCATCAAGACGGACAGCGACCCGTCGGCTGCGTCAAATTGAAAGCCGCGATCCTCCATCTGCTTCACTTCATGTACGATTTTTCTGCCCAGCGCGGCGTTTTTCGACAGGTCGATGCCCAGTTCTCTGGCTTTGTATTCAATATTGCTTTTGCCCGCCATATCGGAAACCAGAACACGGCGGGAATTCCCGACCAATTCCGGGTCCATGTGCTCGTAGGCTAAGGCGTTTTTCGCCACGGCGCTGACATGGACGCCGCCTTTGTGGGCAAAGGCGCTGCGTCCGACAAAAGGCCTTGAGGGTTGAGGCGGAATGTTGGCCACATCGCTGACATAAAGAGACAGATTGGTCAGCTGCCGAAGCGACTCCGCGGGCAGGCAGTGCTTTTTCATCTTAATCTGCAAATTCCCGATGATCGTCAGCAGGTCCGCATTGCCGCAGCGCTCGCCGTAGCCATTGACCGTTCCCTGCACCATCCGGACCCCTTCGGCGACGGCAGCCATGGAATTGGCCACAGCCAGCCCGCAGTCATTGTGCACATGAATGCCGGTTTGCGCAAGAGGCGCGACAGCCGAGATCTTCTTCAAGATCGCCGTGATTTCAGAAGTCATGGTCCCGCCGTTGGTGTCGCAAAATACGATGCGGTCCGCCCCCGCGTCCAGAGCGGTTTTGACGACCCGGGTCGCGTAGCGCGCGTTATGTTTGTAGCCGTCGAAGAAATGCTCGGCGTCAAAAAGCACTTCTTTGCCCAGAGACTTCAGATACGCAATCGAATCCCGGATCATCGCCAGATTTTCATCGGGATCGATTTTGAGAATGTCCGTGACATGCAGGTCCCAGCTCTTACCGAAGATTGCGACCGCAGGTGTGCAGGCCTTCACCAGAGCCTTGAGATTCGGACAGGTTTCCGGGCGGATATGCGGCTTGCGTGTTGAAGAAAAGGCCGTCAGCCGCGTATTTTTGAACCGGACCTTTTTTGCCAATTCAAAAAATCTCATGTCTTTCGGATTGGACCCGGGCCAGCCGCCTTCAATGTAGTGAAAATGCAGTTCATCAAGACGCTGAGCGATGCGGAGTTTTTCCTCGGCGGAAAAGGTGACCTGCTCGCCCTGCGTTCCGTCGCGCAGCGTCGTGTCATAGATTTGAATCACATTCTTATTCGTCATATTGTCCTCACTTAAAAAAAACCGCTGCCTTTTGCCTGGCAGCGGTTTGGGGTAATTTCTTTTTGTGTTTCCGGAAACTACTTCACGGCCAGGCCTCCTTGGGGGAAGCAAATAATGATGCCGCGAATAATGATCTGAATCCTGTTTGCGTTCATAAAGTCAATAAATGCATAATTTTTCGCAGACCTTAATGCCTCTGCGATCTTTTGTCAATACAAATATTCTTAACAAGTCAATAATGTTGCACAAATCGCCATGCGGACAATAATGTTCGTTTATTGGACATCGGTCCGGCCAAGTCCTTCCCTGTATTCTTCCATGGTTTCAGGCACATACAACAATTATCGCAGCCATGTTCAATCCGGCACGTCTTTTGTTCTCTTATCCGGCAAAAGCTTATGGCCGGAAAGCTTAACGAATCTTAAGAACAGGAGAATGAAAAAATGAAAAAAAGAATGAGAATTTTAATGGCCGCCCTCAGCGCCCTGCTGATGCTTAGCGCCGCACCAGCAATGGCCGAAGAATCAACTGAAGACAGCGTGACGGGAGACGTCACGGTATCCGTTCTGAGCGCTTACATCTGGCGCGGCCAGGAATTAAGCCGCCACGGGGCGGTGGTTCAGCCGTCGGCAACAGTCAGCTACAAGGGCTTTACCGCAAACATCTGGGGAAACCTGGACCTGAAACCTTACAGCGCATTCAATGAAGACCTTTCGAAGAACTACACCGAAACGGACGTCACCTTGTCCTACGCCAGACAATTCGGCATAGTCAACGCGGAAGCGGGCTACATATACTACGCCCTCGCGGGAGGCTCGACCGGCGCTGAAGATCTTCAGGATTCCCAGGAACTCTATCTGAGCATCGGGCTTGACACCCTTCTGGCCCCGACGCTGACGGTCTATAAAGATATCGATCACTACCGACAGTGGTACGCGACACTGGGCATCTCTCATGCGTTTGAATTCCACAAGCGCGTAAGCCTTGAGCTGGCCGCACAGGTGAGTTACCTCAAAAGCGAGGATTCGGACACCTATCCGGAATTCAATTCGTCTGCCCTTGCCACAACGGAAAAGTTCAACAACTTCCATGACGGCACGATTTCCGCCTCGCTGCCGGTGTCTGTCACGGATCGTCTGACGATTACGCCAATGCTGGCCTATGTGTTTCCGCTCACCAAGGACGCCAAGTATGAAATGAAAGGACGCGGGCTCAAAGGTTCGGTGTTTCCCTCCGAACGGGACAGCGCGTTTCTATACGGCGGCGTCGCGCTGAGCTTCAGTTTTTAGAAACTCCGGATGGTCGCTTGGCAAATGCCGCCATCAGTGGTAAACAGGAATGAAACGCGAATCGTGCGGGGCGGGTGGCCTTCCGGCATCCGCTTCCGCCTCATTCCTGATCTAAGGAGGGCGGATGGACGGATTGAATTTTTTTCATCAGTTGATCATCGTCTTGGGTTTTTCCATCCCCGTCATCTACCTTTTCAACAAAATTAAGCTTCCCTCCATCATCGGATTCTTGATTACCGGCATCCTAATCGGTCCGTTCGGTCTGAAAATTATCGACGATTCCGCCGGCATTCAATTTCTGGCGGAAATCGGCGTGGCGTTTCTTTTATTTACTATCGGCATCGAAATCCAGTTGTCGCGCTTTCTTCGGCATTTGTCTGAAATTCTTCTAACCGGCGGATTGCAGGTCCTGGGCACCTTCATGGTGGGGTTTTTCATCGGCCTGGCCATGCAGCTCGATCCGGGCCAATCGGTTTTTATCGGCTTTATCCTGGCGCACAGCTCTTCCGCGCTGGTGCTCAAACTGCTCAAAGACCGCGGCGAAGAAGAAGCGCCGCAAGGCCGGATCAGCATCGGCGTGATTTTATTCCAGGATATCATGGTCGTCCCGATGATGCTGCTCATTCCATTTCTGGCCGGGACAAGCGGCGCTTCCGCCTGGATGATTGTCTGGAAACTGATCAAGTCGCTTCTCATCATCGCCGCCGTTCTCGCCGCGGCGCGCTATCTGATTCCTCTGATTCTGGAGAGGCTGGTGACCATGAACATGCGAGACGTGCTGGTCATCTCGTCGGTCGTGATTACGATGGGCATCGCCTGGATCACCGAATCTCTCGGGCTGTCTCTGGCCATCGGCGCTTTTTTGGCGGGGCTCGCCCTTTCCGACACGGACTTCACGCATCAGATCATTTCCGACATCAATCCTTTTCGGGATGTCTTTCTGTCGATCTTCTTCGTCTCATTCGGCATGATTCTCAATTTGACTTTCGCTGGCGAGCACCTGGCAGAAATCCTGATCGTCTCCGCGGCGATCATCCTCATCAAGGGCGCGGTTGTCCTGGGCCTGGTCAAAGCGCTTCGCTATCCGCTCAGAACCGCCTTGCTTTGCGCTGTGTTGCTCTCCCAGATCGGCGAGTTTTCCTTTGTTCTGGCCGCCCAGGGGCAGCGTCTGGGGCTCATCTCGGATGATATTTATCAAAGCTTTATCGCCGCCGCCGTATTCACTTTTATCGTTACGCCTCTGCTCGCCGGCGCCGTTTATTACGTTTTTACAAGAAGAAATCTCTTCGACGCAGTCCAGGACGTTCCGACAACCCATTGTTTGGATGTTAAAAACCATGTCGTCATTTGCGGTTTGGGATTGAACGGCAGAAACCTCGCCAAAGTGCTCAAAGACACGGCCATCCGCTACGTGGCCATCGATCTTAACTTTCAGAAGATTAAAAGCGCCAAACGATCCGGAGACCCGAACACGATCTGGGGCGATGCATCTCGAACGGAAATCCTTACACGCGCGAACGTCGGAGCGGCAAGGGTTCTCGTTGTGGCCATCTCAGATCGCTTTTTGACCAAAAGCTGCATCGCCAATGCCCGGGCGATGAATCCCAAACTGCATGTCATCGTCCGCACGAAGTACGTATCCGACATCGAAGAGCTCCTCAAACTGGGCGCAAACGACATCATTCCTGAAGAGTTTGAAACCTCCATCCAGATTTTCAGCCGGGTGCTGAAAATCTTTCACATCCCCAACAGCATCATTCTGGCTCAGGGCAACATTATCCGCAACAAATCCTACGGCGTCTTCCGGGAAACGCGCTTTACCCAGGAAGCATTCGATCAGATCGGACAGATTTTGGCTCAAGGAACGATCGAAACTTTTTTCGTGGGATCCGGAAATCCGCATATCGGCAAGAGCATTCGCCAGGTTGATCTCAAAGCAAAATCGGGGGCCATGATCATCAACATCATCCGCAACAACGAAAACATCACCAATCCCCCCAGCGACTTTGTGTTTAAGACCTCAGATCAGATTATTTTCTTCGGCAGCCACGCCGCCATCGACAAGGCGTTGACGATTCTCAACGGCATGGACGAAAGCCCCCCCGTCGCCTGCTGAAACCGGCTGTCGCCTTGCCGCAGACATTGAAATAACCGCAGCGATCTGATAGCGTGAGGTCATCCCAGGAGCTCTCCATGAACGAACAACTGACATTCATCATGCCTGAATATCTGGATCGCGCCAAACTCAAGGCGACCTACCAGCACTTGTATCCCGTCTATGACGCGGTTTTGCAGTCCGTTCACAAGCAGGTTCGAACCGCGCTTGAAGCCAGGGGCTTTTTCCCGACCGTGAAAAGCCGCGTCAAGCGGTTCGACGCCTACTTCGACAAACTGATTCGAACCTCCCGGGACGAAAAAAAAGCCCATGCCGGCCTCATCACAGATATTCTGGGATTGCGGATCGTGTGCCCCTTCCTCGAAGACCTGAGCGTCATTGCCGATCTGATCAGCGCCAAATTCAACGTTCTGGAAATGGAAAACAAAGCGGCGCACCAATCGCTGTCGGAATTCGGATACCAATCCGTCCATCTGCTTATTAAAGTCGATCCCACGCTGTTTCAGCAGGAACTGCCGTACTCCGCAGCCGTTTGCGAGGTGCAGCTGCGAACGACGCTTCAGGATGCGTGGGCGGAAGTCGAGCATGAACTGATTTACAAATCGGATATCTCCTTTCCCAAGGAATCGATTAAACGCAAGCTGGCGGCGTTGTCGGCAACGCTCACGCTGTCGGATTTGATCTTTCAGGAAATCCGCGATTACCAAAAGGACATCCGCGCCTACGATCGGAAGAGGCGTCAAAGCCTGGAAGCCCAATTTGAAAACACGCCTTCCATTGACTCGGATCCGTCTGTCCCTGAGGAAAACGGGTTAATCAAAACGCCTTGTGAGATCGATTCCATTTTGGCGCAGGCGGATCTGGAAAAAGCGATGCTGGCCGCGCTTGCGGCTCACGGCGAGGGGCGGCTTTCCGACGCAGTCAATCTGTATACCTCCATCCTCCGGTTGAAGCTTAAAGATTCCGTCCGTTCGCTGGTCTATAACCACCGCGGCATGGCCTATTTCGGTCTTTCAGACTATCTGCGCGCCATCCGGGATTTTTCAAAAGCCATCACTTACAACCCCGAAAACGCCCGCGCTTACAACAACCGGGCGCTGGCTTTCCGGCTTGTGAAAAAACTTGAACGGTCTTTGGATGACTACGATCAGTCCATTGCCATCAATCCATCCGTGATCGACGGATTCTGGGGCCGGGCTCAAACGCTTTGTGAAATGAAGCTCTATACGCAGGCGATCGCCGATTGCGAAAAAGCGCTCAGCATCCAAAGCGACTTTGCCCCCGCTCAGGCTTTTATCCGAAGGCTCAATAAGCTCATCTTTTAAAGTTTAGAAAGGATCAGCGTTGGCGATTTTTCAACGACCACGGGGGATCATCACTTTATTTCTGATCTTGTTGAGTTTTCCAACGCCGCTGCGGGCCGCTGAAACCGAACCCTTTTCCATCGGAACCAGGCATCCGCTGATCGCCGTTTTCGGTTTGCCCAACACGCAAGGGGCGCATCTGACACCGCCGCGAAGCGTTATGTTGCGTTTGAATCTCGACTTGGCCAATACCTCCATTGCCGGCGCCGCTTTGCGTGAAAATATCGTTGTGGACCTTGAAGGCCTGTACATGACGATCTCGGGGCGTTACGGGCTTGCGAAAAACCTCGAAATCGGCGCCGACCTTCCTGTCATCCTTCTGGGGGGCGGTTTTCTCGACGGCTTCATTGAAGATTTTCACACCACGTTCGGCTTTGCCGACGGAGGCCGCAAGACAGCCCCCCGAAACAGAGTGCTTGTGCGATACCGGCGCGGCGGCTTGAATCACCTGCATATCACATCATCCACAGCGGGAATCGGCGATCTGCGCTTAACAGGCGCCTGGCAATTCATCCCGCCATGCTCAAAAGACCATTTTCGCCTCGCCTTGCGCGGCAGCCTGAAGCTTCCCACAGGAAATCCGGATACCCTCTCAGGCAGCGGCAGCACCGACCTGGCCGTCTGGCTCGCGGGCGACGGGAAGCTGCCTTTGGCATCCGGCCGCTTTCGGACTTTTATAGAAGGGGGTCTGCTCTTTATGACGCGGGGCAACATCCTGCCCGATCAGCAAAGACCCGTGGTGGGATTCGGCTCTGTGGGGCTGGCTTTCACTCCGGCATCGTGGGTCGATTTCAAAGGCCAGATCAACGCGCACACGGCTTTTTTTTCTTCAAGCGATCTGAAAACCTTAAACGCTCCGTCCGTTCAATTGACGCTGGGCGGATCCTGGTATATTTCACGCAGCATGTCGTTCACCTTCGGCGTTATGGAAGATCTGACGGTGGACACTTCGCCCGACGTGGTTATTCATGCGGGCATTCAATATACATTTTAGAAGGGCGGTTCCTCTCGCGGAATCAGGCTTTTGGTGATCCCGGCCGTGGCGATGAGCTCATCGGCCGCGACAGCCTGAACATCAATAAAACATAGGGTCTTTCCCTGCTTAAGGATTCGGGACGTCATCTGGACCGTGTCGCCCCAATTAGCCGAACGCAAAACGCTGACGTGAATGTCATGCGTCACGGCCTCCCGGTCGTCCGGCAGGATACTTAGCAGACCGGCGTAGGCACACACATCGCAAAGCAGGTACACGACCCCGCCATGAAGCATCCCGGCCGGGTTTGCCGTCCGGCTGCCCACCACAAAGGATAAAGTTCCCCGCCCCTCGTGCGATGCCAGGTCCGAAACGCCGAGGAAACGATGCAATTCAAGGTCCATCACCTTTTGCAGTCTTAGCGATTTCTGCGTCATGTCTTGATTCCCCGCCGTGCTGCTTCCGCTTCCGCTTCGCGGTCAAAAGCTCCGTCATGAAAGGCTTCCATCCGTTTTTCAGCATCCGCCCCATAGCAGGTCAGGAAGGTATTCATAATCGCGTCAAAAGGCACGTCGGCAAAAGAGCCGTGATCGCGAATATATTCCATATGGCGGCGTCCCTCCATATCATAAGGATGAAACACGGCATCTTCCGTGCCGTCCCAGTCCAACGGTTTGACTTTGAACTTCTCACATAAGGACAGATTGAATGTCGGCGTCACCTTGATCCATCGGTCATCAAGCCAGATGTCATTGTAACCGTGATAATAAAATGTATCCGTCTGCATCAGCTCTTTGAGGCGCTGGGTTGTGAGGTGATTGCGGACATCGGCAAAATGAAGCCTGCAGGGAATCTCGCAGGCGCGTAACAGAGCGGCCAGCAAAATGGCCTTGGCCACGCAATAACCGTAGCCTTTGCGCAAAATCATGCTGGCCCGGAAAGCTTCCCGAGTCGGGTCAATCCGGTAGGGATCATACAGGATGCCGTCGCGGACGTCATAATAAAGCCGGACCGCTTTATCCCTGGAATTTGGAATTCCCGCCGTCACTTCTCTGGCGTGGTTTACGATAATTGCACTGTCGCAGTCGATGAACTCCGTTGGCCGCAAGTACTCATCCATTGTCCATAGATCCTTTCTGCAAAAACGCGATGACGATTTGATTGAACCGCTCCGCAGCCTGAAGATGCAGCGCGTGACCGCACCCCTCAAAAGGAACGACTGAGGCATCCGGCAGCGCACGCGCCATATAGTCGTAATTCCCGGCAGGATAGTAGTTGCTCTCCGTTCCATAGGCAATGAGGCACGGCACGGTCACTTGAGGAAGCAAAGGACGGTAGTCCTTCGCGGACATGGAAACCCAGAATGCCGCAATGACACAAGCCCGGTTTTTCCTGGCCTGCTCTTCCAACCAGGGCAGATCCTCTTTCCCCGCAAACTGGGCCGCTTCATCAAACTCCATCTTTTCGTTGTAAAGCGATTTATTCATCAGTCGCCGGGCAAGCACCCGGCAATAGGCCGGCCAGTCGTCGAGCATCGAGGAAAGCACAAGCAGGTTGTCTTCATGGCCGAAGTCGCCCGGCCTGCGGCTTGCGACACCCGGCAAACCGAAAGACCAATCTTCGGATTTCAGAAGCCTCGGGGCCATGTCGATGATCGCGATTTTATCGATTCGCCCGCAGCCGTATCGCTTAATAAACTCGAAGATCACATGCGCGCCCATCGACCAGCCGACAACCGAAAAACAGTCGATCTGAAGGAAATCCATCATTTGTCGAAGATCCTCGGCCAACCGCGCGATCGTCAGATGATCGTCTGACGACTCTGATCGGCCGTGCCCCCGGAGATCCGGCGCGACAACTGAAAAGCGTGATGAAAATTCGGGAATCTGCTTATGAAAGTACAGCGAGCTCGCGGTCAAACCGTGAATCAAAATCAGCGGCGGACCGGATCCTGTGACATCATAGTAAAGTCGCACCCGGTCGTCCGTCGTAAAAAAAGGCATGAGAAAGTCCTCTTTTTTCGCCCGATTTCAGATTGCTTTGTCCTTTGGGCTCATGTGCGCAACGATCTGTGCCTGCCGGACACACTTCGGGTTGAATACAAATCATTCAAATAAAAATACACCGTGAAGAAGAAAAATCCATTGATAAAATAAACCACTTTCAGCGATGCAGGCGTATGCAGGCAATCAATAAGCGGAAGCGATGAATAGCTGGAAGCCAGACGAATATTCAGATAGTGATAGGCGGTGTACTCCAGCACGATCAGCATGATTGCGTAAACACCATAAGCTACGAAGACTTTCGGCCAGAGACGCTCGAGTTTCAGCACACAGGCGAGCATTCGCGCATAATAGCTCATCAGCGTCAGGGCCAGCGGCCAGGCCAGAAGCGGGAACAGCGGATATCCGAAAATGTGCAAGGTGAAGGCCTGATAGTGATAGAACTCTTTAAAAACGGTCAAATAGGCAAAAGCAATGGCCAAACCGATCAGAAGCGGTCTGGCCACATGATGCTTCAGGACGAACTTCAAGAAGCAAACGGCATAAATGCAGGTGATAAAAAACATGACCTCCGGATTTTTAAGCCAAAAGGCATAAAGCAGCATCAGCGAGGCCAGATAAAAAACATCAGCCGCTTCGGAAGCCCTCAGTCTGAGTTTTCTCACACTAAATCCACTCCTCGGAAAGCACATCTCCCTTGATGCCGACGACGACCATCTTGACGGGAACTTTGCGTTTCGCGCGAGCCAGTCCGGCCTGGACAAGCTGCATAAGCCCCCGGCAGCAGGGCACCTGCATGATGACCACCGTCAGCGTGTTGATCTGCGCCTCATCAGCCAGGCGTCTGATCTTGTCGATATATTCTTCCTGTCCCTCGTCGAGTTTGGGACAGGCGATGGCCAGCGCTTTGCCCCTGAGATACCGGGCATGAAAATCTCCCAGCGCGAAGGCGACGCAATCCGCCGCCAAAACCACATCGCGGTTTCGAAAATAATCGGCCGCCGGATTGACCAGATGCAATTGGACCGGCCAATGGGTGAGCTCCGACGGCTGCGCAACGGCAGGGCTTGTGCCGGGCTGAGGCGTTTTTTTATGAAACGACATCGCCGCCGCGCCGGGACATCCGCCGCCGGAAGGCGGCATGACGTTCAGCGCCGCCCCGCCCCTGGCTTCCTCGCGTTTTCTCTGCGCCAGGGCTTCAAGCGCCTGATGTTCATCAAAGGCTTCCGCGTCGCGTTCGACAATCGTCAGCGCCCCTTCGGGACACTCACCCAGACAGGCGCCCAGACCGTCGCAGTAGACATCGCTGACCAGCCTGGCTTTGCCGTCGATAATCTGCAGCGCGCCTTCGGCGCAGCCGGGAACGCACAAACCGCATCCGGTGCATTTTTCCTCGTCAATCTGGATGATCTTTCTTTTCATGGCATGCCTTTCATCGCGTCGACGAGTTCTTTGACCGCCGCGGCCGATTTTTGAAGAGCCGCCGACTCCATTGCGGAAAGATGAAGTTGAACAATCTGTTCGATGCCGTTTCGACCGAGTTTCACCGGCACGCCGACAAACAATCCCGACAGACCGTATTCTCCTTCGAGATACGCGGCGCAGGGGAGGATCTTCTTTTTGTCCTTCAGGATGGACTCGGCCATTTCCACCGCCGCAGAGGCCGGCGCATAATAGGCGCTGCCGGTTTTAAGCAGTCCCACGATTTCCGCGCCGCCGTTTCGGGTGCGGGCCACAAGCGATTCGATGCGATCCGGCGCCATAAGTTCCGTAATCGGCACCCCTGCCACCGTGGAAAAACGCGGCAGAGGAACCATCGTGTCGCCGTGGCCGCCCAGCACCAGCGCGGAAATATTCTCAACAGACACATCCAGTTCCTGGCTGATGAAAGCCCGGAATCGCGCAGAATCAAGAACGCCCGCCATTCCGATCACACGATGCTTGGGGAAGGCGGATTCCTCCATCGCGACATGGCACATCGCATCGAGCGGATTGCTCACGATAATCAGGATTGATTCGGGCGAATATTTCGCCACCTGGCCGACCACTTTTTTCATGATCCCGCGGTTGGTCGCAAGAAGATCGTCCCGGCTCATCCCCGGTTTGCGCGGGATTCCCGCCGTGATGATCACGATCTCGGAGCCGGCCGACGCCTCATAGGCATTGGCCCCCGTCAAATGCGCGTCATGCTTTTCAATCGGGGCGGCCTGGGCCAAATCCAAAGCTTTGCCCTGCGGCACGCCGTCAAGGATGTCGATCAGAACGACATCGCATAACTCTTTTTCAGCCAGCCGCTGCGCCGCCGTCGCGCCGACATTTCCCGCCCCCACCACCGTGACTTTTGACTTCATGACTTGTTTTTCCCTCAGCGTAAATTTTTTCAATGCAGGACGGACTTTTACAATAAAATAGGCTCAAAGACAATCGGGAACCTTCCGGCTTCGACAGGGAGCCTTGCAAAAACCCTTTCTGAAGATGGAAAGCGTAAATTATCAAGAGGATAACCTGTGAAAATGATTCGGAACCGACGTCATTCGGGTCATCCGGTGACGGCGGAAAGAATCCTGAAGGCGGGCCGAACCGTCGCGCAGGGTTTCCGATTGTGCATCCGCTGAAGCATGATCAGCCGACCGGATTTTTTTTCCGCAAAAGTTTCCCGCGTTTTGTCCGATCTGTATTGTATAGAGCAACTCGCCGAAAGGATCCTTAAAACGATATGACATTCCTGGACATGCGCACGGTGATGTTTTTGCTTTTTATCATCACCGCGCTTTGTTCGTTCCTGGTGCTCCCCCTGTGGCTGCGCAACCGCAGGCTTTATGCGGGGCTGCATCTTCTCGCCACCGATTTTGTCTTGCAGGCCGCCGCTCTGGGTTTGATCACCGCCAGGGGAATCATCTCCGACTGGCCCTCGATTCTTGGCGCAAACGTTCTGACCCTTGCGGGGGCCATTCTCGGATATATGGGGCTTGAGCGCTTCCTCAACCAAAAAGGCCCGCAAGTCCAAAACGGTCTTCTTTTAGGAATCGTCGTCGTCCTGATCGGTTATTTCACGTGGATTGCCCCGAACACACAGGCCCGCATCGTCGTTTCCGCGGCCGGGCTTCTCATCGTCTGTTTTGAATGCGTATGGCTTGTCTTCCGCCGGGCGGATGCCGCCGCCCGCCGGATCGCTCGTGACGTCGGGATTGTTTTTTTGGGGTTTTGCGCCGTCAGCGCCGCCCGGATCGTCGTCCTTTTCTCTTATCCGGACGTGGGACGGGATTATTTCCAATCCGGCGTCTTTCAGACCGGCGTGCTGGTGGCCTACGCGCTTCTTTTGATCCTGCTCACCTACACGCTGTCGCTGATGATCAATAAAAGACTCCTTTCCGACGTCCAAAAAGGGCAAGAAAAATATTCCAAAGCCTTTCATTCCTCGCCCAACGGACTGAGCCTGTCGACGCTTTCCGACGGCCGGATCGCGGAGATCAACGATCATATGCTCCGTCTGTTGGGATACACGCGCCAGGACATTGCGGGCAAAAGCAGTCTGGATCTTAACATCTGGTATGACGAACGCGACCGGGAGGCTCTGGCGGCCGACCTCCTGCAAACCGGCAGCGTCAAGGAAAGAGAGCTTCTGCTCAAACACAAATCCGGCCGTCTGATCTGCGCGTTGGTCTGGGCCGATCTGCTTACGCTGGACAATGAGCCGCACATCCTGTCTTCCGTCCTGGACATCACAGACCGCAAGCAGCAGCAGTTTGAAAGGGAGGCGCTCATCGAACAGCTCCAGGAGGCGCTGTCCGACGTAAAAACCCTAAGCGGCCTTCTGCCCATCTGCTCGTCATGCAAAAAGATCCGCGACGACAAGGGCTACTGGAACTCGCTGGAGGCCTATATTCACAAGCATTCCCTGGCCCGTTTTTCGCATGGCATCTGTCCGGAGTGCACCAAGAAACTTTACCCGGATCTATCCAAAAATAAATCTTGACCTGTCTAGCGCTTCACAGTTTATAAAGCCCTCCACCATGGCCATGGAATATTTCAAAGAAAGGAAACACAAATGAGTAATGTAACCAAAGAACAGTGGATAGAGATGTTTCGGGAAATCGGCCTTGCCGACGAGGATATGTCCAGATGGCACCGTCTGTTCGAAGCCAGGCACCCCGACGGACATGAAAGTTTTCTCAAATGGCTGGGCCTCGATGCGAAAAGCATCCAGAATATCAGAAAAGCGTAATCCCTTTCCCCGTCCCGGACGCGCCGGCCTCCGGGACGGGACCCCGGATGATCAAGAAGGATTATGAAAACACGCACGATTTCACAAATGGCGCGGGCCTTTGGTTTATCCCGGAGCACGCTTTTGTACTACGACAAAATCGGTTTGTTGTCTCCTTCGGGCCGCAGCCTTGCGGGCTATCGCCTTTACACCGATCAAAACGTCAGCCGAATGGAAGAGATCGCAAGGCTGCGCGGCGCGGGCGTCAAACTGGATCAAATCCGGAAAATTCTGGAGGAATCCTCATCGAAACGAGCGGCCATTCTGCGCGAACGCCTCGGCGCCATCAACGCGGAGATCAGTCGTCTGCGCAGCCAGCAGCATCTCATCATCCGTCTGCTTAACGACCCGTCGCTTGAACGCGCATCGCGTGTCCTGTCCAAAAAGCAATGGATCCGGTGTTTGGAGCGGGCGGGCCTGAACGAAGACGGACGGGATCGCTGGCATCTGGAATTTGAAGCCGCAAGCCCTGAATCCCATCAGGATTTTCTGGAGTCCCTGGGGCTGCCCGCGGATGAAATCGATGAAATTCGCCGGCATTATCAAAAGATGATCAAACAATCTTCTTAAGGCGATGAAGGCAATTTTTTGGCGTTCGTCTTAAAAAACGCCCAGATAACTTCCGTCGTGTAAAACGACGGCTCCCTGCGGTCAGCCCAAAACTTCCCCGTCTTCGCGCCCGGCCAGGTGTGGCCCATATTCCGAATAAGATACGACAAAACGCGCCGCCCATCGGGACACCGGTAGCGTGTGACGATCGTGTCCGCCCCGGAAAGCAGATCCGGGTTTCCGTCGCACTCATTTGCGGCGGCCCAGAAGGAAGCCTGCTTTGAACCGGGCGCGAAAGGCGTGCCGTCCCAGGCGCTGAGGGACGCGCCGGCCGGTATGCCCCCCGCATACGGAATGATATTGTCTTGCATCCCGTTGATTATGAGCGCTGAAACCGGATGCGAAGGCGGTTTCTCATCGCCGAAAATCGCCCCGATCACGGGCGCGATTGCGGCAATCCGATGGGAAAGGTCAATTCCCAGGCGGTGGGCCATCATGGCGCCGTTGGACATGCCCGTCACATAGACCCGGCCGGGATCGATGGGATAGTCCTCGATCAACCGGTCAAGCAACGCATCGATAAACCCGACATCATCCACATCGCCGCGCATGGCATCGCCGCAGCAATGCCCCGCATTCCAGGTGAGAGGCCCTTTGAGGCGGGCGCCCTCCGGATAAACGACGATGAAATGCTCGGAGACGGCCAGAAACGTAAATCCCGTGATCTTTTCAGTATCGCGGCTGCTGCCGCCCCGGCCGTGCAGGACCAGCACCAGCGGAACACGCGCTTCGGACCGTAAAGCACCCGTCGGAACACGCACTTCATAGATGCGCTCGAGCCCGTTATGGACGATCGTCCGGCGCTCGGCCCAGACGGAGAAATTCGCGCCCGCGGCCCAGGAAGACTGATAAAGACAAGCCGTGATCAACAGGCAGACGAAGGCTGTGCGAGCTGTCTTCATTCTCCCTATTCTCCTTCCGGCCTGCGGCAGCGTTTATTTTGCTTTTTGGGTCGCTTTTAAAAACTGAGGACACAGTTCCGACGAACCCGGCTCGTAGTTCCGGCAGGTGGCGGGCCGGGTTTCATGAATGGCGCAGCCGAACTGCTTTCCATCAAAACAAAAAAAGGGGCAGCCATGCAATGTTTCCCCGGTGTCGGACGAAACCAGATGGTCGCCTTCCCAAGTGGCGTGTTCCCGATGGAGCATCTCCAAGATATCCTGCCGGTTCTCTCGTTTCCAGCGGATGATGTCCTCCTGGGTCACATAAGCCGCGAAATCCGCCAGGCAGCATCGCCCGCACCGCATGCATTCGGGGAAGGGTTCATTGTTTAATTTCTGCATACTGTCTATCTTTATCAACAGGCCGCCTCGTGCGTAGGCCCTGTCGGCGCGGCTTAAGGCCGGCAACGAAACTTTTACAAACCTTCCGCCCAAATGCAAGCCTTTTTCGAATAAAGGCCCGATCCCGCCGATTTGATGTCTCGTCCCACCCGATTTCTCCCCGCGGATAAAAGCGAATTTTCCCGTGGCATTTCCCGAAAGAATCGTTGATAATCCCTCATGCGTCGCAGAAGGATTCAGCCTATGTTCATACATCTTGCACAAAAGCGTCCTTTTGGCATTGTCGCGTTGGCGGATCAAACTCGGCAAATGCCCTCGCCTCCATCCGCCGGAATCCGGAGATGCTCGCTGTTGTTGATCTTCTTGTTTCTGGCGCTTCCGGCCTGGCTGGGCGCCGGCGTCGAGAAAACCGTATCGCTCACCGCCGAGGAACGAAACTGGCTTGCGCATAACCCGGACAAACTCACCCTTTATTACAATGTGGAGTTTCCCCCCATCGAGTTCGCCTCGGACTCCGGCGCTTTCGTCGGCCTGGGGGCGGATGTCGTCGCGCTGGTTGAGAAACGCCTGGGCATCACCTTCAAAAAAATCCCCTCCGACGACTGGAACCGGCATCTGATGGCCTTGGAAAGCGGCCGGTGCGCAGTCGCGCCGACCATCGTCTCCACCGCGGAAAGGCAGCGGTTTGCTTTCTTCACCACGCCATACGCCGTGGTGCCCGTGGTGATCATCATGACACGGACGCAAGAAAGCCGTCTGGACCTGGACGACCTGGAAGGCAAAACCGTTGCTGTCGTTTCGGGCTATGCGACCGAATCCTACGCGCAGGAGAGATCGCAAGGCAAATTCAAAATCCTGGCCGTGAACAATGTGTCCGAGGGGCTTCGCGCCGTGGCCTTTGGCCAGGCCGACGCCATGCTGGAAAATCTGGCCGTGGCCAGTCACTTCATTGATCAAGAAGGCATTCCGGTCCTGCGCGTCGCGGGCAACACCGACTATAAATTTGCCTGGAGCATCGGGGTCAGCCGGAAGTACCCGCTTTTATTCAGCGCCGTCCAAAAAGCGATGGATACGATCGAGCCTTCCGAAATGGAAGCCATTCGCCATCGCTGGATTTCGCTTAAGCCCGCAAGCGGCATGGATTCCAAAACCCTCCGGATCCTGCGTCTGGCGGGTGCCGTTGCCGTCTCGGCGCTTTTAGTCCTTCTCATCGTCAGTTTTATTCTGCGCCGCAAGCTTCGGGACAAGGCCGCGACACTGGCAATCGCAAGGAAGGATTTGCTCGACCAAGAAGAGCTCTTCCGGTCGCTGTTTATGAACGCGCCCATTCCGATGGCGCATATTTCCGACAGCGGCCGGGGAATAGCCGTCAATGACAACTTTACCCGCACCCTGGGATATGACCTTCAGGATATTCCCGATATCGATCACTGGTGGCCTGCGGTTTACCCTGATCCGGCCTATCGGAAACAGGCGATGGAAAGCTGGGCCCATGCGCTGCAGCGGCTCGGATCAGGCCAAAGCGAGCCGGAGCCGGCCCAATTCAACATCACGGCCAAAAACGGCCGGATCTTAACCATGGTCATCAGCGCCACCCCGGTGGGCAATTCGTTGCTCGTCAGCTTCTTCGATGTGACCGAACAGCGAGAAAGAGAGGCCGCGCTGCAGCGACAAACGGAATTATTCAGGGCCACCTTCAACGCGACCGCCGACGGCGTGCTGGTGGTGGACAGCGCCGGACGTATTTCCCATATGAACCAGCGGTTTATCGACATGTGGAAAATTCCCCCGGCATTTCAGAATGCCGACGACGATGAAACGCTTCTTTCGTATGCGGCAAAACAGATGGAAGACCCGGACGCTTTTCGACGCAAAGTGCAAGAACTCTACCAAAGCACGGCCGAAGCGCTGGAAGAAATCCGCTTCACCGACGGCAGGATTTTTGAGCGCTATTCCTGCCCGATGGTTCTAAACGGCCAGGTGATCGGACGCGTCTGGGATTTCCGGGACATCACGCAACGCAAGCGGGCCGAAGCGGAGCGCGCCAAGCTCCAGGAGCAGCTTTTGCAGTCCGGAAAGCTCGAGGCGGTGGGTGTTCTGGCAGGCGGCGTCGCCCACGATTTTAACAATATCTTGAGCGCCATCATCGGCTTTGCGGAAATCACCCTCAGCCGGATGGACTCCGGAGATCCCAACCGCCGGAATCTGGAAAAAATTCTTGACGCGGCTTTGCGCTCGGCCGATCTGACCAAGCAGCTTCTGGCGTTTGCCCGCAAGCAGACGATCGCGCCGGTAGTCCTTGATCTGAATGAAGCGGTCGGCAGCGTGTTCAGCATGATCCGGCGGATCATCGGTGAAAATATTGAACTTCTATGGCAACCCGACACGGGGCCTTGTCCGGTTCGGATGGACCCTTCCCAGATTGATCAGATTCTGCTCAACCTCTGCGTCAACGCCAAAGACGCCATCATGGGAGTCGGCGTCATCACCATTGAAACCGGGTTGATTGACCTGGGGAAATCAGACGTGGAACACCGCCCCGACGTCGCGCCCGGATCTTACGTGACGCTTTCCGTGAACGACACGGGCTGTGGAATGGATGTCGAGACCCTCAAACATATCTTTGATCCATTCTTCACTACCAAAGGGCTGGGCCAGGGAACCGGCATGGGCTGTGCAACCGTTTACGGCATCGTCAAACAAAACGAAGGATTTATCGACGTGCAGAGCCGCCCGGGCGAAGGAACCCTTTTCAAAATCTATTTTCCGCGTCATGACGCGGCGATCCGGAAAACCGTGACAGATCGCCTTCATGCGATACCGGCAAGTCGGGGAGAAACTGTTCTCGTTATTGAGGACGAACCCACTATCCTGGAAATGGTAACCATGATGCTCAGGCATCTGGGATACGGGATTTTATCCGCCGCAACACCCGGAGAAGCCTTGCAGATTGCGCACGAACATCCGGCAGACATTCACCTCGTCCTCACCGACGTGGTCATGCCGGAAATGAACGGCCGGGATCTGGTCGATCGCCTCAAGGCCATCCGTCCGAAGCTCAAAACCCTGTTTATGTCCGGCTACACCGCGGATGTCATTGCCGACCAGGGAGTGCTCGATGCGCATGTGGATTTTATTCACAAGCCTTTTTCGATTAAGGATCTCGCAGCAAAAATCCGCGAGGTCCTCGATGCGTAAGTCATAGCTCCGGCAACACTCCGTGGATCTTTCACCGGAAATCTATGACTTTGACGTGCGTCGATATTTCATGTAGAATGCGCCAAATTCTTCACCACAAGGAGAATTCACCCATGGCGAGAGTACGGGAAATTTCTTCCGGGCGAAAGCCGTTGAAGCGAGCGTATGTAGCCATGTTTCTATGGTTTACCGGTCGGGCCATTCAGGCTGCGGCCAAAGCCGACAACCAGGTCAAAAGCGAGTTCGAGGCTCTCCCCGAAAACTTCACCTTTTCTTTGGGCTGTCTGCCTGACGGGCCCTGGATGGTCGTCGGCAAGAAAAATGGTGTCGTGAAGTATCTGGGCGGCAAACTCCCGGAGAAACAGCATGTCCGGCTGGCCATCAAGAACCTGGATGCAGGCTTTCTGATTCTGTCCTTTCAGGAAAGCACGGCGCTGGCGACCACCCGCAACCGTCTGGTGACCGATGGAGAAGTTCCCTACGCGCTTGCGGTGATCCGGATTCTCGATATCGTCGAGGTTTATCTCCTTCCCAAAATCATCGCTTCGCTGGCGGTGAAACGCTATCCGAAACACTGGTCCGTCGCCAGAAAATTGAAAGGCCGCATCGCGATTTACACACGCGCACTTCTGGGTCTTTGATCCAAGGGGGAAATATGAAGGTTGAATCCCTGCTGTCGTTCACCTGTCCGGTGAAGATGAATTCGGGCAATAAGGTGCTCGAAGGCCTGCCGTTCGAACTGGCCGGGCTCAACGCCGCAAAGCCCCTGATCCTGGCAAGCCCGAACGATACACCTCCCAAAGCCATCAAAATCCTTCTCAGCGCCTTCGGAGATTCGAAAATGACCTTCGGGCTTTTCGACGGAATCGACGAGGCGGAAGATCTCG
This sequence comes from Syntrophaceae bacterium, assembly GCA_018436925.1. Taxonomy (GTDB): domain Bacteria; phylum Desulfobacterota; class Syntrophia; order Syntrophales; family Smithellaceae; genus UBA8904. Next base: position 103,917 of record JAHDKI010000005.1, read on the forward strand.
GCACCATTGAATACCTTAAGAATATCTGCCAAAAAGACCGTTACGACGCCCTGATCGCGCTGGGCGGAAGAGCAGCCGACGCGGCCAAGGTGCTCAATATGACCGTGTCTTACAAGTTGCCGGATGCCCGGCTTCTCACCGCAGAAACGACTATCAACAAACCGCTTGGACCGCTGGTCGTGGCGATAACGGCAGGCGCGACCGGTCTGGAAACATCCTCTTTAGCCCATTTTGGAAACCGGGTTTATCGCTCTGAATATCTGGCCCCCTCCCTGGCCGTCATCGACCCGCGCCTGGCCGTCTCGCAAGATGCCGCGGCCATGGCCTGTTCGGGCCTTGCGGCTTTTGCCCGTGCCGTCGAAGCGCACGGCGCTGTGCCCGAAAATCCGTTTCGACGGGCCTATTCCTTCGCCGCCATCCGGTTTATCCTGGAGAACCTTCCGGCTGCCGTTTCCAACCCCGGCAATCGAAAAGCCGCACTCGCGGTTGCCAATGCCGCAGCCATGTCCGGCTGCGCGCTCGCCGATGGAGGCAACACCGGTCTGCACAAAATCGGGCAGGCTTTCTCCGGCACAGGCCGCGGACCTGCCGGGATGATTATGGCCATGGCCCTTCCTTATATGCTCAACGACTACAAAGTAAACGGCGGGTTCGACCTTGCGGCGCTACTGCACCCTCTTGCAGACGACGACACGTTCGCGAAAACGCCGGAAAGTGAGCGGGCCGACGCGGCGACTGACATTGCGAACCGTTTCGTTTCCGGTCTGCAAAAAACCGCCGGCAAAGCCCTGCCGCGAACCCTCAAAGAAACCGGCCTTCCCGGCTATCTTCTGGAAGACCTGCTGGAAACATTAGACGCTGGCCCGGACGGGGCCCGGCTGTGTTCGGTCGCAAGAAGAATGTGGGATGGAGTGTCTCCTGACGCGAAGAAAGGATGATTCCGATGCTGTTGCCGGACTACTATGAATTCTGCTGTCGTGTGAAGCTGATTGCGGGCCATGACGCTCTGGAAAAGATACCGGAACTGCTCGCCGCAAAAGGCGCGCGAAAACCGCTTATCATCACGGACAAAGGCGTTGCCGGAGCCGGACTGGTCGACATCGTCTCCCGGGCGGCAGGCAAACTGGATCCAAACCTGGTCAATGACAGTGTTCCGCCCGATTCCGATCTGAAAGTCGTCCATGAGCTCGCAAAGCTCTATCAGGAAAACGCCTGCGACGCGCTTATCGCCGTAGGCGGAGGCTCCGTCATGGACACGGCCAAAGGGGTGAACATTGTTGTTTCCGAAAACGCGACGGATCTCATGGCCTTTTCCGGCGTGGGCGCGCTCAAAAGGCCTCTTAAACCTCTTGTCGCCGTGCCGACGACCGCGGGCACCGGATCGGAAGTCACCCAGGTCGCGGTCATCAAAGATCATGACAAACATCTGAAAATGGCTTTCGGCAGCTATTTTCTGCTGCCCGACATCGCCATTCTGGATTCCCGCATGACGCTCACCATGCCGCCTTTCATCACGGCCATGACGGGTATGGACGCCATGAGCCACGCCGTGGAAGCCTGCTACTGTCTTCAGAAAAATCCGCTAAGCGACGCGCATGCGCTGGCAGCCGTTTCACTTTTATACGCCTATCTGCCGCAGGCCGTAAACAACCCGTCGGACCGCGACGCCAGACTGTCGATGGCCATAGGCGCCTGCCTCGCGGGCATGGCTTTTTCCAATTCCATGGTGGGACTCGTTCATAATCTGGGGCACGCCACCGGTTCTGTCTGCGGGGTACCTCATGGCTTGTGTATGGCCATCCTGCTGCCTTATGGGCTGGAATACAATCTGCACAAACGCGAAGAGGCCATTGCGGGCCTGCTGCTCTCGATGGCCGGGCCGCACATTTACAAAGAGACGCCGGAAGAACAGCGGGCGCAAAAGGTGATCTCGCTCATCCGCAAACTCAATGACGATCTGCATGCCAAAACCGGCGGACGGCATGCAAGATCTTTAAGCGAAGTCAAAGACCGGGACGGAAAACCCGCCGTCCCCCGGGAGGCGCTGCCCCAAATCGCTCAGGCGGCGCTTCTCGACGGCGCGTCGGTTTATAATCCCGAAGAGACGGATTATGAAGACAATCTGATGGTTTTGGAAGCGGCCTGGGAAGGAAAGCCCTTGGATCGCGCAAAAGTGAAGAAGGGTTAGAAAGCGAAAAGGAGCTAAACGATGCCGAAACCCTACATGGGAAAAATCCTCATGGTGGACTTGTCGTCGCATACCCTGACCGAAGAGGTCATTCCCGATGCGGTTTATGAACAGTATCTCTCGGGAATGGGATTGGGCGCCTATATCCTCTATAACCGGATTCCGGCAGGAGCCGATCCGCTGGGGCCGGAAAACATCCTGGGCTTTTGTTCGGGGCTGCTGACCGGATCGGGAAGCCTCTTTTCCGGACGCTGGACGCTTACGGGCAAATCACCCCTCACCGGCTGCTGGGGCGACGCCAACTGCGGCGGCACCTTTTCACCCGCCATCAAGCGCTGCGGCTATGACGCCATCTTTTTTTCAGGCATAAGCGACACACCCGTTTATCTGTATATCAAAAACGGCACGGCCACGCTTCGGGACGCAACAGACCTCTGGGGGGAAGACGCGATTGCCACGGAAGAACGCCTCGGGGCGCGTCACGGACTTAAAGCCGGCATTGCCGTGATCGGGCCGGCCGGAGAAAAGCTATCTCTCATTTCGGGCGTCTGCACCGACCGCGGCCGAATCGCCGCGCGCTCCGGCCTGGGCGCGGTGATGGGGTCCAAAAAGCTCAAGGCCGTGGTTCTCGACGGCGTGAAGCGCATCGGCGCGGCTGATCCCGCTGCGATGAAACGCTTAAGCCGCCATTGCAGCAAGTGGGTCGGTTTCAACCTGCCTTTAACCCCCGGCAGCGTCTTTGCCCGCGTGGGCAGTTTCCTGCGCATCACGCCGGTGCTGTTTCCCCAGGACGGCCTTTTGTACACCAACATCTTGAAGAAGTGGGGAACGGGCGGCATGAATCAGGCGTCCATCGAAATGGGCGACGCGCCGCTGAAAAACTGGGAGGGGACAAACCGCGACTTCCCGATTGCGAAATCCCGCAAGATCAATCCCGACCGAATTCTGGAGACGGAAATCGTCAAATATCACTGCTACTCCTGCCCGCTGGGCTGCGGCGGCACCTGCGCCGCCAAAGGGATGCCGGGGCACACGCACAAGCCCGAATATGAAAGTATCCTGGCTTTGGGCGGCCTGTGCATGAATGAAGACCTCGACAGTATTTACTATCTCAACGAACTGCTCAACCGCGCCGGGATGGACACCATCTCCGCCGGCGCGACGGCGGCCTTCGCGATTGAATGCTTCGAGAAAGGCGTGCTCACCAAGGAAGACACAGACGGTCTGGAACTCAAATGGGGCAATACCGAAGCCACCGTCGCCCTCATCAAAAAAATGATCCGGCGGGAAGGCTTAGGCGATGTGCTGGCCGACGGAACCAAAATAGCGGCGGCAAAAATCGGCAAAGGCGCTGAGGCGTTCACCGTTCACGCCGGCGGTCAGGAACCGGCCATGCACGACGGCCGCAATGACCCGGGCTTCAACATTCATTACAGCCTGGAGCCCACACCGGGCCGTCACACGCTGGGCGCACATTTGTATTACGAAATGTTTCAGCTGTGGAAGCGCGTCAAGGGCCTGCCTAAACCCAAACCTCTGTTTGCAAAATCGAGCAAATACAGAATCGACGCGGAAAAAGCCGCGATGGCCGCCGCATGCAGCCGCTTTATGAGTCTGGCCAACGGCGCGGGCATGTGTATGTTCGGGCTTTTCCTGGGCGCAAAACGCACGCCCACGTTTGACTGGCTCAACGCGGCAACCGGCTGGACGCTGTCGCCTGAAGACTACATGGTTGTCGGCGAGCGGATTCAAACGCTCAAGCAGGCCTTCAACGTCAAGCACGGCATCGAGCCGAAGAATAACTTTATCAGCGCGCGCGCCCAAGGAACCGTTCCCCAGCGTGAAGGCGCCAACAAAGGGCGGTCCGTGGACGTGGAGAAACTCGCCTGCGATTACTGGACGCAGTTCGGATGGGATCCCGACACCGGAAAACCCAAGGACGAAACCCTGCGTAAACTGGGCATTTCATAAGAGAGGACGGATATGGCCTACACGATCACGGAAAAATGCAACGGGTGCGGCGCTTGCGCGCGGGTCTGCCCGGCCGATGCGATCACGGGGGAAAAAAAGAAGCTCCACGTCATCGCCGCAGCACAGTGCATTGAATGCGGCGCCTGCGGCAGAAGCTGCCCGCACGCGTCAGTCCTGGACGCCACAGGCACGCTGTGTGGACTGATCAAACGCTCCGAATGGCTAAAGCCCGCCTTCATCATCAAATCCTGCATCGCCTGCGGGATTTGTGTCGATACTTGTCCGGTCGGGTGCCTGGCCATGTCGGACCTTCCCCGCGACAAAGGCGTGGCTCCGTACCCCTACCTTCAGGCGGCCAAAGCCTGCATCGGCTGCGGCTTCTGCAGTCATGACTGCCCGACTGACGCCCTCGTCATGCAGAAACCCGCGAAGTCCTGAATGCGTCATTCAAACCTCAGTCCCCGAAGACATCTGGCAGGGCGCAAAGTCAGCGGCATGATTTGACGGATTTTTCCAGAATCATCCCGACGGCTTTTTCCAGCGCGGCATTGAAATCCGCCGGCCGGTTCATCATCAGGAAATGATCCGCCTTTGGAATCACAATCACATCAAACGATCGCATGTGTTTCCGGTTGGCTTCGGTATTCACGGGCCACAAGTCGGCATTGACGCAGACAACCGGCGCGGAGACGTCCTTGAAAATTTTCGCCGCCTTTCCTGTGATGTACAGGTTCATCATCTGCTCCATCGCACTCAATGCAACGGAAGGCGGCGCGGACGACATATCGGCCAAAATCCAATCGCGAAGCGCGGGATCGGCATCCGGCAAAAGCATCGGGGCGACAAAGGCTCGGGTCCCCTGCCGGAAATCCTTTCTAAGCGGCGCGATCATTTCCTCAAACTCTTTTCTCGAAAGCGGGTATTCGATGTTATTGAGCGTGTCCACACCGATAAGTCCGATAACCTGCCCCGGCATAAGCCTTGCCGCCTCGGCGATCACCGAACCGCCCATCGAGTGGCCGATGAGAATGACGTTGGACCCCTTCTCGGCTTCCACAACGGCCCGGACATCTTCTCCGAAAGAGCGCATGGAATAGACCTGGCGCGACGCTCCGGAATGGCCGTGACCGGCCAGGTCCAGAACAATCACCCGGTGCTTTTGAGAAAAAAGCGGCACCTGCATCCGAAAGTAGCGGCTGTCGCAGCTCCAGCCGTGCACGAAAACGAGCGTCGGCTCTCCAGAGCCGAAAACCTCATAGGATATCGGCGTGCCGTCTTTGGACACGGCGATCCGGGGCCATTGCGCCATCGCTTGCGACGTCCAGCAAAGCAGGCAAAGCAGGCCGCAGGCAGCGCAAAACAAAATCCCCGCTGTCGGCCGACGCCCTCTTCCCCGCAGGCTGTTTTTTTCAGGTCGTTTCATAGGTGAGACTCCTTTCCTGTTTCCGGGCGAAAATGAAACCACACCGGCGATTCGAAAGTCAATCATCTTTATCCGCGCATGTGCGCCAAAGCTTGCCGCGGTTTTGGATGTCCGGCCAATAATTCGTTTGTCAAACACATCTGTTTTGTCTATAGTACCGCGGCAAAAGGCCTGCAAGGATAAGAGGCATGACCCAACAAGACAACACTCTCGGACGAAGCCGGCTGTGGGGCGAAATCACGGCGTTTCTCGCGCTTTTTTTCGACAACGTCGGCACGATGATCTTTTTTTCCGCCATCCTGATCTTCACATTCGGCTACCCGGCCGACATCATCCTCACGCGCATGATTCCGGGAACGGCCGTCGGCATTTTCCTGGGCGATCTGATTTATACCTGGCTGGCGCTTAGGCTTGCCCGTAAAACCGGGCGCAGGGACGTCACGGCCATGCCGTTGGGCATCGACACGCCCTCCACGATCGGCATCGCCTACGCCGTGCTCGGCCCGGCCTGGCTGGCGACGCAGGACGCCATCTTGACCTGGCAGATCGGCATGGCCACGCTCTTCATGATCGGCGGAATCAAAATCATCGTGTCTTTTTTTGGAAACGCGATTCAACGCATCATTCCGACGGCGGGGCTTTTGGGATCGATCGCCGGAGTCGGCCTTTTGCTTCTGGGGTTTCTGCCGCTCGTTGAGCTTTTCACCGCGCCGGTGGCGGGGCTTGCGGCGATGGGGCTTATCTTCGCGGCCCTTTTCGCCGGACTGCATCCCGCAGGCCGGTTAAACGGCGTGCTGACGGCGGTTGTTTTCGGCACGGCCGCGCACTTCGCACTGGGCTATTTCGGGCTTGCTTCGGAATTCAAAGCCCCTGCGCTGGAGCTAAGCTTCAGCCTGCCTGCCTTCTCGCTTGCCTTTCTGACCACGCTGCCTCAAAGCATTCAGTATCTGACGCTGGCCGTCCCGTTCGGCATCCTCACAATCATCGGCGGCATTAACAACACCGAAAGCGCGAGACTCGCGGGCGACCATTACCGCACACGCGACATTCTGCTGACCGAGGCTTTCACATCGCTTATCGCTTCTTTTTTCGGCGGGGTCGCTCAAACCACGCCTTATATCGGACATCCGGCCTATAAGAAAATGGGCGCAAGGTGGGGGTACACGCTTGCGACCGGATTATGCGTGGGCGCGGGCTCGGTGGTCGGTTTGCTCGCGCTTTTCGTCGGGACGATCCCGCGGGCGGTTATCGCGCCGATTCTGATTTTCATCGGCTTTGAAATCGTCCATCAGGCTTACCGCGAATCGCCCCCGCAGCACTCCCCGGCGGTCAGCTTCGCTTTTCTGCCGGTGATCGCAAGCCTTGTCATGATCATCCTCGGACAATTTACCGGCGCCGCGGGAATCTCGCCGGATCAGCTGCCGACGCATTTGAAGACGATGCATGCTTCGCTTCTGATGCTCTCCAACGGCTTTATCGTCACAGGACTTTTATGGGGAAGCCTTCTGGCCTTTCTGATCGACCAAAAGCCGAACCGCGCGGCCGGCTGCGCCGCCTGCTGCGGGGTACTGACGCTTTTCGGCATTATTCACTCAATTTTGCCGAGCGGCGCTCTGTATCTGCCCTGGCGGATCGACTCGGGCTTGCACCTTTCGGTCGCGGCGGCTTACTTCGTCCTGGCCGCCGTTTTGCTGATCGGAAAGCCGACTTCCCGCGGAAAAGAAAGGGCGTTATGATTGTCGGCATGTGGATGACGCGGAATGTGATCACCATTGCTCCGGGCACCCCGCTTGCGGAGGCGGCGGCGATCATGACCGCCCGGCGCATCCGCCGCCTGCCGGTGGTCGAGTGGCGCGACGCGGAGGCGTATCCGGTGGGCATCGTCACGGCGACCGATATTCTGCATGCCTGTCCGCCGGATGTCAATCCTTTCGCCGCGGCCCTGCCGCAAAGCCCCAGGCTGCGCATGACGGCGCAGGACATCATGAGCCGGTCGCTGCGCACCGCCCGGCCGGAAACGCCGATTGAAGACGCCGCCCGCATTTTGCGCGACGGCAAAATCAGCACGCTGCTCGTGGTTCAGAAAAGACGGCTGATCGGCCTCATCACCGAGTCGGATATCTTTCGGGCCTTCGTGGGCATTCTCGAATCGACCGGCGCGGGAGCGCGAATCACGTTCGCCGTGCCGGAACAGGAAGACATCTTCGGCCTCGTCGCCCCTATTGCGATCGAGCTTCGTGTCAGGATCACAAGCCTGATGACCGTGGATCAACCTAATCGCAAACTGTGCGTCGTCCGCCTCGCCGGTGATAACCTCGACGCCTTCATCGACCGGATCTGGAAATCCGGGCACACGGTACTCAACGTGCTGAGATATTAAACAGGTTTTCCCAGGAATCGGCCTTTTGCGCCGTGCTTTATCGAACAGCCGTAAACGATCGGCCTAAATTTCGTAGAAGACCTTGATGTTTTTCCGCTCGAGTCTCGATTCCACCCAACGGCTGATTTTTTTGCGGTCCTTTGCGCCGAGCGATCCGGGCTTGACGGAAAAAACGACGACGTGAGTCTCGTCGGCCTGGCCAACTTTGCTTTTGAAGCCGGAAGCCCTGGCGTAGGTGCAGGCCGAAATCTGCGGATACAGCGGCTGAATTTCAGCGAGCAACTGTCGCCCGAGGGCGGCGTTGATTTTTCGGGTCTCTTCAATCTTTTCTTTCTCTTTGAGGATCAATTGCAGGCGGTTGACCTCGCCTTTGAGCGCGTCGAGCTGGCTTTCACGCTGTTTTTCCCGGTCTTTGACGTCATCGATCGAAAAGCCCTGTTTAAAAACCAGTTTGACATCATCCAGATAGAAATCTTTCGCTTTTTCCGCAATCGCCTTTTTTTGCAGATCATTGAGCGTGTTGCCGCCATAGACCAGCGTAATGGTCTTGTCGGCAGGGCTGACTTCCTCTTTGAGGAGATACGTCCCTTCGACAATCGCCACATTTCTTGTAAACCGGGAAGAGCGCTCCATAAACGCTTCCTTCTGCACCAGACCGTAGCCGAAATAGACGCTGGGAACGATGGTCACCAGAATCACAACGGTGATCATGTTGTTGATCCGGCTTTTCATGGCGTCATCCGCAAGGGTGCGGTTGGGAAAACGAAGAAACTGGGAGACAGCCACAGAGGCCATGGCGATAAACACCGTATTGATCGTGAACAGATAAAAAGCCCCAAAAAAAAAGTTGAATTGCCAGGTGGCCAACCCGTATCCCGCGGTGCACAGAGGCGGCATCAGCGCGGTGGCAATAGCGACGCCGGGAATGACGTTTCCCTTGGATTTGCTGCTGATGGCCACGATGCCCGCCAGGCCGCCGAAGAGCGCGATGAGCACATCATAAATGGTCGGGCTGGTTCGCGCCAGAAGCTCGGAGTGCGCGGTGGAGACGGGACTGATGGCGAAATACAGAGTCGAAGCGATGAGACTGGCGGCGACCGCAAAGGAAAAATTTTTCACCGCCTTGCGAAACAGCGGCATGTTGTAGGTGGCGATGCTGTATCCCATGCCGTTGATCGGCCCCATCAGCGGCGAAATAAGCATGGCGCCGATGATGACGGCCGTGGAATTCATGTTCAGGCCGATCGAGGCGATGACGATGGCGAACGCCAGAATCCAAAGATTGGTTCCTTTGAAAATAATGTCTTTTTCTATCGTGGCGTGGATGGTGTCAAAATCTTCAATGTCTTTCCCCAGCTTCAGAGCTGACGTGATTTTCTCGAACATGCCTTATTCCTCTTTGTTTGTTTGCGGCGCGGATTTGATGTAGACATCGCGCTGCGGATAGGGAATCTCAATGCCCTGCTCGCGGAAGCGCCGCGCAATTTCATAGTAGAGCTGGCTTTTGAGCACACCGGGACGATTGACGTATTCCCGCGTCCAGACACGCAGGTTGAAAATCATGGCGCTGTCGGCATACTCGGAAAACAGCACGTCGGGAACGGGATTCTTTAAAACCCCCGGATTGTCGCGGGCGATCTCCAATAAGACCTTTCGGATGGTTTCCGGATCTTCCTGATAGGACACCCCCACGGGAAAGTTGAAGCGGACGTTGCGGTCCGTATGGCTCCAGTTGATCACGGTTTCGGAGATAAACTGGGAATTCGGAACAATAATGGAGATGTTGTCATTGGTGATGATGGTGGTCGCCCGCATGGAAATATCCACCACGTCGCCGGCGACATCCGCCACTTCAATGCGGTCGCCCACCTTGATGGGCCGCTCGAACAGGATAATGAGCCCGCTGACGAAATTGTTGGTGATGTTTTGCAGACCGAAACCGATACCGACGCCCAGAGCGCCAAGCAGGATGGTCAGACTGCTGAGATTGATTCCCGCCGTTTGCAGGATAACGACGAACCCGACCACCAGAAGAACGTACTTAACAATGGCGCCGACAGCCACGCGCACCCCCAGCTCGAACCGGCTGCGGGCCAGCAGCTTGTGGGCAATGAGCTTATTGATCTGCGAGGCGACAACGATCAGAATCACCGTCGCCAGAATCAGGTAGATCATCGTCCAGATGGTGAAAGCCGACGAGCCGATCGTAAAGAGCGGCGTGTTGAGCGAATCGATGATTTTTTGCAGCCAAATGCTGATGCCGTCCATACCCCCCTCCTAAAACGGGAAAAAAACGGGAATCAGAAGCGTCGCCAGAATCCAGAAGATCAGATTCAGCGGCGCTCCCACTTTGATAAAATCGGAAAACTTATACCGCCCGACGCCGTAGATCATTGTATTGGTTTGATACCCCACGGGCGTCATGAAACTCGCCGAGGCCGCAAAAGCGATCGCCATTAAAAACGGCTTCGGACTCACGCCCATGGCCGCGGCCGCTGCGATGGCAATGGGCGCAAGGAGCACCGCCGTGGCGTTGTTCGACATCGTCTCCGTCAGAAGAGAGGTCATAAGATATAGCGCGGCCACAATCGCCACCGGTCCCCAGCCGCCCAGAAACCGGATCATCTGTTGTGAAAGATACATCGCGGCCCCCGTCTTTTCCAGAGCCACACCCAGGGAGATGATGCCGCCCAGAAGAAAGATCACATTCCAGTCGATGGCATCATAGGCTTCCTCCAGGGTAATGCATCCCACAATCACCAGCAGAATCGACCCGATAATGGCCCCGACCATAATGGGCAAAATGCCCAGCGCCGCCGCCGCGATGACCGCCGTAATGATAAGCAGCGCCGGAATGATTTTATCTTTGCGGTACTGAGGGGTTTCAATGTCGGAAACGATAACAAAGTTTTTATTGCTTCGGAGCGCGTCGTAATTTTCCTTGCGCGTTTCGACCAAAATCGCATCGCCCGCCCGAAGCGGGGTCTCGGCAAAGCCGGTATTGAGCAATTGCCCGCGATGGCGAAGCGCCAGGGCGGTGGCCCGGAAAACATTCCGGAAGTAGGAGGATTTAATCGTTTTACCGATCAAACGGGAATTGGGGGCGATGACCACTTCCGTCAGCGTCAGAGCCTCGCAACGGAAATCATCATCCTGGAGCTGGCAGTCCGATTTCATTTCGATTCCGATGCGATCCTTGAGCTTTTGGAGCTGCTTAATGTCGCAACGCACGCGCAGAAGATCGTTTTCTTTAAGCACAATGTCGGACACCGGCACCAAAAGACGCTGCCCGTTGCGGATCACTTCCAGCACGTCAATGTCCAGCTCTTTCACTAGCGGCGAATCGGCCACGCGCACGCCGATGGATTTCGCATCCTGCCGCAGCACGATATCCGTCAGATAATCATGCATCCGGTACTTGTCCGTGAGATTCTCCTCGGCCGCGCGAACCGGAATCAAACGCACGCCGAAAAGCGTCATGTAGGCAATACCGACCCCGAAAAAGACAAGGCCCAGCTTGGTGAATTCAAACATGGAAAAAGCCGGCAGACCGTGCTGGACGGCGATGGAACTGACCAGAATATTGGTGGACGTGCCGATCAGGGTGCAGACGCCCCCAAACATAGAGGCAAAGGAAATCGGCATGAGCAGCCTTGAAGGACTCAGCTTGTTTGTCGCGGCCAGACCCAACAGGATGGGAATGAAAACCGCCACCACCGGCGTATTGTTGACAAACGCGGAGACCGCCCCGACCAGAATCATCGTGCCGATCAAGCCCAGCCAGAAATTGATTTTGAAAACCTTCGACGACACCGCCCCCAGAAAATTGACTGCGCCGGTTTTCTGCAAGGCGGCCGAGAGAATAAACATCGCGCCCACCGTGACGGTCGCCACATTGCTGAATCCGGACAATCCCTCTTTAGGGGTGAGGATTCCGCTGATCATCAGAATCGCCATCACCAGGATAGCCGTCAGGTCCACCGGCAGTTTTTCGGACGCAAATAAAAAAACCGCGAGGAAAATCACGCCCAGCACCATCAGCATATCAAGTGTCATCGGCCCCCCCTTAAGGGATAAAACAGGTTTACGCTCAGCAGCGCCAAATCTTTGCACCCGGCGTCAGCGAATGATCTTCCATCGCTTCAAAAAATCATCCCGGGTATAGGTGCCCGGCGCGGCGTGATCGCCTTCGCGAAAATCAAAACGCACCGCATCGATTTTTTCATATTCGGTCAACGTAAAGGTGGCGGCGGCAAGATATTCTTGCGCTCCGGTTGACCCCATGCGTTCGGTGAGATATTCATCATTTTGCACATCCAGCGCAAGAACCCTTTTCCGGACATCTTTGAAACGCAGTTTGGGAAGAACCGGCCGTCCGCCGTCCTGGGGCAACCTGGCCAGTTCGGCGGATTGGACAGACCGATTAAAGGCATCAATGAGCGCGGGCAGATCCCCCTTGATCCGGTCGATGCGGTCTCCCCTGACCAGCAGATTATCGCCTTTCGCATTGGTCTGGGCAAACCAGACATACCGGTTCGGTTGGTCATCCCGGTTTAGGAAAACCAGGATGACTAAAGCCGCCGCAACGACCGCCGCGATTAGCATCGCCAAAATGATGAATCGTTTTTTTTTCAGACTGCATCCCTCCGGACTGTTCAACTCTGCACCGATCTTATATCAGACAATATTCCGGATGGCAAAGCGCATGTCGTGGTCGTGCCGGGTCTCCCCACAAACGGCGCGGTGGGTTGACCGACCGTCCGAAGCGGACAACAAGCAAAATCCGCCGCAAGTTAAGGTTTTGGAAAAAACAACCGATATGTTATAAAAATTCCGCAGAAACCGAACTATTCAGCCGCCGGGAGGATCGGGGTTCCAATGACGACATCAAGCAAGGACGAGTACAGCCTATCGACGTGGTTGGGCGAATTCGCCGACCGGGAAACGGAACGATCTTTTCAAAGACATTTTCAGCAAATCACAAACCGCCAGCTGCGCATTGTTCTGATGGTATGGGCCGTTTTGCTGCTTTTGTTCGCGGTTCCCGACTACACGGCCCTGGGCGCCACCAGGCCCTTTTACTTTCTGCTGACCTACCGCGTCGCCATTGCCCTGGCTCTTTTGGCCGTGATCTTGTGCATCAGATCCGATACCGACTCTTCCAAGATCAGTTACACGGTCACCGCCATCGTCATTGTCGGATTCACCGGATTCATGCTGCTTTTTGTTTACCGCCCGGATGCCACCGTCTGGATTGTCGGGGTCATTATGATCCAGATCATCGCGCTTCTGATGTTCGTGCCGATACGGTTCGTCTGCGCCTTTGCCGGCGGTTTTTACGCCGTCGTCATTACCCTGGGCACAAGGTGGGTTATGGGTTCCTCCCGGGAAAATCTGATCGGCCTGTTTTTTCTTCTGATGCTGCCATTCGTCCTGGGCGCCGCAACCGCGCTTCGAATGGCTGTTTTGCAGCGCAGGCAGTTCACCTACCTGTCCAAAACCGAAAAAATCAACCGGGAACTGGAAGAAGAAATTGACCGGCGGCACAAACTGGAGCTGAAGCTCAAAGAACTGGCCTCAACCGATCCTCTGACGGGGCTGTACAACCGCAGAGAGTATGAAATGCTCTTCTCCCATGAAATCGAACGGGCGCGCCGGACCAACTCGCCTTTGTCGGTCTGCATCGTCGATCTGGACCATTTCAAAAAGGTCAATGACACGCACGGCCACGCGGCGGGCGACGAAGTTCTGCGCCGGACAGCCGATTTGCTGCGAAGCAAACTCCGGTCCATGGATATTGTCGGACGACTCGGCGGGGAGGAATTCATTATTCTGCTGCCCGAAACGCGAATCGATCAGGCCTCTTTGGTGGGAACCCGTCTTCTGGAGGCTCTCTCCACAACAGACATTCAAGCCGGCGCGGCCATGCTGCGGGTCACCGCCACGATCGGCATCAGTCAATTGATTCCGAACGACCGGGACTTCAACATGATTATCCAACGGGCCGACGCCGCTTTGTACAAAGGTAAAGAAGGCGGCCGAAACCGGGTGGAAATCAGTTCGTCCTAGGCTTTTTAAGCCCTTGCCGGCAGCAAGGGAAGGCCGTTGTCCGGTCGGCCTTCTTCGGTTTTCCGCGTCGATAAATAATTCGTAAATTCATAGGCTTATCAGCACGCCATTTTCTTTCCCCCGCAAGTATGCCTTGACTTCTTCCAGGGCCTTTCCTATACTCCGCGACGCTAAGAAGGGGAATTCTTAACAAACACCAAATCAGGAAAAAAAGGAGACAAGGCATGAGAACAAAACAACAATATTTCGAGGGGTTGAAGAAACTCAAATCCAACCTCTATCTCAACGGCGAAAAAATCGACCGTGACCACCCGGCGCTGGATCAGCCCAAGGGCGTCATCGGTGTGACGTTTGACCTGGCCGCCGACCCGAAGACGGCTGATCTCGTCACCGCCAAAAGCCATCTGAGCGGCGAAACGATCAACCGCTTCACCCACATCCACCAGAATGTCGAAGATCTGCACAAAAAACAGGACATGACCCGCATGCTGGTGCGCGAAGTCAGCCAGTGCATCGGCCGCTGCATGGGCGTGGACGCAATCAACGCGATCAACTCCGTATCTTACGAAGCCGACAAGATGAACGGCGGCAAAACCCAGTACTATCAGAATTTCCTCAAATGGCTGGAGTACTTCCAAAAAAACGACCTGGTGGGCTGCTGCGCCCAGACGGACGTCAAGGGCCTTCGCCTGCTGCGTCCCGCCGAGCAGCCGGACCCCGATCAGTATCTGCATGTCGTTGAACGGCGTCCCGACGGCATCGTCGTGCGCGGCGCGAAAGTGCACATCACGTTCGCGTCCTGCGCCGATGAAATTCTCGTCGTCCCCACCCGCGCGCTCACGAAGGATGAAAAAGACTACGCCATCGCATTTGCGCTTCCGGCCGATCATGAAGGCGTCAAGCAGGTGCTCTCTCCGCACAACATGTACAACCGCAAGCATTACAAACGCGGTTTTGACTGGGGCTTCATTGATTCCTACGTGATCTTCGACGATGTGTTCGTGCCCAACGACCGCATCTTCTTAAACGGCGAATATCAGCACGGCGGCGTCTGCGCGCTTTTGTTCGCGCTGTTCCATCGCCACAGCTATTCCGGCTGCAAGCCGGCCGTAGGCGACATGCTCATCGGCTTTGCGTCGATGGCCGCCGAAATGAACGGCATTGAAAAAGCCCCGCACGTGCGCGAAAAAATCGCCGAGCTCATCAAGATTACCGAGCTGGGTTATGCGGCGGGCTTCACCGCCTCGGCCATGGGCAAACCCGAAGTCTATATGCCCGGCATCGGCATGGTGCCCTACGGCCCAGGCGCCTGCATCCCCAATTCCATTTACGCCAACGTCGGCCGCTGTCTCACCGGCGAAGCCGTCTTCCATGAGCAGCAGATTCTGTGCGAAATCGCAGGCGGCATGCCCGCCACCTTCCCGCACGAAGGGGATCTGCTGAATCCGGAAATCAAAGACCTTCTGGAAAAATACGTCAAGCGCAACCAGGATATTCCCATTGAAGATCAGATCAAATTCTGGCTGTTGTTCGCCGACTACACCAACTCGGCCAGCTCCGGCGCGATTTCCTACGGCGCGATGCACGGCGGCGGATCGCCCATCATGGAACAGATCGCCATTTACGGTCAGTACGACATTGACAAGTGCAAAAACGTCGTTCGCAAGATCGCCGGCATGCCGCTGATCGAGAAAAAGAAGAAGAAATAAAAGCCCAAACGCTCAAATAGAGAAAGGCGTCCCTCACGGACGCCTTTTTTTATGGACCTGCAGCCGGCCGCAAGGCGATGAGCATCGCCTTGCGAATCTTGTCTTGACATTCAAGACGCTTTCCTTTAAAAAAAGCCAACACTTCATCTAAAAGCACTTGATTACAATTTGCACCAGGATTGCCGCGCGGAAACCGCCGTGCGCAAACGTGTATGCCGGCCCTGCTCGGCGTTTCTGGAATTTTAATAACCAAGGAGGTTGTTATGAAAAGAAGCGTTAAGATGGTCATGGTTGTCATGAGTGTCGCCGTATTGATTCTGATGGCTTTCAGCGCGATGGCGGCAAATTCGGAAAAGAAGGCGCCAAGCCCCAAACAGCAGGCCCAGTACGAAAAGATGAGAACCTGCAATGCCGAAGCGAAAGCCAAGGCTCTCAAAGGAGATGAACGAAAGGCCTTCATGAGCGACTGTCTGAAAAGCAAATCGGACGGAACTGCACAGAGCGTGGCCGAGGCCAAGGCAAGTGCAAAGAAGAAGTAGAAAATCGCAACGCCGAAGTTAAATGAAAAGCAACCGTCAAGGCGCCCGGCAAGGGACGTTCATGAGGAAGCGACTCAAAACCGCTTCATGAATTTCCCGGGCTCGGATCGCCAAACCGGCGGGATTCAAAAGCCGGCGCCATTAAACATGGCCGCCGGCTTTTTTTTCACAGCTTGGCGCCAAGGGTCTTTCTTTATCCGTTTCCCCTTGGGCGTCTCATGCCCGCAGGCACCCGCCGGTTCAAACACCGGCGGTGCATGGTGATGAAGTCCACTCTCTTCGGGCTTTTTGAGGAAGACCAGGGCGTCAATTCATCCCTGAAAGACGGAAGGCGAAAGCGAGACCACCCCGTGTCTTGCCCGACAATGGTCTGAATCTCAGGCCAACATCTTGGTCTGAACGCTTCTGAGAATATCTTCGGCCTCTTTGACGATCGTCTGCACCATGTCGGCTACTTTGGGCATGTCATGGATGCGCTGGGCTCCTTCGCCGCCGGCCATCATCGCTTTTTCCTTGTTGCCGTCGAAAGTGGCGCGGAGAGATTCGTTTTCAAAATCAATCAGCGACATATCCGTTGTGGTAAAGTCGTCGGGAGTTCCCAGATAAACACCGGGAGATTTTTTCAATGTGTTGATTTGATGTTCAATGCTTCGGGGCGTTTTCAACCAACGGGCGGGACCGACAATGCCGCGGGCAACCAGTGTTCCACGATCTCCGGCTTCCACAACACCTTCCTTCCAGATCTGGGCAAAGTCGCTCTCCTGGGTTGCCAGAAAACGGGTGCCCATCTGCGCGCCGTCTGCGCCGAGCACGAGGGCTGCGGCCAGCGTCTTGCCGTCCACGAATCCGCCGGCGCCGCAGACCAGGGTTTTCTCATCGGAGACAGCTTCAACCACAGCCGGCAACAGGGTCATCGAGTGCACCGGCTCCCAGGACGTATGGAATCCCCCTTCATGTCCGGAGGCCACGATGACATCCACCCCTGCCTTCTTGCAGCGTTGTGCGCCTTTCACGGACGGCACGACATGCATCCAGGTAAACCCCGCATTTTTAATCGTGTCTTTCCAGCCGACCGGATCTCCGGCGGAAGTAAAAATCACCTTGAAATATTCTTTCATGTCCGGATTTTCTTCGCGCACCTGAGTGGCTTTTTCGATCAGAATTTTCGCCGCGTCTTTGAGCTCCGCCGACACCATCACGTTGATTCCGAACACACCGCCTTTGCCCTTGACCAGACGATACGTTCGCTTGAGGACCTTTTCCAGCACCGTGGCCATGTCATCATCCGGATTCGCTTCCGCCGTGCGGCAAAAATCCTGGTAAGACCAATCGTCGGCGGCTCGATCCATCACGCAAAGACCGCTGGTCGATAGCAAACCCAAAACCCCTGCATTGGCTGCGGCCACGCAAAGGTTGTTGTTACTGAAGGGCCCCATGCCGGCCTGAATGATCGGATATTTTGTCCCGATCAAGTCGCATAATCTCGATTTAATCATATTGACTCCTCCTTAGGTTTATTCCCTTTTTTATTGTCGCCACATTCCATAGCCTTAGTATGATAATATGTCAATAAAAGAAGTCACTCCATAGAGAATATCAAATTATTATAAGACAACTTGTATATCGTAAGCATTATCATAGTCATGCTTTTTGAACGACGCCCTGGATATTCACATAAGCGCTTGTAATCTTATAGTATTATTACGACGCGGGCAGCAAGGCGCCGGCCGCAATTCTTTTGATAAAATGACGGTTCTGTCTTATACGGGCATCGGTTGGAAAACCCCAGAAATATCCCCTCCGGACAGACCTATGGCCGCCATAGAATGGGAAAAAGTCTGCAATATCGCCATGATGCGGAGGATTCATCATCAAAACAAGATGGATCTGACCTTTGCATTGGAAATGCTGCGGATAGTTGATGAGCTCCTTGCTGATCCGTCGATCAAATCGATGATTCTGACCTCCGGCGAGGCAGAATTTTTTCCATGGGTGTTGACGTGGATTGGCTCATGGAAGACGCGCTTCGTTTCGCCCGGATTTTTTAACAAGGGAAGAAATATTTTCGGTGAGCTGAAAAGAAGGATGAACCAACAGATTATCTCGGTCATGGAAACCGAAGACGGACCCTTGCTCGAGTCCCTGTCACTGTTTACAAAAGAGCAGAAAATTATCCGGACGGCTCAAGCATTTCCGTTGTCCCGATAACTTTCATTTCTTGGGCACCTGCAAAACGGTTTGCACGCTCATAACAGGCAGATCCTCTCAGACCGGCGAAGATCGCCGCCTGTCGCGTTGGACGAATCGCGACAGCCGTCCAATGCATGACGATTCATATGCTGAACGACATCGCGTCACCCTGCATCAGGATCCCGACGAGGATAATCGAATCTTGCCTGAATGCCCGCTTTTGACAGCCTCATACACCTTTTTCTCGGCAAACTTCAAGATATTGCCCATCGCTTTGCCTGAGGCGGCCTGATCCTTTCGTTTCAGGGCTTTCATCAGCTTCAGATTCAACGCCAGCGACGCCTCCGACATCCCTTCCAAGGAATAGAACAATTCGGCAAAAAATGAATAGACCGGTTTAAAGGATTGAAAGACCAGCCTGCTGATGATGTCGCCCGAAATGGTGATGACGGCTCTGTGAAAGTCGTAATCGCATTCAGCCAGCACTGCCGCGTCCCTGAGGTGCCTCTTTTTTCTTTCCAGGCTCGACTCCAGGTAGACGATATCACTTTCCTGAATACGAAGCGCAGCCCGTCCCGCCGCTTCCGTCTCCGTGACAAACCGGAACCTCAAAAGCGACTCGATGGTCTGCCGGTCGATCGTTTTATGAACGCGCAGAATCTGCACCAGCGTATCCACGGAACCTTCCCGGTTAAAGTCCCTGACGTAGGTTCCGCTTTGCGGGTGCGTCATCACAAAGCCGCTCTGGGCAAGCCTCGCAATGGCCTCCCGGATCGCGAAGCGGCTGGCTTTGTATTTCTGCACCAGCTCTCTTTCCGGCGGCAACTTGCTTTCGACCGGGTAAGACCCTTTGATAATATCCTTGAGCATATCGTTGTATATTCGGCCGGGCAGACCTTTATTCATTGCACCTTAACCCCCATGATTCAAACTGCTTGCATGCCCCTGGCGCTTTACCTATCCGGACGCATGTCTGTTGCTTACAAGAAAACCCTTGACAATTGGTTATACCAATATTAAAAGTGGTACTACCAATTACCCGGAAAGAGGAGGAATTGCAATGAAAATTTCGCGCATCGAACTTTATCACGTATCGGTCCCTCTTGAAGAAACGTTCTGGCCCACCTGGATTCCCGGTTACCCCCAAACCCACAACCGCTTTACGCTGATCAAGCTGACCACCGATGAGGGCATTGAAGGATATAGCGCCGGCTCCGCTATGGGGGTGGAGCGCGAAGGCCTGGGCGACCTGCTAGGGGGCTACCTGATGGGCGCCGATCCGGCGGACATCGGACGGGTGCAGGATCTACTCAAACAGGCCGGCATCCTGGGATGGCGCAATTTCTGGATTGAGCCCGCTTGCTGGGACATTTTGGGCAAGAAGGCCGGCAAACCCGTTTATGAGCTCCTGGGGGGAAATGCGCGTCCGATAGAGGTGTACTGCTCGACCGGCGAGATGCATGACCCCGACCGCAGAGCGGAAGAGCTTCAGGCGATCCGGGGCATGGGCTACCGATGCGCAAAGCTGCGGGTCAAAAGTGTCGAGCTGAAAGACGATATCCGCCAGATCGAGGTCGTGCGCAAAAAAATGGGAGACGATTTTGTGCTGGGGGTGGATGCCAACCAGGGCTGGCTCGTCACGATTGTGGACAAGATTCCGGCCTGGGATCTCGCGCGCGCCAAAGCGTTTGCGGATGCTTGTTATCAAAACGGCATCGAATGGCTCGAAGAACCTCTCGATTCGCGCGATTACGACGGCAACGCCGCCCTGAAACAATATTCAAAAGTCAAAATATCGGGCGCCGAGCTGAACTACGGCTGGGACGAAATCAAAATCATGTTCGAAAAGGACTGCTTCCATATTTACCAGCCGGATGCGACCTTCGCCGGCGGCATCTTCCAGGTTAAAAAGGTCATCGACATGTGTCGTGAAAAAAACCGCCTGTACACCCCGCACACATGGACCAACGGAATCGGCTTTTACATCAATTGGAACATGGTGCTGGCAGACCGGGATAATGTCCTGCCGCTGGAGTATCCTTACGAGCCGCCATCGTGGATACCGAAATATCGGGAAGGAATCATTGACCCGATCACTCCCGATAAAACGGCGATGCTGCAGCCCTTCAGCACACCGGGACTGGGCTTCACCGTCAATCAAAAATTACTGCGGAAATACGGAAAACGTTTTTTCAAGCTGACCGAGACCGGTCTTAAGCTCAAGGTTATCCGCGAAAAAGGCCTGAAAGCGGCGCTGGCGCTTAAGAAACGCAAAGAGCAATAACTATTGGCGGATCAAGGGCGCCGAAGAGGCGCCGCAGCCAAATTCTTGATTAAGCCATCAAAACAGGTTCACGACCGATCGAACGTTAAAACATAAATGCGGGAAAACTTCTGATCAAAAATGGAGGCGGATAATGAGCGACTATGATGTGATTGTGATCGGCGCGGGAATCGGCGGCTTGTGCGCAGGCGCTTTGCTCGCGCATCAAGGCCGAAAAGTTCTGGTCCTGGAACAGGCCCCGCGCGTCGGCGGCTGCTGTTCAACCTATGAGCACAACGGTTATAAAATCGACATCGGCGCATCCATCATCGAATTTCCCCAGGTGATCAACTGGGCCTTCGAACGGATGGGCACGACATTCCAAAAAGAGGTTGACCTGATCGCGGTCGATCCGACCTTTACCGCAAGGCTGCATGATGGAACGGAAATCACCTTTCCCATCGACCTCGGCAGGACGAAAGAAGAAATCAGAAAGCTTGCGCCGGAAGATGTCAAGGGCTGGGAGAGCTATTCCAAAGAAATGGAAGGATTTCTCAAAGCCGCCCTGGACGGGTTCTTCGTGACCCCTGCCCGGTCGCTTACGGATGTGTGCAGGCTGTTTGCCAAGACCCCCGCTCTCCTGAAATACGGGTCGCTGTTTTTCGGCAGCTATGAAGGGGTGCTGCGAAAATACCTGAAGAATGAAAAACTGCTGGAGGCCCTGTCCTTTCACAGCTTTTATTGCGGCCTGCCGCCGGCCCTTTTGCCCGGCCATTACTCTATGATTCCCTATGCGGAGCATGGCGGCATCTATTATGCCCGGGGCGGGATGATCGGCATTCCCCTGGGCTTTCAAAAATGCGGCGAACGTAAAGGCATGCAAGTCCGCTTAAATGCAGATGTGCAAAAGGTCATTGTGGAAAACAAGACCGCCAAAGGCGTGCAGCTTGCCGATGGGACGGTTATCACCGCTGAAATCATCCTGTCCAACATCAATTCCAAAAAGCTCTATACGGACATGATCGACCAAAACAATCTTTCATGGCTTGCCAAAACAGGATTTAAAAGTTACCGGTATTCCATGGCCACACCGATGATCTACCTGTGCCTGGATGACGAGCCGCCGCTTCGAGACCACCACACCCTGATGACGGTGCCCATGCAGCAGATGAACGACTACTGGTTCAACCATTATGAAAAGGGTCAGTTCCCGGCGGAGCAATTCGGAATCCTGAGCTGGACAACCCGGTCCGATCCGTCGCTTGCGCCGAAGGGCCATCACATTATCGCCGTCACCTTGGCCCCCGGGCCTTACCGGCTTAACGGTACAACGTGGGATAAAGAAAAAGAAACCCTCAAAGAAAACGTCATCAAGTTTCTGGAGAGCAAATACCTTCCCGGGCTGCGCAAACACATTGTCCATGCGGACTTCTCCACACCGGTGGATTTTGAGAAACGCTTGAAATCCCCGGAAGGCGCCATCTACGCTCTTCGTCAGGATCTAACCAATGCGATGATGTTCCGGCCGTCGGCCAAATCCAAACAGATCAAACGACTCTATCTTGTCGGCGCGTCAACGCACCCCGGCGGCGGCGTGCCCACCGTAACCGCCTCGGCCATGATCGCGGCCGACCTGATCAGCAAATATGAACAGTAAAGGAGAACAACCCATGATAATAATCATCACCCTAGCGGTCATTTTATTGTGCCTGTTCCTGCTGTATGCCACGTTTGCCAAATCAAGAAAGCAATTTCTTAAAAACCTGCTTTCTCAGGCAAAATATCTGATCCCCCGTTACTTCACCTAAAGAAGACCTGTCTGACATTGGATGGGGTTGGGCAAGTAACTATGAACTATGGTCCGGACGATGCCATTGGAGGAAACGTGCATGAATGAAGAATTGAAAAGACAGGAAGGGTACAATTAAAAAAGCAATGTCCTTGCGGATTTTCAACGCTTTTGATTGCCGCCGAAATAAACGATCCAAAAACCGGCGCCATGAAACATGGGCGCCGGCTTTTTTTCATCGCTTGACGCGAAGGATCATTCTTTATCTTCATGCCCCATTCAGGCGCCTCGTTCCCGCAGCCATCCGCCGGTTCAAGCGCCGGCGGATACTTCTGTTGAGTGCCAATCTATTCAAACTTTTTCAGGATGACCAGCGCGTCAACTGCGACCGGGGAATCGCCGTCGATCAACACCGGATTGATGTCTATTTCCGCAATCTCGTTTGAGCGATACCCGAGATCCCCCAGCGCCACCAGCGCGCGCACAAGCGCCGCGCGGTCAACCGCCGGCTTGCCGCGAAACGCCCCCAGCAATTTCGACATGCGGATTTCATCGATCATTTCTTCGGCATCGTGCTCGGTAATCGGCGCGACCCGGAAGGTGACATCTTTTATCGCTTCCGTGAAAATGCCCCCGATGCCGAACATGACACACGGGCCGAACTGCGGATCGCGGCTCAACCCCATCACAAATTCGCGCTCACTCGCGATCATTTCGCCGACTAAAACCCCGTCGAGCTCCGCGCCTTTGGCAGTGATCTCATCATACGCCAGGCCGACGTCTTCGGCATTAGCCAGTTTGAGTTTGACCAGGCCCATTTCCGTTTTGTGCGCGGCCTTGTCCGACGAGCCTTTCAGGACCACCGGATAGCCGATCTCGGCCGCGATCGCAAGCGCTTCGTCTCTGGAGAGGGCAAGCTTTTCGCGGTTGACGCGCAGACCCGCGGAGGCGATCACTTGCTTGGAGTCATGCTCCGAAAGGACGCGCCGGCCTTTTGCAACGGCATTTTGAATTATTGAATCCACAGTGGTTCTCCCTTCTTTTGCACAGCCAGAAATTGCTCATGCGAAACCACGAGCGCCCGCACCGCTTCCTGGGCTCCGGCAAAAAGCGGCAGTCTTTTTTCCAGTTGCGCGGCGCGCAGTTTATCCAGTGCGCTAAACGCATACATGGCTGCGGGCTTTTCATGTTTTCGGCAAAGACTGACCAGCGTTTCCATCACGTCCGTAACATAATCGCGCCACATGCTTACCATGTGTAAAATGCCGTCCACCTCGTCGGCGCCCAGCAGAATGTTGTATATCTCCAGATAGACCTCCGGCGGGGCGGGGCCGATATCCACGGGATTTTCCGCGTTGAAAACGCCGGGAAGCTTTGCCAGACGCGCTTTCGTTTCTTCAGAAAACGGCGACACGACCAGGCGCGTGTCCGAAAGCATGTCCGCCCCGATGGTGCCGAAGGCGCCGGAATTGGTGAAAACGGCAATCCGCCGGCCTTTCAGAAGCGGCATTTCGGTCAGCATTTTCGGCAACGTGTACAACTCTTCCGGCGTATGCAGTCGAATCATGCCCGCCTGACGGCACGCGCCGTCGAAGACCGCGTCGTTTTGAGCGAGCCCCGCGGTATGCGACATCACCGCCTTGCTTCCGGCTTCGCTTTTGCCGGTCTTGTAAACCAGCACCGGTTTTTTTGTGCGCCGGACGGCCTCCATCAGCTTGCGTCCGCCGCCGATGCTTTCGAGGTAAAGAGCGATCACTTCCGTGTTATCCGTATCGAAATAGTCGATAAAATCCGCTTCATCCAAATCCGACTTGTTGCCCAAAGACACCATTTTATTGATGCCCGAAACATCATCCAGCAGGCGTTCAACCAGCAATGCGCCGATTCCGCCGCTCTGAATCACATAGGAAACTGAGCCGGGATGCGCGACGGCCAGAGGTGCAAGATCGTTGGCCCCGAACATGCAGCAAAACCGGTGGCGGTTGTCGAGAATTCCCAGACAGTTGGGCCCGATCAGACGAATTGCATATCGGCGGGCGGCCTCGTCGACTTCGCGCTGGAGGCGCTTTCCTTCCTCTCCTGATTCCGAAAAGCCCGAGCTTTCGATAATGATGCTCCGGATGCCTTTCTCTCCGCATTGGCGGACCAGTTCCGGAACCACAAAGGCGGGGGTGATGATCACCGCCAAATCGATGGCATCGGGAATCTCCTCCAGCGTTCGGAAGCCTTTAGCGCCGAAGACATCTTCTCCCTTTCGGTTTACCGCATAGACGCGCCCCCGGTAGCCGACGGCTTCATCGCTCAATATTTTGCATATGGTCGCCCCCAGATTAAAAGCCGCTTTGGACGCGCCGAAAACCGCCACGGACGAAGGATTGAAAAAATTCTCCAGATCAAGCGTTTCGATCTGCTTTGCCGCTGCGGCCTGTGATGCTCTCATGGAAATAACCTCCCGTCCGCCGGGGCGCCCATTATCTCTGTGGCGGTTTTAATAATCCCAAATGCGAACACTGTTTACTTATATAAACGGTGTTTAAATTTCAAGCGGTTTTTTTCGCTTCCGGCTGAAAAACTATAAATACCCGTTATTGAAGGCGATTCCTTTCTATGCTTTTTTAAAAAGAGAGGCCAGATGGCGGGCGATTTTGTGTCGATGTTGGATGACTTGCTCGGTGTTTTTGGCCGGATGATTTCGAAATGTGGCCACAATGCCGGTCAGCGCCGCAAAAAGAGCATGAGAATGATCTCGGACATTGCCCTCGATTTTCATCTTCCGGAAAATCAGATCCAGATGGTCGAGAATTTCTCTTTCAATGACACTGAGTTTTTCAAACAGGCCGGGGTCCACCGCGCCGCCGAGGAAAAAATTCATCATCATGCGGAAATACTGATCATGATGAGTAAAGTAATCGACATAGATGGAAACAATTTCATCCAGCCCGCCGTCTTCGGATTCGGTAATCGTGGAAAACATTTTTTCGAAAACCTGGTTGGTTCCCTTTCTGAAGGTTTCCACAAACAGGGTCTGCTGATCCGGAAAGTGCTGGTAAATAATCGCGGGCGAAACACCCGCGCGCTTGGCGATGGTCCGCATCGAAACTTTGTCGAAGGACTTTTCCGCAAATTCAAGCTCCGCCGCGTCGATAATCATCGCCCGGCGGGCCTGCCTTTCTTTTTCCTTGAGTTCCGATAAAACACTTTTGGGTTTCATGGAAACGCTGCAATCCCGATGAATTTTTATATCTGTGAAATTTTATGCGTCTGGAAATTAACATTCATAAATCCGCGTGTCAAACGCATTTCCACAGACGCTCGAAAGTCGCACCGGCTTGCTTTCAGATTTCTCCCGACAAAAAAGGCGTCCCGAAGGACGCCTTTTTCATGAATTTCTGATCACGGTTATTTTATAAAATTCTCGATGGCCTCGTTGACCCGCGGAGCCTCTTCGTGCTGAATCCAGTGGCTGACGCCGGGCATCTTGATCAGGCGCCCATCGGTGCAGTAGGGCATGCTCTCGTCGGCCATTTCGGGGATCATGGCGATATCCTCTTCTCCCCACAAAAAAAGCAAAGGCACCGTCACTGAATAGCTTTTGGGCGGTTCGGTTTTGGTCTGGACCATCGCCCGATACCAGTTGACCATCGCGGAAAAGGCGCCGGGTTGGGCAAAGGCCGTGCGGTATTTTTCCAGATCCTCGGGCGTAAACGCGCCCGGCCTGGCGTTCGAGGTAATGAGGTTCAGGACAAAGTCGTAGTTCGTCGAGGCGGCCAGATGCTCCACGACGCCGGGCAACTGGAAATAGAAGATGTACCAGCTTTTGGGCATCTGCTGGGGGTCGGTAAACAGATGCTTGGCCATCACCTTGGGGTGCGGAACATTGAGGATGACCATTTTCGAAATGCGCTCGGGATACTTCAGCGCCATCCACCACGACACCGACGCGCCCCAGTCATGTCCGACAAGCCGAACCTGCTTTTGCCCGCAGGCGTCAAGAAGCCCGATCATATCCTTGGCAAGTTTGTCGATGTTGTAGGCGGCCACGCCTTCGGGCTTGTCGCTTAAGTTATAGCCGCGCTGATCGGGCGCGACAACCCGGTAGCCTTTTTCGGCGAAGTAGGGCAATTGTTTTCGCCAGGCGTACCAGAATTCCGGAAAGCCGTGCAGAAAGAGGATCATCGGGCCGTCTTGGGGGCCCGCCTCCATGACGTGAAGCTTCACGCCGTTGGTCTGTACGTAGCGTTCGCGCAAATCCATTTGAACCTCCTTGGTAAACGTAATACGTTTTAAGCATTATGTTTTAAGCATTTTGGAAGCGCTTCGCGCCACCAAGGTTCTTTACGTAAAACCAAAAAACGTAAAACTTAAAACAATTATTCTTTTAAAAACTGATTCAGCAGCGCTGCCACCTCGCGGGGTTTTTCCTCCTGAACAAAGTGGCCCGCCGAAATGGATTTCACTTGAATCGAATCAAAACACTCCTCAATGTGATTCAAGTTCTCTGCGATAATGACGGGATCGAGGCTTCCGTGAATATACAAAGACGGCATGGGATATTTCGCGCCGCCCAGGCCCGCCCAACGTTTCTGATCGGCGCGCATCGCGCGGTAATAGGCTGCGGCGGTCGCGGGCGTGTTCTGAATGCGGTAACAGCGGACATACTCGTCGACGGCTTCAAGCGGGATGGGAATGTCTTTGCCCGACTTGCCGAAAAAGTGGCGGACCCAGAGATCTTCGTTGCCTTGAATCATGGCTTCCGGAAGATTCGGCTGCTGCTGGAAGTATTGATACCAGAAGGGCACGGCGCCGCGGCTGTAAATCTTTTGCATCGCCTCGGCATAGCCTCGGGTGTTGACGATGACGGGAATATTCATGAGCGCCAGTTTCTTCACCCGATCCGGAATCGCAAGCGCCACCTCCTGGGCCACGATGCCGCCCCAGTCATGCCCGACCAGAAAAAAGTCTTTCACGTTCAGGGCGTCGATCACTTCGATGACATCTTTTGCCAGTTCCACCTTTTGATAAACGGAGACATCGCCAAGTGTGCGCTCGCTGTCGCCCAACCCCCGCAGATCGGGGGCGATGACGCGCAGGTCGGGATTGAGAAACGAGGCAACGGCTTCCCAACAGTACGAACTTTCCGGCCAGCCGTGAATCATGACCACCGGGACGCCATCCTTATTTTCCCGGTCCCGCACATTGAAGGTTCCGCGCGGAACACTGATTTTGTAAGTATTCATGGACGCACCTCACATTTAGCCGACTGCACCGAACCGCTCGTGAGCGGTTCGGTGCGCCTTTTTCCTTTATCCTTAGAACCTTGAACCTTGAACCTTTTTTACAGGTTCCAGGCGGCATCGGCCCCATCCGTCGTCGCTTCGATAATCCGCCGCGGCGCAACCGCATCTCCCACGACAAAATGACGGATGCCTTTTTTCTCAAGCGCATCTTTGAGTTCGGTGCGGGGCGTGACCCCGATAGCGACGATCACCTGATTGACCGGCGCAAGTTTTTTCTCGCCGTCTTTGCCTTCGACGATCACCGCGTCTTCTTCAATTTTCTTCACTTTGGTCCCGAACATCAACTCAATGCCTTCGCCGTAGAGCCGCCGGTAGAGCATTTGGCCGTGCGCGGCCTGCGGAAGCACCGGCGGCCGGGACAGCATTTCCACGACTGTGATGTTTTTGACGCCCTTTTCACGCAGAAAATCGGCGGTTTCCATCCCCACCAGACCCGCGCCGATCACAACGACGTTGTCCTTGGGCTTGATCGATCCGTCCAGAATCTGCCAGGCATCGCAGACCACTTTCGCATCCGCGCCTTCAGCCGGACAGGCGGTTTTGTCCGCGCCGATCGCCAGAATGACCGCTTCGGGCCTGCCTTCATCGAGCATCGCCTCGGTGACATTCGTGTTTAAACGAATATCCACCCCCTGCTTTCGGCACCTGGCCGTGAGCGTCCGGATGTATTTATCGTAAATGTCTTTGTGCGGGGAGAGCGCAGCATAACGGACGTTTCCGCCGGTGCGGGGCTCGCGCTCGAAGAGCGTCACGGTATGCCCCAGCCGCGCGGCTTCCGATGCCGCGGTGAGACCCGCGGGCCCGCCTCCAATCACCCAAACATTTTTCGGGGTCTTTGCCGGCCCTTCGGGACGAATCGACTCTTGTCCGGTTTCGGGATTGATCGCGCACCGCACGGGTTTGAGCTCAAGGGCTTCGCGTTCAATGCAGCCCTGGTTGCAGGCCAGACATTCAAGGGTGTCTTCAGGATGCCCGGCGACGGCGTTTTTGAGAAAATCGGGATCGGCCAGGTTCTGGCGTCCCACGGCAATCAGATCCGCGTCGCCGCGGGCGATGACCTCATCCATGAAAAACGGATCGGTGTAACGGCCGACGGAAACCACCGGAACGGTGGCCACGCTTTTCACCTTGCGGGCCAGATACGACTTGAAGCCGGGCGCGTATTCAATCGGCGCGCTGGCGTTGGGCGTGTCGATATTGACTTCGGGCGATCCATGCGTGCTGAAAGACACATTGATCATATCCGCGCCGGCCGCCTCCAGATCCGGAATGATCGACAGCATATCGTCAATGCCGTAGCCGTCTTTGACGCCTTCTTCGCCGGAGACGCGGATGGAAATAGGAAAGTCGGGGCCCACGGCTTTGCGCACGGAAGCGATGCATTCGATCATAAACCGCGCCCGCGCCTTGAAGTCGCCGCCGTAGCGGTCGGTTCTTTTATTGGAATGTCCCGACAGAAACTGCATCAGCAGATAGCCGTGCGCGCCGTGCAGTTCAACCATATCAAACCCGGCGGCTTTCGCCCGTTTCGCCCCCGCGCCGAACGCGTCGATGATTTCGGCGATTTCATCAAGCGTCATCTCGCGGGGCGGCCCCATGAAGCCGAAAATAAAGCTGGGAACGGCCGACGGCCCGATGGCTTTTTTCTGTTTCAAGAACAGATAATTCTCTCGCCCGCAGTGATGAAGCTGCATGCAGGCTTTGGCGCCTCCGGCATGAATCGCCTGGGCCACTTGAGAAAGCCCCGGAATAAATTTGTCATCCCAGACGCCCAGCGCGTGAGACGCGACCAGCCCCGACGGATGCACGCAGGTGATTTCGGTGATAAAAAGCCCCACGCCGCTTTGTGCCCGCCTTTTGATATACGCGAGGTTCGCCTCGCTGACGGTGGAATCGTCGTTGCCCAGGCCGGTGCCCATCGGCGGCAGAACCAGGCGGTTGGGAATGTCGAGATTCCGGATTTTTATCGGAGACAATAAATGATCCAGCGTTTTCATGAAACGATCTCCTTTGCGAAAGGTGGACGACCTGCGCCGTCGCAAACAATTCGTTGCGGCGGCGCATCGTCAGGTGAGCATAAACCGCGGGCGGCAGCGGCCCGGCATCCTACAGGTGGGCGCCGCCTAAAAGCAGACCGCCGTCGATGATAATTTCCGTGCCGGTGGTGTAGCTCGACGCGTCGGAGGCCAGATAGATCGCGGCGCCCGCGATTTCATCCGGCTCGCCGATCCGGCAGGTGGGCAGATGCTTGCACAGCTCTTCTCGCTGCTTGGCCGCCTCTTCCGGCGTCAGATGGAACCAGTGGGAATTCATCATCTTCGTTTCAATCGGTCCCGGCAAAATGGAGTTGACCTGGATGTTGTCGCGCGCCAGTTCCATGGCAAACGCGCGCGTCACCTGGCGGCATCCGGCCTTGGAAATCGAATAGACGCTGACACCCGGTTCGGGATTGACGCCGTCGATGGAGGCGACATTGATGATTTTACCGCCGCCCTGTTTCTTCATGACCTTCGCCACGGCCTGGCTCATGAAGTACACGCCCTTGAGGTTGAGATTCATAATGGTGTCCCACAGGCGTTCGTCGGAATCCAGAACCGAGGCCATGGCGGGGCTGGCGCCCGCGTTGTTCACCAGAATGTCGATCCGGCCGAATTTCTGGACGACCGTGTCCACCACTTTCTGAATTTCCTCTATTTTTCCCAAATGGGCGGGAACAACCAGCACCTCGCAGCCGACGTCCGTCATCGAGCAGGCGGTGGCTTCCAGATCCTGCGCCTTGCGGCTGGTGATGGCGACTTTCGCGCCGGCCTTGGCAAAACCATAGGCGATTCCCTGGCCGATGCCGCGGCTTCCACCGGTGACAAGGGCGACTTTCCCCTTCAACGAAAACTTTGAAAGATCAAACATGGCAAATATTCTCCTTATGTATTTTTTTAACTAGACAAAACAATTTGCAGGGTTTTTGCAACCCTTTTTGCAGGGGGCGCCGGATGCCGGAGAGGAAATCTCCTCCGGCATCCGGCATTTAAAGGGGGTGGTTATTTCTTCGCCGCTTTGGGCGCCAGCGCCTCGCGGTCGCCGCCGCTCATGCCGGCGATGTATTTCACCAGCTTTTTGCGGGACTCAATGTCATACTGCGTGGTGATGGCAATCTGCTCCATAATGGGAGAACCGCCGCCGTGGTAGTTGCCGACGTTGGTGATCCCGCCGGTGGCCGAACACAGAATGTCGCCCAGATAGCGCCAGAACTGCGCCTGATCTTCTGCGGACATCTTGGGATTGCGCTTGGTGTATTTCAAAAGCGCCTCTCCGGTGGCCGGATTGGCAAAGTCCTTCTCATGCGGGAACGTCGCCGTCACACCGCCGGAAATGTCGCACAGAATTTCCGCTTCGCGCCAGACCGCCTCACCCGAGAGACACCGGCCGACGTTGCAGTAGATGGAATGCGGAATATAGGAACCGGGTCCGTAAGGCACGAATCCCATGCCGGGCATATAGACTTCAGGCTTGCCCAGATCGGACGCCGTGTACCCCGCGGCATACCCCAGCTCGATGGTCATGATGATCTCAGCCAGTTTCTCGCGTACATGTTCGGCTTTATGGATATTGTTCACTTCGGCGGCCAGAGCCGCGGTGCCCAGGATGACGTCGCCGATAGCCGGCTTGCAGCCGGAATAGGAGTGGCGATGGAAAAGCGCGAACAAAAGCGCCAACACGCCGCCATGCTGATGTTCACCGGCCAAAAAGACGCGCTCCCAGGGTACGAAGCAGTTTTCAAAGATCATGTAGGAATCGGTCGCGCCGGGAACAAAACCGCGTTTGTAATGTTCCCGGGGGCGAAGGTTGTGAACGGTAACAACCTGCTTCAATCCATCCCAGTCTCCGGGAACAGCGAAAGCCACCGCGTAGTCCTTGTCTTCCTTGCGCAGCGCGCGGGTTGGAAGAACCAGAACTTCATCCGCCACGGACGCTTCAGA
Organism: Syntrophaceae bacterium; assembly: GCA_018436925.1. Lineage (GTDB taxonomy): Bacteria > Desulfobacterota > Syntrophia > Syntrophales > Smithellaceae > UBA8904. The sequence continues at coordinate 135,712 of JAHDKI010000005.1, forward strand.
AATGTGCACCTTACAGCCTTCGACAATAATCCCGTCTTTGGTCCGCTCCTTAATATGGACATAGGAGCCGGGATTCGGCTGATCGGCGGGGCGCAGCATGCGGTCGCCTTTGACGTCCGTCTGCGCACAGCATCCGACCAAGTCTTCCGTCTGGAAACGGGTCAACCACTTTTTGAAGTTCTCGTGATACTGCGTGGCGCCGTTGTTTAACTTGTCGGCTTCATAGGACACATTGTAAATCGCGTTCGTGCCGTCGATGCCCATGCAGCGCTGGATGCAGCCGCCCACTTTCTGGCACAGCATGCGGGTCATATCCTGTTTCTTGTGCAGGTCGTCCGTGTTCTGGTGGATGTGGGTGAAACGGTTAATCTTCTGCCCTGTGAGATGAGACGTGGCCGTGCACAACGCCTCATTTTCAGGCTTGGCCGCTTCGTCATAAGTCGTTCCGATGGTATTGAGACAATCCATCTGCAATTCATCGGTCCGGTCGATCAATTGACCGTCAAAATAAATGTTCCTTTTCATCTTGGAAAGGCCTTTGATGTAATCCTGCTTTGTTCTCATGGCTTCATCTTCCTTTCTTTTTTATAGGGCTAATTCTAACAAAAGAGGCCTGAAAAATTTCAGGCCTCTTTCCTCAACTGTTATTTACGACTTTTCTTCGCCAGCGCGTCGCCGTCGCCGCCGCTCATGCCGGCAATGTGACGGATGACCTTTTTGCGGGATTCAATATCATACTGCGTGGTAATGGCAATCTGTTCCATGATCGGAGACCCGCCGCCGTGGTAATTGCCGACGTTGGTGACGCCGCCCATGCCCGAGCACAGGTATTCGCCCAGGTAGCGCCAGAACTGCGCCTGATCTTCTGCGGGCATCTTCGGGTTGCGTTTGGTGTATCGCATCAGGAGTTCGCCGGTTTCCGGATTGGCGAAGTCTTTTTCGAAGGGGAAGGTGGCCACAACGCCGCCGGCGATGTCGCACAGAATTTCCGCTTCCCGCCAGACCGCTTCGCCCGACAGGCACCGGCCGACGTTGCAATAAATCGAGTGCGGAATGTAGGAGCCGGGTCCGTAAGGCACAAAGCCCATACCCGGCATATAGACTTCGGGCTTACCCAGATCGGAAGCGGTGTAACCCGCGGCATAGCCCAGTTCCGTCGTCATGATGATCTCAGCGAGTTTCTCGCGCACATGTTCGGCCTTGTGAACGTTATTGACCTCGGCGGCCAGCGCCGCAATGCCCAGGATGGTGTCGCCGATGGCGGGTTTGCAGCCGGAATAGGAGTGGCGGTGGAACAGGGCGAAAAGCAGGGCCAGAACGCCGCCGTGCTGATACTCACCGGCCAGGAAGACTTTCTCCCAGGGGATGAAGCAGTTGTCGAAAAGCAGGTAGGAGTCGGTTCCGGAGTGATGCACGCCGCGCTTGTAGATTTGTCTTTTTTTAACATTGTGAATGGTGACGACCTGTTTCAAGCCGTCCCAGTCCGCCGGAATGCCGAAGGCCACGGCGTAGTCGCTGTCTTCGGGACGCAGCGCGCGGGTGGGGAAAACCAGAATTTCGTCTGAAACGGACGCCTCGGAGATGTGCAGCTTGCAGCCTTCCACGACGATGCCGTCTTTGGTTCTTTCTTTAATGCGCACATACGCGCTGGGATCGGGCTGTTCGGCAGGACGCAGCATGCGATCGCCCTTGACGTCGGTCTGGGCGCCGGCGGAGACCAGATCTTCATTCTGGAAACGGGTCACCCACTTCTTGAAGTTCTCGTGGTAGTTCGTTTCGCCTTTTTTCACTTTATCGGCTTCGAACGACACATTGTAAATCGCGTTGGTCGCGTCGATGCCCATGCAGCGCTGAATACAGCCGCCGACTTTCTGGCAAAGCATGCGGGTCATGTCCTGTTTTTTGTGCAGATCTTCCTTGCTCATGTGAATATTGGTGAAGCGGTTGATCTTATTGCCAGTCAGGTGGGAGACGGCGGTGCACAGGCCTTCATTCTCCGGCTTCGCCGCTTCATCATAGGTGGTTCCGATGACGTTGATGCAGTCCATCTGAACTTCGTCGGTACGGTCGATGCGCTCTCCGTTGAAATAAACGTTGCGTTTCATTTTAGACAAACCGTTAATAAAATCCTGCTTAGTTCTCATTCAGTTAACTCCTTTTCCTTTATTTTACTGTATTTTTTTTCAGGGAAGGCTTCCCTTTTTTCTTTTCAGGCAATGCGTCCGACAGCATTCGACTCAGCGTCTTCGCATTTTCCACTTTTAATCGCAAAACGACTTCCTGCTCGGGTTTTTTCGCCCGAATGCCGCTTAAGATGATTTCCAGCACCGGATCCAGAAGCGCCATCATGCTTTTGTCGCGTTTGGGCATCCCCTGCATGTGCCAGTGGATAAAAAGATGCTCGACCGACCCCATCAGCACCGACCGGATCAGATAAGCGTCGGTGTCGGCCCGAAACGTCCCGTTGGCAATGCCTTCGCGGATGCAATCCAGAAGCCGGTGCGCGGAGCGCCGGATCGCCGCGTGTGCGTCCGTCTGCCGGAACCGCTTGTTGGACATCAACTGCAAAAGCACCAGCGCCGAGTAGTGGGGGTTGTTTTCGTAGAGCTTCACATAACTGAGCATCATCGCGCGCAGACGACCTTCCACGTCCTGGATAAAAGGCAAAACGGCTTCCGATTCCTCAAAGGTGTCGTTGGAGATTTTTTCGGGAATGGCGAAGAGAAGATCTTCCTTCGTGCCGAAGTATTCATAGACCGTGGCGTCGGACACACCCGCCTCTTTGCTGATCTCGGAGATCGTGGCTTCAGGAAAACTCTTTTCGGCGAAGATGCGCAGGGCCGCATCCATGATCCGTTCCTTCCGAGTTTTCTTGCGAGTGTGGTCCGCCATAACGGCATCCTCTCTTTCTATGGCTGTAACCTATATGTTCATAGTCTGACTGTCAAGTATTATTTCATTCCATAGTGAGACTTGGATTTTTATCCTATTTTTATAGTTGCCGGTCCTTTAATAAAGCCATATGGCTGTTTTTACTCAAATATTAAAGGAATAGGCCATTAGCGTGAGGCGTTAGATGTGAGGAGTAAGACGAGTTTCAGGTTTCAGGTTTAAAGTTTCACGTTGTTTCTCCCCTCGCCCGGCGGAGACAGGAAAAGCCTTACCCGGACAGGCATGAGGAGCAAGAATGAGGCGCGAGGGGCTGTGCTTGTCATTATCTTCTGCAGAAATAACCGGCACAGAGCCTGACGGCGTTTCCAACCTGCGTCAGCTGCCAGCCCTGAATCTTATGGTCTTTTTTAAATCATCAAGAAACATTTGAATTTTCAAATCATTTGGTTTAATATCCTCGCCACTGCACAAACGAAGAAATCTACTGGCCCGGTAAGCGTAAAAAGGAATTTGGTTTTCGGGTGCCAGTTTACGTTCCACCAAATACTTCTCAAACTCAGGCAAAACATGACTCATGGATTATCCTCCATAGGAAAAATGGGCAAACCAAGCGGCATTTGCCAAAAACCCGATAAAATACGCACTGTGTTTTTTATGGGTATTAAGGACTAATTACGCAGTGGGTAATTTATATTTGCTTGATTTTCAATATGTTTTTTAAAAAGGGTTGTAGCGTCTCGAGTGCCCGGACCCGGGTTTTATGCAGTAGGTATATTAATTGTTATGCCAAATAAGGTGTATTCGAGAAATGAATTACAGATTGGTCGCAGTGGAAGTGGGAGATTTGCTTAAATACGATACATCTGTGAATCAGATTAATCGAATTGGGCAGGCTCTATTTCGGTTTCAGCGGGAGAATTTTCCGAATGATTCGATTACTTCTGTAAGGGCTCAAACTATTCACGATTGGATTCTTTCACTTGCTAAGCAGCAAATGGAGAATGACAAGAGGAATGATCTTCTTGTGACATTCTGTAGACAAATATGTCCTGATCAGTTCTCCCGTGAAATTGAAATTATTCTTGATAAGGCAGGCATAAGCTCGGCTTCTGTAAACAAAGAGGCATTAGCAGAATTCATGGGGCGGGCATTTCATCCAGAGATAATTAAGCACTGCAAGACGCTATTCCTGCAGTCACATTATTTTCATGCAGTGTTCGAGGCGTGCAAGGTATACAACAAACTGGTTCAGTCAAAATCGCTTTCCCAAAAGGACGGGCAAGCATTAATGCTTGAAGTTTGGGGCGCTGACAATGGCGTTCTAAAAATTACTCCTTGTCAAACCGATACAGATAAAAACACTCAAAATGGTATAAAGTTTCTGTCTGCTGGTCTAATGCAGGCAATTCGAAATCCTACTGCGCATGAGCCAGCAATTGATTGGCCTGTAAGCAAGCAAGATTGTCTTGATTTATTGGGTTTTTTGTCTTTTTTGTTTAGGCAGCTAGATAAAGCCGTGTACTTCAAGGCATAACAAGTCGTTCAAGCCGACGGCGCTACGCGCCGCGGCTTAACTCCAGCGTTCGCATGAATAAGGAATAAAAAATGGCAATACCAGATTTTCAATCTATTATGCTTCCCCTCCTTCAATTTTGTGCAGATTCAAAGGAGCACACAAATCGAGATGCAATAGATCATTTAGCAAAAGATTTTGATCTTTCAGAAGAAGAGCAAAAAGAACTTTTGCCAAGTGGTCGGCAAGCAATATTCCACAATCGTGTAGCGTGGGCACGCGCATATATGAAAATGGCAAAACTTATTGAAAATACGCAACGGGGCGTGTTTCGTATTACCGGCAGGGGCAATGATGTTTTGCAGAAAAAGCCTCATAAAATTGACATCAGTTTTTTAATGCAATTTCCAGAATTCGCTGAACGTCGAAAAGCTGAACAGAATAAATTGAAAAAGAAAAAAGATGAATCAACATCAATTGAGGCAGCAGATTCAAGTATTACACCTGAAGAACAAATTGAAGTTGCATATGAAAATCTCAAAGAAAATCTGACAAGCGAAATTCTTTCCCAACTTAAAGATGCATCACCATCTTTCTTTGAAAAAGTGGTCGTAGAAGTGCTTGTGAAAATGGGGTATGGCGGTTCACGTAAAGACGCAGGTGAGGCTATCGGGAAAAGTGGAGATGAAGGCATTGACGGCATTATCAAAGAAGATCGTCTTGGCTTAGACATTATCTACATCCAAGCAAAAAAATGGGAGAATACGGTATCACGTCCAGAAATTCAAAAATTTGCAGGTGCTTTACAGGGAAAGAGAGCAAAGAAAGGTATTTTCATTACCACATCGGACTTTTCCCGTAGTTGTGAAGAATATGTAGCTGCAATAGATAGCAAGATTATTTTAATTGACGGTCAGCGCCTAGCCCAATTGATGATTGATTTTAATGTAGGAGTTACTACGGAAGCAATTTACGAGCTTAAGCGTGTTGACGCGGATTACTTTGCTGAAGAATAAAAAATGCGAACATCTATATGGCCTTCGGATGTCAAGCACAAAATCTCCCCATAGATCGGAAAAGAGGAATAAAAAGTTTCCGTCCAAAAAGTTAATGAAGCGTTGACCAACGACCCTATGGTTTCCGTCTTGCGTCTTCCGTCACGGGCGTCA
>JAHDKI010000021.1 GCA_018436925.1 Syntrophaceae bacterium
AAAAATCAACCCGGTAAAGTTGTGCACCAGCTTCAGGTTCTTCAACCCGCCGAACACATAGCCGATAAAGTTAAACGACTGGAACATCATCCCCAGCCCCGTCAGGCACAGAAGCAAACAGGAGATGGCCATCGTCCAGTGAATAATCCGCTCATAGCTGTCGGTGACCTGTACATAGCCCTTTTTCATGGTTATTCTCCTCCCTTCTGTTCCTGGCCGTCTTCATGAGGCGTCTTGGGCCCGTGCGTGATGTAGTGGATAAACGCGCCGGCCGCGGCGGCCCCGGCGGCAAGCAAGCTCAACGGCTTGAGCAGGTCTTTCCAGACCATCACGGACAGAGGCACTTTCGGATCAACCGGCAGAGACTCATACACTTCCGGTTTATACTTCAAAACATAAATCACATGCGTACCGCCGACAAATTTGTCGCCATAGACGTTGGCGTCGCCGCCCAGTTCTTTGACCCGGGCGTAAGCTTTTTTGATCATCGCGTCCTTGTCGCCGATGGTCAACGCGCCGGTCGGGCAGGATTTGACGCAAGCCGGCGCCTGGCTTTCACGAATGCGGGAATAGCACAGATCGCATTTATAAACCTTGTCGGTTTTCGCGTCATACTTGGGAATATGAAACGGACAGGCCGCCACGCATTCCTTGCAACCGATGCATTTTTCGTGATGAATGCCCACCGTTTTCAGCGGCGTGTAGTAAAGCGACCCGCTGGGGCAGACCTTCACACAGGCCGCGTCGGTGCAATGCATGCAGCCGTCTTTACGGAAGATCCAGTCGAAGTTGCCGCTTTGATCTTCATACTCCTGAAAGCGAATCAACGTCCAGGTATTCCACTGCAAATCCGGCGGATTCTGGTAGCTGCCCCACTGCTTGGTGCGCAGCCCCGGCATTTCATTCCACTGTTTACAGGCCACCTGGCAGCCTCGACAGGCGGTACACAGCGTGGTATCAATAAGTTTTACAAGTTGAGGTGTCGTCATGGTCTATTCCCTCCTATAACTTTTCCACGTTGACCATGAACGCCTTGTACTCGGGACAGAAGGTGTTCGCACAGCCAACGGTTGGGGTTAATACGTTCGTGCTGTCTCCGCCGTCTTTCGGGAAGAGCCAGCCGTAGTTGAAGGGCATGCCGACCTGATGAACGGTTTTGCCTTCCACCTGGAAAGGCTTGAAGCGTTTCGTCACCATGGCAACGCAGGGCGCTTCGCCGCGAATCGAAGTCACTTTGATTCGCTCGCCGTTTTTGATTTTCAGCTCCTTGGCCAGTTCGTCGCCGATCTCGACATAGAGCTCCGGCATGGCTTCCAGAAGCCAGGCCTGCCAACGGGTCAGAGCGCCGGTGCACCAGTGTTCCGTACAGGAGTAGGTCGTACAGACGTAGGGGAAGTCCTTGCTTGCGCTGGCGACCTTATCCATATCGCTTTTGAAAATTTCAATTGCCGGATTGTTGCGCTGCGAAGACATGGGGTTCTTCTCAAGAGGACTTTCCAGCGGTTCGTAATGCTCGGGGAACGGGCCTTCGGCCATTGCCGGACCGAACAAAGACGCCACGCCGTCCTGCTTCATGATAAAAGGATATTTTCCTTTTGCTTTATCCGCCATCGGCGGCCAGGGTCCATCGGGCACATCGCCCACCCACTTATCTCCCGTCCATTCCAGAAGCTTGCGATTGGGATTGTAGGGCTTGCCATAAACATCGCAGGACGCCCGATTGTATATAATGCGGCGGTTAACCGGCCAGGCAAACGACCAGTCGGGGAAAAGTCCCAGTCCCGTCGGATCTTCCTTGCCTCGCCGCATCATTTTGTTTTCACCATCTGCGCCGAAACTGCCGGACATGATCCAGTTGCCGCAAGCCGTGGAGCCGTCGGCTTTGAGCATGCCGAATGTGGGCACGAGCGAGCCTTTTTTGAACAGGGTTGATGTCTTTTTGGCTTTGTCTTCAATCACCGTATCTTGAGTGAAACGGCCGTTAATATGGTGGGCCAACTTCAAAACATCCATCGATCCTTTGCCGTCGAGATAATCCCATTTCATATTGACAATGGCTTCGGCGTTGGGGCCGCCTTCCTTTTCGTAGAGCTTTTTGACGGCCGCCAGAATCTTGATTTCAATTTCGCCCACGGGGATCGCGTCACCAGGGGCTTGGGCCGCCTTGTATTTCCACTGCACCCAGCGGCCGGAATTGCTTTGCGATCCTTCCTTTTCCATCGACGCGGAGGCGGGCAGGAGGAAACATTCCGTCTTAATCTTGGCGGGATCGACGCCCGGGCCTCTCCAGAATTCGTAGGTTTCGTTGTTGAAAATATTTTCGCCCACCAGCCAATCCAAATTTTCCAAGGCCTTGCGGACTTTGTTGGAATTCGGCGTGCTCACCGCCGGATCCGCGCCGATGGCGAAAAAGCCCTTGACGCTTCCGGCATACATCGCATCAAACAAATGCATGGTGGAATAGGCTTTCCCGTCTTCAAGCTTGGGAAGCCAGTCATAGCCGAAATTATTCGCATTGTTCGCTTTGTCGCCCCAAAGAGACTTCAAAAAGCTGACAAAGAAATTCGGATAATTCGAATAGTAATTCGCCGATTGCGGATCGTTGGACACGGGGGTGCATTTTTTCAGATATTTATCGAGACTCCCCAAAGAAGCCACCGGCATTTTCAGATAACCGGGCAGATTGCCGTAAAGGATGCAGTGGTCCGTGGATCCCTGAACGTTGGGCTCGCCGCGCAGCGCGTTGATGCCGCCGCCCGCAATCCCCATATTGCCCAGGAGAAGCTGGATGATGGCCATCGTGCGGATGTTCTGGCTGCCGACGGTGTGGTGCGTCCAACCCAGCGCGTAGCATTCCGTCCCCGCCTTGTCCGGCGCGCCGGTGGAGGCGTAGATTTCATAAACCTTAAGGAGGTTTTCTTTCGACACGCCGGTAATGCTGGAGACTTTATCCAGCGTGTAGCGGGAATAGTGTTTCTTGAGCAGCTGGAACACGGACCGGGGATGCGACAGGCTCATGTCCCTTCGCGGAATTCCTCGACCATCTTTATCAAATGTCCAGGTGTCCTTGTTGTATTTACGCTTCTTGGCGTCATATCCGGAGAACAGGCCATCCTTGAAATGAAAACCGCTGTCCACGATAAATGACGCATTGGTGTAATTCACCACATACTCTTTGAAATACTTGTCGTTTTCGAAAATGTAGTTGATCATTCCGCCCAAGAAAGCGATGTCCGTGCCGGAGCGAAGCGGCACATGGAAATCGCAGCGGGCCGAGGTTCTTGTGTAACGGGGATCGACGTGAATGATCTTGGCGCCTTTTTCCTTGGCTCTTAAAATCCACTTGAAGGCGATAGGATGATGCTCCGCGGCATTGCTGCCCATAATCAGAATGACGTCTGCGTTTTTCAAATCACAGTAATGGTTCGTCATGGAACCGCGACCGAACGACTCTCCCAGAGCCGCTACAGACGGGCTGTGTCAGACCCTAGCCTGATGATCGATATAAACCAGTCCCAGCGCCCTGGACTTCGCGCTCATAATCCAGCATTCTTCGTTGTCCACGTTGGAGCTGCCGTAGTGACCGATTGTTTCGCAACGGTTGACCAGCTCGCCCTTGGCGTTTCTTTTGACAAAGCCTTTATCCCGCGTGTCTTTGACCAGACGGGCAATTCGGGAGAGAGCAAAATCCCAGTCTTTTTCTTCCCATTCGGTTCCATACGGTTTTCGATAAAGAACCTTGGTCAGACGGTGCTTGTTGGCTTCAGTCAGATCGAAAAGGCCTGCGCCTTTTGCGCAAAGCGACCCTTCGTTAATGGGGTGATCCGCATCGCCTTCAATATTGAAGATCTTGCCGGTGGCTTTGTCCACACTGCAAATGAGACCGCAACCAACCGAGCAATAGCAACACGTCGTGATGACTTGTTTGGCCGCTTTGATGCGATTCATTTTGCCCAGCTCGTCCGCGTAGGCCCGCGTCGGCATCAGGTTGACCAAACCCGACAGAGCCACGCCGCCGCCTACAGCGCCGGACAGAGTCAAAAACCCTCTTCTCGTAATCTGCATACTTTCCTCCCTTATATTTTATGTCAACTATGGCCTATGCCAATTTTGACCGAATCTGACCTAAAGTCACAAACATGTCAATATGTTATATAAAGCATACCCAATATTTATCCAAATGCGTCACCCGGAGGATTCTGTTGACAAAAGGAGGCGTTATTCCCTATAAGCAAATTCATTCAACTGCCCGGAAAGGGAGACCTGATGGAAATCAAGTATAAGATATGGATTGAGAAAAACGGAAAAGTGGTGTTCGGCAGAGGGCGGGACGATATTCTCCAAGCCATCGACGAACAGCGCAGCCTCAATGCGGCGGCAAAAAAGCTGGAAATGTCCTACCGGGCCGCCTGGGGACGGTTAAAAGCCTCCGAAGAACGGATGGACATGAAACTAGTCGACTCCAATCCCCGTGAAAAATCCATGCAATTGACGCCTTATGCGCGCACCATGATTGATCGATTCGAAAAGCTCGAGCGAGATGTCGAAGCGCTTTTAAAAGAAGCAAATGCCGATTTTCAGAAGCTTTTGCGCGAGAAAAATTAGGGATTCAATCCCTTTATAAAAACACTCAAACCGTCCCGAACGGTTGAATGAATCCTTTCGGCGCGCTTATCCGACGCCCCCGTATAGATATAGAGAGAAATGATTCCATTTAATAAACCCCAGACGGCATTTTGCTCGCGCCGGATATCGATATCCGACCGAAACTCGCCGGAATCGACGCCTCTTTGCAGAAGCTCGGAAAGAATGCGGATGTTTTCATTTGTGGTGTGAATCAGTTGCGTATTCTGCTCTTCGGTCAGATTCATGTTCTCCGAATGCAGCATAAAAGTCATTAATATCCTGAACAGCTCATTGTTCTCCATGAAAAAATCGATGTAGTCCCGGGCAAACTCCATCAACAGATCTGAGGATGGCCCTTCTTTTTTTGCAAAATGCTCAATTTCCTTATGGCGTTCGATGTTGGCCGAAATCAATATTTGGGTATAGATTTCTTCCTTACTGTCAAAATACAGATAAATCGACCCTTTGCTGACTTCCGCCTTGGCGGCGATCAAATCCACCGTCACCGACTTGAAACCCCGCTCGTAAAAGAGCTTTCGCGCTGCCTTGAGAATGGCGTTTTTCCGATGTTCCTTCTCTTTTCTTCTTCTTTCTTCCGAGCTCACGGTGGGTTCTCCTCTCAATAAAGATTGAAGATGCACGATATTAAAATTTTACAAATGAATGTAAATACTAAAAAACAAGCTTACGCACCATAATTAATGACTTGCGGTCATGGGTCATGTGCGTATCGCAATTGATTATGGCTGTCAAGGAAAATTACAGGCACAAATTAGTCGACGGGTGTCCCATCAAGGGACACTTGCCTTGGAAAACAAACGAACCCTCCCTCGTCCTAGATCTTCCGGGACAGGAAATCACCCAAGTTTTTCGAGCTGTTCGATAATGGTCTCCAGCGGCGGGCGTTCATTGATGTCATGCACGTCGATATATCGGATCGTCCCTCTTTTATCGATGATGATGATGGCGCGCTCCGCCGTGCCGTCGGAACGCAAAATGCCGTAACGGGAAGCCGCCGCGCCGTGCGGCCAGAAGTCGGACAGAACCTCAAACCATAAATCGCCCATCTGGCGGGTCCAGGAATGCAGCGTCGGAATGTTGTCCACCGAAATGCCCAGAAGCGTCGCGTCAAACTCATCAAACAGATCCTGCACGATGTTGTAGCCGGGCCACTGATCGGAACACACAGGCGTCCAGGCGGCGGGGACAAAGGAAAGCACCACGTTCTTTTTCCCCCGGTAATCACTGAGCGATATCGTTTTGCCGCTTACGGCTTTTAAGGCGAAGTCCGGCGCTTTTTGGCCGATTTTCACCTTTAAAACACTGTCTTGCGGCTTGAGGCGGCCGGTATCGTAAATATTCTCCTTGAAAGCTTCCGATGCCGCAAACGCTCCGGCAGCGAAAAACCACAGACAAGCCAACGTCAAAAGAAGAATCTTCTTCATCCCGTTTCCCCTATTTCACATCGGCCAGCTTGACGACGTCTGACAGAAACGCCTCAACATCCTCATGCGCTCCGAGTCTTGAATAGACCACTTCCGGTTTTTTCGGCCCGCTCATTTTGACAACAATGAAGTACGGCGTGCGGACTTCACCCAGATGCTTGTGCGCGCTGAAATCCGCGTCGGGAATAAGGGGGAAAACCACCTGATATCTCTTCCGAAAAGTATTGACCTCGAATTGAGTATTGCCTGCGCCGATGCCCAAAATCTTGATTTTTCCTTTCAGATCCGGATTGTTTTCAATCAACCCGAACAGCCGGTTTACATTGGGCGCGTCTTTCTGACAGTAAGGACAATACATGCTGAAAACCTGGACGATGACCGCCTGCGCCTTGATGGACTCGACGGAGAATTCGCCGGAACCGGAAAGCCCCAGATATTTAAGTTCAGTCGTCTCTTTAGGCTTGATCAATTTGAGGACCGGCAAAGGCTCCCCGACTTTGGGAGGGGCCGTTGCTTGTGCCGCCGAAAAAGATGCTAAAATTAACATAACAAGAGAGAATGGAATCCATCTTTTTTTCATAGGATACTCCTTCATCAATTCCGGGAAATTAAATGGTGAACCGCTTTTTCCAACCCGTCGAGCGACAGCTCGAACATGGGGAATATACCGGCAATTTGCTTGACTGTCCAGGTGTAAAACCAATGGTCCTGTTCGACGGGATTGAGCCAGACGGCGTGCCGGAATGTTTTGGCCAGAAATTTCAGGTAATCGACCGACGGCCTGGCCTCATTTTGGCCCACGTAAATCGCTCCGCGGGGATCGACCAGTTCATAGGGCGCCATCGACGCGTCGCCTACGAAAATCAGGCGGGTTTCGGGATCCATCCGGAAAAAATCATCAATGGAAACAGGCTTTTTATAACGGTGCGGATCAAGCCAAACCTTGGAATAAACCGTGTTGTGAAAATAGTAAATTTCCAGTTCTTTAAACTGAAACTGGGCGTAATGAAAAAGCGTCTGCACGACATCGACATACGGGTCCATCGACCAGCCGCCATTGTCGATTAACAGCTTCACTTTCAGACGGTCGGACAGCCTGCGATCAAAGACAATCTCGATTTCGCCGGCGTTGCGCATCGTCTGGCGGATCGTTTCATCAATATTGACGATATCCCGCGGCCCTGACGGCGTTAGATGCCGCAGCCTTTTTAGCGCCTCGCCCATCTGGGAGGCGGTGATGGGCCCCGACTGGGAATAGTCGCGGAATCGCCGCTCCAGGGCGACTTTAATAGCGGATTTGTTGCGCGATTCCCCTCCCACGCGCATGCCGCCGGGGTGATAACCGGAATGCCCCGTAGGCGATGTGCCGTGCGAACCGATCCAGTAATTGCCGCCGTGGTGCGCCTCGGTCTGTTCCTTGAGGCGTTTCATAAAATGCTCGACCAGTTCCTCGGGCGTCATCTGTTTGACCTGCTCTTCGGAAAGCCCCAGCGCGCGGGCCACATCGCCCGGGTCTTTGAGCCACTCGGAAAGCATCGCGCGGATGGACTCGGAAAGCTCCGTATCGGTCAGATCCGTTTCGGTCATCCCGCGAAACGCCACGGCAAAGGCCTGATCGTAGATATCGAAATAACGCTCGCTTTTAACCAACAAGGCGCGCGTGACGCAGTAAAAATCGTCAAGCGTCCGGATCAGCCCCAGTCCCAGCGCTTTTTGCAGCCGAAGAAACGACGTGGGCGTTACCGGAATGCCGCGGTCACGCAGCGTATAAAAGAAATTCACAAACATGCCGTGCCGCCTTTACTGATGAGATGCCAGGTACAGATCCGTGCTTTTCTTGAACAAGACGCCTAAGAAAGGCACATTAGCCGATTTGAGCGACTTGACATTGAAATCGGGATCGGCCTGCAGCGCGCGCATCCAATTGATCAGTTCGCGGGTGGCGGGTTTCTTCTCCACGCCGCGCACCTCGCGCAGGCGGTAGAACGTCTCCAGGCAGGCGGCCGTCAAATCCTTATTGAGCTCGGGAAAATGAACGCTGATGATCTTGCGCATCATATCGCGGTCCGGAAAGGCGATGTGATGGAAGTTGCAGCGCCCCAGAAACGGGTCGGACAGATCCTTTTTGGCATTGGACGTAATGACGATCACCGGTCTGTGTTTGGCTTTCACCGTGCGGTCGATTTCCATGATGTCGAACTGCATCTGGTCGAGGATGTCGAGCATGTCGTCTTGGAAATCCGTGTCGGCCTTGTCGATCTCGTCAATGAGCAAAACGACTTTTTTATCCGCCGTAAAGGCCTGACCGATCTTGCCCATCTTGATGTACTCTTCAATATTGCTCACATTCCGGCCGGAATCGGCAAAACGGCTGTCGTTTAAGCGCGTGAGCGTATCGTACTGATACAAAGCGTCAATCAGTTTCATGCTGGATTTTACGTTAAGAATAGTCAGCGGCATCCGCAGACTTTCGGCGATCGCGTGCGCGAGCATGGTTTTGCCTGTTCCCGGCTCGCCCTTGAGCAAAAGCGGCATCTCCAGCGCCATGGAAATATTGACAATCTTGGCAAGTTCCTCATCCAGAACATACTTGGCGGCCCCGGCAAATTTCGTGGGGCGGTTTTCAGAAGCGGTCATTTACTTTCTCCTTCAAAAATATTCGGCGCCGGCGGGCACTCGGATCAATATAAGGCCGCCGGACGGTGCGTCAAGAATACAAGCGGCAAAGCCATAACATGTTTTTTCGCAAAAATTAAGCACGGCGAAATCGGACACAAAAATAAAGCTTGACTAAAGCGGCCAACTGACATAGCGTCCCTTCCAACTTCGCAAGGTCAAGGGTATAAGAAGCGAAGGACTAAGTTGAATAGAGTCATTTTGATGTACTTTGAGATCGGCCGCCAAGGTAGTCTAGAACGGGCGGTTTTTTTACAGGCGTCACGAGTGATGATTCGACTTTGGAAATTTGTGAAAGGAGGATCAGCACTATGTCAGAAGGTAAAGTAAAGTGGTTCAACGAACGCAAGGGCTTCGGCTTCATCGAGCAAGAGGGCGGAAGCGACATTTTCGTGCACTTCAGCGCCATTCAGTCCAGCGGTTTCAAAACGCTTGCTGAGGGTCAGCGCGTGAGCTTCGATGTCGCTCAGGGCAAAAAAGGCCTTGAAGCGGAAAACGTCAGAGCCCTGTAGTCGCAATCAGCGATCAAACACATGGCGCCCGGTGCGGCCTAGCCGCACCGGGCGTTTTTTTACTTTGGCAAATGGGGCGCAACCCCCTTTTCCCTCTACGATTATATCCTTGACAAACTCAAAGCATTCAAGGTAGTTGCATGTAATTTTTTCGCCGTAAGGATCACCCCTGCGGGCAAGGAGGCCAAATAGCGTGTATTTCTCGGATGAAACATTAAAAACATCAAAACAATTAACGGAAAAATGGACCGGCGACGTCCAAAAATCGCTCAAAAACAATCCCGACCAGAAGGCGCGCTTCTCGACCGTATCGGATCTGGACATTCAACGGCTCTACACCCCTGAAGACATCGCGAATATGGACTTCGGCCGCGACATCGGCGCGCCGGGCGAGTTTCCGTATCTGCGGGGAAACCAGGTCACAGGTTACCGCGGCCGCCATTGGACCTTCCGGATGTTTTCCGGCATGGGATCGGCGCAAGACACCAACGCCCGCTGGCACATGCTTCTGCGCGAAGGCCAGACAGGGCTTTCCACCGCGTTTGATTTTCCGACCCTTATGGGCTACGACAGCGACTCGCCCCGGTCCTTGGGCGAAGTGGGCAAATGCGGTGTGGCCATCGACACGCTGGAGGATTTTCTGGCGCTTATCGACGGCATTCCGCTGGATCAGGTGACCACCTCCATGACCATCAATCCGCCGGCAACGGTGTTGTGGGCGATGTATTGCGCGGCGGCCGACATCAAGGGTGTGCCGCTTAGCAAAATCGGCGGCACGATTCAAAACGATATGCTCAAAGAATTCATCGCCCAGAAAACCTTCATGTGCCCACCGGAGCCGTCGGTAAAACTCATCAGCGACACGGTGGAATTCGGTGCGAAATACGTGCCGCGCTGGAACACGATCAGCATCAGCGGCTATCATATCCGCGAGGCGGGCGCGACCGCCGTGCAGGAGTTGGCCTTTACCCTTCGCGACGGCATTGAATATGTCGAAGACGTGATCCGACGCAAAAAGCTCGACGTGGATGACTTTGCGCCGCGTCTGTCGTTTTTCTTCAACGCGCATATCGATTTCTTTGAGGAAATCTGCAAGCTGCGGGCGGCCCGCCGCATCTGGGCCAAGGTGATGCGCGACCGTTTCGGCGCGAAGAATCCCCGCTCGATGTGGATGCGGTTCCACACACAGACAGCAGGCTGTTCACTCACCGCGCAGCAGCCCTACAACAACGTCGTGCGCACAGCCATTGAAGCCCTGGCCGGCGTTTTAGGCGGCACGCAGTCGCTGCACACCAACTCCCTTGACGAAGTGTTCTGTCTGCCGTCGGATCACGCGGTGGAAGTGGCGCTGCGCACCCAGCAGATTCTCGCCGAAGAAACCGGCGTGATCAACACCATCGATCCGCTGGCCGGCTCCTACTTTGTGGAATCGCTCACCAACGACATCGAGGAAAAAACCTGGGACTACATTGAAAAAATCGACGCGATGGGCGGCATGGTGGCGGCCATTGAAAAAGGCTTTCCGCAAATGGAAATCGCGGATGCGGCGTACAAATTCCAGCGCCAGATTGAAACCAAAGAAAAGATCATGGTGGGCGTGAACAAATACGTCACCGAAGCGCAGCACGCCGTGCCGATGGTGGAAATCGACGAAAGCGTGGGCGACGAGCAGATCCGCCGTCTTCAAGACATCCGCCGACGCCGTGACAGTAAAGCGGTTTCCCAGTCGCTTGCGGATATTCGCACGGCCTGCAAAAACGGCGACAATGTCATGCCCTATGTCATCGAGGCGGTAAAAAACCTCGCGACCAAGCAGGAAATCTGCGACGTGTATCGCGGCGTTTACGGGGAGTATCGGGATCCCGGCCTATATTAATTCATCGCAGGCAACGGCCGCGACCGTTGCCTGCATTCTGAGGAGATACAGTTATGTCGGAAAGAAAAATTCGGGTGATGGTGGCCAAGCCCGGCCTTGACGGCCACGACCGCGGCGCGCGCGTGCTCGCGCGTTGTTTCCGCGACGCGGGCTTTGAAGTCATTTACACCGGCTGCCACCAGACGCCGGAGCAGGTCGCGGCGGCGGCCATTCAGGAAGACGTGGATTTGGTGGGACTGAGTTGTCTGTCCGGCGCGCACCGCGTTTTATTCCCGCGTGTGGTCGAGCTGCTTCGTGAAAAAAACGCCGACGACATCATGGTCATCGGCGGGGGCATCATTCCCGAGCAGGACTTCCAGATGCTCTACGACGCGGGCATTCAGGCCATTTTCACCCCGGGCGCGTCTTTGGACTCCATCGTGGATTGGATCCGCGAGCACGTCAAAACCCGTCTTTAGAAAAAGTTGTCGCCACATGGACACCACAACCAAAATCTGCGCGGGCGACGTCCGAACCGCCTCGCGCCTGATCCGCGATCTGGAAGACAAGCTGCCGCAGGCGCGCCCCAGGCTTAAAAATCTCTTTGTCCACACGGGCAAATCCTTCATTGTCGGCATCACCGGTTCACCGGGCGCGGGCAAAAGCACCCTCACCGACGCGCTCATCGCGGAATTCCGCAAGCATGACAAAACCGTCGGCGTTCTGGCCGTCGATCCGACCAGCCCCTTCACCGGCGGGGCGATTTTGGGCGACCGTGTCCGGATGCTCCGCCACGCCGAGGATGACGGCGTTTTTGTCCGGTCGCTCGCCACGCGAGGCGCGTTGGGCGGCTTATCCCAGGCTGCAGGCGATGCGATTCACGTTCTGGAAGCGATGGGCAAAGACGTGATTATCGTTGAAACCGTCGGCATCGGCCAGCAGGAACTCGACATTATCAACCACGCTCACAGCGTGATCGTCGTTTTAGTGCCGGGCATGGGCGATGAAATCCAGACCATGAAGGCGGGCATTATGGAAATCGCCGATGTGTTCGCCGTCAATAAGGCGGATCGCCCCGGCGCGAAACAGCTGCAAACGGAGCTCGCGGCGCTTCTTTCCGCGACGCCCCTAGCGGAAAACGGCTGGCGTCCGCCGATCGTGTCCATCGGCAATCTCTATGAACCGGAAGGCTTCGCCGCCAAAACCGCCGAGCTCGCGAGAAAAGTCCTGGAGCATCACGACCACCTGATTGTGAGTGGACAACTGGCCCAACGCATGGAGCGCAAAGCACTTATGGAAGTCACAGACGCGCTCAAAACTTCGATTCTCGAACCGGTGCTCGCCAGGCTCATCGCTTCGGGCGAACTGTCCAAAATGACGGATCGGGTGAAAAACCGCGAATCCGACCCCTACACGGAGGCCGAAGCCGTCGCTAAACGCTTTATGAAGTCAGGAGGGCTTTAATGACGATTTCAAAAAAGAAACCTGCAGTGAAAAAGACGCCGTCCGCTCGCCAAAACCCAACAAAAACCGCGCCCACAAACCGCGGCCTGGTCATTGTCATCACAGGCAACGGCAAAGGCAAAACCACGTCCGCCTTCGGCCAGGCGCTGCGCGCCGTCGGTCAGGGCTACAAAGTTTTCATCATGCAGTTCATGAAGGGCCGCGACTACGGCGAATTCCTGGCTGCTGAAAAATACCTGCCGCGGCTCACTCTCCGGCGCTCCGGGCTCGACAGTTTCGTCATGCGCGGCAACCCCGCCCCCATTGACATTGAGCTCGCCCGCACAGGATTCGCCGAAGTCCAAAAAGCCGTCTCGTCAGGAAAATACGACATGGTCATTCTTGATGAAATCAACGTGGCCGTGGATTTCAACCTGATTCCCCTTCAGGATGTGCTGGATCTGATTGCCAACCGGCCGGCGTCGGTGGATCTGATTCTCACCGGCCGCTACGCGCCGAAAGAACTAATCAAACTTGCCGACACGGTCAGCGAAGTGAAGGAAATCAAGCATCATTACGCGGCCGGCATCAAAGACCGCGCGGGCATCGAATATTAATCTTTTACGGACGGAGCAAGGTTATGTTTGTGTGGTTGACCTCGCCTGAAGCCTGGGTGGCGCTCGCGACGCTCACCGCCCTGGAAATCGTTCTGGGCATTGACAATATTATCTTCATCTCGATATTGGTGGGGCGCCTGCCTGCCGAAAAAAGAAACTTCGCCCGCCGGATCGGCCTTCTTTTGGCCATGATCATGCGCCTGGCGCTGTTGTTCTCCATTGTCTGGATTTCAAGGCTCGTCCATCCGCTTTTCAGCGTTTTCGGCGTGGAGATTTCAGGACGCGACATAATTTTAATCGGCGGCGGTCTTTTCCTGCTGGCCAAAGCCACTCATGAAATCCACGTGAGCCTTGAGGGAGTCGGCGAGAAAAAACCTCTGATTCAAAACGCCACACTGGCCGCGGTGCTGGTCCAAATTGCGGTTCTGGATATTGTTTTTTCCCTGGATTCCGTCATTACGGCGGTGGGGCTGGCCCAGCATCTTTCAATCATGGCCATTGCCATCGTGCTGGCCGTTTGCGTGATGCTGCTGGCGGCGAAAGCCATTGCCGATTTTGTCGACGCGCATCCTACAATCAAGATTCTGGCTTTGTCGTTTCTGATTCTGGTCGGCGCCACGCTGATTGTGGAAGGGTTCGACGTCCACGTGCCCAAAGGCTACATCTATTTCGCGATGGCGTTTTCCGTGTCCGTGGAAATGATCAACCTTAGAATGCGCAAACGCGAGGCGGCGCCGGTGAAACTTCGCAAAAAAAATCTTCAGGGAGCCAGCAGGCGCCGGAAGTAATGTCCTGGATGTTCAGCATTCGTATTGAGCCAGAAAGTTGTTCAGCGCGGTTTTGAGCCAACCGAAGGATTCCTGGCTGGTCACGATAAAAAGGTAACCGCTGACGTTCTGATCGTTGAAATGAAACATCGTGCGAAGCACGATTGCATAACTGTCCGGCGCGAACAGACACTCGGCAATCACGCCGCGCTGATTGCGCTCCACCACGACCCGAGGCGGCGAGTAAGTGATCACGTCCCCCAGAAGTTCGGCAATTTTCCCGATGCAGGCGCCGATGAGTATATTTCCGACTTCGCGGAACGTCTCCTTCTCCAGTTCATAGATCGGGTCGGATTCGAAATGGCCTTCGGACCCGTCCAGCAGAGAAAGAATTTTTTTGCCGCTGTCGGCCGGAAACACTAAAAAAGCGCTGCCCTTAAACTTTCCCCAAAAATTCTGCTCGACTAACGAGATCTTGTCATAATCCTTGATTTCGGAATTGATATAAGGAGGAAGATCCGAGGCATGCAGCAGTTTGATAAACGGCACGCTGAGAATGACGAAGATATCAATGTATTCAGCCAGGTCGGATGCGGCCCGACCAAAGGCGATGTTCATGATCTCCTGAAGGATGTCGGTTTCTTCAGCAGTTATGATATCAGCATGTTCAACGGGCGTCATCGTCTATCCTCTCTGCGCAAGCGCTTTCTCCACCTCGGCGATGGCGGCGGCAATATTGTCTTTGGTGGGGGGTTTTTTGATGACGGAAAAAGCGCCCAGATCGTGTGCCCTGGCAATGGCTTTGATCTGGACATCGGCGGTCGCGATCACCACGATGGCCTTCTGATCGATCTTCAGAATGGATTCCAGCGCCTCAAAGCCGTTCATGACCGGCATGGTTAAGTCCATAAACGTCATGTCCGGCCGAATTTCGAGGAATTTATCGACTCCCTGCTGTCCATCGGCCGCGTCAAACAGTTCGTAGCCTTGATCTTTCGGAATGCAGCTTTTCATGATTCTGATGGACACCGGCGAATCATCGACAATCAAAATCTTTTTGATCATAGCCATCTCCTTGTCCGATATCAGCGCTCGCACCCGCCGGGAAAAAGCGGTTTTTTGTAACCCGGAATCGATACTTTTTTCAAGCCGGATTTGTTCAGGCCTGAACAACGGTCTTGTTGCGTCCGGCGTTCTTTGCCCGATATAATCCCTCATCCGCTTTTTTGAGCAACATCTCGGCGGAAACGACTTCCTGCGTCATGGAAGACACGCCCAAACTGATCGTCACACTAATATCTGCGCAAGCGTAATTGAAAGTCGTTTTTGCGATTTTCTCCCGAAATCGCTCCGCCAAAACGGCGGCTGATGCCAGTGGCGTCTCCGGCAACAGACAGCAGAACTCTTCGCCGCCGTATCGGCCCAGAATGTCTTCGGTGCGGATCGAGCGTTGGATAATCGCCGCAATCTCCTGCAGAATGAAGTCCCCGCATTGATGTCCATGCGTGTCGTTGATGTCTTTGAAATGATCAATGTCGAACATGATCAGGCTCAGCGGCCGTCCATAACGCTTGTAGCGGTCCACTTCATCTTTGAGGTGACTCTCCAGCGAGCGGCGGTTATTGATGCCCGTCAATGCATCAATCATGTTGAGCGCCACGAGTTTCCGCTCGAAATTGACGCTTTCGGTCACATCATGGACGGCGATAAAAATGTAATCAATACCTCCTTCCGAATTGCGCAAGGGTCCCATCGTGCAACTTTGCTGCATATTTTTAAATTCCGAATCGAAGGTGCTGATGGGGCGGAAAGGAAAGAGATAATGATGGAGCTTCTGAGAAAAAAAGCAAAAATTGCCGAAGGTTAAAACCGCTTTGCAGTTGTTTAAAAAGCGGGGGCGCTTGAGATTCGGAAAAAAATCAAAAACATAGGATCCGACGATCTGATCCGGCCTGACGCCGCTGTGGAGCTCCATCCAGCGGTTCCAATGACGCACCTTCAGATCGCGGTCCAAAATGACCAGTCCGATATCCACCATATCGAACACTTGAAAGAAAATCGCCGAATCCGTGCAGTGGGTATCCATAAATCCTTTCGATTCGCAAAATGCGGACAGAATAAACGGAATGCGCCGCAAACATGCAGTCTGTATCGGCAAAACGGATAAAAATCCTTAATTTTTTTACTATCGTCTCATTCGAGCCCTGAATTACCGGGGAGGCATCCTCAAAGCGCCGTCGAGCCGGATGCAACACCCGTTGAGCATCGGATTCTCTATGACATGCAAAACCATCTTCGCAAATTCATGAGGCTTTCCCAGCCTTCGCGGAAAGGGAACGCCTTTGGCCATATCTTCTTTGACCGCCGGAGGCAGTCCCGCCATCAACGGCGTATCGAAAAGGCCCGGTGCAATGGTCGCAACCCGAACGCCGTATTCGGCGCATTCCCGGGCGATCGGCAGCGTCATGCCGACGATGCCGCCTTTGGACGCGCAGTAAGCCGCCTGCCCGATCTGGCCGTCAAAAGCCGCAATCGACGCGGTATTAACAATCACACCTCTTTCGCCTTCGGCATTGGGGTCGTTGTTCACCATCTGCTCGACGGCCAGGCGAATGACATTCATCGTCCCCACGAGGTTGACCCCAATGACCTTATTAAAGGATGCTAGCGGCAATGGCCCTTTTTTCCCCAGGACCTTGCCTGCGTCCGGAATGCCGGCACAGTTGACCGCTGCATTGATTCGTCCGAAATGCTTTATGGTTTTCCCGACAGCAGTGTATATATCCTCTTCATGAATGACATCGCCCCGGACAAAAAGAATGTTCCCGTCGCCCGATTCAGCCACTTTCTCGCCTTTGACCGCATCCACATCCACAATGACGACTTTCGCGCCGAATGCCGCAAGCGCCCTGACCGTCGCCTCGCCCAAACCGGACGCTCCGCCAGTCACCAGTGCCACAACCTCTTGGATCTCCATGAAATGTCCCCCTGTTTCAAGATTAGTCAACCCGGACGCTTTTAGCACAAGAAAAAAAACATAACAACCCATTATCCTTTTGGTTTTGAATCCTCACAGCCGAGATAGGCATAGGCCGCAAACAAACCGTCATGGCTGAGGCTGATATCCAGGCCCGACCACACTCCGTCACAAAAAAGACGCGGCGGCCCCAGTTCTCCGCTTTTGGGCTCTCGAACGATTGCGAAATCGGCCTGGGCCAAATTCCATTCGGCGGCCAGACGGGCGATGAGTCTGCGCCGGATGAAAACGGATGGGTCCGTCCCGGCGGTCGGGATGGGTGCAACCTCATACCGGGCGCGGCTTAGGCCTTCGGGGGCGTCCACTGCAACGCAGTGGATATGATCACTGAAGCGCAACAGATTGACGCACAGGGAATGCTGATCGGAAATTCGGATTCTGCTTACTGCCGATTCTCCGGGAGAAAGCGTCGCCAAGGCTTCCGGATGCTCGACAAACCAACGGCGCGGCACAAAGGCCGCGCCGGGGGTTTGCTTGCAAAGCACTTTATAGGCGGCTTCCTTACAGGCCCAAAAAACCCACAGAGCGGCGTCGGCATCGGAAGCCGAGCGTAAGCTGTCGATTTCAGGACCGGTGAGGATTTTCTCCTGGTAACGCGAATCCCGACCCTTTTTTCGGTTCTCCGGACAGTTTAAATCCACGAGATCGTTGCCCACGTACGGCAAAATATTCTTCCTCCATATTGGCCAGCCTCTCGATAATCTGGGCCGCATACTCGCGCTGCACGCGTAGACCGGTGCCTTCGAGTCGTTCAGGCGAGAAAATGTCCACGCGCGTGTAAAACTTATCCCCCCAGGCCGGGATCAGGCCATACTTCCGCTGTTTATCGCCACGCAGATACATGCACAAAACCTTGCAATTTTCCACGTCGTTGATGAAACGCCCGACACCGTAAGAGAAGTTTTCGCGATCAACCCGGCCGGTCCGCGATCTTCCTCCTTCGGGAAAAATCATGACCGTCTGGCCGTCCCGCAGAAGATAAACGCATTTTTCCAGCGTCTTTTTCGTCTTTTCACGCGGCCCCCCCCGGTCGATCGGAATGCACTTGGACAGATAACACAAGACGGCAAGAAAAATATTGCTCTGGAAATTCCGCCGCTCGGGCAGATTCCACGGCAATCGCTTAAATTGTGTAAAGTGACTGCCGAAGCTGAAGGCGGCATAGCTTAAAATAAATGAATCGATCATCGTCAGGTGATTGGCGCAGATGATCCACGGCCCGTCGTGCGCCGAGAAAGCCTCGGCGCACTGGCGGCGGATTTCGCGCAGATTCCGGACGCGGTAAAACAACAAACGCGCGATCAAAAAGTAAAAAGGCGCGACAAAGACGATGCCCAGCCGCCCTAAAAACTCCTGCAACCGCAGGGAAAAGATCGATCGCTTATCCATAACTTTTTACCCGAGCTTCTGTTTAATGATTTTCACGGCATCGCCGATGGTGCGGATTTTGTCCGCTTCATCATCGTCCACGCTGATGCCGAAGACGTCTTCACATTTGATGATGACGTCCACCAGGCGCGCGGAGTTGACTTTCAGATCATTCAAAATATGCGTCTCGAGAGTCGCTTTCTCCAGAAGCGCCGCGTCCTTGGTGTACGCTTTCAAAATATTCACCATTTCATCAAAAATCTTTTTGTCATCCATTGTTTGCCACTCCTTTAATGATTATTTGTTTTCCCATTTTTTAAAGATGATGCAGCTGTTGACATCTCCAAAGCCGAAGCCGGCCTTGGCCAGATACTTGAGTTCCGGATACGCCATGCAGGTCTGCGGAATTTTCGGCGCGAACTGGGCAATCTCCGGATGCACGTCTTCGGAATTGATGGAGGGATGCAGAAAAGCCTTATAAACCTGCAGCACTGCCGCCACGCTTTCCACCGCCCCGGCCGCGCCCAGGCAATGCCCGACCATGGATTTGGTCGCGTTGATGTAAGGAAAGTTCTCCGGCGTTCGTTCGAGGGCCGCCGCCCAGTTTTTCACTTCATGCGGATCGGCGTAAGTGGCCGTCAGGTGACCGTTGATCGCGTCAATTTCAGACGGCGCGATCCCCGCATCCGCCACAGCACCGCGAATACAGCGCTGAACGCCTATCGGATTCGGCGCGGTCATCGACCCGCCCATCCTTTGCCCGCCGCAATTGACGTACCCGCCGACGATTTCCGCGTAGATTCGCACGCCCCGGGCCAGCGCTGTCTCCAGTTCTTCCAAAACCAGCATTGCGCCGCCGGACCCCGGGACAAAGCCGCAGGCGGAAGCCGACATCGGCCGCGATCCGGCCGGTGGGTTATCATTGAACTTTCGGGCAAGAACACGCATCGCGTCAAACCCGCCCCAGATATACGGAGAGGCGCCTTCGGAACCGCCGGCCACCATCCGTTTGGCCAGTCCCATCCGGATGCGCCACAGCGCATCGATGATCGCTTCGTTGCCGGTTGAGCAAGCCGATGAGTTCGAGGTCACCTGGTTGCCCGCGCCGATCAAGCCGGCAATTCTCGCGCTGGTTCCGCTGTTCATGACCTGTTCCACGACGCGGCTTCCCAGTCGGCGGACCCGCCCTTCGTTGATCGTGGGAACGACATTGAGAGCAATCGTGTCCATTCCGCCAATCCCCGAACCGGCGATTACGCCGGTATCCCAGTCCACCGTTTCGTCGTCGCCGTCCGTCAGATCAAAGCCCGCATCCCGCCAGGCGTCCACCGCCGAAACCGACGCGTAACCGATATTGTCGTTGATCGACATCAGTTTCTCGCGGTCAAAATAACTTTTCCGAATTTCCTCAAAATTTTCAGGAACCCCGGCGATCTGGCATCCGAACTTCATTTCATCCAGTTGAGGAATGAGCCGAATACCGGATTTCCCCTCGCGCAACGCTTTTTCAAAGTTATCCAGTCCGTGCGCGTTGGGCGCCGCGACACCCATTCCCGTCACCACCACTCTTTTTCTCATGTTTCCACTCCCATTCCCGCTAATTTTCCCGTGCACACCACGTCTCCGTTTTCCCGTTCCATCACGGTCTCAACCTTTAGTGCGCCTTTGCGCATGTATATCTTCTTCCCTTTGACGATCACCCGCTCGCCGGGCTTCACAATGCCCTTAAATTCAATATCTTCCGCAAGTGAAAACAGGCTGAGCGGGCCTTTCATTTCACTGGGCCGCACCTTTTTCGAACAGGACAGAAGATACATACCGTAGGCCACCACGCCGATCTGCGCCATGGATTCCACCAGGATCACACCCGGGGTGATCGGCCGGCCGGGGAAATGGCCGGGATAAAAAAACTCGTCTTCGCGAAACCGGTAAGCCCCGACAATTTGCTCTTCGCTCAAAGACAGGATCTCATCGATGAAGCGAAACGGTTTCTGCTGCGGCACGAGACGCAGCACTTCTTCGATGACGCCGGCATCAGCCTCCATAAAGGCCTCCGTTGACATGAAGGACGCAGCCGTGAATGTAGGTTCCTTTCGTCGCCAAAAACGCGACCACGTCGGCGATCTCTTGGGGCCTTCCGATGCGCCCCAACGGAATGTTGGACAGAATCCGGTCTTTGACGTCCGCAGGCAGCTCTTCGGTCATATCCGTCTCGATAAACCCCGGCGCCACGGAATTGATCAAAATGTTGCGGCCGGCCATTTCCTGAGCCAGGGATTTCGTAAAAGCATCCAGCGCCGCTTTTTCCATTGTGTAAGCGATCTGACCGGGATTGCCGGTATGTCCGACAACGCTTGAAATAGTGATCACGCGGCCTGCTTTGGCTCGCATCATGAACTGCCGAAGAATTCTTTTCGTCAGATACCAGACGCCGCGGGACAAGGAGCGCTGCTCGTCGAACTGCTCCACCTTCATCGTGATAATGTCGGCATTGATTGACTGACCGGCGTTGTTAACCAGCACATCGACCCGCCCTGCCGTCTCTTTAAGTCCCGCGACCATGGCGTCAATCTGCTCGATCTGCGCCAGATCGGCCTGAACCAAAAAGCCATCCCCCACCTCATCAAGAAGCGCCTGCGCTTTTGCGGCGCTTTTACGGTAATGAATCCCTACGCGAAATCCTTCCGCGGCCAGAGCGCGGCAGCAGGCCGCGCCGATGCCCGTGGCGCCTCCCGTCACCAGTGCAACCGGTTTATCCATTTTTTTCATCCTCGACTTTCAACAAAATGTGCGCCCACGACAGACCCGCCCCGACAATCGACAAAGCCACGCAATCTCCGGCTTGCAGATCCTCCCAATGCGCAGACAAAACCGACGGCGCACTGGCGCATCCGGTATTGCCGAACTGATCCACGCCGAACCAATGATGCTCCGGAAGAATCCCCGTCCGCTCGCAGACGGTGGTCAGCATGCTCAAGTTGGCCTGATGGCCGATAAAAATAAAACGCTGCGCCTGGGCGCCGGCGATTTCCTGAAAACGCTTGACGCCTTCGGTGGTCGTCCGGATCGCAAATCCCTGGACGGCGTTGCCGTCCTGATAGAATCGCCAAAGATGGTTGATACCGACCTTTTCCCAGGCCGACGGCCTAGACGCGAACGTACAGTCGCGAAATGCCGCCCGCGACCGCACCGTTGATGAGACAACCGCGGCGGCGCTTCCATCGCCGAACAACACCGCCATGGAACGATCCGCGTAATTGACGGCTTTGGTCAACGTTTCGGAATCCACCACCAAAACATAGGGCGGCAGGGTATCCGGCTGCATTTTGGATAAAAAATTGATCTGCATCCCGAAGGAACTGCACGCCGAATTCATATCCAGACACGGCACCTCAATGCCCAGTTCGGCCGCAATCGAAGACGACTCGGCAGGCGCGATATGATCAGGAGACGAACTTCCCGCCACAATCATGCCGATATCGCTGAGAGAAAGCCCGGCCCGGTCCAAAGCCAGGCGCGCGGCGAGGGCCGCCATCTGGGCGTTGTTATAACGCCTCACGGCATAGGCTTCACGGTAGTCGGCATTCTTGGTTTGCCGGATGTAGTCGAGCGGCAGCACGGTCCGGCGATTTATAATCCCGACCCGATCGAGAATCCATTCATTGCTCGTCCCGATATCCAGATCTTCCAAAAACCGGTTGGAGATCACCTCCTCCGGATTGAAATGCCCCATGCCGTGCAGGTACAACATGTTTAAACGATCTCCCGTCCGATAATCATGTTCTGAACCTCGCGGACGCCTTCATAAATGTCAATGATATGCGCGTCTCGCGCCAGCTTTGAAATTTCATAGTCGGTGGTGAAACCATAGCCGCCGTGAAGATGCAGGCCTTCGTTGGCGCAAAACAGCGCTGCTTCCGCACAGGTATTTTTGGCCAGGGAGGCGTAAATACCCGCGTCGTCGGCTTTCGTGACGATTTTCCAGGCAGCCTTCATCAGCGACAATTCCGCGAGTTCGACTTTCTTCCACATGGTCGTAATCATGTCGCGGGCCACCGGCAGATCGCAGAGGCGCTGACCGAACTGTTTGCGTTCGCGGGTGTACTCCAGGGTCACGTCGAGCGCGCGCTTGGCGAGTCCCAGACCGATGGCGGCGACCATCGGGCGGGCGTAGTCCAGCACATCGACAATGTACTTGAAGCCGAAGCGGCGGTCGCCGATGATCTGATCCGGATGAATGACGACGTCCTCAAAAGTGACGGTGGCGGTATTGGACAACCTCTGCCCCAGCTTGTCTTCGGGCTTGCCGATAATGATTTTCCCGCCGGTCGGCACATCGATTTCCCGGGGTGCGTTGCCCACATCCGGCAACTCGACGGAGGTCACCGGCTCCACCGGAATCACCACGCAGGCCATGAAGTTGCTGGCGGGCTTGCCCACTTTGCAAAGCACGGTAAACTGCGACGCGTAGGAGGCGTTGGTGATAAAACACTTGGCGCCGTTTAAGACATACGTGCCGTCGTCGCGCTTGGCGATAAAGCTCGTCATAAGCGAGTTGTCGGAGCCCGCGCCCGGCTCGGTCAGACAAAACGACGCCAGAAGCGGCTTTTCGACAAACGGCCGCAGAAAGCGTTCCTTTTGTTCATCCGTGCCGTGCTGACTGATCACCACATTAGCCAGATCGTTGCACATCGCGGAGGTCGAAATGCCGGTGTCGCCGTAGGATATTTCCTGAATGATGAGCGCCGTGGTGAAAATATCGATGTCAAATCCCTTAACCGATTCGGGAATGGATAAATTGATGACGCCCATCTCCCAGGCCTTGTTGATGATCGCCCAGGGAAAGTGATGCGCTTTTTCCAGCTCCAGAATATGGGGCGTGATTTCGTTTTTCACCAGCTTGCGCACGGTTTCCACGTATTGAATTTGAGTCTCGCTGAAACTTAAGTCCATGATGTTCCTTTCGTTATATCCTCATGAGTCGTTTGATCTTCACAGATCAGGTTTTTGCAAAGGTTTTTTCCGCTGCGGACAGTCCGGTGACGGATTCGCACGTCACGCCGATCGTCTTGAAAAACTCCCTCAGGGGACGGCCCGGACCGACTTCGTAAACCTGCAAGGCCCGCGAAGCCAACGCCTGCATGTTGTCGCGCCAGCGCACGGAATGGGACAACTGACTGACCAGATTGCCGATAACGACATCAAGCGACGCTTCATGATAGGTTCCGGAATAATTCGACGTCACTCGCGGCGCATTTTGAACATTGAATGAACCGGCATAATCCCGAAGCACGCCGGTAAAGGGCTCTTCGATGACTTGCATAAACCGGCTGTGGAAGGGCGCGCTCACGTTGAGCTGCACAAACCGGCAAGTTTTAGGAGGAGCAAACAAAGCTTTAACGCGGCTTTCCGCCTCAGGCAACGCATCCGCCCGGCCGCTGATCACCACCTGATTGGCTGAATTGATGTTGGCCAGATCAATGGGCAATCCGTCGAACGCCCGGCGAAGCGCTTCAACGTCAACGCCTTCCGAAATCACCGCCGCCATCGATCCGACGCCGACGGGAACCGCCTGCTGCATCAGCTTCCCGCGCTCGCGGACAATCTTGACCGTATCGGCAAAAGGCATCACACCGGCCGCGGTCAGCGCCGTAAACTCCCCCAGCGAATGCCCGCCGAAATAGTCGGCCCGAAACCCGAACCGCTCGGCAAGTCCGCGCATCATGGCGATTTCGGTCGTGACGATGCCGGGCTGCGTGTATTCCGTGAGATTCAAACGCGGATCCTCTTCAAAACAAAGGGAGGCCACATCCAACCCCAAAGCGTCGGACGCTTCTTCATAGACTTGTCGGCAAACCGGCATCGCATCGAAAAAATCCTTTCCCATTCCGGGTCGTTGCGATCCCTGGCCGGGAAAGACAACCACTGCTGCTTTACCTTCACTCATGCATTGCTCTCCTGAAATAAATACCGTGTGTTGAACACAGGCGAACGTGCGGCCTTAAGGCACAATCCATGCCATTCAACCGTCTTTTTCCGAAAGGCCATAACAACTCAAAACCACTGATTTTTCGTTGTCCGCCTTTCGGCACTCGCCACCCTCTTGCCGCTTTGTTTCGTGTAATGTGTTTTGCACTGCGAACCGGGTTTCGCACAGCCTTGCAAGCCCATTTGCAATTCCGCCGGCATTGACAAACCGCGTTTTTCAAGATTAGGAGGAGCTCTTAAAACGATCCTGCAATGAAGTCAAGATCAAATCCGGAGAATCACCGCCCCGATGGAACAACGCAAAATACCTTTGGGCAGAAAGTTTTTCGCGCGCGACACGATTGTTGTGGCCCGTGAACTCCTGGGTAAAAAGCTGGTCCGCCGGCTAAACGGCCATACCTTGTCCGGTATCATTGTTGAAACCGAAGCGTATTGCGGCCGCTTCGACAGCGCCTGTCATGCGCACCGGGGGCAAACCAAACGCAACGCTGTGATGTTCGGTCCGCCCGGCCACGCCTACGTTTATTTCACCTACGGCATGCACTACCTGCTGAATCTGGTCACCGAACCGGAAGGCGCCCCATGCGCCGTGCTGATCCGGGCCGTCCAAGCGCAAGAAGGCGTCCGGATCATGGAAAATCGAAGAAAGAAAACGGGGCCGCAACTGACGGACGGTCCGGCAAAGCTCTGCCAGGCGCTGGCCATCGATCTGAAACTCAACGGGTGGGATGTGACGACAGCCCGGAAGCTGTGGGTCGAGGATGCGCCGTCTGCCCGCCCCGGTCAAATTCTCGCCACGCCCCGGATCGGCATCGCTTACGCGCAGCCGCAAGACCGCGACGCACCCTGGCGCTTTTTGCTCACCCCCTGAATGCCCTCCGTCAGGCGCGGCGATCACTCGGAGACACCATCAATCACGGGGAATCCTGATTTTGCGCTTCTTCCTGACGGTAGAGTTCGGCAAACAGCTTCCAGATCGCCAAAAACAGCGAAGCGATGACCGGCCCCAGCACGAAACCGCTGAAGCCGAAAAGCGATAGCCCACCCAGAGTGGATAAAAAAATCAGCAGTGAATGCATCCGGATATCTCTACCCAGCAGAACCGGACGCAGGAGCGTGTCAACGCTGCTGATGACCACTGCACCGAAAATCAACACCGTCAACCCCTGCCAGATATGGCCGGAGACAAGCAGAATGACGCCCGCCGGCGCCCAGATGAGCGAACAGCCGACCGCCGGCACCACCGACAGGCCGAGCATCAAAACACCCCACACGAGCGCCCGTTCAATGCCCACAATATAGAAAATCAATCCGCCCAAAAACCCCTGAAGGCCGCCGATGACAAATGTGAACTTCAATGTGGCTTTGGCGGTGGTCAGAAATTCGGATATGAAAAGAATCGTGTGGCGCCGGTCCACGGGCAGATAGCGGGTGAAAATATCCACCAGCCGGTCACTGTCGCGCAAAAAGTAATACAGGCAATACAGCATCACGGCAAATTGAAGCAAGAACACAACGGTGTTTGAAGTCAGCGCGGTCAGATTTCTCACAAGGAAATCCGATCCCGCTTTCAGAACTTCAATGGATTTCTCGGCAATGAAGGCCTCATTAATCTGCAATTCGGCCAAAAGCGGGTGACTGCCGAGCGAGGCCACGATGTCCTGAATCTTTGCCACCCAATCGTCGGTCGAGGCATGCACGGAGGCATAGATGTCAATCGCCTCGGCAACCAGGAGGCTCACCAGCAGCCCGAGCGGAAGGATCATCGCCACCAGGACGCTGGCAAGGGTCAACCCCGCGCTGAGATTCGGCCTTTTAAACCGGAGGGTCAGCCGGCGGTTGAGCGGCGCAAAGATCGCAGCGATCAGAACCGCCCAGAAAATGGCGAAAAAAAACGGCTTGAGCAGATAGCCCAGAAAAACCGTTACGATCGTTAAAAAGGCGAAGAAGATTACGTTTTGAAAAGAGGCAAACGGCGCGCGGCTCATTGAAACCGTCCTCCCGCAGAAATGGATTACAAAGGCCGGCCGGCCCCGCCTTCTCTGATCGACCGGACGCCGACGACCCGGTCCCGAATGGCGCGTGATTTCATATGCAGCACCTGATAACTGAAACGGATATTTTTTTCCAGAAGCTCCGGGGAGCGCAACATGCCCGATCGCATTTTCGCCCCGCCCGCGGCCACTTTTCTAAAAAAGCTGGTTTCCTTGCCGATCACTCTCGTCTGCCGCCGCCGAATCGCGTCGAGCATGGCTTTCGCCGTCGGTTCACATGGGGCGATGGTGAGCACACGCCCCAAAGACGACAGAAAATGACCGTCGCTGCCGCCGGTCACAGGCTTTAGCAGATCCTGCGCGAGCTTGACAGCCTTAAGATTCCAACGGCGAAGATTTTCAGCATTGATCGCTTCGACGCCGTCGACCGCTGCGAGCAGACGGACCAGACGGGAAGCCTCAAAGCTGAGATTGCAGATGCCCACATAAGCCGGAAAACAGGGATGAGGGAAGACCGTCAATCCGTAACACCGGTCGGCCGCCGATAAAATATCTTCCACGCACAGACCGGTCGAACTCATCACGTTGGACCCCAACGCAGGCCGGATGCAGCGGTTGTAAAACATCTCCAAATCACCGATGGCATCAAAATACACTAAAACATGCGTGCCTTCGCGGGACGTCACTTCGATTCCGGGAATGGACGGCACATCCCGATAACGGGCCAACTCGAGGGCGCCCCGGATGTCATTATGATCGGTGATCGCCAAACCGATACCCAAAGCCCGCGCCCGGCGGACAATGGTTTCCACCCGGTTTCGGCCGTCGGTGTAGCGGGTGTGGAAGTGCATGTCAAACAGCGCAAAGCGCTTTTTCAACTCGGCGATATCGGGTTTTTCAAACATGACTTTCTTCATGCGTTTCCTGAAAAATTCGATGAATTTCCGGCTCTGAAGCAGGTGATCGGGTCTGCGAGAGTCGATGTCTAACACACTTTCCCGATTATCTCAATTCCAACAAAAAACAAAAGAATTGCGAAGCCTTGACGCAATATGGTATGCACTCTGCCGCTTGGGAGGCTTCAAAAATGCCGTTTGATGTGAATCTGTTTATCCGCGCCCTGGCTTTTGCCGCGGAAAGGCACCGCCTGCAAAGACGAAAGGACGCGCAGCAATCACCGTACCTCAATCATCTTATCGACGTGGCGCGTCTGCTTTGCGAGGTCGGCGGCATTCATGATCCGGTCACCCTGGCCGCGGGACTGCTTCACGACATTCTGGAAGACACACAGACTTCCCCCGACGAGATCCGCAGCCAGTTCGGCAACGAGGTGCTGGCCGTTATCGAGGAAGTCAGCGACGATAAAACGCTTCCCAAGGCGGAAAGAAAACAACTCCAGATTCTTCATGCGCCGGGCCTGTCGCAACGAGCCAAACTGGTCAAACTGGCCGATAAAATCAGCAATGTTTATGATGTCGCCCATTTGCCGCCGCATTCCTGGCCGGTTGAAAGAAGACAAGGTTATCTGGACTGGGCGCAGGCCGTGGCCGAAGGCCTGCGCGGAACCAACGGACCGCTCGAGGCCTGCTTCGACAAGACGATTCAAATCGCCAGGGCCAGAATTTCAATCGACTCTCCGGGGGTTATTTAACCGTCATCCCTTCGATTTTATAATTGAATTCATAATGGAGCGCGCCGCTCCACACTGGTTCGAATACGCTTTTGTATCGAGTCCCGTAAACGGGTCCAACCGGTTTGCCGTATGTATAAAACCAGTTGACAACCGGCGCGCCGGAAAATCCAAGCGCAATCCAATAGGCTCCGGGCATCAGTTCAGGCAGGTCTTTTTGATCGAAAGAAAAGGTTTCCCACCGGTAACCGGGCCTGCCGGAGAGATCATCGAGACTCATCATCCGGGTCGTGGCGAGAGGCTTGCCGGGGCTTCCTTCGGCATCCTCATAAATGTCGACCCACAGCCAGCCCTCTCCGCCGAATTTATGCAGCGCCAGCGCGATGCGTTCAATGCGCGCCGGTTTCTTAAATTCGACAATCTGCGCGTATTGCGTCGCCTTCGTCGTGACATATTCGGCTGTCTCCACTAAAAAGGTCTTGTGCATTTCGAATGTTTCCCGGCCCGCCTGATGTGTATCCCGGGGGAACGCAAAATCCACCTCCTCGGGAAACACGAGATTGCCCAGGACAAAAGGCACATCGAAGCGCAGCTTTTTCCTCTCGTCCGGTAAAACCGGGGGAACAGGCGGAGGGGCGGGCGGTGGCTCCATTTTCGCAAACTGCACCCGGACGTCCGGCCCCAAAAGCAGATTTTTCGGACCGAAGGTTTCGCGTCTGGCCTTGACTCTGGAGGCATCCGACAAAAACTCTGCATCAATCACTTCGCGCAGCTGCGGACGGCGCTGTGCGGTGGCGGCGGCAATCCAGCGCACCAGACCGTCGTTTTTGGTTTCGGCGTTGTCAAGCCCGACTTCAATCCGGACAAAACGGCTCGACACGAAATATTGCATATTCTGAGGATCGTAGGGCACCCAGCCGGACCCGGGAAACCAGACTTCGATCCAGGAATGCCGGCCTTGTCCCATCTTAAAGGTGATGGTTCCTTTATCCCAGGCGACGTCAAACGGGGCATTGAGCGTCACACCGTTGACGATGCGCACGGGAATCCCGACATGCCGTAAAAGCGCCGCCGCCAAATGCGAATAATTCTGACAATTCCCCTTCCCCGAGTGCAGAGCATACAGCGCGTCGTACTGCTCGGGAAGATTGACGTATCGCACATGATCGACGATCCAGGAGATGACCCGCTGGACGGCATCGAACTGGGTGTTCACATTGCTCGTGAGCCGGCGCGCCAGTTCGGCAACCGCCTTGTCCTGCACCTGAACCAGATCGGTCGCCTGCAAATAAACCCGCAGATCCTCGTCGAGCTTCGCCGGCGGAAAAGGCGCCTCGGATGAAACGGGGGCCAATCCGGCAGCCGTCTGGACATCGAAAGACAAAACGGCGTCAACGGTGCGGGGAACCTCGGCCCACTGGGCCTGAATAATCGTGTTGCCGCGCGCGTCTGTGGTCTGAATCCGGCTTGAGGCCTCCGGAGTGAAAGACAGACTGAAAGTCTTCATTTTCTGACGGTAGGTGGGTGATTCGAAACTGTCCGGCACAACAAAGCTCAGCATAAGTTTTTTCATCTCGTCGCCGGCCGAAACCGTCTGCTTAAGTTCGTACCGCACTGTAGACGCCATGTCGCCGGAAACCGTGATATTTTCGGCGCGCACAAAGCCGGCCGCCAGAAGCGCACAGACTGCAGCAGCCCAAAAGACGATCCGCATCATGTCCCTCATCATCGGCTTGTTTTTTTTGCATCATAAGCGAGCCCCCGGAATCTGTCAACCGCCTCCCGCCGGATATTCACTTTTAATTACAACTCGTTGCCCGATGGATCAAAAATTGGGTTGACAATGTCCCTGTTATGGATAACTTATCGTCACAATTGATGTCCCCCAAAGACATCCACAATAGTAAGGAGGAGACTACATGCTGACTGTGACAGACAAGGCCTCGGAAGTC
Source organism: Syntrophaceae bacterium (assembly GCA_018436925.1). Taxonomy (GTDB): domain Bacteria; phylum Desulfobacterota; class Syntrophia; order Syntrophales; family Smithellaceae; genus UBA8904. Next base: position 29,911 of record JAHDKI010000021.1, read on the forward strand.
ATCAAGGACTTTCTGAAGGACAAAGGAGAGCAAGCCGCCATCCGGATAACCGCAACCATCGGTTGAGGCGGGCCCTCACTGGGCATGGCTCTGGACGAGCCCCGAAATGAAGATGAAGTGTTCGAAGAAAAAGGAACGAAGTTTGTTGTCGAGAAGGACCTGTGGAATCAGGCTCAACCGATCAACATTGATTTTATCACCACGCCTCAGGGCTCGGGATTCAAACTGACCTCCAATCTTCAGGCGGGAAACGGATGCGGTTCCTGCAGTTGCTAAAAACCTTACGGGGGAGATTCTCTCCCCCATTTTTTATTCACCATGATCGACTCGCCGACCGATAAAAACGCTTCGCTCGATGATGCGGATCGCCTTCTGAAGGCCGGGCGACACGAGCAAGCCATTGATCTGCTCGACTCCTTGCTTGCCGTCCACCCGGATGAAGAATCCGTTATGCTGCGTCTGGCCTGGGCCTGCTGGGATATCCGCGATAAGGATCGCTCCATCTTCTATTGGGAACGGCTCTTTGATCGGGAAATTCGACGGCCTGTTTTTACCGGCTTCGCCTTTGACGAGCTGACCCGCATTTACAAAGAAGAGCGCCGCCCGGACCGGCTGATCGAGCTTTGCCGTCGCGCCGCAATAACGCACCCCGATGATGTCGGCATATTGACGGAACTGGGCCACGCTTGCCTTCTGGCGGGTCGTCTGGAAGAGGCCCGAGACGTTTTCTCCCGTCTGACGACCCTGGAAGCGGACAACCCGGTTTTTTTCTGCAAGCTCGGTCAGGCGCTTATGGCCTTGGAACTTTCAGATGAGGCCGAAGCGGCCTTTCGGCGGGCTTCGCAAATTGATCCGGACGAGGCGGACCGTTATCTTTTTCAGGCAGCCTGCCTCTACCAGCAATGCGGCAAGGTGACCGAGGCGGAACGTCTTATTCTGGAGTGCATGGCTCTGGCGCCGATGCAGGGCCTGTATGATTGCGCGCTGGGGGACCTTCTCATTTCCCGGGGCAATATTCCCGACGCTCTGGCCGCTTATGAAAAAGCCGCACACCGGGCCCCTCAGGCGGCGGCCTCATACTACCATCGCCTGGGGCATGCTCTGATGGCGGCAAAACGCTATTCAGAGGCGATGCAGGCCTTTTCGCGGGAGGTCTCGATGGAGGCCAACCCGGTCAGCCTGCGGGCGCTGGCGGACGCCTGCGAGAAAGCGGGGGAAATCGATCTGGCGGATCGGATTCGAAACAAACTTTGATCTTTTGAGGTCTGCCGCATGAATCAGCGGCGGAGCACGTCTTTAAATACGTGGTAAAAATCTTCGTACTCGGCTATGGCCTGGCGCAAAAGCTGGTCCATACCCAGCACATCGCGTTTATTGATCACCAGATTCACGCTACGGTTATACGCCTGAAGACTGTCCATGGTCGAAAGCGACGCGCTGATGAGGACCACGAAGGATTGCCGCCGCGTGGTCATATTGAGTCCTTCGAGATAACGAAGAACATTATTGGTCTCCCAGACGCCCGTATCAAAATCCTCGTCTACGACAATCAAATTGAACACATGAAAACGCATGAACTTAAGCGCTTCGCGAAACGATGCCGGCTGCGCCGTTTCAAACCCCATCTTCTTGACATCCCCGATGATTTTGTCGCGGATCACCGGATCCTGTTCGCAGATCATCGCGGTTTCACGATCCGGCGCGACATAGCCAAACGGCCTGCCTGAATAATCAATGCCGCCTTCGGCCGGTTTGGTCGGGGGCTTTAGTCTCTCGTCGGTCATCTGCCTGTCTCCTCATCTTAATGGTCGTTTTGCGCAGTCCAGCCGTTGTAAGTGCCTTGCGTAATCATGACCCCCTTCACTGCCAGGGGCTGTCCTTCGCCTTTCCGTACGAACGGTCGACTTCCAACTTGCCCAGATCGGTGGTTTTTTCGCCGCGGGCGTGCTTGATCCCGTCAATGCCCCGGCTGACGTTGGACCGATTCGAAGCATAGGCTCTGGCCGTCTCCTCGGTAATCAATCCCTTTTCAAACAGCTCGACGATGCAGTTGTCGAAGGTCACCATCCCGAAGGCCTTGCCCTGCTGGATGATGTCCTGGTAGGTTTTGCCTTCCGCCTCGCCATGCAAAACGATATCTTTGACGCGCAAAGACGTCCCCAGCGCTTCGAAAGCCGCAACCCGCCCTCCGCCGACCTTGGGCAGCAGACGCTGGCAGACGATCCAGCGCAGGGAATCGGCCAGTCTTGTGCGCACCTGGTTTTCTTCTTCGATCGAAAACATACCTAAAATACGGTTGACGGTCTGGCCCGCATCAATGGTATGCAGCGTGCTTAAAACCAGATGGCCGGTTTCCGCCGCATTGAATGCGATTTCCACCGATTCACGGTCGCGCATTTCGCCCACTAAAATGACCTTCGGCGCCTGACGCAGCGCGGCGCGCAGTCCGTTGGCAAAAGTGTCGAAGTCTTTGCCCAGCTCGCGCTGATTGATCGTGGACTTCTTCTGGGTGTGCGTGTATTCGATCGGATCTTCCAGGGTGATAATGTGAACGGGGCTCTTTTCGTTGATTTCATTGATAACGGCGGCCAGCGACGTCGTTTTACCGGAGCCGGTCGCGCCCGTCACCAGGACGATGCCGTTTTTTTCCATCGCCACGCGTTGGTAGGCTTCGGGCAGCATCAGTTCTTCAAAACTGGGGATCATCGTTTCGAGTTTACGCAGGACGATGGAATACTGGCCCCGCTGGGAAAAAATATTGACACGAAACCGGGCAATGCCCGGAAGCTCGTAGGACAGGTCGCAGGAACCCTCATTGATGAGTGTCTCCATGAGACGCCTGTCCTGATTGATCAGGTTAAGCGCGAAGGTCTCGGTCTGAAAAGGCGTCAGCCGTTCAAAATGCGGTTCGAGCTCCACCGGGACCAAAACGCCGGAAGCCTCAACCTGGAAGGGTTTGTCCACCGTCAGGATCAGGTCGGAGATGTTGACGTTGGATTCGAGCATTTTAGTCAGGAGATGATCGACTTCCGGTTTTCTCATGGCAGCCTCCCTATTAGGCTTCGGTGAAATCGGTCGGCGGATATTTCAGGAGCGGACGAAAACGTCCCTTTTCGTTGGATTTCAGATACGCGTCCTCTCCGCTGACCCAGCCTCGATTATACAGATCCATGATCGCGTCGTCGAGCATCTGCATGCCGTATTTCTTGCCCGCCTGCATCATCGACGGAATCTGGTACGTCTTTTGTTCACGGATCAGGTTACGCACGGCGGAGTTGGCAATCAGAATCTCCAACGCAACGCAGCGACCGTTGGAGTCCATTCTGGAATCGTCCACCCGTTTAAAAATGACTTGTGAAAGGACCGCCCGCAGTCCGTCGGCCAGCGTCGAGCGGATCTGCAGCTGTTCCGATTCGGGAAAGATTTCCACGACGCGGTCCACCGTTTTGACGGCGGAGGTGGTGTGCACGGTGGCGAAAACCAGATGCCCGGTGGACGCCGCTTCGATCGCCAGCGCGGTGGTTTCCAGGTCCCGCATTTCGCCGACGAGAATGATGTCCGGGTCTTCACGCAACGCGCCGCGCAGCGCGGCGGAAAACGATTTCGTGTGAATGCCGACTTCGCGGTGATTGACGATGCAGCTTTTGCTTTTATGGACGAATTCAATGGGGTCTTCAATCGTGATGATGTGATCTTTACGCAGACGGTTGGCTTCATCGACGATGGCGGCCAGCGTTGTGGATTTGCCGCTTCCGGTCGGCCCCGTGACCAGCACCAGTCCTCGAGGCAAAAGCGCCAGCTTCGAGACGACCGACGGCATCCCGAGATCGGCGCATGTCGAAATCTTCTGCGGAATCTCGCGGAAGACCGCTGCAATTCCGTACTTCTGCTGGAAGTAGTTGGCACGGTAGCGGGCCAGATTGGGAATTTCGTAAGCGAAATCCACGTCGCCGGTTTCTTCGAACTGTTTGATCTTGTGCTCCGGCGTGATCTCATACAACAGCACTTTGAGCGTGTCGTTATTGAGCACGTCATATTTGATCCGTTCCAGATCACCCCGGATTCGTATGGCCGGCTGTTGACCGGAAACCAGATGAAGGTCGGATGCTTTGTGGTCATGCATCAGCTGAAAAAACGCGTCGATTTTCGCCATATGTTTCTCCCGTCTATTCCGAGATCTTTTCGCGGATGGTGATTGCAGTCCTCAAGTGATGAACATTGCGATGCCCGCGCCGCCGTCCGAATGGCCCGGCGGATCGTCTGCAGCTGCGAGTATAGGGAAAAGCCCTGAATTTTGTCAAGCGCATAATCCCAAATCTGTGACCTGCGACACAGCGGCGAAAGGCGCCGTCATCGTTTCCTTGCCTGACCGCATAAACCTGTGTTATACGGCTGTCAAAATCCCCATCAAACGGAGGTTTCGCCATGTTAACCGTTATCGCCAAACTGCCTATCCGGGAAGGAAAGCTGGAAGAAGCCCTGTCCGCTTTTAAGACGCTGATCGCCGAGGTCGCGAAAGAAGAAGGAACAAAGCTTTACTCCCTCAACCGCGATCCGAAAACCCCCAACCTGCTGGTCGTGGTGGAACAGTACACAGACAAAGCCGCATTGGATTTTCACTCCGGCACACCGCATTTCAAGGCTTTCTTTGCGGCAAGCGCCGCTCTTCTGGGCGGGAAACCTGAAATTACGGTTTTGGAAGAAATCGCATCCATTTAAGCCCACGGGCGTCCCTGTTTTAGCCGCCGCCCATTGCGATTGCAACGCCGCCGCATCGGCAAAGCCTTCAGGCGCGCCAGACATCCGCGGATTTTCCGGCCTACAGACCGCTGCGGCGGGACCGGCCTCGACGCGCGCAATGAGCCGTCCGGCAAGACACCGGCAAATTTCCGCTGACCCGCATAGCCGCGCGGGCGGATATTCGAATCGCGACCGGCCGCAATGTCCCCCCTCGATCAACGGGGTCATCCAGTTGCCTGCGCACGCTTAAGTGGATTCTTGCTTCGGAGCTCGACTTGGCCTTTTCGCACCCGGCTTGCATCATCATCCTGCGTCGTGCAGCGAATCGTTTTGATCTCCGATGAGAAAGACCCCTTTCCCGTTTTTTATAAACGCATTGCCTCACGACGCTGCAGGTCAAGTCGGCATCCTCGGCGTTCGCGGCGCATAATTTTTGCCCGCTTGCTTAAAGCCATAAATTTTGTTACGTTACCCGCGCTCAAAGAATTCCGCGAAACGCGCCCGATGAGTCCGGGACGGGCTTATGACATCAAGAAGAAACAGGGGGAGGGTTGAAACATGAGGAAACGTACGGGCTTTTTCTATTTTTCAGCAGTCATTCTCTTTATCGTCTGGACAACTGTCGCATCCGCCAATGAAATCGTGATCGGCTACACCGGCCCTTTGAGCGGCCCCGCGGCCGAATACGGACTGGACTGTTTAAACGGCGTGGACATGGCGATCAACGAAATCAACGCCTCAGGCGGAGTGCTCATTCGAGGCAAGCGGCATTCTTTCAGACTGGAGAAGCGGGACGACGGCATTAAGCCGGATGTCGCAGCGGCCTACGCCAAAGAGCTGCGCAAGGATCACAAAGCCATCGCCATCTTTAATCCTGTCTACGGGACCATGACCGCCTTGATGAAGATGAATGAGGAAAGAAGAAACGAGTTTCTCGTCATGGGCTATACCAGCGTGCCGACCGCGGCTGAAACGGGAAACAAACTGACCATCATCCTGACGATGCCGTTTACGATTTACGTGAAATATATGTCCGATATCGCCTGGAACAACGGCTGGCGAAAATGCGCCATGGTCGCCACGGCCGGCCCCTATGGCGAAGCCTGGCGAAAGGTCTTCGGCGGCGCCTGGCTGCAAAAAGGCGGCACGATCACGCTGGACAAACCCGCCAATTATTATACAAAAACGGATTTCGCAGGCCCCTTGGCTGAAGCGCTGGCTACAAATCCGGATTTCCTGCTGATCGGCGGACCGTCGGGCACGACCGCCCTCATCATCGAACAGGCCCGCGCCAAAGGCTTTGAAGGCGGCTTTGTGTTGATTGACCAGGCCAAACTCGACGCGATCCGCAACGTCATGGAAAAGCCTCTGAACATGGAAGGCGCAATCGGCGTGGCCATGTTTGAAAGCATTGAGTATCCGGTCACTCAAACATTCCTCAATAATTATACGGCGCAATACAAAAGAGGGGTGACCTGGGAGTGCGTGGTGCATTACACCAGCATGCATGCGCTGGCCAAAGCCATTGCCGCCGCCGGCAGCGCAGACGACGTCCGGGCGATCCGGGCCGCATTCCCCAGCGCGTTCCCCATGCTGGGAGACAAGTATCCCATGGAAGTCTACGGCATCCAGTCCAACGGCCGTCTGATTTCAACTCCCGTCATCCAAACGATGCGGTACGCCAGATTTTCGCAGACGAACTTGTACGTCTGGTGGGCCAATACGCAAAAAGAATTCGATGCCGTCCAGAAGATGACCAAGGGCACGATTCCGCTGATCTGGTATAAAATGAACTAAGCGCCTCCGCGTCAGGAGCGAAGGCCCGAAAAGACAATAAAATCGTCTTCAAAACGCCCGTTTTTTCCGATATCTCCGGGGAAACGGGCGTTTTTTTAAGCGTAAAAATTCTTTTGACATCCAACTGCGCATCTCTTATGCTGCCGCACAAAAGAGGAACGAATCCCGGATCCTTCTTAACAAGATCCAAATTCCCTGCAAGGAGAAAAATATGTTTAAAACGAAAATGACAGAGATGTTCGGCATCCGACATCCCATTATGCTCGCCGGCATGAACTGGATCACCGAACCGAAGCTGGTCTCGGCGGTTTGCAACGCGGGCGGCCTGGGCCTTCTGGCCATCGCCCGGTGCAACCCGAAAGAAACCCGGGACAACATCCGGCAGATCCGCGACCTGACCGACAAGCCCTTCGGCGTCAACCAGATTCTTGTCGGCCCCGGCGCGAAAGAAAATATCGCCGTGGCCATTGAAGAGAAGGTGCCGATCATCAATTATTCTCTCGGGAAACCTTGGTTTGTCAATGATGTGCACGCTTACGGCGGCAAAGTCGTGGGAACCATCGCGATCGCCAAGCACGCCGCCAAGGCCGTCCAATTGGGATGCGACGCGCTGGTCATCACCGGGCACGAAGCGGCCGCTCACGGTGCTGCGGCCACCTCGATGGTGCTCATCCCCATCGTCGCCTCAATGGTCCAGGTTCCGCTGATCGCCGCAGGCGGTTTCTACGACGGACGGGGACTTGCGGCCGCCCTTGCTTTGGGCGCTGACGGCATCTCGATGGGCAGCCGTTTTATGATCGTGAAAGAGAGCATGGTCCACGACAACTTCAAGCGCCTGTGCATGGAAGCCACCGAACAGGACACGCTCTATGACAACGTTTTTGACGGCATGGACGGACGCGTGCTGAAAACCAAAGAAGCCGAAGCAATGATGAAGCGCGGCTTCCCGCTGGTGGAAGCAATCAAAGGCGCCCTTCTGGTCAAACGGTTGATGAATCTCTCTTTTGCCAAATTCGTGGGCGTTTCTCTCGACATGCTCCGCGCGGAAGAAGGCCACCCGCTCATGGTGCTGGCGCGCCAGGCGGTGGGCAACATGAAGCATCTCAAGGCGCTCAATGAAGGCGATGTCGAAGGCGGGATTCTGTTTGCCGGCCAATGCTGCGGCGGCATTTCCGACAACCCGACGACTAAAGAACTCATCGACCGCATCATGGTCGAAGCGGAAACCACGCTGAACCGGTTAAACGCTTTTAAAATCTGATCCACTCCCGCGACCGCGGCGCGGGCGAACCGTGCCGCGGTTTGAGGCCGACTTATGCAGCTCATTTTGGTCCGTCACGGCGAAACGCTCTGGAACCGGGAGGGACGCATCCAGGGCACAAGCGACATCGACCTGTCGCCCGCAGGGGTGAGCCAGGCGCAAAGGCTTGCTCGGGCGCTCAGAAAAATCCCCCTTTCCGCCATTTGCACAAGTCCGCTTATCCGCGCGAGACATACCGCGGAAATCATCAACCGCTACCACAACCTGCCCATTTCAACGCATCCGGATCTGGTCGAAATGGATCAGGGTGATTTTGAGGGCCTGTCGTTCAAAGAATTGATGGCCTGCGAAAAAGACTTCATCAACCGCTGGATCAAAGACCCGGCGTCCGTGCGCATGCCCGGCGGCGAATCGCTCATCGACCTGCAGAAGCGAGCCTGGCCGCCGGTGGAGTCCTTGATCCGCGCAGGCCAAAATGCGCTCATCGTCTCGCACAATTTTACGATTGCCGCGATTTTATGCCGTCTGCGGAATATCAGCCTGTCGGACATTCGTTCAACCTGCGTGGGCACCGCCTCGCAAACCGTCATCCATACCGGACAAGACGGACCGGTCATGGAGAAATTCAACGACCGCAGCCATCTGGATGCCGATGATCCCGCCTGATAAAAAATTCTATTGACAGGTTTTTTTGATATTGCTATAGAAGCGGCCAATTCGTTGGAGACATTTATTATGAAGCAGATCGTCATGATCCCGAAATTGAATAACTGGTGGTGGTGGACCCTCATCCGGAGGTGTTTCCGCCGCTGACCCGATGACATTCCGTCAAAGCCGTGGAGACCCTCACTGAGGTCTCCACGGCTTTTTTGTTTGACCCCGAAAGGCCGTGAAGAAAAACTTCGCGGCCTTTTCTCGTTTAAGGAGACAAAAAATGTATCAGCCGAAATTTGCGGACTTTGAAAAGCTGGCTCAACGGGGAAACCTGATCCCCGTTTACCGGGAGATTCTTGCCGATGTGGAAACGCCGGTGTCCGTCTTAAGAAAGATTCAGCACCGGGATTACGCCTATCTGCTCGAAAGCGTCGAGGGCGGGGAAAAATGGGGACGCTATTCCTTTTTGGGCACGGACGCGGGCGTCGTCTTCCGGGTGGCGGGCAATCAGGTGCTCATTTCCGAAAACGGTCGTTTGACACGCCGCGATCATCAGGAAAACCCGATGGCCGTCCTGCGTGATTTGCTTGCACGCTACCGGCCGGTCGCGGTTGCCGGTCTGCCCAGGTTTTTCGGCGGCGCGGTGGGCTACCTGGGCTACGACATGGTGCGCTATTTCGAAAACCTGCCCGATGCGCCGCCGGATGATTTGGACTTGGACGATGCTGTGTTCATCATCAGCGACACCCTTTTAATTTTTGACAACATCCGCCACACCATCAAAATCGTCTCCTGCGCCTACCTGGATGACGCGGTTTCTTTAGAAGCCGCCTACAACAAGGCTTGCGCCGGAATCGACGAGATGGCCGCCTTGCTGAGCGCACCAATGATCTCCCAACCGTCGCCGCAGCAAGCCGAGGACATTCACTTTGAATCCAACATGACGCCCGCGGCTTACAAAGCGATTGTCGAGCGGGCCAAAGACTACATCACAGCGGGCGACGCCATCCAGGTGGTGCTTTCCCAGCGCTTTTCGGCGCGCTGCAAGATCGACCCGGTGGACCTCTACCGCGGGCTTCGCTACGTCAACCCGTCGCCGTATCTTTTCTTTTTGAAATTGGGCGGCATCAACCTGATCGGATCTTCGCCGGAAGTGATGGTGCGCCTTGAGCAAGGCGACATCGAACTGCGACCGATTGCCGGCACCCGCAAGCGCGGCAAAACCGAGCAGGAGGACCGCGAGCTGTCCGACGAGCTGCTTTCCGACGAAAAGGAACGGGCCGAGCATGTGATGCTCGTTGATTTGGGACGCAACGATCTGGGCCGCGTGGCCCAGACCGGGACGGTGCAGGTCAATCAGTACATGGTCGTCGAAAAGTATTCGCACGTGATGCACCTGGTCTCTAATGTGCGCGCGCAACTGGCCGCCGGCAAAGACGCCTTCGATGTGCTGGCCGCGACTTTTCCGGCTGGAACGCTCACCGGCGCGCCCAAGGTTCGCGCCATGCAGATCATCGACGAGCTCGAGGTCGTTAGGCGAGGTCCCTACGGCGGTGCGGTGGGCTACTTCAGCTTCACGGGCAACATGGATTTGTGCATCACGATCCGCACCCTGATTCTCGAAAGCGGCGTCGTCCATGTTCAGGCGGGCGCGGGCATTGTCTATGACTCTGTGCCTGAAGCCGAATTTCAGGAAACGCAAAACAAGGCGCGCGGCATGCAACAGGCGGTGGCGCTCGCGGCGGGCGGATTTGTTCTGGAAAACGGTTTTTAGAAGAGAGGCTTTCATGATTTTGATGATCGACAACTACGATTCCTTTACCTTTAACATTGTTCAATACTTGCAACAAATGGGCGAGGACGTTCGGGTTTATCGCAACGACAAGATCACCATCGCGGAGATTGAAAAGCTCCATCCTGAGGCGATCTTTTTGTCGCCCGGTCCCTGCACGCCCGTGGACGCGGGGATCACCGTGGAGGTCGTCCGGACGCTCTATGAGCGCTATCCGATGATGGGGATCTGCCTGGGACATCAATCCATCGGTTATGCCTTCGGCGGCGAGGTGGTTCGGGCCGGACGCATCATGCACGGCAAGATCTCCGACGTCAGGCACGACGGCAAAACGCTTTTCGCGGGCCTTCCCAATCCGTTTGTGGCCGGCCGCTATCACTCTCTCTTGGTGCGTCCGGAAACGCTGCCGCCTTGTCTGGAGGTGAGCGCCGCGACGGACGACGGTGAAATCATGGGCATGCGGCATAAAACCTATCCGGTGGAGGGCATCCAGTTTCATCCCGAATCGGTGCTCACGCCCCAGGGAAAACGCATTTTAAGAAACTTTTTAAAACATATCCGACAAAAGGAGAAACGATCATGATCAGGGAAGCGATCGACAAGGCGGTGCAGAATATCGATCTGCAGGAAACCGAAATGATGGCGGCGATGGGCGAAATCATGAACGGCGAGGCCACGCCCGCCCAGATCGGCGCATTGGTCACGGCGCTGCGGATGAAAGGCGAAACCGCTGTCGAGGTGACCGGCGCCGCGCGCATCATGCGTCAAAAGGCCACGCGCGTGAATGCCTGCGCGACGACCATCGTCGACACCTGCGGCACGGGCGGCGACAAGCTCAACACCTTCAACATTTCCACCACCACGGCCTTTGTCGCGGCGGCGGCGGGCCTCAGCGTGGCCAAGCACGGCAACCGGGCCGTCTCCAGCGGCTGCGGCAGCGCCGATGTGCTCGAAGCCCTGGGCGTCAAAATCGATGTCGATCAGGAAATTGTCGAGGAATGCATCCAGCAGATCGGCATCGGATTCCTGTTTGCGCCGAAACTGCATGGCGCGATGAAATACGCCATCGGTCCTCGACGCGAAATCGGCATCCGCACGATCTTCAACATGCTCGGTCCGCTCACCAACCCGGCGGGCGCCACCGCCCAGCTTTTGGGCGTGTATGCCCCAAAGCTCACCGAGATGTTCGCTGTGGCGCTCAAAAACATGGGGACGAAACGCGCGTTTGTCGTGCACGGTTCCGACGGTCTGGATGAAGTCACGATTACCGGAGAAACCCGCGTGGCGGAACTTCGAGACGGGCTTATCCGCACCTATAACCTTTCCCCCGAAGATTATGTCGGCGGCGTCCATCCTCTTGAGGCCATCCGGGGGGGGGATCCGTCGACCAACGCCCGCATCACGCGCGATGTGCTTTCCGGCAAACCCGGCGCGTGCCGTGATGTCGTGCTTTTAAATGCGGGGCTCGCGATTGTGGCCGGAGAGAAAGCCGCGGATCTGGCGCAAGGGGTCAAAATCGCCGCCGACTGCATCGATTCCGGCGCGGCCGTAAAAAAACTCCAGGCGCTCATCGAGATGAGCAACAGCTAAAGGGTTCCCCTCTTCTGAAGGGGGATTTAGGGGGATTGTACGACCCTCCTCGCGCCGCCTTTAGGTGGTCAAAAAAGGAGGGAGCTCTGAGAGGAATATGATTTTAGATCGAATTATTGAAACGAAGAAAAAAGAAGTTGCGGCGCTCAAACGCCTGACCTCCGCCGCGGCGCTGGAACAAACCATCGCGACGCTTTCACCCTGCCGCGATTTTGTTGCGGCGCTTTGCGCCTCACCTTGCGCGATCATTGCCGAGGTCAAATGCGCCTCGCCGTCACGCGGCAGACTGGTGGATCCTTTCGACCCGATTGCCATTGCGAAAACCTATGAGCAAAACGGCGCGGCCGCGATTTCTGTTCTGACGGATGAGCAATACTTTCTGGGACACAAAGACGATCTTCGGCAAATCCGTTCCGAAGTCGCGATTCCGGTGTTGCGAAAAGACTTCATGATCGACCCGATTCAACTGTTTGAAACGCGCGCGTTGGGCGCGGACGCCGTCTTGCTCATTGTCCGGATTTTGGGAAAAAGTCTTGCCGGATTTATCCGGCTCGCCGAAAATCTGGGCTTGCACGCGCTTGTGGAAGTGCACACTGAAAAAGAACTGGATGCGGCCCTGGCCGCAGGCGCCCGGATCATCGGGATCAACAACCGAAATCTCGACACGTTTGTCACGGATCTCAACACCAGCCGCGTCCTTGCCGACCGGATCCCGGCCGGCATTCCCGTCGTGGCGGAAAGCGCCCTGCAAAGCCGGCACGACCTGGAAAATCTGATGCAGGCGGGCATACACGCTTTTCTGATCGGGGAAGGCCTGGTGACGGCTCGGGATATCGGTCGCAAACTCAAAACGTTTCTGGGAGAGACGCCATGATCGGCGTGAAAATCTGCGGCATCACGAACCCGAAAGACGCGCTGTGCGCCGCTGAAAACGGCGCGGCGGCCGTCGGTCTGATTTTCTATCCGCCGTCGCCGCGCTGTGTCAACCCGTTTCAGGCTCGCGCGGCCATCGCTGCGCTGCCCGACCACGTGGTGCGCGTCGGGGTATTCGTCAACGAGGACGAAGCGCGCGTGCAGGACATTTACGAATCCTGCGGCCTGGACATGATTCAACTTCACGGAGACGAGCCGCCTGAGTATTGCCGCAGTTTCGCCACAGACCGCCTCATCAAGGCGTTCGCGTTAAAGACGGATAAGGACTTAGGCCGCGTTGACGATTACGAGGTCGCCGCGATCCTTGTCGATACCCGTCATGCGGGCCTTTACGGCGGCACCGGAAAGACCTCCGACTGGGAGCTGGCGAAACGCGTGTCGCGTCCGTTGATCCTGTCGGGAGGGCTCAAGGAAGAAAACGCCGTTGAGGCATTTGATATTGTAAGGCCCGGCGCGTTGGACCTCAACAGCGGCGTGGAAATTTCACCCGGCCGGAAAGATCCGGAAAAAATTCAACGGGTCATGCAAAAAATCGCGGCATTGCCCGCCGCAGGCGGGCCGCGCATCTTCACGAAAAGGACGAACCGATGAAATCATTACCCGACAAACACGGACATTTTGATCTCTTTGGCGGCCGCTATGCCGCCGAAACGCTCATGCCCGCGCTTCTGGAGCTGGAAGCGGCCTACGCCAAGGCTAGAAAAGACAGCGCCTTCGCGAAGGCATTCGACACTTATCAGCGCCAGTATGCGGGACGTCCCACGCCTTTGTATTTCGCCAAACGCATGACCAAAGCGCTCGGCGGCGCGAAAATCTATCTCAAACGCGAGGACCTCAACCACACCGGATCGCACAAGATCAACAACACGCTGGGGCAGGCGCTTCTGGCTTGCCGGATGGGCAAGAAAAAGGTGATTGCCGAAACGGGAGCGGGCCAGCACGGCGTGGCCACCGCCACGGTGGCGGCGCTTTTCGGAATGGCGTGCAAAATCTTCATGGGCGAAGAAGACATCCGCCGCCAGGCGCCAAACGTATTTCGTATGAAAATTCTGGGCGCCGAAGTCGTTCCGGTCAAAAGCGGGACCGCCACGCTCAAAGACGCGATGAACGAAGCGATGCGCTACTGGGTGTCGTCGGTGCGCGACACGTTTTACATCATCGGCACAACCGCCGGTCCCCATCCATACCCGATGATGGTGCGCGACTTTCAGTCCGTCATCGGCCGGGAAATCCGAAAGCAGATCCGAAAAGCCGAAGGCCGGAATCCCGATGCGCTGGTGGCCTGCGTGGGCGGCGGCTCCAACGCCATGGGCACGTTTTACCCGTTTCGCAGCGACAAAGAGGTGGCCCTGATCGGCGTCGAGGCGGCAGGACGCGGCATGGAGACGCCCTGGCATTCCGCCAGCATCACGGGCGGACAAATCGGCGTCCTGCACGGCAACAAAACGTATCTTCTGCAAGATGAGCACGGTCAGGTGCGCGACGCTTACTCCATCGCTGCGGGGCTCGACTATCCCGGTGTGGGACCCGAGCACGCGTATTTTGCCGCACGCGGCCGCGCCCGCTATCTCACAGTCACGGATGACGAAGCTGTTGACGCATTCTTGTTTTTGTCACGCCATGAAGGGATCATCCCCGCGCTGGAAAGTTCACATGCCATCGCGCAGGTCATGAAAATCGCGCCCACGATGAAAAAAAACGCGATTCTGGTGGTCTGTCTGTCCGGACGCGGCGATAAAGACGCGCAAACCATTATTGAAACCATGTAGGCGACGATGTCCAAACCGTTGCTTGCCAAAACAGGATTGAGGAATACTGATATGGGACGTATTGCTGAAACATTTGAAGCCTTGCGCATGACGAATTCAAAAGCGCTGATCGTGTATTTGACGGCGGGCGATCCGTCTTTGTCCGTCACCAAAGATCTGGTTTTCGCGCTTGCGCAATCCGGCGCGGACATTTTGGAAATCGGCGTGCCGTTTTCCGATCCGACGGCCGACGGCCCGGTCATTCAGGCGGCCGCGCAACGCGCCCTCAAAGCCGGAACCACACTTGATGGCGTATTGAAGATGGTTGCCGACATTCGAAAGGTCTCACCCATTCCGATCGTGCTTTTCGGCTACTTCAACCCGATTTTGTCCTTCGGCGTGGAGCGCTTTGCCGGCGTCGCCAAAGACGCGGGCGTGGACGGGGTCTTGGTCGTGGATCTCCCTCCGGAGGAGGCCCAAGAGCTTCGCACGCATACCGACGCGGCTGGCATTGATTTCATCTCGCTTGTGGCCCCGACCACCGGCAAAGACCGCTTAAAGACCCTCGTCGGGCGCGCCACCGGATTTCTGTATTACATCTCGATTACGGGCGTCACGGGAACCGCAGCGCCGAAAGTCGAAGACATCGCAAGCGATATCGAAAAAATCCGGAAGCTCACCAAAATGCCCATTGCCGTGGGCTTCGGTATTTCGACCCCCCGGCAGGCCGGGTCCATCGGCGCGCTTGCCGACGGCGTCGTCATCGGCAGCGCTGTGGTCCGCCTCATTGACGAGCATGCACAACATACCGGACTGATCCGGACGGTGTCCGACTACGTCCGGAACATGAAGCATGCCCTGTCTCAGGGCGTCTGAACAGGGCCCTCAGCTTTGTCTTGTTCTCAGCAGTCTGCGGACCAGGGGAAGCGCAATGAGGATCAGGCAAATCACCAGCGCTCCCGCGGCAAGCGGTCTGTCCACAAAAATGGAAAAACTGCCCTGCGACATCAATAAAGAGCGCCGCAGATTCACTTCCAGCATCGGCCCCAAAACGAATCCCAAAACAAGCGGCGCGGCTTCGAAATCGAACTTCTTCATCAGATAGCCCGCAACGCCGAAAAGCAGCATCACCCCGATGTCGAAAACGCTGTTGGAAACGCTGTAGGCGCCGACCAGACAAAACAGGATGATCATCGGGTAAAGCAGCTGATCCGGAATCCGAAGAACCTGGATCCACAGCGGAATCAGGGGCAGATTTAAAACGACCAAAATAACGTTGCCCAGATACATGCTGGCGACGACACCCCAGAAAATCTGCGGGTGCTCCACCACCATGAGCGGCCCCGGCGTAATCCCGTGAATCAGAAACGCTCCCAACAAAACGGCCAGAACCACATTGGGCGGGATCCCGAGCGTGAGAAGCGGAATGAAGGATGTCGAGGCGGCTGCATTGTTGGCGGATTCCGGCGCTGCAACGCCTTCGATGGCGCCGCAACCAAACGTCCCGGGATTTTTTGACACTCTTTTTTCCACTCCGTAGGCGATGAACGTGGACATCACGGGGCCGCCGCCCGGCAGAATTCCCAGAAAAAAACCGATGAGGGTCCCGCGCAGAATCGCATAGCGCGATTGCAGCCACTGTTTTTTTCCGGGAAACATGTCGCGAATCTTGACGCGCAGGATTTTGACGGGATGGGTTTTTTCCAGATTGACCAGGACCTCGGCCAAGCCGAAAAGCCCGATGGCCAAAGGCACGACGCTGATGCCTTCAAACAGATGAATATTGCCGAACGTCATCCGCTGCTGCGCGGTAATCGGATCGAGTCCGACGAGGCTCACGGCAACACCGACAAGCGCCATGAGCGCGGCTTTGATCATCGAACGCTGAGCCAGATAGACGATAAAGGTGAAACCGGCCAGGATGATGGCAAAATACTCCGGCGGGCCGAATTTCAATGCCAGCGTTGACAGCGGAACGGCAAGCAGCTGCAACCCGACGAGCCCGACGGTGCCGGCGATAAACGACCCGAATACGGCGATGCCCAGCGCTTGGCCGGCCTGTCCTTTTTTGGCCATCTGATGCCCGTCCAGACAGGTGACGACCGAGGCGGCCTCTCCCGGCACATTGATCAGAATCGATGTGGTCGAGCCGCCGTACATGGCCCCGTTGTATATGCCCGCCAGGAAAATGATCGCGCCGGCGGGCGGCAACTGGAAGGTCAGCGGCAGCAAAATCGAAATGGCTCCCACCGGTCCGATTCCTGGCAGCACGCCGATCAGAGTTCCCAGGATACAGCCTGCCGCAAGCAGCAGCAGATGCTGCGCTTCAAAAGCCACGGCCAACCCGTAGAATAATCCGTTTATGGCATCCAAACCCACCCCCTTAAGCGTCTAAAAGCCCCAGGCGCCATGAGGCAAGGGAGTCTTCAAAAGAACGTAAAAAAGCCCCCAGGTTGAAACACTCAGACCCGCCGCGCCAACCAGGGCCGCCCACCAGCGAATCCGGTTGATCAACAGCAGAAAGGCCATCAATAAAAACGTCGCGGCAAGGTATCCTAAAGGCGACACGACAATCGCATAAAGGGCAAGCGACACCGCCACAAGCAGGCATTTCTTCCAACCCGTTGTATCCCACACATCGCTAAGCCGCACGCGCCGGTTTCGAGCCCGCAGGGCTTGGGTTATCAAAATGAAGCTGAAAAGGAGGATCAGCCCACCGACAAGGCCGGGCATGAAGCCCGCCTGCGGGTTATATAGCGTCCCGATGCCCATCGCCTGCGCCTGAAGCACAACGAAAGCCGCCAGGGCAAAGCACACCGAGCCGCCGATCAGATTGCGGATATCCATATATATATTGCCGTCTCCAAATGCCGCGAAAAAGGCCTACTCCGGCTGCGTGGCCGCTTCCTTGATAACGCCCGCCGTCATCAGATGCCGGTTGATGACTTTCCATTGCTCCCGCAAAAAAGCGCTGAAAGCTCTGCCGTCATAAAGCACGGGAACCATGTTGATCCGGTCGAGCGTTTTCAAATAATCCGGATCTTTCGTCGCGGCGGTCAAAAGCTGTTCGATCTTTGCGGCCACGGCCGGATCGAGATCTGCGGGCGCGACCACCGCAAATACCGCATCATTGGCAAAATCATAGCCCTGCTCCCGAAGTGTGGGAACGTCCGGATACTTGGGAGAGCGTTTTTCACTGATCACAGCCAGAAGCCGAACCTGTCCCGCATTGACCGCCGGCACAAGCTCAGAGGTTAAAGCGGCAAATTCCACATGCCCGCCCAGAAGGGCCGTGAGGGCTTCCATGCTGCCTTTATAAGGCACATGAACGACCTCGAGTTTTTCTTTTCCGACGATTTCCTCCACGGCCGCCTGGGTGGTGCTGCCCACGCCGGTTGTCGCATATTTGAGTTTTCCCGGATGCTTCTTAGCCTCCTGGACAAGGCCGGCAAGCGTCTTTACGGAAGAGTCGCCGCGAACGACGATTCCCAATTGCGGTTCGGCATATCCGAGGATGGGTCTGAAGGCGGTCAGCGGTTTGAAAGGCAGAGCCTGGAGCTGACTGACGCGAATCAGGACGGAACTGGGAGTCGCGCAAAGCACATAGCCGTCATGTCTTTGGGACAGCATCGCCGAAAGCGCCACAGCGCCCGTCCCGCCCGGCTTGTTTTCAACCACCACCGGCTGCCCCAGTAATTTTTCCGCGGACGCCGCGAGCGCCCGGGCGCTTAAATCCATCGATCCGCCTGGCGCAAAGCCCACCAAAAGCGTTACCGGTCGTTCCGGCCAGGCGGCATGGGCGGCACCCGCTCCAATTTCGATGCTTGACCCGATCATCACGAAAACAGCGAGGATTGTTAAAAGAATGCATTTTCGGTTCATAAGCCCATCTCCAATAAAGAAGTGATGTATTGAAAATTCGGCGCAAGTATAGGGATCTCAGCCGCCCCTGTCAATCAATATATCGATAAATAATCATTTTTATTCATATTATTTACTTGACACGCCTATGCGCCCCTTCTATATTGAAACCAAAATAAATGACGTATTGAAATATAAGAGCCGGCGTATGAAAGAAAGGGGGCGATCAGAAAAACGGCGTTTGGAAAGCCTGCTGCGGATCAGCCAATACCGGGCGGACTCCGTGCAGGAATTTTTGGATTTCGCCCTTTCCGAAGCCATCGCTCTGACCGGCAGCGAACTGGGATACATCTGTCTGTACGATGAACAAACCCGGCGCTTCATTGTCAATACCTGGTCAAAAGGGGCCATGGACGCCTGCCGGATTCCGGATCCTCAAACCACCTTTGAGCTTGGCACAACCGGCCTCTGGGGAGAGGCGGTGCGGCAGGCAAAACCCTTTATGATCAACGATTATTCAGCCCCCCATCCTCTGAAGAAAGGATACCCCAAAGGCCATGCGCCGCTTGTCCGTTTTATGACGCTCCCCGTAACAAACCAGGGAGAAATCGTGGCGGTTCTGGGCCTGGCCAATAAACCGGTGAATTACACGGACGCGGACGTTCACCAGGCATCGCTTCTGATGGCATCCGTCTGGCAGATGGCCGAACGCAAGAAAGCCGAAGACGCGCTGATCCGATCGGAACGGCGCGCCGCCCGCCTGGCGGCGATTGTGAACGCGTCCGGCGACGCGATCATCGGCGCCACGCCGGAAGGCCTCATCACCGATTGGAACCCGGGCGCGGAAGAAATCTATGGTTACGCCCGACAGGACATTCTGGGGCATCCATTCACGACGCTGATTGCGCCTGAAGGGCGGCAACAAGCCGCCGCGATGATCGAAGCAATCCGCAAAAGCCGGCATGCCGACCGCCAGGAAACGCTGCATCTGCGAAAAAACGGGCAGGTGTTCTATGCGTCTGTGTCCGCTTCCGTCATGCTCGACAATCAAGATCGCCTCTCCGGTCTTTCCTTCATCAGTCGGGATGTCTCCCAAAGAAAGAAAAAGGAGGCCGAACTTCAGCGCTATCGCGATTTCATCGAAAATATCAGCGACGGCTGCTTCGAGACGGACCTTGCAGGCAAGATCACTTACGCCAATGAAGCGGCCGGCCGCCACATGGGAAGATCGCCTCAGACGTTTATGGGCATAAAAAACCGCGACTGCAGCAATTCCGAAGAATCCCGGCGCGCGCTCGCCGTGTTCCAGAAAATCTACGACACGGGGCAGCCTGCCATCATTGATGATTTCATCATTTACGACGATTCCGATCAACCCCGCCACTTGGAACTGGCGGCTTCTCTGATACGCGATTCGCAGGGACAGCCGATCGGCTTCCGGGCGACCACGCGCGATAAATCAGAGCACTTTCGGATGCAGGAAGTCCTGAAGCTGAACGAGGCGCGATACCGCAAAATCTTTCAGGACAGCAAAGCGGTCATGCTTTTAATCGACCCGGACAACGGATCCATTGCGGACGCCAATGAAGCCGCCTGCCTGTTTTACGGATATCCGCGGGAGCGGCTATTGAGCCTGAAGATCACCGACATCAACGTGCTGAACAAAAAGGAAGTCTTCGAAGAAATGGAAAAAGCCAGATTCCAGGGCAGAAATCATTTCTATTTTCGCCATCGCCTCGCAGACGGAGACATCCGCCCCGTAGAGGTGTTTTCCTCCGTGATCGCCGTCGAAGCCAAGCAGATGCTATTTTCGATCATTCACGATATCTCGGCGCGGATTGAAGCGGAAAACGCGCTGCGCAGCAGCGAAGAGAAGTACCGCAATATCCTCACCGGCATCCATGACGGATATTTTGAGCTCGACCTGGCCGGCAATTTTACATTCGCCAACGAAGCAGCCTGCGACATTCTGGGCTACGAACTGCGGGAAATCGTCGGCATGAACTACCGCCGGATTGCCTCGCCGCAAACCGCCGCGAGAATGCTCGACGTCAGCAATCTCACTTTCCGCACCGGCATTCCCAGTTCGCTTTTGGACTATGAAATCATCCGCAAAGACGGGTCCATCCGTCTTCAGGAAATGAACACCGGACTGATCCGCGACAGCAGTGGCGCACCGGTGGGGTTTCATGTCATGGCCCGCGATATCACGGAAAAGCGCAAAGCCGAAGAAGCGCTCCGGCAAGGCGAAGAGCGCATCCGTCTTCTGTTCAACAATATCCCCGTGCCCACATTTGTCTGGCGAGTCCAGGATGACGATTTCATTTTAGCCGAATTCAATGCCTCCGCGCTGCAGTTCATCGGAAGCCGCATCATCGATTTTGTCGGAAAACCGGCCGCTTTGTTTTTCCGCCGCATGCCGCAGATTCCGTCGGATATCCGTCAATGCCTGAATCTGCGCCGGACCGTAGAGAATCAGTTTTGGTATGTCGAAGGCGACGAGGCGGACAAGCGGTATGTGATCATCAAATACGCTTTCGCCCCGCCCGACAGTGTGCTGATGCACGTCAACGACATCACGGGGCAGAAGCGGGCGGAAGAGGATCTCCAGTACATCAGCGTGCACGATTCACTGACCGGTCTTTTCAACCGTTTTTACGCGGACGCCGAAATCAAACGTCTGGCGGCCAGCCGGCTGCGGCCGATCAGCGTCATCGTCATCGATCTCAATGATCTGAAAAAAGTCAACGACGAGCAAGGCCACGCCGCGGGAGATCTCTACATCAGAAACACGGCGACTCTTCTTAAGCAGACTTTCCGCCCTGAAGATATGGCGGCCCGCATCGGCGGAGATGAGTTTCTGATTCTGCTGCCGGAGGTGGACGAACCGACCTGCGCGCAGGCGATCACCCGGTTGCATGAAAATCTCTTCCGTTTCAATCAACGCGCAGCCGGCCTGCCGCTGAGCCTGTCTGCGGGCTGGGCTACGGCTTGCCGCGAGGACAACCTGATGGAGCGCATCCGCGAGGCCGACGCCCGCATGTACCGGGAAAAAGCTTTGATAAAGGCCGTCTGCGAATCGTCCGGGCCGCACTGACCCGAACGATCCGCGCCGCCTTCCGGCTGCGGCCTAGATCTTCTTTTTTTCGAAAACGTAGAACAAAGCGACCGCCGCCGCCCAGAAAACAGGCAAAATGACCCAGTGAGATACGCCGAAGGCGTCGTCCAATCCGATCTTACCGAAATTTTTCCATGCGCCGACACTCGAGGAAAAAGCGGGATAGATTTCCGCATATACCGCAGCGCCCGCAAGCATGCCGATCACGGCAAAAATCGCGTGAATCCGACCTTCCCCCAAGGCGGCAACCGATGTGCCGGGACAATATCCCATGACCGACCAGCCGGCCCCGAACAGAATTCCGCCCAGCACCACCGCGCCGACATTCATCGGTTTATGGCTGAGGGCCACAAGTCCCGCGTCCGCCAGAATATAAATGCCCAGACCACCGACCATGGCGGCGGACATCATGAACTTCAGAATCGTCATATCCTGAAGGAGCATCGCACCGATTTGTTTTTCAAACCGGATGACCCTGCCTTTTTGCAGGAGAAATCCGAATAATACTCCGGTTGCCAACCCCAAAATCTGTTCCGCGCTCATGATTGCCTCCTTACATAAATGAGATGGGCAAACACAATGCCGGCGCCAAAGAAAAGAACCAGCGCGACAAATGAACTGACCGACAATTGCATCATACCGCTGAGCCCGTGCCCGCTGGGACAGCCGTCGGCCATGCGCGCGCCGATCATCGCCACGATCCCGCCCAGAAAGGCTCCGGCTGCGCGCCGACCCAAAGAGGAGCCGAAACGCGCCTCCCACATCGGAGGCACTTTCTCGATTTTAAAGCTCCGGTCGGTCAGCGAGGAAATCAAAGAGCCCACGAAGATGCCGATGATCAGCATGAATTGCCAGTCCACCTTGATTTTGGTTTTCATGAAATACTCGTTGGCGCCGACGCGCTCCTGGGCCACCGCCCCTTCGAGATACCCTACCGCGCGGACAAATGTGGTGGACGCGCCGATGTAATTTGTTTTCCCGAGAATTTCCGTTGTGGCATAAACGGAAATAATCGCCAGAATCCCCACCAACGCGCCGGCAAAATAGGGATTCCATCCGCCGTCTTTGGTTTTCAACTTCATGTTGACCTCCTTTGGACTGCTTTATGGACCTTTTATCCCGCTTGCAGTTGAAAGCGGACTCCATCATTTTTAAAGAGAATGTCCGTTGCCCAGGGCAAGGCCGGACGCTTTGGAAAATCCTTATTGTTGTATTTTCCATAGAATGATATTTTTTTCAATCATAACGTCAGAGGGGAACATCAGGGAACCGCCATGCCTTTTAAAAAGTATAAACTGGCCATTGACGCCCGTCCCGCCCAGGGACGCGCTTCGGGCGTCGTCACTTACACACGCAATTTAATCCGTTCGCTTTCAGCCATCGCCGACGCGTTTGATTTTCTCTTCATCGTGGACGATACAAAAAGTCTCGACGATCTGTTCTTTCCGCCGGGGGCGACATTTTTCAAAACGCCGGTCGGACGGCGGAATTTCCTTCGAGCCGATTTGTGGACGCAGTGGACCCTTCCCCGGCTTCTTGAGCGACTGGACGTGGATGTTTTTCATCAGCCGGATTATCTGATTCCCTGCCGGCCTGTTCCTTTCGTCCTTCTGGCTTCCTATCTGGATGCGATCGTCTTCAGCAAAGAGGACAGCCGCCTTTTGTTATCCAAAAAGCGGGTGCAGTGGTTGATGAAATGCGGCGCCGAAAACGCGGACGCCATCGTGACGATATCGGCCTATTCGCGGAGTCGTCTTCTGGAGCACCTCTCAATGGATCCTGCGCGACTGGTCAGCATCTGGTGCGGCGTTGCCGAGGAGTTCTTTTCGCCCCCGGACGAGAAAGAAACATCGGCCTGCCTGGAAAAACTCGATATGACCGACCCTTTTATCCTGTATTACGGCGGCTTTTCCCGGCGCAAGAATGTGCCCTTGCTTCTTGAAGCGATGAAAAATCTGGCGACGAAACATCCCTGCCGGCTGGTCATTGCCGGGGAGGCGCCGTCAGAAATTCGTTTTCGGATCAAGCAGATGGGGCTGCAAAACAACGTATCCCTGTTCGGATACGCGACCGAAACGGAGTTGCGCGCGCTTTTGAAGCAATGTCGTCTTTTTGTGTTTCCCTCCGCCATGGAAGGCTTCGGTCTGCCGGTGGCCGAGGCCATGGCGAGCGGCGCGCCCGTTGTGTGCTCCGCCAATGGCTCGCTGCCTGAAATCGCAGGCGATGCGGCGCTGCTTTTCAAGCCTTCGACGCCGGAATGTCTCGCCGCGGCTCTGTATCAAGGACTCACCGACAACAGGTTATGCGCGCAGCTGGCGGAAAAAGGAAAACAGCGCGCCGGCCTTTTTGACGGATCACGCGCGGCAAGGGACTTGGGAGATCTCTACCTGTCACTTCTGGATCGGAAAAAAGCCGGGGCACGCAAGGCGACCCCGTTTTGATCAATCCATATGTTCCAAGGATAATCTGGCGGGCTGCTTCCCCAGAAGCACCATGCCGAAATGCTCGTACTTCTGGCCTGTTTTCGGGTTGACATCATGCCAGCGCGCCAGAAACTCCCTCTCCCTAAGCCAGGTCCGGCGGATCGTGGCCGGATCCTCAAACAAAAGCACGTCCTTATTCAATCCGATGATGATTGCGTAATGCCCGTCGTCCCAGTCGCGCCGCCAGTCATCCAGCGTCATATAGCGGTCGGCCCAGGCCTGCAAAAGCACGATCACCGGCGTCCCCGCATCGACATACTGTTTGACCGTATTGAGAGACCACTGGGTGCCGTGCTTGACCTCGAACCCGTATTGCTTAGCCACGCGGATCATCGCCTCCGGCGGCGTTCCCTCGTCGGTTGAAGTTCCCAACGCGGCGATCAACTCGTCGCCGCGGACATCCTCGCCGTAATAATGCATGACGGTCTGGAGCGCCTGTGCGCCGCAGTCGTAATCATAGGTCTGTTTGCCGATGTGCAGATCAATCATGGTCATGCGCTGCGACTCCTGAAGCGATTGAAGCGTCTGGGCCAGCGATTCGGCAAAGGCCCGGCGCAGACGATTGATTTGCACAATGTTGGGTGTTCCGTCCTCATTTTTAAAAAGGCGTTCGTTGGTTTCCTGAAGAAACGCCGGCGCGCGTGTTCCGACGCGCTTGATCGCGTTGACCGAATGGGCGGCGCACACATGGCCGTGAACCTGAAAATAGTCGGAGGCGTTGACGGTCACCTCCACGTCGGGCAGACGCTTGCGCAGCTCTTCTGCGTAGGTCTCCACAATGATGTCCGGACTGTAGTAAACGGGCTTTGGATCCCGCGGCGTGTGCTGGAAATTCATCAAATCAATCTGATGATCGCCGACTCCGCGGGCCGTCACCGTGGCGTGCCCGTCAAACAACAGCCCGGCTCCGGCGGAAATAATCTCTTCGATGCCGTGATGGAACGGCTTGAGGTAACGGTCGGCCCAGGCCGTCCGCATGGAGACCGACGGCTCGAATCCCTTTCGATACAAAGCCTTGCCGGAGATGTCGGCAAGCGGGACGCTCTCGTCGATATCCGCCGGATCGCGGTTGGCCTCCAGAAGCAGGCTGCAGTAAGGAAAAACCACCTGACGGTTTCCGAGCATATCCCGAAAATCATAAAGCCAATTGGTGTACCAATCGATATTCTTTAAAAGCGATGGAAAGTCTCCCGCCAGATCCTCAAGGGGAATCTCCGGCGGAATCGCGACTCCGCTGTGCGGGATGACGACCAGAATATCCGAACCTGTCATGGCGCTTTGTCCTTTCCATTGAAGTTTTAAACGCGAAATCAATCATCTTCTTCGCCCTGGGCGGGTATTGTAACGCTTTCACCCTTTTTTGAAAATTGGAAAATCAAATGATTTATAAATAATATAATGAGTAATTTCAGCCACATAAAATTATTATCTCTTTTGCGTGCGCGGTTTTATTGACAAGAATCAAAAAAGTATCCTACAACCGCCCAAAAAAACAGGAGGGACAAAATTCCATGCTCAACATCGAACAGTTTCGTTACGGCGATAATCTCGGATATCTGATTTACGGCGAAACGGAAGCTATGGCTGTCGACGGCGGCGCCTGGATGGAAATCCTGTCCTTTCTCGATAAACACACTTTGCGTTTAAAAATTATCACCAACACGCACAGGCACTATGACCACACGCCGGGAGACGATCACCTGCTGAAGAAGACCAACGCCGAATTTCTGGATTGCAAAACCTTCGACGACCTTGAGGAAATACCGATTGACGGGCAGGCGGTGCGGGTTTACCGAACGCCGGGGCACTCGTCCGACTCCGTCTGCTTTTATACCGGCCGGGATCTGATTACCGGCGACACGCTTTTCAACGGCACCGTCGGAAATTGCTTTTCAGGCGACCTTAAGGGATTTTTCGAATCGATTAAACGTCTGTCGGCGTTTCCCGACGACACGCGCGTCTTCGCCGGACATGACTACGTCCGCGACTCTTTGGCTTATGCCCGGCGCCTGGAGCCGCAAAACAGGAACATCGATCTGTTTCAGACGGCCTACGATCCGGATTTTGTATTCTCGACGCTGGAATGCGAAAAAAAGATCAATCCTTATCTCCGGCACAATGAAGCCCCCATCGTCGATCTGCTCAGGAAAAAGGGGCTCCCGCATTCCACGGATTGGGAACGATGGCATTCCCTGATGTCGATGGATTAAAAATCGACCCGGCCCGCCTCTGCTCGGGCAAAGGCCTTGACGCGGGAATACGTTATCGCGTAAAGTCCAACCGTAAGCTCCTTGTTTTCGCTTTTGGCCGCTCATTGTATAAACGTTTAATCGTTAACCCGTCAGAAACTTTTAATTCATCGAAAGGATAACCCATGAGCCCTATTGAAGTCGGCAGTCAATTCGGGGATTTTTCGCTGCCAAGCCACACGGAAAAAACGGTGGACACGAAAATCTTTGCGGGAAAGAAGCTTCTTTTATCCTTCCATCCACTGGCCTGGACGGAAGTCTGCGCGAAGCAGATGCAGTCTCTGGAATCGAACGTCGACGTTTTCGCATCGCTTAACACTGTCCCCCTGGGGCTGTCCGTCGATGCCGTTCCCTGCAAAAAAGCCTGGGCCAAAACGCTGGGCATCGAAAAAGTCGACCTGTTGGCCGACTTCTGGCCGCACGGCGGACTCGCCGCAAAACTCGGTCTGTTTATCGACAAGTTCGGCTTTTCACAGCGGGCCAACGTTATTCTGGATGAAGACCGCAAGGCGGTTTTTGTGAAGGTTTATCCGATCCGGGAACTGCCCGACATTCGCGAGGTGCTGGATTTTCTCAAGTTCGCCCCGCGGTGAGCCGCGGCTTGCCTCAACTCATGTAACTGTGCAGGCTCGGCAGAAAATTCACGCCCAGATAGGTAAACAAGACGCAGCCGAACCCGACGATCGACAAGACGGCCATGCGTTTGCCGCGCCAGCCGCGAACCAGCCGCGCATGCAGCATTCCGGCATAAACCAGCCAGGTAATGAGCGACCAGGTTTCCTTGGGGTCCCAGCTCCAGTAAGAACCCCAGGCATAATGCGCCCAGACGGAACCGGTCACGATCCCTAAAGCGAGAAAGACCACACCCAGGATCGTGCACTGGTAAATCAGTTCGTCGATGATGTCGTCGTCCGGCAAAAGCCTGAAGAATAAACCCGGACGGCTTTTCCCAGAGGCAAGCCGTTTGAGCAGGAACATTACGCCCAGCGCAAACGAGACGGTAAACGCGGCATACCCCAGAAAGCAGGTCAGCACATGAGACGTCAGCCAGTTGCTTTGCAGCGCGGGAATGAGAGGTTCAATGCGGTTGTTTATCCCCGGCGCGATGGAGGCGTAAGCCATGATCAGAAAGGCGGCGGGCAGAACAAAGGCGCCCAAAGAGCGGTTTTTCAAACGCCATTCCATCAGCAGATACAAAAAGGCAATCGTCCAGGCGAAAAATATCAGCGACTCGTAGAAATTCGTCAACGGTGCGCGACCGATCCCCAGATCGTAGGAGGCAACCCAGCGAATGACGAGCGCCGTCGTATGCGCCAAAAGCCCGACCAGGGCGGCAAGACTGGCCAGCTTTCCCCAAAACTCTTTTCCCAGAATCATCCGGAACAAGTACAAGACAAAAGCGGCGAAATAGATAAACGTGACCCAGCTCAGAATAGTGGTGTGAATCATTCGGTATTCTCCAGGCGTCGCGCGAGCTCAGCCGACAAATGTTGAATTTCCCGGTTCAATCCGGCGGCATTTTTGAAACTTCTTCCCGCAAAACTGACCCTTGTCATCTCTCCTTCCGCGTCCACACGAATCCAGATCTGGCGCGGATAGGTCATCAAAAGCAGCATCAGCCCCGCCATCAGGATGACGGCGGAGACGGCAACCAAAGGCACTCCCGGATCACGGCTCACCTGCAGGCCGGTATAATACTTCTGCTCAAGACCCAGAAGCGCAAACCGATAGGGCTTAAACAAACCGGGATTGAAAACAGGCACCTGCTCGAAAATGTCGGGACTGATCTTCAAAAGTGTCTCGACCTGCTCGAAAATCCAGAAGGAGAGGTCCTCCCCTCCGGCTTTGGGACGGACGGAGATTTTCACGGCCGGCCCCATATTCATCAGATTATCTTCCACCCGCAGCACATGGAAGAGGCCTTCGCCGCCGGGAAGATCAAACCAGTATCCCCGACGCACGTTGAGCACTTCTTTTTTTCCGCCCGGACGAAGCAGCGATAATGTTGCCATCCCGTCGGGCGAACGACCGAAGGTTGATTGGTAAAAACGAAATCCTTCAAAGGTGATGGGATGGTTGACCAGCAGATTCCCCTGCAGGGCAATCCGATCGTTTTTAAAAAAGGTCAAATCCGATTGATAGGTTTTCGGCGTGCCGGTGTCGTAGAATTCCACCTTGAACCGGTCACAGCGGACGCCGAACGGCAGGGGCAGGGTCCCCTTGCCGTCTCGCAAATGAAGCGTCTTTACAGTCTCGCCTTCGGAAATCTGAAGATAGCCTTCCACGCCGAAAAGCGACCCGACCACGACGCCGGCAATTAAAACCAGAAGGCTTAAGTGCACGATGTAAACACCCAGATGGCCGAAG
The DNA here is from genome assembly GCA_018436925.1 of Syntrophaceae bacterium. Taxonomy (GTDB): domain Bacteria; phylum Desulfobacterota; class Syntrophia; order Syntrophales; family Smithellaceae; genus UBA8904. Next base: position 58,504 of record JAHDKI010000021.1, read on the forward strand.
CGCCCCCGGCCGGCCGCAAGATAAACGGCATCGGATTTTTCAGCACGCGCCGGGCGTCCCAAGCGCTTTTGCAGCAGGCTTTGAGCTTCCGCCGCCGCTTCTTCCCGGGATCGCGATGTCCGCAGGACCTGATCGGAAGGCACTTTCGCAAAGACATCCGGATCATCCGGCGCCGGACGGCGGCGGAATCGCCGCCAGGCCTCGGGGAAACGGTCTATCGAGCAGACAATCAGATTAAGGGCAAAAAGCCCCATCAACGCAAAAAACCAAATGGAGTGATACAAATCGAAGATCTGGGCTTTGGAAAGAAAGGCCCAGAGGGTCGGCGAGAGCCTGTCGGACAGTTCAAAGGCCGCTTCGCGCTGGGGCACAAGGGTTCCGACGACGGCAAGGATAATGATCAGGGTCAGAAGAACAAGTGTCAGCTTGACGGATTTCAAAAACGACCACAAACCGGATTTCTTTTTGCTCAACGGGAACGTCTCCTGATAAAGGTTAGCAGCTGTCCGAAATGAGCCGCTAAAGGACACAAAAACACACCACGATCGCCATCGCATGCGGCATCGTCAATTAATAAAACAGCACCGCCCAGAAAATCAACACCAGTAAAATGATGCCCAAAACCAGACTGCCCAAACCGAAGACCGACGCGAAAAGTTGCGACCACAACCCGGGCCCCTCGCGCTTGAGCGAATCCAGTTTCCCTACGGCGACCATTCTTTCATATTCCAGCGGTCGCTCTTCCCGCATTTGATCCAGACGATACCGCCCGGTGAAGATATTGGGCTCAAGCGGGAATTTGTTGGGCACGATATGATTGTTGAAAAAATGCACGGTAAAAATGAAGACGGCTGCAAGAAAAGCCTCTTCCGAATGCACGATGGTTGCAATGTTGATCACCCAGCCCGGCACAATATAGGAAAACGGCCCGGGGAACCACAGCATGAATCCGGACAGTCCGATCGCCGTCATGCCCCAGAAAACAGCCAGAAAATCAAACTTCTCCCAGTACGTCCAGCGATCCAGTTTCGGCATCGGCCCCCGGCCGAAAAACCACAAAAACATGCCCTTGATGTCCTGAAGATCCTTCAGGTTGGGAAACAGCGAATCCGGCCCGAAAAGCCGACCCAGCCAGCCCCTAAAGCGCCACTTCGGAAACAGGAACCGTATGGAAAGCCACAGTGTGTACAAAAAGAGGGCGCACAGCACCAGCGCGGCGATGCGATGGAAAAGCCCGGCCATATGAGGACCACCCCACAGATTCACCAAGACTTTCGCCCAGGCCGTTTCTGAATATTTAATCGGGAACCCGGTCATCACCAGGGTGAAGAACGATAGAATCAGCAGCACATGCATGACCCGCTGAGTGACGGTAAACCGTTGGATCTGCTTTTCCTCGCGGCATTCCAACGCAAGCGAATCCTCAATGAACCCGGCTTTGCGCCTTCGGCACTTATCCAAGTAAGCTCTCCACCACCACAACAGGGTGTGAAGCCAGAAAAACGCGAAAACCCCCACCAGAAGCCCGATCATGAAAATTTCCGCAATGTGCAATGCCAGATAGGTCCGTCCTTTCACCGCTCCGGGATGCGCCTCGAAGGACACAAAGCGTTGGTGCATTGTGGGATGGCAGGTTTTACAAGCGGCGTAAAGATTCTCCGGATGCATGGCCGAAGCCGGATCCTCCGACGGGAGAGTATTATGCCCCGTGTGACAGTCGGCGCATCCGGCAACCCGCTGGGCATATCCCACCTGCAGAACCTTACCGTGGTAAGTCTGATCGTAGGTATCGGCAATGGCCGTGGACAGATTATTTCTTTCCGCCACGCCGGGGTCGGCATGACAGGCTTTGCAGCGTTGCGTATAGGCTTCTCGAAGCGCAGCCTGTTCTTTTTCGGACACGCCGGCCATCCCCGCAACGGCGTGCAGCGAATGACAATCCGTGCAGGTTGCAGTATCAGGATTGCCCGCCGCCACAGCGCGGCCGTGGCCCGCCATTGCGTAATCGTCTGGCGCGTGGCAGCGCACGCATTTTTCCTGGACGGAGATTTCTTTCGGTTTGTCTGAATGGGTCAGAACATGAATTTTCTGATGACAATCCGTGCAGGCCATGTTTTGCGAAACGGCATGAACATCGGTTTTATATTTTTCAGCAATGGTCGAATGACAGCTTGCGCAGCGCACCGGATCGGATTTTTTTTCACCGGAACTGTGCAGACGAATGTCGTCGATTCCCCGATGACAGGCGCCGCAAGAAAGGTAACCGTGCACGGACATGGAAAAGCCGCTTGTAAAAGCGGGATCCGAATGACAACTCTGACAACGGCCCTGTTGAACCTGGGCTAAAACCGCACAGGGAAAAGCGGCCACCGCCGTCAAGAAAACAATCGCCAGCAGACATCGGAAAGAAGGGCTTTTCATGGTTTTCTCCGTTGATATTCGGCCATCCCGCCTTTGAGGCGCAAGACACGCGGAAACCCTTTACGGGCGAGGAAACTTGCCGCCAGAAAACTTTGCGTTCCGTCGGCGTCTGCAATCAACAGCGACGCATCGAGCGGAATCCGGCCGTAGTCGACATGCAATACGGATAAAGGAATGTTCATCGCGCCGTCAATATGCCCGGCGGCGAAGTCCGACGCTTCGCGAACATCCAGGATGAGCGGATTTGCGACCTGCTTTCGCCAACTGTCGAGATCTGCGGCCTTGACTGCCGGGGCGGGCACCCGCGGTGTTCTCTTTTCGGAAACCACCGGATAGCCTTCTTTTCGCCAGGCGGGCAGTCCCCCGTCGAGACGGTAGACATTTCCACGGCCAGTTTCAAGAATCGCCTGAATCACGGGGCATCTTCCCGGGGCCGCCGGTTGCGTCTCTTCATAAACAATGATTTTCGCTTCTTGCGGCAGGGCGTTACCGGGAAAAGCCTTTTGGGTTCCACACGGAAAACAGACCGCCTGTGGGATTTTCGCATCCAAACACGCAAGCAGGCTACGAAGATCAACCACGACAAGAGATTCCTGCGATTCGTCCATCCAGGCTTTCAGGGTTTGAACGTCGACGGGTCGAAGGTCTTGTGCCTGCACGGCCGAAAGGCTCCCGGAAAGACTAATAAAAAGACATGCCAAAAAGGTGATGCAAGCCGAACGTTTTCGATTTCTGTTGCGCATGGGTTTCACCTATTCGAACGAGGGCACGGACCGCAGACCCCACAACTCATATTGCGGCACGGTGTTGGGCTCCTTCAAAACCGGGTAGTCCTTCTGCAGAAAGCCCCTTAGATTGTCAATGTCCATTTTTGAGAAAAAGGAGGATGCGTCGTCATGACACTGCATGCAGCCGTCGGGTTTGCCCTTTCTGCCGTAAACGGTTTGTCCGGCTACAGCCCGGACGCCGTGCTCAACCGCGTAGTGCAACGCGCGCTGACCGGACAGGGCCGAAGATGAAGTCAGTTTGCCGCCTTTTAATTCATAAACCTGATCCGAAACATAGCATACATTACGAAATCCTATTTTCCCGAGAGCCGAAAGCATTTGCCGGATATCCGCATCTGATACAACGGTTCGTCTGCTGACTTTCCGGCCGTCGGGCAAAGTTACGTTCAGACGGGTCAGGTCTTTTATGGAACGGGACGCTCTGGCGACCTGATGCATCGGGATGGGACGGATCTCGCCGTTTCCCCTTTTTTCGCCGAACCACTGCAGATGCTTGGGGACCGCGGCAAGATATTTTTTGCTCCGCGTCTGCCAGGGCGCCCAGGGTTTGGACGCGGGAAGCAGATAATCGCCCGGCCAGGCCACGCCGCTGAACCGATCCGCGGTATAACCATACTCCTGCCCCGTGCTCATATCCAGCACCGTCAGGGCGCTAAGCGGCTGCTCGGTGATGTGGCAGCTCGCGCACGATACGATGTAGGTATGAAATACCGCCCCGGCAAACACTTGCGCGTGCGTGTCGATCGGGTTCTTCGCTTCGCGGGGTCCACGGTGATTTCCCTGAGAGTGGCAACTTTGACAAGTGCGCATCCCGACGCCGTCGAGATCATCCCGCACCCGGTTGGTCAAAGACTTGCCTTTTGCGATTTGATGGGCAAGACGGCGGTCTTTGGTTCCGCCGGCAAGCGGATGGCAATCGACGCAATTCATGCCGGCCTTGATATGCACATCATTGGCCGAATCAAAAGCCGTGCCGGTGTTTTTCGCCTCGCCTTCGGCATGGCATTGCAAACAATTTCTGGATTGAACGTTTTTGCGAATCAGAGTTCCTTTCATACGCCCGTCCGTTGCAAAAAACCTTCGGTCGGACCAGTTGTAGGTCACGATCGGACGCTTAGAAAGATTCCAGGTTCCCGCGGCGAAATCAGGATCTTCGGGTCCGGCAGCCGGATTTCGGTAAGTGAATACGGCTCCTTTCACGGCGCCCAGGCCGGCACCCGCAGTCGCGGCCCAGCGGTAGTTGCGCCGGTAGAGCTGCTCGTTTCGGTCATCCATCCGATAGCCCGACAGGTGGCAGATCAGACAGTCGGCTTCAACTCCGCCGCTTTGCCGAAAAGCGCTTTTCCCGTCCGGGGTAAATCGGGAACTGTAGTCGCCGTCGCGGGCGGTGGATCCGGCCGCTTCGGCCTGGATGTGCGTTTGGTTGTTATTCGCCCGGCCACGGCTGTCGCGGCCGTATTCCAGAGGTCCGCCGCCCGGATGACAGGACCCGCAGGAGGGAGATTTAACTTTGTGCTTGGGACTGTGTTTGCCCGCGCCGATCCAGTCGTACGTGGAAAGGTCCATTCGCAGCGCGCTATTTTCGGCTTTGGGAGCAAGGCTTGCCGCGGCGGCGGTCGGCAGCCAGTTGCCGAACATCCCCGGGGAGAGAATCCAGGGCTTGCGCGCATCGTAGCCGTCTTTCATCACGTCAAACCCCTGCTGAAAATGATAGCCGGAGGTGATGACGGCATAGTTGTGGCAGACGCCGCAGGTTTTCTTGGGGCTGTACGGATCAATGCTGTTTAGCCTTGCCGTAATCCTGTCGCCCTGTTCATTGCGCAGCCAGACATCCTGGTGCGCCCAGACCGGTGTGATCCACACAACCCAAAAACCCACGATGATGGCAAAGAATTTCAGCATGTCTGTTCCCGAATTTTAAGCGGTTGCCCCTCAGGGAGGGGCAACCGTCCGGATCCGCCCTCTAAGGCTCCATCGGGGCCTTATCGTCTTTGGCCCAGTCTTCCATGGAACCGTCATAAATCTTCACATCTTTATATCCCAGAACATCGCTTAAAATGAACCACCAGGCGCTGGCGACGCGACCGGAATCGCAATAGACAATAATTTCCTTGTCCAGATCGCTGCCGACCACGCCGGAGGCCATATTCTTCAAAGACGCCGCATCTTTGTATGTCCAGCAGCAGGCTTCAAGATGATCGCCGGGCGGGTATTTTTCAAACACCTGGCCGGTCGGCAAGTTGACCGCCCCTTTTATACGGCCGGCCTTGGCGACAAAAGGAAGCTTTTGTTCGCCGCTGAAAAATGCCGGTTCGCGGACATCAACAATCATAGCCTTTCCAATCTGACCGATCACATAATCTTTCTTCGCCAGCAGTCCCTTGTTGAATTTTCCTTTGTATCCTCTGGACTTGGGTCGGGCCATTTCCGTCGAGACGTCTCTTTTTTCACGCACGGCCCATTTTTCAAATCCACCGCTTAACACTGATACGTTTTGAACCCCGGAGTACTTTAACGCCCAGGCGACGCGTGTCACATTGACACGGTCCGCCCCTGTACCCGTCGTTCCGTAGACCACCACCTTTGAATCGGACTGAATACCGTTGTCGGAAAGCAGATCCAAAAGTTCTTCATCCGCGGGCATTTCGTTCATCAGGCCGCCTCGGCCCGGCGCCCAGTTATTGTAGAAAATGCCGACAGCCCCGGGAATGTGACCCGCGCGGTACTCTTCCACCTTACGAATATCAACGATAACGAGACCGGAATCCTTCAAACTTTTTGCTAAATCGTCCGTCGAAAGAATCGGCGCCAATCCTTGGGCCATTACCGTTGCGGGCAACAAAAGAAACAATAATACGAACATTGCCTTCCATCGTTTTAATACCTGCATTGCATCCTCCTACCGGTTAATGGGTTTGGGAACGTAAAGTAATTCTTCATTCGCTTTGGAACCTTCTTTGATAAGCATTTCCCTGGTCAGGAAATTCTTACGATCCACGTGGCAGACATCGCAGTTGCGTGTGCGGTCGGTCCGCTTGCGGATATTGTGCGCCGGCGTGTCCCAGTAGTTGGGCAACGCGTCGTAATTTTCCATTTTGATGCCGGCCGGGGCAAACGTGTCGCGCACCGTTGGAATCAGGCGCAGCGTCGTCAGCAGCTTCTTATCGCGCGGAGAGCGTCCCAGAATCATTCCCGGCTTGGCTTCTGCATGGCCGCCGTGGCAGTTGTAACAATTCCGGTAGGCCGCCCCCGAGTGGCATCCGTAACAGCTGACCTTGCCTTCGTGTTCCCGATGAGCAATTTGCGCGGTGAGCTTCGCCTCGTCTCCCGGTTTGTGACAGTTTTTACAGGCCGGCCGCTGTTTGACCTCGCCTTTCGTCAGATAAGCGTTCCCGTCGCCGTGAAACTCCGCCTTCTTGTGGCAGTCCATGCACAACATGCCTTTTTGATAATGCACGTCGGGCGCGCCGCCGTATTCGCCCGTATATTCGGGGTAAACTCGGCCTCCGTGACAGAACTTGCAGGTTTTCCCCTCGTCTTTTCGAACAAACTTGTGTTTGTCAATCAGTCCGATGCTGATGCCGCCGACCGGCGCCCCTTTCACGTGGCAGTCTCCGCAGGCGGCATGACAACTGCGGCAGGACTTCTGAAAGACTTTTTCATCAAAGGTCGCAAGCTCTTCTTTGGAAAAACGGGGCATAACCCCCGTGCGCAGACCGGCCGTCGTATAGTGAAGGGACTTGGCATAGTTGTCGGTAATCTGTTTGTGGCACGCCATGCAAGATCGCAGGTTGTCCGACGGCCTCTCCACCAAGCCTTTATGGGCCTCTTCCCGATTCATGACCTTGGCGTTGCCTTTGTGGCAGAAAACGCATCCCATTCGGAAATGCGGGTCTTTTTTCAAAAGCTCCGGATCAACAACATATCCCAGGTACATTTCTTCCGGCCGGACCGGCGGAGGAGCGCCCGCTCACCCCTCCCCCTGATCCTGAGGGATCGAAGGCGGCTTATACAGGGATTTCATGACGGCCTCATTGGTATGGCAGGCAACACAGCTGTTTGGGGTTGCCGAATAGACGGCGGACCCGAGAAGATTTGAAAGAAGAAAGACGGTGAAAAGGGATACGATAATTTGCCTGTTTCTCACAAAACCTCCCTGCTGTCGTGTTTTGCGAAATTTAACAAATGTCTCCAAACGTGTCAATTTGTATTCCTTCCGGAATGCCTTACGGTCCTCACCTGCCGGATGAACAGCCGCGCGCCGGAACATGCCTGTTCATTTCGGCGACGGGAATCATAAGGCTTAAGAAGGGCGGAGGAATCGGCTTCCTTCGCCCTTCTTGGTAAATCGCGGATCACGGATTTCATCACGGGGTTTTAAAATCAAAACTGTGGCACTGCGCGCAATAGTTTTCCGACTTTTTGTGCTGATGATGGCAGAGGTTGCAGTCCAATTCGGTGCCGTAATGAGGCGACGTGTGAGGATTGGTCGGTTTAACATCCTTCGTTTTCTCGGCAAGTTTCGCGGTCGGGCCGTGACAGGCGACGCACTTTTCCATGGGCGTCTCCTCCGGCTTGTTCGTTTTGCCGTGACAGGCCTCGCAACTGACTCCTCCCAAAAGATGCATATGGCTCGCCGGCAGCTTGCCGGTCAAATCCATATTTTCCCGGGTATGGCAGGCACGGCATGCTTCAAGATTCATGTCCTTGGTGTCGGGATGAGATTGAGACAAGGCCGGCTGATCGGTGTGACAAGCCGCGCAATTTCCACCCTTTGCCGACTGGATCAGCTTTGGAGCCGCCCAGAGACCCGAGCCCAAAACGATGAGTAAAAAAGCGCAGGATAGAGTGAATGCAGCCTTCAGAATTTTTTTGCGTCGGTGTTCCATGATGTGTCCCCCTCGTTTTATTTTAAAAATCGTCGCCTTCGGCCCGCTGGCCGAAGGCGACGTTAAGATCCCTTATTTCAGCTCCAGGCTTTCATTTTCGCGACACTCTTGCCGGCTATTCGGCCGAACACAAGGCAATCCACGACAGCCACGCTGCCAAGTCTTACCGCCCCGTGAACACCGCCTGCCACTTCTCCCGCCGCATACAGGCCTTCAATCGGTTTGCCGTCCAGGCCGATCACCTGTGCGCTGGTATTGATCTGAACCCCGCCCATCGTATGATGCACTTTGGGCCACAAACGGACGGCATAAAAGGGCGCCTTTTCAATGGGCTTGGCATCCGGCTGGAGGTATCGTCCGAATTCCTTATCCGTTCCCGTCTTCAAGTATGAGTTGTAATTATCCACACTTTCTTTCACCGCCGCATAAGGCATATCATGGGCCTTGCTCAACTCTTCGAGCGTATCAAACTTCTTGACCACGCCGCGTTCCACGAGTTTTCCGACCGTGCCGGGAGGCCCTCCGCAGGATTTCTGGCCTTCATCATCCGAAATGCCGATTGCGGCATGACCGGTGCGAATGATGGCATCCGCCCGAATCTTCCGGTCGGCCAGCTCGCTGATGAAGCGCTTGCCTGTTTTGGGATCGACCATGATCCCGTAAGAAAAGACGGGGCCTGTAGCGAAATGCGGAGCCAGGCCGAACCCCTTTTCATCGGGGCTCGCCCAGGGCCCCAGTTGAATCCAGGAAACCTGAACCGGATTGCCGCCGACGCGGAAGGCTTCTTTCAGGACTTCCGCCGTGGCGCCCGGCTGATTCGTGGAATTTACCTCTGCAACCAAATTCGGAGCCTGCGTCATGCGGAAGGCCACATCCTGAGAAAAGCCGCCGGAGGCCAGAACGACGCCCTTTTTCACTTTGACGAATTTGACTTTTCCGCTGCCCGCATCGGGAAAGCGATATCCTGTGCGGATCTGCGCGCCGACCACTCGGCCGTTTGCATGTCTGATGAGTTTTTCCAGATAGGTTCTTGTCGTCACGGTGCCGCCAAGCTCTTTGAATTTCGCCAGTTCCTTATTGACAATTTCAGATCCGCTGTAAATGGATGTGGGGCAGCTTCGCGCGACCGTATGTCCGCCCATATGCAGCAGCATTTTGGGGTCCGTGAATTTTACGCCGATATGCTGCTTGCACCAATCATAGGCATCCTTGGATTGATAAGCGACCATCTTGGCCAGTTCGGGATAATTCATGTCCAGCCCGGCTTTCATCATGTCTGCCAACATGAGATCCGGACTGTCCTTGATTCCCCTGGCTTCCTGCATATCCGACCCGACGACCGCCATAACGCCGCCGTTGATAATTGAATTTCCTCCATGAGTCGGCATTTTTTCCAGAACCATCACCGAAGCGCCGGCTTCCTTGGCTTCGATCGCCGCCGCCAACCCCGCAAAACCGCTGCCGACAACTAAGACATCGCAGGTCTCATCCCATTTCTTCGGAAGCGCGTCGGGACCCGCCTGCGCCTGAGAGGGAAATCCCAAACCTCCTGCCGCGAAACCGGCAACGGCCGCCGCCCCGCCGGCGGTTTTCAGAAATCCTCGCCTGCTGAGTGTCTTTTCAGTAACATCACCTTTTTTCATAATTTTTCCTCCTTTAATTCGTTCAAACGTTTAACGATCTGGGATGGCCCTGTCAGTCATGAAATAAAAGAGTTGAAGGTTGCTTATTAAGACACTGAAATTCTTCGTTTTGACGGCGCGCCCGATGTCGTGCGATCTGAAATCGGTTGCAGCTAGTAAATACACTTTCGGGTAAAGCCCTGTCAAGACTATTCACATCATCCGATCCACAGCATCCTTACAAGATCTTTTATCCTGCCCGCAGGACGACAAAATAAGACGCGGACACAACATATCTGCCTCATTTATAACAATTTTTATGCCAATCAAATCATGCATAATTACAAATATTTAACATAAGGCCCCTTCGCAAAATGACATATATGACATAAATATTTAGACATTTATCACTTTATTCTGTAATGTGCCAAATATGATAATTCGTGAAAATCAGGATAGCATTTTTTTTCGAGAGGTCAGCATTCGGATTTGCGGCAGTCTTGAAATTCAAAAAGCGCTATGGATGTGCTTTCAGTATGTCCGGCAGGTGATGCCGCTCGATGAACTGCACATGGCTTTTTACGATCAGGCGCTCGGAACCATGAAAACAATCGCCTACGCAGACCGTGAGGCCGGACGCATCAGCTCGGACGACACGCCGCTGTCTTTGCCCTCGCGCAAGGAACTCGAAGACCCGCTTTCTTATCCACGGGTCAGACGGGTGAATTCCTCGGACGATCCGATCAGCAATCCGGTAGGTCGTCAACGGGGCTGGGAGGAATCCTCTTTGTTAATCAACCGCCTGATTATCGACGGCCGGTACATCGGCGCTTTTGTGGCCCGCGCAATCGGAAAAGACCGCTACACCGAAGAGCATCTGCATCTGTGGACCTTAATCAACGAACCGGCCGCCGTCGCCCTGGCCAACTATCTGCAATTCCGAGAGGTGTCCAGACTCAAAGATTTATTGGCGGACGACAAATCCTTTTTACAAACGGAACTGCGCAAAACCTTCGGAGACCAGGTTGTGGGAGCGGACCTGGGATTAAGACAGGTGATGAAACAAGTCCGGCAAGTCGCGCCGCTTCCCAGTCCGGTGCTGATTTCCGGCGAAACCGGAACCGGAAAAGAAATCATCGCCAACACCATCCATGATTTGTCCAAAAGGAAAGACGGTCCGCTTATCAAAGTCAATTGCGGCGCCATCCCGGAAACATTGATCGACAGCGCGCTGTTCGGCCATGAAAAAGGCGCTTTCACCGGCGCGCACGAGCAGAAACGCGGCTTGTTTGAACGCGCCGACGGCGGAACGATTTTTCTCGACGAGGTGTCCGAACTGCCGCCTGCGGTTCAGGTCCGTCTTCTGCGCGTTTTGCAGGAAAAAGAATTCGAGCGGGTCGGCGGCATCAATCCCCTCCGCGTCGACGTGCGCATCGTGTCCGCCACCAATCGCGATCTTTCCTACTTAGTGGAGCAAAAAAAATTTCGCGAAGATTTATATTTCCGCCTGACCGTTTTTCCCATTGCGGTGCCTCCGCTGCGCGAACGCAAAAGCGACATTCCGGCGCTCATCGACCACTTCATTCAGAAGAAATGCCGCGAGATGGGACTGCGCACTCTGCCCGCGCCGGGGGCGGGCATGATCGACCAACTCATGGCTTATGACTGGCCGGGCAATGTTCGGGAATTGGAAAACGCCGTGGAAAGAGCCATCATCGTCTCCAACGGCAAACACCTTATTTTCAATGATTTTGCAAGACCGCTGTCCGCAAACCTGCGCTACGAGCCGCACATCGAAAACGATCTGCTGAGCTTGGGCCAGATTGAGGCGCGCCATATCCGCCTTGTCCTGGAGCAGGCCAAGGGCAAGATTAACGGGCCCGGCGGAGCGGCGGAGCTTTTAGGCCTCAACGCCGGCACACTTCGACATCGGATGAAAAAACTCGGCATTCCCTTTGGACGAAAAGCCGATTATCGATAAAGAAAGGACCAACCCATGCCCTCCCCCTCTTTCGACGTTTCCAGATTTATCGATGAGCGACCTTTAAGCGGGCACCAGGTTCGCGTACTCGTAACTTGCTTCGTGATCATGCTGCTCGACGGCTTCGACATGCAGATTATCGGCCTGGCCCTTCCGGCACTGGCTCAGGATTGGGGCCTGTCGCCCAAAGCGTTCGGAATCGCGCTGACGGCGGGACCCGTCGGCATGGTCATCGGCGCGGCGGCTTTAGGGCCTCTGGCCGACCGCTACGGACGCAAATGGCTGGTGGTTGCCGCCGTGGCGGTATTCGGATTTTTCACGCTTTTGGCGGCCTATACGCGGTCCCCCGAGTCGCTCGCCGTCATGCGCTTTCTTATGGGACTGGGACTGGGCGGCGTGATCCCAAACGTGGTCGCCCTGTCCGCCGAGTTCGTGCCAGAACGATACAGAGGAACGTTTAGCGCGCTGACTTTCACCGGCGTTCCCCTGGGCGCGCTTGCCAGCGGCCTGGTTGGCGCCTGGCTGATTCCCCTTTTGGGTTGGCAATCGGTTTTTCTCGTCGGCGGATTGGCTCCCCTGGCGATCGCCTGCTGGGCCGCCTATGCGCTTCCGGAATCCATCCGATTTCTCGCCACGCGCCGCGCCGGAAGAAAAAAAGTTCTCTCGGTTATCGGGAAAATCGCCCCGGAAATCCAGCTTGCCGCCGACGTCGAGTTCACGCTTCGCGAGACGCCCCAAAGCAAGACCGGAGTCGCGGGACTTTTCGGCCCCGGCCGGACCTTGCCTACGGTGCTTCTGACGCTGGTTTTCGTTTCCAATACTTTTGGCGTCTATTTTTTCATGAGCTGGCTTCCCGTGTTGATGAAACAGACCGGCATGTCCATGACTTTTGCGCTTTTGTCAACCGTGCTTTTGAACGGCGGCGGCGCGCTGGGAACCGCGACGCTGGGCCACCTGCTTGACCGTTTCGGCGTTTTTAAAGTCATGGCCATCAGTTATTTCATCGGCGGCCTGGCCATCATTGCCGTCGGATGGGGAAGCTCGCCGGGCATTCTGATTCCGGCCATCTTCGTTTCCGGAACCTGTATGATGGGCGCCCAATGCGCCATGTACGCGGCGGTGGCCATAGTCTATCCGACGGCCATCCGGGCCGCCGGAGTCGGCACCACGATGGGCTGGGGACGGCTGGGATCGATGATCGGCCCGGCGGTGGGAACGGTGTTTGTCGCGCTCAACTGGCCAATTACAGCGATTTTCTTAACCGCGTCGGTTCCGATTTTCGCCGCGTCTTCGTTTATTTACCTGGTCGGACGGATCCCCAGGGCCTTCGATAGTTAGGCGATGCGTACCATTCGTTTTCGGCGGAATCGATGTCCTTTGACAGACATGAAAGCGCCGGCTTGCGCAGTCAAAGGCTTTCTGATATAAAAGCAAAAAAAAATGCAGTTTATGTTTTACCGCCACGGTTTTATGTCAACCCAACAACCTAACTCGATTTCACAGACAACAGGAGGATTTTATTATGACCAAAGACAAGAACAATGACCGTGCGTTAAGCAGGCGCAGTTTTCTGAAAACGGCGGGCGGCGCGGCGGCGGTCGCCGGCCTGGCCACCGGCGGCGTGGCGCTTTCGCCCTGGACGGCCGAAGCGGCGGCTCTTCCCAAAAAATGGGATGAAACGTATGATGTGGTCATCATCGGCAGCGGTTTTGCGGGGCTGGCGGCGGCCTATGAAGCCAAGAAAGCCGGCGCGTCCGTCGTGATTCTGGAGAAAATGCGCACACCCGGTGGAAATTCGATTATCAACGGCGGCGTCGTTTCCGCGGCCGGATCCCCACTGCAGGCAAAAGAAGGCATCCAGGATTCCCCTGAACTGCTTTTAAGCGATATGCTTAGAGCGGGACTTAACCTCAATCACCTCGAGCTGGCCAAAATGGTCGCTTACCGCTCGAATGATACGGTTCAGTGGACCATCAATGAACTGGGCGTCCAATACAAGGATAAATGCACGCAGGAGGGCGGCCACTCCGTCCCCCGGATGTACAGCACCTATAATCAAAGCGGCGGCGCGATCGTGCAGAAGCAACTGGCTAAACTTTCGGAACTCGGAGTCCGGCCGAGAACGCAGGCCTTTTTGACACAGATTTATCGTGATACCGACGGACGCGTAAAAGGTGTTCAGATTCGCGACAAGTACGTCTTTCCAAACGCCAACAGCGGTTCGTTGAAGAACATTAAGGCGAGAAAAGCCGTTGTTTTAGCAACGGGCGGCTTCGGAAACGACGTGGCTTTCCGTGCGATTCAAGATCCCCGCCTGACCGCGGAATTTCCCAGCACCAATCAACCCGGCGCAACGTCGGAAGCCCTGCGGGAGGCGCTGCGCATCGGCGGCACTCCTCTGCAACTGTCCTGGATCCAATTGGGGCCATGGGGCAGCCCGGATGAACAGGGCATGGGCCTGTCGCCTTTCTTCGCCCAGCTTTTAGGCGCCATGTACGGTCTGTGGGTGGACACACTCACGGGAAAACGTTTCGTCAACGAGTTGGCCGACCGGAAAATCCGCGCGGACGCGATTATCAAGGCGGGTAATAAATGTATCGCCTTTACGGACGCAGCCGGTTATGCCTTCGGCCAAAGGGCCATTGCGGAAGCGCTGCCCAAACTGATGGAAAGAGGCGTGGTCAAAAAGTACGAAACCCTCGAGGATATGGCGGCGGCCTACAAGATTCCTCTGGAACCGTTGAAAGAAACCATTGAAAAGTGGAACAAGGGCGTTCTGGCGGGAAAAGACGAGGAATGGGGCAGATATCTCCAGAAAAACCAGAAACCTCTGGGCCCCGGTCCGTGGTATGCGCTTCGGTTAACGCCGAAAATTCACCATACGATGGGCGGACTCCACATCAATCCCAAAGCGCAGGCTCTGGATGTGATGACGGATCAGCCCATCGCCGGTCTTTACGCAGCGGGTGAAGTGACCGGTGGCGTACACGGCGCGGTTCGGCTTGGCAGCTGCGCGACACTCGACTGCCTCATTTTCGGACGCGTCGCCGGCCAGAATGCGGCGGCGGAGAAAAACTGGGGTTGATGAATCCATCCCATAAAGCAAAAGAGCTCTTCCCTCGAAAGGGGCAGAGCTCTTTTTTTGTCTATGAAGAAACTGATCAGGTGCCGAGATAGGCTTTCTTCACCATGTCGTTGGAAATGAGATCCTTGCTCAATCCTTCCAGCACCAGATGCCCGTTTTCCAAAACATAGCCGTGCCTCGTGATCATGAGCGCGATCTGGGCATTCTGCTCGGACAAAAATACAGTGATACCATTCTTGTTGAGTTTCGTGATCGCCTCGGCGATACCTTCGACCACCAGCGGCGCCAACCCCATGGACGGCTCATCCAAAAGCAGCATTTCCGGCTTGGACATAATCGCCCGGCCAATGGCCAGCATTTGCTGTTCGCCGCCGCTGAAAGTCCCGGCCATCTGTTTATAGCGCTCCTTCAGAATCGGAAACATTTCATAAACCTGCTCAAGCGTTTCTTCGATTCCTTTCTTATCCTTGCGATGGTAGGCGCCCAGCATCAGATTTTTGTAAACAGGCAGCGACGGAAATAGCTGGCGCCCTTCAGGGCACAAGGCCAATCCTTTGTTGACGATCTTATGGGCCGCCGTTTTCTGAATTTCTTCGCCTTTGAACTCGATTTTGCCTTTGGCAGCCGGAATGACGCCGACAATGGTCTTGAACAATGTTGTTTTCCCGGCCCCGTTTCCACCCAGAAGCGCAACGAAATCGCCCTGTGCAATCTGCAGCGACACGTCGTGGATGACCTGGTGCTCGCCAATCATCGTGGTTACATTCGTTAATTTAAGCATCCTTTTTTCTTCCTAAGTAAGCTTCAATCACCTGAGGATCCGCAGCCACGTCAGCCGGCTTTCCTTCGGCAATCTTTCGACCATAATTTAAAACCACTATCCTGTCCGCCAGATCCATGATCATCCGCATTTTATGCTCAATGAGACAGATCGTAATCCCTTTTTTGTTAATCTTTTTGATCAGCTCGGTGATCATTTCCGTATCTTCCTGAATCAAACCGCCTGTGGGCTCGTCAAACAACAGGAGCTTCGGTTCGCTGATGAGCGCGATACCGATGGACAAGAGCTTCTGCTCGCCCTGGGAAAGCGTGGAGGCCATGTCGAAGGCCTTGGGGCCCAGGCCGACGAAACCGAGCGTCTCGATCACTTTCTCTTCCACCTTCTTCCTGTCCCGGTTCCATTGCGGGGTATGGAAGAGGCCGCCCCAGAAACCGCTTTTCGTGCATTTATAATATCCCAGGGCCAGATTGAGCACCGTCGGCAACTTGTCGAACAGCGCCGTCAGCTGGAATGTCCGGGCGATTCCTTTTCGGGAAATCTGACTTGCGCTCAAGCCGGCAAGTTCCTCACCCGCGAACTTGATGCTGCCGGACGTCGGTTTGTTCACCCCGCTGATCAGACTGAAGAGAACCGATTTACCCGCTCCGTTGGGACCGATAATGGAGAGGATTTCTCCTTCATTCACGCTGAAGGTCACATCGTTGACAGCGACAGTGCCGCCGAAACTTTTGACCAGATTTTCACCTTTAAGCAGCACGTTACGCCCCCACCTTCTTTTTCTTTAACTTGTCTCGTAATGATGCATACCCCCCCATGAACCCTCTGGGGAAGTAAATGATGACGACAATCAGCAAGACGCCGTAAATGATCATCTGGAACTGCTTGAGCGCCTGGAGATTTTCCATCAGGATCGGCATGACAAAAGCGCCGATGATCGGACCGGCCAATGTGGTCACGCCGCCCAGCAACACATACATCAGGAAGTTGAACGTCATGGCGATGGAGGCCACGCTCGGAGAAATGCTTCCGATGAGACTGGCGTATATTCCGCCGGCGAGTCCGGCAAAAAAGTTTCCGACCACAAAAGACAGGAGTTTGGTCCGGAAAGTGTTAATTCCGACCGCTTCGGCCAGATCTTCATTGATGGCGGTTGCGAGAAATGTTCTGCCTCTCAGAGAATTGACCACGCGATACATGACAAACAGGGTCAGCAAAAGGAAAAACAAAACCAGATAATACTGAGCGGCCTGAGACTGGAAGGTCAGCTGCCCGACGCCTGGAATCGTAATGGGACTGGGAAGCGGAATGCCGACAATGCCGTTATGCCCCCCTGTCACTTCCATCCAGTTGCCGGCGATCAGGTGAATGATTTCTCCCAGGCACATCGTTGCAATGGCAAAATACGAACCCCGGGTGCGCAGCGCCGGCATGCCGACAAGAAACCCGATCAAAGCCGACAGCAAAGCGCCGGCAGGCAGGGCAATCCAGAAGTTCCAGCCATAGGTATGGGTGAGAATCGCGACCCCGTATGCGCCGATCGCAAAAAAACCGCCGTGCGCCAGGGAGGCTTGCCCCGTATACCCTAAAATCAAATTCAGGCTAAGCGCGCCGATCGCGAACAGGCAGCTCATTGTGATAACCTGGGAATGGTACCGGTTCGTAATGAACAACGGAACGAGCAGGGCAACCACTAAAACCAAAAGATAAAACCAATTATTCCTCAACCACGTCATCATCTGCCCTTAATCTCCTTCCCGAACAGTCCGGTTGGTTTGATCGCAAGAATCAGCACAAGCGCTCCGAAACCGAAAACATCCTTATAAGCCGCCGACAGATAGCCGCCGCCGATTGCCTCTATGAGCCCAAGAATCAACCCGCCGGCAATCGCGCCCGGGATGCTGCCCAAACCGCCCAAAATAACGATGACGAAAGATTTCATCCCGACCATCGCCCCCATACTCGGCGAAATCATAAAGATGGGAGCAATGACGCAGGCCGCAAGCGCCGCCAGCCCGCTGGCGATCGCAAAGGTCAAAGCCGACACGCGGTTGACGTTGATGCCGACCAGCGTGGCGCCTTCCTTATTCTGAGCGACAGCCTCAATGGTGCTGCCAAGCGTTGTTTTTTTGATGAAGAGTTGAAGCAGAATAATGGCGACGATCGCCACCAGGATCACCAGCAGGCGCTGCTGAGTCATGATAATTCCGAAAACATCCAGGATTCCCGGATGCGGGTTGGGAATGCGGTGTCCTTCCGGCCCCCAGACCAATTCCACGATGTTCTCCAAAACAATCAAGGCGCCCAGTGCGGCGATGAACGGGGCGATGCCGGGAACATTGCGCAACGGCCGGAAAACCAGAAATTCCAGCAGGACGCCGCACAGCGCCAGGAAAATCACGGCAAGGGCCACCGACGGCCAGTAAGCAAAACCAAGCGTCGCAATCAAGAAGAAACAGACATAAGCGCCGAGCATGTACATATTGCCGTGCGCAAAGTTCGGCACGTGCAGGATGCCGAACACCAGCGTCAGCCCCAGTGCAACCACGGCATAGGTGCTGCCCAACATGACACCATTAAAGACCTGCTGAAGAAAAAGTTCCATTTAGACTCCATCTTTGCATGAACCCGGCCTGTCTCAACGCTGGAAGCCGCAGGAAGATAAGGCTCCGGTTCAATCTCTGGGTAAGATTTCGATATTCAGTTAATCAACGTGGCTGCGTTAATAATGGAGGGAATACCTTTTGTCAAGAAAAAAAGTCTCTTGAGCCAACATTTTTCCGGATCGCGCAATCCGCCTCAATTCCGCTTCCTGACTGGACATTTTCTTGACCAGCGGTCACCAAAGTACGGTCTTGCGGCATGCCTCAAAGCAAACGCCTCCAAACCTGTTTCATTCAAAAGATGAGCGAGATTTTACCGGCAAGGTCCGGCTTGAGGGACCCGGGCCGGCGACGCGATGCGGCTTAGCCGTCGCGTCCGGCAAACGAAGAAGACTCTTTTTTCCGTGTTGACTTGACCCGGTGAATCAAGTAAAAAAATCAAGCCTGAAAATTCACAACGAAAGGATGAAGGGATGATCCGTTCGGCACTGCTGGTTACGTTGGGCGTCGCCATTACCGCTTTTTTTTCTTTCTGGGCCGTCATTTTCTCCTTTTTCGCCAATGCGGAAAACAATGTGCATAAAGTCGCCAATCTCTGGAGCAGGATTTTGCTTTTCTTGTGCTCCACGAAAGTGGAGGTGATCGGGTGTCAAAATATCCGGCAGGGCAAACCGCAGGTCTTCATGGCCAATCACCAAAGTGATTTCGATATCCTCATTACATTGGCCCATGTTCCGGGACAGTTTCGCTGGATCGCAAAAAAAGAACTCTTCACCATACCGATCTTCGGCCAGGCGATGAGAGCGGCGGGGTATATCGAAATCGACCGGCAAAACCATGAAAAGGCGCTGCAAAGCCTGGATCTGGCCGCTTTGCGTATTCGGGAGGGAAAATCCGTCATGACTTTTCCGGAAGGAACCCGAAGCCGAAACGGAGAGATCAAACCCTTCAAGCAGGGAACGTTTTATCTGGCGATTCAATCAGGTGTCCCCATCGTGCCGATCACCATTATCGGAAGCGGGGAAATCATGCCGAAGCGTTCCTTGAAAGTTCGGCCGGGAAGAATCAAGCTGGTCATCGACAAGCCGATCGCAACCCGCGACTATACGCTCGAGAATCGCCAGGCGCTCATCGAGAGGGTCCGTAAAGTCATTATCGCCAACCATGACGCGTATCGGGACACGGGAACCGAAACCCTCAAAGACATTCAGCCGGAAATCAGTGCGGCCTCATGATGGATCAACCCCCGACTCAATTCCGAAGGTTCAATGAAATCAAAGGCGTGGTTTTGATCGCGCTCGCCTTGTTTTTGCTGCTTTGCCTTTTTTCGTACTCTCCGTCCGATCCGTCTTTGACCCGATTCGTTCCGGATGCGCCGTCGGTCCACAACCTCACGGGGAAATTCGGTTCCTATACATCCGATGCCGTCATCCGGCTTCTGGGCATCGCCGCCTTCGCGATTCCGGCGGCGCTTATCGCGCTGGCGTTTCAGTTCTTTCTCCGGCCGGCTTTTGCCCTCGCCGCCGGGCAGGTCGTCGGATTTGTCTTTTGGGTTCTGTCGGGCGCGGGGCTTCTGGCCGCCCTCATCAGCGGCGGCGTTACGTTTTCCGGCGAAACGCTGAAAGCCGGCGGGCTCATCGGCGCATTGATCGTCAGGGCTTTGCTGGCCTACTTCAATGCCGCGGGGACCTACATTATCCTGGTTGCGGCCTTCCTGGTTTCCTTATTTTTCATTATTGACTTCTCCATCGTGTCCGTGACGCAAAAATTTTCGCAACAAACAGCCCGCTTTTTTGCGTTCATCCGCCGTCACCTGTCAGACCTGAGGAGCCGGCTTTTTTCAAGGCTCAAAATCGTCTCAACCCCGTCGCAGCCCGTCCTCAGCGACGAAACGCCGCCTCCGAAAAAAGCAAAGCCCCGAAAAATCGAACAGACGCATTTTGATTTTTCAAAACTCAAATCCGACGGCACATTTCAACTGCCTCCCCTGTCGCTTTTGGAGGAAGCTTTACAAAAAGACACGCGGATTCGGCGGGATCACCTGGTTACCAATTCCCGTATTCTGGAAAAGAAACTGGCGGATTTCGGCGTGGAGGCCCGCGTCGCGGAAGTTCTGCCCGGCCCCGTCATCACGATGTATGAACTGGAACCGGCGCCGGGCGTCAAAATCAACCGCATCACGACGCTGGCCGACGATCTGGCGCTGGCGCTCATGGCCCCCAGCATCCGGATTCTGGCTCCGATTCCGGGTAAATCCGTCATCGGCATCGAGATCCCCAACCTCAAACGGGAACCGGTGTATCTCAAAGAGGTTCTGGACAACGATCTGTTTTCAAAATCCGCCTCGCGTCTGCCGATTGCCATGGGCGTCGATTTCGTGGGCACACCGGTCGTCGCGGATTTGACCAAAATGCCCCATCTGCTGATCGCCGGCACAACCGGATCAGGAAAAAGCGTCGCGCTCAACGCCATGATCTGCAGCATCCTGTTTAAAGCGCAGCCCGATGATGTCAAGTTTCTCATGGTGGATCCCAAACGGCTGGAACTATCGTCCTACGAAGGCATTCCACACCTGATGCACCCGGTGGTGGTGGACCCGAAAAAAGCCTCGCAGGTCTTGCGCTGGACCGTCGAGGAGATGGAACGACGTTACAAGGTCATCAGCACGCTGGGGGTAAAAAGTATTGACGCTTACAACGAAGCGGTTCTCACCGGCGCCAAGGGAAAAACGTTGGAGCCCCAATCTGGCGACGAGGCGGTGGTTTCCCACGTCAAGCTTCCATACATCATCGTCGTCATTGATGAACTGGCGGACTTGATGATGGTCGCACCTCGGGACGTCGAGGATTCGCTCACGCGGCTCGCCCAGATGGCTCGCGCCGCCGGCATCCATCTGATCATCGCCACGCAAAGACCTTCGGTGGACGTCATTACGGGATTGATCAAAGCCAATTTCCCCACGCGGATCTCCTTCAAGGTGTCCTCCAAAATCGATTCACGCACCATCATTGATCAACCCGGCGCGGAACAGCTTCTGGGGGCGGGCGACATGCTCTTTATTCCGCCGGGCACGTCCAGACTTACGCGCATCCATGGCGCGTATCTGTCGGACGCCGAAATTTCGAGAATTGTGGCCTACCTCAAAATGCAGGCCCAGCCCACATACGACACGTCGATCGAAAAATTTGAATATGACTCCGGCCGCGCAGCGGCCGACGAGGAAGCCTTCGATGAGAAGTACGACGAAGCCGTGGCGCTTGTCGGGGAATTGGGGCAAGCCTCCATTTCACTGGTTCAACGTTATCTGAAGATCGGTTACAACCGCGCCGCCCGAATGATCGAACAGATGGAGCGTGAAGGCATCGTCGGCCCCTCCGACGGCGCGAAGCCCCGAAAAGTCCTGATCCGGAAACTTTCACAGTGAACGTCGGCAAACCTTTAAATCTGCATATCGTTTCTTTGGGCTGCGCCAAAAATCTCGTTGATTCCGAAGTCATGGGGGGACTGGCGCGCAAGGCGGGTATCGTACTGACGGATCAGATAACGCAAGCCGATTTTGTTCTGGTCAATACCTGCGCCTTTATCAACCCCGCCAAGGAGGAATCCATTGAAACCATCCTGTCGATCGCGCGGGAAAAACAAAGACAAGGGCTGAACTTCAAACTCGTCGTCGCAGGTTGTCTGGCCCAGCGCTACGGCCGTCAATTGCTCCGCGATCTCCCCGAAGTCGATCTGTTTATCGGCACCGGCGAGGTCGGCCGTGTCGTCAGGCATCTGCAGACGCTTGCCGCCGGCCCGAAGCGCGTTGCCGTGGTGTCCAAACCGGATTTTCTGATGACCTCCGATCATGAGCGCATCCTTCCGGAGGGCGCTCTTTCGGCAAACCTGAAAATCGCCGACGGCTGCTCCAATCGCTGCGCCTACTGCGCCATCCCCGACATCCGCGGACCGGCCCGCAGCCGCGAGCCGGAAGACATTCTCCGGGAAGCTCAAAGTCTGGCAAAGCGCGGCATCAAGGAACTTCTCATCATCGGCCAGGACACGTCGGCCTACGGTCGGGACCTCAAATCCCGTCCATCTTTGTCGGGCCTGCTCGAAGAGCTGGCCTCCATCGACGGCATCCGCTGGATCCGCCTGTTGTACAGCCACCCGGCCCATCTCTCCGCGGAAACACTCTCCGTGATGGCCCGCCGCGACAAGATCTGCCGGTACATTGATCTGCCCGTCCAGCACATCGACGACACCCTCTTGGCGGCCATGAACCGTCGCGCCGACGCGGACCAAATCAGGTCCGTGATTTCTCAGGCGCGCGTCATGATGCCGGATGTCGCCCTGCGGACATCGCTCATCGTCGGCTTTCCCGGTGAAACGCCCAAACGTTTTGAACGTCTGATCGCTTTCGTGCGCGAGACGAAATTCGACCATCTGGGCGTTTTTACTTATTCCCGCGAGGAGGGCACGGCCGCGGCGGCAATGCCCTCGAGAATCTCCGAAAAAGAGAAAGAGCGCCGACGCGACATCGTAATGAATGAACAGGCCGAAATTTCTCTTGCGATCAACCGGACCTTGATCGGCTCCACACAGGAAGTGCTCATTGAAGGAAAAAGCGATCGGCCGGATTATGTCTATATGGGACGCTGCCGCAGACAGGCTCCGGAAATTGACGGCGTGACCTACCTCGCGCACAGCTCGCTCAAGATCGGCGATCTCGTCCACTGCGTCATCACGAACGCCGATCACTATGATCTGTTTGCCGACCTCCGATAAAACCCGTTTGACAACCCCCGGGGCTTTCCCGTATAGTTCCACTTCAAACCGATCCGAGGACTGTAGTCAAATGGAGATG
Source organism: Syntrophaceae bacterium (assembly GCA_018436925.1). Lineage (GTDB taxonomy): Bacteria > Desulfobacterota > Syntrophia > Syntrophales > Smithellaceae > UBA8904. Next base: position 81,517 of record JAHDKI010000021.1, read on the forward strand.
TCTGAAGTTTTTTCAGCCTACACGCAGGAAATGAAACAGGTCGAGGTGCATCTCGACCGCTACATCACGTCCGAAATCAAGCTTATTCCCGAGGTGGCCCATCACCTGATCGACAGCGGCGGCAAACGGTTCCGGCCCCTTCTGCTCCTGATCAGCGCAAGGCTCTGCGGATACGAAGGCGACGCCCGTTTTCCTTTGGCGGCCGCCGTCGAATTCATTCATACGGCCAGCCTGCTGCACGACGACGTCATCGACGAGGCGCTGATCCGGCGCGGAAAAACCTCGGCCAACAACATCTGGGGCAACGCCGCCTCCGTCTTGGTCGGCGATTTCCTGTATTCTAAAGCTTTCAAGCTTCTGTCCGAAATCGGCGACATCGGATTGGTCCAGCTCATGTCCAAAATGACGAACATCATGTCGCAAGGTGAAGTCTTTCAACTGATGAAATGCGGCGACACGGATCTGACCGAAACCGACTATTTGAACATTGTTGAAAAGAAAACCGCCGTGTTGATTTCCGCGGCTTGCGAGAGCGGCGCCTTCCTGGGCAAAGCATCTCCGGTACAGGCGGATGCCCTGGGACAATACGGGTATAAAATCGGCATGGCCTTTCAGATCACGGACGACACCCTCGATTACATGGCCAGCCAGGCCGATTTCGGCAAAGCCATCGGCAAGGACCTTGAAGAAGGCAAAATGACTCTCCCGCTTATTTACGCCTTAACACAATGCACAAAAGCGCAGCGGGATTTTATTAAAGCCGCCGTTTCTGAAAAAATGTTTTCACCCGAAACGATCCGGGATATTTTCGCCATCGTCCGGGAATCCGGCGGCATCGACTATTCTTTGAAGCGCGCCGATCAATTCATTGAAGACGCCATGGACGGGTTGAATGTGTTTCCCGAAACACCGCAAAGAAATCATCTGGCCGCGGTCGCCCGCTTCATTCTATCCAGAAAGGCATAATCTTGACCGCCGATTGCCGGCATAAGAAAGCGGACAATGGTAAAGTTGACGTTTTTCCCTTTTGTGCAATGAATAAAAAAACAGTCTGCCGGGTTTCCCGATGAGTGAATTTTCCGCCGCCGTATCCAATAAGACCAAAATCCGTCTGCTGGCCCTGATGATGGGAATGGAGATTTACACGCTCGGCGTTTCCAGCATCGGTATCCTGACCTCCAACTCCATCGTTTTCGTCGCTAATTTCGTCATCGCCTTCACCGGCGCCCTGGCTTCGGGACTGTCGCTCTACACAGTCCGGCGAATGACCAAAGGCACGGATTTGCTCAACACCTACGGTCTGGGAAGAATGGAAACCATCTCCAGCATCGTCGTGGGCATCACCATGCTTTTGGCCGTTGTTTTCGTCGGCTATGAAACCATCATGAAAGTCCTTCACCCCTCCGAGCAGCACGGCGGCCTGGTCGCGATGCTTCTGACTTTCGCCTCCTTCATCGCGTCGTTGTGGTTGTGGATTCGCAACTACCGGTTGAGCAAAACGGAACATTCGCCGATTTTCAGTTCCATTTGGCGAATGGCCAGAATGGGGGCGCTTGAGGATCTTCTGATCATTTTAGCCGTCGGCATCGCGCTGATATTTTCAGGCGCGCCCTGGACGCGCTACCTGGATGTCTGCGCCACCTCCATTCTCATGCTCAGCATTTTAAAATCCATCTATGACGTGTTTTCCGGATCGCTGTCCGACCTTTTAGACCGCAGCCTCGACGAATACCATCTGCTGATCATCCTTCGCGAATTGGTCGCCAATTACGATGCGTATGAACAGATTCACGGCTTTAGGACCCGACGGTCCGGAAGCCAGACCTTCATCGAATTATTTATCGAGTTTCATCCGGAAACGAAGATGGCTTCCATCTACGATCTGATAGACCGTCTGGAAACGGAGCTGAAAAATAATATTCCCGGCGCCCAGGTCATGATCATCCCCAGTCGAAAGCGATTGGAGCAGCCTTAATTTTATCCGGAAGTCGATCCTCAAAGCGCCCTGGGTTTTTTCCGTCCGCAGCGGCCATGATCGCGGTCCGTATGCCTCCGTTAATTCTTAGAGATTCTGATTCTTCCGGTAATCGTCGTCGTCAGCGTCATCCTTCTTCCCGTGCGCTCATGCTTGAGCGTTAGAGAGCCCAGACCTGATGTGCCCCTGGGATGAAAGGTCACGGAAGACACTCCCCCGGAAAAACTTGGGTTCTTTGAAAACACAATCGCCCGCTTGCCTGCGCAGATCGGGATGCCGGTTGCGACCGTTGTCCATATGTTGACCGGCACGGGCTTCCTGGAAATGCTGTAGGTCATCGTCTGGGCATCAAATGTGATTTTGTACTGCATATTTTCGGCAACGGCCCGTTGCCTGCAAAGCCCCATGTCTCCCGAAATCTGACGGACGGCCTCCCGCAAGTGTACGTTGTCGCGGTAGCTTGAAAAGCTCGGAGACGCAATCGCCGCAACGATGCCGAAAACGGCCAGGACAATGATCAACTCGGTTAAACTGAACCCTCTGTCTGTCAGCCTCATTTTGTCCTCCCCTCGGTTTTTTCAAACAGGGATGCCGCAACGCAGACAAACGGCTTAAATAGCCGCTGATCAGACGCGCCATCGACGCAAAACCAGACATTCCCTGTCCGGATCCATTTTTTCAACAATGTCGTTCAGTGTTTAGTTGTAGAAGTCGGCCTGCACATCTTGCAGCGAACCCACAGGCGGAGTTCAGCCCCAAAAATGTCCGCACGCCTGATTAAGCGCTTAGCGCATCTTGAAAAAATCCGCCAGCGAAAAATGAAGAAAACGAAATGCCTAAAGAAGGTGGATCGGCACGGCAGGCAAAATCCCGATAAATAACTTTGAAAGGATTTGAGGCGATCTTTTGGACCACGCAAAAGCCCCCTTGAAGTCTTTTTGACCTTCAAGGGGGCTATCACTTCAGATCATGAATTTTTTTGGCAGCGGCCTTTTTAAATTATCGGGTTGCAGGTTCCAATCAACGTGTTTCTCTAAAGACCTTTCATTCTT
>JAHDKI010000020.1:0-22500 GCA_018436925.1 Syntrophaceae bacterium
CCGCATCTTCAAGCGGCCGATGCGGGCGCACGAGCTGGTCTACGAGAAGCCGTTTCAGGAGCTGCTCGGGCAGGTCGACAACGAGACCACCATCCTCATGGGCCACACCCGCTGGCGCACCCGGGGCAACGAGTTCAACAACCGCAACAACCATCCCATTCGGGCCGGGATCGTCATCGGTACTCACAACGGCACCATCTACAACGCCGATTATCTGTTCCGCCGTCTGGGGCTGCCGCGCTACGCCGAGGTGGATAGCGAGCTGATCTTCCGCCTGGCCGACCGCTTCGCGCCTGAAGGCCCCATCGACCAGGAGGGGCTGAAGAAGGCGCTTGCCCTCTGTCGCGGCCAGATGAGCGCCGTGCTGGCCTCGCGCCTCGACCCCGGCACCATCACCGTGCTCAAGGGCAACAAGCCGCTCTGCCTGCGCATCCACCGCCAGCACCGGGTGGTGCTCTACGCCTCGGACGACGCCTTTATCGACTTTGCCGTGGACAATGAGAAGGGCTGGCGCGAGCTGGAGGTTCCGCCCATGACCATGCTCACCATCCGCCACGCGGATGTGCGGGCCATCGACAACAGCGAATTCCGCTTCATACCCCAGGAGCGCAAAGGGACACTGCCCGAAGGAGTGAATGCATGAACATTGGAGAACCCTCGAAGCTGAACACAAGACCGGAAGACAGTCCCGAGACCATCCTCCGGCTCTTCGTCTACGGCACCCTGAAACGGGGCTACTGGAACCATCAACGCTTCTGCGCCCAGGCCCGAAGCATCAAACCGGCCGTGGTCTGGGGCAGGCTCTACCATCTCAATGCTGGTTTTCCGGCCCTCGAAGTGCCGGAAGGCCTGATCCTGGCCCGGGGCACCGCCGTGCCACTGGCCGACGCCCGCAGGCAGCAGGAGATCGGCACGCCGCTCTTCGGTCGCCCGACCGGCGACTGGGATCTGATCCATGGTGAATTGGTGACCTTCACCGATCCGCAGCGCGATCTGCCGCCCATCGACCGGCTGGAAGGATTTCGGCCCGGCGGGCACAGCATGTATCAGCGGGTGATGGTAGCGGTGCTGTGCGGGCGCACCTCGATTCCAGCCTGGACCTATTGGATGCCATGCCCGCCTTACGCGGAGAGAGTCGCCAGCGGCGAGTGGTTACGCCCGTGAGCAGACCTTTGCGGCTTTATCCGGACGAAAACGTTTGACAATCGGCCCCTGCCTAAATATATTAAAGGACGTTTTAACTTGGGGAAGCTCCGCCCAGCATCCCCGTTACCGCCTCTGGCGTGGCAAGAAAACCAATCGCCCTTGAGGAGTTGGAGATATGGCCGAGATAGAATACCGCTGGTTATCAGTAGACGAGATAGGCAAGTACCTCGGTGTCAGCAGTGACACCGTTTACCGCTGGATCGACAAGCATGCGATGCCCGCCCATCGCATGGGCCGTCTTTGGAAGTTCAAGAAAGATGAAGTCGACGAGTGGGTGAAGGCTGGCGGCGCGGCAGACCGCAACAAGAAGGGCCCGGACGAATGAAGATCATCGACAACATCAATTCTTTGCTGGGCGACGATCTGAAGGCTTCCATCCACCCCAAGGCCAAATTGAAGATCGCGGCATCGTGCTTTTCGATCTATGCCTATGAAGCTTTAAAGTCCGAGCTCGCAAAGATTGAGTCGTTGGAATTCATCTTCACGGCACCGACCTTCGTTCCCAACGAAGTCACCGACAAACTCAGAAAAGAACGCCGAGAGTTTTTTATCCCCAAGGCCAACCGAGAACGCAGCCTCTACGGCTCCGAATTTGAAATCCAGCTTCGAAATAAACTCACCCAGCGTGCCATTGCCCGCGAGTGTGCCGAATGGATGCGCCGCAAAGCCAGATTCCGCTCCAACAAAACCAAATCCCCTATGCAGCAGTTTGCCTGCATTCAGGGGCCTTCGCTGGAAGCGGCATATATGCCTTTGCATGGTTTCACCGCCGTGGATCTGGGATATCAGCAAGGTGATGCCGTTTCCAACATCGTCAACCGGGTAGATGAGACGGCCTTTACGTCTACATACCTTCAGCTTTTTGACCAGATCTGGAGTGACCCGACAAAACTTGAAGATGTGACCACCGCAATCTGTGATCATATCGAGTCGGTCTATCAGGAAAATTCGCCAGAGCGCATCTACTTCCTGATGCTCTACAACATCTTCAGTGATTTCCTCGACGATATCGACGAAGACGTCCTTCCCAACGACCGCACGGGTTATCAGGACACGCTGGTCTGGAACAAGCTTTTCAATTTTCAGCGTGATGCTGCCATAGGCATTATCAACAAGCTGGAAACCTACAACGGCTGCATCCTGGCCGACAGCGTGGGGCTTGGTAAAACATTCACGGCTCTGGCCGTTGTGAAATATTACGAACTGCGCAACCGTTCGGTACTTGTTCTGTGTCCCAAGAAACTCGCGGACAACTGGTTGAATTACAATAGCAACCTGACGACCAACATATTCTCCCGAGATCGGTTCAATTATGACGTTCTATGCCACACTGACCTGTCCCGCACCTCGGGAGAGTCGTTCGGCATTCCTCTGAACCGCGTTAACTGGGGCAATTACGATCTGGTCGTCATCGATGAATCCCATAACTTCCGCAATAACGATGCCGTTAAAGACAGAGAAACCCGATATCAGAAGCTGATGAACCAAGTCGTCCGCCAAGGCGTCAAAACCAAGGTTCTGATGCTGTCCGCTACTCCGGTCAATAACCGCTTCAATGATCTGCGCAACCAACTCGCGCTGGCTTACGAAGGCGACTCTGAAAATCTCAGCAAGAAGCTGCGTACTGGCAGATCGGTGGAAGAAATCTTCCGCAATGCCCAGACGGTCTTCAACCAGTGGTCAAAACTGGCACCCGAGGATCGCACGGCACGGGCTATTCTGGATTCCCTTGATTTTGACTTCTTTGAACTGCTTGACAGCGTCACCATTGCCCGTTCGCGCAAGCACATCCAGACCTTCTACGATACCAGTGACATAGGCCAGTTTCCCGAGCGCCGCAAACCGCTGTCATTCCATTCGCCACTGACCGGCCGCACGGATGTCATGAGCTTTAACGAGATCTTTGAACAGCTCTCGCTGCTCAAGCTCGCCGTTTACGCCCCGATCAGCTACATCCTGCCCAGTCGGCTCAAAAAATATGAAGACCTGTACGACACGCAGGTGGAAGGTGGCAAAGGGAAGCTGAAGCAGGCGGACCGCGAACGAAGCCTGCAGGCATTGATGACGACCAATCTGCTCAAACGTCTGGAAAGCTCGGTTGAGGCATTCCGGCTCACCCTGAAAAGCCTGCACGACAACCACGCTCGCACCCTGAGCAAAATCGATTCATTCAGGGTTGCAGGCGATGCTGGCAGTGTCTCTGACTGGACCGATAGTCTGGCAAACCTCGAAGCCGAAGAGGACGATATCCCGGTTCCGGATGACGCCGAGATCGGCGGCAAGGTGAAGATAAACCTTGCGGACATGGATCTTCCTTCGTGGGAACACGACCTGAAGGTTGATCTGGAAGTCATTAACGCCTTGCTGGAGTCCATGGCAAAAGTCACACCCGAGGAGGACGCCAAGCTGCAACACCTCAAGGCCCTGATTCTCAGCAAAATTGAAAACCCTATCAATGACGGCAATAGAAAAGTCCTTGTTTTCACTGCCTTTGCCGATACGGCGAATTACCTCTACAACAACCTGGCGGATACCCTACTGGCAACGCAGAGGCTGCACACCGGAAAAGTAACCGGCAAGGATACGCCGAAATCAACCCTCAGAAAAAATTATGATTTTCAGTCGCTGTTGACGCTTTTTTCTCCTCGCGCCAAGGAGAAGGCTCAGGTGTTGCCAAATGAACCGGCCGAATTGGACCTGCTGATTGGCACCGACTGTATCTCCGAGGGGCAGAACCTTCAGGACTGCGATTACCTGGTCAACTATGACATCCACTGGAATCCGGTTCGCATCATTCAGCGATTCGGTCGGATCGACCGCATCGGCTCCATCAACAAGACCATCCAGCTGGTGAACTATTGGCCCGACATTTCTCTGGATGAATACATCAATCTCAAGGAACGGGTTGAAAACCGGATGGTCATTGCCGACGTGACGGCCACCGGCGACGACAACGTCCTCACGGCAAAAAGCAGTGAGATTTCGTATCGAAAGGAGCAACTCCGGCGCTTGCAGGAAGAGGTGATCGAACTGGAAGACCTTAAAACGGGTGTTTCCATCACCGATCTCGGCCTGAACGACTTCCGGATGGATCTGCTGAACTATGTCAAAACCAATGGCGACCTTGCCAACGTGCCCAATGGCATGCATGCGGTTGTCCCAGCCAGGCCCGCAATGGGATTGCACCCTGGGGTCATCTTTGCCCTGCGCAACCGCAATCATGAGGTCAACATCAATCAGCAGAACCGGCTGCATCCTTACTACCTGATCTATATCTCTGGCGACGGCCAGGTCATCGCCAACCACACCGAGGTCAAACCACTGCTAGACCTGGTTCGATCCAGCTGCAAGGGACAACCGGAACCCATTCAGGCGGTCTGCCGCCTCTTCAATCAGCAGACCGACGAAGGCCGGAACATGAAAGCTTGTTCCGACCTGCTGAGTACCGCGATCCGCTCGATGATCGACGTCAAGGAGGAAAAGGATCTGGACAGCTTGTTCTCTGGCGGCAGAACCACCGCTCTGGTGAACACTATCGCCGGGCTCGATGACTTTGAGCTCGTCGCCTTTCTCGTGGTGCAGGAGGAAGGATGACAGCCGTGCTCTTCGACTATCCAAAGAAAGCCGCCTTCGGACGCGTGCTGCCCAAGAACAAAATCTACGAGCACGGAAGCGTAAGTAGCGCCGTCAGACAGTTATTTGTCCGGCAGGTGGAACAGATCGTCTGGCAGCACAAGCTTGCCCCAGAGACCGTCAATCTGAAGGCATCAACGGCTGTACCTGAAATCCAGATCTTCAGTATCGCGCTCAAGGGGGACGAACTCAAACCCGAGGTACTACGTTGCATTGACCTGGCTATTTCGTTTCCGATTCTATTTGAACTCAGGTTCGACGGGAAAGTAAAACCCATTGCCGCCTTTAAAAGGCCGAGCGAGGCGGATTCCGCGAAGTGGGTCACCAGCGAATATTTCGATGGAGATTGGGTACCCGCCGACATGCCACGCAAGCACCTGCCGATGGTCTTTGACCTACAGGCGCTCTACGGCAATTTGCTGATGCCCCTGATGCCGCACCCGGCGCGACCGGCTGAAGACTTGCAGGCGCAGGTGGAACGGATGGAGCGCATTCGCCTCAAGCAACGAGAGCTGGAGCGTTGCGAGGCCCGGCTCCGCAAAGAGAACCAATTTAACCGCAAGGTTGCGATCAATGCTGAGCTGCGTGACCTGAAACAAGAACTTGATAATCTGACCCGTCCGCTGTCTGCCAGCGGGGCGGCAGTCACATCCTAAAGGACGGACATGATGGAAAAGATGAAAATGCACTCCCCGAATTTTACCCAGGAAAACATCGCCCGCATTCGCGAGCTGTTTCCCAGCTGCGTGACCGAGGTCCAGGGCGAAGACGGTAAGCCGAGGCTAGCGGTCGATTTCGACCAGCTGCGGCAGGAGCTATCCGAGTCCATCGTGGAAGGCCCGCAGGAGCGCTACCACCTCAACTGGCCAGGCAAACGGGAAGCCCTGCTCACCGCTAATGCGCCCATCGCCAGGACCCTGCGCCCCTGTCGGGAAGAGAGTGTGGATTTCGATACCACGAAGAACCTGTTTATCGAGGGCGACAACCTGGAGGCCTTGAAGCTGCTCCAGGAGACCTACCTTGGCAAGGTCAAACTGATCTACATCGACCCACCGTACAACACGGGGAATGATTTTGTTTACGAGGATGATTTTGCTGAAAATGCAGATGAGTTTCTGAAGCGCTCAAATCAAATCGATAAATTGGGGAATAGACTCGTTGCCAACACTGAAGCAAACGGGCGCTTCCATTCCGATTGGTTGGATATGATTTATCCACGCCTGAAATTGTCTCGAAACCTATTGGCTGATGACGGAGTTATAGTTGCGTCTATTGATGAAAATGAAATTGTAAACTTGAGAAAAATTTTTGATGAGATATTTGGAGAAAACAATTTGCTCTTCCAAATTACGTTGCTTTGTAATCCAAAAGGACGTTCTCAAGATAAATTTGTTGCCAATTGCCACGAGTATTTGGTTGGTTATTCAAAACAACAACTTAATAAAGGCGACATCAATATACCAAAAGATGATGAGGAAATAGCAAATAACTATAAGTTGGTAGACAAGCGAGGAAGATATAGAGAGCTTGAATTGCGCAATACTCATCGAGAGTTTGGTAAACACAACAGGAAAAACTTATATTATCCGTTTTTTGTGAATATCTCTGGGGAGATTTCTCTGGATGAGGTCCCGGGTTCAGTGGCGGTATATCCAGACTGGGACGACGGCTTTGAAGGTTGTTGGACCTGGGGCCAGGATAAAGCTCGTCAACAGATTGATGAACTCGTTGCCAAAGAAATTAAGGGCAGCTGGAAAATTTACAGAAAAAATTATGCCGAGGGCGATGACGGCGAAGCAACAAAGCAGGTGAAGTCAATATGGACTGAAAAACAGTTTCACACTGAAAAAGGTCAAGCAGTATTTAACGACCTTTTCCAAACAAAGAACAAAATTTTTCAGTCCCCCAAATCGGTCGATACAATTCGGCAATTGTTGTTGATGGGCTCAACGAAGAATTCAATCGTCGTTGACTTTTTCGCTGGATCATCCACAACTGCCCACGCTGTACTTCAGCAGAATGCTGAAGACGGAGGCTCCCGTAAATTTATCATGGTCCAGCTTCCTGAGCCATGCGATGAAAGCTCAGAAGCATTAAAGGCAGGCTACAAAACCATCGCCGAGATCAGCAAGGAACGTATCCGCCGAGCGGGTCAAAAGGTTCTAGAAGGCGAATACCATGAAGGGTGGAACAAGGACATCGGCTTCCGTGTCCTCAAGGTCGATTCATCCAACATGGCCGACGTCTACTATAGGCCGGACGCCATCGAACAAGGTCAGCTGAAGATTTTCACCGACAACATCAAGTCGGATCGCAAGCCCGAAGACCTGCTCTTCCAGGTATTGCTGGACTGGGGCGTGGATCTTTCACTGCCCATCCGAAAAGAGACCGTCCAGGGTAAGACCGTCTTTTTCGTCAATGAGTCGCCCTACGACCTTGTCGCCTGTTTCGATACCGGCGTGAATGAGGATCTGGTCAAGGAGCTGGCCCGGTTTGAACCGCTAAGGGTTGTGTTCCGTGACACCGGTTTTGTCTCCGATGCCGTCAAGATCAACGTGGAACAGATCTTTAAGCAGATGTCTCCGGGCACTGAAGTGAAATCGATATAAGGAGGGCTTGGCATGAAACTGAAGTTCAAAGTCCAGCCCTATCAGACCAGTGCGGTGGAATCTGTGGTCGACTGTTTTTCGGGGCAGGTGAATACCTCGGGCATTGCTTACCGGATCGACCCGGGCGTGAACAAAAAGCTGCTGGCACAGGGACCGACTTTGCCGGGAATGGATATCGAGCAGACCGGCTTTAAGAATGCCGATATCCAGCTGACCGATGCCCAGCTTCTGGCCAATATCCATGCCGTGCAGCGGCGGCAGAATCTACCCTTGTCGGACAAGCTGGTGTCAAGCGCCGGATGCAAGGTCAATCTTGACGTGGAGATGGAAACCGGCACCGGCAAGACCTACTGCTACGTCAAGAGCTTCTTCGAGATGAACAAACGGTACGGCTGGACCAAGTTCATCGTGGTGGTGCCCAGCATTGCCATCCGTGAAGGCGTGCTCAAGTCACTGGAGATTACCGCCGAACACTTCACCGAGAGTTACGGCAAAAAGATCCGCTTCTTTGCCTACAACTCCAGGCAGCTGCACCATCTGGAAAGCTTCTCTTCCGATGCGGGCATCAACGTCATGGTCATCAATATCCAGGCGTTCAATGCTACGGGAAAGGATAACCGCCGCATCTATGACGAGCTGGACGACTTCCAGTCACGCAGGCCCATCGATGTGATCAGCAGCAACCGCCCCATCCTGATCCTGGATGAACCACAGAAGATGGAGGGCAAAAAGACGCTGGAGGCGCTGGCCAAATTCAAGCCGCTGATGATCCTGCGCTACTCGGCCACCCACCGGACCACGCACAACAAGATCCACCGCCTCGACGCCCTGGATGCCTATAACCAGAAGCTGGTGAAGAAGATCGCGGTGCGCGGCATCGCCGTCAAAGGCCTGGCCGGGACCAATGCCTACCTCTACCTGGAATCCATCGAAATTTCCAGGAAGGCACCGGTTGCCCGAATCGAAATGGAAGTGCGCCAGGGCGGCGGAATCAAGCGGATCGTCAAACGCCTGGAGCGAGGCAAAGATTTGTTCGTTGAATCAAACGAACTGGACCAATATCGCGGCTTTGTCATCGCCCAGATCGACGCCAACAAGGACACGGTGGAGTTCACCAACGGCCATGTCCTGAGTGCGGGCGATGCAACCGGCGACATCACGGAAATGGCCATCCGGCGGATTCAGATCCGGGAGGCGATCAGGGCTCACCTTGAGAAGGAGCAGGTTCTTTTTGCCCAGGGCATCAAGGTGCTGTCCCTTTTCTTCATCGACGAGGTGGTCAAATACCGGGACTATAGCCAGGCCGACGAACAGGGAGAGTACGCCAGGATTTTTGAAGAAGAGTACGAGCGGCTCAAAGCCGAATATTTAAGCCTTCTTCCCTTGGATGGTGGAGTCTATCAGGAATATCTGAAGGGCATTCAGGTTGGCCGCACCCACAACGGTTACTTCTCCATCGACAAGAAAACCAAGAAGCTTACCGATCCGAGCTTCAAGACGCGTGGAGAGGAAGCCGGGCTTTCCGACGATGTCGATGCCTATGATCTCATCCTGAAGGACAAGGAACGGCTGCTCTCCTTCGCGGAACCGGTCCGATTCATTTTCTCTCACTCCGCCCTGCGGGAAGGCTGGGATAACCCCAATGTCTTCGTCATGTGCATGCTCAAACACAGCGACAACACGATCTCGCGCCGTCAGGAAGTTGGCCGGGGGTTGCGGATCAGCGTCAACCAGCTCGGGGATCGTATGGACAACCCGGCAACGGTCCATGACGTGAATATCCTGACCGTAGTCGCAAGCGAGAGCTACAAGGACTTCGTCGGGAATCTTCAGCGTGAGATCAGCGACTCCCTCTCTGCACGCCCCCGCAAGGCGGACGAAGCCTACTTCACCGGGAAAGTCATCACCACGGAAACCGGTACGGTGGAAATTACCCCGGTCATGGCCAAGCAGATATACAAGTATCTGCTCAAAAACGACTATACCGATGACGCGGATCAGGTCGCCGAAGCCTACCACGAGGCAAAAGCCAACGGGACCCTGGCGGCGCTTCCGCCCGAGCTTGCCCCTCATGCGGAACAGATTTTCGGCCTGATCGACAGCGTCTTCAGCGAGTCCCAGCTGCCCGACGTGGGTGATGACCGCAAGCCGAAGACCAATCCGCTGAATGCCAACTTCGAGAAGAAAGAGTTCAAGGCGCTCTGGAGCCGAATCAATCAGAAGGCGGTCTACCGTGTCGAGTTCGATTCCAGTGAACTTATCCGAAACAGCATCCGGGCTCTGGACAAAGAACTGCGGGTGACCCCACTGCAGTACACCATCCAAAGCGGCCTCCAGAGCGATCAGATCACCGATGCCCAACTCAGAAGTGGTGACGGATTTGCGCTGACCAATACGTCGGTTGAAACCCACAATGCGTCAATCCATTCCATGGTCACCTATGACCTGCTCGGGAAAATCGCCGAAAACACCCAACTGACGAGAAAGACCGTCGCCGAGATATTGAGCGGCGTTCAGACGGCGGTTTTCAAGCAATTCAAACAGAACCCGGAGCATTTCATTGCCGAAGGCTCACGGCTTATCAATGAGCAGAAGGCAACGATCATCATCGAGCGGCTGAGCTACGACAACATCGCCGAGACCCACGATATCGATATTTTCACCACAGGCCAAAGCAAGCAGGACTTCACCAAGGCCAGCGAGAAGCTGAAGAACCACATCTATGACTACGTGATTACCGACTCCAAGGTTGAGCGGGAGTTTGTGAAAGAGCTGGACACCAGCACCGAGGTGGTCGTTTATGCAAAGCTCCCCAGAGGCTTCCTGATTCCTACTCCCGTTGGCGACTACAACCCGGACTGGGCCATTTCCTTCAGGGAAGGCTCGGTCAAGCACATCTATTTCGTCGCCGAGACCAAAGGCTCCATGTCCAGCATGGAACTTCGGGCCATCGAGCATACGAAAATCGAATGCGCCCGCAAGTTCTTCGCGGAGATCAACCGCAAGATTGATCCCGAACACGTCAAGTACGACGTGGTGACCAGCTACGGGAAGCTGATGGAGATTGTCGGGATGGGGGGAGCAAGAGCATGAGACCTCTCAGGAACAAGATAGATTTTTCGTCTATGAACAGCACGGTTCGGAAGGGGCGGCAATCCGGCAGTACTACTGAGATGGGATGGTAATCGGGCTCTATGGCTAAAACAGGTCAGGCAAAGCAGATCATTGAAAACCGCAGAGGCGACACCTTTGGCGGTTGGCCTGCCCGTACCCTACTGGAGGCGGGCGACATTCCCATTGCCCAAATCGCCGAGCTTGCCCTGCGTGAAGGACAGAGCTCGAATCCTTTGTATCGGGTCCACCGCTGGTTTGCTCGCCGGGTGGGCTCTCAGTTCCGTTCGATCCTCACCGCGCTGACCCTTCCCCCTGACAAGGCCGACGCCTTTTGGGATACCTATCTCGGCAGAACCTCCGTGCACGGCGCTGTCGTTCTCGATCCGTTCATCGGCGGCGGGACAAGCCTGGTGGAGTCCATGCGCTGCAACGCCCGGGTGATTGGTTTTGATATCGACCCGGTCGCGACCTTTATTACCCGTTTTGAATTGGCTGCCTCCCGGATGGAGGATCACTACCCGGAAATCGAGCAGATCTGCAATGAGGTCGCCCAACTCATTACACCGTTGCATCGGACCATGGTGGACGCCGTCGAACGGGATGTTCTTCACCATTTCTGGGTCCAGGTGAAGCAGTGCTCCAATTGCCAGAGCGATGTAGAGCTCCATCCCCATTTCCAACTGGCCTACTCCAAAGAGAAGGGCCTGCAGTGGGTATTCTGTAAGGACTGTCATGCGGTCCACGAATTGCCGATTGAACGTAAGGTGCTGCACTGCTCTTGCGGCAAGCGCACCACTATCAGCGTGGGCACGCACGGCAACGGGATCATGAGCTGCCCGACCTGCAAGCACACCCAGAAGATCGCAGCGGATGACCTTGACGGTGCCGAACAGCCCGCTTGGAGACTCTTTGCCCAGGAGTATCTGGTCGGAACCGGCAAGAACTGCACTAGACATTTCAAGCGCGTCGAAGAAGCGGACCAGGCGTTGTACGACCGAGCCAACCGTAAGCTGCGGATGATCGGGAATGGCTTGCTTGTGCCGACGAGAAGCATTCCCCGCGAGGGGCGTTCGGATGGACGACCTCTGATCCACGGGATTCGGCATTACGCAGACTTTTTCAACGACCGGCAGAAGCTCCACCTGCACCTTCTCGGTTCGGCTATTAACCGAGTCGAAGGCGATGAGGCACGGCGCTGCCTTGAGCTGGCCTTCAGTGAGCATCTCACCACGAACTGCATGTACACGGCCTATGCGTTTGGCTATCGCCGAACGAGCCCAATGTTCTCCATTCACTCATACCGGCACATCACTCGTCCGGTCGAGCTGAACCCTTGGCAGGATGGCGTCGGACGGGGGACGTTCATCAACACGGTCCGGAAAATATCAAAGGCGATTGCCTTTGCCAAAGCGCCCGAGGAGCTGCATCCGGAAGGCACCAGAGTCGCTTATGAAGATGATTTCAAGCGCGAACAAGCCTGTCTTGGCTCAGTCGATGATGTATTGAGCGGCAGCGCCACGGCGGCGATTGAAACCCAGTCTTCCGAGGAACTCCATTTACTACCGGACGGCTCAGTGGATCTCGTGCTGACTGATCCGCCGTATTTCGACAATCTGAGCTACTCGGAACTCTCGGACTTCTATTTGGCCTGGCATCAGGCTTTGGGAATCGCACCGCCCCCGTATGACGATAACGTCACTTCGGCTCCGATACTGCAGAACCTCGCCATCACGCGACGGTCCGACGAAGCTATCAAGGGATACCAGGAACGGCTTCAGCAGATTTTCATGGAATGCAACCGTGTGCTCAAGCCGGACGGGATCTGCGTGTTCACCTACCACCATAAACTCGCATCGGCATGGGATGCTCTCGGCACGGCTCTGCTTCATTCGGGGCTCTCGGTAACCAAGGTTCTGCCTATGCGTGGCGAAGGCCAAGGAGGCCTTCACACTTACGATGGCACCATCAAGTGGGACGCAGTGCTGGTCTGTCGCAAGAAGAAAGGCGTCATCAAGAGGGGCGTTCCGGTCATCAGCGAACCCGCCTTCAAAGACGCTGTCTTGGAGGCGGAATCTCACTTTGAGGCCTTGTCCAGCCATAAACGGATCGGCTTCAAAACACCTGATTTCACCAATTTGGCTCGGGCGTTGGTCGTCAGCAGAAGTTTCTTAGGCGAGGCGGATGCCAGTACGCGACCGATGTCGGATGCATTGAAGAACATACCAACCCCGGGAGTGTTGTAATGGCGCAACTCAAAAAAGAAACTCTTGCTCTTACATTCAAATTCGATTGCGACAGGTTTCTCCGGTTTCGTTTGGCCAGCGATGACGATCGTGATGCGCTTGGAATCTCGGACGAAACCTACAAACGCCCTGGCATTGATCTTATTAAGGCGGCTGGCCGACGGTGGGAGGCCGACAAATATCAGGATCTGATCGATACCTCAGGCAAAGGGAAAGTCACGTTCCTTCTTGATAATAAGATTGATGATCTTGTAGAGCGCAAGCTCTTCAAGAAGATCCAGAACCTTTTTGACATCCTTCGGCAACCGGAACCACCGCAGGCGATAATCGAGGCGGAATTCACCGTTCCGACTAACATTACCCCGGGCCTTCAAAAGGCATACGACGATTTCGGCCTCGAGCAGGTCAGAGTGCGTCCGGACATCCTTTGGATTCGGCCCGGTGGAACTGGAGCGCCATTGATCGGCAATGACGCTCCGCCTGAATACGAGATCCATATCATTGATGTAAAGATGGCTGCGGAGCCCTCTCTAAGGCATTTCACCGAAGTGACATACTATGCTTTGGCTCTGGCCACAGCCATCAAGCAAGAGGGGCTGAGCGATAGATACGCAGTGTCGGCGAAAGGCACCATCTGGCCCGGCAGCCACGACATGAACGCCTTCAGAAATAAGGTCAATGAGCATCAAGCCAAGGGATCGGCAGATCCCGTTTCCGAGGCCCTCAGCGAGACGTTGATCCCGGTTCCTTATGAAGTCTATGAAGTTCACGTGAAGCAGTTTTTCGAGGATCGTCTTCTCCGGGTTCTGCAGACCGATATGGAGGATGCTAATTGGCATGTCAGTCCCAAGTGCCAGCTTTGCGACTACGTTCGTTACTGCCGAGAAAAGGCATCCGAATGTGATCACCTGTCCCAGCTGGCCTGGCTCAATCAAGGACAGGCTGAATTGCTTCGTTCAAATGGCATTACCACTACGGCGGAGTTGACCGAAGCTGTGACTACCGTCGACCATCGGTGGCAATCCGTTATCGACTCCAGCCATCAGTTACGGGCGGATGGGCCAGCACTAGCAACTCGCGCCCGTTCCCTGATTGAGGGGGTACCCTTGCCGGTCGAAGGACGGCGCAGTGCGATGATGCCAGCTTGGACCAACCAAAGCATCTTTATCACGATTCACTTCGACCCGGGCTCGGGTATCTCGTTTGCCTTGGGCGCGGCGCGGCTCTATTTCCCACACGGCCGCAATCCTGGCGATCCTCCGGTGACGGATGAGAGGATTTTCAGAGTCGACCGCGTCAATGTAATGAACCCGGAAACAGAGCGCGAGCGGCTCAAGGAATTTGCGACTGTAATTTCTGAGTGGCTTGAAGAAGTTGCATCGACTAATGAAGAAATACGAAAAGAAAATACAAAAATAAGAGCAGCTAACAAGAATCTCCCAATTGCCAAGAAAAAGCCTCTGATCCCCGAACTAACATCACACATCTTTTTCTGGGATATGCTGGAAGTGCGTCAGCTCAAACGCATGTTCGAGCGTCATATGCAAAATCCTGACGTGGTCGAACTGATTGAAGTGCTCACCAGATTCTTTCCGCCGGATAACCTGTTGCCAGATCCGGATGCGTTCAAGTCACAGCCCGGGACAATCGTCAAGGAAGTGCTCCGAATGCTCGTTGGGCTCCCAGTTGTCCATGACTATTCCCTTTTTGATGCGGCGAACAGTTTCTTCCCCAATATTGTGAGCACTGACTTCAGCGACAAGTCGTTATATGTAGTCAATGATGGGCAGCTCTACCGCTTAGTTGCCGGTGGAAACAACCAACGAGTTGGCACAAAGGAAGGCTACACAATTCGGCACGGTCAATTATTTTATACCAACGATATAGGTCAACATGTAGAGGAAACCGATTACAGGCTATACAAATTCAAATTACCCTTCGGCTTTGAAACGCCAATGAGCGACCAAATCCCTTTTGAGCGGGCTTATGAGTTATGGCAGGACAAAATATTTGTTCGCCACTTCAATAAAAATGAGCCTGACCCATCCAAGTGGAGACGTTATACTCGGGACGAACTTTACGAAGGGATAGAGCAAGCTATAAAGGTTCATTTGAAGGCCTTACAACACATCGTCCGGCGGTTGCGAGAAAATTACAAAGATCGTCTGACGCTCAAAAAGGGCAGTTTTTCTGCAGCAAGATCGCCTCAGGCAAGCGTACCAGAGCCAGCAAGAAGCTTGATCGCCTTCGAGAAGCTTAACGTCACATGCCAGGAAATGGAAAACCGGAACACTCGCTCACTTCCTGTTGATGAACGAGAGGCGAAGTTTTTCTCAATTCGCGGGTTGACTTTGAAACCTCAGCCCGAGGCCGATCCAATTATCGATGAGATCAAGTTTGCGAACCCACAGTACCAAAACTCCACGCTCTATGTATTCGATTTTTCCCCAAACAGCCGAGACTCACGAATCAAAGAAGGCGAATTTACCGTGGCTCTCTCAAATGAGAGCGAAAATGGGGATCTTGATGAACCATGGCGACACAGACTCGGCCTGGCCTTTTATGATGCTGAAGCTCTATTGGCTCAACATGGATTGAACGATTCCTGGATGGTTCACAAGTCTGTAGGTGCGCTGCTTGAGGTGACAGTCATTCGGCTGGAGGCCATGCAGGACAATCCCTATGTGGTCCTTAAGCCGGGTCACCAGGGGCTCTTTCAGTTTGCCGTCGCCCAAGGACTCGTGGCGCTCGACTCACCGCTTGTCCTTGATCCGATGTATCGGGATTTCTCAAGCGACAGGATAGAAAAAGCTTTGAGAGCCGTCGGCGGCAAGGCAGCACCGATCAAACGTGCCAGGAAGCGGAGGTAAGGCAATGGCTAAGAGACCGATAAAAATGACTGAACCAGCCCATAGCCTGATGTATACCCCCGGCTCGCTGGCGGCAGGAAAAACATTCGCTGACACCAACCAGTTATATGCGAAGGTAACACCATATCTGAAGGATGCCTTTAACGAAAAGCAGGAATCCCTTTTCCACGATGCATTCGGAAACAGGATTTCTTTGCTTTGGGGGCCACCGGGAACTGGAAAAACCACGGTCTTGGCAGGGACCATTCTTGGGTGGATTGAACATTACGCCGAAGCGGGCATTCCGCTGCGTGTCGGTATCGGGTCCAGCAACTACAACGCTATCGATAACGTCCTCAACGAAGTCCTGGAGCTGATCAACAGTCGGACGGCCAAGGTCGGCGCGTTAGCATGCCCGATTCGTGTTACAAGAGTGAGGAGCGACTCTTCTGCACCTCCCTTGAATGAACAAATTGAAGATATGCCGAGGAAATCCACAAGGGCTCAGGGCTTTGTGAATGCCCTGAAGGGTAGCGATCCCGGGATCATCATCGTTGGTGGAACCTGGCTACAACTTGGGCGTCTGGCCGAGAAAGACCGCCAGGATAGCGAACCAACCGCCGAATGGTTTGATCTGCTGGTGATCGACGAAGCATCACAGGTTCAGGTTGCTGCGGCTGCAGCCTACTTTCTGCTTTTGAAGTCTGATGGGCATGTTGTCCTTGCGGGTGACGACCGGCAGCTCGGTCCGATTTACGGTTTCCAGATGAAGGACAGCGTTCAAGGGCTGTTTGACTGCATTTTCTCCTACATGAAGGAGACGCATGGCATCACCCCGGTGCAGCTTAAACGCAACTACCGGACCAACGTTGAAATTTCCGCATGGCCTTGTAAGCGGTTTTATAACAATGAATACGAAGCGTTTTCGCCTGAGAAGAAGCTGGATCTCGCCATCAATATTCATGGCAAACCTGCCGACTGGCCTGAGCAGTTGCCATGGTCCGACGAGTTTCTCCGCATTCTTGATCCAGCCTGCCCTGTGGAGGTGATCAGTTACTCCGCCAACACCTATACGTTGTCGAATCCTTTCGAGGCGCAGATCGTTTCCGCTTTGACCCTTTTGTACAAGAAGCTGGTCGATGCCCAACAGGCCGGAGTAAGTGCTCAGGAGTTTTGGACCCAGAAAATCGGCATCGTGACTCCCCACCGAGCCCAGATGGCATCCATCAGAAATCTGCTCGTGGATGCGGCCGGTATGACGATGGACCCGCCCCCATTTGTGGACACTGTAGACCGATTCCAGGGTCAGGAGCGCGACCTGATTCTTTCCAGTTATGTGGTGGCCGACCGAGATTTTGTTGCGTCTGAAGATGCGTTCATCCTAAGCCCGAGACGATTCAATGTGACGCTGACCCGGGCGAGAAGCAAGTTTGTGATGCTTATCAGCGACGCGCTTCTTCAATATCTGCCATCCGATCCGGACGTGGCCCGTGACGCTGCTCACCTGCAACTCTTCGCCGAGCAGTATTGCAGCTCGGTATGCGACACCATCGACTTGCCGTTTTTTGAACGCGGTGCTCAGTCGACCATGAGATGCAAACTGAGAGGGCGATACGAGAATGGGGATTAAAGGAAAATCAATCAGTCCAGCGCCAGAATATGGAGTGAGGAGATGGGCCACTACGGATACCACCACAAGCATGGGGGAAGCTGATGCCCGAGTCGACAGTCTTCAATAGGAACCGAAGTGCTTTCTGGATGCGCGTCAACGAAAATGACGATGGCAGCCTCAATTTCTTCGTCTCTCAAGATGTGGTTGCTGTGGTGAAATATCATTTTCCTGAACTGGAGCAGGCAAGCCCGACTGGTTGGAAGCAGGGAAAAAACAACACTAAGAATATTTGGGTGCCCGCAAACAGGGTAGATCAGGTTGATGTTGATGAAATTAAGCAGTGGGCGGAGTTCGCTGGCAATCAATGCGTTTGGCTGAAGTTGGGCAATCAGCTGCAAGATCATTTTTCTGGCTCGGAAGTCGATCATTGTATTGCAGGGGATTTTAACTTTACCACCGATGGGTCCGGTACTATTGGGCCGCGAAGTGTGCTTGGAGAAGCAGAGTTTCAACTCAAGTATCACCTGGGCGAACTGACCCAGGAGAAAAAGCAGGAGTACTGTACTGTGATGTCGCAGTCGTTGCTGGACGCCTTTGACCTTTTGCCATTGCGGGGTATTGGTACTCCAGAGAGTCCGGTTGTTTCTCCCATTCCTGCTCAGGAAGGGTCGAGCAAATTAGCCTGGGCTTTCGCAAAACATGTGGCAGAACGTAAAGGGGTCGGCTTCATCGAACCTCGCCTTTTGGTTCAAAAACCACAGATGAAGCAGCTGACCATCCAGCAAAAAGTGACCGTATGGACAACGATCTACCAGACAGCCAATTCTGTCGCTCTCGATCCTGCGAGTGTTCACGGACGGGATGTGGTCATCGTTGATGATCTGTACCAATCGGGCATCACGATGTGGGCCTACGCAAAAGCCCTGATGGGTGCCGGGGTTCGAAATGTTTTTGGCTTGGTTTGCGTAAAATCAATGAGGGATAGCGATAACCAATGATTCACCTCCTTCTCCAATTCATCCAAGCGAAAGGATCAGGCGAAGCAGCCCTTCGGCGTCTACTCACCTATGCTGTGGCTCACGGTGAGAATGCTGCCCGGGAGATCTGTTCGTCTGCTCATTCTCTTGCTGCGGAGATTGGCGTAAAGCCTGATGTGGCCCAAAATATCGTGGACGCCCAAGTTGAGGCGGTCAAGACTGCTGAAGAGCTTGAACATCATGGCGTGAGTGTCATCTGGCAGGGGGCAGCTTCCTATCCTGAACGGATTGAGAAAATTCTTCAGTCTGATGCACCACCGGTACTTTTTATCCAGGGGAACCAATCACTTTTTGACGAACCTGGTGTGGGTTTTTGCGGTTCGAGAAAGGCTTCAGATAAAGGACTGGCGATCACTGGGCGATGTGCGTTGCAGCTTGCCAAAGAGGGAATCTGCGTGGTGAGTGGCTATGCGCATGGTGTTGATATGGCGGCCCACAAAGCTGCCATGGAGAATGGCGGCACTACGATCTTTGTCCTCGTTGAGGGAATTCTTCGATTCCAGAGAAAGCGAGATGTTGCCAACCTCTTATCGGCCAGTAACCACCTGGTGGTATCCCAATTTCCTCCGCGTCTCACATGGAGCGGCCGGAATGCGATGAAACGAAACAGCACGATCATTGGTCTCTCTGATGCGATGATCCTCGTGGAATCGGGGCTGACCGGTGGTACGTTCGCAGCCGGAGAGGAAACTCTTAAACGCAAAAGGCCACTATTTGTCATCGATTTCGCGGAGCCAGGTCCTTCTGCGGAGGCCAATCCCTATTTCATAAAACAGGGCGGAATGCCTGTGCGTGGCAATCGGGAAGGGATTCCCTCGCTGGATAAAGTAAGAGAGGTCGTTGCCAAGCAATCGTGGCGAGCTCCATCACCGAAAGAGCAGAGTCTTTTCAATTGGCCACCGAAGAACGAGCAATAGTAATTTTGGGTTTAATCATCCTTTTTTGAGGGGGTATGAGCTTGTTCAGTGACAAAGAGGTTAAGGCGCTCGACGAACTTTTCCACGAGGTCGGCGTCTATAGACACAGTAAAGATTTGAAGGAGCTCTTCGACTTCATCAAGAAATTCCCGAAGATAGCACCATTTAATGCTTTCCTTCTCCATATCCAAAAGCCTGGCAGCCAGTATGTGGCTTCAGCTTCAGAATGGAGGGAACAATTCAACCGAACCATCAAGCCCGGTTCTCGTCCACTCGTAATCTTGTGGCCGTTTGCACCCGTGCGCTTCGTTTTTGAGCTGGAAGATACTGACGGCAAAGATCCATTTCCCGAGACGTTGCTCAAGCCATTTCAAACGAATGGAACCCTTGCAAAGCCTGCCTTGAATCGCCTGATTAGAAATCTCCCTCGTGATGGCGTTTCGTACCATGAAGCGGACCACGGCACGGGAAGCGCTGGCTTTATCGAGGTAGCGAAAGGGCATGGGACCCAAGATGCGGGAAAGAAAAAGGCTAAGGTGCTGTACTACCTCGTGGTAAACCAAAACCACTCGAAAGAAGAAAAATTCGCAACGATTGCCCACGAACTAGGCCATCTCTATTGCGGCCACCTCGGAACGCCAAATGAAAACTGGTGGCCAGATCGCCGTAAGGAACACATCAACATTCGAGAGTTCGAGGCCGAAAGCGTTGCCTGGCTTGTGTGTGAGCGGGCTGGGATCAAAAATCCGTCGGCAGAATACCTCAGCGGCTACCTGAACGAAAACGCTCAGATCCCCCAAGTTAGTCTGGAAAATATTCTGAAGGCTGCCGGAATGATTGAGGCCATGACTTTGAGAAGCCTTTCGTTGCGTAAGGAAATTACCGTTTGATGTTGAGAGGGGAATAGATGGCTGGCGAGTACGAGAAAGCGATAACAATCGAGAAGGCAATCCATCAAATCGTCAACCGGCGCTACTTGCTGCCTGCCATTCAGAGGAAGTTCACCTGGAGCAGTTCGCAGATATGCGTCCTGTTCGACTCAATCATGCGAGGCTATCCGATCAATACGTTCATGTTCTGGGAAGTCAGGGAGCCGGAGGTCAAGAAGAGTTTCCGCTTTTACCAATTCCTGGAACGGTATTGTGAGCGCTTCGAAGAAAACAATCCGGACTTCGACACCAAAGGGCATGGTGACTTCTTCGCCGTTATCGACGGCCAGCAGCGACTGACTTCACTTTACATCGGGCTCAAGGGCACCTACGCATACAAACTGCCCAGGAAATGGTGGCCTCGAACCAAGGACGATAGCATCCTTCCGCCGCGCAAGCTCTACCTCAACCTCGCGGCTCCTCTTGACGAAGAATCGAACGAGGAGATGATGAGCCACGAGTTCAAGTTCCTGACGGACGCGCAGTTCAGTGAGGACTCGGGAAAGGCAGACAAGATTTGGTTTCAGGTCGGTGAAATCCTCGATTTCGATGCGGCCGAAACCGACGATAACGTTCTCGATATCGTCATGGATTTTCTCCAGGGGATGGGGCAAGAATCCAACAAGTATGCACGTAAGGCGCTCACCCGACTGTATTTCGCCATTCGCAGGGACAGCACCATCCACTTCTACAACGAAACCAATCAATCCATCGATCACGTCCTCGACATCTTCATCCGCACCAACCACGGTGGAACACCACTCGCGTTCTCGGATCTGTTGATGTCCATCGCCGTGGCCAATTGGAAGAAGGATGCAAGACAACAGATAGACGATCTGGTGGACCAGGTCCGTTTCGGGTCGGATATGGAGTTTTCCATCAATCGTGATTTCGTTCTGAAAACGGCCTTGATGCTCTCTGACGCGGATGTGCGATTCAAGGTCAAGAATTTCACCGGAGACCAGGTCGCCAAAATCGAGCAGGAATGGGACGACATCAAGACTTGTATCTTGGAGGTGTTCCGCCTCATCCGGTCATTCGGCCTCAACGATGCCGCCCTGAGAGCCAAGAACGCAGCCATTCCGATTGCCTATTATCTATTCCACAAAGGTCGGGACAAGACCAACGGCAAGCAAGGGCTGTATGCGGACATCAACAACAGAGCCCGTCACGAGGAAGAACGGAAGCGAATCCGTCAGTGGCTACACATGTCATTGCTCAAGGGAGTATTCGGCGGCCAAGGGGACGCTCTGCTGACCAACCTGCGGAAGATCATTCGCCCGGGCGTTTCGAGTTCTGCCGGGTTCCCTCTGGATGAAATTGTGACCGATTATCGAGGCACGGCAAAAGACCTCACTTTTGACGACGACTTCATCGACCGATTGCTGAAAACTCAAAAGGACGATTCTTCCTGCTTTTCGATTTTGGCGCTCTTGTTCCCGGACCTGGATTTCACCCAGTCTCTCGATATCGATCATCTGCATCCAGCAGCGTCTTTCAGAAAGAAAAGATTGGATGCGCATGTCGGTTTCAATAATCCGGGAGGGCGCTCTTTCTATGAAAATCCCGAGAACTGGAACGGCATCGCCAATCTTCATTTGCTGAATTCATCCAAGAACAAATCCAAGCAAGACGAGCCGCTCGAGCAATGGCTTGCCAGGCAAAACGGAACGAAAGCCGAGGATCTTCTGATACCGACAGGGACTAATCTCACCTTCGTCGCGTTCGAGGCATTTGTCGAGGCGCGCGCGGCATTCCTCAAACAGAGGCTGGGCTCGCTGGTCGGCGCTGGAATTTCTGTTGGAGTGCAAGGATAGGAACCCATGCCCGACGATCTCAAAACAGCTAAAACCGCCCTCGTTAAGCTCCATCAGGACATGGAGGCCATCAACCGGCTGGCCAAGCCGTCCTATCTGAGCTTGATCGAGCAGATGGAGCGCTCGCTGGAACCGATCCGTCGTCAGCATTTGGAAATCAGTCGCGCCTTTGAAATGTCTGGAGCCATGGCTCGGATACAAGAGATAGCCAGCGCCAATCAACACTGGCAGGAGTTGATAAAGCAGGCATCCGCGACAAGTCGTATTGCCGAGAGTCTTTCGGCCGCGCATCAGTCATGGCTTGATACGATCAAACCTATCCAGCACGACTTCTCGCACCTTTCCCAGCTTCAGGCATCCGCCAAGCTGGCTCTGTGTGATACATCCTTGCGGCTTGCCGCCACGGAACGGCTCATGGCGGGCATCGATTTCGAGGCGATAAGGGGGCGTTTCCAAATCGAGATACCAGTCATTGCGGGGCTGGAGAGCTCGATAGCCCATGTGGCAGCCTCGTATGGAAGCTTGGCAGAGTCA
>JAHDKI010000020.1:27500-221911 GCA_018436925.1 Syntrophaceae bacterium
CAGGCTTCTGGCCTGGTATATCCGTCAAATGGATCAACTGTCCGTGAATGTCGTTTTGAATTCGACGGTGGACAAGGCCTTTGTGTCTGAAAATCAGTATGACCACATCTTTGTCGCCACCGGAGCGACGGAGCGCAAACTTGACACGCAAGGCTTGTCCGGCCCCAACGTCACCTATGCGATCGACACGCTGCTTGCGCCGGAGATTTCGGGGCAAAACATTCTGATCGTCGGCGGCGGACTGACAGGCATTGAAATCGCCTGCGACCTGGGCAGGAAGGGCAAGACCGTCACGGTGGTGGAAGCCTGCGACACGATTCTCAACGCATTCGGTATTTCGGCCGCCAACACCAATATGCTTCTAGAGATGCTCGATTTCTACCGCGTGACGGTTCTGACTTCGACGACCGTCACCCGATATGAAAACGGCGTGGCCGAGCTTCTCACGACGGTGAAAAATTTTCCCAACGCGGCCAACCGCGCCAAGATGATGTATACCGTCGGCCCCGCGGGGATTCCGATTCCATCTTTTGTGAAAGCGGATCATGTCGTCGTATCCGTTGGGTATAGCAGCAACTGTCGCCTTTACGAAGACCTTCAGGGGGAAAATGTGCATCTTATAGGAGACGCGGATAAACCCGAAAATGTTCTGAAGGCCATTTGGGACGCCTACGACGCGGCCAGAAAAATCTGAATAGGGGTGGCCATTATTGGGAATCGGGCCGGTGTGCTTTTTTAATAATTGCATCAGAAAGCCGGCACGCAGCCTCAGGTGGCGCGACTTTCGTGCTGGCCCATGAGCTGCCTCCCATCCTCTATCCGTGAATATCCCTTGCAATATATTGAAACAGTCGTCATATTTGCCGCGCATCCTCAGGCCTCATCGGCGCACTGAAGGACACAATGGCGGACCCGTCATATTAAGACCCCGTTGGCGCAATAAAGAAAGAGTATAAAATGATGAAAGACGTCTATCAAAAGTTGGCCGAGTATTTAGACACGATGCCCCAGCGATTTCCTGTGAACACGGAATCGGGGGTGGAGTTGAGAGTCTTGAAAAATATTTTTGCGCCGGATGAGGCTCAAATGTTTATGAACCTCAAGCCGAAGCCGGAGACCGCTGCGGAGATTGCCGCGCGCCTTGGAGAAGATCCCGCCAAGCTGGAGCAAAAGCTCTATGATATGTCTAAAAAAGGGCTGGCGTTTCGCACCGGCAGAGTGGGGAATTACAAATACATGGCCTCGGCGTTTCTGGTGGGCATTATTGAATTTCAGATGAACCGCATGACCCCGGAGCTGATTAAAGAGTGGGAAGAGTTTGAGCCGATCCTTTATTCATCCACGTGGCTCAAAGGCACGACCCGGGATCTTCGGACCATTCCCATCGGAGAAGCGGTTGACCCGAGCTCTCAAATCATGCCGTATGAAAACATAGAAGAAACCATCCGCAACGCGAAGTATGTCGCGATCTCCGATTGCATGTGCCGCCGGTTTACTGCGCTGAAGAATAATCCCTGCGCGCACCCGATGGAAGTGTGTTTCCATTTCGGAGGCGGCTGTCATTACTTTGTGGAAAACGGCCTGGCCCGTTACATCTCGAATGAAGAAGCCATCGACATTTTTAATAAAGGCAAGGCCAGCGGTTTGGTCTGTCAGGTCAGCGCCTCGCAGGAGGTCAGCGCCCTGTGCATGTGCTGCGATTGCTGCTGCGGGCCGCTTCGCGCGGTAAAAGCCTGCGCCAGACCGGCCGAATTGGTAAACAGCAGTTTCTTCGCCAAGGTGAGCGACGATGACTGCACGGGATGTGAACTATGTGCAGAGCGCTGTCCCATGGACGCGATTTGCGTTGACGATATTGCGCGGGTGAATTTAGACCGCTGCATCGGCTGCGGCGTCTGCGCCGTGACCTGCCCCGTGGATGCCGTAAAAGTCTATCGCAAAGAAAAAGACAAGGAGTTTGTTCCGGAAAAAACATATTTCGACGCCGCCATGGCCATTTATCGTCAGAGGCGGCAATGATATGAGGACTTGTCGATAATCTCAAAAACGGGACAGGCAAATGCGCAAAGACCGAAACCCCGGGCATGTTCAGAGGCGTCGGATCCGATCAGGAGCATCAACCCGTATGGCATGATACTTTATCCTGTCAGCCGCGGCGAAACGCCGCAATTTCTCTGGTCAGCCAGCTGATCCAATCCCTGATTCCCTCGCCCGTTTTGCAGGAGATTTCCATGATCTTGATTTTGGGATTCAAGGCCAGAACTCTTTTGCGCAGGGCGGCCGCATCGAAATCGCTAAGCGGCAGATAATCAATCTTGTTGACCAAGAGCACATCGCAGATGCTGAACATAAGCGGATATTTGATCGGCTTGTCGTCTCCTTCGGGAACGCTCAGAATCATCACGTTTTTATGCGCGCCCGTGTCGAATTCGGCGGGGCACACGAGGTTGCCCACATTCTCAAGAATCAGCAGATCGAAGTCCTGCGCGGCCAACGCGTCGAGCCCCTGCGTGACCATGGTGGCGTCCAGATGGCACAAACCGCCAGTGCGCAACTGCACGGCGGCAATTCCCTGTGAGGCCACTTTTTCGGCATCCACCTTGGATTCGATATCCGCTTCGATGACCCCTATCTTGAGGTTGTTCTTCAGGGCTTCGATGGTTTTAAGAATCAGGCTGGTTTTACCCGATCCCGGAGAAGACATCAGGTTTAACAGCATTGTTTTTTGGCCGCAAAGACGATCCCGAACACCCGCAGCCACCTGGTTATTATCAGCCATAATATCTTCTTTAATTTCGATCATGCGGACGTCATCCATTACAGGACCTCCATGTTTTTTATAAAATATTCCCGTCCGGAAATCAGCGTAACGTCTTTGCGGCCGCATTTAGGGCAGGGTTTGTCTATCTGACTTGCGTCATCGGCCGTATAGATATAAGCGCAGGCGTTGCATGTGAGGCGGATCGGTGTTCGTTCGATTTGAAGCTTCGCCCCTTCGGCCAAAGTGCCTTTGCTCACATAATCGAAGTAGCGCTGCATCCAGTCGTCTTCCAGGTCGCTTAAACGGCCGACCTGGAGCTGAATCGTCATCACCCGGCGGACATCGTTTTTTTCGGCGTGCGCCAGCACAATCTTCAGGATGCTCTCAGTGACGGGCAATTCATGCATCGGTTGATGTGGTCTATGCGTCTGTTCAGGCCGGAACGAAATCCTCGGCGCGCGTTTCTTTCAGTTTCAGCGCCTCCGTGGGGCAAACCACCGTGCAGACGCCGCATCCCAGACATTTTTCCGGATCAACCGAGGCGCAATCTTCCTTCATGGACAGCGCGTCGAAAAAGCATCGATCCAGGCAGACTTCGCAGCCGCTGCAAAGATCCGCATCCACAAATGCCTCAAAACGGCTGGGGGCCACCCATTTTTTCGGCCCCTTCATCACCGCCCAGTTCAGGCAGCAATCATGACAGCAGTTGCAGATGACATGGCCGACCACCTGGCGATTATCGACCACATGCACCAGGCCTTCCTCGCGGCATTTTTTCAAAATCTCCACCGCTTCGCCTTTGGACAGCGCGCGGCCTGTTCCTCGTTCTATATTATATTCGGCGGCGCGGTCCACCTGCATGCAGACCTCCAGCGGCTTATCGCAGGTTCCGGAAATCACGCGGCAGGAGCAGTTGGTGACGGACAGCGTTTTTGCGTCCTGGACGATTTTTACCACATCATCATAGGCAAGCACCTTCGATTGCGGCTCGATGCTTTCATTGACGGGAACCACCCGCATGATCGAGCCTGGCATGACGTCCATGATCTTTCCGCCATAAGCCGGCCATTCCTTTTCCATATAGTCTTTCCAAAGATCCAGGACGTCTCTGGAAATACCGGGTGTCAAACTGGTGGAATCATGCATCTGAGGGACGGTTTTCACGCGGTAGAACTTTTTTTCGCCGCCTTTGGTGGCCTTGAAAATCAACCCCCGGGAGAACAACGAATCCATCATCTTTGTGATGGATTCCAGCGGCATTCCGGATTTCTGCGCCAGCTCTTCGGCGGTTGCCGGAGGGGCGGCCAAAAGCATGACCTTTGCCTCGTCGTTATTGACCAGGGCTTCAAAGATTTTGGGAATCATCGGCGAGTCGCCGGCCCCGATGCCTTCGGCCAGTTTTTTGCACAATGCCATGTCCGCCATGATGATCTGCCCTCCTTTTGAACGATTTGAGGTAATATCCAGGAAACGCAATCCCGTGTCAAGAATTTATGCTGCCAAGGCCGGCAGGCAAAACGTCCCGGGGGCGGCCTTTGTCCCTGGGCAGCGTTCGTCGCTTTCGGTCCGAAGGCGCCGATCATCTTGTTTTCATTCCACTGATGGGAAGAGGGCCGCAAAAAGTGGCCGCCGATGCGAAAAGGATTTGAACCCATTCGTTAAAAAGAGTTCGACGAGGATGCAACGTTTTGCTAAAAAGTCAGCAAGCGAAAGAGGCCAAAAGGGTTCCCGAACAATTCAGCATCAACCCATGCGGTGATTCCGGAGGAGGGAGAATAAATGAAACAAGTCATTTTGCTGGGCGCCGGCGGGTTTGCGCTTGAGGTTCTGGACAATATCGACGCCATCAACCGGCTTACCGGTGAAGATATCCGGCCGATCGGTTTTATTTACGACGGCGCAGAACCGGACAAGGGGAAATTGCTCCATGATACGGATATTCCGGTTTTGGGAGATCTGTCTTGTCTGCGCAACTATGATCTGGAGCATATCCAATTGGTTTCCGCCATCGGCCGCCCCGCCTGGCGGCGAAAAATGGTGGAAAAGGCAAAACAGATGGGCGCAAAATTCACAAGCATCATCCATCCCTCGGTCACGATCAGCAACCGGGCAAAAATCGGAGAGGGCGCCGTTTTGATGAAATATGTCAATGTCCAGTCGGGAACGGTGATCGGCGATTTTTTCGCCGCGGATGATTTTGCAGGCCTCGGTCACAACATGATCGTCGGGGATTTCGTTCATATGGGCCCCCGCGTGGGCACGGAAGGCGGCGCGGTCATCGGCAATGATGTGTTTGTGGGCATCCGGGCCACGATTTTAGCCTGCAAAATCGGCGACGGCGCGGTCATCGGCGCCTGCGCCCTGGTCAATAAAGACGTTCCCCCGAATGTGACGGCAAGAGGCATTCCGGCAAGGCATTACGCGATGAAAGAAAAAAAATATTAAAAGCGCCCGGCGCTTTTGGCTGTGTCATTAAGAACGCGATTTGAAGGTATTGTTCTTAAAAAAAGATGATCAATCTTTTCGCCGCGAATGCCTTTCTCTGATTCTGGCGTACTGACGCATGCGGGCGAAGACGTGAACGGCCTGCTCGGGCAGGTCATAGCAGGGGAGTCCGCCGGATTCCAAAAGATGTTCGCAGGCCGCCTTGTCGCCGCTTGCCCCCAAAAGCGAGACAAAGACCGGCTTGCGGCCATCCGATTGCACCAGGTCGATCAAAGACGCATAGACCTCGGGATTTTTCTCCGCAAAGGAAATAAAAATAATTCCGTCAACGCCCTGATCATCCAGAAGGGCTTTGACGACGTCCGTGATGGTTTTCTCGTAGCCATGGGTCAGCCAGTCGGGGAAAATGTCGATGGGATTATTCGTCTTCGAGGGGGTCGCGATCACCCGTCCGATCTTCTCTTGTGTAACGTCCGCAAGCTTGGCAATCTGCAGACCCGCTTCAATCGTTGCGTCGATGCTCATGATCGCCTGCGCGCCGCTGTAGGTGACATAAGCCAGGCGGTCGCCCGCCGGAATCGGCATATTCAAAAACCCCTTCAGCGTCCGGACAAATTCGTCGATGGCATAAAGGCGAATCGCGCCGGCCTGCCGCACGATTGCGTCAAAGACGGTATCTTCCACCGCCATGCTGGCGGTATGCGAAGCGGATGCTTTCGCGCCGGCCTGCGTGCGTCCGCTTTTGATGATCAGCACCGGTTTTCTGGCTGTGGCTTTTTTCAGATTTTTTACAAATCGATCTCCGTCTTTCACATCTTCCAAATACATTCCGATGATTTTCGTCTGCTCATCGTCGGCCAAAAAAGCCAGGGCGTCGGATTCGTTCACGTCCGCCTTGTTTCCCAGACCGATGCCTTTGGACAGATGCAGGCCGTCTAACGAACTTAAATAACGCAGAAGGGCGCCCACAAAAATGCCCGACTGGGCGGCCAATCCGATGCCGCCGGGAGAAAGCATTGCGGGGGTGGCATAGTAGGAGGTGGTGAGCTTGGTCTGCGTATTGACCAGACCCAGGGTGTTGGGTCCGAAACCTCTCATGCCGGAGGATTTCAAAATGGCGCGCACATCCTCCTGATAGGTTGCGCCTTCGGCGCCGGTTTCCGCGAAGCCTTCCGCGGAGATGACCGCGCCCTTGACGCCTTTGACGGCGCAGTCGCGCAAAGCATCGGGGACGAATCGGGGCGGGATGAGCAAAACCGCCAGATCGACGTCAAACGGCACATCGCGCACACTCGGATACAGAGGAATGCCCTGCGCCGAACCGCCCTGCGGATTGACGCCGGCGACAAGGCCCGCGTAGCCCACTTCTTTTAAAACCTTTAAAAGCTGCGCGCCGGGCTTTTCCTGATCTCGCGACGCTCCGATAACGACCACGCTTTTGGCTTCCAGAATGTCTCGAATCGGCCGCATGGGTTTTTCCTTTCCCCGGAGAGGATCTGTCTTCATTTTCGGCATGCCTGGTCTTTTTTATCAGAATATCGGCGCAGGGACAATTTATTAAAAGAAGCCCAAACAGATGATCCTGCTGCGCCTGTCGAGGGCGCAGAGAGTTTTGCTTGACCTTTATAGACAAAAAATACATCATTCAGACCAACCCGATTGCTGATCCTTGAAAGCACGTCCTCACGGCCGGATTATTGTTTCTGTGTGATCGGAGATCATCTGATGATCCGCAAAGCGCAAGCAGGGTCGCACATGCCGCCCTGTATGGCCAGTTTCAGCCCTTCCCTGCATGAAGGGGAATTCTTGAACAATCTGCATGATCTTTAAGAGAGAAAGAGAATGAGCGATGAAAGAGCAACGTCGAATTCCTTTATTCTTAATCGCCGTGGTTTGGGTTTTGATGACATGGGCTTGTTCCTCCTCGCCGGTCCGTCCGGATGAGACGCAAACCCTGACCCCGGAAGAAAAGAAGATTCTCGTTCAATGGGCGCTCGAAGAACTGCATCGGGCCAGTCAGCCGTTTTGCTGGCGGCGCTCTTACGGCCGCGGCGTGGGGGTGCCGGTCAGCGCCTGTCCCGACGGGCAGGAAAAGGACGCCTGGCTTTGCTATCGCACCTGCGAGGATATTGGAAAACCGGGATGGAAAGGTGTTGGCCCGGTGTGCTGGCAAAGATGCCCTGACGGATTCCGCGATGACGGCGCCTACTGCTTTAAGCCCAAGGCGTATGGCCGCGGTGTGGGATTTCCATGGAAAGTCGGAGACAAGGCGTTTAGTTTGACGGCGGCCAAAAAACGCTGTGAAAGGAAACACGGAGAAGGGCAATGCGAGAAGTCGGGAGCGATCTATTACCCCAAATGCAAACCTGGATATCGAGCCATCGGCTGCTGTGTCTGCAGCCCCAGATGTCCGTCCGGCATGACGGATATCGGGATTTCCTGCCAGAAGCAGTCCAAGGGGCGGGGCGTGGGAAAGCCGATGAAATGCAAAGAAGGCCAGGCTTATGATGCGGGGCTTTGTTACACGCCCTGCAAGGAGGGGTATCATGGCGTCGGCCCGGTGTGCTGGCAGGATTGCCCGAGCACCCAGCCCGTGGATTGCGGCGCAGGCTGTGCGACGAGTAAGAAAAATTGCGGACAGAAGACGGCCGCGCAGATTTTGGCTCCCCTTGAAGTAGCGGCCAATGTGGCGATGGCCGTGACAACAGGCGGCGCCGGCAATGCCGCCGTCTCAGCGGCCAAAGCGTCGGCGAAAACCGCGGTTAAGACCGGTGAAAAAGCGGCGGCCCGAACGGCGGTGAAAAACGCCGTGAAGACGGCGGCCCGTGAAATGGTTCCCGGCATTCGCGCAAAGCTCGACCGGAAATTGCTTCAGAAATATTCCGAGGACATGACCCGGGAGGTTTGTCAAGACGCAGCGGAATATCTGGCCCTGGCAGCGATTGCCGATGATTTCGACACGAAGGATTTTCTGATGGCGCTTGATCCAACGGGGATTGCGGATGTGGCGAAAGCCTATGCCCAACCCAAATGCAGCTTTGATGTCGATCCGCCGGTCTTCGGCCGTTGACGATCATAAACATGAAGGAGGAAAGATGAAATACCCAAAAGCGGTTCTATGGGGATTGATCCTGGCGTCTGTGATGTTCTCCGCGCGAGTCTATGCTTTTGAATCGGGACTCTGGCCGGGCGAAGGCCGGCCGGTTTTCATTGCCGGGGCGGACTTGACGCTGCAAGCGCGGCCGGTCAAGGACGCCTGTGGAATTCCGAAGCTCAAAATTTTGAAAGGTCGGAAAATTGATTTTACCGAAACGCGGTACCGAACTGTAAAATCAGGAGAAATTGTCGTCACGGCGCCTGCATCGCTATCCGTCACCTCGTGGGGCAAAACAGACTATCTGTCCCCGGAGGCCTACTATCATCAAGGCAAAATCAAAACGATCGAACTGAAATCCGGCGTTTCCCTGGAGTACCTTCAATACCGGGCGGAAGGCGAATGTCTCATCAAGATGAACGACGAAGTCTTATCACTTCCGCCGCATGAAAATATCAGGATTGCTTCCGAGCCGCGAACTGAATGGTGGGTTCTGGCCGTCGATGAGCAGAAACAACCGCTCGGCTGGGTTTTAATCGACGATCAGACGGTCGAATTTGCCGAGCGTCAATTCTGATGCCGGCAACGGATTCAGACCCTGAAATAGACGTCATTGGTTTTAAATAAACTGCACGGACACGAAATGTCCGTGCAGTTGTGTTATGCATGCCCATCATGCTTGGAAAGCGTTCGACGCCGGATGATGAGACGGCAATCCCGAAAATATCGACATTTGCCGAATCTGAAGATCATCTATGAACAGGAGGAAACGATGGGTAAAAAAGACGGCGGGGCTTCAGAAAAAGACATGGTGAGACAGATCATTGAACACCTTGCAAACCAACAAGACCAAATCGATGAAATTGTCGTCGCGCATGCCACGCATGAAGGCGACTGTTTTTTAAGTCTGTCGTGCTCGGGCGATCTTCTGCGAAACATGATGCGTTTTTTCCTGCAAGACGAAACGCAGGACATCAAAATCCCCGACTCTTTAAACCGATTGAACAGCTGACTCTGGTATAAAAGGCGCTATCCGCCGAGTGCCGGCGTTTTCGGCTGATGTTTTCGCCCCAAAACCGAGGGGAGCGTTTTTTCAGTTCTTGACGCGCTCCTCAATGCCTCGTGGACATTCAAAAGTGGATAGATTCTACCCAATTGGTTTTCTGTAAGAGACATTTGTATCCGGTTTTCCGTGTGGTCGTTATGCCGCAATTGGCAGGTTTTGTCTGCCCGGAAAGTAATTCAATAAATATATTCAACAGCTTGTATCGTGTTTCGACCGGTTGGCATAAGACCTGCTCTGTAAATTGACGGCAACAGGAATTTTACGAAGCTTCCTGCTTGCCGCAAGAAAGTTTAGCTGTCTATGCCGATAAAGGAGGATACAGGATGAAGAAATGGATTTTAAGGATGATGCTTTTGTCGCTTGTGTTCGTTGTTCCGATGCAGGCGCAGGCGGATGTAAACATTCGGATCAGTATTCCCTTGCCGCCGCCTCTCATTTTCCCGGCGCCTCCGGCCGTGATTGTTCTTCCCGAGACGGACAGTGTTTATGCGGTTCCGGAAATTGATGTCGACTTGTTTTTCTGGGGCGGATGGTGGTGGCGTCCGTGGGAGGGCCGTTGGTACCGCTCACAGTTTTATGACCGGGGATGGGCGCACTACAGCGGCGTGCCCGCCTTCTATTTTGATGTGGATCCCGGATGGAGAAGATACTATCGGGTCCGGCAGTGGTACGGATATCGATGGGACTGGAAACCGATTTCCCACGCTTTACTTTTGCACAATTGGAAACGCTGGCACAGCGACCGTTACTGGGAAAAACACAATGCCTGGCAGGTGCGCAACTATCATCCGCGGCCAATCTCC
Organism: Syntrophaceae bacterium; assembly: GCA_018436925.1. Taxonomy (GTDB): domain Bacteria; phylum Desulfobacterota; class Syntrophia; order Syntrophales; family Smithellaceae; genus UBA8904. The sequence goes on from JAHDKI010000020.1 coordinate 37,670, forward strand.
CAACGCGAGGATTTAAGAAGAGAGCGTCGCGCGCAATATCATAAATCGCCGCAGGTTTACGGACAGCCGAAACCGGGAGTGACGCAGCCCGGCCCCGGAGTACAGCCCAAAACTAAACCGCAGGTTCAGAACCGGCCGCAAGTTCAGAATCGACCACAGATTCAGGATCGTCCGGGGATTTCGTCGCGACCGCAAACGCCCCAAGCGAAGGGGCCGCGGATGCAGCCCCAGCAGAAACCAGTCCTAAAGACACACGCGCCGGACGTGAAAAGGACTCAAAGGCCGCAATCCAAGGCGATCGGCGGCCCGCAGAACCGAGACGGGCGTCCGCATGGAAAACTTGAGGCGCGATCCGGCCGCACACAGGAGGATTGGAAAAAAAGATTTTAACGACAACCGCACCCTGACACAACACCGGTCCGATCGCCTCCGGAAGCAGGGGGGATCCACGGGGCCGGTCGACAGTGGCAGAAAAGGCCCGCGGGCTTTGCCCGCGGGCCTTCTTATCGGCGCGCCGGCCGAAATCAGAATTTGAATTTTCCCGCCTGGATATCCCGGTAAATCGTATCCGTCAGCGGCTCGTAAGCGTCGCTTCCGGGCAGGAGGACATAAAGAGCGTCTTTGACCTGAGCCGGGTCGTAGGCCTGGCTTTTCAAAGTTGTTTTCTTGATCTTGTGCGTTGCGGTCCACTCAAAATCCGCGACGAAGCGGATGAAAATCGGGATGGCGTATTTGGGCAGGCTTGTTCGCAGATGCGCCACCAGGCCCGCCGGATCCAGCGGTGTCTTTTCGTCTTTGACAATGGAGGCCATGCCGGCCTTGCCGTCGGCGCCCGGCAGAGTGATGCCGTAAACCGCCGAAGACGACACGCCGGGGAACGTATCGATGGCTTTTTCGACTTCCTGCGTCGCGACGTTTTCGCCTTTCCAGCGGAACGTGTCGCCCAGTCGGTCTGCAAACTGCGCATGGCGGAATCCCATGTTGCGCAACAGATCGCCGGTGTTAAACCACATGTCTCCCTTTTTGAAAACATTGCGGAAAATCTTTTCTTCCGTTTTTTTCTTGTCCGAGTAACCGGGGAAGGGGGTTTTCTCCGAAATTTCCATAATCAAAAGTCCGGTTTCGCCTTTGCCGACTTTCTTCATGAACCCGGAGGCGTCGCGCACCGGCGCATCGGTTTCCGTGTCATAGGCCACCAGGGCAAAGGGCGTGACGCTGGTGCCCACGCTGTAGTCGAAATTGAAAATATTGGTGAAGACGCCCACGCCTTCGGCCGCGCCGTAGAACTCGTAAATCTTTTTGATGCCGAACCGCTTTTTGAACGCCATCCAGATGTCGGGACGCAGGCCGTTTCCGCAGATGTATTTAAGCGTCGTTTGGGAGTCGTCGGGCTTGGCGGGCACGGCCATGAGGTAGCGGCAGACCTCTCCCACATAAATGAAATGTGTCGCCCCGAACCGGCGGACGTCGTCCAGAAACTGGCTGGCGCTGAATTTTCGCCGAAGCGCGACGGCCGCGCCGTTGTAAACGGCCGGCGGCCAGCCCACGGTAATGGCGTTGGTGTGGAAGAAGGGCAGAGGAATGTAAATCGTGTCGGAGGGTTTCACCCGCATGACCACCCTGCCGAACCAGAACATGGCCGAAACGGCGCGCTTGTTGATGATGACCGCGGCCTTGGGCAGACCGCCTGTGGTGCCGGAGGTATAGACGTAGGCCACCGGATCTTTAAGCGCGATCGTGGACGTCGTATCGGGATTGGCGCTGCTTGCTGCCGCAAGTTCGCGGCGAATGTCGGGGATATCGCTGGCCGCAAGCTTTCCCGTGTCCGGAACCAGATACACCAGCGATCCGGACAGATCAATGCCCGCGCGGGCCTCGTTGAAAAACTCATAACATTCTTCTCCCAGCAAAATCACCTTGCCGCGGTTGAGATTGAAGCTGTGAATCAGGGATTCACCCCGCTGGTTGGTGTTGATCAGTGAGGCGATGGCGCCGACTTTGGCGCAGCCGCAATAAGCGGCAAGCAACTCGGGACGGTTTTCAAAGCAAAGCGCGACCACGTCGCCGCGGCCGACGCCCTTTGAAATCAGCAAATGCGCGTAGCGGTTCGCCTGCTCGTTGAGCTGCCGATAGGTGAGCGATCCGTCGGGCGATTTGACCGCCGGATTGTCGGGATAGAGCGCCGCGATCCGCTCCAGCTCGAGCCCCCAGGAAATGTTTTTGTCTCCGCCGATGCTCTTGAGACCTTTGACAATGGTGTAAATCATCGAAGGCAGGCGCCAGAGGATCTGGGAAAATTTAATCAGGAATTCCGTTGTGCTGATGGTCGTCGGGGTTTTGACAGGCTGGCTGGTCATGAGAAAGGCTCCTTTTTCGAGTATTTTGTGAGGCAGAATAAACAAACCGCGCCTGCCGTCGCAGCGTCAACTGCCTTATCTGACGGATCTATTCATAGTCTTCCGGAAAAAAATCGTCAACGGAAAAAATACCGGCAAGCCCTTTCTATGAAGCTCTTCCTGATTTCTGACGAAGGGGGGGGAACTGAAAAAACACTTTCCTTCTTGACACTAGAACGAACGTTCTATATAGAAAGGCCTTAAGAAACCGGCGACGCGGTTCTTGAGCCGGTTTACGGTTTTTGATCAAAGAGCGTTTTTTTTCAGGACGGATCTGACCTTTTTCCCGGTTTTACAGGACTTTTTATGTCGGACCTCATTTTTTCCCTTTCTTCCTGGCCGCGGGCCATTGTCCACATCGACGGCGACGCGTTTTTCACCTCCTGCGAGGAGGCGATTCATCCGGAGCTTAAAGGAAAGCCTCTCATCACCGGCGGCGAACGCGGCATTGTCGCTTGCGCAAGCTATGCGGCCAAGAAACTCGGCGTCAAACGCGGCGTGCCGTTGCATGAGGCCAAAAGAATCTGCCGCGATCTCATTTGTCTGCCGTCGGACTACGAAACCTACAGCCTCTTTTCCCGGCGGATGTTCGCCATCATGCGCCGCTTCACGCCGGACGTGGAGGAATATTCCATCGACGAAGCGTTTGCCGACATTACCGGCATGCGCCGCGCGCTTAAAGGGTCGTATGAAGATATCGTGCGGAAAATGAAAACCGATATCGAGCGCGAGCTGGGCATTGGCGTGTCGGCGGGTTTGGCGACGACCAAGGTGCTGGCGAAGCTTGCGTCCAAGCATCAGAAGCCGTCCGGACTGACGCTGATTCCGGGCCGTGAGATCGCCCGCTATTTAAACGACCTGCCGGTGGAAAAAATCTGGGGCATCGGGCCTGCGACCACAAATTACCTGTCCAAGCTCGGCTGTCGCACGGCGCTGGCCTTTGCCAGGCTCTCCGAAGACACGGTTCGGCGAAGACTGACCAAGCCCGGCGTGGAAATCTGGCGCGAGCTCCGCGGCGAATCGGTCTATCCGGTGATCTCCGAAGAAAAAAGCAGTTACGCCTCCATCAGCAAAACGAAAACTTTTGCCCCGCCCACGTCGGACGCCGGTTATCTGTTCGCCCAGCTTGCGCGCAACCTGGAGTCGGCCTGCATCAAGGCCAGGCGGTATCATCTGGCCCCGAAAAAAATTGTTGTCTTTCTGAAAAAGCAGAACTTCGAGACCGCAGGCAGCGAGGCGGCGCTTTCGCGCCCCTGCGCCTGTCCGCTGGAAATCTCCGCTCTGCTGCGCGGGCTGTTTGACGCGATTTTCCGCGCGGGCGAATCGTATCGCGCCACCGGCGCGATTCTGCTGGATCTCGTTGCCGACGACAGTGTTCAGTACACGCTTTTTGATGATCCCGTACAGGCGGAGAAAATCAAGGAGGTTTATGCCGTGGCCGATGAATTGGCGCAAAAATTCGGCAAGCATACGGTCCATCTGGGAAGCTCGCATCTGATCGAAACGCTGGGCAAAGGCCGCAGAGGCGCGCCCACCGCGCGCGAAAAGACCCGGCTGCCGGGGGAGACAGCCCGCCGTCATCTGGGCCTGCCGATTCTTCACGTTAAGACGTGAAGCGTGTGCAAAATTCCGGCGTTCGGGGATTTACGGCGCAGGCCAGGGCATGACGGGCACGGTGCTGATGCTGTTTTTCGGGCTGCCGGTGAGCACCCGGTCGCTGTAGGATAAATAGACCAGAACATTGCGTTTGCGGTCGTAAAAGCGCACCACCTGAAGTGACTTGAAAAGAAGGCTGCGCTGTTCATCGAAAACCGGTTCGCCGTCTTTGAGCTCTTCCAGAAAAGTGATCGGCCCGATCTGTCGGCAGGCGATGCTCGCGTCGCTGGCGTCTTCCGCGACACTGAAAGCGCCTTTGACACCGCCGGTTTGCGCGCGCGCGATATGACAGGCCACGCCCCGGACCTTGGGGTCGTCGAATCCGTCCACAACGATTTTGTCGTTGGGACCGATCCAGCGAAACTGGGTGCTGACCGAACCGGTTGTGCCGCGATCGGGGCGGCTGATCAGCCACCAGGCAAAAAAGACGATGAGCAAGACCACTGCAGCGCCGACAAAAATGACGAACTTTTTCATAATCGGTTGTCCTTTCCCTCGAGGAGGTCTGTTGTTTTGCTTTGCGGGACGACTTTCCGCTGAGATAGTCCAATCACAAATTTGCGAAACTTTCCAGCATGCCGGTATTTATTGACAGGCGGGCGTGTTGTCCGTATACTCGCAGCTCACAGACGTGTTTTTCCCAACGCTTTAACCGATCTTTGTGCAGTCCGGGATGTTCATGCCAAAAACGCACAGGCTGCGGCGCTTCAGGCGGGCAAGGCGGCGGACATAACAATCTTTTCAAACCAGACATTATTTGAAGGAGGTTCGTGAATGAGCAAAAAAACATTTATGGTGTTCTTTGCGGCGTGGAGTTTGGCGCTTGCGGGCTACAGCCAGGTTTTTGCCCAGTCGACGATGTCTGCGGATGTAGTTGTGGTCGGCGCGGGCGCGGCGGGGCTTGCGGCAGCCGTTACGGCGGCGGAAGGCGGCGCCAAAGTGATTATTTTGGAAAAGATGCCGGCCGTTGGCGGAACAACCAATTACGCGGAAGGGATTTTCGCTGTGGAAAGCCGTCTGCAGCGCGAAAAGAACCTCAATTACACGAAGGATTGGGCTTTTAAATATATGATGGAATACACCCATTGGCGAGCCAACGCCAGGCTGGCCCGGGCGTTTATCGACAAATCTCCGGAGACGATCGACTGGCTGGAAAAGCACGGTTTGAAATTCAAGGAACCGGCCGCCAACTATCCGGGGGGCTACATGACGTGGCATATCATTGACGGACGCGGAAAGGCCCTGGCCCAGACGCTGTATGCCCAGGCCCAGGAAAAAGGCGCGACCGTCCTGATGCGGACGGCGGGCAAAGAGCTGATCAAGGACGGCAAGGGCCGGATTGCCGCTCTGATCGCCGAAGACGCGGCCGGCAAAAAAATCCGGATCAACACCAAGACAGCGGTCATCGCAACCGGCGGGTTCATCAACAACAAGAAAATGCTTGACAAATACACGGCGTTTGGTCCGGATATCGTTCCGGTCGGCAGCTCCGGCAAAACCGGAGAGGGCATCCGGATGGCCTGGGCGGCCGGCGCCGATGCATTCGGAACAGACGTCCTGCAGCTGTATCGTCCCGGCATTCCGGGAGAAGGGCCGGAGTCCCATCTCAATGCTCCGGCGCGTCAGCCGTATCTGTGGGTCAATCAGCTGGGCGATCGTTTCTGCGACGAAAGCATTATCTTTTCCTGGCCGTACGCGGGAAACGCGTTGGCCAATCAGCCGGGCCGCGTCATGTATGTCATCTTCGATGAGAACACGAAAAAGTACATGATTGAAAAAGGCATCGATGTCGGCGTGGGTGTGATGGTCCCTGTGGCCACCAAACTCACGAAGCTCGACGGCGAACTGCAGCGAGGGATCGACCGGGGCTTTGTGTTTGTAGCTCCGTCCGTGAAAGAACTGGCCGCAAAAATCAAGGTGGACGCTGCGCGCTTGCAGGCCACGATCGATGAATACAATTCGATGGCCGATTCGCGCCAGGATCGGCTCTTTGCCAAAGACCCGAAATATATGCAGCCGGTGCGCAAGGCGAATTTCTACGCCATGAAGGCCGTTCCCTTCGCGCTGGGGACGCTGGGCGGCATCAAGATCAATCATAAAGCTGAGGTGCTCGACAAAAACCAGGAAGCCATTCCCGGCCTTTACGCAGCGGGCAATGACGCAGGCGGCCTGTACGGCGACAGCTACGATGTGGTGCTGGCCGGCTCGACGCTGGGGTTTGCCGTCAATACCGGACGGATCGCCGGTGAAAATGCGCTTAAGTATATCGGCAAATGATCAGGAAAAGCGGAAATATTCAAAAGGGTGGGGCTGTGCGCCTCACCCTTATTTTTATTTGATCAGAGCGCTTAAAATATAATTCTCACTGCGCGAGACAAACTGTTCATAGCTGTAGTGGTCGCGCAGATTCCATCCGCGCAGGGGATTGACGGCCATCTGGAAGACGATCATATTGGCGGCAAAGAAAGGGTCTTCCACATCAAAAACGCCGAGGTCGCATCCCCGGCGAATCATCTTTTCAAATTCGCAGACCAACTGGCGTTCGTTATCCATGGCGATCTTGAGAAAAGCCTTCGGCAAAAAACGCGACTCGAGATACATCAGCTTGATTTCATCCTGGTATTTCTCGCCGAAGACCATGAGCGCGCGGACGGCTTTGCGCAACTGCTCCTGAGGGTCGTCGATCGCGTCGATGCCGATGTCTTTGAGCACTTTGACCCAGGACTTGTGGTAAAGCTCGAAGACGAGACACAAAATATCCTCCTTCTTCTGGATGTACGAGTAGAGATTGCCCAGAGTGATTTTTGTGGCTCTTGAGATGTCGCGCATGCTGGTGGCGGAAAAGCCCTGTTTAATGAATAATTTGGTTGCCTGCGAGGCGATCAGGAGGTGTTTTTTCCGCACCAGTTTGGGGTTTTTAATCCGCGTTTCCACTGTGCCGTCGATCGATTTTCGGGGAGTCATTTGGCCCGGCTTTCTTTGGCGGAAATCATCATAATCACGCTGCTTCATACAATATTTTTCCGCTCGTCTCAATGTAAATATGCGAATATTTTACAAATCGCAGGAGCGGGTCGTGAAACCATAAATATCCATTATGATTGAAAATATTTCTTGCTTTTCGTTTTTTATCTGCTATGGAAAATAACGAACGTTCGATACATTTTCTCGGATGTTGGTCACCACTGCATAACGGTTTCATCAGTATCATTGCATCGCTCTGAACACTCAAAAGAAATCAGGGAGGGGATGAAAATGAAACACTGGAAAAGCGTTATTCTCAGCATTTTTTGCTCGGCTCTGTTTTGTTTCGGGTCGGCGGCGAACGCCGATGAAATCCTGATCGGTTATTCAGGGCCGGTCAGCGGCATTGCGTCGGAGTACGGGCAGGATGTTTTAAACGGCATCGATATGGCCGTTCGGGAAATCAATGAATCCGGCGGCATCCTCGTAGGCGACAAGACGTATTCCCTAAAACTTGAACGCCTGGACGACCGGGCCGATCCGACGCAGGCCGTCAACAACGCGCGCCGCCTGCAGTCGATGGGCGCGGTTGCCGTGTTTAATCCCGTTTTCACCACCACCGCGCCCATGATGAAAATCAATGAAGAAAAGGGCAAGGAATTTCTGGTGATGGCCTATACCAGCACGCCGAAAATCGAGAAGCTGGACAATAAATTGACGATCATCTCCACGCCGACTTTCAATGTGTATGTCGATGTGTTTACGGATTGGGCGATCCGCAGAGGCTGGAAAACCTGCGCGATGGTGGTCACTTTCGGCGCCTACGGAGACGAGTGGAGCCAGGCGTTTCGCGAGGCGTGGGAGAAAAAAGGCGGGGTGATCACCATATCCCGGCCTGCCAACTATTACATGGACACGGATTTTTCCGCCCCGTTGACCGCGGCGATTGCCACCCGTCCCGACTGCATGCTCATCGGCGGTCCGTCGGCCACGACCGCTCTGGTCATTGAACAGGCGCGCCAGATGGGCTTCAAAGGCGGATTCATCATGATCGACCAGGCCAAGCAGGATGTCATCGCCAAGCTGCTGGGCAGCACGAAACTGATGGGAGATCTCATCGGAACCGGCGGCGTGCTGAGCACCTCCTTCGGAACCAACGCCTTTGATCAACGATACACCAAGGCCTATAAGCGAATGACCACTTGGGAATGCGTGCTCAACTACGTGGCGGTGAATTCCCTGGCGCGCGCCATTGCCGCCGCGGGGACGGTTTCGGATATTTACAAAATCCGCGCGTCTTTTCCAAAAGCCTATCCGCTACTGGCGGACAAGTATCCTTCCGAGTTTTTCGGCATTACCGACGGGGGACGCGCCAAAATTTTCGGTACGGTGCAGACGGTCACAAAAGGCCGCTCCGATCATCCGTTTCTAAGCTGCTGGTGGGCGAAAACCCCCGAGGAGTTTGAGGCCGTGCTGAAGGTGTCGCTGTCCAATTCCGTGATTAAAAGAGTTTGGGTTCCTGTCCCGTATTAAAGGGATTAAAAAATTATTTTAAGGAGGAAGTATGTCGTTAAATCAGTTAATCGATTCGCGTGATGTCCGTTTTACCCTGTTTGAGATGCTGGAAGTGGAGAAATTGAACCGGTTCGAAGCATTTCAGGATTTTGACCGGAGCGTCTATGAAGATACGCTCGAACTGGCGGAAAAAATTGCCATCCAGTTGTTTTATCCGACCAATGCCGAAGGCGACAAGACAGGTTTGAAATTCGACCCCAAAACGGGCGAGGTCAAGGTTCCCGAATCGTTCAAAAAGGCATTCAATGCCTATGTCGAGTCCGGATTCCATTCCCTGGCCCTGCCCCAGCAAATGGGCGGCATGGGGCTTCCTTCGAGCATTTCCATGGCCTGCGCGGAATACTTCAATGCCGGGAACACAGCGCTCACGATGTATTGCGGTTCGATCACCGGCGCGCTGGCCATTATCGCCCCCTTTGCTGATAAGGAGCTGTATGACATGGTCGTTCCCAAACTGCTGGACGGATCGTGGGGCGGCACCATGTGTCTGACGGAGCCGGGCGCGGGATCGGATGTCGGGGCCTTGAAAACAAAGGCGGTCAAGCAGGCCGACGGCACCTATCTAATCACCGGCAACAAGATCTTCATCTCCAACGGCGAGCACGACATGACCGAGAACATCATTCACCCGGTTCTCGCGCGCATCGAAGGCGACCCGGAAGGAACCAAGGGCATCTCGATTTTCGTCGTTCCCAAATTCCTCATCAACAAGGACGGATCGTTAGGCGAACGAAACGACATGATCTGCTCCGGCATTGAGCACAAGATGGGCCTGAAGGGAAACGCCACCTCATCGCTGAACTTCGGGGATAACGGCAAGTGCGTCGGCTACCTGCTGGGCAAAGAACGCCAGGGGATGCAGATCATGTTCCATCTGATGAACGCGGCCCGCATCCATACGGGCGTCCAGGCCCTGGGCTGTTCCAGCGCCGCTTACCTGCACGCCGTGACGTATGCCCGCAACCGTGTTCAGAGCGCGCTTATCACGAATCCCAAAGGCGGCCCCGTGGCCATCATCAATCACCCGGACGTGAAGCGGATGCTCCTTTACATGAAGAGCAACGTGGAGGGGATGAGCATGCTGTGCCTGTTCCTCGCGCTTCACGAGGATATTATGCATGCGTCGAAGGATCCCGAGGAAGTGAAGAAGGCCACCGGCATCGTCGAAATCCTGACCCCGATCGTGAAGGCCGGCATCTCCGACGCCTCCTGGCTCGTGACGGCCGAGGCCATGCAGGTTTACGGCGGTTACGGTTTCTGCCAGGAATACCCGGTCGAACAGCATGCCCGCGACACCAAGGTCTTCTCGATCTATGAAGGCACCAACGCCATCCAGTCGCTCGACCTGGTCATGCGCAAGATCCTCATGAACCCCGAGATGTACAACTATTCTCAGCTTCGGGAATGGATGAACGGCACGATCGCCAAGGCCAAAGGCGTTGTGGACGACAAGTATGTCAACCCGGTCATTGAAGGTCTGGCCAAATTCGACGAAGTGATCGAGATGATGAAGAAGCAGATGGGCGAAATGAAAATTCTTCTGCTGCTCAATAACGCAACCCCCTTCCAGCAGGCCATGTATCCGCTGATTCTGGCGTGGCTGCATCTGTGGAGCCTCACGATCACCACGCCCAAAGCCAAGGCGCTTGTGGGCGATGCCAAAGGGGCGGATCGCGCGAAAATTATCGCTGAAAACGCGGAAGCCGCCTATTACAGCGGCCGCGTGCTCTCCTCGCAGTTTTACATCGGCGCGGAATTCCCGAAATTCTTCGGACGCATCGCAGCCATTGTGAACAATGAAGGCGCGGCGCTGAAAGTGGAATCGGACAATTTTACGGGAGCGTTGAAGGAATAGGTTCAAGGACCAAGGACCAAGGACCAAGGTTCAAGGTATTGCTTCATTCGTGCAATTTCGGGGCGGTGAGGTTCCGAGAATCTTTCCGCCCCGGGTTGTATCATTCCATCGAGGAGACCCCATGAGAACCAAGCAGGACTATATCAACGGCCTGTCGAAGATGAAGCGCAATATTTATTTCGACGGACAGCTGATCGACCGGACCGACGAGTTGCAGATGGATTGCTTAAATACCATCGGTTTGACCTATGATGAGGCGCAGAGACCGGAAAATCAGGAACTCATGACGGCGATTTCCCATCTGACCGGAGAACGCATCAACCGGTTTACGCATATCCACCAGAACACGGACGATTTGCACAAAAAGCAGGATATGACACGAATGCTGTGCCAGAAGGTCGGCGGTTGCATTCAGCGCTGTATGGGGATCGACGCGTCCAACGCGGTTTACAATGTTTCCTACGAGGCGGATAAACTCAAGCCCGGCCAGACCAACTACCACGAGAATTTCAAGAAGTGGCTTTTGCAGTTTCAGAAAGAAGACCAGGTGGCCTGCTGCGCCCAGACGGATGTGAAAGGCGATCGCCTGCTGCGGCCCGCCGAACAGCCCAATCCCGGCTCCTACGTGCACATCAAGGAACGCCTAAAAGACGGCATCGTGGTGGAAGGTTGCAAGGTGCATATTTCCGAAGCGTCGGTTGCCGATGAAGTGCTGGTGGTTCCCACCCGCGCGCTGCGCAAAGAGGACCGCGACTGGGCGGTGGCTTTCGCCGTGCCCGGAGACTGGGACGGCCTCAAGCAGGTGGTGACCATCCATAATCTGCGGCCCCGCGAACACTTCAAGCGCGGCGTCACACAGGGCGCGACAGATTCGTATATGATATTTGAAAACTGCTTTGTTCCCTGGGAACGCGTCTTTTTAGCCGGCGAACATCTGCTGGGCGGGGCGCTCGCGCTTTTGTTCGCCCTTTTCCACCGCCATTCCTATTCCGGATGCAAGCCGGCGATCGGGGACATAATCCTCGGCGTGGCGGCGCTCGCCGCGGAAGCCAACAACGTTCACAAGGCGGAGCACGTCCGCGCGAAACTGGCCGAACTCATCATGGTGACGGAACTGGGCTACGCGGCTGGCTACACGGCATCGGATTTGGGCAAGCCCGAGCTCTATATTCCCGGCTACGGTTTTGTTCCGTTTGGTCCCGGCTCGTACATTCCGCATTCCATTTACTGCAATGTGGGGCGCTGTCTCACCGGAGAAGCGGTCTGGCGCGAGGCCGAAATGATCTGCGACATCGCAGGCGGTGTTCCAGCGACCTTTCCGCACGAAAAGGATTTCGTCAATCCGGAAACCGGCGAACTGCTTTTGAAATACACCAAGCGCAGTCCCCATATGTCGGCGGAAGACCAGGCCCAGCTGTGGCGTCTGATCGGCGACAGCCTGTGTTCGGCATCGGGCGGCATCGCTAAAGTGGGCGGCTATCACGGAGGCGGTTCGCCGATCATGGAGCAGATTGCGATCACCACCCAATACGATATTGAATCGCGCAAAAAGCTCGTCAAGTATATTGCCGGCATGAGCGGCGGAGACCGAGAGGCGTTAAGCCTGGCTTATCCGGTAAAAAAATGACAAGGGGGGAATTCATCGGCTGAGGACAAAAAGGGATCAACTTAACTCATCTTAATGAAGGAGGTTCCAACGTATGACGGCAAGACCCTGGCAGAAGTTTTACGATTACTATGTTCCTCAAACGATCCGTTATCCCCGGCATCCGGTCCAGAGAATCTTTTCGACGACGGCCGGCACGTTTCCCAACAAAGTCTGTACCAATTTTTACGGCTCCGAGCTGACCTACTGGCAGGTGCGCGAACAGGTGCTTCGGTTGGCCAACGCTCTGGCTGCCAAAGGGGTGAAAAAGGGCGATCGGGTGGGCATTCAATTGCCGAACTGTCCTCAATTCATTGTGGCTTATCTGGCGGTCATGCATCTGGGGGGCATCGTGGTGAATATCAATCCGCTATACACCGCGGCGGAGTTGACCTTCATCATTGAGAACACAACGCTCAACACGCTCATTACCTTCGACATGTTTTTGGACAATGTTCGCCAGGCGGCCAAAGAAACGGGCCTCAAAGGCGTGATCGTCACCAAAATTACGGATTATATCAACGGCTTGGGGGTGAGCACCGCCAAAAGCCTGAATCTCGAAGAAGGATGGCTGCATTTTACGGAGCTCATTGAAAATTGCAAGGACACCCGGCCTCCGCGCGTGCCGATTGTTTCTTCCGATCCGGCGATGATCCAGTTCACCGGCGGAACGACAGGTTTTCCCAAAGGCGCGCTTCTGACGCACGGCAATCTGGTCGCGGCCACGTTCCAAGCCGGTCTGTGGGCCTCGCCGGGAGCCTACAGCCCGCATGCCATGCCCCAGTCGGAAAGAAGCGCGTTGTGCGTTTTGCCGTTTTTTCACGTGTACGGCAATATCGTCGCGATGAACTGGGCGTTTTTCGGCTGCGCCACGCAGATTATCTTGCCGCGTTTTGAAATCGATGAAATTATCGACACGATTATCAAAGCCGGACACATTACCTATTTTCCGGCGGTGCCCACCATGATCACGGCGCTGGTGAATCATCCCAAAGCCTCGGGACTCGATCTGGGCCGCTATATCGGCTTGCTCAATTCCGGCGGCGCGCCGATGCCCGTGGAACTCATCGAACGTGTCATCGACCTGGGCATCACCTTTAATGAAGGCTACGGATTGAGCGAAACCAGCTCCATCACGATCGCCAATCCGATCGCCTATAATAAAGTCGGCTCCATCGGCATTCCGATGGCGGACAACGACTTCCGCATTGTCGATGTTGAAAACGGCGTGGAGGACGTGAAGCCCGGCTCGTCCGGCGAATTGCTGGTTAAAGGGCCGACCGTCATGCAGGGCTACTGGAACAATCCTACGGAGACGGCCAACCAACTCAAAGACGGCTGGCTATACACCGGCGACATCGCCCAGGTTGATGAAGACGGCTATATCTTTATCGTCGATCGTAAAAAAGACATGATCATCGCGAGCGGCTTCAATATTTATCCCCGCGAGATCGAGGAGGTTCTCTATGAGCATCCGAAAATTTCCGAAGCGGTTGCCATAGGCATTCCCCACGATTACCGGGGAGAGACGGTGAAAGCCTTTGTTGTGCTCCAGGCAGGCGAAACCGCTTCCGAAGAGGAGATTATCGAATTCTGCAAGAAAAAACTCACCGCCTACAAAGTGCCCAAGATCGTGGAGTTCCGCCAGGCCGTGCCGAAATCACCGGTAGGCAAGATTCTGCGCAAGGTGCTGCGGGATGAGGAACTGGCCAAACTGAAAAAATAATCCTGTAGGGAATGGGTGCTTCCGTCATATGACCGGCGGGAGCGCCGTTTCCTTCCATCCAATTAAAGAGGGAGGCGTTTCATGAAAGCTGAAGATGTGAAAACCGTCGCCATGATCGGCGCGGGCGACATGGGGCACGGCATTGCGGCCTGCTGCCTGATGGGTGGCTACAAGGTGATTCTGCGTGACATTGAACAGAAATTTGTGGACAAGGGCATGGCGGGTATCAAAGCCAGTTTCGATAAATTCAAGGAAAAAGGTAAAATGACGCCGGAGGCCTATGATGACGCATTCAAACGCCTGATTCCCATGGTTGACCTGCAAACCGCTGTCAAAGATGCCGACTTTATTATCGAAGCGGTTCCGGAAAAAGTCGAACTCAAAAAAAGCGTGTTTGCCGATTTGGATAAATTTGCGCCCAAGCACGCGATTCTGGCGTCCAACACCTCCAACATCAGCATCACCGAAATCGCTTCCGCGACGCAACGCCCCGATCAAGTGATCGGCTATCACTTCTTCAATCCGGCGATTTTGATGAAGCTGGTCGAGGTGATCAAAGGCGGAAAAACATCCGATGAATCCATCCAGGTAGGTTATGATATCGCCAAAAAGATCAAAAAAGTTCCGGTGATCGTGAAGAAGGATTCTCCCGGCTTTATCTTCAACCGGGTCAATGAGCCGACGCTGGTTTTGCTGTCCAAGATTGTGGAAGCCGGGCATCCGACGCCAGAGGAATTCGACGCGGCTTTCAAACCCATTATGCCTATGCCGCCGTTTGAACTGACGGACTACGTCGGCATTGATGTCGCGCTTCACGGTCTGGAATATTTTGCTCAGGTTCTTTCTGCCGACTACAAGCCCTCGGAGGCGATCCTGGCCTATCTGAAATCGGGGAATCTGGGAAAGAAAACCGGCAAAGGCTTCTATGACTGGTCCCAGGGACGGCCGACGATCGATCTGGCCAAGGCGACCAAAGAATACGATCTCAATCATCTGATCGCGCTGCAGGTGAATGAAGCCACCAAGCTTCTTGAAGAAGGCGTTGCAGATGATCCCAAAGAAATCGACCTGGCGATGGCCAACGGCGGCGGCTCGCCGTTCGGGCCGTTCGCTCTGGCCAAAGGCATCGGCTATCCGACTCTTGTGGCCAAACTTGAAGAGCTATACAAAAAATTCCCTCTGGAAATCTTCAAGCCCACGCAAACTTTGCGCGAAGGAAAGATTTCCGTTTGATGCCGTAAAGCAGAAATCCGTTCTGGCGCCGTCCGCGCAGGCGGCCTCAGAACGGATCTGCTAATCCGGGCCGAACTTTTTAAGAGTTGCTGAAAAAAAATGTATGCTCTTCTGGCCGATGCCCTGGTCGTCATTCACTTGGCATTCATTGTCTTTGTCGTCGTGGGAGGCGCGTTGGTTTTGCGGTGGCCGAAGGCGGCCTTTATCCACTTGCCGGCGGCCGTCTGGGGGGCGGTGATTGAATTTACCGGATGGATCTGTCCGCTCACTCCGCTGGAAAACGCTTTTAGGAATCTGTCCGGCGCCGGCGCCTACAGCGGCGATTTTATCCAACGGTATCTGATTCCCGTCATCTATCCGTCCAATTTAACCGCCGAAACGCAGTGCGTGCTGGGATCCCTGGTTGTGATTGTCAACATCCTTTTCTATGGAATTGCAATCGGTCTTCGGATTCGGAAAAGACGCTTCAGATAAGGGCGGGAGATTCCGACTGTGTCTGTCGTAAGTGCAGGGGAGAAAAGCCGGGCGGGAGCGTTTAGTCCCGCCCGGCGGGAAATCGTTTACGGCAGCAGATAGGAGGCTTCGGGGATTTCCATCACCGAATTATCGCCTTCGCGAATGACGCGCAGGATCATGCCGACGTTGGGCAGAATGTTGTGGGCGAAGAATTTGGCCGAAGCCACCTTGCCCGCGTAGTAGGGATATTCGAAATGTTCCTTGCCGATGGCGTCAATTTTGGAAAGCGCGATGAGCGCGTGTTCCAGAAGCAGTTTCGCGCCGTAGATGTAACCCGTTGCATGCAGAATCCGCGTGGCAAAGAAACCGATCGCGCCGAATCTGCCCTGGCCCAGATAGCCTGCCATGGTGGCCTGAATGTCCTTGTACTGAGCAAGCGCTTCTGAAAGCAGCGCCACTTCGGCGGCCAGCGTCGCATGGTCTTTGTTGTCCGCCGCGAATTTTTCCAGTTCGGCAAACCACGAATTAAACACCTGTCCTCCGGCCATCATCCACTTGCGGCCGATAAGGTCCATGGACTGAATGAAGTTGGTCCCTTCCCAGATGGGATAGATGCGGCAGTCACGAAGCTGCTGGGCGATGGGATATTCTTCCGAGAAACCATAGCCGCCGTAAACCTGCATGGCTTCTGAAATGCTCAAAAACGCCAGGTCCGAACACCAGGCCT
Organism: Syntrophaceae bacterium; assembly: GCA_018436925.1. Classification (GTDB taxonomy): domain Bacteria; phylum Desulfobacterota; class Syntrophia; order Syntrophales; family Smithellaceae; genus UBA8904. The sequence continues at coordinate 53,903 of JAHDKI010000020.1, forward strand.
TGACGATCGGAATGTTGACTTCCACAAAGGCCTTCGCGCGCTTGCGTTCATTTTCATCCTGGGTGTTTTCCATAACGTCCATGGAGTAGTAGGAGATGGCAATCATGGCCCGGCTGGCTTCAGTGATGGACTTCTGATACATCAGCATCCGGCGGACATCCTCGTGATGGATGATCGTGACGCGCGACGATTTGGGATTGGTGATCGGACGACCCTGAATGCGTCCGGCGGCATACAGCGCGGCGTTATTGTAGGAAACCGTCGCGGCCGCAAGCGCTGCGAGACCGGTGACGGTGCGCTCTTCGTTCATCATCTGGAACATCTGGGCCATCCCCGCGCCTTTGCCGTCCACGGGCGGATCACCCAGGAGATAGCCGCGGCATTTGCCTTCTTCGCCGAAGTTGATAATGCTGGTGGCCGATCCGCAAAGACCCATCTTGTGTTCGACGCCGCCGCAGTTGACGTCGTTGAATTCGCCTTTTTCGCCTTCCGGGGTATGCCAGTATTTGGGAACGACGAACAGGGAGATGCCTTTGGTACCCGGCGCGCAGCCTTCAATGCGGGCCAGCGTGAGGTGAACGATGTTTTCGGTGATGTCCTGATCGCCGCCGGTGATGAAGCATTTGGTGCCGGAGATATTGTAAATGCCCGGTTCATCAGTCGGCGTGGCTTTGGTGATGATGTCGCCGACGTCCGAGCCGCTGTTGGGTTCGGTCAGATCCATCGTTCCGGCCCACTGGCCGGAAAACATTTTAGGCAGGAAGATGTTCTTGACCTTATCGCTGCCGAAGTCGCGGATCAGGCCCGCCGCGCCGGTGGTGGCCATGACATAGGGACCGGATGCCGCATTGGCGGCGGCCAGATATTCATTGGTGCAGCCCATAACGCACAGAGGCAGCGCGCTGGGATCGGAATGATCGGCGTTGCTTGATCCCAGGCCGTTTTCCTGAACCGTCCAGTAGGGTTTCTTGAACGATTCGGGGGTGGTGACTTTGCCGTTTTTATACACGGCATGCTGCTTGTCGCCGTCTTCATTGGTGGGGGCGACGACTTCCTTCGCGATCTTCATGGCGTTTTCCAAAATCGAATCAACCTCGTCAATAGAATACCCTCCTTCGAATCGTCCCTGACCGAAGACTTTGGACATGTCGAGCCACTCTTTCAAAATGAACTTGTGTTCGCGTGTGGAATACACAAAATTTGCTGCCATAATCAGGGTCTCCTTCCTTTGCCCGGCGGGATTGGGTGGGGGCGGGCCAGGGAATTGTATGGAAAACCCGGCCGGAAGTCAATCCGCCTTAAAAATGAAAGATCTTGATTAGTTAGGATTCCTCTGCTAAGCCAGCATCCATGCAGACGCCGTTTCGTGCTCAGGATGTCATTTTAGTGATCGTGGTGATCTTGTCGATGGCCGCCGCCATTGTGTTTCCCGACATCGCCGCGTATTTCGACGCTTTGCCGTTTTACTGTCTGATGGTGAATTTTTTCCTGAGCTATCTGTCCATCGATCTGGAAGATGTGCGCCTAGCGCTCAAAGGCCACGGCACGCAAATTCTGGGCATCACGCTGATCAAGCTTGTCTTGCTGCCGGTCCTTCTTTATTTCCTTTTTTACTTTCTCGCTCCCCAATACGCGCTTTCCGCCCTGCTTTTAACCGGTGTTTCCGCGGGGGTTGTCTCGCCGATGATCTCGAACATGGTGCGCGGCAATTCCTCGCTGGTCCTGGTGGTGGTCGTCGTCACATCGCTGCTGGCGCCTTTTTCGTTGCCGGCGCTCGTTAAGTTCATTGCCGCCAAAGACCTGGCGATTTCCTTTCCGGCCATGCTCAAAATGCTGGCTACAGTAATCTTTATTCCGATTCTCCTGGTGGAGCTCATACGATACCTAATGCCGAAGCTGGTGGGACCGGTTCTGAAAGTCCGCTATCCCGTGTCTTTGGCGATGTTCGGGGTTATTAATCTCGGTGTGTTTCATCGGTATGTGTCTTTTTTCAGGCAGGATCCCCTCGTGATTGTGATGGCAATCATCGTGGTCTTCATTCTCGCTTCCGTCTTCTGCGCGGTCGGCATCCTCTTTTTCCGCAAAAGTTCACTGGAAAATCAACTGGCCGGCGCGGTCATGATGGGCAATATCAACAATGTCCTTGTGATTGTTTTTGCCTCGCAATTCTTCGGTCCGGTGGAGCCTTTGGTCGCCGCCATGTACATGATTCCTTTTTTCGTTTTGGTGATTCCGCTTAGGTATTACCATCATCGGAAAACAAAAAAACCCGACAGACAGGGTGAAGGGAGGCAGACAATATCATGATTTCTATCAGAATCTTTTCGGATTACGTTTGACCGTTTTGCTATATCGGCAAGGCTGTTGTCGATTTGCTTAAGAAAGAGTATCCGATTGAAGATCGGTGGGTGAGCTATGAGCTGCATCCGGAAACCCCGCCCGCGGGCATGCTGCTCTCCGAGCGTTTTGCCGGACGGGATCTCGCGCCCTTTTATGCGCAACTGCGGGCGCGGGGAGATGAGCTGGGGCTTGTGTTCAAGGAGCAGACGCTTCTTTCGAATTCACGCATGGCCCTGCAGGCGTCGGAGTATGCGCGCGACAGGGGATTTTATGACGCGTTTCATGAAAATATGTTCCGGGCCTATCTCTCACAGGCAAAGGACATCGGCGATCCGCAGGTGATCGCCGCAGTGGCCGAGGCCAGCGGCCTGGACGGAGAAGCGACCCTTGAATCCGTGCGGGACGAACGCTATGCGCCGCGACTGACCAACGCGTTAAGGGAAGGACGGCAGCTCGGCCTGACAGGTATTCCGTTGTTTGTCATCAACGGGAAATACAAAGTTGTGGGCGCGCAGCCGGCGGAAATATTTCGTCATTTTCTGGAGAAAATGAAATAAACCGGCGCCTTGCGCCCAGATGCGGCGGAAGTCTTTTCCATTGAATCTCCCTGTCGCTTCCAGTATAGTTTCTCCGTCGTGCGATGGAATTCATATTTTGTGGGTGGGAGGCTTGCGCCATGCTTCGAAAAGCCTTTATGATTGTCGTCCTGTTATGGGGAGCGTCGGCAACCGCGGCCGCCGCCGATTTAAGTCCGATCAATCTTCCGCCGCCGGATACCAAAGGCGGCAGACCGTTGATGCAGTGCCTGAATGATCGCAAAACGGATCGATCCTTTGCGCCTCGAAAGCTGGCCCCGGAGATTCTGTCCAATCTGTTGTGGGCGGCGGCCGGGATCAACCGGCCGGAGAAAAAGGGGCGAACGGCGCCCACGGCGCATAACCGCCAGGAAATTGATGTTTATGTCGCGATGGAAGAGGGCCTCTATCTGTACGCCCCCGAAAGCCACAGTCTCCGAGGCGTGGTAAAAAAAGATTTGCGGGCCGACACCGTTCATTTGTTTCAGCCGTCGCGAGGCTCAATCGCAAACGCACCGGTTCAATTAATTTATGTCGCCGATTATGCGAAGATGGGGCTTGCCTCAAGCGAAGCGGACAAACATTTCTATGCCGTGGCGGACACGGGATTCATCTCTCAAAATGTCTACCTGTATTGCGCCTCGGAGGGATTGGCCACCGGTGTTCGGGCGTATTTTGACAAAGACGCGCTGGCTAAATCCGTGAAGCTCAGAGACAAACAGAAAGTCATTTTGGTTCAGGCGGTGGGGTATGCGCAATGATCTCTTCAAGGAGAAAAGGACATGAATAAGAATTCAGTGGTGTTGATTTCCGGCTGTTCATCGGGGATCGGGCTGTCGCTGGCCCGCGAATTCGCCGCGCGCGGATGCCGGGTGTTCGCCACGGCGCGCAAACCGGAGGCCATCGACGACCTCAAAACAGAAGGAATCGAAACGGCCGCCCTGGATGTGACCAATCAGGCATCCATTGACGCCTGCGTGGCTTTCGTGATTGGAAAGGCCGGCCGGATCGACACGCTGGTCAACAACGCCGGTTATGCGCTCATCGGTCCGATGATTGATCTCGCCATCGATGAACTCAAACGCCAATTCGACACCAACGTTATCGGACTGATGGCGTTGACCAAAGCTTGCGCCCTCCATATGATCAAACAACGCTCCGGTCTGATCGTCAACATCGCGAGCGTCTCCGGCATCTGCGCCACGCCGTTTGCCGGGGCCTACTGCGCGTCGAAAGCGGCGGTGAATCTGCTTTCAACATCCTTGCGCATCGAGCTTGCGCCTTTCGGAATCGACGTGGTGACAGTGCAGCCAGGCGCCATCAAGTCGAATTTCGGCAAGGTCGCGGCGGACAGCATTCGTCTGCCGGAAGAGTCCGTTTATCAGCCGGTGGCGGCCTATGTCGCAGCGCGCGCCCAGGCATCGCAAAAGAATCCGACCCCTGTGGAAGAATTTTCGAAAAAACTCGTCAATAAACTGTTTGGCGAAAACATTCCGAAGATCATCCGGTTGGGCAAATCCTCCGCGCAGCTGCCGATTATCGCAAATCTGCCCGCAAATCAGTTCGATAGGATTATGAGCAAGGGATTCGGTTTAAACAAACTCAGAAACTAGGCCCACAGTTCCCTCCGGAGGCAAGAGGGTCGGGCGCCGGCTTCCTGTTGCCGGATATCCGCCCCAAAGGAGGCAGATATGAAAAAGGTTTGGAGCGCTTTAATCGTTGCCGCCTTGTCTGCGGCCATTTGTCAAACCGCGCCGGCCGCATCCGCCTTGGCAGGAAAAGAAACGACTTACACCGCGGCGGGCGCGTCAATGAAAGGCTATCTGGCTTTTGACGCCTCCTGGTCGGGAAAAAGGCCGGGTATTCTAATCGTTCATGAGTGGTGGGGACATAATCCGTATGTCCGCAAAAGAGCCGATATGCTGGCGGAGATGGGGTATACGGCTTTCGCGCTCGACATGTACGGCGAGGGCAGGCAGGCCGAACATCCGCAGGATGCCGGGAAGTTTGCGTCCGAAGTGATGAAAAATTTCGACCTCATGGAGGCCAGATTTAAAGCGGCCCTGGATTTTCTCAAAAAGCAGGAAACGGTCGATTCTTCAAAAATTGCCGCCATCGGGTATTGCTTCGGAGGCGCAGTGGTGCTCAACATGGCCCGGCAGGGTTTGCCGCTTGCGGGTGTGGCCAGTTTTCACGGGAGCCTGGGGGCGGCCAAACCGGCCAAGCCGGGCGAGGTCAAAGCCAGAATTCTGGTGCTCAACGGCGAAGCCGACAAAATGGTGACGCCCGAACAGATCGAAGCGTTCAAAAAGGAAATGAAGGAGCTGGGGGCCGATTACCGTTTTATCAACTATCCCGGCGCACTGCACAGTTTCACCAATCCGCAGGCCGATGAGTTCGCCGGGAAGTTCAGTATGCCGGTGGGTTACAACGAGGCTGCCGACAAGGCTTCATGGAGCGAACTTAAGCAGTTCCTGGCCGAGCTTTTTAAGTAAAAGCGGCAAGCTGTGAAAACAACAGGAGGTGGTCGATCAGATGGAGTTTACATTCGCGCACAACAACTTCAATGTGTTTAACCTGGATAAAAGCCTGGCCTTTTACCGGGAGGCCTTGGGCCTTCAGGAAATGCGGCGTTACGAGCCGCCGGACAAAAGTTTTATTATCGTTTATCTGGGAGACGGCAAATCGTCGCATTATCTGGAGTTGACTTGGCTTGCTGACCGAAAGGACCCCTACGATCTGGGCGACAATGAATTTCATTTGGCCTTTAAGACGGATGATTTCGCCGCCGCCCACGCAAAACATGAGAAGATGGGCTGCATCTGCTTCGAGAACAAGGCGATGGGGATTTATTTCATCAACGATCCGGACGATTACTGGATTGAAATTGTTCCCCACAAGCGCTAGGCAGGCCGCCCAGCCGTTGCTTCAACGGCAAAGTCGTGCATGTTTGAAGGAGGTAGACTTATGAAGAAACACCTGATGAAAATGCTGTTTTTGAGTTTTTTTGCGTTGGCGCCGGCGAGCGCGGCGGCGGATGTCGATGTGAGGGTCAATGTCAATATACCGCTTCCTCCGCCCATCTTTTTTCCAGCGCCTCCGGAGGTGATCGTGATTCCCGAAACCTATGTCTATACGGTTCCGGATATCGATGTGGATATTTTCTTTTTCGAAGGCTGGTGGTGGCGTCCCTGGCAGGGACGCTGGTATCGTTCGCGCTATCATGACCGGGGATGGGGCTACTATGAATACGGCGCGCCCGCCTTTTACTCCAGAGTGCCGCCGGGATGGAGGACCTATTACAAAGATCGCCGCTGGAAGGGCCACAGGTGGGAATATCGCCGGATTCCTTACGGCTATGCGGAAAGAAACTGGGAGGACTGGCAAAAAAGAAGACACTGGGAAAAAGACCGGGCCTGGGGCGTGAGAGGACTGGAAAAGCGCTACCCGAAGGGAAAGTGGGAAGAGCCGCGCCGCGACTCCCGCTCGCGCGACAGATATCCGGACTCCCGCTATGATCAGCGCGGTTCCCGCAAAGGCGGTCCGGACCGAGGCCCGCGGAACGATCATGAAGGCAGAAGGCGTCCATAAGCAAACAATACGAAAAGAAAGACAAAACCGATTATGACGAAAAGCAGCCCGTCGCGCTTTCGGGCTTCTTTTCGCAGACGCCTCCGGATTGGCTTTTTCGCAAAAATCATATTGATTTTTGGCCGTTTGTCCTTTAGAGTCTTCGGCCTGACAGGATCTTTATTATCGATTGCCGTGGTTTTTCAGTAAGTCTGCGCAGGCTGTTTCACTTCGTCAATCACCTTGCATGTCATTCGCGCCGGGACAACCGGGATGCGGCTGTGTCCCGGCTGGAAATTCAGCAAGAACGGGAGGAAGCATATTGAATATCGATCAATCCATACTCAGCAAAGACAATCTTCAGAAAATCAAGGATCTTAAAAATCCCCATGTGGAAAAAATCGTTGAGGAATACGTCAACCTGTGCAAGCCCGCAAAGGTTTCCGTGATTACCGACAGCTTTGCGGACATTGCCTATGTGCGTCAGCGGGCTCTGGATCTCGGCGAGGAAAAGAAACTGGACATGTCGGGCCATACAGTTCATTTCGACGGCATCAGCGATCAGGGCCGGGACAAGAAAAATACCTGTCTTCTGGTCACACCGGACATGAAGGTCTCCAAAATTATTGATGTCAAGGATCGTGAAGAAGGCCTCAGGGAAGTGTATCAGATTATGGACGGCATCATGGCGGGTAAAGAGTGCTTCGTTCGCTTTTTCTGTCTGGGGCCGCTCAATTCCCGCTTTTCCATCGCCGCGCTGCAGATTACCGATTCCGCCTATGTCGCGCACAGCGAGGATTTGCTCTATCGCGTGGGCTACGAGCAGTTTAAAACCCTTGGCGGATCGGATGATTTCTTCTATCTCGTTCATTCCGCGGGCGAGCTCGACGAACGCAACAACACGAAAAATATTAAGGATCGCAGGATCTACATCGATGTTCTGGGCAAGCGCGTGCTGACGGTGAATAATCAGTATGCCGGAAACAGCGTGGGGCTCAAGAAGCTGGCGCTGCGGCTTGCGATTTACAAGGCCAACAAGGAAGACTGGCTCACCGAGCACATGTTCGTGATGGGCGTCCGGCCCGAAGAGAAAAAACGCGTGACTTATTTCACGGGCGCGTTTCCCAGCGCTTGCGGTAAAACGTCGACGGCAATGGTTCCCGGACAGCAGATTGTCGGCGACGACATTGCCTATATCCGCCACGGCGAGGACGGCAAAGCCTACGCGGTGAACATTGAACAAGGCATCTTTGGCATTATCGAAGACGTGAACCCCGTTGATGATCCCGTGATTTACGAAGCCCTCACGACGCCGCGCGAACTGATTTTTTCCAATGTTCTGGTCAACGACAACAAGCCATACTGGCTCGGCATGGGGCAAATACTTCCGGATGCGGGCGAAAATTTCTCGGGACAGTGGACAAAGGGAAAAAAGGATGCCAAAGGCGGCGAGATTCCGGCGGCGCATAAAAACGCCCGTTATACCATCCGCTTGAGCGAGCTTAAAAATGTCGATCCGAAACTCTATGATCCGGACGGCGTTCCCATCAGCGGGATCATTTACGGCGGGCGCGACTCCGACACATCCGTGCCCGTCTATCAGAGCTTTGACTGGGCGCACGGTATGTTCATCGGGGCCTCGCTGGAGTCGGAAACCACCGCCGCGACGATCGGCGCGGTGGGCGTTCGCGAGCTGTCTCCCATGGCGAATCTCGATTTTCTGGTCGTGCCGTTGGGAACCTACCTGGGCAATCATCTTAAATTCGGCGACCGGCTGATCGTCAAGCCGCTGGTCTTTTCGACCAATTACTTCCTGAAAGTCGACGGCAAATTTCTAAATGAAAAGGTGGACAAGAAGGTTTGGCTCATGTGGATGGAAGGCCGCGTCCACGGAGAATACGGCGCTTACGAAACACCGATCGGGTATATTCCGAAGTACGAAGATGTTTCCAGGCTGTTTAAGAAAATCTTTGAAAAGAAATATTCCCGCGAAGCCTATGATCAGCAGTTTTCCATCCGTGTTGACAAGTTTCTTGAAAAGCTCGGTCGCGTCCGGAAGGCTTACCTCGAGGAGGATAATATTCCCGAGGAATTTTACGTCATCCTCGATATGCTGCAAAACCGGCTTACGGCGGCCAGGGAAAAATTCGGCAAATCCGTCATTCCTCCCTCAGCGTTCATCTAGACTGCATGAAAAAGCCCCGGCATCCGCCGGGGCTTAATTTCTAAAATCAAAAGAGAAACGAAAAAAGGTTTTACCGGATGAGCTGCGGCAAAAAGAGCGCAATCTTCGGGAAGGCGATCAGCAAAAGCGCCAGCGCGATGAGCGCATAAAGCATGTGCAGCGTGCCTTTGAAAATCGTGTGCAGAGGCACGTCCCGGGCGACGCCGGCCACAACATAGACGTTGATGCCGATCGGCGGAGTGATCACCCCCATTTCCGCCACGATGACGATTAGAACCCCGAACCAGATCGGATCCAATCCCATGCTGAGGATGACCGGATAGATGATCGGAATGGTCAGCATGATCATGGCCAGAGAGTCCATAAGGCATCCCAGGAGCAGATAAATCAGAAGGATTAACGCCATGATTAAAATCGGATGCCAATCCAGCGCCGCGACAGTGGCGCCGATATCGGCGGGAATGCGGGTGACGGCGAGAAAATGGCCGAAAACGGTCGCGCCCGCCACCACGACAAAAATCATGGCCGAGATGCGTGTTGTGTCAAAAAGCGCGTTTTTGAATCCTTCCCAGCTTAGATGGCGTCCGGCCAGGGCGATGACAATTGTGCCGAATGCGCCGATGCCGGCCGCTTCCGTTGGGGTGAAAAGCCCGCCGAACAGTCCACCCATCACCAAAACGAATAGAATCAAAGTTTCAATCAGACCCGACAGCGATTGAATGCGTTCGCGCCAGGTTGCTTTCCGCCCGCGCGGGCCGATGTCCGGCTTCAAGGCCGTCCAGATCAAAATAGAGATAACAAAAAAGCAGGTCAATAAAATGCCGGGAATAATGCCGGCCAGGAAAAGTTCTCCGATGGACTGCTCGGTCATGATGCCGTAGATAATGAAAATCGTGCTCGGTGGAATAAGAATTCCCAGACTGCCGCCGGCGGCGACAACGCTGGTTGCCAGCGCCGGATCGTAGCGGTATTTTTTCATCTCCGGAAGGGCCACCGATGCCATGGTGGCCGCCGTGGCACTGGTGGAGCCGCAGACAGCCGAAAAACCCGCGCAGGCGCCGATGGTGGCAATGGCCAGTCCGCCCGGCAAATGTCCGAAAAAACGGTGCGCCGCGAGAAACAGCCGCCCGCTGATGCCCGCGTGAAAAGCGATCTGGCCCATCAGAACGAACAGCGGAATGACCGTGAGATTGTAAGCGCTGAAGGTGGAATAGATATCGCGAATCAAAAGGTTGCCGGCGGCGCTCCAGGACACCAGAAGACCGAATCCGACATAACCGACGATCGCCATGACAAAGCCGATCGGCATTCTCAAAAACATGAGAAGGATCAATGCCGCAAAGCCGGCGATTCCCGCCATCGTCGGGCTCATCTTGCCGCCATCCTTTGAATGTTTTTCATCGTGTCGAAAACCAGGAGCAGGCAAAGCAGCCCGCAGCCTGCGGCAATTCCGAAGATAAACGGATAGACGGGCATCTGAAGCGTCAGGGAGACTTCACCGCTTTTTTTGATGTCGAGCGCATACACCAAAGCCTGATAGCTGATCAGGCCGAAAAGCAGCGTTCCGACCAGGCTGCAAAACGCATCCACGCCGAATTGGATGCGCTGGGGAAGCCTGGAGACAAAAATTTCGACGGCAATGTGTCCTTTTTCAATCGAGGTGAAAGCCAACGCAAAGGAGACAACGACCGTGCCCAAAAATCCGACGAGCTCGTAGGCGCCGGGAAGGGGACGGTTGAAAAAGCGCAAGACCACGTCCAGCGTGGAAACGAGTATCATGGCAATGATGGCCGCGCAGGCGACGACGTTGAAGCCGAAGCCTGCGCGGTTGAGGTATTTTGAAACAAAAAGCATGGGAATCCGGGATTATTTGTTTTCCTTGGAATATTTTTTGATTAAAGTTTCCACTTCGGAAACGGCCTGCTTTCCCGGCAATCCCTTGCTTTCCATGTCTTTGATGTAGTTGTCCACGACCGGGGCAACGGCTTTCTTCCATCTGGCGGCTTCCTCGGCGGAAAGCTCGATGGTTTTATTGCCCAGTTCAGCGGAGTATTTATGGCCTTCGACATCCGCTTCGTCCCAGGCTTTACCGGCCACGGCGATCCACTGACGGCTGACTTCATCAAAAACTTTTTGCACGTCCGCGGGCAAAGCGTCCCATTTCTTTTTGTTCATGACAATGAACATAGCCGTCGTATATCCGATATTGCGGCAGTCGGTGGTGTACTTGACCACCTGGGCCTGCTTCCAACCTTTAAGGGTCTCCATGGGGGCCAATGTTCCCTGAACAACGCCTTTTTGCAGATTTTCGTAAGTCGCTCCCTGAGGCATGGCGACGGAAACGCCGCCCAGATTCTCAACGATCTTGGCGCTCAAGCCCGTTGAGCGGATCTTCATGCCTTTGAGGTCTTCCATCTTGTTGACCGGCTTTTGGGTGTGCAGCAGTCCCGGGCCGTGGGCGTGCAAAAAGAGAACTTTTACATCGTCGAGTTCTTTGGGTTTCATCTTTCTGACGAAATCATTGGCCACTTGCGTGGCAACCATGCCGTTGGGATATCCCATCGGCAGATCGAGGGCTTCCAGAAGCGGAAAACGACCCCGTGTATAGGCAAAAAGCGACATGCCGATATCGGAAATTCCCTTTACGACGCCGTCATAGCACTGATCCGCCGGCGTGAGCGAGCCGCCCGCGAAAATGTTGATCTTCACTTTTCCGCCGGTGCGTTTTTCGATTTCTTTGGCCCAGTCTTCGCCTGCCTTTGCCTGGGCGTGCGTCGGCGGGAAAAAGATGCTGAAGGTCAGGTTGGTCTGCGCGAAGGCAACTGAGCGGCCCCATAAAAGAACTGCGACCACCGCCGCCGTCAGCAGGATGGATGTTGAAAAAATCCCTTTCTTCATGAATAAAATCCCCCTCTTTTTTAATTTTGGTGAAAATGACCATTCCGGGGAAAAACCCCGAAGAATGTTTGATAACCAGCGGGTTTTCCGGCCATGATCCGGCCAAACGGAATCTGACGTCAGGCTTTCGGTTCTTTATACTTGTTGAGCTCTTCCCGGTATCGTTCGGCTTCGGCTTTGGCGGATTCGACTTCTTCTCTTGCCTTTTCCAGTTCTTCGTCCTGCCTTTGTCTTTCTTCGCGAATTTTGTCCTGAATTTCGTCGATGCCCACGTAAACGGCCAACGCTCCGCCCAAAAGCAGGCTGATCGGCAGGGCGCCTTTGATGATCGTCAAAAAGTCCGCCCACCAGAAAATCAGACTAATGAGCCCTAAAACCGCGGCAATAACTCCCCCGGCCAGCAAAGGCATGGCTTTAACCCTCCGGACTATGAATTTTCAATCGTGCCGACTTGTTTCGTTTTTCGTCTATTTCGGGTGCGTTTTTTATCATGAATACCGGGCTTAGGCAAGGCGGAAATAGATGATTATTCAGATAAAATTTTACTTGCATTAATGGGATTCATCATTTAAATAAAAAAATTTCAAAACGTTATGAAAATAAGACCCAAAGGGATGGAAAGTGCAAATGATTCAACCGAATTTCGAGAAAAATGACGGTCTGGTTCCAGCTATCGTTCAGGATGCCGAAACGAAGGATGTGCTGATGATGGCTTACATGAACCGTGAGTCCTGGGAGGAAACCCTGCGCACCGGCAAAGCGACTTTCTGGAGCCGCTCGCGTAAAAAACTGTGGCTCAAAGGCGAGAGTTCCGGGCATGTGCAGATCATAAAAGGTATTTTTATTGATTGCGATGAAGACACTCTCTTGCTTTTGGTCGATCAGTTGGGGGGCGCGGCCTGCCATACCGGTCATCGTTCCTGCTTTTATCGGAAGCTTGAAGACGGCGATTTTATGGAAATTGAAAAAAGGGTTTTCGATCCGAAGGAAGTGTACAAATGAATGTTTTAAAACTGGGTATTCCGAAAGGGAGCCTCGAAAACGCGACAATCGACTTGTTTAAAAAGGCGGGCTGGCGTATTACTTATGACAGTCGCAGCTATTTTCCCGACATTGATGATCCGGAGATTTCCTGCGCCCTGGTGCGCGCCCAGGAAATGTCCCGCTATATTGAAGACGGCCATTTGGATCTGGGGTTGACCGGCATCGACTGGATTTTGGAAAACGATTCGGATGTCGTGGCGGTTCAGGATCTGGTCTATTCGAAAGTGTCCACAAGACAGGCCCGCTGGGTTTTAGTGGTTCGGGACGATTCTCCTGTCCGCCGTCTTGAAGATCTGGAGGGCAAGCGCATTTCCACTGAACTGGTGAACTTCACCAAGCGCTATTTTGCTGAAAAGAACATTAATGTGCATGTGGAGTTTTCCTGGGGGGCGACTGAAGCCAAAGTGGTCGACGGATTGGTTGACGCGATTGTGGAAGTCACGGAAACCGGTTCGACCATCCGCGCCAACAAATTGAGAATAGTCCATGAACTGATGCGGACCAACACGCAATTGATCGCCAATCGGGCCGCTTGGGCCGATTCTTGGAAAAAGCAGAAAATTGAGCAGATCCGGACTCTCTTAACCGGATCGCTTCTGGCGATGGGCAAAGTCGGCGTCAAAATGAACGTATCGGCGGAAAACCTGGAAAAAGTGATGGACATGCTTCCCTCGCTCAAGGCGCCAACGGTGTCCACTCTGCATTCGAAAGACTGGTTTGCCGTCGAGACCGTCGTCGATACCGGTGTCGTGAGAGATCTGATTCCAAGGCTGCTGTCGGCCGGCGCGGAGGGCATCATCGAATATCCGCTCAACAAAGTCATTTGACAGAAAGGCGCATATGGCCAGGAAAGCGAAGATTATCCGCAAAACCCGCGAAACGGATATTGTTCTGGAGATCGACCTGGATCGATCTTCAGGCAGTAAAATCGACACGTCCATTCCGTTTTTAAACCACATGCTGGACTTGTTTTGCCGCCACGGTCTGTTCAAACTTGTGGTGAAAAGCAAAGGGGACACGGAAATCGACGATCATCATTTGGTTGAAGATCTCGGCATCTGTCTGGGCAAAGCCGTGGGGCAGGCGCTTGGCGAGAAAGAAGGAATTAACCGTTACGGGTCTGCCTCTGTTCCGATGGACGAATGCCTCTGCAAAGTGGACATGGATCTGTCGGGCCGTCCTTATCTGGTTTACAAAGTCCGTTATGAACGGCGGAAAATCGGCGGATTTGATCCGGCGCTGGTCAAAGAATTTTTCAAGGCCTTCACCGATCACAGTGGCATTACGCTGCATATCAATCTTGAGTACGGAAGCAACAGCCATCATATCATCGAAGCGGTTTTTAAGGCGTTTGCCCGGGCCTTAAGAGAAGCGGTAACGGGCAACCCGGCGATTAAAGGCGTTTTATCAACCAAAGGGACCCTCTAACCGATACTGCAGGAGTTTGCCTTGACTGACAAAAAATGGACAAGATATGCCGCTGTTGTATTGGGCTGTTTGCTCTTGGCTGCCTGGGCATCGGGGACGCTTCATGCCGCCGATGAACAGAAGGTATCCCACCGGGTGGCTGTGATTCCTTTTCAAGTGGTGCCGCCTGATGAGGGAACATCAACCGCATTTTGTCCCGTCTGCGGAAATGCGGTGTCTGCCGGAGAAGTTGCCGAGGGCGGACAGACGGCTCTGGAAGAGATTTTCAGCGATAAACTGCGCGAACTTGCCGGTGTGGATCTCCTGCCTTCCGAGAAGACGGCGGGCGCCTATCAGAGAATTTCCGTCGATTCGCTCAAGCAAGGATATCTTCAGATTATCCGGAAGGTCGGCAAAGAGCTCAAAGCCGATGTGGTGGCCACGGGGTTTGTCTACCGTTATCGTGAGAGAGTGGGGTATGACTATTCCGCTAAACGTCCTGCGTCCGTCGCTTTTGAAATTCATCTGATTTCGGTTTCCGACGGAAAAACCATCTGGCGGGGCGTATACGATCGGACGCAAAAATCTCTGATGGAAGATATTTTTCAAGCCTCCTCTTTTTTCAAAGGAGGCGCCAGATGGCTGACCGCGCGCCAGCTGGCCAAGTTGGGCGTTGATGAAACGTTTCAAAACTTTTCCGGATTCGAGCCCTGACGCCCGTCCGAAAACGCAATGACGCTTTCCGGATGAGGTCGGGAGTCGGAACGGAAAAATCGGTTTATCTTCACTGCAAGGAGTTTCAGCTTGATCATCATTCCCGCCATCGATATTAAAAACGGCCAGTGTGTCAGGCTGGCCCAGGGCGATTTCGACCGTGTGACCGTTTACGCCGAAAACCCGCTGGATATGGCCAGGCGCTGGGCGCAAAAAGGCGCGGCGCGGATTCATGTGGTCGATCTGGACGGTTCCGTGGCCGGTCTGCCGCGCAACGCCGAAAAGGTGGTGCAAATTGCCCGAGATCTCGCTGTTCCGGTTCAGGTCGGCGGCGGGATTCGCAATATGGAAACGATCCGCTATTACCTGGACAACGATGTGTCGGCGGTTATCCTGGGAACGGCAGCTATCGGAGATGAAGATTTTGTCAAGCGCGCCGCTTCGGCTTATCCGGACCGGATCATCCTGGGCATCGACGCCCTCGGCGGAAAAGTCGCCGTTCGGGGCTGGACGGAAAAAACCGGTCTGGACGCGGTGGATCTGGCCAAGCGCTACGAGCATTGCGGCCTTCGCGCGATTGTGTATACGGATATTCATCGCGACGGCATGGAAACCGGCGTCAATGTTGAAGCGACCGCGGAGCTGGCGCGATCGGTGTCGATTCCGGTGATCGCTTCCGGCGGGGTGGGAACGCTTTCGGATATCGACCGCCTGCTTGCCGTGACGGACTGTTCTTTTGACGGCGTCATAGTCGGCCGGGCTCTCTACACGGGCGCTATTGCCCTGGAGGATGCGATTGCCCGGACACAAATAGCCTCATAAAGCATCAGGAGATTTTTTATGTCGGACTGCATTTTCTGTAAAATCGTCAAAGGCGATATTCCCTGCACCAAGGTGTACGAAGATGAGGCCATCCTGGCTTTTGAAGACATCCATCCTCTGGCCCCGGTGCACGTTGTGATTATTCCCAAAACGCATGTGGCCACGTTGATGGATATCGACGCCGCCGGAAGCGATATCGCTTCGCAGCTGATGGCGGCGGCGCAGAACGTGGCCAAACTGAAGAAAGTCGAGAAACAAGGCTTTCGTACCGTCATCAACTGCAATGCGGACGGCGGGCAGGTTGTCTTCCATCTGCATATGCACTTGCTGGGCGGCAGAAAGCTCGATGATTCGATGGGTTGACATAGAGGTGAAAAAAAATGGATATCAATGCCAGGTTAAATGAACAAATGGTTGCGGCGGCTAAAGCCAAAGACAAGATTCGTCTGTCCGCCGTCCGCATGTTGAAAACCGCCTTGCACAACAAGGAAATCGATCTCATGCGGCCGCTCAACGACGCGGAATGCATGCAGGTGATTTCGGCCATGGTCAAGCAGCGAAAGGATTCCATTGAGCAGTTTGCCAAAGGCGGCAGACAGGATCTCGTCGAAAAAGAAGAAGCGGAACTCAACGTTTTGCAGGAATTTCTGCCCGAGCAGATGTCGGATGACGATGTCGAAGCCCTGATTAAAAAAATCATTGCCGATGTCGGGGCGACGTCCGTCAAAGACATGGGCAAGGTGATGAAGGCGCTGATGCCGCAGATCACCGGCAAAGCCGACGGCAAAGCGGCCGGGGAAAAAGTCAAAGCCCTGTTGTCGTGACAGGCGATTTCCATCCGGTTTGGAACCAAAGAAAACGGGTCGGATAAGGCAGCCATTCGTGCGTTTTGATGACAGTAAAATTGAAGAAATTAAAAGCCGGGTGGACATTGTTGAACTCGTGTCCGAATATCTGACGCTTAAAAAGGCAGGCCGGAATTATTTGGGGCTGTGCCCGTTTCATCAGGAAAAGACGCCGTCGTTCACCGTTAACCGCGAAAAACAGATCTTCTATTGTTTCGGGTGCGGAGAAGGCGGAAACGCCATCAGTTTTCTGATGAAAATGGCCAATAAGTCCTTTCCGGAGGCTCTGCGTCAGCTGGCCGACAAAACCGGCGTGATCCTGCCTTCGAGAACCCTGAGCCAGCAGGATCGTCAGCGGGAAACGCTTCGCGAGGAACTGCTGAGGCTCAACACCCGGGCCGCGCAGTTTTACGCGAGGCATCTGGGAGCCTCCTCAGGGAGGAAGGCGCGGGAGTATCTGGCAAAGCGCTCCGTTGCAGACGAGACCGTTCGTGTCTTCAGGCTGGGTTATGCCCCCGAGGCCTGGCGGGCTCTTGTCGATGACCTCGACGGCGCCGGTCTGTCGTTGAAGTCGGCTGAACAGGCCGGCTTGGTGATCGCCGGAAAAGAGGGCGGTTACTATGATCGCTTCCGCGGTCGATTGATCTTTCCCATCGAAGACGTCTCCGGAGATGTCGTGGCCTTCGGCGGCCGGATCTTGGATCAGGGCGAACCCAAGTATCTCAATTCTCCGGAATCACCGGTCTATACCAAGGGGCGGAATCTCTACGGTCTCAACAAGGCCCGGGAGGCGATCCGCGAGCAGGGATTGTGCCTGATTGTCGAAGGCTATTTTGATGTCATTTCGTTGTGGAACGCAGGCGTCCATCACGCCGTGGCGACTTTGGGAACGGCGTTGACCCGCGAGCACCTTGAGCTTCTCCGCCGCTATACGCAGGAGGTCGTTGCCCTGTTTGATCCCGATGAAGCGGGGAAAAAAGCCCTCGAGCGGTCTCTGGAGCTGTTTCTGGCGGCAAATATCCGGGCACGCGCCTTGATTTTACCTGACGGACTTGATCCGGATGATTATATTAAGGCCCGTGGGAAAGACGCTTTCGATCAACTGGTTTCAGGGGCGCCGGCAATCAGCGATTATTACATTGACCATGTCCTGGGAGACGGCACCACATTTGAAGAAAACCGGGACCTGGTCAAAACGGCAATGGCGTTTGTCTCTAAAATCGGCAATGAGATCGAAAAGAATCTTTTTTTGAAAAGGATTTCAGAAAAACTCGGTCTCGATCAGGGGCTTCTGAAAAGAGAGTTGCATCGCCGCAAAGAGGCCGATTCCGTCTCTGCCGGCCGGGTTCAGGCTAAACCGGCCAGGCAAACGCTTCCGAATCCTCTGGAAATCAGCCTGATTCGGCTGCTTTTAGAATATCCCGAGCAGTCGCTCCGTATGGAGAGAGAAGGCATTCCGGAATATTTCCTGGATCCCCGGTTGAAAGCGTTATGCGCCGAGATGATTCGGGCCTATGCTTTGCTGGGCTACCTCGACATCAATGTCATTTTGTCTTCCGAAGAAGACAAAGCGCTGCGCGAGGTGATTTATAAATTAAGTATTGAGGCTCCTCCAACCGATGACAAGATGGTGGAGAGGACCTTTACGGACAATGTTCGCAGAATCAAGGAACGTTGGTACAAGGAACAGAAGCGTCAGATCCAACTTCAGCTCAAGCAGGCGCAGGAGAGCGGGGATGCCGGCCGGGTTTTGGAGCTGACGATGGAGAAACAGCGATTATTACAGGCGGAAAAAGCGATACGCTGAAAATATAAACAGGTTGGGGAGAAACCAGATGGCCAAAGATATTCAATCCGATGAATTTAAAAAGTTATTGTCGCTGGGAGAAGAAAAGGGGTTTTTGACCTACGACGATGTCAATGATTTGCTGCCTCCGGATGTCAATACCTCCGATCAGATTGATGACATCATCATGCTGTTCGGCGAGAAAAATATCGATATCATCGACACCGAGCAGGGCGAAAAACTGATTGTCAAAAAACCGCTGGAAGACACGGTCGGCGTCAAGTTTCCCGAGCCCCTATCCCTGGTTCCCGGAGCCGGAAAAACGGGTGATCCGGTCAAGATGTATCTTCGCGAGATGGGTTTGGTGTCGCTTCTAAGCCGGGAGGGGGAAGTGGAGATCGCCAAGAAAATCGAGGAGGGCGCCCGGGAGACCATGTCCGCCATCTTCAGGCTTCCGGTTTCGATTCATGAAGTGTTCTCGATCGGGGAGAAACTGGACTCCGGGGAGCTGCGCATCAAAAGCGTTGTGGACAGCATTGAAGACGAGGAAGGCTTCATGGAAGAAGACGAGCACAAAGAAAGAGTGCTCAAACTCATTGCCAGGATCAAACTGTTCAACGACCGCAATGCCGTCATCCATCAGAAGCTGAAATCCAAGACGATGCGGCCCAAGCATCGCGAACAGCTCACCGCGGAGATGGAAAAAAATTCACGGAATATCGTTATTCTGTGCCGTAAAATCCGGTTCAGCAAAAAGCAGATTCATCGGCTTATTTCAAAGTTGCGCCACTACGCCGACGACATTGAGAAGGCCGAACGCGTGATCAATCATTATAAAAAGGAGACGGGGCTGAATCTGACTCAGATGGAGAAGGCCTGGTCGAAGATGAGAAAATCCAAGACCGATGAAAGGCAGGCGGCCAAGGAAGCAAAGGTGTCCATCGATATGCTGCATCGGAGTCATGACGATATTCTTGAAGCGCAGAAGCGTCTGAAGCATATTTCCAAGGAAGTCGGCATTCCGACCTCCACGCTCAAAAACCTCGTCGATTCGATCGAAGACGGGGAAGCCAAGGCGGAAGTCGCCAAAAGAAAACTGGTTGAAGCCAATCTTCGTCTGGTGGTCAGCATCGCGAAGAAATATACGAACCGCGGCCTGCAGTTTCTGGATCTGATTCAGGAAGGGAATATCGGGCTGATGAAGGCGGTGGATAAATTCGAATACCAGCGGGGCTACAAATTTTCCACGTATGCAACCTGGTGGATTCGTCAGGCGATTACCCGCGCGATTGCGGACCAGGCGCGAACCATCCGGATTCCGGTGCATATGATTGAAACCATCAATAAACTGATCCGGACCTCTCGTTATCTGGTCCAGGAGTTGGGGCGCGAACCGACTCCGGAGGAAATCGCCGAGAAAATGGAATACCCGCTGGAGAAGGTGCGCAAAGTGCTCAAAATCGCCAAGGAGCCGATCTCTTTGGAAACGCCGATCGGCGAGGAGGAGGACAGCCATCTGGGAGACTTCATCGAGGATAAGAAGATTATGTCTCCTTCGGAGGCGACCATCAGCATGGATCTGGCCGATCAGACTCGAAAGATTCTGTCCACTCTGACGCCGCGTGAGGAGAAGGTTCTCCGAATGCGCTTCGGCATCAGCGACCGGCTGGGCGCGGCGGGCGCGGACCCGGTCATCCTGCCCGACGGGGCCGAAAGCGAGCCCGACGATGACGACGACCGCGACGATGACGACGATTTAATGCATGAAATCGCGCCTGTGAAGAAGCGGACGACAAAATAGTGTTTGACAACCGGCGATATTGGGTATAACCAGAAAAACTTCGATGCCGGGGGCGGCAGGGGGGCTATAGCCAGTCGCCGTGAGGAGGCCCGGTAAGGCGCATCGTCAGCAGGTGGGCCGGCGGTTTTCCGGTGTCATCATCAACATTCACAGGCGGGCCCATAGCTCAATTGGTAGAGCCACCGGCTCATAACCGGTAGGTCCCTGGTTCGATCCCAGGTGGGCCCACCACGTGATTTAAACGAGGATATTTTTTATGACTGCAAACCTCAACGGTTCAACCATGAAAAGGCGATCTCTTGCCGATGATGAACCGGCTGCCCGGCGCCAGCCAAGCCGGACATCAAAAGTTCATTTTCAGCCCGATTGCGGGCTTTCCCTAAATGCACCTCACCAGGTGCATTTTTTTTATCTCAGCTGATGGAGGTGGTGTCTTTTGAAAAATTTAATAAAGCGTTTGGTTGATTTACAGGAATGCGATTCCCAACTGGTCAAGCTGTCCACGAAGAAAGTGGATTTGCCGGGCAAGATTCAGGCGCTGGAGGATGCCTTCGAAGTTTTTAAAGAAAGCGTCGCGCAAAACAAAAAGAAATATGATGAGCTTAAAAAAAGCCATGCCGATTGTGAAGTTCAGATCAAGAAAAACAACGAGACGGTCGGAAAAACAAAGGAGCGGCTGCTGGAGGTAAAAAACAACAAAGAGTATCAGGCCATGCTCAAGGAAATCGAAGCGGCGGATGCGGTCCGCGGCGAGATTGAGTCTCAGATGATTGTGCTGATCGAAGACATGGACAAGCTGACCGAACTCGTGAAGCGGGATGAAGAAACGATTCGGGAGGCGACTCAACGACACGAACAGGAAAAAAGCATTCTGGCCCGCGAACTCGAGGAAGTTGATTCCGAGGTCGCTCAGTGGCGCGGCAAACGCGAAGCCCTTCAGCAGGAGGTTCCCCCCGACCTTCTAGGACGATATGAAAGAATCAAGCACCGGAATCACGGCGTCGGTGTGATTCCGGTTTGGAAGGGCGTTTGCGGAGGATGTCACATGAATATTCCGCCGCAACTCTATAATGAACTCCAGCGATCCGCCGAGTTGCTGAGCTGCCCGAACTGCAACCGAATCATGTATTTCCAGGATCCGGGCCAAAACGCTAAACAGTCATGACGGCGCAATCCTCCGTAAAGTTATTCAGCGACGGCGCCTGCCGCGGGAATCCCGGACCCGGCGGTGCGGGGGCGGTCATCACGGATGAGGCGGGGCGCGTTTTGTGGGAAGGCAAGCAATACCTTGGCGCCTGTACGAACAATATCGCCGAATACCGGGCGCTGATTCTAGGCCTTGAAGGAGCGCTTAGCGAAGGTTACCCTCGTCTCGATGTTTTCATGGATTCCGAACTGTTGGCTCGTCAGGTCAACGGCGTTTATAAAGTCAAAAATCCACAGTTGGCTTTGCTGATGAAAGATGTGCGGCGGCTCATTGCGCAGTTTGAACACGTTGACGTTCGACATGTGCCGCGCTGTCACAATGCCCAAGCCGATGAACTGGCCAACCGCGCCATCGACGAATACCTTATCGAAAATTCACCGGCGCGCCGCTAGAAGCGGGAAGCCTGCCGCTTCATGATTCCCGAAGGGCAGTCTTCGAACTTGGCTTGAAACAATCATCAAACCATTGTAGAGTCCTTTTCAAGGCCGGAGAAGAACAGATGATCGCGGGCGGATTTGCATCCGCCGGAGGAAAGTCCGAGCTCCACAGGGCAGGATGGTCGCTAACAGCGACCGGGGGCGACCCCAGGGAAAGTGCCACAGAAAACATACCGCCCCGCTCATAAAGCGGGGTAAGGGTGAAAAGGCGAGGTAAGAGCTCACCGCTTTCCCGGCGACGGGAAAGGCAGGGTAAACCCCATCCGGAGCAAGACCAAATAGGAGAACGGTTGAGAGCGGCCCGCTCAAGGTTCTCGGGTAGTGTCGCTAGAGGCGGCGGGCAACCGCCGTCCCAGATGAATGATCATCGTCGTGTCTTTCGGGTAACCGGGGCGCGAAACAGAACTCGGCTTATGAGCTTCTCTTTTGGCCTTTTCCCGCCAGGGAAAGAAAAAGGCCGGATCTTTTACAAAAGATCCGGCCTTTTTGTTGTGCTATGCAGTTATGCGTCTGAGCGCTTAACGATCGTCATCATCGTCGTCATTAAAAGCGGCCAAATCGCCTTCTGATCCTTCGGGGATTTCCGCCTCAATGGATCGGCCGATGCCCCGCCATAACAGGACCATGATGAAGAACAGGATGACCATCGAAACAATGATGATCAGGATGACCGTCGCCGTCCAGGCTTTGGCTTCTTTTTCAATATTCTGCGCGACGTGGGTTGCCTGCTCATTGTATTTTTCCACTTCCACACCCATGCCGATCCAGCCAAACCCGGCGGGCGGTTTCAAGTTGCTCGAGTAGAATTTGATCGGCGCATAAGCGACGAACTTGGTGTTGCCGGCAAACTTATACGTGGTGATGCCCGATTTGCCGGCGGCTGCTTCCTCCGACACCGTCTGCAGGTTCGGATCCATAAAACCAAGCTGGCGCAGGTTCAAAACTTCCATGCCCTTGGCCGCCAGGTCCGCACTGTTTTGCGCGGTCAGCGCCGGAATCATCCGTCCGCTTTTGTCCGCGCCGACGATGTGGTAATCGTTGGGGTGCGAAATGACGTAACCCCGGTAATCGACCATGAATGCGTAATTGCCCGTTGAAGCATCGGTTTCAAATACCCGCTCGATCTGAGTCGGGATGATGTGATCCGTGAATTTCGCCAGGTGACGGTAGTCCATAGCCAGGCTGATGATGCCCGCGAAACCGTCTTTGGTGAACACCGGCGTCGAGAAGCGGACGATCCCCGCAAACCTCTCGCCTTTTTCGTAAGCGGCTTTGTCGACATACCACCCCGTGACCGGAGAGACATAGACGTCGCCTTTGTTGAGACGCTTTGTTTTTTCGAAATAATCTTCATTCCTGAAGGTTGTCGTGGACGGATTGCTCACGTTGGACAGTTTTGCCGATCCGACCACTCGGCCGTCAACAATCTTGATTTTTTCGTTGCCGGATGAGTCAATGAGGGCGATTTCCTTGTACAGAGGACTCAATACCTGCTGCACTTTTCCCGTGTCTTTGATCCAGAGCGGCTTTTTGCTTTCATCAATAAACTGTTTATACGCAGCTTCAGTTGTCGGTATAATGGTGGCGACAAGTAAATCCTTCTTGCATTCCATCAAGAAGTTGGCAACTTCATCTGCAGTATTGATGGCCCGTAATTTGATTTCTTCCTGAGATTTATCATCGAGAACGCTGACCGTTCTCTCTTTAATTGTAACCCCCAGCTTGAGCATGCCGTTGGCAATCAAGAACGCCATCAGTGATAAGGGGATGACGATGAGCAGGAAGAACACACCTCCTACAGTAAAATACTGCTTCTTTTTCTTAGATTCTGCCATTACTTTTTCCCCCTAACCTAGGTTAATTTTGTAGTTAATGTGCTGACGATTAACCCAAAAAGTAACTCACGAAGGGGTTGGCATACAGAAGAATCAGAGAGATAACCAGAGCGTAAATGGCGATGGATTCGGCCATGGCCATACCGACGAGCATCACCATCATGATTTTGCCCTGAACGCCGGGATTTCTTCCAACTGCCTGGCACGCGCCGTTTGCCGCGTTGCCGATGCCCGCGCCCGCACCGATGGCGCCCAGGCCGATCGCCAGACCGGAACCGATCATCGCGCCGACGGCAAAAATAACTTTAATGTAGGATTCGCCGTCAACCGGGATCACATCCGCAGCCAACGCCAGCTGGCTCGACAGAAGAACCGCCGTTACCGATGCAAAAACCGTTAAAAAAACTTTTCCTAATTTGTGTGACATTAGTTGTCTCCTTTCCTTAACCAAATGGGATGTTTTTATTATTGCCCGGATTTCATAGCATAAACACCCTGCCCTGAAAAGAGGGAAATAATGCAACTGTCAATCGCCTGCTCCCTTTGCATGAGATATGCCATCCGCTTTCGCGATCAAGTGAACCCGTCTATGAAGGCGGCTTTCCGGAGGCATTCATCCGCGTCGTTTAAACGCTAATCTATTGAGATCGTTTCAGTTCGAAATGAAATCTGCTGCAACCTGAAATAATTTTGCCGGAACCCTTCCGGACGGCATTTCTCGACGCCCGGTGACCTTTGACGTCTGCGCGTTGAATGTTTTGTTCAATCTCCGGCATAAAACATTAAATCCCTCTCAGGCCAAGCTGATGAAGCAGAACACTTTGGCGGCCTCCGGCATTTCAGGCGAGCGGAGGAACTTAAAAATCAGAGAGCCGGTTATTGTGTGAAAACGGCGCTCGCGATCATTCCATATTTTAAGTTGAAATTTTACGGCAAGGCCGATAGTATCCGGGGCGCAGCGTGTTTTGAAAGATCCAAGAACAAAACAGAACGATTAAGGAATGCCATGCAGGAACTCTTGACAGCCGTTACCTACCCGATCGTCTGGTTGATCTGCGCATATGTGCTGAAGATCGAAAGTGGACTGGCGAAACTTCTGATTTCGTTGACCGCCGCGATATTGGTTTATGTCCTGATCGGGATTCGACGCTCCAAAAAAGAAACGAACGACGACAACGAATAGCGGAAAGATATGGTCAAGCGGATTCGCAAGTTTCTATATCGGGCGGCGCAGATGCGTATTTTGTTCGCCAGCGTCATCGTGCTGATTTTGATTCTGCTTTTGGCTCTCACCGTCAACAATGCGCGCGAAAAGGAAATGGTCGGTCTGTTCAGCCGGCAGCAGCTGGCCTCGGCGCAGAACGCGGCCATCCGGATGACGGAAATTTTCGTCAATGTCGGCAAAAACATCGCTTTATTTTCCTATTTCGACCCCCAGGGCAGGATATTGCTTCAAGACGCGGATGCAAATTCCGAAATCCTCTTTGCCGGCTGGGATACAACGGTCAACGCCATTTTGCTCTACGACGCCGACGGATCCATCCGCCATGCGCTGCCCCGGGGCGTTTTGCCTCCGGTCAGCATGGCCGCGCATTTCAACGCGGTCAAACAGCTGCAGAAACCCTATTCCTCTTTAGTGCTTTCCGAGAAGCTCTCGCACGAATACCTTCCGCAGAAAACGGATTGGTACCTGATCTGGGGGTATCCTGTTTGGCGCAACAAAACGGAATTCTCTGGCGCCTGGCTGGTTTCTTATTCTCTGGCGGCGCTTGTCGACCTTTGCGAGAAACAGATCCGAGACAATGATCTGGGGCAGATGTGGCTTCTTGATGAGCAGGGGCGGATTATTTTGCATCCGGATGGCGCTTTCATCGGAAAAAACATCCGGGAATTGATTAAAAACAGCGACGGCTCCGCATTCGGATTTCCCGACGCCGGAGGACGCCATCGGGATGTGATGCTCTCCCTCAAGGAAGATGAAACGCAGCGAACCGTCATTGCCTATTATCCGGTCCAGGCGGCGGAGCAGCAATGGTATATCCTGGTTGCGGCGCCTTACAGCCGCGTGGTGGCGCCTGTGCGCACCACCTTTATCTATACGATGTTCAGCGCCATCATTCTGATTCTGGTGGTCGTGATTGCCGGAATTTCCTTTGCCTTCCGCGAAGGCAAGCGCATCCGGATGAAAGAAGAGCAAGAGCGCCTCAAAGAGCGGGAAATCTGGCAGGAGAAGCTATTGCGGGAAAAGAAAACCATCGACGGAATTATTGAAGGCTCCCCCATTCCCAGTTTTGTCATCAATAAGGACCACAAGGTGATTCTCTGGAACCGGGCCTGTGTGGAGCTCACCGGATGTCCGGCGGAGGACATGCTGGGAACCGACCAGCATTTTAAGTCCTTTTATTCAGTGAAAAGGCCCATGGTCGTCGATCTGATTGTGGACAACGACATCGACGGGTTGAACAAGTTTTACGGCTCCAAGAAAGTCAAGCAGTCCGAAAAGGTTCTGGGCGCCTATGAAGCCTACGATCATTTCGATAATCTCGGCGGCCGAAGCCGATATATGTATTTTCTGGCGGCGCCGATTTACGATGAAGACGGCAATATCATTGCGGCGATGGAAACCCTTCAGGATATTTCCCGCGAAGAGGAGCTCACGCGCAGTTTGAGGGAGTATGCCGAAACCCTGCAAAATGAATTGGCGGAAAACATCGAACTCCGGCGTGAGATTGAAGGGGTGTATAATTATCTGCAAACGATCGTCGACAGCCTGCCGGACAAGATCTACGAGCTCGACAAGGACGGGATCATTAATTTTGTCACCCGGGGGATCAAAAAATCGCAAACGGATCTCAAAGGGAGGCATTTCCTGGAATTTGTCGATGCCGAAAACGCCGATTTCGTCCTGTCCAAATGGGAGGAAGCCAAACAGGGCATCTATAAGCCCTATGAGCTTGAGACCACGGCGAAAGACGGTCGGAAGGTGAATCTTCTCATCACCTCCACGCCGGTCATCGGGACGGATCATTATATCCTGGTGCAGCGCGATATTACGGAATTCAAGACGCTTGAAAAGAAGCTCTACGACAGCCAGAAGCTGGCTGCCCTGGGACAGCTGTCGGCCGGAATCGCCCACGAAATCCGGAATCCCTTATCTTCTATTAAGATGAGTCTCCAAATCCTGGAAAAGCGAATCAACCCCGAAGGCAATGATCTTAAGCGATTCAAGATCGCGCAAAAGGAGGTTGAACATCTCGAAGAGCTGGTCAACAACGTTTTGGTTTTTGCCAAGCCGGTCGAGCCGAAAACCGCTCCGGCGGATCTGTCGAAAATTCTGGATCAGGCCATCGCCTTGGCGGAAAAAGGCATTCACGAAAAGCAAATCGATATCAAGCTGGAAACCGAAGATGTTCCGATGGTCAATGTGGATTCGGGCATGATTACCGACGCGTTTTTGAATATCATCCGCAACGCCGTTGAAGCCCTTGAACAAAACGGATATATCCGCATCTATGCGCGCAGCATCGGCAGCCAGCCGCCGTCGGTCCTGGTCGTAGTGGAGGACAACGGTTGCGGCATTGACGATGAGGATATGCCTCATCTGTTCAATCCGTTTTTTACAAAAAAGAAGTATGGAACGGGCCTGGGGTTGTCGCAGGTTTTAAAGATCGTGGAGCTACACCACGGAAAACTGGAAATCATCAGCGAAAAGGGCAAGGGAACAAAAGTCTGCGTGACGCTTCCTTGCAATGAAAGGCGCCTGACGCAAAGAGAGCCGCAGGAGTAAACAGGCCATCGGGTTGGGCGCCCGCAGGGGTTGCTTCGACAAAGGTTGAGGTTATGGCGAGCATTCTGGTAATTGACGACGATGAATCGATTGTTGAAACGCTGGATTTGTACCTGTCTGAAGAGGGCTACAGCGTAAGGACCGCCCTTACCGGCACGGATGGTTTGAATGAATATGTCCGGCAGCCTTCGGATGTTGTCATTTTGGACATCCGGTTGCCGGATGTGGACGGCTTTTCCGTTCTTGAAGACCTCAAGGAGGAAAATGAAAACGTCAAGGTCATCATGATTACCGCCTTTCATGACATGGAGACCACCATCAACGCCATGAAGGGAGGCGCTTTCGATTATATTCACAAACCCATCAATGTTGATGAACTGGAAATCGCCATTAAAAAGGCGCTCAAATCTCTCGAGATGGAAAAGAAAATCGACGGTCTGCTCATGGAGCCGTCGCGCAACTTCCGCGTCGGCGACATCATCGGCACCGGCAACGAAATGCGGGAAATTTTCAAGACCATCGGCGTCGTTTCCAAAAGCCGCACCACCGTGCTGATTCATGGAGAAAGCGGCACGGGCAAAGAGCTGATCGCCAAAGTGATTCACAACAACACATCCCCCGATGAACCGTTTATCGCGGTGAATTGCTCTGCCATCGTGGAGACGCTTCTGGAATCCGAACTTTTCGGACACGAAAAAGGGTCTTTCACCGGCGCCATTGCCCGCAAGCTGGGCAAGTTTGAGCTGGCGCGCTACGGCAGCGTTTTTCTCGACGAGATCAGTGAAATGTCGGTGAATCTCCAGGCGAAACTTCTGCGTGTGCTGCAGGAAATGGAGTTCGAACGCGTCGGCGGCAAGGATAAAGTCAAAGTCACGGCGCGCATTATGGCGGCGACCAATAAGGACTTAAAAGAACTCGTCAAAGAAGGAAAATTTCGCGACGATTTGTATTACCGTCTCAACATCGTCGCCATTCATCTTCCCCCGCTGCGGAACCGCCGTCAGGATATTCCGCCTTTGATTGATTATCTTCTGTCCAAAATCAATCTGGACCTGCATAAGAAGATTATCGGCGTTTCCGATGAAATCATGGACAAATTCATGACGTATGCCTGGCCGGGCAACGTTCGGGAGCTTGAGAATCTTCTGGTGCGAGCCTGCGTGGTGGCCAAAGGGCAGGTTCTGGGCATTTCCGACATTCCGGAATTGGGCAAGGACCAAAACGATAAACCCGCGCAAGACGGCGGCCTTGGAGCCGTATTCGCCCCGGATGAAGAAGGCAAACTCCTGACGCTTGATCAGGTGGAAGAGCGATACATTCGGAAAGTCATTCAGCAAACCACGATGAATAAAGGGGAAATCTGTGAAACGCTTGGCGTCTCCCGACCGACCTTGGAGCGCAAACTCGAAAAATACGGCATCTCTTTCGAGCGGGATTAATCATGCCGGCGGGAAGTGATTCATGAAAATATCCAAAGCCGACTTTGTCAAAAGCGCCGTGCGTCCGGATCAGTATCCGTTGCCGATTTTTCCCGAAATTGCGTTCGTCGGCCGGTCCAACGTCGGCAAATCCTCGCTGATCAATGCTTTGACCAACAGAAAAAATCTGGCCAAAACCAGCAATACACCGGGAAGAACGCAACTGATCAACTTCTTTCTTATCAATGAAAGCGTTTCTTTTGTGGACCTTCCCGGCTATGGATTTGCGAAGGTGCCTCTTTCGGTTAAGAAAGACTGGGGGCGCATGATCGAAATCTATCTAAAGGAGAGGCCAAGCCTGGTTTTGGTGGTGATGATCCTGGATATTCGCCGCGATCCCAGCCCGGACGATTTGTCCTTGATCGACTGGCTGAGCCTGTATCGCATTCCCTGTCTTTTTATACTGACCAAGGCTGACAAATTTTCCAATAATCAGTGTCTGGCGCGCCGCAAAAGCATAGAAAAAGCTCTGGGCCGGGCGGCCCAGAGCCACACGATACTGTTTTCCGCCAAAACACGCAAAGGGGTGGATGACGTGTTGATGTTTATCGACCGTCATCTGGCCGCGGTGACAAACGCCTGCGACTGATCACGCCGTGGGGAAAATATGAAAGAACATATTGATTCCTTTAATGATTTCAGAGTCAAACTGTTCGCCTAAGTGTCTGTAGAGCTTTCGGACAATGACTTCGATCGAATTTGCGTCAATGGACGTAATTTCAGTGAAGATCACGCCGACGGTTCGATTGCTCGTATACCATCCGCGAATATCCACTTCTCTCAAGGCCGGGGATATGGCCGACTCGACGGCCGATACACGGTGATGTCCGCCGCCGTTGACGGCAGCCGAGACATCCAGAAGCATCAGCAAAAGAGGCTTCCGCAACCGTTCGGCGCGAATTTTTTCCCGCTGCAGAATCTTATGGAATTGAGCATCGTCAAAAAAAAGAAATCTCTCCGCCTCTGCGGGAGGCGCCATAGTCAGAAGATTTCCCCGTAAAACCGAGCTATTCTTTTCAAGGGTGTGTCGCTTTGATTCCATGTTTGACGGCCTTTCTCATCCACTGAACTTAAAAAACGCATATTTAGTAAAACACAGACCATGCCAGGTGAGTCTTAAAATCGCATAAAAAGAAAAAATCCTATAAGCGCATGATATTATGAAATAAAATATTGAAGTGAAGAGGTGCGTTCTTCAGCGGAAAGCATTGAAATTAACAGTCATCATCACAGATCTACGATTATTGAGAGACTTTCACCATTTTTTGTAGATCATTTCGCCTTAGATTAAGCCTGAATTTCCAGATATGAATCGACTAAAGAATCGATTCCCATTTCCGGATACTCGCTGTCAGGTTTCGTGCTGTTTATAGACAAGCCTTCGGCGTTGTTCCAAGTCCAGGTTTGTGAATGGCGGGGGGAAAATTAATCTTGTTTCTGCGCAGCGTTTTTTTGCAAAAGTCGCATTTTCCGGTTGCGTCTTTTGGGCCGTGTGCGCGCCGTTCGCCTAAGAGCATGATAAAATGGCGTAAAACAGGTGCTGACCGGCCCGGTGAATCAAACATCATGATTTCATTTAAAAAATAAAATCATGCCTTGTTGTGATCAGGATTCCGCCGCGCTCAGAAGATCCTGAATGTGAACGATAGTCAAAAATATAAATGAATTATTACAAGTATCTGAATGGAGATAGGTGCCTTCATTGATCTTCGCTGCTTGACACGGTTTTGAAAGTGTGTTAGCCGTCGAACGCCGGTCAGACTTCATAGCGGACAGGCTTTAGAGCAAGGCTTTTCACATAAAGAACGAGGTGCAATTCCGTGGTCAAAGATAATGAAAAAGTTGGTGCGGTCATGGTGGTGGGCTCGGGAATCGCCGGCATTCAGGCGTCTCTCGATTTAGCCAATTCCGGAATGAAAGTTTATCTCGTGGAAAACGGGATCAGTATCGGCGGCGTGATGGCCCAGTTGGACAAGACGTTTCCCACAAACGACTGTTCCGCCTGTATTCTCTCGCCGAAGCTCGTTGAAGTCGGAAGACATCCGAACGTCACGATCAAAACCCGCCGAACGGTCGAATCCGTGGAAGGCGAACCCGGCAAATTCAAAGTCAAACTCACTTCAGCGCCGCGCTATGTCAATCTCGATAAATGCACCGGCTGCGGCGACTGTGCCAAAGTCTGTCCCATCAATGTCAAAGCCGAATTCAACGGCAATTTGAGCGAACGGCAGGCCATCTATCGTCATTTTCCCCAGGCCATTCCCAGCGGTTTCGCCATCGACAAACTGGGGACCTCTCCTTGTAAGGCCCACTGTCCGACGCACATCAGCGTTCAGGGCTATGTGGCGCTGATCGCGCAGGGCAAGTTCAAAGAAGCTCTGAAGCTGATCAAGCAGGACAACCCGTTCCCGATTGTGTGCGGCCGCGTTTGTAACCATCCGTGCGAGACGGCCTGTATGCGGGGCAAAGTCGATGAACCCATCGATATTATGCATCTGAAACGATTTGTCGCCGACCTGGATCTCAACGGCGACACGCGCTACCTGCCCGAAAAAAAGGAAAGCAAGGGGAAAAAGGTTGCCGTGGTCGGCGCCGGTCCTTCCGGTCTGACTTGCGCCTACTACCTGGCCATTGAAGGCTACGATGTTGAAGTATTTGAGGCGCTGCCGGTTGCCGGCGGCTGGCTGGCGGTGGGTATTCCCGAATACCGGCTGCCTAAAAATGTTTTAAACGCAGAAATCCAGGTGATCAAGGATCTCGGCGTCAAGATCCATCTCAATACCCGCATCGGGAAAGACATTTCTTTTGATCAGCTCAAAAACGATTATAACGCGGTCTTCATCGGCTGCGGAACCATGAAGAGCAGCAAGCTCAATATCCCCGGCGAAGAGATGCAGGGCGTCGTTCACGGCGTCGATTATCTGATGAAAATCAATCTGGGCGAAAAAGTGAACCTGGGAGACCGGGTAGCCGTCATCGGCGGCGGCAACGTCGCGATGGACGCGGTTCGGACGGCGGTCCGCACCGGCTCCAAGAATGTTTTCATTCTCTATCGCCGTACCCGTGCTGAAATGCCGGCCTCTCCGGAAGAAATCGAAGAGGCGCTGGAAGAAGGCATTGAGATGAAATTCCTCGTCGCCCCGAAGCGCGTCGTAGGCAAAGACGGCAGGGTCACGGGGATCGAATGCACCCGTATGGAACTTGGCGAACCCGATGCCAGCGGGCGTCGCCGCCCTGTGGAAGTGAAAGGGTCCGAATTCATCATCGAGTGCGATGCGATCGTTCCGGCCATCGGCCAGGAAGCCGATCTCTCCTTCATTACGAAGGAAAGCGGCGTTTCCATCAACAAGTGGAACAACGTGGATTTTGATGCCGTGACCTACGCCACCAACATTCCCGGCATCTTCACCGGCGGCGACGTTTCCACCGGTCCGCAGACGGTGGTCAAGGCGGTCTATTCCGGCAAGGAAGCGGCCAAATCGATCGACCGCTACCTGCAGGGCGCGGACATGAAAGCCGGCCGTGAAAAAGATTGGACGAAAGATCTGGCCGACAAAGCGGATCTCAGAGACGTTCCGAAAGTGCCCCGCGAAAAATATCCGCACATGAAGCCGGAAGCCAGAAAAACCAATTTCGAGGAAGTTGGCATCGGCTTTTCCGAGGCGCAGGCGATTGCAGAAGCCGCCCGCTGTCTGGCCTGCGGGATTTGCTCCGAATGTTATCAATGCGTGGACGCCTGCGTGGCCAAGGCCATTGACCATGACATGAAACCGGAAGAAGAAACGATCGAAGTCGGCGCGGTGATCGCTTCGCCCGGCTTTGAAATCTTCGACGCCAGCAAACGCGGCGAATACGGTTTCGGCATTTACAAAAACGTCGTCACCGCGCTTCAGTTTGAACGAATTCTTTCCGCTTCCGGCCCGTATTTCGGCCATGTCCAGAGAATTTCCGACGGGAAAGAGCCCAAAAAAGTCGCTTTTATCCAGTGCGTCGGCTCCCGTGACGTGTCGTGTGAAAACAGCTGGTGTTCGTCGGTTTGCTGTATGTATGCCACCAAAGAGGCCATCATCGGCAAAGAACACGCCAAGGGTTTGGAGCCCACCATCTTCTATATGGACATCCGCGCCCACGGCAAGGATTTCGACCGGTTCGTGAACCGCGCGAAAGAGGAATACGGCATCCGCTACATTCGTTCCATGCCGTCAGCAATCAAGGAATTGCAGCAGACCAACAATCTGCTCATTAAATACGTCAATCCCGACGGAACCTTCACCGAAGAAGAGTTCGACATGGTCGTGCTCTCTGTCGGTCTCATGCCGCCCAAAGAGGCCCAAAAGCTGGCGGCCAGCCTCGGCATCGAGCTTGAAGAGCATGGTTTCTGCAAGACCAAACTCGACAATCCCGTTCAGACCTCTCGTCCCGGCGTGTTTGTCTGCGGCGCCTTCGGCGGCCCCAAAGATATTCCCGAAACCGTCATGGAGGCTTCGGCCGCCGCCGCCTGCGCGGAAGGACTTCTGTCCGCCAAGCGCGGCACCCTGATCTCTCCTCCGGACGTTCCCGAAGAGAAAGATTTGCGCGGTCAGCCCGTCCGCACCGGCGTTTTTGTGTGCCACTGCGGGATCAATATCGGCGGCGTGGTCGATGTGCCTGCTGTTCGGGACTTTGCCGCAACACTGCCGACCGTCGTCTACACGGCGGACAATCTTTTCACCTGTTCACAGGATACGGCCGTCAAGA
Organism: Syntrophaceae bacterium; assembly: GCA_018436925.1. Classification (GTDB taxonomy): domain Bacteria; phylum Desulfobacterota; class Syntrophia; order Syntrophales; family Smithellaceae; genus UBA8904. The sequence continues at coordinate 87,371 of JAHDKI010000020.1, forward strand.
TGGCCGAAGTGATTGAAGAGAAAAATCTCACGCGAGTGGTCGTCGCGTCCTGCTCGCCTCGAACGCATGAAGGCCTGTTCCAGGAAAACTGCGAAAAGGCGGGCCTCAACCGCTATCTGTTCGAAATGGCCAATATCCGCGACCAGGATTCCTGGGTGCATATGCACGAGCCGGAAAAAGCCACTCAAAAAGCGAAAGACCTGCTGCGGATGGCGGTGGCCAAGGCCCAGTATCTGAAACCCTTGAAGCCCGGTCAGCTGCCCGTCAATCATCAGGCGCTGGTCATCGGCGGCGGTTTGGCCGGTATGACCGCGGCGTTGTCGCTTGCGGATCAGGGGTTCAAGTCCATCATCGTTGAGAAGGAAGACCGGCTGGGCGGCAACTACAATCACCTCTACAAGACGCTGGAAGGACTGGATACCCGGGCGCACTTGAAAAGCCTTCTGGAAAAGATTTACAACAATCCGATGATCACGGTGGTGACATCCGCCGAGATCAAGAAAATCGACGGCTACATCGGCAATTACAAAACCACCGTGCAGTCTAAAAAAGACGGCGAGCAGGTTTTTGAGCACGGTGTGGCGATTGTGGCCATCGGCGCATACGAAAACAAACCCCAGGAGTATCTCTACGGGCAGAATCCGAAGGTCAAAACCCAGCGTGAACTGGAAACGCTGATCTATGAAAAAGATCCGAAACTGGCTGCCGTGAAAAATGTGGTCATGATTCAATGCGTGGGGAGCCGCGACAAGGAACGGCCGTATTGCAGCCGCTACTGTTGCTCGGAGGCGATCAAAAACGCGCTCGAGCTTAAAGCCGACGATCCGTCCCGCGACATCACAATCATTTACCGCGATATCCGCACCTTTGCGTTCAAAGAAGACTATTACAAGAAAGCACGTGAAGCGAATATCAAGTTCATTTCGTATGAGGAAGACCGCAAGCCGGAAGTCATTGCCGCAGGCGACAAGGTGGAAGTGAAAGTCTTTGATCCGATCTTGAATGAATCGGTGACCTTGCCTTCAGATGCAGTGGTTCTGAGCGTCGGTGTGGTGCCCAATCCGGAAAACTCGGTGATCGGCAACATGCTGAAGATTACCACCAACCAGGACGGTTTCTTCCTGGAAGCGCACGTCAAACTCCGTCCGGTCGATTTCGCCACCGACGGTGTCTTTATGTGCGGCATGTCGCATTCGCCCAAGTTCAGCGACGAAGCCATCACTCAGGCCAACGCGGCTGTGTCGCGCGCCTGCACGATCCTGACGCTTGAATATATCGAAGCGGAAGGCAAGACGGCTTACGTCAGCAAGGAACGTTGCTCGGCGTGCGGACTTTGCGAAATCAACTGCCCCTACAGCGCGATCCGCGTTAACGTTGCTGAAGGGTGCGCTGAAGTCAACGCTGTTCTTTGCAAGGGCTGCGGCGTCTGCACGGCCTCGTGCCGGATGAACGCCGTCGATCTCAACGGCTTCAACAACGAAGAGGTTCTGGCGCAGATTTATAATATCAATTAAGGCGAACGGCCGATTCGGGCCGCATTGCCGCTGGAAGGAGAATATATGGCTGAAAACTTAGCAAACAAGGAATGGGAACCGAAATTCGTTGCCATTGTCTGCAACTGGTGCACTTACGCGGGCGCCGACCTGGCGGGAATCAGCAGAATTCAGTACCCGACCAATGTGAGGGTCATCCGCGTTCCCTGCACGGGCAGAATCAATCCTTTTTACATCGTCAAAGCCCTGCAGTCCGGAGCCGACGGCGTTCTGGTTTCGGGGTGACACCCGGGAGAATGCCACTATATCTCAGGAAATCTGGTGGCGCGGCGCAAGTTTGCGACGTTAAAAAGTTTCCTGAACTACATCGGCGTGGAAGGCGATCGGACCATCTTTACATGGGTGTCGGCCTCCGAAGGTGACAGATGGGCGCAGGTCATCAAAGGCGCGACGGAGAAAATCAAGGCATTGGGACCGGCCAATAAGATGATCAAACAAATTGGTTAGTCTGATAAGAGATAATAATACATAAACGGGGAAATCATCACTGTGGAAAACATCGAAACAAAATTGCGCGAAGAAGCAAAAAGGCTGCTTTTGGAAAAGAAGGCCGATGTCATTATCGGCTATGAGAAAGGCACGCTTCCGTTGACGGCCACGCCTTGTTTCATCACTCAGCCGGATGAGGCCGACAAGCTGGTCTGGAACAATCTTTGTACGCAGAATCTGGCCAAGTTCGTGCACGATCTGATTACGGCTCACAAAAATTCTCAAAAGCGCCTCAAACCCGAAGACCGCAAGAAGAAAGTGGTCGGCGTCGTCGCCCGCGGCTGCACCACGCGATCGATCATTATTCAACTTCAGGAGCGGCAGTATGAACGCGATGAGGTGTGCATTCTGGGCGTTCCCTGTGACGGATACGTGGACGGCAAGGAACTGAAAATCCGGATCGGCGGCGCCGATATTGTGGACGGTTCGATCGACGGCGGACAGATGACCATGAAGACCTCCGACGGGGATAAGACGGTCGCCCTCAAGGACGTTCTGGCCGACTGCTGCGTCACCTGCCGTTTCAACAACCCGATTATTTCCGATGTGATGATCGGATCACCCGCTCCGGCGATGAATCCGGATGCGGAATACGACGACGTCAAGGAATTCGAATCTAAAACGATCGACGAACGATGGGCGTACTTCACCGGCGAAATGTCCAAATGCATGCGCTGCAATGCCTGCCGGCAGGCCTGTCCTTCCTGTTACTGTCCGACCTGCTTCGCGGAGCAAAGCCAGCCGCAATGGGTGGGCATTGGGGAAGATGCTTCCGATACGCAAGTCTTCCAATTCATGCGTTTATACCATATGGTCGGCCGTTGCGTAGACTGCGGATCCTGTGTTGCGGTTTGCCCCATGGGCGTGGATCTGCGCAAGTTCCTCAAGAAAATCGATAAGGACTGTTTCGAGTTTTTCGGAAACCGCGCCGGTTCCAGCATGGAAGACATGCCGCCTTTGGGCAAGTTCGATGAACATCACGACAAGGGAGATTTTGTCTACAACCCGTAATTTGTTTGAAATGGATGGAGTTTACATGGAAACTTTTCTGGAAGAAGTCAACAAAAAGATACACGGCGTTCCGCTGCAGGCCTGTTATCACTGCCGAAAGTGCACGGCCGGCTGTCCCGCTGCGCCCTACATGGAGTACAACCCCAACAAAGTCATCAAGATGATTCAGAACGGGCAGAAAGAAAAGGTTCTGTCCAGTTCGACCATCTGGCTTTGTCTGTCCTGCGAGACCTGCATCACCCGTTGTCCGAATCAGGTGGACATCGCACGGATGATGGATGTTCTGCGTCAGATGGCGATAGAACAAGGCGTTGCCGCAAAGGAAGCGAATGTTCTGAAGTTCCATGAAGCCTTCCTCTCCAGCATCAAGTTCGGCGGCCGCGTCCATGAAATGCTCATGACCGTTCATTACAAATTGAAATCCGGCGACTTGTTTGGAGACGTGGACATTGCTCCGGCGATGTTCCTCAAAGGCAAATTGTCGCTTTTGCCGCCGCGGACAAAGGATCTGAAATCAGTAAAGAACATTTTTGAGAAGACCAAAACAACGTGAAGGAATATCGCGCGTCGGGCCTGAGGCCTGATGCGCTGGAACAAGCATAGAAGGAGGCTACTCTCTTGAAAGTTTCATATTATCCGGGTTGCTCGCTGCATGGAATGGGGAAAGAATACGATCAGTCCATGAAGGCTGTCAGTCGTGCCCTCAACATTGAGCTCAAAGAAATCGACGATTGGTCCTGCTGCGGAGCGTCCGCCGCGCATAACACGAATTTCGACCTGTCCGTCGCTCTGCCCGCGCGCAACCTGATTGCGGCGGAAAAAGACGCCATGGACGTGATGGTTCCCTGCGCGGCCTGCTTCAACCGTTTCAAAATGGCCGAACATCATTTGAAGGCCGACCCGGACCTGAAAACGCGAATCGAAGGCGCAGTGGGGGCCAAGTATCAAGGTGGCATCGCCATCCGCAACCCGATCGACGTCATTTACACTGAAATCGGAATTGACGCCCTGACGGCGAAAGTGGTCAAGCCGATGACCGGATTGAAGCCTGTTTCCTATTACGGCTGCCTCCTGCTGCGGCCGCCCGAGGTCTGCCAGTTTGAGAATTATGAAAATCCCTTCATGCTCGACAAGATGATGGGCGCCATCGGAGCGGACGTCAAAAACTGGTCCTATAAGACGGACTGTTGCGGCGGGTCGCTGTCGGTCAGCAAGACGGCCATTGTCGTGGATATGTGCGACAAACTGATGGGCGCGGCTCGTGAAGCGGGCGCCAACTGTGTGGTCACGGCCTGCCCGATGTGCATGGCCAATCTGGAAATGCGTCCCAGTCCGAACATGAAAATGCCGGTGTTCTATTTTACGGAACTGCTTTCACTGGCCATGGGCCTTCCCGGTTCGGCTGAAACGTTTAAGTCGCATCTGACGGACCCGCAACCCCTGCTGAGTCAGCTGCGGCTCATTTGAGGTGAATTCAAGAAAACCCGACGCTCTGAAATTGAATGGTTGGATAAAAAAATAAACTAGGGACAATTATGGAAAAACGTTTGATCAAAAAAGATGCACTGGCGGGCATTGCCAAAAAAATGGCCGGAGACGTCCTGGTATGGGCGCCTGTGAAGCAGGAGGACAACGTTCTTTTTAAACCGCTGCGGGCCGACGATGAGCCTTTTTTTGCTTATCTCAACTCCAAAAATGCGCCGAAAAATGTTTTCTTTCCGCACACCGAAACCCTGATGAAATATACGCGGACGGAGAAAGGCATGGTTTTTTCCGAGGAAGTCAACGATGCCCCGCAGTCGGTGCTCTTCGGCGTCCGACCCTGTGACGCGCATAGTTTTGTCCTGTTGGACAAACTTTTCGATCAGGAAAAATACAAAGACGGCTACTACATCGCCAAGCGACGGAACACGACGGTCATCACGCTGGCCTGCGTCAAACCGCCCTATACGAGCTGTTTTTGCACCTCGGTGGACGGAGAGCCCGTATCGTCGGACGGCGCGGACATTTTGCTGACCGATATCGGCGGCGATTATCTGGTGGAGTTCGTTACGGAAAAAGGCGAGAAACTGGCCAAATATTTCGGCGACACGCAAGCCGATGCGGCGGCGGACGCCAAGAAAAATGAAATCGCCGCCAAGGCCAAAGAAGCCATTGCCTCGAAAATACCCGCTCACGAAGTGAAACCGATTTTGGATAAGAATTTCGACAATCCCTTCTGGGACACCATTCATCGCAAGTGTCTGGCCTGTGGAACCTGCACCTACCTGTGCCCCACCTGCCACTGTTTCGACATCAGCGATGAAGTCACGGAGGTCGAGGGCGTGCGAATCCGCTCGTGGGATTCCTGCATGTTTCCCTTGTTCACGAAGGAAACGTCGGGACACAACCCCCGCACGTCGCAGAAGGAAAGATGGCGTCAACGCGCCATGCACAAATTTAAATATTACATCGACATGTTCAATGCCATTGCATGCGTGGGCTGCGGAAGGTGTGTGATGTACTGTCCCGTGAACATCGATATCCGTAAAATCGTAACCGACATATCAAAATTATAACCAGGGAGTTCGTAATGCAAAACCCGTATATTCCTTATCCTGTTGTTGTGGATAAAATCATTACCGAAGTCGATACCAAGGACATCAAAACCTTCCGCTTCAAGTTCGTCAATCCGGAAGACGAAGCGAAATATGCCTACATCCCGGGACAATTCGGCGAACTCTCCATTTACGGGAAAGGCGAGTCTCCCATCGGCATTGCGTCTTCGCCGACGCAGAAAGGCTACATTGAATTCACCGTTCAGAAAGCCGGCGTGGTGACAACCGCTTTGCATGAAATGGAAGAGGGGACGTTGATGGGCATCCGCGGTCCTTTGGGCAATTCCTGGCCGCTGGAGTATCTGGAAGGGAAGAATATCGTCATCGTCGGCGGCGGGTTCGCCTTCACGACGCTTCGATCCATGATCAACTACGCGCTCCACGAAGACAACCGCAAGCGCTTCGGAAACATCACGGTCGTTTACGGCGCGAGAAATCCCGGCCTGCTCCTTTACAAGGAGGAACTCGAAGCCTGGTCAAAGCGCTCCGATATCAACCTGAATGTGACCGTGGACAAGGGCGATGCCACCTGGAAAGGGCGCGAAGGGTTTGTTCCCGCGGTCTGCAAGGACGTGGCCCCCAGCAAGGACAACGCCGTCGCGCTCATCTGCGGGCCGCCCGTCATGATTCGTTTTACTCTGCCGGTGTTTTTTGAACTGGGGTTTTCCAAAGAGAATATCATCACATCGCTGGAAATGCGCATGAAGTGCGGCATCGGCAAGTGCGGCCGCTGCAACGTCGGAAGCAAGTACGTCTGCAAGGACGGACCGGTCTTTTCGCTGGCCCAGCTCGACGAGCTGACGCCGGAATATTAAGACATCACCGGATGCACCAACTTTTCACCGAATAAAAGGGACCGGCGGGGTCCCTTTTTCGTCCGCGGCGAAGTTCCGTCTGAAAAATACAAAAAGACGAGAGATTTGGAATTGCCGTTTTATTTTGAATATGCTAGCTCAAGCATAATTTGATTTTAAAAGTTACGGGAGATATTGCATGTCACAGACAGTCACCCCTTTTCTCGAGATGTCCCAGGCGATTATGGAGGCGGGCGGCGAGGCGCTGAAAAAATGCTATCAGTGCGGCACCTGCTCGGGAACCTGCCCCTGGACGCCGATCACCCATTTCAATATCCGCAAGCTGGTGCGTTACGGCCAGCTGGGCCTCGACGGCATTGAGGAGTTCATGTGGGGCTGTTCCACCTGCAAATTCTGCGTGGACCGGTGTCCCCGCGGCGTGGAACTCATCGACATCGTGACGGCCATCCGAAATGTTTACAGCGGCGGCGGCATGCTGCCTCAGAGCCTGCGGGCGTTTGTCGGGTCCATGTCGGCGCGCGGCAACCCCTGGTCGGGCGATCAGGCCAAGCGCAACGACTGGGCCAAAGACCAGTATCCCCTTTATGCACCGGGAACGGAGTATCTGTTCTGGACCTGCTGCACGGTGTGCTACGATCCGCGCAATACGAAGCTTGCGAAAGCGACGGCGGAAATTCTCAAGCTCTCCGGCGTCAGTTGGGGCATTCCTTCGGTCGAGGTCAACTGCTGCGGAGAGAGTTTGAAGAAAGTCGGCGATCTGGAATTGTTCGACCGGTTGAAAAGCGCCAATCGGGATTACTTTAAAGCCAACCAGGTATCGAAAATCATCACCGTGTCGCCCCATTGTCTGGCGGCATTCAAAAAAGACTATGGCGAGGATTATGAGGTCTTGCATTTCAGCGAACTCATCGCCCGCCTTGTGCAGGAAGGAAAGCTCTCGCCTAAAAAGGATCTGGGCGGCGTCAAAGTCACCTATCACGATCCCTGTTATCTGGGCCGGCACAGCGGCGTTTACGACGCGCCGCGGGACGTTTTACGGTCCATCCCGGGCGTGGAGTTTGTCGAAATGGAACGCAGCCGCGAGCAGAGTATGTGCTGCGGCGGCGGGGGCGGCGGGCTTTGGATGGAAAAGCTCAAAGGCGAACGGTTAAGCGATTTGAGAATTGAAGAAGCAATGGCGACCGGTGCGACCGTTTTGGCGACTGCCTGCCCCTATTGCATCACCATGTTTGAAGACAGCGCACGGACGCTCAACGTTGATGAGCAGATCAAAATCAAGGATGTGACCGAGCTGTTTTTAGAAAGCCTGGGCATCAACATTGATGAGCCGGTTGTCGACACCTGCGCCCTCTAGGGCCCCGAAGGCCAGAAAAATGTCAATGACGTCCTGTCGCGGCAAGGCGTTGAGAAGTCAGGAAATCTAGGAGAGACTATGAGCAGAATTGGTGTTTTTGTTTGCCACTGCGGTTTGAATATTGCCAAGACCGTTCGCGTCAGCGAACTGGCGCAGTTTGCCGCCACGCTGCCGGACGTGGTGGTGGCGAAAGACTACAAATTCATGTGTTCCACGCCGGGCCAGGAGATGATCGCCAACGACATCAAAGAACACCGGCTCGACCGCGTGATCGTCACCGCCTGTTCGCCTTTGATGCACGAGCAGACCTTTCGCAAGGTCCTTTCGGCCTCCGGCCTCAATCAATACCTTTTGACGATCGTCAATATCCGTGAACAGGTCTCCTGGGTCACGCACGACATCGACGAAGGCACGGCGAAATCCAAAGCGCTGCTAAACGGCGCCGTCAACCGGGCCAGGCTTCTGGCGCCTTTGACCTCTCGCGTGATTGACGTGAACCCGGATGTGATGGTCGTGGGCGGCGGGATCGCCGGCATTCAGGCGGCCCTGGAACTTGCCAATACCGGACGGAAAGTCTATCTTGTCGAAAAGAACTCCACCATCGGCGGGCACATGGCCCAGTTTGACAAAACCTTTCCCACGCTGGATTGCTCCGCCTGCATTCTCACGCCCAAAATGGATTCCGTGATGCAAAACAAAAACATCACGCTGATGACATCCTGCGAAGTGAGCGAGGTCAAAGGGTATGTCGGCAACTTCGACATCACCGTGAAACAGAAGGCGCGTTACGTCGATCACGACAAGTGCAACGCGTGTCTGGCCTGCACGGAGAAATGTCCGGGGAAGGGCGTCTCTGAATGGGACGAGGGGCTGGTCAAAAGAAAAGCGATCTATATTCCCTTTCCGCAGGCCGTGCCGCAGAAACCGATCATCGATCGCGACGCCTGCACCTATTTTATCAAAGGCAAATGCCGTCTGTGTGAAAAGGTCTGCGAACAGAAGGCCATCGATTTCGAACAGCAAGACACCTTCTCCACCATGAAAGTCGGCGCCGTCATTGTGGCCACCGGCTATGATCTGATGGACACCAAGCCCCTGGTGCAATACGGGTACGGAAAGTACCCCGGCGTCTATAACGCTCTCGAAGTGGAACGGCTTTTCAATTCCGCGGGCCCCACCGGAGGCAAGGTGACAATGCGCGACGGCAAGGAACCGCAGGCCATCGCCATTTTGCACTGCATCGGCAGCCGGGATAAAAACAACTACGAACACTGCAGCCGGGTGTGCTGCATGTATTCGCTCAAATTCGCCCATCTGTTCAAAGAAAAAACCTCGGCCGACGTCTATCAGTTCTACATCGACATGCGGGCCGCCGGGAAAGGCTATGAAGAGTTTTATAACCGCATCATTGAAGAAGACGTGAAATTCATCCGCGGCAAAGGCGCGCGAGTGGCCGAAAGCGCCGATGAACCGGGCCGTCTGATTGTGGAAGCGGAAGACACGATCACCGGAAAGTTTATCAAACTGCCGGTGGATATGGTCGTGTTGTCGCCCGCGATGAAGCCGCGCGCCGATTCCAAAGACCTAGCGAGGCTCTTTAATCTGAGCACGGACAAGTACGGCTTCTTCATGGAGCGGCATCCGAAGCTTGCGCCTTTGTCCACCATGTCGGAAGGGATTTTTATCGCCGGGGTTTGCCAGAGCCCGAAAGACATTCCGGATACGGTGGCGCAGGCCAACGGCGCGGCGGCGGAAGCCCTCACCATCGTCGTGAAAGACAAAATGGAGCTTGAAGCCACCACCGCCATGGTGAATCCCGCCTCGTGCTGCGGTTGTCAGAACTGTGTCCGCGTGTGCCCCTATGGCGCGCCGTTCTTTAAGGAAGACAAAGGCGTTTCGGAAATCAATGAAGCCCTGTGCAAGGGCTGCGGTCTTTGCGCATCGGTCTGTCCGTCGTCGGCGATTATCGCCAGGCATTTTACAAATGAACAGGTCTTGGCGGAAATGGAAGGCCTCATGGAGTTTTAGGTATGACGTTTTAAAAATCCCATATGCTGCGTTGCGCTGCGTTCGCGTTGCTGCGGCCTACGGCAAAGTAGGCCTCGCGCCCCGATACTCGCGCGCCTTGCCTCTGGAATTTTTCTTAACGTCATTAAAAGACCGTGTAGAAAAAGGTCTGTCGGGCGCCACGCATCGGGGGCACTTTTGAACGACCTGAATTGAAGCTATAAGGTTTGTTTATAAGAAAGGATAATTTTCATGTCATTTGAACCGAAGATTCTGGGCATTGCCTGCAACTGGTGCACCTATACCGGCGCGGATCTGGCCGGAACGACAAGATTGCAGTATCCGCAGAACCTGCGCGTGGTCCGTGTGATGTGCTCCAGCCGAATCAATCCGTCGTTCATCTTCAAGGCCTTTCAACTGGGCGCCGACGGCGTGCTGGTCGGCGGCTGCCATCCGGGCGACTGTCATTACAACACCGGCAATCTTTACGCCCGCAGGCGGCTGGCCGTCACCAAGAAGATTCTGGAATTTTCCGGAATGGAGCCGGGGCGATTCCGCGTGGAATGGATTTCCGCTTCCGAAGGCAATAAATTTGCCGAGGTGGTGAGAGAGTTCACCGAAGAGATCCGTAATCTGGGTCCCCAGACCAAGTTCAAGATTTCATAGTAAATCCGGGAGACAATATGGCAACGAGCTTTAAGCAAATTGAAGAAAATCTGAAAACCGAAGCCGGAAAGCTTCTGGACGCGGGCAAAGTGTCGATGGTTCTGGCCTACGGCAGGGGCTATGATGAAAAGCATCCGCTTCCCTATGTCGCCAGAAGCTTGGCGGATGTGGACGGCATGGTTTTCAATGAATACTGCACGGCGAATTTGGCCCGTTATCTGGTCCGATACCCGCGCGGCACCAAAATCGGCATTGCCGCAAAAGCGGCCGACAGCCGGGCGGTGATCCAGCTTATTCAGGAAGACAAGGTCAAACGCGATGACCTCGTGATTCTGGGCATTCCGGTTTACGGAATGAAAAATGCGAAAACGGATGAAGCGATCGACGCAAAAACGACCTGCGGCCTGTATAATCCCGTCATTTACGACGTTCTGTTGGGCGAAGAAGTGCACGGCCAGCCGGTTTTATCGCCGTATGAGGTTCTGGAAAAAGTCGAAGCGATGGGCCAAGACGAACGCTTTGCCTTCTGGAAAAAAGAGCTCGACCGCTGCATCCGCTGTTACGCCTGCCGCAAGGCCTGTCCGATGTGCTATTGCGATCCGTGCTTTATCGATCAGAACAAGCCCAAGTGGGGGGAAAAGTCGCCGGAGACGGGCGGAAACCTGATGTATCACTTGACGCGCTTTCATCATCTGGCGGGCCGCTGCATCGACTGCGGCGAGTGTTCGCGCGCCTGTCCTGTGGATATTCCTCTGTACTTGTTCCATAAAAAAGTGGCCAAGGAATGCGAAGAGATGTTCGGCCAGGCTGCCGGCATGAGCATTGACGAAAAACCCGCCCTGATCAATTTCCGGGTGGAGGATTCAGATAAAATTCTGGAGTAAGGAGCTTCGTTGTGTTGAAAAAAACAACTGTGCAAAAACTATCCGATCTGGCCGCCGGGTTGATGGAAAAAGGGGCGCTGATTGCGCCGGTCCGCGAGGAGGCGGGTCACAACTTCCGTGAGATCTCCGATCCGGCCGCAGTGGATTTAGATTTCTACAACACGCTTCTGAGTCCAAAGTCGGTTTTCTTCCCGCACACGGAAGATTTCATCCGCTACAAAACCGGCGCCTCCATTGCCGAGGCGGTCTGCGTCGAGCCGGATATCCGTCCGACTGTCCTCTTCGGCGTCCGTCCCTGCGATGTGAAAAGTTTTGAAATCATGGACATCCATTTTACCGGCACGGGCAAAGTCGATCCTTACTGGGCCAAAAGACGCGAAGCGGCAACGATTTTCGGGTATGCGTTCGACCCGAACACGCCTGCCGACCCGGCGGATTTCTATTCGACGCTGGGCATCGGGGCCGCCGATCCTGAAGGAAGCGATGTGTTCATGATCCGTAAAGACCAGGATCTTTTGCTTCAGGCCGTCTCGCCCAAAGGCGAAAAACTGCTTTCAGAGCTTCCGTCGCTTTCGGATGCTTCTGCCGACGATCAGAAATATTTCGACGGCACCGTCGCGGCCGGCCGAACGTTTAAAACGCGTTTCACCTGCGTCGAGGCCGAACCGATTGCCAAAAAGTTCGAGGACCTTTTCCATAACGCGGCGTTTTGGGAAAAAGTGTCCGAAGCCTGCTTAAGCTGCGGCGCCTGCACCTTTGTCTGCCCGACCTGCTATTGCTTCGACATCTGCGACGAGACGCTTTTCAGCCAGGGAACGCGCCGTCGTGTCTGGGATTCCTGTATGTTTACGGATTTCACGCTCGAGGCCAGCGGCCACAATCCCCGAACAAAGGTGTATCAGCGCCTGCGCCAGAAGATCAGCCACAAGTATTCCTATCACATCCGAAAATACGGCCCGATCTCCTGCGTCGGCTGCGGCCGATGCACGCGCAACTGTCCGGTGAACATCGATATCTTCTCGATCGTGAACGAAGCCATGAAGGCCTGAGGCGGCGCCGAAGACAAACGAAATAAAATTATTGAGGATCGATATGTGTTCAAATAATCCCTACATTCCCATGCCGGTCGAGATTGTCCAAATCATCGACGAAGTGGATACCCATGACATCAAGTCTTTTCGCCTGAAATTTCTCAATCCGGAAGATGAAGCGGCTTTTCAATATTTGCCGGGCCAGTTTGCCGAGCTCTCCATTTACGGCAGGGGCGAATCGCCCATCGGGATCGCCTCATCACCGACGCAGAAAGGCTATGTCGAATTCACCGTGCAGAGGGCGGGCGCCATTGTGCCGGGATTGGTGACGGCGGCTCTGCATGATATGGACGAAGGGGCCAAAATCGGCCTGCGCGGACCGATGGGGAATTCCTGGCCGATTGACTTTCTGGAAAAGAAGAACATTGTCGTGGTCGGCGGCGGTTTTGCCTTTACCACCCTGCGGTCGCTGGTCAACTATATGCTGCATGAAGACAACCGGTCGCGTTTCGGCAAGATCACCGTCATTTACGGAGCCAGAACCCCCGGCTTGCTTTGTTATAAGGACGAACTGGCCGCCTGGGGGAAGCGCGACGACATTCAGACTGTCATCACCGTGGATAAAGGCGATGAAGCCTGGACGGGCAGGGAGGGGTTTGTTCCCAACGTCTGCAAGGACGTCGCGCCGTCTCCCGATAACACCGTGGCCGTCATCTGCGGTCCGCCCATCATGATCAAGTTTACGCTTCCGGTTTTTTTCGAACTGGGCTTTTCAAAGGAAAACATTCTGACGTCGCTGGAGATGCGCATGAAGTGCGGCATCGGCAAATGCGGCCGCTGCAACGTCGGATATAAATATGTCTGCACGGATGGTCCGGTGTTCTCGCTGGCCGAACTGGAGGCATTGCCTCGAGACTTTTAAAGGAAGGTCGATCATGAGAAAGAAACAGGCGGTATTGGCAATCCTTTTGCTGTCGGTGGCCGTGGCCTTTGCCGCTGATGATCTTTTCAGAAAGATCGATAAGGACGCCGACGGCAAGGTCAGCTGGCGGGAATATTCGGATGCCGTCGACGATAAGTTTGCTCAACGCGACACAAACAAGGACGGAGTCCTGACCGCTGATGAAATGAAATCCGTCGCAACAGTCGGATCGGACAAAGCCATCAAAAAGATCGACGCCAATGCCGACGGCAAGATTAACAAACAGGAATTCGTAACCCGAGCCGCCCTTCAGTATAAAAAAATCGATAAAAACCAGGACGGCTTCATCGACGTTAAAGAGTGGAAAGCCGCCCAGTCCTCTCCCAAAGCGCCCATGTTCATCCTCTTTACTTTTTAGTTGCCGTAAGCTGTTGTTCGCCCGCGCTATTGCATTTCCGGGCGTTTCAATGAACCAGCCTGTCCGGAACGGTTCGGCGGGGAAATATACTATTAAAAGGCTTGCATTTGAAGGCGATTCATCTTAAAAAGCAATCGTTTCTCAATGCGTGAACAAGGAGTGCCTATGTGGGATTATACAGATAAAGTTAAAGAACATTTTCTCAATCCGCGCAATGTCGGCGAGATTGAAAACCCGGACGGCGTGGCTGAAGTCGGGTCGATGGCGTGCGGCGACGCTTTGAAACTGACCTTCAAGCTTGACGAAAACAAGCGTATTTCCGACGCGAAATTCAAGACATTTGGTTGCGCGAGCGCCATTGCATCCTCCTCGGCGCTTACCGAAATCATCAAAGGGATGACTGTAGAGGAGGCTCTGAAGGTCACCAACCAGGATATCGCCAAATATCTGGGGGGGCTGCCGGATGAAAAAATGCACTGCTCGGTGTTGGGCAAGCAGGCTCTTGAAAAAGCCATAGAAAATTATCAAGGTGCGCCGCCCATTGAAGCCGGCGCGAAAATCATCTGCGAGTGCTTCGGGGTGACCGACAAGGAGATTGAGCGGGCGGTTCGGGAGAATAATCTCACAACCGTCGAAGACGTCACCAATTACACCAAGGCGGGCGGCGGTTGCGGCCTGTGTCATGACGCGATCGCCCAGATCATCGAGCAGGTGAAAGCCGAGCCGAAAAAAGAAGAAAAACCCAGACTGACCAATCTTCAGAAAATCAAACTCATCGAAGAAACGATTGATCGGGAGATCCGCCCGTCACTAAGGCAGGACGGCGGCGACATCGACATTATCGATATCATCGGCGATCGCGTGCTGGTGGCCACGCGCGGCGCCTGCGCGACCTGCAAGGCGGCCGATATTACGCTTAAGCATTTCGTCGAACACCGGCTTCGCGAAATGGTGTCGCCTCAGATCACCGTTGAGGAGGTTTCCAAATGAAAACCGTCTATCTGGATAACAACGCCACAACGAAGGTCGCGCCCGAAGTGATTGAGGTGATGATGCCCTATTTTTCCGAGTTATACGGCAATCCCTCGAGCATGCACACCTTCGGCGGGCAGGTCGGTCGAAAAATCCAGGCGGCGCGCGAGCAGGCGGCGGAGCTTCTCGGGGCGAATCCGGAAGAAATTATCTTCACCAGTTGCGGTACGGAAAGCGACAATACGGCCATTCGGTCGGCGCTGACTACCCAGCCGGACAAAAAGCACATTATCATCAGCCGGGTCGAGCATCCGGCCATCCGCGCGCTCTGCGCTCATTTGGCTCCGCAGGGTTACCGCATTACGGAACTGCCCGTGGATAAAAACGGCGTCCTGGACCTGGAAAATCTCGACAAAGCGCTCACACCGGACACGGCCATCGTCAGTCTGATGTGGGGCAACAATGAAACCGGCGTCATCTTTCCGGTTGAAGAAGCGGCTCATCTCGCGCATGAAAAAGGCGTTTTGTTTCATACCGACGCGGTGCAGGCGGCGGGCAAGATTCCCATCAACATGAAAAACAATGTGATCGACATGCTTTCGATTTCCGGCCATAAGCTGCATGCGCCCAAGGGGATTGGTGTGCTCTACGTCCGTCGGGGGACAAAGTTCGCCCCGTTTCTGATTGGCGGCCACCAGGAAAAGGAACGTCGGGGCGGCACGGAAAACACGGCGGGCATTATCGGGCTGGGCAAGGCCTGCGAATTAGCCGCGGGAAATCTGAAAAAGGAAAATGAAGGGGTCCGCCGTCTGCGCGACAAGCTCGAACGCGAGCTTTTGGCGAGAATTCCGCAAAGCCGGGTCAACGGCGATACGGCCAATCGCCTTCCGAACACCACCAATATCAGCTTTGAATATATTGAAGGGGAGGCGATTCTGCTTTTAATGAACGAGTTGGGAATCTGCGCGTCGTCCGGGTCTGCCTGCACGTCCGGTTCTCTTCAGCCGTCGCACGTTCTGCGCGCGATGGGCGTGCCCTTCACCATGGCGCACGGTTCGGTGCGTTTCAGCCTGAGCGTTTACAATACGGAAGACGAAATCGATTTCGTCATTGACAAGATGCCGGCCATCATCGCGCGTCTTCGCGCCATGTCGCCTTTCTGGAATCAGGAGGGACAAAGCTGTGCCGCGCAATGACCTCCCAATCAGCAGACGAAACCAAAGGCCGAACGATTATTGCGGGACGCATTCATGAAAAAAACCAGCGCCGGCGCAGAGTCCTGTAAAAAAGCCATCAAAAAGACGATCTCCACTCGCGAGGATATCCCCGCCATTGTGGATGCGCTTGTGTCCACCTGCAGCAAGGCGGGATGTTTCGATCATGTCAGTGCCGAGCCGATTCCCTACCGGGAAGCCGTTATCGACATTTTAAGGCGGCTGGCCCTGATTTTGTATCCCGGCTATTTTATCAAAACACGTTTGGATAAAACCAATCTGGAATATTACCTGGGACAGCAGGTGAGCGCCTTGTATGATGTGTTGGCCGAACAGGTGGTTTTGGCGATCCGTCATGACTGCATCCGCAAAAACAAAGCGTGTGTCCATTGTGAAGATCTGGGGCGCAGCGTCGTGGTGGAGTTTCTCAAAGAGCTGCCCGCCCTGCGCAACATGCTTGCCGGCGATGTCCGCGCCGCGTTCGAAGGGGATCCGGCCGCTAAAGGCTATGACGAAATCATCTTCAGTTATCCGGGGGTTTGGGCGGTGATGGTCTACCGCATCGCCCATAAGCTCTATCATCTGGATGTACCGCTGATTCCGCGCATCATGACGGAATACGCACACAGCCGAACCGGCATCGACATCCATCCGGCCGCACATATCGGAGAGCGTTTTTTCATTGATCACGGCACCGGTGTGGTTATCGGGGAAACCTGCACCATCGGCGACCGCGTGCGCATCTACCAGGGGGTCACATTGGGCGCGTTGTCGCTGAGCCGGTCGGAATGTAAAAAACTCCGGAATCAAAAAAGGCATCCGACCATTGAAGACGACGTCATTATTTACGCCAGCGCGACGATTCTCGGAGGCGAAACCGTTGTCGGCGCCAGGTCCGTCATCGGCGGAAACGTCTGGTTGACGCAGTCTGTTCCGCCCGACACCGAGGTGTTCATCAAAAAACCCGATCTGGTGTTCGGGGTGAAGAAGGCCGGTAAACGCGCGTCCCGACGGCTTTGCGGCAAATAATTTTTAGAAAAAAAGGTGGATTTTTTTTTCAAGAAGAGTTATTTTGCGCCATCTGTTTTTCAAATAAAATTTTTTAAGGGGTGAGCAATGAACAAGGCAGACTTAATCGAAGAAGTGGCAAAAGCGGTGTCTACCAAGAAAGAAGCGGATGCGGCAGTCAATGCGACATTCGCGGCAATTCAGAAAGCCCTCAAAAAAGGCGATACCGTAACGCTGGTCGGTTTCGGCACATTTTCCGTGAGCAAACGGAAAGCCCGCAAAGGCAGAAACCCCCAGACGGGCGAAGCCATTAAAATCGCCGCCAAGAAAGTTCCTGTCTTCAAGGCAGGCAAGGGCCTCAAAGACGCGGTTAAGTAGTCTGGTCAGCAATTCTAAAATGAAAAAGGGCCGTTTCATGAATCCATGAAACGGCCCTTTTTCGTCGGCGGCAAGAGATTCGACCGGATAGATGTTCAGAAAAGAATCCCGCCTGTTTATCGTGACCGGAGAAACGGTCATCCGTCGCAGCAAAAAAAAAAGGCAGAACCTTTTTCAAGGTTCTGCCTTTTTGCATTCATGGCTGTAACTTTTAAGCGTTGTCAGCTTTTCATCTTTCTGATGCCCGCGATGCCCAGAAGTCCCAACCCCAGAAGGATCAGAGCGGCCGGTTCGGGAACCGCCGTGACGCCCAGAATCGTCAGATGAGAGATGGCGCCTCTTTGGGGCCAGAAACCGGTTAATTCAATGGTGTCCTGGCCGTTCCAGGCGGTGATGTCGAAAATGTAATATGCCGGCGTGCTGTTTCCATCTTTGACATAAAGGTAGAGAGGATTCCCCGTGATGTACGCGCCGCTGATGTAGGAAATTGTCGCATCCTGGGGATCATCGGGCGTCCTGTCAAAAACGGTACTGTAAGAGGAGGCAAAGCTGCCGCTTTCTTGCATATCGTCAACATCAATCTTGTACAGCTCTTCCAGTGTGCCCGAGAAGCCAACCTTTGCGGCAATTTCTGATGCGCTCATATTGGCTGTTTCCGATCCCGTCCATGTCGGCGTCGTATCGGGGGTGATCGAAAGCGCCCAAGCATGGCCGGTCAGAATCATGACCCCGCAAAGAACCATCAGAAGGGAGAAATATTTTTTCATTAGATTTGCGCTCCTTAAAATTTACTCTGCATGCAAACATCGCAAAATATGTGCCCGGTATGACACAATGCGTGCGGAGATCAGTTAAATATTCGATATCTCATCGAATAAATTGTAATACGTTATCCGGTTTTCAGTGCGCCTTCTTCTGTTGATCGTCTCATATGTAAAATATTCCGACGGGCAAACTCTTTCAGGTTAGTTGGAGACATGATAATTCATTGAAACAAGTGACGAATCGGCTTATCCGCCGCTTTGTAAAAAATGCCGTCGTTTCCCTCCGAACGGCCCCGCTCGGTCGATACGAAACGAGGCGCCCGGCCTTATTTATATAGCGCGTCGATCCGGTCTTTGAGCTTTTCCAAAACGACGTTGCGCTTAAGCTTCATCGTTTGGGTCAGCATACCGTTTTCCAGACTGAACGGTTCGGGAAGCAGCAGGAACTTTTTCGGAATTTCATAGCCGCCGAATTTGCCCTTGAGATGATTGGTGATGGTTGCGCTGATCAGATCAAGCACATCTTGCCTTGCGACCAGCGCTTCTTTGTTCAGAGGCCATCCCTTTTCTTTGGCGTCATCGAAAAGGACGTCAAAATCCGGAACCACGATACAGATATTGTATGCCCGGTTGATGCCGTAGACCACCGCCTGCTGGACGAGCGGCACCAGGCAAATCTCTTCCTCCAGGGAAACAGGGAAGCAGAATTTGCCGTTTTCGAGTTTATATTGTTCCTTGATCCGGCCGGTGATGAACAAAAATCCGTCTTTATCTAATCGTCCGCGGTCTCCCGTGCGGAAACCGCCGTCCGGCGTCAGGGCGGCTTTCGTGTCTTCAGGGCGGTTGTGATAGCCTTTCATGACATTCGGGCCGTAAATAATAATTTCACCATCGGATGCGCCTTCTTCGACCACCGACGGGTCGATGACGATTTTCACTTTGTCGATGGCTTTGCCTACCGAGCCCAGCCGGTAACTGTAAGAGGCGTTCATCGTGGCGGCGGGCGACGTTTCCGTCAGTCCGTAGCAGTCGTAGATGGGAACGCCCACATCGAAGAAAAACTGGGCGATTTCCGGATTCATGGCCGCCGATCCGCTCATGGAACCCATCAGCCTTCCGCCCAGGCGGTCGCGGATTTTCTGAAAGACGATTTTATCCGCAATCCGGAATTTAAGGTTGGTCATAAAGTCCGACTGGCCTTGGGCGGCCAGTTCCCGTTTCTTTTTTGCCGCCTCCACGCCCATGACGAAAAGCTTTTTGGGAAGCCCGCCTTCCTTGTTCATTTTTGCCCATAAAGCATCATAGATGCGGTTGAAGACACGCGGCACCGAGATAAGCCAGGTCGGCCGGACCTGGACAATATCGTTGACGATGGTCGATGGGCTTTCGGCCAGGCCCAGCGCCCCGCCCAGACGGATGACGGCGAATAGTTCGCCGGTTTGGCCGTAGGAATGCGCCCAGGGCAGGATAGCCAGTGTCACGAGTTCGTGGGTGAGAAGTTCGGGATACATCTTCAAGCCGGCATGTGAATTGCTGGTAAAATTGCCATGCGAGAGCAAAACGCCCTTGGGGTTGCCGGTCGTCCCAGAGGTGTAAATCAGTTCTGCAATCTCATCGGGCGTGGGGATCTGCGACGCGACAGGCTTGGCCTGACCTGCTTTTTCCAGCGCGGCCATCGAACCTTCGCCTTGGGCGTCGATGACGAAAATGTGCTTCAATGCCTCGATATCTTTCGGGAAATCTTTGATTTTTTCGTAGATCTCAGGCTTTGAGACCAAAAGGACTTTAATGCCGCTGTCGGCAATGATGTATTTCCAGATCTGGACGAGTTCCGCTTCATACATCGGCACAAAGCGGGCGCGGCACCCCCATGCGGCAAAAGCTGTAACGACCCATTCCACACGGTTATTGGCGATGATACCCACCGCGTCGCCCGTTCCGACGCCGAGCCCGGCCAGCCCTGCGCGCAGGTTGTCGATGCGGGTGTTGACCTCGCGATAGGTTACCCATTCGTAGAGTCCGTCTTTGTTTTTGGTGCCCAGAAATTTTCGGTCGGCAAATTTGGCGGCGCTTTCCTGCCACCAGTCAATGAGGTTGTCCGGCTTGTCGAGCGTAAACGTGTGCATAAGAAACTCCTTTTATTTAAACATTCGCAGAGCTTGAAAATCAGCCCGCATCATATGCGACTCACGCCCGTCCTGCCAACAGGTGAAGGCAGTGTATGGGATTTTGAAAAGAAAGACAACCGAAAGATTTCCATTTAATGAAAAAACGCCTTTGCGCGGAAAAAAAGGCAAGAAAAAGAAACCGCCCCACCCGGATCGTCGGGGCGAATCTGCCTGCTGAAAGGGGTTGACCGGAAGCCCGGCGTTCGTCATCAAAATTTCGGCTGCGCTGCAGGCAAAGTCATCGTGAAATGAATCGCACGCATCATAAAGAGGCCTTTTTCGTTTCCGAAAGCCTTTTCGATCCGGCTTCCGGGACCTGTCGAGACGGATGGAATTTCAATTGAAATATGATTCATTTCCCGTTATTCAATCCCGGGAAGCCGGTGCGGCAAGGATAGCCAGGCTGCGACAAACCGGCGGATAAAAAGACTATTTCCTGCAAAAACAAATCGCGGAGGTGCGGGGGGTGAATATAGCGCAACTGGCGGTAAAGGGATTGGAGTCGGGCGAGCGGGTCAGCATTGTCTTTGAAGGAAGGGACTATACCAACGTTCAGATGGATCAGGCGGCCTGCCGGTTGGGTAATGCGCTTTCGGCCCTTGGCGTCGAACCGGGTGACCGCGTCATTATGCAAATGCCCAACCGCCCCGAAGTTTTGCAGGCCTTTCAGGCGATCTGGAAGATCGGGGCGATAGCCGTACCGATCAATTTCCAGGTCGGCGCCGAGGAAATCGCATATATCTATGCCGATTCCGGAGCGAAGATCGTCATCACCGCTTCGGAATTTATGGAAAAGGTTCGCACCGCGCGCGCCAAAGCGCCAAATATCGAAGAGGTGATTGTCATAGGCGACGTCCCCTTTCCGGATGCACTCTCCTTTGGGGCGCTTTTGAAAAACCGTTCCGACACGCTCGATCTTTATCCCACCGCAGACGATGACGTGGCGGCTTTGGTTTATACCTCCGGCACGACGGGGCGCCCCAAAGGCGTCATGCAAACCCACTACGGGTTGTATTTCACGGCCACGAACGTCCAGGCGACTTCAGGCTATCCGCCCGAAACGGTGACAATCGCCATGCTGCCTTTATGTCATTCCTATGGAATCGGATTGATGAATACCGCGCTTTTGCGCCCCCGGGGCAAAACGGTCGTCCTTCGCGGCTTCGATCTTAAAGCCCTTTTTTCATCCATCGAAAAATACAAAGTCAACAGTGTTGCGGCCGTGCCGACCATGTATATTTACATGCTCAATGATCCCGAAGCCGATAAGTACGACCTAAGCTCCGTCAAATACTACATTTGCGGGTCCGCGCCCTTGTCCTTGGAAACCTGGAAGCGTTTCAAGGAGAAATTCGGCGGCGAAATCACCGAAGGATGGGGACTCACCGAAGCCTGCGCGAATAACTCACTGAATCCCTTAAACGGCCTCAAAAAAGTCGGGTCCATCGGCAAGCCGATCGGCGAGATGTTGATGAAAATCGTCAATGAAAAAGGTGAGGATGTTGCTCAAGGACGGGAAGGAGAAATTGTGCTTCGCGGTCCGATGGTGATGAAAGGCTACTGGGGACAGCCCGAGGCCACGGCGGAGGTGCTCCGCGGCGGGTGGCTGCACACGGGCGATGTCGGCTATCGGGATGAAGACGGATATTTTTTCATTACCGACCGCAAAAAAGATATTATCATCAAGGGCGGCGAAAACATTTCCCCCCGGGCCGTCGAAGAAGTGCTCTACGCGCATCCGGCCGTGTCGGAGGCGGCCGTCATCGGCATCAAAGACGATGTTTATGGAGAAGACCTCAAAGCCTTCGTCGTCCTGAAACCGGGCCTGACAGCCTCGCCGGAAGAAATTATCGAGCATTGCAGAGGAAGGCTTAAACGCTTCTTCGTTCCCAGGGAAGTGGTCCTTCTCGATGCCATGCCCAAATCGCTGGTGGGGAAAATTCTCAAAAAGGAACTTCGAAAAATGTAGGGAGCGGCCTGTAACCTCCAGGTTATCACGGCCGTTCCCCACATGCAGTAAACAGCCTCAACAAGACTCAGCATCATCAGGTGTATGCTGTAAACGATCAGCGATCAGGCGCCTTCGCGGAACAACGACGTGCGGCCGCCGTCCACAACCAGATCGTGACAGTTGACGAAACTGCCTTCGTCGGAGGCCAGATACAGCGCGGCGTAAGCAATGTCCTTGTCCAGGCCCGCGCGGGGAAGCGGCGTGGCCTTGGCCAGGCTGGCTTTCAATTTTTCCATCTTCTGAACGTTTTTCTCATCGGAGAGCGTATTGGCCACCTGCGAGCCGCCCCAGAAAATCGGCGTCGCGATCGCGCCGGGCGAGATGCTGTTGACGCGGATGCCGAAAGGCCCCAACTGCGTGCCGGCCAGCCTCGTGATGTGCGTGACCGCCGCCTTGGCCGCCGTGTAAAGATAACCGCCCTGATTCATGCGGATGGCCGCGATGCTTGAATTATTGATAATGCAGCCTGCGCCCTGTGCTTTCATGACGGGCGCGGCGTGCTTCATGCCGAACACCACAGCGCCCAAAAGCAGATTCATGCTGTAGTTGAAATCTTCCGGCGTGACGGTTTCCAGTGTGCCTTTGTCCGGTCCGCCCGCGTTGTTGAACAGGCAATCGAGCTTCCCGAAGGTCGAAACAGCCAGATCAATCACGGCTTTGATATCGGCTTCCACCATGACGTCGCAGCGCGAATACACGACGTTTTGGCCCAGACGGGCGGCAATCGCCTTGCCTTTGTCTTCCGAGCGTCCGGCGATGATCACCTTCGCGCCCTGGGCGGCGAAGACCTCCGCCGTCGCCTCGCCGATGCCGCTGGTTCCGCCGGTAATCACCGCCACCTTGTTTTCCAGTCTTTTGCTCATATATTGTCTCCTTAATCATTGGAATTGATCGTTGCCCGCCGTCCGCCGCGAGCAGAGATAGTACTCCCCGTCCCCGATGTCAAATCAATTCTTGACGCGGATTCCGGCCTTTTAAATCTTTCTTCAGACAAAGATATGATTTTTCAGAGCGTTTATGATATGAAGGCGTTCAACAAGTCCAAAGGAATCAAGCGCAGCCAAATGGTTTTCCGCAGCAGCGAGGTTGGAAGAGATCATCTTCACAAGGAAGCTGCACGGCCTAATCCAACGTGAAAGGAAGCACGAAACGATGCGCAAACTGGTTTTGATCAGTCCCATCGAACGAAAAACAAGCCTGGGCGCCTATAAATCCACATCCATCGCACCGCTTGCCTTGGCCTGCATTGCGGCCCTGACACCCGAAGACAAATATCAAATTTCCATCATCGACGAGCACATCGAGCCTGTCAACTATCCGGAGGCCGATCTGGTCGGCATCACTTCCTATACGGCGCATATCCGCAGGTCCTATGAGGTTGCCGACGAATACCGCAAGAGAAACGTTCCTGTGGTCATGGGGGGAATCCATGTTTCCACCATGCCCGATGAAGCGCTTGAGCACTGCGACGCAGTCGTCATCGGGGAAGCGGAAGGCGTTTGGGGCCGGGTTCTCGAGGATTTTGAACAGGGCCGGCTCCAGCGGAAGTACCAAGCCGAACATCTGCCTTTAGACAACATGCCGTTTCCGAAGCGGCAGTATCTGAAGACCGACCGTTACTTTTGGGGGATGATCCAAACCTCGCGGGGCTGTCCCATGGATTGCAGCTTCTGCTCTGTGACCATGTTCAACGGCCGGGATTTCCGCCGCAGGAAAGTGGAAGACGTGATTGCGGAGCTGTCGGGCATACCGCAAAAGTTCGTCATCATTCTCGACGACAACATTCTGGGCCATGAAGTCAAGGACAGCCGGGGCAATCCGATCGGAAAGGCCTGGCTTCGCGCGTTTTTTGAAGCGGTCATTAAAAACAAGATCCGAAAATACTTCTATGTGCAGGCGTCCATGAAATTCGGGGAAGACGTCGGCCTGTTGCAGCTGGCCTATCGGGCGGGCGTTCGCCTGGCGCTCGTCGGCATCGAATCCATAGAGGAAGCGAGCCTCAAAGCCTATTGCAAAAATCTTAACGCCTCCTACGCAAGGCGAAACTGTTTCCTCGAGCTCATCTCGAATATCCGCAAAAGCGGAATCGCCATAGTCGGCTGCTTCATTCTGGGCTCCGATACCGACACGAAAGCGAGCTTCGGCAGGACGCTTGACTTTATCCGGGAATCGGGCATCGACATTATCCAGGTGACCAAACCGACGCCGCTGCCCGGCACCCGTTTCTACAAGGAACTCTTCGAGCAAAACCGCATTCTCGACATCCGCTATCCGGAGGCCTGGAAGGACTATACGTTTACGCGGATGCTGTTCAAACCCCGACAACTGGACATCGAAGATGTCTACGAAGGCTTTCATTACATCAAAAAAAACTTCTATGCGACGCCTGCAAAGATCAAACGGTTCTTCCGCACTCTTTGGGATACGAAAAGCCTTTCTTCCACGGCGATGATGCAGGTGATCAACCATACCTATCAAAAGTCGTTTTTTGATTCCGATTTGTACCGGGACTACGATATGCGGCGGCTCAAAGAGAAATTCAATCCTTAGGGCGCGGATTTCGCAACGGGGCGCCACAGGGCCTGCGCCGCCGCTTTGCACCGGCCTGTTTGGAGGATCTTCGAATCGTCGCGCTTGAGCCCGGATGGTTCTCATAGATCCGGGTTTGTGGTATGAACACCATCAAAACAGATTGAAAGGGAGGCTTCCATGAATCACCCCGAACTGACCTCGCAGGCGCTGAGTCTTTTGCGCAGCCCGGACCACTTTCAGTGGTATGTGATCCCGCTTCTGGCGGCGGTCGTCTTTATGTACGCTCATGAAATCAGCATTCGGAATTGGAAAGGCATCGCCGCCGGTTTGTCGCTTTATCTGGTGCACTGGTTTTATGAAATCCTCAATGCGTTGATTCAGCACGGAAGCGGACACGCTCTCTGGACGGTGCCTGCCGGAACGTCCTATCTGCTTTTGGTCGGGGTGGGCATTGAACTGAGTCTGATGTTTTCCGTCGCCGGCCTGATCATGAGCAAGGTTCTGCCCGAAGACCCCAAACTGAAGATTCTGGGCATCAACAACCGGATCTTTTTTGCCGTGGTCAACGCGGCGCTGTTTTCGGTGATCGAGATTTTTCTCGCGACGACGCCCGCCTTCCACTGGGTTTATCCATGGTGGGGCGCGCTGCCGGTTTTCGTCACAGTGTATATTCCTTTCTTCGTTGTGTCTTTTTTGTGCCACGACTGGACGCCGAAAGTGCAGCGTCTTGTGATCGGCGGGCTTTTCGTGGTGGATGCCCTGCTGATGCTTGTGTTCGCGGGTATCCTGAAATGGATATAACGCTTTATTAAGGCGGCTCCAAACGCAAGAAGACTCCCGCGCCTGGAACGGGAATCAATCAATTGTCATGGTTCCTGTTTGTTGAATCGATGGAGCATTGCGCCGAAAAGCCGGCCGGAGGGACGCCAAGCGCCTGTAGCAGCCTTGCCCAGTAGTTTACTTGCGCTGCGGTGGACGCCAGAATCACTATTTCTCTTTCGCTGAAATGCCTTTTGAGGCGCGCGATGAAGTCTTCCTCAAACAGCAGGGCCGCGCCGGAAATCCGCGCTGCGTAGTCCATGGCGATTCGTTCCCGTATGGAGAAGGTCTCAACGCCGGTAATATCCTGTCTTCGCAGGGCATCCATTTCCCGGGCCGTTATCCCGAATGCGTCATGATCATAGGCGTTCATGTCGATGCAAAACGGACAAGCCAGTAAAAACGACGTCCGAATCCGGACCAGTTTGAGGATGCGCTTATCAAGCAACTTGTCCTGATGCGCCACGAGCGCCTCCAGGACACCCGACCCGATCGCCGCTTTCGGATACCAGGCCAGCAGTCTGCCGGGAAGGAGATCGCGGCCCGTCAGCCGTTTGGAAATCCACAGTCCGATTTTCAGAAATAAAGGGATGCTTCCGGGCGGCTCGATGAATGCTTGCATAAAAAACCCCTTGCAACCGTGATGTCGGATCATAGGCCATGTCACATCAAAATGGCAACTCTATTCGTCCATGGGCGTCGGTGGTCGGCACGTTGGTCGCATCCCGCCGCGCCGATTTTGACAAGGGCTGCGCGGCCCACGGGGCAACCCATTATCCTTCGCGATCTGAATTTGCAAAAGCCGGGACAGGCGGGCTACCTCTACGACGGCTGCTAGCCGGTTGTTCATCCCCACAGATACGGCAGGTCGGGCGGTTCTTTCCATCCGTACCGGCTGTAAAAGGCGAAGTCCTTGCGCAGCAGATTGGACCGGTGCGCGGCGTGGAAAGCCTCGTTTCCGAACCAGGGCGGATAGCTCACCGGGCCGGTGATTTTCATCCTCTGCATGGTGTTGCGAAAGCCCCGGCTCACCCACTCGTCGATGCACATATTATGATACCGCTTCAAGGCATTGACATGTCCCCGCCACATCTTAACCGCCGGATGATTGCGCCAGCCGCCGCCATGCTTGATTGCCCGGAGAATCTGATAGGCTTCCACGCGCTGTTTGCCCAGCCGCCGGTAATCCAGCGCTCGCAGGGATTTTTCAAAATCGGGATAGGGCAGAAAGGTCTGCATGCTTTACGAAACGACGCTGATTGAATCCCCGACGCGGATATCGCCTTCAGTCAGCACGCGAACGAAGATGCCTTCCCTGGGCATGACGCAGTCGCCCACAGCGTGATAAATCGCGCAAGGGGCCAGGCAGGTCTTGCCGATCTGCGACACTTCCACCAGCACATCGTTGCCGATTTTCAGTCGAGCGCCCAGAGGCAGGGTGAAAAGCTCGATGCCTTCCGTAGTCAGGTTTTCGGCGAAATCGCCGTATTCAACCGGCAATCCCTTTTGGCGGATTTTCTCAACACTTTCGGACGCCAGCAGGCTGATCTGGCGAACGGTCATATCCAGGTGCGCGTCGTTTTCCAGACCCCGGCCGACCAGCGCCCGGGCGGCCCCCGCATTGCGCTTTTTTTCGCCCTTTTTATCGCTGAGATTGACGGAGAGAATCTTGCCCATAAAAACGTTAACTCCTTACGGCGATCGCTTCGATCTCAATCGGCGCGCCTTTAGGCAGAGCCGCGACGCCGACAGTCGAGCGGGCGGGCGGCACGCCCTGAAAAAAAGCGGTATAAAGATGATTGACAACACCCGCCTGTCCGATATCGGTCAGATAGATCGTTGTTTTCACCACGTCGTCGAGCGAAAGTCCGTTTTCCTCCAGAAGCGTCCGGAGATTGTGCAGCGCCTGCCGGGTGGCCTCCGAGATTTCAGTAAGCGTCTGATTGGAGACCGGCTCCACCGGCAGCTGGCCGGAGATGAAAACCAGCCCGCCTGCTTCGATGGCCGGCGAGTAAGGGCCGAAAACCGGGATTTTTTTCGATTTTAAAGCGGTCTTATTCATAGCATGTCCTTTGTATGGGTTGAGATGACAAAAATAGCGGTTTGCGCCAGCAGGTTGGGCAGAAGCCGGACCCCGCCGTTCTTTCCTAAAAAAAATCGCTTTTCGATGCGGATGCCTTTCTTGTGGCAATAGTCCAGAAAATCGCGGATGGTCAGAAACCGGACGTTGGGCGTTTCAAACCAATAGTAGGGAAGGGCGTCGTTGATCGGCGTCCGTCCGCTGAAGGTGAGCGAAAGCCGCACCGACCAGTGGGCGAAGTTCGGAAATCCCACGATGACCTTGTGTCCCACGCGCAGCGATTCCGAAATGACGTAGTCCGCTTTTTTGATTTCCTGCATGATCTGATTGAGAATGACGTAGTCGAAAGACTGGTCCGGATAATCTTCCAGGCCGCTTTCAATGTCGCCTTGCAAAACCGTCAGGCCTTTTTCCACACAGATGTGCATCTGGTCTTCGTCGAGTTCGATGCCCTGCACCTGCGCCTTTTTCCGGCGGCGCAGAAAGTCCAGAAGTTCTCCCTCGCCGCACCCCAGGTCCAGCACGTGCGCGCGCTCTTCAATAATTTCCGCGATGATGTGATGGTCAGGTTTCATGTTGTCCTTTTGCGGTTTACGTCCGGTCGATGTGCGCCAGGAAGTTTTTGATCAAACGGGTTTCGTCGTCGATTTCCACCAGAAACGCGTCGTGGCCGTAGGTTGAGGTCAAATCGAAATACGTCGTGTAGGCGTGTTTGCGCTTGAGCAGCCTGACGATCTCCTGCGACTGATACGAAGGATACAACCAGTCGGACTTGAAGGAGATCACCAGAAAACGCACGGGCGTCTTTTTCACGTCCGGCATGAAGCGCTCGCCGGACAGGTCAAAGTAATCCAGCGCCTTGGTGATGTAAAGATACGAGTTGGCGTCAAAGCGCTTGACGAAGTTATAGCCGCGGTAGCGCAGATAGCCTTCCACCTCAAAGTCCTCGGTGAACTGAAAGCTTAAATTTTCCTTTTTGAGTTTGCGGGAAAACTTCTGCTCCATCGACTGATCGCTCATAAACGTAATGTGGCCGATCATTCGCGCCACAGCCAGCCCGTTTTCCGGCTGGCCGGATTCATAGTAATACCCCTTGCGCCAGGCCGGATCCGCCATGATCGACTGGCGGATCACTTCATTAAAAGCGATCTGCTGAGGCGAATGCTTAAGCGCCGTGGCAATCGGAATGGCCGAGCGCAGACGGTCGGGATAGCTCGACGCCCACTGCAGCGCCTGCATGCCGCCCATCGACCCTCCGATGACGCACAGCAGTTTGTCGATGCCGAGATAATCAATCAAGTGGCGCTGGGCGTCGACCATGTCCGCGATGGTGATCATGGGAAAATCCAGCGCGTAGGGCTTTCCCGTTTCAGGATGGATCGACGCGGGGCCGGTCGAGCCTTTGCAGCCGCCGATGACGTTGGCGCATAAAACAAAATACTGGCTCGTGTCGAGCGCGCGGCCGGGCCCGATGAGTCCATCCCACCAGCCGGGGGTGGGGTCGTCAGGCAGCAGTCCCGCCGCGTGCGCGTCGCCGGATAGGGCGTGGCAGACCAAAATGGCGTTGGACCGATCGTCGTTGAGCTCGCCGTAGGTTTCATAGGCAAGCGTTACCGGGCCTAAGCTCTTTCCGGACTGAAGCTTCAGCCGGTGCGGCGGCTCGGCAAACGTGAAATATTGAGGATGAACCATTCCAAACGATTCTTTTTTCATACAGGTTCCGGGTCATCGGATAATGCGTCGGGAACATCGCCCCGAACGGGTCTAAACAATTTCGAGCATCCTTTCAATGGCGCCTCTGGCGCGGTTCATGGTGTCTTCCGGCACCGAAACCGGATGCGCCATATCTTGAAGCGACCAGAGAATTTTTTCCAGGGTGATCCGCTTCATGTTGGGGCAGACCGCGCGGCCGGAGGCCGGATAGAATATTTTTTGCGGATTCTCCTTCTGCATCCGGTGGATGATCCCCAGTTCCGTGCCGATGATGAATTCACCGGCCGGATCGTCGGAGACGAATTTGCACATCTTTTCCGTGGAGGCCACACAGTCGGCCAGCGCGGTGAGCGCGGGCGGACATTCCGGATGGACCAGCACCTTGGCGTCCGGATGGTCTTTTTTCGCTTTTTGAATGTCCTCCGGAAGAATCCGGGCGTGCGTCGGACAGAAGCCCGGCCAGACGATAAACGGATGGCCCAGTTGGTCGGAAATATAACCGGCCAGATACCGGTCCGGCACGAAGATGATGTCCCGACCGGTTTTCAGAAGATGCCGCGCCATGGCCAGCGCGTTGCCCGACGTACAGCAATAATCGCAAAGCGCCTTGACGGCTGCCGTCGTGTTGACGTAGCAGACCGTCACCGCGCCGGGATGTTTCGCCTGAAGCGCTTTGAGGCCTTCGGGGTCGATCATGTCGGCCATCGGACAGCCGGCTTTGAGATCCGGCAGCAAAACGGTTTTCTCAGGCGAAAGAATCTTGGCTGTTTCCGCCATGAAATGCACGCCGCAAAAAACAATCACATCGGCTTTTGTTTGGGCCGCCTGCATGCTGAGTCCCAGCGAGTCGCCCACGTAATCGGCAATATCCTGCACCTCCGGCAGCTGATAGTTGTGCGCCAGAATCACGGCGTTTCTTTCTTTTTTAAGCTTTTGAATCCGGTCTTGAATCTCCATGACGGGTTCCTTATTCTTTTTCCGTGTCCGCTATCCTTTGGGGGCTGCCTTTGCCGGCTGCAACACCCGCCAGCTGGTTGAGCGTGATGCCCGACATTGTTTCGGTCATCGTGTTGCTGAGCCGTTCCCAGACATCCCGGGTTGCGCAGGAGGCGGATCTTGCGCAGCTTGCCGGTTTTTTCACGCAGGGCACCAGATTCATATCCTCTTCCACGGCGGCCATAATGTCCCGAAGCGAAATCTCCGCAGGATGTCTGGCCAGTACATAGCCTCCTTTCGCCCCCCGGATCGAGCGAATCAATCCGGCCGCCCGAAGCGGAATAACAATCAGGCTCAGATATTTTTCCGACAGGTCTTCAGCCGCTGCAATATCTTTGAGAAAGACCGGACCGTCGGATATCCGGCGGGCCAGCACGGTCATCAGGCGCACGCCGTAGCGTGAGCGGGTGGACAGTTTCATAAAACCCCTATGACGCCGATACACTATTTTGCTGGTAGGAATTAGAGCACAAAGGCCGGTTTGTCAAGCATTATACTTGAAAAAGGCAGGATATTCAGGACAAAACAACGCCGGCCTTACGCAGATCTTAAAGCCGGTAGAGTTTTCTGGCATTGTCTCGAAGAATCCTGCCGGCAAGGGAGATCGCCGTTTCCTCATCAAGGATTCCGTCGCGGATCATGCCCGACAGGGCAATCCATAGCGCCTCGCGGGCGGTTCTCGCGGCGACATACATGCCGATTTTACCGTTGCGGTAGCCGGACCCGTAAAGAATTTTATCCCACAGAGCGGGTTTTTCGAGCCAACGCCTGAGCGTGGCGCCAAGGGTTTGCGGATGGCTGTCGGTGAGCATTCGACCCGAGAAATCAAAATAGACGCGGTTGGGCAGCAAGCCGCCGCCCAGAGCCAGAAGCTGGGCATGGTCCTCTGCGGGCCAGTTGCCTTCCGTAATGACCAAACAGGTTCGATCCGCGCCGCTTGCTGAAATCATTTCCGCCAGGTGCAGGCAGTCGAAATGACCGATGCGGCTTTCAGACAATGAACAACGCCATTGAACAACCAGATTGAGCGCACCGCATTGCCTGAAGATGCGGCGGATCATCAGGTTTTGAAATCGCCGATAGGATTGCCAGTCGCCGCGGCGGGCTTTTTCAAACAAAGCCGGGCCTTCGGATTCGGGCACCTCCTCCGTTTTCGCCGTCCGGACCAAGGATAAAAGAAATTCGACGCCGGCCACACCGGTGCGGGCCCACCCGTCAAGAATGTCGTCCGTCACGGCGGTGTACGTTTCATAGTTTAGAAGCTTTACGCGCCTTTTGACCAGGTGAATATGCAACATGTGTTCGAAGGCGGCAAGATATGAACTGGCCAGCGGGCTGTCCATGGAAAGATAGGTGTTGTCGAACGGGAAGATAAACGGGTCGGCCGAGCCGATCAGGCGAATGCGCGGATGATTCTTGATGTCCGGACAATGAAACGAGTTGGCCATCATGAGTTCGATGCCCGAGGCGTCGAGCGCCGATTCCAAAAGAGCCCTGAAATCGGTTTTTCTGCGGGCATATTCCCGGGCCAGTCGTTCTTTTTGCGCGGGATCGTCGATGTCGGCGCGGGTAAACCCGTAAATGGCTTCCAATGCGTCATAACAGAATGTCCGCGTTCCGGGGAAGGCATAGCCCGCCTCAGCCGGAGAGCGATACGTGTCGATGGCGGTTAAAACTCTTTTTTCCGGCGGAAAGTCTTCAAAAAAGCCGGCCCATCCGGGAAAGGCCCGATGATCGATCAGCGGCGTGGCGGAAATCGCCTGTCTGAGACGGTCGCTCA
This sequence comes from Syntrophaceae bacterium, assembly GCA_018436925.1. Classification (GTDB taxonomy): domain Bacteria; phylum Desulfobacterota; class Syntrophia; order Syntrophales; family Smithellaceae; genus UBA8904. The sequence goes on from JAHDKI010000020.1 coordinate 119,553, forward strand.
TGGAAACCCCTGTAAAAAATTTGTCTTAAAAAAATTCAGTTAGTGATGAGGGATGGAACCATTACTTCAGCGTTCACCATTGAACGCGCCTACTTGCCTTCAAGACCGTCCGGCAAACCGGCTAACGGTCGGCTGCTTCGCCTGAGACGGCGGTCGAGACATACTCTCCGATCAGGACGCCCAACTCCTGCGCGGAAACATCGGCCGTTTTACGCTTCGGACGCGGCCCGGCCGCGGACATCGAGTCTCCAGGCAGGGTTGCCTGTCGCAGCGTTTTCCCCGTGTAGGCGTCGATCAGGCGAACGTCCGCCGAAAAAGCCGGACCGGACTGGCCGCCGCGAAGATACGCCTTCAGCACAACCGCGTATCGCTGGCGAAGCGTTGCGTCGCCCGCCTTTTCAATCTGCGGGACCGCCCCGATGTTCATCATTTCCTGAAGCGCCGCGTTTTCACATTGCGCTGCGGCCTCCGGATGCGTTTTCGCAAGCTGCGGATCCAGGTCGAATCGCTGGATGATCACCTTGCGGTAAACCCCGTCCAGGGCGATTTCAGGTTCGTCGATGCCGACCGTTTTTAAGGCCGTGCACGACAGCAAAGCGATCATTGCCGCCGCAATCAGTCCGAAGAGGAAAATGCGGCGCATGTGGATCGTGTTGTGCATGAGTTCGGTCCGGAATCGGGTTTATGAAATCAGCTCGCTACCTACAATAAATTTCGGCCAAACACAACTGTAAAATCGAATCGCTGCCGGCGGCCGGACGGCCTGCGCACCTGAAGTCATACGGGGAGATTCAGCGCTGAGGGCGGCGGGGCTCAACGAAAGTTAGGGCGCCGCCGCGGCCTCTTTTGCGGCTTGTGACGGAAAGTCGTCTGAAAAAAGATACAATTTATTGCCCGGCGAAATCCGGCCTCCGTTGGAAATGTTGTTCCAAAGATAGATGGCCCTAAGCGGCACATTGAAACGCGCGGCAATCGCCGTGAGCGTGTCGCCTTTTTTCACCGTGTAAACAAACTGGTCTTTCTGCCGCGTCCAGGCAAGCAGCAGCGCGTCGAACCGTTTGTTGAAATCCTCTGCGGACCCTTTGGGAACGTAGATGCGATGCGTGCCGGGTGGAAGCGTGTAGCCGCGCAATTGCGGATTGAGATCCTTGATTGCCTTGAAGTATGTGTTTGCCGCCTGGGCCGCAACCGTGAGAGGCACCGCCTGATCGACGGACACCTCAACCACATCAAAGGTCCGCTGGTCGTAGAGATCTTCGCGGGACAGCACATATCCGAATCGGTCCGGATTGGACATGATGATCTTGGCCGCCAGAATCCGAAAGACGTAGCGCTGCGTCTCCTCGTAAAGATGCAGCCGGTAATAGTCCTTGACCTTTTGCACGAGGATTTCGCCCTGAAGCCCGTCTTCACCCATATTGTAAGCCGCGGCGGCCAGCGACCAGGAGCCGAACAGCGCGTAGAGATCGGCAAGGTATTGGACGGCGGCTTCGGTTGATGTGAAGATGTTTCGCCGCTCGTCGATGTCGTTGTTGATCGTCAGCCCGTACTTGGTGCCGGTCGCTTCGATGAATTGCCAGTAGCCCACGGCCCCCTTGCCGGAAGCCGCCTGCGGTCGGAGCGAACTTTCCGCAATGGCGATATACTTCAGATCATCCGGCAATCCGTAAGACTTTAACACCTGCTCAATATGCGGAAAATAGCGGTTGGCGCGCTTGAGCCACAATAAAATACTGTCGGTATTGTCCAGTGAAATGAGCATTTCACGTTCGAGGCGCTCACGCACATCCGGGTCGTCGATCGGAACGGGTTCGCCGCAGAAAGTCAGGGGTTGCTTGATCTTGATCCGTTCAATGAGAACGGTCGCCGGGTGATGCAGGGTAAGCGTTGCCGCAGCGGCGCCCGACGCGTGAAGAAGCAGCATGAAAGCGAGCAAAACGGCCCAAAGGCATTTGCCGGCGATGGTCAAGGGAAACCTCCTTCAATTATTTCGATTCCGCGTTGGATTTGAAAGGAGACGTCAAGCCGTCTCGTATGCCTTTGACTTCTTCCACCGCCCCTTGCTTGACTTCTTTTGCGGTTCTGACGGATTCGTCGCGGGCGTCTTTCAGGCCTTTGGGGACCTCTTCTTTTATTTCTTTGGCATCGCGGACAACCGCTTCCTTGCCGCTCTGATACAGCTTGACGGCCTCGTCTTTGACCTCTCTGGCCGTTTCGCCGACACTTTCGGCCACGGCTTTGCTTTTGGGCGGCGCGGTCGCATCGGCGGCGAAAACCGGAAACCATGCGCCTGACGCCAAGGCTGCCGCCAGACAACCGATCAATAATATTTTCATAGACTTGCTCCTATAATCAAGGGGAGGGTTTTTTTTCAATCGCCCAGGCGAGTATAGTCAAAAATAAAAATACTTGTCAATGCATAGAACATTCAGGCATAGAAAATTCAGGCAACACTCAAGGCGTCCTAAGAAAATGCCGAATTTAAGAAAGTAAATCTTTTGATTATTTCCGGCAAAAGATTCGGATGTTCAAGCGGGAGACAACCATACGGGATGAAAAATTCGAAAACAGGACGACTAAACCGCACAACCCTGACGATAGCGGCTATGGCCGCGATTCTTCTCATCGTTTGGATTTTGATGACCGTGTGGTTTGTGGACCACGCGGACCGGCGGATACGCTCCGATTGGCTCGATAGAACGAAACTGGTGGCCAATGCCTTAAACGTCGACCGGATCCGAACGCTTTCCGGATCGCGAGACGATCTTGCAAAGCCTGAGTATCTCCGGCTCAAGGCGCAATTTTTCGATCTGAAAAAGATTTGCGAGCAATGCCGTTTTATCTATCTTCTAAGCCGGAAGCCCGACGGCGAGGTCAGTATTCTTTTCGACAGCGAACCGGCCGATTCGCCCGACTATTCCTATCCCGGGCAGATCTATGACGAAGTTCCGGAAAGTTTTCTGTCCGTTTTTGAAACGGGCACAGACAGCGTCGCAGGCCCTGTCAAAGATCGCTGGGGCTCCTGGATCACCGCCCTGGTTCCGCTGAAAGATCCGAATACAGGACGTCTGGTGGCCGTTTTAGGCATGGATCTGGATGCGAGATCCTGGCGGCGGCAACTGCTTCATGCCGCTGTGCCGCCCACGGTTTTGCTTCTTGTGTTCATGGGGTTGCTTTATGCCGGTTTTATTGCGGCGCAAAGGCGGCGGCGCATTGAAGTCTTATTTCCGTTTTGGAGTCGGTATCTTGACGCCGGTCTAATTTTTGCGGCAGGCGCTTGCTTTACGGTTTTTGCCGCCTGGACGGCCCATCAGATCGAGTATGAATCCCGGGAAGAAAAATTTCTGCAGGTGGCCGCCATCCGGGCCGATGAGATCGGCAAATCGCTCAAAGATCTTCGGGACGTCAAACTGGAGGGGATGGCGCATTTCATTGAAAGTTCTAAAAAGATCACGGCTCCGGAATTTAACCGGTATGCGGCCTACCTGATCAAAGATCCGGCGGTGCAATCCTGGCAATGGATTCCGGCTGTCTCGGCGCGGGAGAAATCCCGGTTTGAAGCGGCGATACGCGCAGCGGGCCGCCCGGACTTTGTCATCTGGCAGATGAATGAAGCAGGCTTTCGCGAACCGGCCTTTGGCCGCAACGCGTATTATCCGGTGTTGTTTAACCTGCCTGAAGGATCCGGCTATCCGAATATAGGGTTTGATATCGGCTCGGATCCCCGCTTGCTTGTGGCGCTTAAGCATGCCGTCCAAACCGGCATGCCCTCGGTTTCAGAGCCGGAGGGGACGGCATTGCTGGGATCTATGGGAAATCTCCTGATGATCCGGCCCGTCTTTGAAACCAGTCACAAGAAAGTCTTGCGCGGCTTTGTGTCCGCCGTGATGTGGGTTGACGGCCTGTTGATGCGAAGGCGCGCCGATCAGTATATCCAAATGGAGTTTTCAATCATCAATCGCGGTGTGTCCCCCGACGATCTGACGACCCTCTACAGGGAGAGCGACGTGTCCGGCAAGGGTTTTGTTCTGAAGCGTCCGCATTTGCATTACGGCAGGGTGTTTCTGATCGCCGCCCACGCCGGTCCGGATTTCCTGGCGCTGCATCCGGCGCGGGCGGGTTTGTATGCCGCCCTGACAGGTCTTTTATTTACACTGGGCTTAGCGGTTCTGATGCATGGAATCATCCGCCGCCGCGAAGAGCTTGAGCGGCTGGTCGGCAACAGAACGTCGGAGCTCAAGGAAAGCGAAGAAAGTCTCCGGGAGGCGCATGAAATCGCCCAGATGGGACGATGGGATTTGGACCACGGCCAGAATACCCTGACCTGGTCGGATACGGTCCATGAGATTTTTGAAATCGACTCAAAAGCGTTCGGGGCCAGCTACGAAGCTTTCCTGCAGGCGATCCATCCCGAAGACCGCGAGAAAGTCAACTCGGCCTGGCTTGCCTCGCTGGCGGACAAAAAAACCTACTCCATCGAACACCGGCTGCTGATGAAAGACGGCCGGATCAAATGGGTTTATGAGAAATGCCGCACCCGTTTTGATGAAGAGGGCCGCCCCGTCCGTTCGGCAGGCATTGTTCAAGACATCACCGAACGCAAACAGGCCGAAGGGCTGCTGGCTGAAAAACAGCGAAAATTAACCTACATCCTCGAAGGCACCAATGTAGGAACGTGGGAATGGAACGTTCAAACGGGAGAAACAGAATTTAACGACCGGTGGGCCGAAATCATCGGGTGCACCCTGGAAGAACTGCGTCCCGTATCCATCGAGACCTGGTTGCGTTTGATCCACCCCGACGACCTTCAAGGCTCCACTGATGCACTCGAAAGGCATTTCCGCAAAGAGGTTCCCTATTATGAATACGAAGCGCGGATGCGCCATAAAAACGGGCAATGGGTCTGGGTTCTTGACCGGGGCAAGGTGGTAACCTGGACGAAGGACGAAAAACCGTTGCTGATGGCCGGCACGCATCAGGATATTACAGACCGCAAACAAGCGCAGGAGGCCCTGCAGGAGGCGGAGCGCAAATACCGAACCATCATTGAGAACAATCAGGGGATCATTTACACGACAACGCCGGACGGTGTCGTCACCTTTGTGTCGCCCAGCTGGGAAAAACTTTTGGGATATTCAAACACCGAGATCGAGGGAAAACGGTTCGCGCCGATGATCAACCAGGAAGACTGGCGGCAGTCTGAAAAGGCGATCATCCGGGCCGTAGCATCCGGCGCCCAGCAGGTCGAGGTGGAATACCGGGCCACCCACAAAGACGGATCAACAAGATGGCATCGTTCCGTCGTCGCGCCGGTGTATGACGATCAAAAACGCCTGATTTCGTTTGTCGGAAACGCGGTGGACATTACTGAACGCAAGCGGGCGGAAGAGGATCGCGAGGAGGCTCTGGCCGCCCTTCGCGATCGCGAAGTGCGTCTGAATGTTCTGATGGAGGCGACCGACGAAGGCATCTGGACGTGGGATGCAGCAACCAACGAACTGATATTGAGTGACGCCATGCTTCGGGCCATGGGATTCGACGAAGGCGACGACACATTCAGCTATCAATGGTTTGTCGACCATATCAGTAAAAAAACAGTCCGCAATTTTGAAGAGGCGATGGCCGCATATCTCGCAGGCCGCAGCAAGTACTACGAGTTTCAATACCTCATTAAGGATAAAAAGGGCAGGTGGCACTGGTATTGGGCTCGGGGCGTCTGCACCGCCCGCGATGCGCAGGGCCGTCCTGTGAAATTCATGGGGACGCACCGCGATATTACCCAGCAGAAGAAAATCGAAGAAGACAAAGAGGCGGCGCAGGAAGCGCTGCGCGCCAAAAGCGAAGAACTGGATCGCTATTTCACGTCGAGTTTGGATCTTTTGTGCATCGCCGACACGGACGGTCACTTTTTACGGGTGAATCCGGAATGGGGCAACATTCTGGGATATACGCCGGAAGAGCTGGAAGGACAATTGTTTCTCAATTATGTCCATCCCGAAGACCTGCCGGCCACGCTGGCGGCGCTTGCCGATCTGGAGGCGCAGCAGGAAGTCCTGAGCTTTGAAAACCGCTATCGCTCCAAAGACGGGTCTTATCGCTGGATTGAATGGCGTTCTTCGCCGCAGGGAAACCTGATCTACGCCGTGGCGCGCGATGTCACGTCGCGAAAACAGGTGCAAAAAGCCCTGCTCGACGCCAATCGACGACTGGAGGCGGCCACCCGTCAGGCCAACGAAATGGCTCGCCTGGCAAGGCAGGCCAACCAGGCGAAAAGCGAATTTCTGGCCAACATGAGCCATGAAATCCGCACGCCGATGAATGCGGTTGTCGGACTGAGCAAACTGCTTTTAGAAACCCCGCTGGATGCCCGCCAGCGCGATTACCTGAATAAAATTGTCATTTCATCGCGCATGCTGACGGGAATCATCAACGACATTCTGGACTATTCCAAAATCGAGGCCGGAAAACTGGAGATGGATTATTCCAGCTTCAGCATAAAGGCCTTAATCGAGCAGATGAAAAGCCTCTTTTCTTCGGACGCGCTCGACAAAGGCCTGCAACTGAGCTTTCAGGTATCCGAGGATATTCCTTCCATGCTGGTCGGCGATTCGCTCAGGCTGGCCCAGGTTCTGGCCAATCTGCTGGGCAATGCCGTCAAATTTACCGAACAGGGGCGGGTTTTGCTCGATATAACCCGGACACAGGGCGATGACGAGCAGGTTCGTCTGCGTTTTGCCGTATCCGACACGGGCATTGGTTTGAACGAGAAGGAAATCGGCAGACTGTTCAAGCCGTTTGCCCAGGCCGATTCATCGACGACCCGAAAATACGGCGGCACGGGACTCGGGCTTTCGATCAGCAGAAAACTCGTCAGCGCGATGGGAGGCATTCTTGATGTCGAATCGACGCCCGGCCGCGGATGCACTTTCTTTTTCGAATTGGATCTGCTCGTTTCCGGCCAGACCGAGCAAACCGTTGTGCCAGACGATCAAAAGGGCGCGGCGGATCTTTCCGGGCGCGGCCGGCAAACCGTTCCTTCCTTTTACGGGTGTTCGATTCTGCTGGCGGAAGATAATCTGCTCAACCAGGAAGTCGCCAGGCGGTGGCTGGAGAAAACCGGCGCCAAAGTCACGGTGGTGGAAAACGGCGCCGAAGCGATTCGATTGGCGACCGAGCGGACCTTCGATCTGGTCCTGATGGACTTGCAGATGCCCGTCATGGACGGCTATGAGGCCGTAAGGCGATTGCGCAAAACTTTTCCCGATCTGCCGGTGGTCGCGCTCTCGGCGGCGGCCACGCAGGAAGACATGCAAAAGGCCAAGTCTGCCGGCATGAACGCCTATCTGACCAAACCCATCGAGGAGGGAAGCCTTTACCGGACATTGTCCGCCTGGCTTAAAGAAAAAGAGCCGGAGACCTTCCTCCGCGATGACGAGCCGGCGCTGCCGATCCGTTTGCCTTCGTCATTGGACGGGTTTGATTTCAAGCGGGGCCTGCGTTCGGCCGACGGCGACCAGGCATTTTATCACCGCCTGCTGTTTTTATTCAGGCAGCAACTCGACGGCGAATTCGCTTCCGCGGAAGAGCTCCTGGAGCGGCCGGACGACGGACAGGCGTCCCGACTCATTCATACAATCAAGGGCGTGGCCGGAACGGTCGGCCACACGCGTCTTGCCGCAATCGCCGCAGCCATTGATCTGGCCTTCAAAGAACGCCGCCCGGTCACGCCGGATATGCTGGCTGAATTCCGCGCCGCCATGAAAGACGCAAAAGCCCGTCTGGAAACCCTTCCTCCGCTTTCGGCGCTCTCCTTGAAGATCGGCGAAGCGCAGGGGAAAAAAGCCGTGGAAAAAATGCTGAGTATGCTGAAAAACAGCGAATATATCGACGAGAGCCTGCTTGCGGATGTTTCGGATTATCTGGACGGCAGGCTGGGCGCGCATGCATCGCGCAGGCTGATCGACCAGGTGGAAAATTTTGATCTGGATACGGCGATTGCCACGCTTCTGGAACTGGCCGGGCGCGCCGGGGAGCCGCTGTCATGACCGACTCTGTTTTGCAGGAAAGAGCAACCGTTCTGATCGTTGACGATCAGCCCGCCAATTTGATGATCCTGTCGCGTCTGCTCAAAGACGATTACCGGGTTCTGGTGGCCAATAACGCCGCCAAGGCCATGGAGATCGCCCAAGGCGACAATCCGCCGGTTTTGATCTTGCTCGATATTGAAATGCCCGGCATGGACGGATACGATCTGTGCCGCGAACTGAAGGAAGACGAGCGAACCAGCGGCATCGCCGTCATCTTTGTCACCGCGCGAGACGCCGCTGAAGATGAAGAGATGGGATTTCGTCTGGGGGCCGTGGACTATATTTCAAAGCCCTATCATCCGGCTATTGTCCGTGCGCGCGTGCGCAACCATGTCAACCTCAAAATCAGAACAGACATGCTGGAAAAACTATCCAACCGGGACGGATTGACCAACATCCCCAACCGCCGGTATTTCGAAGAAAGACTCGAAGGAGAATGGGCGCGCGCCTGGCGAAGCGGGCAGCCGCTTTCGGTCGTCATGATGGACATCGACCACTTCAAGCTCTTCAACGATCACTATGGACATGGAGCCGGAGACGACTGTCTGCGCCGGGTGGCCAGGATTTTGAAAAAGAGCCTGACCCGTTCCATGGACATGATTGCCCGCTACGGCGGCGAAGAATTTGTGGCCATTCTGCCCGATACGGATACAGATGGCGCGCTTCATGTCGGCGAACAACTTCGTGAGGCGGTGGAAAGAGAAGCCATCCGACATGAGTATTCTCCAACCGCGTCCACGGTGACGATCAGCGTAGGAATTGCAAGCCATACCGCAGCCGGCCCCCAAAAGGATACCGGCCGCCTGCTGCAAGCCGCCGACCGGGCTTTATATCAAGCCAAGGAACGCGGGAGAAACATGGTGCTGGTGAGCGAAGACTGAATTCGTCCGGTAAAAATCAAAAAATGAAATCAACGCGGCGGAGCCGAACCCCATCCCGGCCGGAATGGGATCATCACGTTTTCCCGGCTGCCCCGTGATTTGCCTTGACAGCGGAAAATGAACTTTTTATAGTTCGCCGCGAAAAGAAATCCCGCCGTCGGCATGACGACCACAGAGGAAAACTTTATGGATGAAAACAGCAAGGGCCGTGAACACTGGGCGACGCGCGCCGGATTTGTTCTGGCGGCCGCCGGGTCGGCCATCGGACTGGGCAATATCTGGCGCTTTCCCTACATGACGGGAGAACACGGCGGAGCCGCCTTTATCGTCATCTACCTGATTGCCATCCTGCTTCTGGGCTATCCGCTGATCGTCAACGAAATCATTTTAGGCCGGGCCTCGCAGCGCGATCCCGTGGGCGCCTTCAGGGCTCTGGCGCCGAACAGTCCCTGGTGGCTCGTGGGCGGTTTGGCCGTGTTTACGGGGTTTATCATTCTGTCGTACTACGCGGTGGTTGCCGGCTGGTCGCTGGCCTATGTTTACAAGGTGGTCATCGCCACCCAATCGCCGGGAATCGATCATGCGAGCGTATTTACCCATCACATCACCAGCGTGTGGGAGCCGATCGCCTGGCAGGCCCTGTTTATGGCGCTGACGGTGGGCATTATCGCCGCAGGCGTCGTCAAAGGCATTCAGCGATGGGTGACCATTCTCATGCCGATTCTGTTTGTGCTTTTAATCATTCTCATCATCCGGTCCGTGACCCTTCCCGGCGCGGGCGCCGGTCTTGCCTACTATCTCAAGCCCGACTTCAGCGAAGTGACCGGTCGCACCCTTCTGGGGGCGATTTCCCAGGCCTTCTTTTCACTAAGCCTGGGGATGGGCGCGCTCATCACTTATGGAAGCTACCTCAACAGCAAGGATGAAATTCCCGGAAACGCCGCTTATGTGGTGGGGCTCGACACGCTCGTCGCCCTTTTGGCCGGACTGGCTTTGTTTCCCGCCATCTTCGCTTTGGGATTCGAGCCCGGCGCGGGGCCGGGGCTGGTGTTCATCACGCTGCCCGCCGTTTTCGCCCAGATGCCGTTGGGCGGCATTTTCGGCGTGCTGTTTTTTTTCCTTTTGGGGATTGCCGCCCTGACGTCCGCCATTTCCCTTCTGGAAGTGGTAACCGCCTGGCTGATTGACGAAAAAGGCTGGCGCCGCAGAAACGCCGCCATCTTCATGGGCCTGCTCATCTTTATCGTCGGGCTTCCGGCCACGCTGGGCTACAGCGTGTTTAAGGATTTTTCGTTTCCCGCCCTGGGGACGGATCTGCTTGACACCTACGACTGGTTTGCCAACAGCATTCTGCTGCCTTTGGGCGGCATCCTGTCGGCCATCTTCGCGGGATATATCTGGGGAATTAAAAACGCCGTGCACGAAGCCAATAAAGGCGGCGCCTTTTTCAGGCTGGGAAGAGGGTGGGCGTTTTTGATCCGCTATATCGTGCCTGTGCTGATTGTCATCATTATGGCCGTGGGCATCTACGATTCGTTTTTCAAATAATCATCCTGCTGACGGATAAAGACGGGGTGCGATTATCCACCCTTGCCCCCTCCAAAAGGGGACATAAAAAGCGTTCAAAAAAAATTTAGACATTAAACTTTGAACTTGAAACTTGAAACTTTAAACCTGAAACCTGAAACCTGAAACTTTAAACCTGAAACCTGAAACTTTAAACTTGAAACTTTAAACTTGAAACGTGAAACTTTAAACGTGCAACTTGAAACTCAGATCCCTCTGATCTCTGATCTCTGATTTCTGATCTCTGGTCTCCAATCTCCAATCTCCGATTTCTGCGTGCTGACTTCTGGCCTATTTCATCATCCTGTGGCTGGCGGCAATCTTTTGAGCAAGCTCGGCGGGAACCTCCGCATCGGCGGCGAACGTTGGCCATTGTGACACCGTGTCGATCACCTGGTCGAGAATTTCCGACGCGCCTTTAATGCCGAACTGTCCGGAGACGGAAAGAAGATCCTCCCGGGTGAAATCATCCCTTTTGCCGCCGATGCTCATCTGGTGGCGGTTGGTCCACAGTCCCGACGGATTATAGGCCCAGACCACGTCAAAAGCCGGGGAAAGGCGCCAGGCGCCGTTTTGGTCCATCAGAAAGGCGATATTGCGAGTGTGGTCGTCCTGATTGCGCGCCGCGACATTGAAGGCCATGCGCCGAAACATCTCCTGCAGCGCCGGGTGCCCCAGGTTCAACTGCTGAATAACCGCCATCGCCTGCTCATAGCCGTATTCCCCGGCGGCGTTGAAATCGTAATGCGCCAGCGCGCAAAGCGACTGCATATGAACTTTTTCACCCGCGTCGCTCCGGTCGAACCGCCGCGTCATGAAATGCGCCCGGCCGCCTTCTTCAAGCAGGCGGCACGGCATCATCGAAATTCCCGCCGCCTGCGCCATTTTGGAATAGGCGTATTCTACGCGGCCGAAACCCTGCGGATCCCCCAGCGCCTCGTCGTTCACACCGTCGAATTTCAAAATCCAGTGCTCGAAGCCCTCGGGCGCGGAAATCTGACCGGAGAGCATTTCCTGAGTTCGCGGATTCCAGGCGATCACCGCCTTGGCGCGGTTGCCGCCGGCGGAGGTGCCCACGCGGATGATCGTGTTGAGCGCCTGCGCTTTGGCGCCTTTGAGGTTTACCGCCCAGTGGGTGCGGTGCTGAAGAATGTCCGAGGCCAGCTGTGTGAGCTCGGCAACCTCGATGGGAACGGCCTTGCGGGCCTGCGGCCCGAGCGCCGGTTTGAACTCCAGCGCGCCCATGCCGCGCGAGCCCATATAGCACAGACGCTCGACCGGAGAGAAGTCTGCGGCGGAACGGCCCTGTCGCGCGAGCCACACGTCGATAATGCGATTGCCGAACCGATCGGGCAAAACATCCGCCAGAAGGCCAGGCAGGCCATGAAACGTATCTGGGTTCAGATTAGGGAAAGAGAAAATGCCGGATTGCAGCGGAAGGGCAATCGGAGAAACTTGCAGGTTCCTGCGGATGAATGCCGGATCATATTCGAAGCGGGCCAGTCTGCGGTCGTCATCCCAGGCCACTGCGCCCACCTCGCGGCCCCAAAGCATCACCATCGCCACCTGAACTTTTTTTGAAAGCTTTGCCATTACGTCTCTTTCTCTTGCCTTGATCCTTGCTCCTTGGACCTTGGACCTTGGACCTTGGCCCTTGATCCTTGACCCTTGACCCTTGACCCTTGACCCTTGACCCTTGATCCTTGCTCCTTGGACCTTGGACCTTGGTCCTTGATCCTTGATCCTTGCTCCTTGCTCCTTGGACCTTTCCCCTTAATCCTTTCCCTTTGTCCTCTTTCCCGTCGCGCGTTTGCGCTCCTGACCTTTGAGTTTTGCCAATTGCAAGGGGCTGACGCCCGGCTGTGGCAGAAAACTCTCCAGGGCGTCCAGCTTGCCCAGAATGCGCAGAACCCGGATAAGGCTGGCCAGGGTAAAGACCTCGCCCGATTCCATTCTCTGAAGCGTTTTTCGCGCGATTCCGGCCTGTTTTGCCAGCACAGCCTGCTCCATGTTCCGGTTGAGGCGCTCCTGCGCTAGACGCTGCCCGATTTCAGACAGAATGGCCTGGTCGCTCATCTTGGTCAAATCCATATCCGCCGCCTTTTTTCTTGGTGAAGCGATCATAGCAGCATACGAAATTATATTCAAGTATAAAGATTAATAAATTACTCATAATATAGATATATTTACTAATAAGAGTAATTAATTACACATAAAAATATTAATAATCTTATGGGATGAACGAGGGGTGGGGAATGAAAATCCGCATAATTATGATATTTCGAGGATTATGGTTCCTTTTAACGTGCAGAGGGCGAATCGAGACGTTTAAGTATGAGATTGGATTCTAAGCTTATCGGTGATTGGGTCATTAGGTCGCTAGTGTTTGCTGTGAACCGTCAACCGGCCAACTTGAAACTTTAAACTTTAAACGTTCAACTTGAAACTCAGATTCTTCTGACTTCCGACTTCTGCCCTCAGAATTCCGCCCCCAAGCCATAAACCATAAACTGATAAGTGTCTTAATCGAAATTCCTTCGACGATGATTCGAAAAAGGAGGGAATAAAATGAAAATGCACTGAAAAATAGTCTTGACTATATTTCAGTGCTATGCACAATGGTCGCATGGAAAAAAGAACCCCGTACATCAAGGTGTGGAAAGAATTATCGGCTGAAAAAGCCATGATATTTCTTGCCGGCCCCCGACAGGCAGGGAAGACGACGCTGGCAAAACTGGTTGCAGAGTCGTTTTCAAACCAGTTGTACTGGAACTGGGACATCCCGGATCACAGAAGAATGTTTCTGGAAAATCCTTCTTTCTTCACGGCTGTTTCCAGGCGGGATTCCACCAGGCCGTTTATCATCTTCGATGAAATCCACAAATTTCGAGACTGGAAAAACTACCTCAAAGGCGTTTACGATCAGTTTAGCGGTGAATATCAATTTCTGGTCTCAGGCAGCGGGCGACTTGATCTCTATCAGAAAGGGGGCGATTCCCTGGCCGGGCGCTATTTCCTGTTTCATCTCTTTCCCTTTACAATGGCCGAAATCAGTGACACCAAACGTTCTTATTCCGAGTTCATAGCAAATCCGCTGGATATCAATATGAAAGACTCTAAAAAAAGAGAAGAAAACTGGCGGCAGCTTTCAGATCTGTCCGGATTTCCGGAACCTTTCCTTTCCGGCCGGAAAACAACGTACCGGCGCTGGTCGAACACCTATTCCCGGCAGTTGATCAGAGAAGACATTCTCGATCTGACAGAAATTAAGTCTGTTCAGGACGTAGAAACCCTCTATACTCTGCTGCCCTCAAAAATCGGCAGCCCGCTTTCTGCTGTGTCTCTTGCCGAAACCCTCAGGGTTTCATACAACACAGTGAAAAACTGGCTCGACGTTTTAGAGCGCTTCTACCTTGCTTTCAGCATTCCAACCTGGACGGGGAAGATCGCCCGCGCAATTCAGAAAGAGAAGAAATATTATCTTTGGGATTACAGCCGAATTGAAAACCAAGCGGCGCGATTTGAAAACATGGTTGCCTGCGATCTATGGCGCGCGGTAACGCTTTGGACCGATCTGGGTATGGGGAACTTTTCGCTGCACTTCATCAAAGACAAAGAAAAACGGGAAGTGGATTTTCTTATCGCCAAAGACGGAAAACCCGCTTTGCTCGTTGAAACAAAATTATCGGAAAAGCAGCCGGCCAAAGCACTCATTGCCTTTCAAAACATGCTGGGCGTGCCGGCGGTTCAACTCAATGATACCGGAGATTCATTTCAGATGATTCCAAACGGGCAGGCACGCATCCTTGTCGCCCCGGCCTACCACTGGCTTGCAGAATTGCCTTAAAAGATAATCCTCCCCCCGCCCCCCCCCCTCCAAAGGGGGACATAAAAAGCGTTCAAAAAAAATTTAGACATTAAACTTTGAACTTGAAACTTAAAACTTTAAACCTGAAACTTTAGACATGAAACTTTAAACCTGAAACCTGAAACCTGAAACTTGAAACTTTAAACTTGAAACTTGAAACGTTCAACTTGAAACTCAGATCCTTCTGCCCTCTGATCTTTCCCATCATTTCTCTAATCCAGCGTGTATCCGGTCCGTCCGGCCATATCCGGATTGCACGAGCCGCTTCCGGCCAATGGATGCGGGCAGGTGTATTTTGTGTATCCCGGGCGTGGCGTGTCCGAAATAAAATCCCGTCCATCAACGACGTGAAACTGCTGCCAATTTGTGCCTGTGGGGCAGGCGCCGGCATAGGAACCCGTGCAGCAGGAATAGGGAACCCCCGCCGCTGTGCACGCCATATTGTCGCTGTTGTTGTGAAGGTAGAAACGGTTGGGATACATGGTGTCCGTGCTGCATGTACTGCCCGGGCATTGTGAATCGGAGGTACAGGTGTCATATTTATTCGAACCGCCCAGGCAGTTTCGACCTGATTGATTATTCCAGGCATAAAGCGGATCAACCTCCTGCGAATGACCGCTGCCTAGAGTGCCGGTCATCGTGCCGGCGCCTGTCTGATCCAGGCATCGGTAACCGTCAACGGCGTTTCCGTGCGCGGCATTGTTCACATTCGTATCGTAAACACTCGATCCGTTGCAATCGCCGAAACCGTCCTGCGAACCGATGCAGTTGCCGATTCCGGGGCCGGTGCAGCAGACGGCAGGCGCGCCCGCGCCCGTGCATTGGGAATTCTGCGTGCAGCCATTGTCAAACCAGCTTCGGCGGTTGTCCAGCACAACCGCCCCCCGTTCCGGCAGCCATTGCGACCACGGTCCTGATACAACATTGCCGGTAATCACATGCGAGCCGCCGCGCAGCGATAAATAGGATGTGAAAGTATTGCTCACGGACCGGTTAAAACGATTGTTGTAAATTTCATAAGAACGGGTTGCGCGAACGGATTTTTGGCAGGCCGAGTGAGCCATAATGTAGGCATCGTTAAACGTGTTGTAGCGGATGACGGCGCGAGCGCCGTTGTTGGAGTCCACACTGTTGTGGAAAACACCGGCGACGTCGGCCATCAGAAATGTGTTGTTTTCCAGAAAAATGGCGTTGGCCGTTCCCCATTGCGGCGCGCTGGTCCAGGAGTGATGTGCCGCCGTGCCGCCGCCTGCAAATCCGATCTGGCAATAGTTGAAAACGTTTTGATCGATCAGACCGAAAAGCGTCCATGTGCCGACATTCGACAGAGTTGCCACCGATGTAATATCGGCGTAATCCGTTCCCTGAAAAACGTTATGATCGATTCGCCAGCCGCTGCCTGCGCCGCTGATCTGAAAAAGCCGTCCTTGCGGCGCGGAAAGCTTCAAACCGGAAAGTCTGAAGGGAAAAGCGCCCGTCGAAGATCCGGTGCTGACGTCAAACAGGGGCACGGTTCCGTTACCGCTGATCGTCGTTGTGTCAGGCCCATTGCCGATAATGCGGATTGCTTTGTTGACGGAAAGGGTCTTTGCGCGCCAATTGGCTTCGCCGGCCGTAATATTAATCGTATCGCCTGGAGAAGCTTGCGACACGCAGGATGCGACCGATTCGTAATCCGGCGTCGAGGTCCAGGCGGGGCTTGCGCCCGAACAAGACGGCGTATAGTCCGGCGACGATGGGAAAAACCCGCCTGATTCGCCGCCCCCGCCGCCGCAACCATTCAGGGCCAATATGCCTAAAACCGCCCAAAGCAAAAATCTGCATGCCGAAGACATAAGCATTTACTCCTTGACGTCGATATTAAGCTGTAGAGGTGTTTTGATTTCTGAGCGTTGCGATTACAGTTCTTTTTGCGAAAAATGTCAAATGCTTTGTCGGGCCAATTAAAGATTGTTCAAGACAGGCAGCGTTTGGCTCGGGCTCATCACACAGCGAGCGTGTATGATTAGGTCAAGGCATGAAGTTGGAGGATATCATTTATAAGCTTTAAGAATGCGAAACGCAGAAAAGATGCTGTAAAAGAACCCGACAGAAAGACAACAATAATCACCAATAAAAAACCCGCGGCGTTGGCCGCGGGTTCTTAACGGGAATGATATTGAACTATCTTCTGGCTCTGTGCGCCACGACTCCCAGGCCCAGCAAACCAAAGCCCAGAAGCAACAGCGACATGGGTTCGGGAACCAAGACCAGCTGGCTTTGTTTCTTCGTTCTGCCGCTGTACAGATTAGCTACGCGAACCTGTCCGATGCCCTGCCAGTTTGCCGAGTTCGCTTCGGCGATCAATTCATTTGCTCGTGTGACCATGGCGCTTGTTACGCCCTGGCCGCTGTAGTTTTCATTTTCAAGAATCCAGATAGCCACCTGCAGAGCGCTCATTTCAGCATTCGTAAGGCTGTAAGCGCCATACCTGAACTGTGTGTACAAATAAGCGGTCTGAGAGCTGATCGGATCGCCGATCACGCCGGGCTCGACTTCATAAGCGCCGCCCGTGCCGCCTGCGGTTGCGTAAGTGGCAAGAGTATAACTATACGGTGTGTTTAAAGTAACGTATTCGTTCGTTTCCAGACAAAACGTTCCGAATGTGCCGAAATCATTTGTGGTTGCCCAGAACATGCCGGCGTTTACACTACCGGGGCCGTCGGTCAAAGTCATCGTATCGGCCATCGATGCTGAACTGAATGCAAAAAGCATTACAACCGAAATTAAAAGAGCTGCCAGTTTTTTCTTCATTATTCATCCCCTTTTCATTTGAGCTTATGTCGGTTTCTTTACTAACAATCGTATCGGCCAAGGAGATTGCAACAGCCATGCCATGGAACGGGCAGTTGTGGGTAAGCCGCGAGCAAATCTCTTATGTCACTGAAAATATAAAGATAAAATCAATCTAAGGCTGAATAGTATTGTTTGAAAAAAATACGGATAGAAAACTTAGATACATGAATTGTAAACTAATCCGACACTGAAAAGCGCCGGTTTGAGGTCAGTCTTAGCCTTGTATCGAAGCAAATTTAAAATTTCAAAAAAGTGTCGAAAATATTTACGGATCTCACGCTGCTGAAAAACGGCTTCGGCAAATGGATGGTGAATACAGATACATGCCTATATGGTGTAAAACTTGCTGCAATGACGAAGAAAAGGGCGCGAAAGTTCCGACAACCAGGCAGGCGGGTAAACAAAACAAGGAAGGGGCGAGGGTATGAAGAAGAAAATATTGTTATTTTCGTTAATTTGTTTTCTTTCACTGGCCGGCTATGCGTATGCAAACTTTATCAGCAACCCCGGATTTGAGTATTACAGTTCATCGGGGAATTTTGACAATTGGACTGAAGGCGGATCGGTTTTAACTAATCTCGATCCGCAGTTTGTTTACGAGGGCAACGCCTCGGCGTTTTTAAGGATTCCGGGCGGGTCTCTGTATCAGTCGTTCGTCATTACCGAAGGCAGCTTACTGTATTACGGCGCCTGGTTCAAAATCGCCACCGATTCCTTCGAATCAAACTGGGACCAGATTCAAATCAGCCTTCAGATCGACAATCTGCAGTGGACAACCATCGGAGGTTCAGTTGGGAATATTCTTAGCGCTTCAGACTTTACCTGGTATGCCTCCTACCAAAGCTACTTTAGTGACTGGTTCCTGATTGCCAACACCATCGACGTGGCCAGTGTTCCGATGAACGCCAACATCAACATCAACGCCCAGAACACCGACACGGAGCTGACAAAAGTATTTGTCGATAATGCATTCGCTTTGTCGGTCTCGGTGCCGGAGCCCGCATCCCTGATCCTGCTGGGCTTGAGTTTGCTTGGTCTTGCCGGTGTAAGGCGTCTGTTCAAAAGGTAAACTGCTTTCAACCGGCACGCGGAAAAAATGTTGCATGAACATCAAAAAAGGCGGGGGAAATGCAACCCCGCCTTTTTACTTCCCGCCGACCTTGACTTCTGACTTCTGACTTCTGCCCTATGGCCTCTGAGCTATGCACTTAATCGGCCAACTGCTAACTGCCAACTTGAAACTTTAAACCTGAAACGTGAAACTTTAAACCTGAAACGTGAAACTTTAAACGTGAAACTTTAAACCTGAAACTTGAAACCTGAAACGTGAAACTTAATCCCCGCGGCGCTTTTCCTTGACATGAGAAATTAACTTTCTATACTGAAGCCTCCTGGAAGCATCCGCCTATCAATTGAGGAGGTCGCCTGCTTAATGGAAACAAACCGGTTCATTCAGTTTTGCATCAAAGGGCTGGAAAAAGCCCACCTTCCGTCAGAAAACCTTTTTTCCGCTTCAAGACAGCTTGTGGGCGACCGCATGGTCTATTATCGTGACCGAAGGAATGAATATCGGTTTACCATGAATGCCTTGATGGGACTTCAAAAAGCGAAAGAGCAGGGCAATGACATCTTTCTGGATCCCGAAGCCGACTTTCATCTCATGGCAAAGCGTATTCATGAAATGGCGCACTCGCCGGAGGATATCGCCGCAACCCTCTGGACGGGCAGAGCCATCGGCACACCCATCCCGCAGGCGGCCGAGGCGCTTTTTCAATCCCTGTTGACAGCCGCTCCACGCCTGAAAAACCTTTCGGCGAAAGGGCTGGCCTGGATGATCATCGCATGCGTGACGGGCGATAAAAAGCATGTTGACCGTGCCGGTACATTGGTCAAACTGGCTGAATCAAAATACATTTCCGACGAAACCAAACTGGTTCGCGAGCACACCGCAGGCATTCGGCGCAACTGGTCGTCGTTCGGCGCCCACGCCTATATTGCCTATGCCCTGCTGCTTTATGCCCGCAGGACCGGCGACGGCCGGGCCGCCGGGCTGGGGCTGCAAATCGTCCGCAAGCTTGTTGAACTTCAGGGGGACGATGGACAATGGGCCTGGATGTATCATGTTCCCACCGGCAAAGTCGCCGACTTCTATCCGGTGTATTCCGTCCACCAGTATGCCTATGCGCCGTTTTTTTTGTTGGAAGCCGTCGATCTTGGGCACAGCGAATTTCGGGAACCGCTGGTTCGCGGCTTTCGCTGGATTTTAGGAAACAATGAAATGAAAGAAACCATGGTTGAACCGAAACATCATATTGTCTGGCGGCGGGTCTTCCGTGCCGGCCTTAATGCAAAACTGGTGAAAATATTTCGGGCGTTAGCTGTTATCCATTATGGTGTGAAAGCGGACATCGAAAAGCCCCCCGCAATACAGATCGACCGGCAATGCTGGGGCTTTGAAATGGCGCTGCCGCTTTTGGCTTTTGCGGGCAGGAAAGAATTTGATGAACTTTTTTGTGATCAAAGTTTTTTATCATAAAGGATGTTCATCATACGTTGGCGAAAGGTTCAGTGATGAAAAATTCTTGCGGCTGCATAAAGCAATGATCAGTCCAGATGAAAACGCCCGCCCTTCCAAGGGCGGGCGTTCCAGCGCAATGAACAATTTAAAAAAGGTGGAATAACATCACAAGTTGTAACCGCTTGTGCCGGCTACATCAGGGCTGCAAGTTCCGGTTAATCCGGCCAGCGGATGCGGGCAGGTGTAAGGTTCAAAGTGTTTGGTCCATGTATTGGTTGCGGTGCATTTATATAAAGTTCCCAGGGGGCCGTCATTCGTTGCGAAATAAGCCGTGTTCACCGTACAGGTTGCGGGTCTGGCGGATAGCAGGCCTCGGCCGACGCCGGACGTGCTGTCAAAGGCGCTTGTGAAATTGTAATAGTCACGATTGGCCTTGACGTGATTCTGCGAATCATTAATGACATGAAACGGCACTTCGGTTGTTCCGTCTGCCCGCTTGTTGTTCCAGGCATAAGCCGGCATCAGGGATTGCTGAGATGGCCGCCCCAGAATATACCCGTTTCCTGATTTCGGGCCCGTGTAATTAAGGTCGATATCAATGGTATCAGAACCGACCGACAGAATAGGAAACGTACCTCCGGAAAATCCTTCGCCACAGCCGGATAAGCCGGATGAACTAACGATCGTGGCTTTATTCTCGGTGGATAAATCATGACCGGTTGCCGTGAGACGGACTTTCCCTGCGCTGTTATTCGTGCAGGACTCGATCGTGAAAGTCCGCCAGTGCGCCGTATCGTCACCCCGGCCGATCTGATCGCGGCAGGGATAACCAGCCTCGTCGCCCACACCTTCATTTCCATCCCAGTAAGAGGTTCCATCGCATTTTCCGCTGAAATCGGCCGTCGCGTAGCAGCGCACATTATCCAGTGCGATGCCGTAATTGGTCCAGTTGCCTAGGATGTTGTTGTTAAATACCAGGCCCGTGCCGGCCCGGATGCGGAACGGATAATAATGCCCAGCTCCTTGGTTGTCGATAATATTATTATAAACCTCCCATCTTTGAACCGCCCGGTTGACCCACTGGACGGAATGCGCCTCGATATAGAGAGCCGAGTTGCTCTGAGTGGTGCCAGAAGTGATAACGTCGTTATAGCGGAAAACGTAGCGTATGCCATAATTGCCGTCGATGACGTTGGCCGTGCCGTTGTTTGTTCGATTGAAAGAATTTCCTTCAAAAAACACAATTCCGTCTTCGCTTCCCATCGTTTGCGCTTCCGCCCAGACAGCGCTTTGCGAATTCATTCCTGTGCCGCCACCCGTTACAAAAACTGAGGTATTTATAAATCTGCATGAATGAACCACACCGGTCGGGTGAGCGCCGGAGCGGTTGACAACAAGAGCGCGTGTTGACGCCTCGGTTGTTGTAAACTTCACGTGTTCCACAGCAAAACCCTGGCCATCGACGATTATGACGCCCGATGTTGCATCCACCGTCAGATCAGCAAATCGCGAGCCACCCGTTCCGAGGTGAATCACATGCGTCATCCAACTGTCCGGCAGACTGGTGCGGATGATTGTTTCATCAATACCCGCGCCGACGATAGACAATTGCTTTGCCCCGAGCGAAATTCGCTCGCGCCAAGTGGCCCGACCCGCCAGAATATGAATGGTGTCGCCGGAAGAAGCCTGAGAAACGCAGGATGCCACTGATTCGTAATCCGGCGTGGAAGTCCAAGATGGGCTTGCGCCGGTGCAGGAAGGTGTGAAACCGGGTGACGATGCCGGGACAAACCCGCCGGAATCGCAACCGCCCCCGCAACTCAGAAAAAAAGCACTTAGGCAAGTCAAAGAAAGCAACCCGAATGTCCTTTTCAAGGATATCATTCAAACCCTCCAGGCAATCCGCTTATTCAGTTTTTTGGTTTGGTTTTGTTTCGTGGAAAAACCCTATTTAGAACGTCGACGCTTGTCAAACAATAAATTATGACAAAGGCATAGAACACATTGGTTAGACACCGATTATGAAGGGTACGCAAGAAGAAATCTATAAATACCTAATAATATTAAAGGCAAGTGAATAATGCGGCGTTCATTAGGCAAGCGGCATGATATCTTGCGGCAAATTAAACCAAAAGGTGCGGACAAAGGAACGCCATTCATGCTAGAAGTTCTTAAATATTTGAAAATATAAGAATAGTCAGATTCGGTCATTTATTTTAGTTTCGCTTTCGCATCGTTTTGTGCTTCCGGTCACAGACACAACTTTGGATTTCGACGATCTTACCCCCGGATGGCGGAGAAATAAGCCGCCTATTTAGAAAACCGGGGGTAAGAACATGAAAAGAACCACTTTAAACAATTTTGGCATTGCCATTCTCACCTGCCTTCTCATATTGCTTTTCTCTCATGCAGCATTTTCCGCAGAATACTATATTGCTCAAACGGCGGCCGGATCGGCCGATGGCTTAAGCTGTGCCAACGCAAAAGCCGTCAACTGGAACTGGACCAGTCCAAACGTTGTTGAAGGCGACACAATTAATCTTTGCGGTACTTTCACATCCACATTGACCATTCCCAGAAGCTTTAATGCACCGGGCGTGACGGTGAAGTTTCTGCCGGGCGCAAAGTTCAGTGCCCCTTATTGGGGTATAAACGGCGCAATTCGAATAAGCAGTAGAAACTATATAACCATTGATGGGGGAAACGTTGGTATTATTGAAGCAACGGATAACGGAACGGCAAAGGCAAATCAACAAGATGGCAAAGGAATATACATCAGTGGTGGTTCGAACATAACCGTTACGGGCTTAACAATAAAAGACCTGTATATTCGAACACCGGATTCCGATGACCCAAGAAAATATCAAAAGGCGATTCAGGTCGAAAATACTGATAGTGTCAACTTGAGTAATCTAGTTATTAACGATGCTTATTATGCAATCTATGCGTATGCGTCATCAGCCAGTAAGTCAGTACTGAATGTATACAAGAATGACATTTCTAGAGTATCTACGGGTATCATTGCAGCTTTAGCCGGGGCTGTTAATTATTCCGATGTCTCAATATATGACAACAAAATTTATGACTTCTATGTTTGGGATGGCTGCTGGAACAGTTGTTCGGTATGGCATCACAACGATGGAATTCACCTATGGGGCAATTATTCCAATAATACGCTTGGCCCTGTGTACATCTATAATAATGAAATAGGCGGTGATTTCGGCGCGCGGACGACAGCGCTGATTTTTACTGAAGATTATGTCACACCGATTACTATTTACAATAACGTGCTATATACAACTGCTGAAAAAACGACTGATGGATACATTACCCTCGCGTCACGAAAAGCAGGTGCAGTTGCTAATGTTTATAACAACACTATCAAAGGCGCTGCTTCTAATAATACCGGTGGTAATGGCATCTATATATCTAACGCAAATGGTTGGCTGGTCGATATAAAAAACAACATTATTAAAGACTGTTATATCGCAGTATATGATAGCCAAGGCATAAGTGACATTAAGACGGATAACAATATCTTTCACAATATCGGTACTGTGGGGCGTAGTGGCAGTACATGGTATTCCAGTATTTCATCATGGCAGTCCTATCTAGGCGGTTGCCCCGGAAGCGGTAATGAATGCAACAGCCAGGTTGCAAATCCTCTGTTTGGATCCTCATCGGACTTTAGACTGCAATCCACTTCACCCGCCATTGATGCGGGAATCAACCTTGGGGCATTGTTTGCAACCGATAAAGCCGGAAATATTCGTTCCGGTTACTGGGATATCGGCGCCTATGAATACACGACCGGCGGATCCTATACCCACAGCCTGTCTGTCATGAAATCCGGTTCGGGAACGGTCAGCGGTTCTTACATAAACTGTGGAAGCACGTGTTCAAACACGTATTCCAGCGGCGCAACGGAAACGCTTGTTGCCGTTCCCGCAAGCGGTTACACCTTTACCGGCTGGTCCGGGGCATGCAGCGGCACGGGAACCTGCAGCGTAACGCTTAATGAAAACAAAACCGTAACGGCGACCTTTGCCGCCATTCCGAATTACACGCTAAGCGTCGGCAAAAACGGCACTGGATCGATCACCAGTAACCCATCGGGAATCAACTGTGGATCAACCTGTTCCTACAGCTACCCGCAAGGCGAGCTGGTTACGCTGAGCGCCAACCCCGGTGCCGGCTACACCTTCTCCCACTGGTCCGGGTCGTGCTCTGGAACAGACACCTGCATGGTCACGATGAACTCGGCCAAATCTGTAACGGCTAACTTCGCAGTGATTCCTGTTGTGCCAAGTAATTATTCGCTTACAGTCAGCCTTGCCGGCACCGGCAGCGGCTCTGTCAGCAGTGCGCCTGGCGGCATCAACTGCGGAAGCGCCTGTTCGGCTGAATATTCCGACGGCGCAAACGTTTCGCTTTACGCAACGGCCTCGGAAAACAGCACCTTTGCCGGTTGGTCCGGCGCGTGCACGGGTTCGGGCTCTTGCAGTGTATCGATGACTGAAGCGAAAACCGTAACGGCAACCTTCACAGCGGCGCCGGTTGACAACGATAAAAAAACCTTTACCGTCATTAAAAACGGCAAGGGCCAGGCCAAGGGCCTGGTTAAAAGCGTAAGCATTGCTGTCGCCGGTGTGAGCCTTGCCTATTCACCTGAGACGGAAGCAATCGATTGCGGCGATGTTTGTTCCGCTGAATACCCGGAAGGTGTCACCGTTACACTCGAAGCGCTGACCACTGAAGACGGCTATACCTTCGCCGGCTGGTCGGGCGCCTGCATGGGTTCGGGTGTTTGCACGGTTACAATCAATGACACAACCTCTGTTACAGCAACGTTCAATAAAACGACCAGCGGCGTTTCATTTGCGGGTGGCGGAGGAGGAGGCGGTGGCGGCGGATGCTTCATCGCCACTGCGGCTTTCGGATCGTACCTGAACCCCCATGTGAAAGTGCTGCGCGAATTCCGCGACAAGGTGCTGATGCAGAACGGCCTGGGCAAGCGGTTTGTAAAGCTTTACTACCGACATTCACCGCCCGTTGCCGACTCGATCGCACAGAACGAAACCCTGCGGGCGCTGGTTCGCCTGGCGCTGACCCCTGTGGTCTATGCGGTGGCCTACCCGAAACAGGCAGGCGCTGCTGTTCTGATTCTTCTTCTGGCGGTTTTCCTGGTGGTGCGGCGAAAGCGAATGGTAAAGCCCGCCCACGACATGAGCGACACCTATTTTGAACACGGGCCCAGAAAGGCTTTTGTGAGGGTGAGATAACGCGAAGCGTGGATAGTTGATAGTGGATAGTTGATAGTTCATAGGTGATAGATGATGGAAATAAGAGAAAGATGATAAATTGACAATAAAACAGCGCAGAGGATGATGCAGAAAGAGGCCTGTTGGCGGAGCGACAACAGGCCTCTTTTATTGGTAAAGAATGTATTATGCAGCGCTGCTGGAAAAGACAACTGCAATGTGAAAAAGCAGCAATGGAATAACCGCCGACTGCCTTTACATCAATGGCTGCGATAATATCGCAGACTGCCCGCGATAAGTAAAAGCAGACTCAGCAAAACAAGTGTTGCCGCATAGGGGTGCTTCACGCCATACACAACAGGCGTTAACAAACCCCGCGCAAGAAATCTTAAGGATTCGTGTTTCGCTATAAAAGCGGCCGCGGGCGGTGAATACCGGTAGTAGAAACGCACGAACAACCGCCCCGGCGGATTGGCTAACAAGTGTTTGTCGCGGAAGTTGCGCAATGCGAACACATGTGGGTCCATATAAGATCCGTAGGCTGCTGTGGCAATAAAACACCCGCCACCGCCGCCGTCGCCTCCGCCGATAATCGGTGTGCTTCCGGAGTCCGGCGAGGTTGTCAACGAACTTGGTTTGGATGTGCAGGCATTGCTGCTGGCAGTATATTCAAAAGCGCCAATATCCCAGCCTGCGCCCTGACCACGGCAGGCAAAATTAAAGTCAAACGAAAAAAACGAAGAAAGCGACACACCGGCGTCGATAGCAGCGGCAGACGACGAGGTCGGCCGCAACGAATAATCGAGATTCGGGTTTGCTGCTGTGCTCGCGCAGTCGTTGTTGGAGCCGGGGCAGCCCCCCAGCGCACTTCTCCAGGATGACAAAGTGCTGTACCAGTTGCTGCCGAAGCGCCCGACTGTATTGAGGTTGAAAAAGACGTTATTATCCGATGTCACGTTGCTGTTTCCCTGGCTGTCGTAAAAAGCGATGTAGCAATCCATTAAGATATTGTTTTTCATGTCCAATGTCCAGCCGCCCGAATTGGAAACATAAACGGCGTTTCCCCCTGCGGTTGTCGATGCCGGACCTTTGATCGTATTATTATAAACACGTGCAGAGACACCCGACTTATATGAGTGGAGCGTGACATAACCGTTTGTCGGTCTGTCTGCAGTGGTGTAAAGAAGGTTATTGTAAATCGCCACGGGATAAGTGTAGTCCGATATAAATATGTATGCAGTGGTATGCTGGCCGAAATCGCCGCCGATTTCATTGTTATAAATATACACGGGGCCGAGCCGATTGGACGAGTAGTTTCCCCATGTGTGAATGCCGTCGTTGTGATGCCAGGTGCTGCAACTGTTCCAGCAGCCGTCCCAAACATAGCCGTCATAGATTTTATTTTTATAGATGTAGATATTTGAATAGTTCACCGCCCCGGCCAAAGCCGTGACAATGCCCGTTGAAATTTTGGATATATCGTTTTCGTGAATATTCAAATTTTCTTTGGCCGCCGACGAGGCGTAGGCGTAAATGCCGAAATACGCGTTGCTGATGGTGTTGTTGTTAACGCGGGCATTGTTGCTGTTTATAACAACCACGCCGCGGCCGTGGGCGTTCGAGTCGTTTGAGTTTGGAACACGTTGATAGATATTCCGAATGGTCAGGTTTTTCACTTCGCAGTTATCGCAAGTGTCCAAATAAACGCCTTCGGCATTTTGCTGAATGCCGAAGCTGCCTGCAGGCGTTGTTGCAGCTGAACTGCCGTTGTTGGTGCATTCAATAATCCCGTTTGCACCGCCGTCGATCACAATATAGTTTTTGCGTGATACATAAATAGCTGAGGATGAAAGGGCGCCAACGCCCCAGGCCGGTTTGGAAAACCTGGCGCCGTTTTCGAATCGTAATGTTATCGGGTTTCCGGCCGTTCCACTTGCCTGAACTTTCGCGGTGGTGGATATTGTTCCGCAAAAGCGAACCGTATCGCCGGGGCTGATTAAAGTTGCGCCATCGCCCCAGTTGGCGGCCGAATTAAACCAGTCGATCGAACGGGCATTGCCGCAACTTACACCAGAATCGAATCCGGCGGAGGTTTGCGCAACATAAATATCTTCCGAATGAGAAAAGACGGGAAAAATCGACATCAACAAAAAGCTGAGCAGAAATATTTTTAGTTTCATGTATTGTCCTTTCACTTCAATGATGACGTCGCGGAAGCGACATCAAAATATCAGTCAGACAAAGTCAATTTAGAAAATTCGTCATTTCAGCCGCCGGCTAGTCTGAGTTTGATCCGGCATTCACGTATTCGTAAGCTCCGATATCCCACTGCAAGTTGTAGGGTCTGATATTTCCGGTGATGTCTATGCATGTTTTCCCATTTATGCAAGATAATTCTTTGTCGAGGGCCGCGCCTTTGTCTCTGGCAGGCGATTGTTTTGAAAGGTTGTAATTACTTGTAAGACGCGGATTTTTATTAAGGCTGTTTCGATCAAGCAGTGTGTCTTCGTTGGCCCGTGATGATTGCCAGCCTGAAAGGTCGCGATACCAGGTCGAACCGCTTCGGCCGATGAAGGCATTATCATAGAAAAGATTATGGTCGGAAGAAATCGCGCTGGTTCCCTGGTTATCGTAGATGCCAATATAACAATCGATGATGATATTGTTTTTTATATTGACAGTCGGCTGAGCATTTGCGCGATTGCTCAGATAGACGGCGTTGTTTCTGATGGCATTGCCTGTTCCGATCAGTGTGTTGTTGCAAATTGTATAATCGTTAGATCCACGTGATATCAAAGCGATCAGTCCATTTTGTGCGCCTGCGAATGTGCTGCCTTCCACAACATTGTTATACACACGAGCAGGTGTTGTAAAATCCTCAAGAAAAATTGAAGAAGTCGTGTGCGTGCCGAAACTGCCTTGAATACGATTATTAAAAATATCAATGGCCAGATGATGGCCCGGGTAGTTTCCCCATGTGTGAATGCCATCGCAATGCATCCATACATCGCCGCCTTCGCAGGTGTATCCTGTTCCTTTTCCTTCCGGGCAGTCGGGGTAGCCTTTGCATCCCCAGCAGCCCTGCCAGATTTCACCGCCGCCGGTTATGGTGTTTCCGGAAATAGAGGCATTTGTGATGTTTGCCTTACCGGCAAGCGCGACAACAATGGCCGTGCTATGATTCGATAAACGATTGTTAAAAATACGGATGTTATCCGCATCGGTTGATGAAGTGTAAGCATAAATGCCTAAATAGGCATCGCTGATGGTGTTTCCGTGTATCGAGATATTGCTTCCGGTTGATGCAATCCAAATGGCCCTGCCGTGTCTTCTGGCGTCGTTCGACTTGGGCACGCGCCGATAGATTCCCTTGATGGTCAGGTTTTTAACTTCAAAATTGCTGCATTGTCTTAAACCAATGCCGTATGTGTTGTCCGAATTAGTGCGGGTAAGTGATGGCTCAATCGATTTGCCGGTGGGGGAATACCTGTTGCCTGCGGGTGTTCCATTATCGGTGCATTCAATAGTGCCGTTTTCACCGCCATCGATAATAAAGTATTCCTTCGATGATGCATTGATCGCCGCGCTGTCATTTGCGCCCCAGGTCGGTGCACTGAACCTGGCATCGGGTTCAAAAAGAAATGTTATCGGTTTTCCGGGCAAACCGCTTTTCTGAATAAAGGCTTTTGAACTGATTGTTCCGCAAAAATGCACCGTAGCGCCGGAGCCTATTTGCCCGGCGTTATTTCCCCAATTGGCTGGATTGTTGAACCATTCAATGGAACGTGCCGACTGGCATGAATTTCCTGTGCCAGTGCCTGTCGAGCCTTGGGCAACGTAAATGTCGGCAGCCGGGCATGCCGGGGCGTAAACGAAAAGGGAAAACACACTCAAAAAAAAGGACATCAGAAAGATATTTCTGATGCCCTTTTTTAACGTCAATCCGATGGTATGTTTTGAGTTCATGCAACACCACCTTGCAATAAAGGATATGCTTTTATTTATGTAACTAATAACCGTCTTATCATTGTTTTCACGTTTGTCATTCCGGCGAAAGCCGGAATGCCGAATGTTTTAAGTGGTTCCCGGCTTTCGTAACCTGAAGGTCACAAGGCCGGTAAGACCATGCAGTGCTGCATCAAAATCGATCTGCATACTATTATGAGACCGTTAATAAGCCTTAAAGTCGATACTCTTGAATATGTCAAACACATTTTGCTTTGCCTCGGGAATTCGCTGCTTAAGAATACTCCTCGACTGAAGACGATTATCATAGGCGGCATCGATAATCTGGAGAATTTCGTCTTTGTCGGAAAGCCTTGGGTCGGCAATAAGGCTTTCCATGCCAACCGTTTCGAACACTCCCTTGAATTTCTTACTGTAGGCAATGCCGATTGCAGGAATGCACTGGGATAGAGCTCCGATGCAGGCATGCATGCGCGCGCCGATAAAGAAATCGCATTGCCCGATGATGTATTTTATTTCACTTTGGTTATAAAGGCCTGAAGCCAGAAAAAGCATTTGGGGGTAGCGCGGCTTTAACTCCTTGTAGATGAGTTCGCAAACGGCCGAATCGCTTTCCGAGTTGGCCCCGCTTCCGAAAACATGCGGAACAAGCACAAGGGGAACAGATTTAACTTCAATCATGTAATGGATCAAATCGTATATCAGTTCGGCATAGTTTGATTTGAGTCCAAACATGTTTTTCTTGGTATAGCCTCCCATAAATAGCAGACCGCTCACGTTCAGGCCAACAAGATTTCGGGTCATGGCATCAGGAATGTTCAGAGTGTCGGGGTTATGACCGGCGGATTCATAAGGTTGAACCACAAACCCGACATCGTGACAAAAATGCAGCTTTTCGTCGATTTCCTTGTTGCCTGATAGTTGTGCAACTTCAGCCAGGCCCTCCCGATCGCGAGAATAAATCGTATGGGATCTGTTGAGAATAAACCTCGCGATAGCCCTGGCTGCGCGGCCGTTGAAAGGGCCGTATGTCTGGGGCAGCAAAATCAACTTTTTGTTCAAAAGCAAAACAAGAATCTGGGGCAGTGCGACATAAATAAGGCGGCCAAGGCCGTAAATATCGCTGAAGCTATCGCCGCCGGCAATGGATGTTACCACATCGGCGCGACAAATGTCGTGAAGCCAGGAATTGCGGCGTATAATGAAAGATCTGATCTTTTTAGCGGGTATGATTTTGAGCACCAGGGCGAGAAAAATCAGATAGGCGATGTTGTTCTTCAGGTAAAACTTTTTCGAGAAGCGAATGTTCAAAAGACGAACTGGAACATCGCCCCGGCTGGATTTAAATTGATAAGTTTTGCCTTCTTTTCCATAGTCCAGAAGCGTTATTTCGGCATCCGGATGACTGGCTAGGATGCTTTCGATGGTTCCCGCAGTCAACGCGCCCACACCAAGGTTGGATGTTTCAAAGCTTGAACCCAAAAGACAAAAACATAATGAATATTTCACGAATATTGCTCCATTTATTCCATAAAATGATTAATAAATAATATGATTATTTAAGTGTGGCTAAAACTGCATCAATCGGAACGGCTTTAAAGTAGCGCGTGCGGAAGTGACGCAGGTGCGCGGTAATGGCGCTGTATAATTCTTCTTGCTGTTCCAAGGATTGTTTTAATCTTATCGATGGTAGGTAAATGGAGCCATTGTGTTGCGAGTTCAAATCCTGGGTATTGGGGTGTGGGTAATCCAAACGCACGCATTGTAATTAATCTTCCCCATATCTCTTTACGTTTATATAAAAGACCAAATTGAGAGGCGATCAGTGATTGAATGTCAGTGCGCTGAAGCGCGACATAGCCGGCAGATGCTGCACAAGAAAGAACATCTTCTCCCCGCTTTGTTCTTGTTAATATTAGCGAGTACCCACTATCACTCGATTCATTTTCACGATGCCATGGATCACCACAAGAAATGTCTGAATATGCACCAGTGCCGTCCGGGCACAGATAGCATCGATAGGGCCTGAACTTCTGTAAGAACCCCCATGCTTGGCTATAAGTTATCTGTTTTGATGCTTCGCCATCTAACATGCTTACATTAAAAAAACCTGGCCAGCCATCACCACGATAT
The DNA here is from genome assembly GCA_018436925.1 of Syntrophaceae bacterium. Taxonomy (GTDB): domain Bacteria; phylum Desulfobacterota; class Syntrophia; order Syntrophales; family Smithellaceae; genus UBA8904. The sequence goes on from JAHDKI010000020.1 coordinate 150,668, forward strand.
CTTACTTCCTTTATCTTCTGCATATCGATTTTCAATTCTCTTAACAATTCAATATTTCCATAAGTCGAGGGGGTTCCTGCGCAGAATATCGATATAGATAGACCATTATTTTTCAATAATTCACCATTTCTTCTGCATGCTTTATATAAGCCGGCCACATCACAAGGCTTCCCGATAAATATACAAGGAGCAGGCGCAGATTCAATCTCGCGAAAGCCTGCACAAGGTGAAGCAGGGGCGTATCGTGAACCAGTTCGTTTCAGTAAATCACTCCGGTTTCTATCAAGAAATATTTCATTAGCGATTGGATTGCTTTGGTTACCCCCGACATGCAATGTGCCGTGCATGCCCATCTCTTCCATACAATAAAGAGATAAGGCCGTTGCTACGCCACCAGACGACCCTTTGAATCGAATATCTGGATCCACTGCATAACCTTCCCAAATTCCATAAATTGGTCCCCATCCTTTTTCATCAATATTGTGAAATGACTTAAAACCAGGTGCAGAAGAAAGCAAATCTACTGCATGGCCTGGGCATACTTGAAGGCAATCATTGCAACCAATACATTTATCAGAATGGATAAAGGGCCTGATACCCTGGATCGAGTAGTCAATTAGCTCAATGCAGTTGCTCTTGCATACTGATGCGCATGCGCCACACCCGACACAGAGGCGCCAATCTATTATGTCTTTAAGTGTTCTGATTTTGTTGTGCATAAACGACCCTAATTATGTGTAATATCGGATGTATATGATGTAAATTGGCTAGCCCGCTTGTGTGTATCATGTAGCATCTTAAGAAGACCGATTGCCCATGCAAAAAAACAAAGTGCCAGCCCGATTAAAAAATATTTTATTTCCTCAATGTTTAAAAACACATTTAGAAAAAAACCCGGAATGATGACAATTAGCGCTGACCTAATTCCAGGAAGCCATGTTTTTAAATACTCTCCGACTGAAAAATAAAAAATGCGCTTTGCATAAAGAATTTGAACGGATATGAGAATAATCATAGCGATAAGCGAAGCCAGGGCTGCGCCGGTAAGCCCCAGAAATTTTGTGGCGGGATAAATTATAATGATGAAGATGAGCGTCCTGGCAATAGATGCGTTTCTGTGAAGGTTGGGTTGCCCGAGCGCAAAGTATCCTTGTACAATTGTAGTGGCCATCATAACAATTAGAATTGATACAGCCATGATGGCAAAGGGAATGGCTAGTGCGGCATAGTCAACTCCATAAACAATTCTTAAAACCGGCTTGGCGAAGAAAATCATGAAGCATGAAAAGGGAATCAGGACGATGCCGGAAAGCTTTGTGGCTAAAAGAATCAGTCGTTTAATTTCAGAAATGTTATCCTGATGTTTGGAGAACACAGGCAGAAGAATGGGATCGACGATTTTAGAATAAAAAGTGCCTGGCATATCGGCAAGGCTGCGAACGAGAACATACATGCCAAGTGCTTGCACTGAAAGAATTTTTCCAATCACATAAATATCCAACTGGGCATAAATCATCATTAAAATGGGAAGGCCGAACATTCTTTTGGAAAACTGAATGACGTTGCCTGCATGTTCTCTGGATATCCTGAACGAAGGAAACATCGGACAAAAAATAAATGAGAGAATCAAGCGTAAAAAAGATTCCCCAAGATAACCCAGAACCAGCCCCCATACACTTCTGAGATAAAACGAGGCAGCAATGGCAATAATCACACCGCAAATCGCAGCACCCTGCATCAAAATGACCCACTTCTTGAATCGCAAATCTTTCTCGAGAAGGTGAACACGCGGACTGATCAGGCCGTTTAGCAAAACAACCAAAAAGCCGATTCGCAGAATGTTGGTTGCCTCGGGTTGGTTGAAATAGATGGCGATATGCGGCGCAGCAAAAAATGCAATTGTATAGAGTGAAAGCCCGCGGATGGAAGAAATCCACCAGACAGCATTGATAAAACCTGCCTCGGGACTGTTCTTGTTTTGGATGGTGGACTGACGAAGGCCGATTTGAGTGATTGCTTCAATAACGGCAACAGATGCCGTAATGGTCGCCATAATGCCGAACGCTTCCGGCGCCAAGAGGCGTGCCAGAATGATATTTCTGATAAAACGTCCGCCGTTTTCCAGAAAACTGCCCGCAGCAAGAAAACCGCCACCGCGCAGGCTTTTCCCAAGTATATCGTCCTTTTTCGCTGAATAAACGACACTGCGAACTTTTTCAGCAATGCGATTGATTATGGTTTTAATCATTAAGCTTAGAAGTCTCAATATTTCGGCAACGCAAAAGCATCAAGCAGTGTTGATTTCATGAAATGGCGCTTCTTTATGGGCGGAAGTGGTAATCATGCTTCCGAGTGCGGCAATTAGCGCGAGAAGCATATACCAGAAAGTTGTAATCTGATCGAAATAGGCGACAGACAAAAATGATGTCATATGCGCAAAAAGCGTTGCGCCAATTGACCAGATCAAAATCTTTGTGTATTTATCATCAAAATGTTTTAGCGCTTTACCTAAAGTGCTGTAGCAAAATGCAAGCAGTATCACGAACAGGGTTAGTTTGATAAAACCGCCGTTAATCGCTTCCGATACAAACTGATTGGTGATGTCAATCATGTTAGGATTATCCGGAAGTGTATCAAGCCCCCAGTGAGATGTTTTCTTTACACCCATGAACCACCACTCTTGAATGTGGGCCACGGTGGCGTCAATCAACTCCACGCGATGCCAACCAGTGCCACCAATCAGGTTTCCCAATCTTCCAATTAAAGCCCAGACGGGGGCTTTCATGATTAAATGAAGGCCCACAACGGCTATAAAAATGCCCCATCTGACAAGTTTCATCTGGTTTCTAAGTGGCCACATGCATAAAGCCAATAAGGCGGCCAGATATGCCATCAGAGGGCCGCTTGATGACGAAACAAAAACGATCAATGTTGCGGATGAAAAAGCGATGAATGCGAACACTTTTTCTTTGTTTTTAAACCAAAGACTGAAAAGAAATGGCATAAGGGTTGCGCCGAAAGTGCCAGCCAGTATTGGGTGCGCAAAAGGTCCCTGACAACGAAGTTTGTCATTTCGAATTGCCGTGTATTCGGGTACGCCGCCGAAAAATGAAAACAAATTTCTTCCCGTTAAATATTCATTCAACATGATTAAAGACAAGGGTATGGCGATCAAAGCTAGTGCTTTAATTAGTATTTCAAAATCGCCGATTTCTCTTATTGTGAGTCGTATAGCCATGTATATGCCTATTGCATTGTAGGCAAACCCTGATCGGTTAATCAGCGCTTCGGTCGTTCCGTGCAAGACTGTATAGATTACAACGCTGCAAGTGACCCATATGAGAAATATAGTATCAACCTTGTTGAATATGATGCCTTTAAATTCAGCTCTCAAAAAAAAGCGAACAAAAATTACAAAAATCAAGATTCTCAAGCCTGTGAAGTGGAAGACAGCAATTTTAACTTGTTGACCGAGCGTGAGAAAGCAGGCTGCAAATATTATCGGAAGTGCGGCATACTTGCGCGGTAGTATAAGAATAAGAATGACTGCGCAAAAGAGAATAGCGAAACCGAGAGGGGTGATATTGTTCATTTTAAGTGTTTGGAACCTTTATCCTGACTGAGTATATTAAAACATGTGCCCAATCCGGTTAATTAAATATTGAGACACCATTTAAACACAAGAAGATGCTTTCTGCGTTTATGGATGTACTGATGATACTTATCTGAACGGTTTATGAGAGAAGGGAAATTAATCAAAGTCAAAATAATAAGCCTGGATGTCGCGCTTATAAGGAGACCTGATTTATAGATGAGCTCACCCTTCGTTCCATAGTATTTTTTCATGAGCTTTGATACAGATTCGCACATCATAAGAATGCTGAAGTCAGAAGGTGCCTTTTCACTTGCGCCGCCTTCCAGATGAATAATATCAACATCGGCAATATAGTACAAAAGCCACCCGGCGGCGCCGATCCGTTTGCACAAGTCAATGTCTTCTGCATACATGAAAAACTGTTCATCAAAACATCCAACTTGATCAAAAACATATTTTCTCACCATCAGACATGCACCGTATAAATGGCTGACGAAACCGCTTTTATGTTTATTATGAGATGGATAAATGCGTCTAATTATATTATTTGTATGCTTACTGAAAAATATTTGCAGAAAAAATCTTTTTAAGGGTGACAGTTCAGTTTGGATTGGCAGGTCTACGATATGGTTTTGTGCGTCGATTATCTTGCAGCCAATTGCACCTACTCGATCATTATTTTCGAGAAAATTACACATTTGGGTTAAGGCATTGCTGTTTACTATCGTATCGGGATTGAGAAACAGTATATAAGCCGATCTTACATGTGGAATGGCAATATTGTTTGCTTTGCCAAAGCCCATATTATCACCGCTATTAATTAGAAACACTTCGGGAAAGCAGGTTTCGACCATCGCCCGGCTTTGATCAGAAGAAGCATTGTCTACGACAATTATTCTATCGATGATGTTTACGTTAGACTTTTTTATAGAATTCAGGCAATTGTAAAGAAGATCGGATGTATTCCAGTTAACAATCACAATTGTCAGCGTCATTTTTTTCATTGTGCGTCTCATTGATTCATTTCGACAAATACAGGTTTAAGTTTCCCACGCGATGTTAATGATAATTCTTCAACTCTAACGACATGAACATCAACATCAGCTGATGCGTGAAGATGAATAACTTTCTTTATATAGGCGATATCGTATGGGTTTATTTCATGATTTGTCTTAATGCGAACTTCGATATTATTCAAACCTTTCTGGACAACCTGCCAACCATCAATAGGCATTTCTTTGAAAATGAGGGTAAGCCCGGGTGTGCCAAGAGTGTTTCCATTTGCGAATCTTAATATGTCGCCAGATCGACCAAAGACATTACCAATCAAAGGATAGATTCGACCGCAAGAGCATGGTTCTGAATTCAAGGTCACGAGGTCCCCATTTTCGTATCTGATGAATGGCATTGAATGATTCCACAAGTTAGTTACGGCCAAACGGCCAGTACCGTGGGCATCGGGGTCGATGACCTCTACAACGGATTCTAGATCGTTGTAATGATATCCGCTATGCTGAATACATTCGTAGGATAGTAGGCCGCCATCATTAAAACCATAATGATCAAAAACCGGAACACAAAGATTATCCTCGATTTGTTTCCGATAATGTGGGTGAAGCATTTCTGCTGTTGTTATAACCGCTTTAAGATCATCGTAAGGTCCGGGATGGAAGTGGTCTTTGATGTTACAGAATTCTGCGATCATAGAAGGATATCCATGAATAACAGTCGGCTTGAATTTCAATATCATTTGATGGCATTTTAATGCCACATCCATATTCATCCCGACACACGATACGCCATGTCCGCGCTCAAGCCAGGATCGTGCCCTATTTCTCAGAGATCTGTTTTCGGCAATCAAAGACCCACCTGCAATATAGCAGACATCATCACCAAAGTGATAACCGGCAAATTCCCATCCAATCAGCACATATCCATATCGAAGCGCATGTAATTTCAAATCATGGAAATACTTTAACGGACTACCTGTTGTGCCACCGGTAGAATCCGCTTTATGCGGAATCTTTTCAATATTATCAGGTATCAATTGGTCTCGATTGTCGCGAATCATATCACGCGTGACGATAGGAAAATGATTCAATTCATTAAAGTGTCGCGGCCTTCGAATTTTAACGCCATAATTTTCCCATAGCATTTTGTAAAAGGGAACGTGGTCCCAGCAGTGTTCAATTATGTCACCAAGCCTTTCAAGCCGCCATTTGTCCCGCTTTTCAGGTGACCATTTTTCCGTTTCAAGCAACCATCGGCGGTAATGAAAGATATCAATCTTCATTAACCTGAACAACGGCGGTGCAACTGTTCTACTAAAATAAGACGCAATGCTCATAATAGTAACTCCATAAACGATTAATGTGAGGTATAGGTATTTAAATAATACTCTACTAAAAAATGAACTTTTTGTGCCACAATTCAAAGCTGATGAGCAGGTAGATGTGCCGCATGTAATCTTCTTTTCCCCGGTCGTGCAGTTTAACCAGTTGTTCGACGTATTCCTTGTTGAAATAGTTATGAATGGCTGCATTATTACTTAAAAGGCAATCGTCAATATAGCTGCGCATTTTACTGCGCAGCCATTGGTCGATGGGATTGGCGAATCCCTTCTTTTTTTTATAGATCATTTCTCTGGGCAACCACTTCTCAACGGCTTTTTTGTGTAAGTGCTTTCCCCGAAATCCCTTAATTTTCAGATTCGGGGGAATGGTTTCGATCAATTCCACCAGGCGATAATCCAGGAAAGGCACCCTGGCTTCTATTGAGTTTGCCATTGATGTTTTGTCGTTCACCATAAGCAGGTCGTCCGGCAGGTTGGCGCGGGTGTCGATGTAGAGCATTTGCGAAAGCGGGTCGAGATCGGCAACGTCGTTGTAAAGGTGGCGCAGGGCTTCCTTCGCGACATGTTTATTTTTAGAAATATCCTGTTTAACCCAGTCTTGAAAAAGAAGGGTTTTCATTTCATCGCTGTAAAAGGAATATATTTTTGCAAATCGCGTGAGAATGTCCGGTTCATGCAGTGACGTCACGCCCCGTTTGAGACGTTCGTTTCTGGGAAGTTTGTGCACCAGGGTATGTGCGAGTGAGGCAACAGGCTTTGGCAATTGGCTGTACAGGCCGGATAGTTTCACGCCGATGTGGCGGTGATAACCTGCCCAGGGTTCATCGGCGCCCTGGCCGGTGAGGGCCACTTTCACCTTCCGGCTTGCAATTTTGCTGACAAAATAGAACGCCGCCGCGGTTTCGTTGCCGACAGGTTCTTCGATGTCCCACAGATAATTTTCGTAATACTTTTCATAGTCGTCCGGCGTGACGATCATTTCCGTATGCTGTGTTCCAAAGCGATTGGCCAGTTGCCTTGCATCGTCCGTTTCGTTTGTTTTTTCACCGCCTTCAAAGCCTATTGTGAAAGAATAAACGGGATTATTAACCCGCTGGGTCATGATTGCCAGAATGGCCGCGGAATCGATGCCGGAACTCAGAAACAGACCAACCGGCACATCGCTTCGAAGTTGCAGCCGAATGGCGTCTTCCAGCAGTGCCTGATACTGCTCTACTAGGTCTTCTTCTTTACGGCTATAATCAATGAGCGGTTTCCATCCCCAGAACTTGCTGGTTCTGATTCCATCGGCCGAACAGTCCATGCTGCTTGCCGGTGGAAGTTTCAGAATATCTTTGAAAAGCGTACGCGGGGAAGGAACGTAACGAAATGTGAATAACTCCTGCAGGCTGTTGATGTCGACTTCTCTTTTTACGTCTTTATCCTGCAGAAGCGATTTGATTTCCGAAGCAAAAAGAAGCTTGTTCTTCACCGTGACATAGTACAGGGGCTTTACACCCAGGTGGTCGCGTGCAAGAAAAAGACGCCGGCTTTTTTCATCCCACAGGGCAAACGCGAATATGCCGTTGAATCGTTTAACACAGTCCATTCCCCATGTCTCATAGCCGTGAATGATGACTTCCGTATCGGACTGTGTTTTGAAGATATGTCCGTGTTGTTTTAGTTCTTCCCGCAGTTCAAGGTAATTGTAGATCTCGCCGTTGAATACGATGTGGATGGTGTCGTCTTCATTGGAAATGGGCTGTGCGCCGCCGCCGATGTCTATAATACTTAATCGTCGATGTCCCAGGCCGATTCCCGGTGCGACATAGCAGCCGTCACCATCGGGGCCCCGGTGCTTGATAACCGATGTCATGGCGCCGAGCAGTTGCCGATCAACCGGCGCGCCGTCAAAGTGAAAAATTCCGCAGATTCCGCACATGTTTTACCTTTTCATCCTGATCATGTCTTTTAATCCGTTAAAGATGCGTTGATTCAAAATGGTTTTGTAATGCTTCGCCTCGTCCGGGGTGACAAGCCGCTTTTTCCGCGTTATTGCCGCGCGAGCGAAGCCGTAAAGCATCAGCGCGCCGGCGATAAAAAAAGGTTTACCGAACAACATTCTGTCGACAACCTTGAATGTCAGAAAAACAAAACCGCCGCCTGTGGCATGGTATATTTCGCCATGCATGATGTTTGTTCTGGGCAGGCCGATTCCCGATCCCTCAATTTTTAGATGATAGAATGGGTTGTCGGCAAAATGCCTCGTTTCCCATCCGCGGCACTGGGCTTTGATTTCATCTATTGTGTCCCATCCTTTGGCGGGGATAAAACCGCCGATTTGGTCGAAGCATTTTTTCCGCACCATTTTGCAAGCCCCGGCCGCGTGATACGAAGGCATTTCAATCGACGCCCAGCCGTGTTCAGATTCTTCAAGATATATGCCAGAGGTTATGCCGAGCTTGTTGTTGTTGGCGAATTCAGTAATTAGTCGTTCAAAGTAATCCGGCTCAAGCCGCAGGTCGGCATCGAGTTTAACGATAAAATCGTAAGGTTTGTCCTTAACGGTTTCATAACCCCAGTTAAAAGCATTAATTACCGGCGCGCCAGGTTGGCGCTTGTCGTCCCTTTTGGTTTTGATGAGGCTAATCCATGGGTGATCTTTGCGGTATCGCTCGACGATTTCCGGCGTGCTGTCGCTGGAGCAATCGTCAACAATCACCCAGATTGACGGCTTGACGGTTTGCGAAACGATCGATTTAATCGTCGTTTCAATATACTGCTGTTCGTCTTTGACAGGCGATACAATAATGTAGTTGTGTTCGCTCAAATGGTTCATTTTTGATCTTAACCGGCCGCTAGTCGTTTTCGTCCACGTTGGACAGCATAGAGCCAATTATACGCTCCGGAAAGTTTTGCCAGGAAGAAACGGTTGTCATCGCCGGAGTTAACCGGAAGTCTTTTTAAAAAATGCGAACCGTCGTCGATTGAAGCGGTTCCTATTCTTGTGCATACAGAGCAGGTAAAGCCATGCGTAATCAGAATATCGCGCAAGGCGCTTATGAAAGAGTTGTTTTTTTCAGGAAACTTGTAGGGGTATGCAAAGGCGTACACGGTCGTTCCAAGATGGGTCTCTATGGTGTCTTTTGATTGCGCGATTTCCCATTCGATTTCCGGTGTTGAAAGGTTTCGTAATTGCGGATGATTATGGGTGTGCGAGCCGAAATGGATGCCTTTATGTTGCAGTGCGCGTACTTCATTCCAGATCAGGCATTCTTTTCCCTTAAAAGATAACCTTTCGTCTCCGATAAAAGCTGTTGGCAGAAAAACAGTTGCGGAGAATCCGTATTTTTCAAGAATCGGGAAAGCACTGGTGTAAAAATCACGAAAGCCGTCGTCGAAAGTGATGACGGCATACTTATTGGAACCTTCATCATGAAATGCGTTTTCAATATCGTGAAGGTTGATCACGCAATACGATTGATCGTGCAAAAGCCGCATGTGCTCGGCAAATACGGCGGGCGATGTGTTGACGTGATAGTATGGATGGGAACTTTCTTTTTCATCGGATATGCTGTGGTACATCAAAATAGGAATGCGTCTGCCTTTCCCGGATGTTTCCTTCCGGGGGATGAATCGTGAAAGAAATAGTGTAATTAGGCGATCCAGCCTAAATTTGCTGTTCATTGCCGATCACCGCGTTTTATTTGGACTGGCGGATCAGTGAATCCACCAGGTTGTAATAGATATGTTTGTTCTTTGACCACTGGAAGTCTTCGATAAAGCGGTCGGCATTACGGCGAATGTTTTCACGCAATGCCGAGTCTGTGACCATCTCAAGCATGGCCCTGGCCAGATCGTCGATGTCTTCCGCTTCAAAAAACCTGACGACAGAGTCGTTAAAATAGTACTTATCGATTTTTGTGGCGGATACAATAATCGGAATGCCCAGCGACATGAATTCCAGCGTTTTGGTGCTGAAGGCTTCGCCGCCGAATGGATCGTTTCGCTTGGGGATGATGCCTAAGTCGGCGTTTGCCATGATATCGGCTATCTGGTTGATCGGCATGGGGCCGTTGATCAATACACGATCGCCGACATCGTGTGTTTTGATTAAGGCTTCCAGATTGTCCGTTTCCGGACCCCGGCCGTAAATGTGGAACTCGGCCTTGGGAATCTGATCTTTGATTTTTGCAAAAGCCTCAATGGCGATGTCAAGCCCTTGATGCCAGCCCAGGCTTCCCGGGTAGATCATAATGAACTTATCGTCCTGCCGGGTTCTGGGCCGCCTGTAAAAAATCGCTTCATCCGGATAGTTCATCACGGTTGTGCATTTATTTTTCTCAACGGAGCGGCCGGTCAGGGTTTTGTGCCACAGATGGTTTGAAATAATCACGTGGTTGGAAAATTTGATGGAAAGCTGCTCGACTTTCACGAGCGCTTTGAAAAAGAAGCTGCCTTTGCCTCCGGCAAACTTGCTGGCGTAGAATTCAGGGACAATGTCATGAATATCAAGGATGATTTTCGTTCCCTGAAGCTTGGGAATCAGCGCCGCAAACACTTCGAAATCGGGCACGGAATGGACATGAATCAAATCATAGCGGTGCTTCATATGCTTCCGGGTTAAGAAAACAGTGGATCTCAAAAGAAAGACGAGCAGTTTGCAAAGATATGCGGCTTTTGCCTTTTCATTGATGATGCGCTTCTGGATGCGATAAACGTTCACGGAATTAAGGCGTTCGCATGTCGGCATATTTTCGCTTTTCAGCGCAATGACGTCAACCGAGTCGCCGCGTTCCTGCAAGGCATCAGCATAGCGCATGATGCGGTTGTCGCTTTCGTAAAACGAGTAGGCAAGCATGCAGATATGGCGGGATTGCTTTTGCGCCGGGCGGCTTGCTTTGTAATTAGCCGTCCAGAATTTTGCCACATCGCGGGGCAGGGCGTGCCAGTATTGGCCTTCATAGTTCTTTTTTATATAAGTAAGAAATTCTTCGTAATATCGGACGGAATATCTTTCGTAATGAGGCGTGTTGTTGAAATCGATGTAGTCGGGGTGGCTGATGAAAAGCGCCATGCCTCCATTCTGGACGATCCAGTCGAGTTTCTGCTTCCAGATGTCGATTCCTTTTTCCCGCATCAGAACAAATAGCAGGAAATCCTGGGGCAGGGTATAGGGAAGCTCCACATAACCGGGCCGGCCGTTGCGTCCGGGAATCCAGAAGGGGAAAATGGTTCCCACGCCGTCGGGCTGCGGTTCGAATGGGTCTGTGTCGAAGGTGGAGGCGTCGTACTCGATGTTAAGGTCCTGGATCATGTCCAGGTTATGATACATGCTGGGCGACCGGAAACCGACGGCTTGCCATTCGGCCAGATATTGGTTGATTTTTGCCGCTTGTATTTGAAAGTGTTGCGGTGAACTAAACGGGTTTTTGTGGTGAATGCCGTGTGATCCGACTTCGAAGCCCTTGGATTTTAAATTTTTGAGAAGGGCGCCCGAAAGCCTGAAATCTTCAGCAACAAAGTTGAATGAGGATCGAAAGCCGAGGCGTTCTTCGAGATCGGCAAGCTTTTGGCATTTGTCATGACCCTGCTTAGTATCAACATCGTGCGTGAGAACCAGGGCGAATTTCTTCCCTTCCGGCCAGCCCTGCCAGTTTTCCGGTGGCCGGTTGGAGTTCGGGTCAATCGGCCAGATATGGCGGTAGGAAGGAAGATAGGCGCGAATCAGCATCCGGCGCAAAATTAACTGAACTTTGCGGGGGATAAGCGGCTTTAAAAACGTAAAAGGGGTTGTTTTTAAAATGGCAGACTCCTTAAAAGAAAAGGTTCAAGGTTCAAGGTGCAAGGCCGGAGGCCAGAGGCAACTATGTTTCAAGTTTCAAGTATTAAGTTTAAAGTAAGGTAAAAAAACGGTTCAAAGATAATTTCAGTTGCCAGTTAACAGTTTCCGGTTTCAGGTTTCCAGATCACTGCTAATGTGCAGAAGCGGGCTAACAATTAACGCTTCACGCCTTACGCTTTACCCCTTACGTTCATCGATATAAATCAGCGTGGGCAAGAAGCGGGGCGTTGGCGTCTTTGGACGAGAGAATCGGCGCTTTGCCCTGCAAACCCGTCTGCGGCCAGTCGATGCCGATGGCCGGGTCGTTCCACAAAAGCGATCTTTCGTATTGGGCCGCCCAGTAATCGGTGGTCTTATAGAGAAATTCAGCAAAGTCCGAAAGCACCAGAAAGCCGTGCGCGAAGCCTTCTGGAATCCACATCTGGCGGCGATTTTCGGCAGAAAGTTCCGTGCCGGTCCAGCGTCCGAAGGTAGGCGAGGATTTCCGCAAATCCACCGCCACGTCAAATACGGCGCCCACAACCGCGCGGACCAGTTTGCCCTGGGGTTGTTGAATCTGGTAGTGCAGGCCGCGCAGAACATTCTTTGCCGAACGGGAATGATTGTCCTGAACAAAGGTCGTGGCGAGGCCGGTTTTTTCATGCCAGAGGCGCTGGTTGAAGCTTTCGAAGAAAAAGCCCCGGTCGTCGCCGAAGACGGCAGGCTCGATGATGAATACGTCGGGAATGTTGGTTTTAATGATGTTCATTTTAGGTGCAGTTTACAGTTAACGGTTGACGGTTACCAGTTGACGGATAAAGACAGTTTACAGTTGCCAGTTTGCAGTTGACGGTTTAAATACAGTTATCAGTTATCGGTTGCCAGTTACCGGTTTACAGTTTCCAGTTGACGAAAAAAACAATCAACAGCTTGCAGCTCACGGTTACGATTCACTGGAACAGGCAACTTGATATTTCAATTAATAAAGGGATTAATAATTTTAATCGAATTTTGAATTATTTGATTATGCTGCATATCTTCGCTGTAAAGAAAATCGCAATGGTTTTCAATTGCTGATGCCAGTATCAAGCTGTCCCAATACGAGTATTGGTATTTTATTCGGATGTCCCAACACTTTTTGATGGTTTCAAGATTGATAAATGATATTTTTGTTTCTTTAATGATGAGGGCTATCTTGTCCTGAATGACTTTGTCGTTGATTCCGTGCTTCAACATCACGCTGTATATTTCATTAATCACCTGCGTATTAATGAAGACGATTTGGTCTGAAAGCTGATTGAACAGGGACACAGCGCGCTGGTGCTTGACCTCTGATCGTTCATCTTCCATGATAGCGTAGATGAAAACATTTGTATCAACGAAGACGTGATTATCTTTCATTTATTTCATTCTTTGTAGGGATTGAGATATTTTCTACCTTAATAGGGTTCATCACAAGTTTCGCAAAACGATTTTTCTTCCTATTAACAGGCTTCACGGTGACTTCCAGATCAATTTCCTGGAATTCATCAGGAATGCTGATAAACCTGCCGACTTCTTTTCCTGATAACACGGTTGAATAGCTTTTCATCTTTATGTTCTCCAATATTAAAAACAGTTAACAGTTTACAGTTCACGTTTTAATTACAGTTACCAGTTTCAGCTTAACGGTTAAAAACAGTTTGTAGGTTACAGTTAAATGAAACCGGCAAATTTGGCCTTTATGGAAAGACTATTTCTTACATTTTTCATTTTAGCTTCCCAAAGGTAAAGGCTTAAAGACTCTTTCATGATATCGCTCTTGTTTCGTCCGGCAGACTTGGCATAGCGATTCAAATCTTTCGCCAATTGCTCCGGCAAACTCACTGATAACACAATGCTCATCTTTCATACCCTACGACAAAAAACATTAAAAGTACAAATTCTGGTCAAGCAGGAAGCGCAAGGTTGACTCAGGCATGAGCGAATACCTGCTCTTCGTCAATAACTTTTGCAGTGTATTCGAGGACGCCACGCACCGTTTCGACCGTCAATTCGGGATACGCCTCAACAACTTTATCTATTGTATAACCACCGGCAATCATTCCTAAAATGTTTTTTACCATGATTCTGGTCCCGCGAACTACCGGTTTTCCGCCACATATTAAGTGATCGATTTGTATGTATTCATTCATGGCATCACCTCAATTCCATTTTGGTTATATTATAGTTGTTTACTGACGATGTTCAAGGTTTAAGGTTGCATTGTTTGCTACACAGGGGCCAGAGGTCAGAGGTCAGAGGCCAGAGATCAGAGATCAGAGGCGAAAGGATAAAGGCTCAAGGCTCAAGGTTCAAGGTTCAAGGTGCAGGACTATAGCTCATGGTTTATGATATGTGAAAGGTCAGTTTTTCCTTCATGATGCGTTCCAGGTAGTCGCGGTAGCTTGATTTCGGCGTTTCGTCGATGACCTGTTTCATTTTCTTTTTGTCGATAAATTCCTTCCGGAAGGCGATTTCTTCCAGGCAGGCGATTTTCAAGCCCTGTCGGGCTTCAAGCGTGCCGATGAAATGGCTGGCTTCCAGAAGGCTGGTGTGCGTGCCGGTGTCAAGCCAGGCGATGCCGCGGCCCAGCGGCACGGCTTTAAGCTGACCGCGGCGCAGATACTCCATGTTCACATCAGTGATTTCAAGCTCGCCTCGGGCGGACGGTTTCATCGCCTTGGCGATACCGACGATATTCTGATCGTAGAGGTACAGGCCGGGCACGGCATAGTTGGATTTGGGTTTGGCGGGTTTTTCTTCAATGCTTAAGGCTTTGCCTTCGGCATCGAATTCAACCACACCGTAGCGCTCGGGGTCGGTGACATAGTATCCGAAGATGATGGCGCCGTTTTCAAAATTATCGACGATCTTGTTCAAATCCATTTTTCCGTAGAAAATGTTGTCGCCCAGAATCAGGCAGACGGCTTCTCCGTTGATGAATTCCTCGCCGACCAAAAATGCCTGGGCGATGCCCTTGGGTTCGGGCTGAACTTTATACGACAGCTTGATGCCCCAGCGGCTGCCGTCGCCCAGCAGGGCCTCGAAACGTGGCGTGTCCTGCGGGGTGGAGATGATCAGGATATCGCGGATGCCCGCCGTCATCAGCGTGCCCAGCGGATAGTAGATCATCGGCTTGTCATAAACGGGTTGAAGTTGCTTGCTGGCAACCAGGGTAAGCGGGTAAAGCCGACTTCCTGCGCCGCCTGCCAGAACAATTCCTTTTTGTAATCGTTTCATGTTTGAACTCCGAAAAAATAGTATGGCTTGCTTATCGCTTTTCGTATGAAGTTCCGGGGCAATTCAACTGCACCGGGGTATGGTTTATTCCCGATGCATCAGGTCTTCAATGCGGATGTCGGGATGATGATACCGTTTTTGATTCATGGTGCCTTTGCCGTTTTGAATGGCGCGGTTCGGACACCAGTGAATGCACGCCAGGCACATCTGGCAGCGTTTTCCCCAGCGGACGGCGTCGGAGACGGTAATATTGTTTTCGGGGCAAATCCTGGCGCACAGCCCGCAGAGGTTGCATTGGTCGGTTGTCCAGAAACGATTGGGAACCCGGTAAAGAATGCGATGACGAAACATGTTGCGCATTCCTTTGAGGTGTTTCCGCAACGAGGCGGAACCGCAATAGGGGGGTGTTTCCCGCGAGAGTATGCGCAAGGCGATCTCGGATACGCAGGCTTCAGCGGCTTTCACCCGTCGATCCGTTTCCTGATCGGAATTGGTGGAATTGCCGGTAGTGATGCTGTTTCCGGGCATAAGAACCGCAAAGCCCGCATGCAGACGGCGGCCGTTTTTCTTCAGAATCCGATCGAGCGTGAAGTGTGAAAAACCGACATCGCCGTTGTGGGTGGCGACGGCATAGACATAGGCGTCCGCCGGCAGTTTCAAATTGCCGACAAGTCGTTTCACCATTTCCGGAATATCCTGGCAGCACACGGGAAAGACGATTCCAAAACTTGCACAATCGACATTGAATCGGGCATTGCGCAAGACTTCAACGGCGGAGAAAATTTCCGTGTCCGGCAGTTTTGCGGCCAGGTATCTTGCAACGGCAAGGGAATTTCCGGTGCCCGTAAAGTACAGAAGAATATTTTTCATATCAAAAGCCGGTGACCCATTCATGAAACAAACCGGCATAGTTGGTAAGAACCCATTTAGCCGATTGGCTGTTGAGCCACCAGCGGGCGGGGTTATAGTTTCCGGGCAGCACCGCCACAATCCCGACGGGAATTCCGGGCAGCAGTGCGCGGCGATGCACCAACCAGGTCTTCCGCGCATGGGTGGCAGGGGCCATCACATTGACGCCTTTGGCTGCAATGCCTTTTTCGCTGATGATGTTTTTCACCGCTGCCGCCATTGCCGCGCTGCGGTGCGCTTCGGTCATCGGCGCATGGCATTCCATCAACCGGTCTTCAGGCACGCCCAGGGAAACCAAACGCCGGAACATGGAAGATTTCCTCCCGCGATTTGCGGAATCCTCTTTATCGGTTTGTTCACGAAGTCCGCTGACCAGCAATAGTCTGTATTGCCCGGATGCAAATTCACGCGCTGCCGCCTGCGCAACGACGGCGGGCATCCATTCCTCCACCACAAGGATGTCGGCGCCCTCTGAACGCTGTGTGACCGCCAGGAACTGGTGCGCGTGGATAAAGAAAAGGGTCATCAGCAGGGCGGCGGCGACAAGTAAAATCAACCAGCTCTGCCAGGTCGGCCACCAGATGGTTTTTTGTTTGAAGAATTTCACGGCAGGTGTTTGAGCAGAATTTCCGCGATTTCTTGGACGTTGGGCTCATCGAGCATGTTTTGACGGAATTCAGGCACTTCATACATGTGCAGTTCGCCGGTCAGCAGGCCGCTCCAGCCCAGCATCGGATCGGGGATCAGTCCTGCCGGTTGCCTTCTGGCCCGCAGGAACAATGTTTTGCCGTCGTAGGGTTTCGGCCGGTAACGCGCCCAGGCCCGATCGTTGGCGTCGGCGATGTTTTCAAGATGGTAGACCAAAGAATGCTCTTTGATTCGGAAAGGCGACCCGGCAGGCATTCGGTCGAGCAGTCGTTCAATTTTGTTCTGGGTAAGGTCTCGCATTCGCTCCATCCGCATCCAAATGCGCTGCATTTTCTTTTTGAAGGGTTGCCCGGATAATTCCGACCACTCCAGCGCGCCCCGGTCGTAAAGTTTACACAAAAAACGCCTCAATGTATTGGTTCCGGGTTTATAGGTGTTAAAAAGATGCGTGGCGGAATTTATTAAAACCAGGAGCCGGACCTCTTCATGCTCCGCTCGCAGCAAATGGGCGAGTTCGAGCGACAGGTACCCGCCGAAGCAATAGCCGCCGAGGTAATAAGGGCCTTTGGGTTGAACGGATCGAATCACTTTCAGATATTCGACGGCCATGTCTTCAACATCCTGTTCTTCCACGGGCGAGCCGTCCAGACCTCGGCATTGAATGGCATAAACCGGTCGGTCGGCCTTAAGCAGGTTGGCCAGGGGATGGTACTCAAGAATGTTGCCTCCGTGGCTGTGCAAAAGGAAGAAGGGCGGTTTCGATCCTTTGATGTTGAGGGGAACGAGATAAGAGGCGGCGGTTCCGGATTTCCATTTTTCAATATGCCGTAAAAATTCGACAATGGTGGGCGCTTCAATAAGAGAGGCAAGCGGCAGGCGCATACCGAAGTTTTTTTCCAGTTCGGTGATGATGCTGACGGCTAAAAGTGAATGGCCGCCCAGTTCAAAGAAGTTGTCGTCGGGTTTGATGGCGTCCACGCCCAGCGCTTTGCACCAGATATGAATCAGATCTTCCTGGGTTACAGAGCGCTTTTTGTGCCGGTTTTTTCCGGTCAAGGCCGTTGGCCAAGAGAGTTTTTTCATTGTTTCCCGCAAGCGGGAGGCGGGCTTGACGGTGGTACTTTGCGGTTGCGACCCTGCGCCAAGCCAGAAGTGCTGGTGTTCGAAGGCATAACGGGGCAGACTGACACGGCTGCGTGCCTCGCCGTGATAAAAAACACGGGGGTCGAAATCCGCGCCGGAGCACCACAGCGATCCGAGCGCCCGGATGAAAAAGGCCTGATCCGGCACTTTTTGGTGAGGATGACGCGCACAGGGAATGGCCGGAATGCCGGAAACCGGGTCGCTGTGTTGCCGGGCGATGGAACACAGGGTGTTGCCGGGGCCGACTTCCAGAAAAACGGCCGACGGGAAACGCTGGGCGGCCGCAATAAGGTTTTCTCCAAACCTTACGGTGCGCCTCAGGTGGTGGGCCCAGCTCGATGGATCGCCGATTTGTTCGGCTGTGGTCCAGCCGCCGGTCAGATTGGAGGCCAGCGGAAGGATGGGCGGCTTTTTCGGGAAACGATGAACGATGTCGCTGAAAGTCCGGGCAGCCGGTTCCATCATATGCGAGTGAAAAGCGTGAGACGTTTGAAGGCGACGGAACATCATGCCGGATTCTTCGAGTTTTTTTTCAAAGCCCTCGATATCCTCTGTTAACCCGCTGACCACACAAATGGACGGCGCGTTGATGACGGCCAGATCCAGTTCCGCAGGAAGGATTTCTCGAAGCGCGGTTTCGGCCAGTGGAACGGCGATCATTGAGCCTCTGGGCATGGATTGCATCAGTTTTCCGCGTTCACGGACAAGCTCAACGGCGTCCGTCAAAGCAAAAACGCCCGCCACGCAGGCGGCTGCGTATTCCCCAATGCTGTGGCCCACTACGGCAGCCGGCGTGACTCCGTAGGCGTCAAGCAGGCGCGACATGGCGTATTCAAAGGCAAATAAGGCCGCCTGAGATATGGCGGTTTGGTTGACGGTCGCCGCGAGTTCTTCGTTATCCGTATAAAGGATGTCGATGAGCGGCGCTTTACCGGCAAGCGGACCGAAAAGCCGCGAGCAATCGTCGAGGGCGTCACGAAACACCGGTTCGGAACAGTACAGATCATAGCCCATTTTGGGATACTGCGTCCCCTGGCCTGAATACAGAAAGACAACGGGGCGCTTGCCCTGATTCGCCTCGCCTTCCGTGGAATACAGGATGTTGGGTTGCGCAAGCACAGTCGCCGCAGCGGCGGTGGAATCCGCGACCACGCAGCGTCTGTAATGAAGCGGCGTTCTTCCTGCGGACAGCGTCCAGGCGATGTCGGCAATGGCGCCTTCATGATCGTGTTTGAGGTGCTCTGAGAGATTGTTCGCATTGGCGGTCAAGGCGCCCGGCGTGGCGGCGGCAAGAGGAAACAGGTGCCATTTTCGCAAGGTGGGCGAGGATCCGCCCCGGCCGGTGTATTCTTCCACAATGACATGCGCGTTGGTTCCGCCCATTCCGAAGGAGCTGACGCCCGCTATCCTTCGACCGTTGTTCGGTTCCCACCAGTCGGTTAGTTTATTGACGACATAGAAAGGGCTTTCGGAAAGCCGAAGCTCGGGATTGGGTTCGGCCACGTTGATGGTGGGCGGAAGCTGCCTGTGCTTCAGCGCGCAAATTGTTTTGATCAGTCCGGCGATGCCGGCCGCCACATCCAGATGCCCGATGTTGTTTTTAACGGAGCCCAGGCCGCAAAAGCCGCATTTGGCGGTGGATTGCCTGAACACATGGGTCAGCGCGGCAACTTCAATCGGGTCGCCCAGTTGTGTGCCGGTTCCATGGGCTTCAATGTAGGTGATCTCTTCGGGATGAACGCCGGCCATGGTTTGAGCCATGGTGACCAGCTCAATTTGGCCCGATACGCCCGGCGCGGTGTAGCCTGCCCGCGAGGCGCCGTCGTTATTAACCGCGTAACCGCGGATGACGGCGAGGATGTTGTCGCCGTCTTCAACGGCGTCGGCCAGCCGGCGGAGTGCAACGACGCCGCAGCCTTCGCCCAGAACGGTCCCGTTGGCGGATTGATCAAACGCCCGGCAAAAGCCGTCCGGAGAGAAAATGTCGCCCTCGCGGTAGAGATATCCGCGGGCGCGCGGCGTCTGCAGATAGACGGCGCCGGCAAGCGCCATATCGCACTGGTAGGTAAGCAGCGATTGGCAGGCCAGACTGACGGCGACCAGCGAGCTGGAGCAGGCGGTCTGAACAACCATGGCCGGACCGCGCAGATTCAGTTTGAATGCGATCCGTGTGGCCAGATAGTCTTTTTCATTGCTGATGATGGCCTGAGAATCCGCGACTTCTTCAAAAAGTCCGCGTGAAATGATGTTTTTTAAAAAATAATTGTTCAGCCCGATGCCGGCCCAGATGCCGATGAGGCCTGAAAACCTCTGTGGATCGTGGCCGGCGCTTTCTAAAGCTTCCCACGCGCATTCGAGCATGATTCGCTGTTGAGGATCGATCAGCTCGGCTTCTTTGGGGCTGTATCTGAAGAGTCGCGCATCGAAACCGCCCGGGTGGTCCAAGACGGGCATGCGGCGGATGTAGTCGGACCGCCTCGCCGTTTCTTGAGGCACGCCGTCGCGGATGACATCCTCGACGGAAAATTCCGTAAAACAGTCCCGGCCCGCGACCAAATTGGCCCAGTATTGTTCAACGTTTTCCGCTCGGGGAAATCGTCCGGCTAATCCGATGACCGCAATGCCTTCTAAAGAATCGTTTTCAGACATAAGACAGGTTAGCGTCGCTTTTCCTTAAGACGTTTGAATGAATCCGGAAGATGGCGGCCGCGCAGGGCTTCCCTCTGACGTTTGGCGGCCAGGGTCGCTGTTTCGTCCGGCGCATGGACCGCCGTTGAGCCTCCGTCGATGTAGGAGGCAAGCTCGGAAATGGTCGGATATTTGAACAGATCGATGATGGAGACGTTCATTGCGTAATTGCGCTTCAGCTCGATGGCGATGCGGACCATCAGCAAAGAGGTTCCTCCGACTTCAAAAAATCTGGTTTGCGTGCTGATGCGGTCAATGCCCAGAATTTTCCGCCAGACGTCCGCGATGATTTTTTCGGTTTGCGATTCCGGCGCTGCGCCGGACAGGGCGGCAGCCGCCGCGGATCTTGTGCGGGCGTCTATGGCCTTGCGCTCAACGGCGCGAAGGATGGCATCGACGGATCGCAGGTTTCCGGCCAGGCGGACAAACGGCTCGCGATTCTGTATGCTGATACTGTCGGAGGCTTCCGGCTTGTCCTGGCCGGGTGCGGTTTGCGCTTCTTCCGCGGAAGCCGCGACGGATTCGTAGCGAAAGCCGGCCAGTTTTTCGGCGCCGAGATGCAGGCCGTTTTCACTGTCGCGGTTTCCGCCGCACAGTTCGTTGAGTTTGGTCAGGAAGGTTCGCGCCGGCTCGTTCCGATCGGTTGTTTTGACGGGAAAAATAATTTCGCTTAATCCCGCCTGCCTGGCCTGTTGGGCAAGGTATGATGCCATTCGGAATTCCACGCTGCGGCCCAGCGCCCGGCAGCTCAGAAACATGCCGTCCACCCGGTAGGCGCCTTCCTTTGCGCTGGCCAGCATGGCGCCGACCAGGCCGTAATCGCCGAAGCGGTCGCGAACGCGCGCGATATGGGCCGACATACCGGGCGTGGTTGCATATTGTGCAACGTCCTGCGTGGTTAAACGCAGCGTCGTGGTGTTGAACTGATTTGTCCGGACACTCAGTTGGGCAAGCCGGTCGTAGTCGGCTTCCTCGGCCGGATTCAGATCGATTTTCAGCTCAAGTTTTTCCAGAAACTCGGCCAGCGATCCCGCGCTTTGTTTGAGGCTGTCGCGGATTTGCTCGGAGCGATAATGGTCTTGCCGCTTTTTATCCTCGGCGGTCGCCCTTGGATGATCCAAAAGCCAGCAGTGTTCCAGCCAGCGGGTTCGCTCGTCCCAGGCGTCCGGAAATTCGGGACAGAAAATGGCGGGATATCGCAAACCGACTTCAGCCCGTTCCAGAGGGTTGTCGTCCAGGAAGGCGACCGCGTCCATGCCGATGTTCATGTCTTTGACCAGCGCCCGCAGGTTGTCGGATTTCGCCTCCCAGTTGATCTTCCAAAACGAAATGTGCTCGCGTTTGAGCAGCATGCCGGGATGCTGATCAAAGACCGACCAGGCGTCCTCTTCGCGGTTTTTGCTGCACAGGCACAAAATGACGCCCGCCTGGTACTGTTTGATGAGGAATTCCTGAAAATCGCGTTGATGCGGGCCGATGACGACGCCGGCGGGCCCGTCTTCTCCGACGACGCCCTGCCAGAGGGTGCCGTCGCAATCCACCACCAGAGCTTTAACCGGTTTGAGCGAAAGTGTGTTGACGGACCGGACAAGCGACGTGGAAAGCGCGGTTAGGTAATCGCGGGTGTAGGGAATCGCGCCGAGCGTTTCTCCAATCGGTTCGTAATACTCGGTCACCGGATACCAGCGATTGATCTCGGGATAAGTCAGAACCGTCATGCCCGGAACGGATCGCAGCGTCTCTAAAAAGAGTTCAATCGTATCGGCTGCCGCCTCTTCAACGGCCTTGCCGGAAGGCGACGGGGGGCACAGAATAAAACATAGTGGGATGTTCGTATTTTTTGCGCAGGCGCTCAATGCCTGTTTGAGTTCTTCGCAGGCGGACGCCACTTTGCTTTGTGTTTCACCGGGCGTCGAATTTTTTAATGTTTCCTTGTCGATCAGATCTTCAAGCCGCAGCATGACGACATTGCAGCCTTTTCGGTTGGTGCGCAGCAGGCTGGACGGATCGAGCAACTCCTGAAAGACCTGGTTGAACGCCGCGAAGCGAACGGCCGTGTTCCATTGAAGGTTATCAAACCAGAAATCCAGAAACTCGCCGATAAATTCGGCCGAAAACGAAGATGCAACGGCCATAACGGGCCCGGCTTCTTCTTTTGCTTTGCTTGTTTTATCCCCAATGGCCTGGGTTGCGGCTTCGGCGCCGCCAACTGGAATCAGGGTGATCTTTTCCGTATGCAGTTCCGGATCGGCACAGATTTTCCTTGCCGCATCCAGAAACTGCTCGCGAAGAGCTTCCACCGTTTTTATCCGGAGTTTGGTTTCATCATATTTAATGATGCCGGTGATGCCGTCCGATTCTTCCCAGAAGGTGGCAAAAAGATCGAGCTGCGGGCCGCCCGGATGGATATATATAGGCTTGACGTTCAGCCCGTCGAGTTGCAGCCTCATGGGATGTTCGAAGGTGAAGCCCGCCTGGTATAACGCGTCGCCTCCGATGATGCCGTCGCGTCGCATGATTTGAACCAGGTGGTAGTAGGGCATTTCCTGCATGCGGTGCAGCTGGAGAAGCCCTATTCGCACTCGTCGCAGGGCTTCACGCAAAGTCGGATTATCGGCGATGTTGAAGGTTAAAGGCAGGCTGTTGACGAAGCATCCCAGTGTGTTTTTAAATTCTTCCTTGCGACGGTTGCTCATCGGGATGCCGACACACAGTTTCGACTGCCCGCTCGCGCGCGCCAAAGTCAGCGCCCAGGCGGCAAGAAGCACGAGATAGGGTGTAACTTTTTCCTGCCGGGAAAACGTCTTGACCGCTTGGAAGAGGTCGGGCGGCAGCGCGACCGGCAAAGGGGGCGTCGCCATCGCTTGGTTGGATTCGGTTTCCGGAGGATTGTCCGTCGCCGATCGAAGCGCGGGTTGCGCGCCTTCAAGGTAGCTGCGCCACATGCCCTCCATTTTTTTGCACTCGTCGGTTTGCATCCAGTCGTGCTGCCAGGCCGAGAAAACGGCGTAGTCGTTTTGCTCGGGGGAATCCGGAATCGGTTGTCCGGCGAGGATCTGCCGGTAGGTTGCCGCTAATATCTCCGCCAGCAGGTCTTTGGTGGCCAGGTCGAAAACAATATGGTGCGCGGTCATGACCAGGATGTGAGCATGCGGACCGATGCGCAAAAGCCGGAATCGGATGGGCGGTCCGGCGGCCAGATCAAACGGTTTACGGATTTCTTCGTAGACGGCCTGCCGAACAACGGCGTCATCGGCGGTTTGCAAAGCCTGCAGCTGCAGGGATTGGACTTTCAGGGCGATCGGCTGAACCGGAGCCGCCTTTTGCATCACGACGCCGTCATCGTTCATCGCGAAGGTGGTTCGGAAAACCGGGTAGCGGCGAAGAACGGCGTTGATCGTTTTTTCAAGGGCACCCGCATCAAGGTCTCCTTCGATGAGATTGACGCAAGGTTGATTGTAGGACGGTGAGTCCGGGGCAAACTCATGGATCACCCAGAATTGAAGTTGGATCTGGGATGCCGGGCATGTGCTCGTCTCAGCAAAGGAAGGATATTGTGTGCTCATAACCGTTTTGCCCCCTTGAACTTAGAACCGGATTGCGTCCCGTACTGTTGGGGGCGGGACTCTGGCCGGTTTGTTGGTTTGGATCACCCGTTTTTACTGACGATAAAGGCGACCATTTTTTTTACCGATCCGAAATTATGCCGGGTCATGTCCGTTTCGGCGACTTTTATGCCGAATGTCTCTTCAATAAAGGCGGATATTTCGACCAGGCCGATGGAATCAATAACGCCCTGATCCACAAGAGATTCTTCAAGGTTGAATTCATCGGGTTCCACCATGAAGCTTTCACAGATAAAGGCCACAAGCTTATCTTGAATCTCTTTTTCCATGAGCATGCATTTTCCCCTTCAGAAGGTTAGTGTCGGGCGTCCGGCTCGTTGAGGTCCACAAGGAGGAGCTTTTCGTCGAGTGATTTGCGCTGCGGGTTGGCGGCGCAGTGCAAGGCTATTTGAGCGGATAACAGGAAAATCAGCATCATGTTGTCCCGGTATCCGACCTGGTGGGCCGATCGTTGCGTAAAGCGATTCAGGAAGCGGGCGACAAATCTTTCATCGAAGACGCCGTAATGTCGAATTCTTTCCGGTGAAAGGTATTCTTCAACAAGAGGCACCGGCCGCCCGTCGCGGATGAATGCTCTTAAATCGGGCGCCTGATAGGGGAGCTTGGGGCGGTCGATGATGGAATTCGGAATCAATCCCCTGAAGGCGCTGCGCAAAATATGTTTCTGCGAGAATCCGTTGAGTTTGTAGCTGTCCGGCCAGTAGAAGGCGCGTTCCACCAATCGATAGTCCAGATAGGGAAAACGTCCTTCGATTCCGTGTCCCAGCGACATACGATCGCCCTGCGAGGACAAAAGGTATCCATCCAGCAGAGTGGCCATTTCCAGGAATTGATTTTGCTGCAAGGGCGTCCAGCGATCGTAGTCGGACGGGAAAGACGCGGTGATTTTATCGATGAGGTCGTCCTGATTGTATTTCACAAGGTGATCTTTGTTCAAGGCAGCCGCAAGAACGGTGTTGTTGCGGATTCTGATGTTCAGACCGGCCAGCGGGTTTGTGATCGTGTCGAGGAAATCTTCGTAGTAAAGTTTCATCAAGCCGTACGCTTTGGCGTCGGCATAGTGCCGCAGATGGGGGTAGAGGCGTTTTATCAGCAGCGGGCGAACGGAGGATTGGGGCGCTTTAGCCCAGAAGCGCAAGAGTTTAAGCTCTTTGTATGAATCATAACCGAACAGAATCTCATCGGACGCTTCTCCGGTGATCACGACTTTGATGTTGTTGTCGCGCACCAGTCGCGAAAGAAGGTATAGCGGAACCGGCGCGGTCCGGAAAAGCGGTCGTTCCGCGTGACGCACGACCTGCAAAAAATTGTCGCAAATCGTGTCATAGCTGATGTGCGCCGCATGGTGTTCGGAGCCGATGAAAGAGACCATTTCTTTCTGATAGACGCTTTCATCAAAATCCGAATCGCCGAACGTGACGGAAAAAGACTTGAATCTTTCGCCCATCACCTGCGAGGTGAGCAGCGCCAGAACGGAGGAATCAATGCCCCCGCTCAGATACATGCCGACGGGAACGTCGCTTCGAAGCCTCAGGCGGACTGCGTCGCGCAGCATTTCACGCAATTCATCTCTGGCCTCTTCGAAGGAGGCCGGCGGCGTCTGCGGCATGCAACCCAGAGAGTAAAACCGATATGCGGCGGGCGGCCCGCCGTCCCGGTAAGTTTCAACGGTTCCGGGCTGGACGGTGCGGATGTTATTGTATACCGTGTCTGAACCGACGGTGTTCCAAAGAAGGCCGTGCTCGAACAAATGCTGAATGTTATAGGTCCGTCGGAAACCGGGGAGCACGTCGAAAGCTTTCATTTCCGAGGCGAAGTACCAGGCGCCCCGCCATCGGGTGACAAAAAGCGGGCGCACGCCGTATCGGTCGCGGGCCAAAATCATTTGACGGTTGTTTTGATCCCATAAAATGATGGCGAATTGTCCGTTGAATCGTGAAAAAGCGTCTTTACCCCAAAAACGGTAGGCCCTGATCACAACTTCCGTGTCGCTGCGCGTCGTGAAAACGATTCCATGCTGTTCGAGTTCTTCGCGCAGTTCAATATAATTATAAACTTCGCCATTGTACGAGATGACAAGACCATCGGCCGCCATCGGCTGATGCCCCATTTTCAGATCGACAATGGACAGACGCGCGTGCCCCAGGGCGACGTTTTTTCCGATGTAAACCCCCCATTCATCGGGGCCTCGGTGGGCCAGCATGGCGGTCATGGCTGTGACGGTCGGGCGCAGTTCGCTGCTGTCGGGGTCAAATCTGAGGATACCGCTTATTCCGCACATGCGCTGATTTCTTCTCGACTAGCTTCGGCCGGATGTTGGCTCGGTTTTGAAAAGTTGACTTCATGAAAAGCGAGTGAACGGGAAATCTTATGTTGAGGATGCCATTGCCAAAATCGCGCTTGAAAGGGATGATCTTCAACGGCGAAAGCCGCCGTGTAAAACGGCAACGCAAAGAAGGTTCCGATCATCCAGCGCCTGTCGTGGATAAATGCGTTTTGCCAATCCGGTTGTCCGATCATCAATTCGGAAACGGTGGATAATTCAAGGTTGTCCATAGGCAGGGACAAACCGTCTCCGGTCGCCTTAAGCACAGCTTCTTTGGCGACCCACGCGTCAAAGAAATGATTTGACTGAGTATCGGAAGGCAGCCTGCAAAATATTTCGTGCTCTCTTGCGGTAAAAACTCTTTCGGCCATTTTCATCATGTCCGGCAGATCCCTTATATGTTCAATATCCACACCAATGGCATGGTCGCGAGAAAAAGCGAGCAGGGCGATATCGTCTGAATGGGCGATATTGAACTGAATATTAAAGGGCGCGTTTTCCACCGACAGGCAAGGTTTGCCGTTTTTCCCGTATTGGAAATGAATATCTTCGGCGTTTGTCTCGAGGTAGTTTGCCAGAATATTTCTAAGAGCCGTTCTGCAGACGATAAATCGTCTTCTGTCTTTTGCATAAACGAAACGATTGGCTCTGGCCATTTCGTCCGGCGGCAGTGAAAGGATTGCTTCGTCATACGTCGCCGGCGGTTGGTTCAGCTCGGCAAGCCAGATATGGACTTCATGGTCCGGCAGTCGGCAATCGGATGGCGGCTTTATAAAATGAGATGGTTGGTGGGTCATCATTGAGGTTGCAGAAAGAATACTCAGAGCACAGCGCTGTGTCTAACACAGCTCCGCCCTCTCGGTTACATGAGTGCCGCCGAGGGGGCTGTGAAAACTTTTTTGGGAAACACGGACCGGTTTCCCTCTGCCAGTTGCCGCCCGGAGCGCTTTTGGGTTTGCGGCAAAACGGTTTGAAAACTAAAAAACGGATCGGCTCTTTACTCTTTGTCAACGGTCTGATTTCTAAAACATAACTCAATAATATGCAAGGTTTAATCAGTTTTAACCGCGGGTTATCCCATATGGCGGTACGCCGTTTTGCCGATCAGTTTTAAGGCCGGAATCGGAAGCTTTCGGAAAATCCTTTGATAGACAGGATTGCCGTCCGGCGGGGCGTTTACAAAGCCCTCTTTTTTCAGGTCATAACGGTAATAGGAAATGGTTTGACTTTCCCCGCCCCAGCCCGCCTTGAACTGGATGAGTCCCTGGTGCTGCGTTTCCGTTCTTCCGAAACAAAGATGCTTGTAACCTCTGTCGCAGCTCCATTTGATGGCCTTCCACATGATCAGATTGTTGGCCCGAAGGTGTTGCCGGCGATCGTCGGAGGCTCCGTATTTGTAGATGACCTGATCGCCGAAACACAGATAAACGTTGGCTGCGATCACTTCGTTGCCGAGTGTTGCCAGTGCGACAAATCCCTTTTCGTTTGCGATGATGGCCTCGAACAAACGGCGGAAAAAGCGCGACGGCTGCGGCGGCAGGCCGTGTTTGCGCCGGGTCAGCACATTGAGACGGCAAAATTCCTTCAAGGCGTCGGCCGAGTTGGAGATATTGACCTCGACGCGTTGGCGTTTCGCCTTTTTGATGTTTCGTTTTGTGGAATCCCGCAGTCCGCTGAAAACCGCTTCATGCCCGCCTGACAAATCCAGCCGATGGCCGACATGGCAGACAAAAGGGGGCTTTTCGGCCAGATATTTTTCCCCTCCGCGAATTTCGAGATAGCTCCAGTTTCGCTCGCGCCCCAGCGTCAGGGCTTTCTGCCACAAGGCTGAAAATTGATCCGTGCTTTGCGCCACCGGTTCGCAGATGTCGGTGAAGGGAAGCGATACGCCCCGAATGCCGGTGATTCGGCTTCTGACTTCCATAACGGCCAGCAGATTGTCGATTTTGCCTGCGCCGCTCGTTGTCAAATAATACGGTTTGTAGCCGTAGGATTGCGTCAGGATGTCCGCCCACTCGCGGCTGTGAAAAAAGGAAAAACCAGCCCCGAAGGCAAGCTGGTCGTTCCAGTTTTCACAATCCGATGGTCGAACAATTTTTACATCAGGCATAGTACCCTTTGATTTGTTGGGCGACGTAGGCGACCTGCTCGTCCGTCAGTTCCGCAAACATCGGCAGGGAAAGATATTGCGAAGCGCACTTTTCGGCGATCGGAAAGCTGCCTTCACGATATTTCAGAAAGCCGTAGGCATCCTGAAGATGGACGGGAACGGGGTAGTGGATGCCGCAAGAAACGCCTTTTTCCGCCAGGTAGGCCATCAGCTTGTCTCGTTCGGGCGAGCGAAGCGCATAGATATGATAGACGTGTTTTGCATAGTCCATTTCGCCGGGCACAATGATGTCTTTAACCGAGGCCAAAAGCTCGCTGTAGCGCTTAGCGTGCTTCCGGCGGGCGTCGTTCCAGTCGGCAAGGTGTTTGAGTTTCACGCTCAAAACGGCGCCCTGAATGCCGTCGAGTCTCGCATTCCAGCCGATGATGCCGTGATAATATTTTTTAGCCTGGCCATGGTCGCGGAACATACGCATGTTGGCCGCAAGTGCGTCGTCATTGGTGACGACAGCGCCTCCTTCGCCGTAGGCGCCCAGATTTTTGCCGGGATAGAAGCTGAAACAGCCCGTGTTTCCCATCGATCCGGCTTTCCGGCCCTTGTATTCTGCGCCGTGGGCCTGGCAGGCGTCTTCAACAACTTTGAGGCCGTGCTTTTTCGCGATTTCGAGAATCGGGTCCATGTCGGCAGGCTGGCCGAACAGATGGACGGGGATGATCGCCTTGGTTTTTTTGGTGATGGCATTTGCAAGAAGCGCCGGATTCATGTTGTGCGTTTTTTCTTCGATGTCCACGAAAATCGGAATGGCACCGGCAAGAGATATGGCTTCAGCTGTGGCGATGAAGGTGTTGGGCGTCGTGATGACTTCGTCGCCGTGGCCGATGCCCAAAGCGACAAGCGACAGCCACAGGGCATCCGTACCGTTTCCGACGCCGATGCAGTGCTTGACGCCGCAAAAGTCGGCAAACGCCTGTTCGAATTTGGCGACATAAGGCCCTCCGGCAAAGGCCGTGTTTTCGATGACTTCGTTTATCGCCGGAAGAACTTCATCCTTGATGGTTTTATACTGCGCTTTGAGGTCTAAAAAAGGTACGTTCATAAAAGCTCCTTAAGAAATAGGTTCGAGGCTAAAGGTTCAAGGTACAAGGTGCAAGGTTCAAGGTTCAAGGTACAAGGGGTTCAAGGTTCAAGGTACAAGGTACAAGGTACAAGGTAAAAGGTACAAGGTTCAAGGCTCAAGGCTCAAGGCTCAAGGCTCAAGTGAATTTGCGACGTGTTTTAATTAACCCATTGAGCATCGCGGATATTTCACTAACCTCTTGAAGCCATTGGCCACCTTTGTCTTTGTTTATATACTGTATTTCCATTCCGATATAAATTTGCGTCCGTAATTCACCGCATGATCCCTTGGCATAAGATAAAAAAACGACCGATTCCTTGCTCGAAAGTCTTTCAAATCCTTCAGCAATATTGCTGGGAATGGATAATCCGGAACGGGTAATTTGATCTTTAAATCCATAGTCTTTCAGGCAACGCAATTCGTTATAGATAGTTGCGCTGAGTTTCACTGCCCGTTTCCATACGTCAAGGTTTTCAAATCGCATCCCTGCTCCCCAGATTGCCTTTATCCTTTATCCTTTATCCTTTATCCTTGAACCTTGAACCTTGAACCTTGAACCTTGAACCTTAGACCTTCCTTTTCACTCTGGCGGGGTTACCGGCGACGATGGTGTTTGCCGGAACATCTTTGGTCACAACGCTGCCTGCGCCGACGATGGCGTTTTCGCCGATCGTGACATTGGCCAGAATGGTCGATCCCGAGCCGATGGTCGCGCCTTTTTTGACCAGCGTGGGTTCGACTTTCCAGTCGGCTTCGGTTTGCAGCTTTCCACCGGTGGTGGCGCGCGGGAAGCTGTCGTTGACGAAGGTCACGCCGTGGCCGACGAAAACTTCGTCTTCAATGGTGACGCCTTCGCAAATGAAGGTATGGCTCTGGATTTTGCAGTTGCGGCCGATAAAGGCGTTTTTCTGCACTTCGACAAACGCGCCGATTTTCGTGCCGTCGCCGATGACGCATCCATAGAGGTTGATGAATTTGGACAGCCGGACATCATTGCCCAGTTGTACGTCGTCGGAAACGTAGTTCATATGGAGATCACTTTGCCTTTGTTGGCCAGAGATTTGCTGGCCGCTTCCAGCATTCTCACATTGGCGAGCCCTTGAACGCCGCTGTTGATGCATTCGCCGCCGTTTTCGACATAATCCACGAACTTTTCGGCCATGAGCTTCAGGGCTTCGGTCGCCTCGACCTTGGGCGCCCACATGTCGCCGGAGCGGTAGTTGACCAGAAGATTGTATTTGCCTTCCTTGGTTTTGACCTGGACGCCTTTGTCGTAAACCTTGATTTTTTCGTCGGGTTCCAGATCGTTCCAGACCAGCATTTTCTTTTCGCCGCCGATGAGCGTCGTGCGGACTTTGACAGGCGAAAGCCAGTTGACGTTGATGTGCGCGATGACGTTTTTGGGGTAATAAAAGGTGAGGTAGGCGATGTCTTCGAGATCGCGGCCGAAATGTCCCGCGCCGGTGGCGACAACGGCCTGCGGCTTTTCGCCGATGATGTAGTCCATGATGGCAATGTCATGGGGGGCAAGATCCCAGACCACATTGACGTCGTGCTGGAAGAGGCCCAGGTTGACGCGCATCGAATCGAAATAATACAGATCGCCCAGCGTGCCGTCGTCGATCAGCTGGCGGATTTTACGCACTGCGCCGGTGTACAAAAAGGTGTGGTCCACCATGATTTTAAGGTTTTTCTTCTCGGCGAGATTGACCAGCTTTTCGGCTTCGTCCACCGTATAGGTGAAAGGCTTTTCAACGAAGATGCTTTTGCCCGCGTTCAGCGCTTTTTGGGCGATTTCAAAATGGGTGAAAACCGGTGTGACGATAGCCACCGCGTCCACGTCCGCGTCATTGATGAGTTCGTCAATGTCTGTTGTGGTTTTAAGGCCGGGATAGGCTTTCTTGACTTTATTTTTCAGCGTCTGCGCGTTCATGTCGCAGACGAACGTGACTTGAGATCCGTTGGCCGTGTTGAAATTTCGAACGATATTCGGGCCCCAGTAGCCGTAACCGATGACTCCCATTTTCAGCATAAACGCGCTCCTGCACACAATTATTCATTACCGAATGATGTCGGGAATGTGTCATTTGGAAGGTCTAAAGATTCAAGACGATATTACATGGCGCCCGATCCGCTGATCACGGCTTGGGGCGTTTTGAGCAGAATCTTTATATCCAGAAACAAGCTCCATTCGCGTATGTATTTGAGATCCAGACGCACCATTTCGTCAAAGGTTGTGCGGCTTCGGCCCATGACCTGCCACAAGCCGGTGATGCCCGGTTTGCAGGACAAAAGCCTGCGGCGGTGCCACAGGTCATACAATTCGCATTCATAGGGAATCGGCGGTCTGGGACCGACTAAAGACATGTCGCCTTTGAGCACATTGATCAATTGAGGCAGTTCGTCAAGGCTTGTCCGGCGGAGGAAGGCGCCGATCGGAGTGATTCGAGAATCGTTGGTCAGTTTGAAGACGCCCGGTTCGACGGCGGACTCTTTTTGGTCGCAGATGTATTTGGCGATATACTTCTGATGCTCGCCTGAATCGCAGTTGTTCCTCATGGATCGGAACTTCAGCATGAAGAATTTTTTGCCGTTGAAACCGACCCTTTCCTGGCGGAAGAAAACGGGACCGGGAGAGGTGGCCTTGATGGCGGAGGCAATCGCCAGGAAAATCGGGGCGAAAAATAAAAGCGCGCCCGCGCAGGCCAAGACATCGATCATTCTTTTCACGGCCAGCGAAAGCGTTTTGCCCAGACTTATCTTCATAATATCCGGATAGAGATTGATATTAAACGCTTCTCCCTGACAGGTTTGGGCATCGGATTCAGGAAACAGATGAAAACTGATGTTGACTTTGCTCATCCAGTCCGGATCGAGTTTGTTGCACAGCCGGTCATAAATCTTGTGCATGATCAGATCGACAAAGGGATCTTCCTCCTCGGAAATATCGCTGAAAATGATGCCGATGGTCGAGTTTTGATGATACCAACCCCGAATGTCGATTTCGCGCAGCGAAGGCACCAAAGCCGCCTTTATTTTGGAAAGGGCTTTTTCTTCGTGCCTTGAGGCATTGAGCAATTCAGAAATGTCGAGCAAAAGCAGGAGAAACGGTTTTTTAGACCGCTCTGTTCTCATTCTTTCGACACGGAGCATGTGCCGGAAGTGCGTTTCTTTGAAAAAGGAAAAATCATGGGCATCCTCGACGTCCATGACTTTCATCAGGCCCGAGGGGTCCGCCGCATTTTTGTAATCCTGATGTTGTACCGGTAAACTCATGGCTTGAGTCCTCCATCCTGGAAAAAGACAGGCTGTTTCGAAAACATCTTTTTTGTCAAACCTCCATGGATTCCATAAAAAATTAAGGATTATTCTGTTACATTCCGGCTATACTTTCGCATCAAGCATGCCATTTCATGTTAAAGTTTAATGCATTCAGGCCGGCAATGAGTAAGTTATTAAAAATACATAGCAATAAATAATTTAGCCTGCCCCTGGCCATGGCCGGACTCCGCTTTGCAAGCCGGATATTATCAAATTGTTGTCACTGATCTCCAAAATATGGAGATCGTTCATTGCTGAAAAAAGAACCAATTGATCTAAAGACCCTCCACGAGGAGGCTTTACGTTACTTTGATATAGAAGTTAAATTCGGTTGGTTGAGGAAAAGAACATGGGGACGACCAATAATGCGATGAAACCTTTTACAGATGTTCTTTATTTTTTCAATCAAACCCGTTTTGTCAATATGTCTTAACAAAATGTTTTACTTTTTTTACTCCTTTTTTTTGAAAAAGTCAGCATTGAAATTGATTCTTAAGCGATTTGTATGACTTTAAAATTTGGGGGATACTATGAAAATAGCCGAACACTGTCAATGACTTTAAGTCTTTGAAACAAAATACTGTTTCAACCTGAAACACGCTGTGCATTTCAGTTTTTCGTATCATTGCCGATGCGACATTTCCACGGCAGAGCCTGTAATGATCGGCATTTGAAGAACAATGCCCATGCTTGTCATACAAGATTGTCTGAAACGAAGAGGGCCTTATTTTTGAAAACACAAAATTGTTTGAAATATCGTCCGGTCGGGAGCGTGTTTCTATTGTTTCTTTTTGCCGAACATCTCCCGGATATCTTTTGCGATCATACTCAACTTTTCCCAAAGTCCCGGCGGGGGATTATTTTTGGCATAACGATAATCATAATATTTGTGATTCGTGCCGAAATAGCGCTGAATCAGAGCTTTAGTCTTAAATTCCATATTGTTGAGCACAATGCCCATGACTTTGCTTTTATCCACCAGTTTCAAAGCCTGTTGAACCGTTTCACGAGGCGTGTCGCCGGCTTTGACTACAAGCAATATCGCGTCGGCCATATCGTTTAGAACCGAAGGTTCCGTCGTGGCCAGAAGCGGGGAGGAATCGAGAATGATATAGCGGTCGTTATACCTGGATTTCAAGTCATTGAGCAGATTCTTCATCTGGTCGGATCCGATGAGTTCAACGGGGTTTTCCTGGATGGTTCCACCGCACATGATGCTGAGTTTGTCCACGGCGGTTTTGATAAGCAGGTCCGGCACGTCGGCCTGACCCATCAGATAGTCGGAAAGCCCTTTAGCTTCATGAAGTCCGAACCATCGGGAAATTGAAGGGTTGCGCAGATCGCAATCGATCAAAAGCGCGTGGCTGTGCAACTCCACCGCGATAATAATGGCCAGATTGATGGCGATCAGGCTTTTTCCTTCTCCGGACATGGAACTGGCGATCATGATGGTTCGCGGAGCGCCTTCGGGAGCGGGTTTGAGGATATGCGTCCGCAGACGGCGGAACTGCTCCGTAACGAGAGAAGAGGGCGCGAAAAATGAAACCAGTTTGTCGTCCAGAACATTTTCCTGGTCGGTTGGCGGCGCGGGGCGCACGGCATCGATATCGTCAAGAATCTTCTCGCGCTCCAGTTTCTGTAAGGCGTCGAACATTTTACCCATAAATATTTCTCCATGCGTTGACAATTGATTCCCTAAAAAACCAGCCCGCCGCCGACACGGCAAACAAGGAGACGACAGCCGCAACAATGTATCGCATTCGTCTCTTTGCCGCCCCTAGGGTAAGGAAACTTCCCTCCATATCGCGGATGGTTTTTTGGATGAGGGATTTGTCGATTCGATTTTTGTCTTCAGAAAAACCGGTGAGCAGGGCGTTGTCGCAAAGGATGTTGATCAGACGCGGAATGCCGCCGGAATATTTGTAAATGGCCTTGATTGCGCCGGGGTCAAAAAGAACCAGGTTTCGCGATCCGGCGCGCTTCAATCGAAAATTGATGTATTCCCGCACTTCCCGGTGGGTGAGCGGACGCAGATTATAGCGCACGGTAATGCGCTGTTTAAGAGGCCGGAATTCGCTTTTGTTTAAAATGTCGTTGAGTTCCGGCTGCCCCAGCAGCACAACGTGCAACAGTTTGTATTTTGCGGTTTCCAGGTTGGTTAAAAGACGGACTTCATGCAGCAGGTCCGGCGTGAGGCTCTGGGCTTCGTCCACGATAAGAAAAACCTTTTCATTGCGGGTGAAACATCCCAGGAGGTAATTATGCAAAGCCGACAAGCTTTGTCCGCGTGTTTTCAATTCGTCGGTGGGGATGCCCAGATCGTGGCAGATGTAGTTGAGGAAATCCACCTTCTCGATCATGGGGTTGAAGACGTAGCAGGTTCGGACATCGCCGTCGAGGTTGCTCAAAAGTTTATGCACCAAGGTGGTCTTGCCCGTGCCGGCATCGCCGACGATGACGCTGAAGCCTTTGCGCTCCTGGATGGCATATTGCAGATAAGACAAGCCTTCCCGGTGCGCCTCGCTCAGGTAAACGTAGGACGGATCCGGCGTGATCTCGAAGGGCTTTTCCTTGAATCCGTAAAATTTCCTGTACATGATCAGGTCGTTGTATCCTCGATCTTGGGGATGGTGGCCAAAACCTTGAGCCCCAGAGTGATTTCCACATCCGCCGCATCATGGAATGAACGGTCCATTTGTTCGCGCAGGAAAGCGGCGGCCAGTCCTCCGCCCAATCCCGCCAGCAGACTGACAAGCAGAATCTTGGGGATGTCCGGCGAAAAGGGGCGCTCCGGCAGACGGGCGGGATCGATTACCCGGAACTGCTCGCCTTTTTGTCTTTTTTCGAGGTTTTCCGCCTGCTGGGCTTCCTGGCTTTTCTTCAGCAGGCGCTCATAGTTATCCTTGGTGCTTTCATATTCCCTCAGAAGCGCCGCCATATCCTGTTCCCGGGCTGGCGTTCTTTCGATGCGGGAAAAGTATTTGCTGATCTGTTCGGATATGGCCGCCGTTTCGTCCGTAAGCCTTTTGATTTCCATGTCCGTCAGCGTCAGTTGATTTTTCAGTTCTTTATAGCGGGGATCCTTGCGGAAATCCCTCGCATCGTAAGTGGCTTTGTTGCGTTCCAGATCGGCCAGACGTTTCTTGGCCGCGATGACGTCCGGATGGTTTTCCGTGTAACGGGTGCGAAGCGTCTCCAGCTCGCGGGTGAGGCGCTCTTTCATGGCTTCATAAGAAGGGCCCATTTCCGCCGCGGCGGCATCCGGCGATGCCGCGGTCGGCCCTGCGGAGGACGCAGCCGGCATTTCCATGTCGGACATCTGTTTCTGGATGAACAGCTTCCGATCCTGCGCCGCGCGGAGATTCTCGCCGAGTTTTTGATTCTGGTTTTGCAGCTGTTCCAGAATTTTAATGTTCGTATCTCGCTGCTCGGGCAATTCGCCCATGTGCCGCCTTTTGTATCCGGCCACGGCGGATTCCATTTCATCGAGTTTCTTCTTCGCGATGGCCAGTTCCGCCGCCAGAAATTCCGTGGTGCCGACGGCCTGCTGCTCGCGGATGCGCAGGTTTTCTTCGATGAACAAGGAAGCCAATCGGTTGGCGATTGTGGTGACCATCTTCGGATTGTCTCCGATGAAACTGATGGTGAAGTAGCCTTTGTCGTCTTTCTTTGTCGGAAGCTCGACTTTGATGTTTTTGCGCATCAGCTCGACAAGCTCTTCTTTGGACAGGCTTTTGGCTTCCTTTTCATAGAGGTTGTACTCGGAAATGATCTGTTCCAGGCGGGTGCGGCTCATCACTTCCTGGGCGATGGATTGCAGGCGTTCCTCCACGCGGGAGGTAACGGTGGCCTGGACGAAGGCTTCCGGCACGCGCTGCGGCGAGACCAGCACAAGCGTGCTGGCTTTGTAAAGTTTGTGTGCGGTCAGCGCGTAAACGGATGCGACGGCGACGATCAGCACAAAGGGAATGACGATGTACCAGATTCTGCGCCGAAGGATTTCAAGATATTCGTGCAGGGTGTAGGTTTTGGCCGGGTTGATCATAAACGTCCGTTGCTCCTGATAAGAGGTGAAGAAGTCGGTTAATAGGTCAACGTCAGGGTCAGCATGCCCCGGTTTTCCTCGTATTCATTGGCGACGATGTCGGAGTCCGCCTGTCTGTAAGTGTATCCTGCCGAAAGCGTCATCCATTTAAAAGGCATGAAAGACACATTCGCGCCGGCGCTCCAGATTTTATCGATATTATCGTTGGCGTCTTCGGCTTGTTCCGCGCTTCCCAAAACGCCCACGGAGAGTCGCCGGAAGAGAAAGTGGGTCGCCGTTCCCGTCGCCCGATAGTATTTGCGGAAACCCAGATTCTGAGAGGTGAAGTAGTCTTCCGTATAGCCCCCTTGAATGCTCAGGCGGACGATGGTTTGCTCGCTCTGGTGGGAGAGGTCGCCCTTGAAACTGAAGCCGTTGGTGTTGTATCCCATGCGGGAGTCCAGCCAGTAGTAACCCGCCTGGCCGGATACGGTGAAAGACTGGGTCAATGCGTAGGACAAACCGACGGCCGTCTCATAAATTTCATAGTACAGGTCGTTGCCCGTGGGTGTGAATTCCCTGCGGGAATATCCTCCGTGGAGTGATGCCGTCGCCTTGGGAGTGATGCGATACATATAGGCGGCGGAAACTTTGTGGTTGTTGAAATTTTCGCTGACTTCGAAATCTCCGTAGGTATAAGCATATTCCAGAGAAATTCCATGCTGGCGGTTGAACCACCAGGTCAGAAAGGGCGTGACCGTGTTTTCGATGCTGTCTTCGCCGGTGATGCCCTTGATGTTGTAAAGATTGTAGAGGTAACGAACGCCGATGCGGCTTTCGGCCCCGAACTGATACTCCATGGTCGGTTCCATAACAATTCGCCAGTAGGGGCTTCTTTGGGAGAGTTCCGCAAGCTGCTGCTTGTATTCGCTTGCGTCTGTGAGGAATTCGGCTTCCCGCGGTTCATCGGACCGCAGGTAACTGCCCCGGAGGTAGAAATTGAAATGCGAGCGGGTCAGGTATTTGGCGTTGAGCCTGACGTTGCCGGTGACGTAATTGTCCGCGCTGTATTTGTCGTAAAAGACGCCGCCGACCGACGCGTCGAGATCAATGCCGGATTGTTCCGTCATGTTGGAAAATTTCACGCCGGGCGTGACGGTAAAGTAGAAATCTTCTCTTTTATTGGTTTTTCTGAGGTCGAGGTTGTCGCTGTAATCTCCTCTGACGCTGATGTAGGGGTGAATTTGATTCAGCCAGTCGGCGCGGGCGGGAGCCGTCTGCGAAAAGCAAATCACAACGCTTGCCAGAACAAACCAGATGATTTTTTTCATATCGAATCCTCGTGAAGTATTGAAGTGGTTCGAAACGGGCGGTTATCTTACCGGACGACGATCGTGTCGCCGCGGGTAATGACGGGATCGGGATCATCCCCGTCGAGAATACGGTTGTAGTTGACGGTCGTGCGGGTTTCGTTGCCCTTTTCATCTTTGCCGATGATCAGGATCTTGCGCTTATTGGCCCACTCGGTGAATCCGCCGGCCGTGGCGATCGCCTTCATGAGGGTGATCGGGCTGCGGATGGGAAAGACGCCGGGATTTTTGACTTCGCCGGTCACGAAGATTTTGTAACTGTTGGCCTCGCGGACGGTGACGGTCACGGTCGGATTTTCAATGAACCCTTTGAGCTTGTCCGTAATCATCTCCTTGAGCTCGAGCGGCGTTTTGCCCGCGGCCCGGATGTCGTCCAAAAGGGGCAGGGAGATGTGGCCGTCAATTCTGACCGGGACGGTCTGGGTGATGGATTCCTCCTTCCAGACGTAAATGAACAAAACGTCCTCCGGGCCGATGATGTACTGATCGGGCGAGACGCTGATGTCGCCTGTCGGTTGGCTTGGCGCCGTATCGGCGGAAGCGGTCTGCGCCGCGAAAAGAGGCAAACTGGCGCCCATTACAAAAAGAACTCCCAGCATTACGCGGGCAATCCATTTCCTTGTCACGAGCTTTCTCCAAAAAGGTTGTTGTTATGTCATGATGGACAAGTCGTCCCCGGGGCGACCCATAAACACTTTTTACAGGTTCGTCAAGGGCAGTTCGTTATCAGGAAAATAACGCCTTGTCTAGAAGTTTTAAGTCGCCGGAAACGCAGGTCGATTGATCCAAAACGGGCGTGTCAGGAATAGTCTTGAAAAGATGCGCAAACCTCTATATGATGGCGTTCATTCGGATCTGAAGTCCGGTGTCTTTAATATTTCCGTCCCGCCGTCTTGTGACCGGCTCGGGGCAAAAACGCAACAATTTCTCTTCCGCCATGAAAAAAAATGAACGATTACCTCATCATCAAGGAGATGCAATTATGAATCGATGGAATCGAAAGTTATATTTTGCGGTCGTCTTTCTTTTATTGGCCGCTTTGTGCGCCTCTGCCGCCGGATGCTCCAAGGAAGCAAAGATGCAGCGCCACTGGACCAAGGCTGAAAAGTACTATTCGCAGGAGAAGTTTAAGGAGGCGGCAATCGAGTATGCCAATGTCGTCAAGCTCGATCCGGCTCACGCGCAAGGCTACTATAAACTGGGGCTTTGCCGTCTGCGCATCGGGATGCCCAGAGAAGCCTTCGCGGCCATTGCCAAGGCCGTTGAACTGGATCCGGGTCTGATCGACGCGCGGCATCATCTGGGAACCCTGTATCTGCTGGCCGGAGATCCGCAAAAAGCGGCCGAGCAGGCCCGGGCCATCCTTGCGGCGGATCCCGCCGACGCCCGGGGGCATATGCTTTTGAGCAACATGCATCTGCGGGAAAAGAATATCGATGCGGCCATCGAAGAAGGCCTCAAGGCGGCGCAAGGCGCCAATCAGCACGACGCCTATTTGATGCTGGCCAATCTCTATATGATCAAGCGGGATCTTTCATCGGCCGAAAACATGTTGAAGGCGGCTGTCGAAGCCGATGGACAATCGATCCGGGCCAGACTGGCCCTGGCCGATTTCTATTTCCACACGGGAAAGGCCGAAGCCGCGGGGGGGGCGTATCAGGAGGCCGTCAGGCTCGCTCCCAACGCACCTGAGCCCTATTTGAAATTCGGCAGTTTCTATGCCGCGACCCAACGCATGGAGGAGGCCGAAGTCCAGTTCAAAAAAGCCGTCGAGGTCTCTCCCGGCAACGCGATGCCGGGTGTTCATCTGGGGAATTTTTATCTGCTGTGGCGGAAAAAAGATTCGGCTGAGGCCGCCTATCACGCGGCTGTGTCCGCCGACGGCAAAAGCATTCCGGCCCTGGCGCGGCTGGCCGAATTTTATGTTTCCGAGAAAAGACTCAACGACGCCATGAAATACACGGAAAAAATCCTCAAACTCAACGCCAAAAGCGCGGAGGGTCTTTTAATCAAAGGAAGAATTTTACTGGCTGAAAACAAGTACGATCCGGCGCTTGATCTGTTTCGAGGGTATCTGAAGGATTATCCGAATTCCGCCCAGGCCAAGTTCTTCAGCGCGCTTGCGCATCTGGGCAAACGCGACAGCGGCCAGGCCAAGTCGGCGCTGGCCGAAGCGATTAAGCTCCAGCCCCGCTGGAGTGAACCCAAACTCGCCTTGGCGGAAATTCGTTTGCGGGAAGGCGAAATGGATCAAGGCCTCGCCGAGCTCAACGCGCTTGTCAAAGAAGAGCCTCGAAACGTCCGGGCCCGTATCCTGCTGGGCAACGCCTATCTGTCGATGAGAAACACACAGGCTGCGTCCGCCGCGTTTGAAGAGGCGATCCGCCTCGCGCCGGAACGGCCCGGTGCTTATGTACAAATGGGGAAGGTTCTGCTGGTTTCCAACCGGGAAAACGAGGCCATCGAGATGTTTGAAAAAGCCGTGTCGATGGATGCGACGCTGCTCGAACCGGTGCAGTACATCACCGCCGTGTATCTCAAACGCAAGGATTTCGATCAAGCGGTCGCTCGGGTTCGCAGGCAGCTTGACGTTGCGCCTGCAAATCCTTTTTTGAATAATCTGATGGGGAGCGTCTATGAAGCCGCCGGCAACCTGACGGATGCGGAGAAGTATATGAAAAAGGCGCTGGAGTTGGAACCCTCCGCCCCCGCCTTGCATGTTTCACTGGCCGGGTTCTATCTGCGTCACAAGATGACGGAAAAAGCCAAAACGCAGTATCTGTCGGCCATCGATAAAGAGCCTCAGACGCTTTCGGCCCACATGGCGCTGGGGCTCATTTATGAAGGCGAGAAAAATTACGATCAGGCCCAGAATCACTATGAAAAAGCCCTCAAGATCAATCCCGACTATGTTCCGGCGGCCAACAATCTGGCTTACCTTTACGCCGAGCGCGGCGGCAACATCGATGTGGCGCTCAACCTGGCGCAAAAGGCCAAAGAGCGGGTGCCGAACGATCCTCATATCTCCGACACGCTGGGATGGATTTACTATAAGAAAAACGTCTATACGACGGCCATCGGTTATCTGAAAGAAGCGGCGGAAAAGCAGCCGGCCCATCCGACGATCCGGTATCATCTGGGAATGGCTTACTTTAAAAACGGCAATCGCGACCAGGCGAAAAAAGAGCTTCAGGAAGCGCTGAGGCTGAATCCGGGATTTGAAAAGGCTCAGGAGGCGAAAAAAACGCTGGACATGATCTGAACGCTTTTTGGGATTCCATTTTTGCAGCACGGGGCGCACCCGCCCCCCGAAGCGCGGTTCGAATCGGTTGAGGAATAATGATTAAGACGGATGTGATCATCATCGGAGGCGGCGCCACCGGATGCGGGATCGCCAGAGATCTGGCGCTGCGGGGGATACCACACTGTCTGATTGAAAAAGGCGATTATGCGGCGGGCGCCACCGGAGCCTGCCATGGCCTGCTTCACAGCGGAGGCCGTTATGTGGTTTCCGATCCCGTTGCGGCCAAGGAATGCTATGACGAAAATCTGATCCTGAGGCGGATCGGCGAAAAATGCGTGGAGCGCACGGGAGGTCTTTTTGTCCGGCTTCCGGGAGATTCCAAACGCTACCGGGAACGTTTTCTGCGCAGCTGCGACGACGTGGGGATTCCCGTTGAAGTGATTTCGGCGTCCCGGGCGCTGGATCTGGCGCCGAACCTGAATCCGGAAATCGAAGAAGCCGTGCGCGTGCCGGATTGTTCCATCGATCCGTTTCGTCTGTGCATGCTCAACATGAAAACGTCCGAGATCAAAGGCGGCCTGAGCTTTATCAGGCACCGCGTGATTGAAATCGTCAAGTCCCGGGGCCGCTGTATCGGCGTGAAAGCGCAGTCGGCCGTCACCGGAGAGATTCAGGAAATTTCCGGCAATATTCTGGTCAACGCGACCGGAGCCTGGGCCGACATCGTTGCCCGCATGGCCGGGTCTGAAGTGCCCATGACGCTTTCGAAAGGGTCGCTGGTTATAACCAATCACCGGTTGACCGATATGGTGATCAACCGTCTGCGGCCGTCATCCGACGGCGATATCATTGTGCCCAACGAAGCGGTCTGCCTGGCCGGGACGACCTCTCTGCCGGTGGAGGATCCGGATCACATCCGCATCGAACCGGCCGAGGCGGACGTCATTGTGACTGAGGCCGGCAAGATGATTCCGCATTTCAATCAGACCCGCATCATCCGGGCTTTTTCCGGCGTGCGACCTCTTCTGAAATCTCAGAAGCTCGACAGCCGGGAAATCACGCGCGGATTTCAGATCATTGATCATGGAAACGGGCTGTACAGTATCGTCGGCGGAAAGCTGACCACCTATCGGCTGATGGCCGAAAAAATGGTCGATACGATCATGGAGGCGTTTAATCTTAAACGGGAGTGTGAAACCGCCGAAAAGCCGCTCGACGGACAGGAGGAACTCAGCGGTTATCCGCTTTCCAAACGCCTGGCGGATATGAACAATATTTTGTGTGAATGCGAACTGGTCACGCGCGCCGACGTGGAGCGAGTGATCCGCCAGACGGCGACCCGGCATGTCGGGGACATTTCCCACCGGACGCGTCTGGGCATGGGGCCGTGTCAGGGCGGATACTGCACCTTTCGGGCGTTGGGTGTGATGCAGGATCAAAGACTGCTTTCGCCTGAGGAGTCCATGCAGGCGCTGCGCGAGTTTCTCCAGCGGCGTTTTCGGGGCATCCGTCAGACCTTATGGGGGGATCAACTACGCAGTGAACAGCTGGTGGAATATATCTATCTGGGCATTCTGGCGATGGAGAGGGAAAAGCCGACGTGATCGAGTATGATGTCATCGTGATCGGGGCGGGCGTGGCCGGGTTCACCGCGGGGGCCGACCTGGCGGGGAAAGGCTACAAGGTGGCCGTGGTGACCACCGGGGAACCCACCGTCTGTCTGTCCACCGGGTGCATTGATCTTTGCGCCGGTCCCTCGGCTCGCGAGGGTCTGGAGGCCTTGCCGGATGAGCACCCGCTTCGGAGATTATCGCTTGCGGATATGGAGGCGGCCCTAAACGGTTTTAAAAAAACAATGGACGATTTAGCCCTGACTTATACCGGCGGGCTCGACGTCAACCGGAAGGTCCTCTCCGCGCTGGGGTCGTTTAAAACGACCTGTCTGGTTCCCGATACGATGGCGGCTTCGCCGCAAACAAACGACGAAGCGATCCATATCGTGACTTTCGAAGGACTCAAGGACTTCTACCCGGCTTATATTCTTTCCCGTTTCCCGCAGGCGTCTTTTTCCGTCTATGACGCGGGCGCCTCGACCACGATGGGGATCGCCTCGCGCTTTGAACAGGGGCTCTTTCGCGAAGCCTTTGTGGCCTGGCTGGAAGGACAGCGCATCCGTGAAAACAAAATCGGCATTCCCGCCGTTCTGGGATTGGAAGACACCCAGGGGGTGCTCCGGGAGATCGAATACCATCTGGAACGTCCGGTTTTCGAGGTGCCGACGCTGCCGCCGTCGATGCCGGGCCGCCGGTTGTTCAACGCGCTCAAAGCCCACTTCCGGAACCAGGGGGGCGACATCTACTGGAGCTGGCCGGTGGCCGGCGTTGAAAAAACGGGACATCTTGTGGAAGCCGTCTTTACGCCTACCGACGGCAAGCCCAACAGCCTCAACGCTCGGGCCTTTATCCTGGCTTCCGGGTCATTCGTCGGAGGGGGGCTTACGGCGACCCGGGAGACGATTGTCGAGAACATTTTCCATTTGCCTGTTTTTGTGCCGTCGGCGCGGGCCGGCTGGTTTGAGGACAACTACTTTTCCGCCAATCACGCGATCAGCCGCGCGGGGGTTCTGGCCGATTCGTCGTTTCGCCCGGAAGGGGCGGGCTTTGAGAATGTGTTTGTCTGCGGCGGCATTCTGGCGCATGCGCAGATTTTGAAGTTCGGTTGCGGCAACGGGCTGTCTTTGACCACCGGCTATGCGGCGGCAAAAGCGTGCGCGGAGTATCTTTCATGAATTTTGAACACTGCATGCGCTGCACGATCTGCGTTGAGAATTGTCCGGTCTTCCGGGTCAATCCGGCCTTTCCCGGCCCCAAGCAGGCCGGCCCGGACGCCCAGCGTTTCCGATCCAAACGCGAAAAGGCCGTCGATGAGTGGGTGCTTTTGTGCAGCCAGTGCAAACGCTGCGAAATGAGCTGTCCCAGCGGGGTTGAACCGGCGCAGATCATTCTCGAAGCCCAGCAGCGTTTCGGCGCCGAGCATCCGCACACGCCGGCGCATCTGCTTTTCGCCAATAATTATTATTTAAGCGCGCTGGGATCGCTGACCGCGCCTGTGGCCAACCGCGTTGCCGCCACGGCGACGGGCCGGAAAATATTCAATGCGTTCGGCATCGCCACCAGCATACCTTTTCCGCCTTTTCGTTTCCGGAAACTCAGCCGGGAAAAAAAGACGCGCAGCCGTTCGGGCAGGAAGGTGGCTTTTTTTTACGGATGTTTCATCAACTTCTACCGCCCGGATATCGGCAGAAAGATCATTCGTCTGTTGCAATATTTCGGCATCGATGTGGTCCTGCCGCCCCAGTGGTGCTGCGGCCTGCCGGCGCTGGGCAACGGCAACCTGTCGCTGGCGCGTTCGTTTGCCCTGAAAAACGCCGCTTCGCTTTCAAAC
Source organism: Syntrophaceae bacterium (assembly GCA_018436925.1). Taxonomy (GTDB): domain Bacteria; phylum Desulfobacterota; class Syntrophia; order Syntrophales; family Smithellaceae; genus UBA8904. The sequence goes on from JAHDKI010000020.1 coordinate 195,650, forward strand.
TATGTGGATGCGGGGTACGATATTCTTTACAGTTGCACGTCCTGCGGATTGTGTCTTTTGCATGATTACCAGAGAATTCTGGATGTTCCTCAGGCCAAAAAAATCGCCGAGCGGACTTTCGACCTGCATGAATACCTTCTGCGGCTGATCAACGACGGAGATATTGAACCGGCTTTTACTGAGGTTAGGCGGGCGCTGGCCTATCATATTCCTTGTCATCTGCGCGCCTTGAAAATCGGGTATCCCGCCGTCAAGCTTCTGGAACGCATTCCCGGTTTGTCGTGCGCCGTTCTGGATGACTCATGCTGCGGCCTGTCCGGAAGTTACGGCTTTAAAAAAAGCAACGAGGCCACCGCCATGGAGCTGGGGCGGCGGGCGGTTTACCGGATTTCCAAAACCGGCGCCGAGGCCATTGTCGCTGATTGCGGATCATGCCGGATGCAGCTGGGCGCATTGTCTGAACTCGAAGCATTTGATCCCGTCGAGATTCTATGCGAGTCTTTAAATATCTGTGCGCCTAAAACCGGCTGACCGGAAAAAGGTTTTCAAAGGCGGCGACCGCGTGATTCGACGCTATGGAGGAGAGTTATGCAATACATGATTACATCAAAAGCACAGCTCAACGACGGCTTTGCCATGCCCCGCTTTGGTCTGGGAACCTTTCTGTCGGACGCGGGCCAGGCGACCCAAGATGCCGTTTCATGGGCGCTTGCGGCCGGGTATCGCCATATCGACACTGCGCGGATATACGGCAACGAGCGAGATGTCGGATGGGCGGTTCGGGAAAGCGGGATTCCGCGTTCGGATATTTTTATCACGACCAAAGTCTGGAATGACGATCAGGGCTACGACTCGACGCTTCGAGCCTGCGAGGCCAGCCTCAAACGCCTGAGGATGGACTATGTGGATTTATACCTGATCCACTGGCCAGTGGCGGGAAGACGCAGCGAGACCTGGAAGGCGCTCGTGCGGCTGAAACAATCGGGTGAGGTCCGCTCGATCGGCGTCAGCAATTACATGATCCGTCACCTTGAAGAGCTTTTGAGTGAAACCGACATCGTCCCGGCGGTGAATCAGTTCGAACTCAGCCCGTTTCTTCAGCGGAAAAAACTGGTCGCCTATTGCCGCGAGAGAGGAATTCTCGTGGAGTCCTACAGCACGCTTGGACGCGGGCAGAAGCTCACGGACGTCAGATTGGCAGCCATCGGCAGGAAGTATGGAAAAACGCCGGCGCAGGTCGCGCTGCGATGGGCCCTGCAAAGCGACATAGCCGTCATTCCGAAATCCGTTCATAAAGAGAGAATTCTTGAAAACGCGGCGATCTTCGATTTTGACATTGCGCCGGACGACATGCGGGCAATGGCGGAACTGGATGAAGACTATTCGGTGATTCCCGCTGCGTGGGATCCCGAAACGTCCGATCAATGGGCATGATCTAAAGAAGCGCACGGAGAGTATTCGGCATGCTTGATTTTACTTTTTACAATCCCGCAAGAATATTTTTCGGCCGCGGCAGTATCGGGAAAATCGGAACATCGATTCCATTTGAAGCTTGTGTGATGCTGATTTACGGCGCCCGGAGCGCCAAGCGGTTCGGTGTTGTGGATGAAGTCAAACAGGCACTGCCCGGCAGGCGCGTGCTGGAGTTCGGCGGCGTTGAACCGAATCCGGACTATGAAACGCTGCTTGAGGCCATTGCGCCGGCCCGGCGCGATCGTGTGGATTTTCTTGTGGGCATCGGAGGCGGCTCGGTGATTGACGGGGCCAAGTTTCTGGCTGCCGCTATTCCTTTCGACGGAGATCCCGCGAGCCTTTTGGAAGACAAGGGGGCGCGCATACGCCAAGCCTTGCCGATCGGGGCGGTGGTCACACTGCCTGCCAGCGGTTCGGAAATGAATAACCGGGCGATTCTCTCCCGCCGTGCACTGGTCATTAAAAAGGCGATCATGAATGACCACCTGTTTCCTCGTTTTGCCGCGCTGGATCCGGAAAAAACCTTCACGCTGCCTGCCAAATATATCGGCAACGGGGTCGTCGATACATTTGTTCATATTCTTGAACAATATCTCACCTATCCGGTCGGCGGGCATGTCCAGGACCGACTGGCGGAAGGCTTGATGCTGTCCCTCGTGGATAACGGGCCGAAGGCGCTTGCCGATCCGCAAAACTATGAGCTTCGCGCCAATCTGATGTGGGCCGCGACACTCGGGCTCAACGGTCTGATCGGCGCGGGTGTGCCGCAGGACTGGGCCGCGCATCGAGCGGGCTATGAGCTGACCGCTCTGTACGGCCTGGATCATGCGGAAACGCTCGCCATTCTCGTTCCGGCGATGATGAAAGTCCGCTCGGATGGAAAAAGGATCAAGTTGCTTCAGTATGCCAAGCGGGTATGGGGCCTGGATGACGGCGATGAAAGCATCCGGATGAACGCGGCCATCGAACAGACCCGCCGCTTTTTCGAGCGAATGGGTCTTTCCACTCGCATCAGCGACTATCGAATTGATGGATTTTGCGTGGATCGGGTGATTGAACAACTTGAGGCGCACGGCATGACGGCGCTGGGCGAGCATGGGGACTTAACGCTTGACCAAATGCGCCGGGTTTTTGAGGTATGCAGTTGAAATGCCGTTAAGGCGTGAAGCAGTCCGGTGATCTGAAAATTATAACAGTTGACATCCCGCGGGCGATTAAGTAGTGTCATATCAGCTTTCCAAGCGAAGTTCGCTAACTAAAAACATTTCCAACGAAGCCGTTGAAGGGTTCAACGGGTTAAAAATGAAATTAAAAAAAGGAGTTTTTTTATGAGAAAAGTAATAATTTTAGCGGCGGTCCTGTTGACGGTGGCCTTTGCCGCAACCGCGTTTGCGCAGGTGAATGCCGGATCGATCCACATCTCTCCGACCATCGGCGGGTATGCATTCGAAGGCAATGAGGATATTGAAAACGGTTTGAGCCTCGGAGTGCGTGCCGGATACAACTTCACCAAGTACTTCGGCGTTGAAGGGTTTGCGCATTATGTGCCGACGGAAGTCGAAGGCGGCATCAACAATGGGAAAAATATGAATTTCCTGGGATACGGCATCGAAGGCATTTTTCATCTTCTGCCGGATAGCCCGATCGTTCCATTTCTTGCGGCCGGCATCGGCGGTGTCCATTACAGCTTCAGCACGGAAGATACCACGGAAGACCGATCCAATAAGTTGGCCGCTGATTACGGCGCGGGCGTGAAGTTTTTCCTCACGGACAATGTGGCCCTTCGGGCGGATCTGCGTCACGTCATCCCCTTTGACGGAACGCACAATAACCTGCTTTATACGGTCGGACTGACGTTTGCCTTCGGCGGCGCGAAGAAAGCCGCTGAGCCGGTTGCCGCTCCGGCTCCCGCGCCCGCTCCGGTGGTTGTGGATTCCGACAAAGACGGCGTTCCGGATGATCGCGACAAATGCCCCGGCACGCCCGCCGGCGTAGCGGTCGATCAAGACGGCTGTCCGCTGGATTCCGATAAAGACGGCGTTCCGGATTATCTCGACAAGTGTCCCGGCACGCCCGCCGGTGTGAAGGTCGATAAAGACGGCTGCCCGCCGCCGGTTGTTCAGGAAGTCAAGAAAGAAGCGGCCAAACCGGTCATTCTTGAAAAAGGCAAAGTGACCCTCAATGTGCAGTTCGATACGGACAAGGCCGTGATCAAAAAAGGATTCTACAGCGACATCGACGATCTGGCCGAAGTCATGAAACAGCATCCCGATTTGAATGTCGCGATCGACGGCTATACCGACAGTGTCGGCGCCGCGGCGTATAACAAGCGATTGTCCCAGCAGCGAGCGGACGCGGTCGTTAAATACATGGTGGACAATCACGGCATCGATGCGTCGCGACTCAAAGCCAACGGCTTTGGCGAGGAAAACCCCGTTGCGTCGAACGACACGCGTGAAGGTCGGGCCCAGAACCGCCGTGTTGAAGCGGTCGCGGAGTTTATCATTAAAAAATAGCAGGCGATGGGCTATTGGCTATAGGCGATAGGTCCTGAGCTTAAGTGTTTCATGAGGCGGGGAGTGGACAAAATCCATTCCCCGCTTTTTTTGGGCGATGCGGAAAGTCATGGATAATTTGCTTTCGCGTTGCGGATGTTTTATCTGCTGATCGGTTTGCGCAACACGGCAAAAGCGGGGGCCTGGACGGCGGAGTCCAGCCGGATGCGACTGCCGCTATGGGCTTTATCGATTCTGCGGCCGTCGCCGCTCCAAAGCGTGTCGGTTTTGATCGGAACGGTTTGATCCGGAAGAAGCAGATCGAGGCTTTCTCCGGCCGTCAGAGCATTGCGGAGTTCGATCTCAATTTGCGCCGGATGGCTCAGGCAGCCAATGACGATGCCCGCGGGTTCGTGGGTTTGAATCATTTTGATTGCGGGCGAGGTTTCATTGATTTTTTCGTTTGTGAAGGCAAAGCCGGTCGTATAGCCGCGGTGCGAGACTGTCTTGAGTTCGGCAAGCCATTCCGGATCGAACCGGTAGGACTCCTTTTGCGCAAAGACTGCATCCAGGGCCAGACGGTAGGCGCGCGTCACCACCGCGACATAGTAAGAGGATTTCATGCGTCCTTCGACTTTCAGCCCGGCGATGCCGGCGGCGCAGATCTCCGGCAGATACTCGATCAGGCACAAATCTTTGGAGCTCAGCAAATACGTGAAACGCTCATCTTCCTGAAGAATCAGAGGGTCATCCGGCCTCGTTTTTTCATCCAGCCGGTATTCCCATCGGCAGGGCTGCGAACAGTCGCCTTCGTTGGCGCTGCGGCGGTTGCGGTAAGCCGAAAGAAAGCAGCGGCCGGAGTAGCTCATGCACATCGCGCCATGCACAAAGATTTCCAGTTCCATGTCCGGAACCGATTTGGCGATGGCGGCGACTTCTTTGAGAGTCAGTTCCCGGGCGGAAATGATGCGATGCACGCCCTGATTGCGCCAGAAACGGACTGCCGCGGCGTTGGTGGTGTTCGCTTGCGTGCTTAAATGGATGGGCAAATCCGGTTTGATGCGGCCAATCAGTTCCAGCAGGCCCGGATCGCTGATGATCAGAGCGTCGATGCCTGTGTCGATGACATCCGGCAGGATTTTCCGGGCGCGGTGATAATCCGAATCGCGAATAAAAGCATTGGCCGCCGCGTACACACGCGCGCCTTGCCGATGCGATTCCCGGACGCCGTCTTCGAGATCCGCAAGCGACATTTCGGCTGACGGGGCGCGCAGGCTTAATCCGTCCACGCCGGTGTAAACCGCATCCGCCCCGTATAGAAGCGCTGTGCGAAGTTTTTCGAGATTGCCTGCCGGGATCAGCAGTTCCGGACGTTCCATAGCGCGTCTCCGTCAGGGGCAAAAACGCCGAACCTGCTCCATGACCTTGAGCGATTTGACTTCCTTGCCGATGATATGCGAGATGAATCCGCACAGAAGGTTTCGCGATTCGGCGGCGATGCCGTCGGCCAGACACACCTGTTTGATTCTGTCGATTTCCATGTCGCGGCCTAAAAGCAGGGTCCGGAGCGTTCCCGGCGACACGCTTAAGTCATAGCGTTGGGGGCTGGCGCAGGCGGAACAAAGAATGCCGCCTTCTTTAGGATAGAAGTAGTAGGCGTTGCCGTTGGTCAAGGGGGCTTTGCAGCGGACGCACGTTTCCAAAGACGGCAGGAACCCGGCGATTTTAAGCAGACGCATTTCGTAGAAGCGGATCATCGCCTCGGTGACTTTCTCCCGCTTAAGCATCGACAAAAAGTCGGCAACCAGAAAGAAAAGACTTTCGTTGGATTTGCCCTCCGGGCTGAAATGGTCGAGCAGATCGATGAAGTAGGAGGCCGTCAGGGTCTTTTCCAGATCCTCGCGGATTCCGTCGAAGTGATCGATCATGTCGCAGGATTCAATGAAGACCAGACCGTCGCGGTTTTTGCGCAAAAAAATCATGTCGGCCAGTGAAAACGGTTCAAATACATTGGCAAAGCGCTTCTTGCTGCGTTTGGCGCCCTTGGCGATGCCGCGGATTTTCCCATAGGGTCGGGTGTAGAAACTGACGATCAGATCGGATTCGCCGTAGCTGTAAGTGCGCAGGACAAATCCGGGGGCTTTGAGAGTTTCTCCGGCGCTCATTGTGAAGCCAGGCCATTGTATTTAATCTCGCCGCCGACAATCGTCAATACGGCGCGGCCGGGAAGGGCGCAGCCGCCGAAAGGCGAGTTTTTCCCGCGGGATCGAAAAGCCTTGAGATCCACTGTCCAGGGGCGGTTCGGGTCGATCACCGTGATATCGGCGCAGGCGCCCGGCGCGAGGCTGGCCGAAGGCAGATTCAGGATGCGCGCCGGGTTGAGGCTCATTTTGGCGATCAGGTCCGGCCAGGACAGCACGCCGTCTTCAATCAGCTTAAGACTCAGGCCCAGCGACGTTTCCAGGCCGCTGATGCCGTTTGACGCGTATTCAAACTCCACTTCCTTGTCCGTGCGGGCGTGCGGCGCGTGATCGCAGGCGATGACGTCGAGCGTTCCGTCGGCCAGTCCCTCTTTGATCGCGGCGACATCCTCGGCGGTTCGCAAAGGCGGGTTGACCTTGAAGGCGGTGTTGTAGCCGGTCAGCGATTCGTCGGTCAGCGTGAAGTAATGCGGCGCGGTTTCCGCCGTGACGCGAACGCCTCTTTTTTTGGCCTCGCGGAGGATGCGGACGGCGCCGGCGGTGCTGACGTGCGCGATGTGGATGCGGGTGCCGGAGTATTCCGCGATCAGAATGTCGCGGTTCGCGATGATGTCTTCGGCGATCGCGGGAATGCCCCTCATGCCGAGGATTGTGGAGTAATACCCTTCATGCATCAGGCCTCCCGCGGACAAGGATAAATCCTCGCAGTGCTGGATAACCGTCAAGCCCAGCGACTCGGCGTATTCAAGCGTCCGACGCATGAGCGCCGCGTCCATGACGGGCTTGCCGTCGTCGGACAGAGCCACCGCGCCGGCATCCTTCAGGTCGGCGAATTCCGTCATCTGGCGGCCTTCCTGCCCCAGGCTCACGGCCGCGATGGGATAAATCCGGGCGAGGCCGGCTTCTCCCGCGCGGCGCAGAATGAATTCGGTGATCGACCGGGTGTCGTTGACCGGCAGGGTGTTGGGCATGCAGGCCACGGCGGTGAACCCGCCGGCCACCGCGGCGGCCGCGCCCGTGGCGACGGTTTCTTTGTATTCCTGCCCCGGCTCGCGCAGATGGACGTGCATGTCGATCAGGCCGGGCGAGACGATAAGGCCGCCGACGTCCAGGGTTTGTGTTTCCGGCGGCGCCTGAAGATCCGGGCCGCAGGCGGCAATGGTTCCGTTTTTCACCAGAAGATCCATCACGCCGTCTATGTTCCGGGACGGATCGAGAATCCGTCCGCCTTTCAAAAGCAGGTTCATTCGTTGCCTCCGCTTAACAGATATAAAAGCGCCATCCGGACGGCGACCCCGTTTGCGACCTGATCCAGAATGACGGAAAAACCGGAATCATCGGCGATATCGGGCGAAATTTCGACGCCCCGATTGATGGGACCGGGATGCATGACAATCGCGTCGGATTTGGCCAGTTTGAAATTGGTGCGATTCAGACAGTAGCGCTGGGCGTATTCCCGCAGCGAAGGGAAAAGATTCTGTTTCTGGCGTTCGAGCTGAATGCGCAGCATCATGACGACGTCCGCGTCGACAATGGCGTCTTCAATGCGGGTGAACGCTTCGACGCCCATCTTTTCGATGTCGCGCGGCATCATAGTGGCCGGGCCGGCCACGACCACCCGGGCCCCCATTTTGTTGAGGCCGTAGATATTGGAGCGGGCCACGCGGCTGTGCTGAATGTCGCCCACCAGGGCGATTTTCAAGCCCGCGATCCGGCCTTTCTTCTCCCGGATGGTCATCATATCTAAAAGCGCCTGGGAGGGATGCTCGTGCGCCCCGTCTCCGGCGTTGATGATGGATTGGCGGACCAGCCCGGCCAGAAGGTGAGGCGCGCCCGCGGCGCTGTGGCGCAACACGATGATGTCGGGGTTCATGGCTTCCAGATTACGGGCCGTGTCGATGAGGGTTTCGCCTTTGACGACGGAGCTGGTCGAGGCGGAAATGTTGATCGTATCCGCGCTGAGACGCTTTCCCGCGATTTCAAAGGAGGTCCGGGTGCGGGTGCTGGCTTCGTAAAAAAGGTTGATGATGCTCTTGCCGCGCAGTGTCGGCACTTTTTTGATGTCCCGGGTGGATATTTCCAGAAACGATTCTGCCGTTTCGAGGATCAGGTGAATTTCATCCACCGTCAGGTCGGCCATGCCGAGAATGTCTTTTTTGGTAAGTTTTGTCATAGAGTCAAGCCTTGCGTGATGGGTGACAATCAATGATCTTCTTCAATGGTCACTTCGTCTTTGCCGTTTTTTTCCATCAGATTGACGCTGACGGCCTCCCAAAGCGAAGAGGGCAGGTTCTTTCCGACGTAGTCCGCCCGGATGGGCAGTTCGCGGTGTCCCCGGTCGATCAGGACCGCGAGTTGAATCATCTTGGGGCGCCCGAAGTCAATGAGCGCGTCCATGGCGGCGCGGATCGTTCGTCCGGTAAAAAGAACATCGTCCACCAGCACCACCTTTTTCTCGGTGAGATCAAAGGGAATCTGCGTTTTACCGGGAGACGGTTTCTGGGTCGCTTTGGCGATATCGTCGCGGTAAAGCGTGATATCGAGAATCCCCATGGGAATTTCCCGTCCTTCAATGGCGCTGATTTTTTTCTGGAGCCGTTGGGCCAGGTAGATGCCTCCCGTGCGGATGCCCACAATGACCAATCCGTCCATTCCCTTGTTTTTTTCGAGAATTTCATAGGCGATCCGGGTCAGACACCGGTCGATGCCTTCGCTGTCCATGACGACCTTGACGGAATGCTTTTTCGCCATCAGATTCGCTCCTTCCTGAAGGGGGTGATCCGGGACATGGAATGTCCGATTGCCGGTTGCAGATCAAAAAAAAGCCTTTCCCCGGCAGGAGAAAGGCGAATGTCGTCTCTATGCGAAATGTCATGTTTCATGGGTTTTTATCCTTTTTCAATCTCTCGGGATTGACTTAAAAGGTTCAATTTGGGGTGTCATACATGAGGGGCGGATTTGTGTCAAGACAAAAGAATCCCCTTCAGCCGCGCGATTCAGTTGAGAGCGCGGCCGATTCGGTTCCAACGGATTTTCGAGAAAAAACCGCCTTCGGCGTCCGCATCAAATGAAAAGTAGATAAACGAGGCGCGGCCCTGGACATCGGCCAGATTCACAAAACCCCAGAAACGGCTGTCGAGGCTTTCGTCGCGATTATCCCCCATGACGAAAATCGATTGCGGCGGGACCACGACGGGGCCGAAGTTGTCGCGCCGCTGCAAAACCGCGGGATAGACGACCGGATCCGAATAAATGCCGAAGCCGTCGTGGACTTCGCGGTCGTTTAGGTAGAGGGTTTTGTTTTTGATTTCGATTTTATCTCCCGCCACGCCGACGACTCTTTTGACGAAATCCTTGGATCGATCTTCAGGGTAGATGAAAATCACCATTTCGCCCCTTTTGGGTTCTGATATGGGAATCACTGTTTTTCGAAACAAAGGCAGTTTGATTCCGTAGATGACCTTGTTGGCGATGATTCGGTCGCCGACCAGCAGTGTCGGCACCATGGAGCGTGAGGGAATCGCATAATTACCGATTAAGAACGCACGCACGACGCCGGCGATCAACAGCGCGACAATAACGACTTCAATGGTTTCCTGAAATTTGGATCGTGATTTTTTGTCGTCCATGAGTGTCTCCCTTCGGATGCCGCCGCTGCGCGGAAAATACTATAGCGCCTGGACGACGGCCGCAATCCGGCCCGGGATGCCCAGGCGGACGGGGATCAATGCAGCAGGTGTCCCAGACGTTTCCAGCGCAATGAGAAGTCGTCGCTGTTCCACGACCAGTAAATGATCAGCGCTTTCCCCTCGACGTCGGGAAGGCTGACAAAACCCCAGTAGCGGCTGTCCGCGCTTTCATCGCGGTTGTCGCCCATGACGAAAAGAGAGTCCGCAGGGACGGTGACCGGTCCGAAATTGTCACGCACATTGTCCTGTAGAATCTGAGGATCGCTATAGATGCCGTAAGCATCCTCATAGCGCTGATCGTTGATGTAAATTTTTTTATTTCGAATCTCGATTTTGTCTCCGGCCACGCCGATGACGCGCTTGATGTAGTCCTTGGACCGGTCTTCCGGATAGATGAAAACGATGATGTCTCCCCGCTTCGGATCGGTGATGGGAAGGATGGTTTTGCGGATCACGGGAATTTTTACGCCGTAGATGAATTTGTTGACCAGCAGGTGATCTCCGACGAGCAACGTCGGCACCATTGAGCGCGACGGAATTTTATAAGCTTGCACGACAAAGGTCCGAATGACCGCGGCAATCAGGATCGCGATTAAAATCGCTTCGATATATTCCTGAATTTTGGATTTGGTTTTGGGGGGCTCTTTGGCGGAGGCCTTTTTCTTGCTTTCTTTTTCTTCTTTAACCTTTTTTTTCATGATCCGTGCAAACCTTCAGTCGTAAATATGGGTGAGGGCGATGAAAATCATGGCCAGCGACCACAGGCCTTTGAGCGTCTTCTGGCCGATCATGCCGAGCATTTTCGGCCAAGACGCCTGATGCGGCGATTTCAGGCGGGCTTGGCGGGACAGTTCCATGACAACCATGCCGGCAAGAGAGCCCAGAAAAAAACCGCTCCAAATGCCCAGGCCCAGGAAAAACGGGGCAAGAAGCGCCATCAAGAGAAATCCGCCCAGAAGCGCGCCGACCAAAGACTTTCTGGTGACCGGCGGATGATGGATGCTTGTGAGGCTAAGAAGAAAATCAATCGCTTCCGCCGCCAGCGCCACCAGCAAAAGAGCCAGTATAACTTTCCATCCGAGGTGTTCAAATCCGGTCGCAAGCGAAAAGACGGTTACGTCCAGAAAAATGAGCAACGTGCCCGGCAGGCCGTAGAGATTCAGATACAACCCGATAAACAGGACGGCGATAAAGACCGCGAAACCCGCCGGCGCCAGCGCAGCCAATTTAGCTTTTCCTTTGCTTGGGCAGATGAAATCGTTCAAAAAACAACACGATCGTGCAGGCGATGAAGATCGACGAATAAGTGCCGATCACCACGCCGACCAGAAGGGCGAAGGCCAGATCGTGAATGACGGGGCCCCCGAAAAAATACAGGGCCAGAACCGTCAGAAAGACGGTCAATGATGTCAGGATGGTCCGGCTTAGCGTCTGGTTGATGCTGAGGTTGATGATGTCTCCCAGTTTTTTGCGCGGGTTGAGCTTGACGTTTTCCCGGATACGGTCCAAAACGACGATGGTGTCGTTGATGGAAAAACCGATGATGAAAAACAGGGCTGCCAGAATGGAAATACTGAATTCCATTCGCAATACCGCGATGACGCCGATAATGATCAACACGTCGTGAATAAGCGCGACGACCGCTCCCAGACCGTAGCGGAATTCAAAACGCCAGGCGATGTAAACGAGCATGGCGATCCAGGACAGGACCACCGCCAAGATAGCCTTGCGGCGGAAGTCCGAGCCCACCTTGGAGCCGACGACTTCAACACGCCGGATTTCATAGTCTTTGCCGAATGTGTTGGTCAAAGGCGTTTCCAGGTTGGCGGCCATCACTTCCTTCTCCGAGAAGGATTCCGTTGAGCGGATTAAAAATTCATTTTCACCGAACTGCTGGATGATGCTGCTTTCCAGATTGGTGGACTTTAAAGCGGTACGAATATCATCGGCTGTGATCTGCTTGGTGAATTTGACCTGAATAATGGAACCGCCCGCAAAGTCGATGCCGAGGTTAAGCCCGCCCTGAAACGCGATGGCGCCCAGGCTCAGGACGATCAGGGCGACCGAAAAGATAATCGCGTATTTCATTTTTCCGACAAAATCCAGATTGGTGCCGGGTTTGATGATTTCCATGAACTTCATAAGGTATCTCCTGCGTGCGCGTGAATTTAAATGCTGAGTTTTTTCACATTAAAGTTCCAGGTCACATAATCGAAGATCAACCGGGTTACGAAGACGGCCGTAAAAAGGCTTGCCAGAAGACCGATGATCAGCGTCACCGCGAAGCCCTTGATGGGGCCGGTGCCGAAGATGATCAGGAAAACGGCGGAGACGATGCCGGTGATATGCGTATCGAGAATGGTAATGAATGCCTTGCTGTAGCCGGTGTCGATCGCCAGCCGGATGGTTTTTCCGGTGCGCAGTTCCTCGCGGATGCGCTCGAAGATCAGAATGTTGGCGTCCACCGCGACGCCGACGGTAAGCAGAATGCCGGCGATGCCCGGCAGAGTCAGCGTTCCGCGCAGGGCTGCCATCACGCCCAAAAGCAAAAAGACGTTGATGATCAGGGCCAGATCGGCAATCGATCCGGACAGCCGGTAATAGAAGACCATGAAAATGATGACAAAAATGGAGCCGATAATGGTGGCCCAGATGCCCTGGCGGATGGAGTCGCTGCCCAGAGACGGTCCGACGGTTCGTTCTTCAAGAATGTTAACCGGAGCGGGCAGAGCGCCGGCGCGAAGCACGATCGCCAGGTCGCGGGCCTCGTCCATGGTGAAGTTGCCGGTGATTTCCGCCTGTCCGCCGGAGATGCGTTCGCGGATCTGCGGCGCGGAATGAACCACGCCGTCGAGCACGATGGCCAGATGCTTGCGGACGTTTTCATTGGTAATACGGTCGAAATCCGCCGCGCCCTGCGCATTGAATTTAAGTGAGACGGTGGGTTCGCCGAATCGATCGCCGATCTGCACCCGGGCGGTTTCCAGAGAGGCGCCGGTGAGCAGGGCTTTGTTCTTAAGCAGATAGGGCGTTCTGCCCGCGCCGCTTCCGGCCGGACCGTAGGCAATGACCGACCCTTCGGGCACAAGGCCTCGCAGGGCTTCCTCCAGGGAGTTTTCTTCGTCCACCAACTTGAATTCCAGAAGAGCCGTTTTGCCGATGAGGTTTTTGGCCCGGTCCGGATCCTTGATTCCCGGCAACTGAACCATAATCCGGTCGTCTCCCTGCGGAACGATTTCCGGCTCGGCGATGCCGAACTGGTCCACGCGGTTGCGGATCGTTTCCAGTGAATGTTCGACGGTCAGCTTCTTCATTTCGGCGGCGCGTTTTTCCTGGAGCGTCAGGGTGACAAGCAGGGAATCCCCCTGTTTTGTCGAAGAGGCCTCAAATTCGGGGTATTGCTCTTTGAGCAGATTGTCGAGATCGGTTTTGCCGGCCGGATCGGGCAGCTCCATCGTCATGGAGGCGCCCTCGGCTTTTTTCAAATTGCGGAAACGCACCTTCCGATCCATCAGGGATTCTTTCAGGTCGTTGGCCCGGCGTTCAACCATGTCTTCGAGAGCCCGGTCGGTGTCGATTTCCAGCACGAGATGCATGCCGCCTTGCAAATCCAGTCCCAGGTGAATCTTTTCTTTGGCCAAATAACGGTTCCATGGCGCCGGAATGTCCGCGACAAAAGTCGGCAGAAGAAAGTACAACGCGGCAAGACACACAATGACCGTTATGGATAACCTGATCTTGAGAGACTTGAACATGAATGGCCCCTTTCCGGATTATGGTTTGGTGGCGGTAGGCGCCGGCGAACCCGCTTTCTGAACGATCGCGCCGATGGCGCTGCGCGCGACTTTGATTCTTACCTTGTCGGCGATTTCAAGCGTGACGATGGTATCGGCCAGGCCGGTGACTTTGCCGTGAATGCCGCCGGTAGTCATGACCATGTCGCCGTAGGCAAGATTATCGAGCATGGCTTTGAGTTCTTTTTGTTTTTTCTGCTGCGGACGGATCAATAGAAAATAGAAGATGACGAAGATCACCACCATCATAATGATGAAGCTCCAGTCACCGAATCCGCCTGCCTGTCCTCCCGGGGCGCCCTGGCCTCCGCCCATTGCATATGCTTGTGATATCAATTTCGTTTCCTCCTTACGTTTTGTCGCTCTTTATCAGAAAATCTCTTGATTTTGAAAGTCTTTTTGAAACGCCGCAAAATCATCCCTCCGGAGGGCTTCCCGGATGTTTTCCATCAGGCGCATGTAGAAGCGGATATTGTGAAGAGTGTTCAATATCATCGCCAGAATTTCTCCGGCGACATACAGATGCCGCAAATAGCCCCTGGAAAAATTTTTACAGGTGTAACAATCGCATGTTTCATCAAGCGGGGCGGTATCCTCCCGCCAGCGGGCGTTTTTTATAACAATCTTTTCTTTATTTGTAAACAACAATCCATGGCGGGCGCAGCGAGTCGGCATGACGCAGTCAAAAAGATCGATGCCGCAGGAAACGCCGTGGACAATATCGGCCGGCGTGCCCACGCCCATGAGGTATCGGGGCCGGCTTGCAGGCAGAAGCGGCGCGATTTCAGAGGTGACGGCATACATCTGGTCTTTGGGTTCTCCCACGCTCACGCCGCCTAGCGCGTATCCGTCAAAATCAAGCCGTACAAGTTCTTCGAGAGACTGCCGACGCAGATCCATAAACATACCGCCCTGAACGATGCCGAAAAGCGCCTGATGGTCGTTTTTCTTTGCTTCGCGGCACAGCGCGGCCCATTTTGTCGTGAGCGTCAGAGAGTCCAGCGTCTGCCGGCGCGTGGCGGGATACGGAGTGCACTCGTCGAGGCACATCATGATGTCGGAGCCGAGCGCTTCCTGAATTTCAATGGCTTTGGCCGGCGTCAACATGTGCAGGGAGCCGTCGATATGCGAACGGAACCGGACGCCGTCGGGCAGGATTTTTCTGAGCGCGCCCAATGAAAAAACCTGGAAACCGCCGCTGTCGGTCAGAATCGGGCCCGGCCAGTTCATAAATGAATGCAGGCCGCCCATTTTGCCGATGAGGTCATGGCCGGGGCGCAAATACAGGTGGTAGGTGTTGCCGAGGATCATCTGCGCGCCGCATGCCGAAAGATCGTCCGGCCGCAGCGCCTTGACGGTGCCCTGAGTCCCCACGGGCATGAACGCAGGGGTGTCGACCTCGCCGTGCGGCGTGGTGATTTTTCCCAGCCTGGCGCCGGTGGATCGGTCCTTTTTGATCAATTCAAATCCGAAGGGCATATCCCCATCCTAAATCATCAGCATGCAGTCGCCGTAGCTGTAAAACCGGTATTTTTCCGCTACCGCATGATCGTAGGCGCGTCGAACGAAATCGGCTCCGCCGAAAGCGCAAGCCAGCAGAAACAGGGACGATTCCGGCAGGTGAAAATTGGTCAAAAGCGCATCCACGCATTTGAATTGATAGCCGGGATAGATGTAGAGCCTTGTTTCGCCGGCGAGCGGTTGAAGGCGGCCTTCATCGTCGCAAGCCGTCTCCAGCGCGCGGGTCGAGGTGGTGCCCACGGCAATGACTCGCGAGGCGCGGTTGATGAGGTCGGCGCTGGCCTGTGAAATTTCAAACCGTTCGGGTTCCATTGCATGATCTTCCACCCGGCGCGCTTCCACGGGCATGAAAGTGCCGATTCCCACATGAAGGGTGATCGGAGCAATGGCAACACCTTCGCAATACAGGTAGTCCAGGATATCCTGCGTGAAGTGCAGCCCCGCGGTCGGCGCGGCAATGGAGCCGGTACGGTCGGCGTAAACGGTCTGATAACGCTCCCGATCTTTGTTGGAGTTCGGGTCTGCGCCTTTTTTTCGCTTGATATAAGGGGGAAGGGGCGCCCGGCCGAACTTTTCGAGATGCCGGTCAAAACCGTCGGGCGCCGAGAAACACATTTCCCATTTCTTGTCGGAGAGTCTTGATGTGACGGTGGCCTTGCAACCGTGGCCCAGGTCGATGGCGTCTCCTTCGGAGATGCGTTTTCCCGGGCGGGCCAGCACCTCCCAAATGTCGTGGTTTTCGGTTGCCTCTCGGCGGGTGATGAGAAGGATTTCGAGGATCGCCCCGGTCGCTTTGCGGCCGTAGAGCCTGGCGGGCATCACCCGCGAGTTGTTGACGACGAGGACGTCTCCTTGTTGAAGATAGCGGGGAAGATCAAGAAAGCGGGCGTCGGAAAGCGAGCCGGAGGCGCGATCCATGACCAGCATGCGCGAGGCGTCCCTCTGTGCGCCGGGCTGTTGCGCGATGAGGTCTTCAGGCAGACGGTATGAAAAATCTTTGATATCCATTGGGCGCCTTTGGCGAAAAAAAGTTTTGGAAAATAAGCAGAATCGGCGGGTAATGTCAATGAAATCTCTGTCAGCGCCTTCCCAGATAAAGCAGAATCAAACCCGCCGCGACGGTGCAGAAACCAATGATCCTCAAAGTCGAATCCGGAAGGGTCGTGATTTTAATCATGTAAGTTTTCAATTTATCCGGAACCGCCAGGTAGGGCAGGCCTTCCAGAATAAAAACCATTCCCAGAACGCATAGAAAGTAATCCATTTACTATCCCTTTTTTTCCTTTGCTTCGTTCCACAGGGCGTCCATTTCTTCGAGGGACGCTTGTTTTGTCGTGCGGTTTAGAGCGGCCAGGCGGTCACGGATATAGGCGAATCGGCGAATAAACTTGGCAGTGGCGCGGTTTAGGGCTTTTTCCGCATCGACGTTCAGAAATCGGCTGAAGTTGACCAGCGCGAAAAAGAGATCCCCCAGTTCGTCTTCCATCTGATCCGGGCCGCCGTTTTGCCGGGCTCCGGCCAGTTCCCCGGCCTCTTCGGCGATCTTTTCCGCGACGCCGTCAAGGTCAGGCCAGTCAAAACCCATTTCAGCGGCAAGCCGGCCGGCCGTTTGGGCTTTTTGAAGCGCGGGCAGGGATCTGGGAATACGCAACAGAGGATCGTCGGAAGCATTTTGACCTCCGCGCTCGCTTTTTTTAATGTCCTGCCAGTTTGCTTTGACCTCTTCGACACCGGAGACTTTGACATCGCCGAAGACGTGAGGATGACGGCGGATCATTTTGTCGCGGATGTCTTCCATTACATCGGAGAGAGTGAATCGCCGCCGCTCGTTTTCAATCTCGGCGATAAACAGAATCTGAAACAGAAGATCGCCCAGCTCCTCGCGAAGATGCGCGGCGTCGTCTTCTTCCAAAGCATCAAGCACTTCGTGCGTTTCATCCAGCAGGTATCGTCCGATGTCGCGCGAGGTCTGTTTCTGATCCCACGGGCATCCGTCCGGCGCGCGCAAGCGACGAATAAGCGCCACCAGGGCTTGCAAAGCTTCGGAAAAGTTGTCAGTCGCAAAATGGTTCATGAATTCGACCCTCCACAGTCCTTCAAAACCGGGTCCGCTAACTAACACAATTAACCCGGAGAGGCAATCACGGGATGCCGAGAATTGCCGTGTTGACAGGAGGTATAAAACTTCTCTATAGTCGCCGCCATGCATAAAGGCATCGTTTTCCTATTGCTGGCGGAGCTTTTCTTTACGCTCTCCACGGTTTTTTCCAAGCACCTGACGAACACGACTTCGATTTCCGCCGTTGAAGTGACGTTTTTCCGTTTCTTTCTCGGCATCTTTGTCGCGGCGGCCATTGTCCGCTCCAACCGGATTTCCCTGATTCCGAAAAGACTGCCTCTGCTGATCTGGCGGGGCGTGCTCAACACGGTCGCGGTGATGCTTTTCTTTTTGGCTTCGCAGTTTACGACCATCACCAATACGCATATGTTGAATATGACCTACCCATTTTTTATTTTTCTTTTTTCGCCGTTGTTTTTTAAAAAAGAAAAAATCCCGCCCCTTCTGTATCCGGTTTTGCTGGCCGCCCTCGGGGGGATCTGGCTGGTCATCCAGCCCGATTTTGAGCGAGTCCGGCCGGGAGATCTTCTGGCGCTCGCATCGGCGGTTGTGGCCGCTTTCAGCATCATTACGCTCAATCTGGCCAGACAAAAGGATTCGACGCCGGTCATTCTATTTTATCTGATGGCCATTGGAACGCTCGTTAACGGTTCGGTGATGGCTCCGGTTTTTTTGATGCCGGAAGGAACGCAATGGCTATGGCTTACGGCATCCGGAGCGCTGGGGGTGGTCGGACAGGTCTGCATTACTTACGGATACAAGTACATCACCGCGAGAGCCGGGTCTCTGGTTTCGACATCCCGCATTTTGTATGCCGTTTTGCTGGGCATGATGATTTTCGGTGAAATGCCGACCTGGCGGATTGCCGCAGGCGGACTGCTGATCACACTGTCGATTGTAGCCGTCGCGTTCGCGCGGAAACCGGCCGCAAATTCCTGAAAGGGAAAAGCGTGCCGCTTCTATTTGACGATGAACACGTCCCGCTGCCGATCCTGGAAGTAGATGTGGTTGTATTGCGACGCGTTGACGCGGTCGAAAAACATTTCGCCGTTTTTGCGGCATTCCGGACAGCAGGCGTTAGGCAGGATGACGGCAAAAACTCTCTTGCCTGTGTCGGCGGCGGAATCGATCATCACCAGGCCTCCGCAGTCGTCGCAAACCCGGACGGTTTCAGTCTGTTTTTCCATGATGCTGTCCGTGTCGTAATAAATGTTTTTCTCCCGTCGGATGTAAGAGGCGGAGCCGGTCACCTGTTTTTTGAGATTCTTTCTTTTTTTCCACAATAAGAGAATATTTTTCACTTCCTCTTCGATCAGGCGCGTGACTTCAGCCGACTGGCGGATCCGGTCGTAATTATAGTCCGGTTCGCGGATAAAGCTGTAATCGAGGCCCGCCATGGCCAAAATGATGCCGGCATTGATGTAAGGCAGGGCGCGCTCGATGGAGTAGCCGCCTTCCAGGACCGCGATGTCCGGCGCGAGCTTTTCGTTGAGCAGCGCGTAGCCGCGGGCGCTGAAATTCATATTCGTGATCGGATCGCTGTAGTGATTGTCCTGCCCGGCCGAGTTGATGATGATGTCGGGTTGGAATTCGTCGAGAATGGGCAAAATGGCCTGTTCCAGTGCGAACAGAAAACCCTCGTCGGAGGTTTTAGGCGGCAGCGGAATATTGATGGTTGCACCCAGAGCGTTGGGACCGCCGAAATCTTCGACAAAACCGGTTCCGGGATAAAGCGTGCGACCGTCTTGGTGCATGGAGATGCACAGAACATCCGGATCATTCCAGTAGATATCTTGCGTTCCGTCTCCGTGGTGGCAGTCCGTGTCGACCACGGCGATTTTTTTAACGCCGAAGGTGTGACGGATATACTCGATCATGACGGCTTCAATGTTGATGTTGCAGAAACCTCGCGCGCCGTGGGCGACGAGCATGGAGTGGTGACCGGGGGGGCGCACCAGCGCAAAGGCATTGTCCACTTCGCCCTGAAGAACTTTCCGGGCGGCGGTGATGGCGCCGCCGGCGGAGATGAGATGTGAATGGGTTGTCAGGTGCTGAGGATTTGGAACGCAGATGTGCGCGCGATTGACATCCGCGTAAGTGGCGATGCCCGGTTTGTATTCGATGATATTGTCGAAATCCAGCAGGCCTTCCTCAAAGACCTGATCCTGCGTGTAGAGAAGCCTTTCCTCGCGTTCCGGATGGTTGGGCGAGATGGCCCAGTCGAAGGCGGGGAAGAATATCAATCCTGTTTTTTTGGGGGATGCGGACATCGGCTTACCTCATCTGGCCTGCGGAAATCAATCCGGGTTTGATCTGAACCTTGACGCGGATGTTTTTTCCGGTGGTGTAAAAATCTCGAATCATGTTGAATTCCTGCGCTTCGGTGATTTCGATCATCATGTCAAGAGGATCTGCCCCCATCTGCGCCGCCTTATCCCGCAGGGTGGCCTTGCCGACTTCCACAACGTCATGCAGTGTGAAGTCGGATGGAATTTTTTTGACCTGACCCGCCTCGCTGACGATCAGTTCTCGTTTCTCGGTATCGGCCAGGATGGTCATCTCGGCTGTCGTGCGCGCAAGAGCGACGCCCAGAGCGTTGGAGACCTCGGAGTGATCGGGAATCGAATAAGGCAGGTCCAGCTTTTCGCCGATAAAAGGGGCCAAGGCTGCCGGTCCGCCCACCACATAGAGCATTTTGGGCTCGATAATCCTGCCTTCCAGGAGCTCATGAATCGTGTACACCGGCTTGTTGTTGATGCCGGCCAGAATCTGCCGGACTTCGCCGGCGATGGCCGATGTGGTTTCGTCAATGATTTCCCGCGCCAGCTCTTCCGGGGATATTTTGCGTTTGGAGGCCAGCGCGGAGAGGGCTTTGAGGGCTTTGTTCCGGTCTCCGTAATCCACAACATTCAGGAGAATCATGGCGTCCGTGGGTGTGGGGCAGGGCCCGTCCAGCGCGGCGGCGGGGCCTTCACGCTCGGGTCCGATGAGAATCTTTCCGTCTTTGAGACGAACGACACTGTCGCCGCCGATGCCGATCGACTTGCTCAACAAGCCGCGGATCAAGGTCTTGCGGCCGTCAATGGTCACGCCTGAGGGCTCGAGCAGCGGCACGCCTTCAGCGAAAACGGAAATATCCGTGGTTGTGCCGCCGATGTCGAGCGCGACCGCGTCTTCTCGAATGTCGGCGGTGGCCAGCACACCCATGATTCCGGCCGCGGGTCCGGAATGAATGGTTTCAACGGGACAGTTCAGCGACTGGTTGAGCAGAATCGTGCCGCCGTCGGCTTTAAGAATGTAAACCGGCGCGTCGGTTTTGAGCTCTGAGATAAATGTTTGAACGTCTTTGGCGAAATCGCGGTAGATATCGGAAATTGCCGCATTCAGATAAGTGGTCGAGATTCTGCGGGGAAAGTTCAGCTGGCCCGACAGGGTATGTCCCATGGAAATCCGGAGGGTGTCGTTGCTCAGAAGTTCGGCGACGTCTCGCTCCTGCTGTGGGTTGCGACTGGAAAACTTGCCGACCACGGCCACTTGGCGGATGCCTTTTTCGGCAATTTCTTCTCCGATGTGGATAATCTCGCGCCTGGAAATGTTCTCCACCGGGATGCCTCGGTGATTGACATAGCCCCGAGCAAAAAAAGCGTCCTGTCCCGGGTTGAGCAGAGAGGGCGCGAGTCCCGGGCCGCTTAACAGCACCATGGCCACGCGGTTGATCTTTTTCTGCACGATGGCGTTGGTGGAAATGGTGGTGCTCAGCACGATGCGTTCAATCTGATCGATGTTTCTGCCGGACAAAAGACGGGAGGATGCCTCCATCAGCGACGACATCATGTTGGTGGGGGAAGTCAGAACCTTTGTTTTTGCGATGAGGCGAAAATTTTCAACTAATACTGCGTCTGTATGGGTGCCGCCGACGTCGATGCCAAGAATCATTTCCCCTGCCTTCGATGCGATTTTTGCTACGCTTATATATTTTTAAAATGTTCTTGACAAGGCAAAAAAAAGGCGTATTGTCACGCTCCAAAAGGTAAAGTGTTCCGGAGTTTAAGGAACTCAAAATTACGAAAGGAGGAGATGCTCTAATGAAGAAGGTATTCGCCATTTTTGTTAGCGTGCTTCTGTTGGCTTCTTTGTCCGCGGCCGCAATCGGCTGCAAAGAAGCTCCCAAAGATGAAGCTCCCAAAGTGGAAGCGCCTGCAGCGCCCGAAGCGCCCGCAGCAACCGATGCCGCTCCGGCGGCTGAAGCCGCCCCTGAAGCAGCGCCTGCAGCCGCTGAACCGGCAAAGTAATTATTTAAACATCTTGCAGGAATGACAACACCGGACAGTTGTTTTTTTCGACAACTGCCCGGTTTTTATTTTTTTTCGACGATGGTGGTCATCTTAGCCGCAATATGTTAAAATGCCGATGAAATATCATAAAAAATAAAAAAACGGAGGTGACTTATGGCGGACAGAGGAACGGATTGGATCAAAGGTCTGTTGGTCGGCGGTCTGATCGGCGCGGCATTGGGGATTTTGTTCGCTCCGAAAAGCGGCCGGGAAACCCGCGAAGATATCGCCCGGAAAACCGATGAATTATTGGCCAAAGCCAGAGAAGAATACGAAAAAGCGGCGGAAAAAAGCAGAATTGCTTACGAAGAGGCGGCGGCAAAGCTCAAAGCGGCCGAAGGGGTGGCGCGGGAAAAAGCAGGCGAATTGGAAGGCAAACTCGGACAGTTGGCCACACAGGGCATGGAAAGTTTAGCGGAAAACAAAAGCCGGTTGAAAAGAGCCATTGACGCGGGGGTCGAAACTTACCGGGAGGAAAAAAACAAAACCTCGGTGTGAGGTGAATAGCGCCGGGAGGGATAAATCCCTATGACCTTCAGGGAAGGAGAGAATCATGAGTCTGGAAACCGGATTGATTATTTTGGTTGTGATTGCAGCGGTTCTGGCCCTGCTTTGCATACCTTTGCTCATTAAACTGTGGCGGGCGGTTCACGATCTGACCTTGACGTTGGAAATCTTTAATCAGCGCCTGCCTGACATTTTGCAGAATCTTGACGAGATTTCAGCCAATGTTAACCGGGCGACGACGGCAGTCAATGACGAAGTGCAAAAATACGCTGCGACGGCAAACCGCCTTCATTACGTTGTCGACCATGTCGTCACCGGCATCGAGTGGGTGTCGCCGCTGGTGGCGAAACCGGCAGGATTGAAGAAGATGACGGAATTGATTGCTTTGGGGAAGGGCCTCCGGGCGTTTGCCCGCGCCTGGACGGGCGGAAAAAAAATCTGATTTTCGGGACCGACGATTTTCATGGCAAAAATCACGTTTTCCAGTTCAGGTGGAAGGGTCAAGACCTTCAAGAAAGAGGATTCGCCGGCCGGGAGGAAAAGCCCTGAAGAGCTGGTCCGCGAAATGAAAGAGGCTGCCAAAGCCCCGGGCGGGGAGGACTATCGGGAAAAGTCGCTTCGCCTCCATGGCTTGGTCTGCGCCCGATGCGGCCGCGATTTTTCGGGGCAGGGTCGGCAGCTTCTGACCGTTCATCATAAGGATGGCAACCACTTCAACAATCCCGCCGACGGCAGCAATTGGGAGAATCTGTGCGTGTATTGCCATGAAGATGTTCACAGCCGCGAAGTGCTGGCAGACCAGATCGGTCTGGGAGGTGGTCGGGACGTCGGTTTGGTTTACGCGGATATGAAGGAGCCTTCAGGCGGTTTGTTGGCTGAAAAACTCAAAAAAGCGCTTGAGAAAAAAACGAGATAGCATAGCGGGGCTAGCGGATCAGGAGGCCTTGCGAGTTCACATCTTTGACCAGTTTGTCGCCCACGGACGTGCCGCAGTAGATGCAGCTGTAATCATACTTGTCGCCTTCGGACAAAACCAGCAAAAGCCTTTTTCGGACCGGGACGGCTCGGCGGCACTTCGGGCAGTAAAGTTCTGTGGCGTCGAAATCCCTGTAGCTTGAAGCGTTCATCTTTTGTCACTTTCCGGTATTTGCCTCCAGTCGGCGATCCAGACGGCCGGTTCGCTGTCGCTGGGCGCGCGCCAGTCGCCCCGTGGAGATAACGATCCGCCGGAGCCGACTTTGGGCGCATTCGGGACGCAGGATCGCTTATACTGGGTTGTTTTGAAAAAACGCGTCAGATAAACATAAAGCCACTTTTTAATGTCTTTCAGAAGATATTCATTTCGCTTGTGTTCCGGAACATCCGGCCAGGCCCCTTTCGTTTTATCCCGCCAGGCGCACCAGGCCATAAATGCGATTTTAGACGGAAGATAGCCGAAGCGCGTGACGTGGAAATTATTGAAATCCTGCAATTCGTAGGGGCCGATGGCCGCTTCAGTTTTCTGTGTTTGTCCGGTGTGGTCGCCGGGGATGAGTTCCGGCGAGATTTCCGTGTCGAGGATGTCTTGCAGAATTTCCGACACGGCCGGGGAAAATTCATGCGTTCGCGCCACCCAGCGAATCAGGTACTGAATGAGCGTTTTGGGCACCGATGCGTTGACGTTGTAATGCGACATGTGATCGCCGATGCCGTAGGTGCTCCACCCTAAAGCGAGTTCGCTCAAGTCGCCCGTTCCCACCACCAGGGCGTTATGCATATTGGCCAGACGGAACAAATGTGAAGAACGCTGTCCCGCCTGAACATTTTCAAAAGCGATGTCGTAAACTTTTTTCCCGATGGCAAACGGATGGCCGATGTCTTTGAGCATCTGCATGCAGGCGGGTTTGATATCGATTTCTCCCGCCTCGACGCTGAGGGCTTTCATCAGTCGCAAAGCGTTTGAATAGGTTCGATCGGATGTCGCGAAGGCCGGCAGTGTGTAGGCTTTGATGGCGCGGCGAGGTTTTCCCAAAAGATCCATCGTTTTGGCGGCGACAAGAAGCGCGTGCGTGGAATCCAGCCCGCCTGAGATTCCGATGACCAGATGGGGAATGCCCGCGGCCTTCAGACGTTTAGCCAGTCCCTGGACTTGAATATGATAGGCTTCAAAGCAGCGCAAATCTCGCTTTTCCGGATCGGCCGGAATGTAGGGGAAACGGGGAAATTCCCGTTTCGGCACGATGCGGCCGGCGGGCGCCTTGATGGTGAAATCGATGCGGCGGAACGAGGCGACGCGGTCTTTGTGAGAAAGTCGATTCTGACCGAATGTGTTGAGGCGCATCCGATCCTGCGCCAACCGGTCCAGATCGATATCCGCCAGAATCATTCGGCCGTCCAGCGCAAAGCGTTCGGACTGGGCCAGCAGAGTGCCGTTTTCGTAAATCATTGCGTGGCCGTCCCAGGCCAGATCGGTTGTCGATTCGCCGAATCCGGCGTCGGCATATAAATAAGCCGAAACGAGCCTTGCGGACTGGTTGGCGACAAGCTGATGGCGGTACTCGGATTTCCCGACGGTGACATTGGATGCCGACAGATTGCCGATGAGCGTTGCACCGGCCATCGCGGCAAAAGACGACGGGGGAACGGGCGCCCACAGATCTTCGCAGATTTCGAAAAAGAGTTCGAGATTCGGAATGCCGGCGGCCCGGAAAATCAAATCGGCCCCGAAAGGGATATTCTTCTGCCCGGCCAGGTCGATGGTGTTGGAGATCGCTTCGGACGCGGGGGCGAATTGTCTGGCTTCATAGTATTCGCGGTAGTTCGGCAGATACGATTTAACCGCGACGCCCAAAATGGTCCCCCGAAAAAAGACGACGGCGGTGTTGAAAAGACGGCCGTCGCATTTAAGCGGCGCGCCGACAACCCAGATCAGATTCAATTTCGCGGACGCCTTTTTTATTTCCCAAAGCGCATGGTGAACACTTTGCAGTAGAGCATCCTGATGGAAAAGATCATCATTGGAGTAGGCCGAAAGGCCCAGCTCCGGAAAAAGCGCCAGAAGCGCTTTGTCTTTGACGGCATTTCGGGCCATTTTAAGCGTTTGTTCCGTATTGAAGGCGACATCGGCCACGCGCACGTTCGGAACGCAAACGGCTGCCCGAAAAAAGCCGTGCGTGTAAAGATTAAAAAATGACGCCTCTTTTTTTACGGCCATCGGGCTATCCTTTTTCAACGTAGGCGTAAGCGCTGTGATTGTGGATGCTTTCGAAATTTTCCGCCTCAATGCTGTACCAGATGAAATTATCATCCGCGTTTAATTTCACCGCCACAGTGCGAACGAGATCTTCCACGAACTTCGGATTCTGATAAGCTTTTTCCGTGACGAATTTTTCATCCACGCGCTTCAGTAGAGAATATACCTCACCGCTTGCGGAATCTTCAACGATTTTTATCAGATCCTCGATCCAGAAGAATTTCTTGAATCGGACTTTCACTGTGACGATACTGCGCTGGTTGTGCGCTCCGAACTCGCTGATCTCACGGGAGCAGGGGCATAGCGTTGTAACCGGAACGATCACGCCCACCCAGAAATCCGTTTGCTCGCCGTCGTCGTTGCCGGCAAACAGGCAGCGGTATTCCATCATACTGCGCGCTTTGGACACGGGCGCCGTTTTTTTGATGAAGTAAGGAAATTCGATTTCCATGTGAGCCGACTCGGCCTTGAGCTTTTGGCGCATTTTCTCCAGTATCGTCCGGAAGGTTTTGATGTTGATCTGGCCGCGGAAGTCGTTGAGCACCTCGACAAACCGGCTCATGTGCGTGCCTTTGAAGTGATGCGGCAGATTAACGTACATGTTGATTGTTGCATTGACCGGCTGCGTGCCGCGAACGCGGTCGAGCACAATGATCGGGTATTTGATGTTTTTGACCCCGACTTTTTTGATGTCGATGTTGCGTGAGTCTTTCTGATTTTGAGTGTCGATCATATTAAAAAACAGTTTCAAGGTTCAAGGTTCAAGCGACTGTATTGAAAGTCAAGCAGGGACCTCCCTAAATTTGGGGTGATAAAGTTCATTGTTCTTTACCATAGCATTAAGCGTAATCAGGAGCTTACGCATACAGGCCGTTAGTGCTACCTTATGCTTTTTCC
>JAHDKI010000013.1 GCA_018436925.1 Syntrophaceae bacterium
AACTGAAGTGAAGTATCATTTCATTCAAGAGCAGAGAACGCAATTTCGAGTGGCGGCGATGTGTCGGGTGTTAGAGGTATCCCGGAGCGGTTATTACGATTGGGTAGATCGTCCGGAGAGCATGAGGGTAAAGCGGCATCGGGAATTGACCGTTAAAATACGCCAGGCTCATATTGAAAGCCGTAAGATATATGGTTCCCCGCGGATTCATGGTGAACTGGTCGACCAAGGCGAGAAAGTTGGTAAGAACACTGTCGCTTGTTTGATGAAGCGAGCCAATATACAGTCAAAGGTGCATAAACGATTTGTCGTGACCACCGATTCACGAAACACGAAGAAGCCTGCTGAAAACAAGCTCGCGGGCATATTTATTTCGGATCAGCCGAATCGAAAGTGGGTATCTGATGTGACATACATTCCGACGCGGAAAGGCTGGTTATTTTTATCGGCCATTATGGACCTTTATTCCCGTCTGATCGTGGGCTGGTCGATGGGTGAGAGCAATAACACTGAATTGGTCGAAGATGCGTTAAAGATGGCGACAGCTCATAGAAAGAACTATCAAGGAGTGATTTTACATTCGGATCAGGGCGTGCAATATGCGTCGACATCCTATCAGCAGCTTTTAAGCAATTTGAGCATTATCTGCAGTATGAGCCGCAAAGGCAATTGCTGGGATAATGCTCCCATGGAGAGCTTTTTCCATTCGCTGAAAACCGAATGGGTTGTTTTTGAAAATTACAAAACACGGTCTGAGGCCAGAACCAGCCTTTTTGATTACATTGAGCTCTTTTACAATCGCAAACGCAGGCATTCTGCGTTAAAGTACAGAAGTCCCCTGGCATTTGAACTCGCAGGGGGTGTCTCTTAACCCAGGTGTCCGTTTTTCTGGGGGAAGATCACCCTTAAGTAATTAAGTATCTTGAAATTTGCGATAACGAGGTCAAATCTTTGCTCTTGACAGTTGGTCTTTTTTCTATGGACGCAGCGCTTAGGTATTTCTTGTGTTAATAGAGGAAACAGCGGATTGCGCGGGCGGCAAGACTCGGCCGGTCGAAGGCATTAGTCTTCCGGTTTCAGATAGGGCAGCGCCAGCTGAACTTTCTTGAGCGCCTGCTTTTCGATTTGACGGGCCCGTTCCCGGGTGATGTTGTACCGGTCGCCGATTTCCTGAAGCGTGAGCGGATCATCCGCCATGACCCGGTGCTGGATAATGAAGCTTTCCCGTTCGTTGAGCTTGGCCAGGGCGCCGGCGATATCGCGCTTCACCAGAGAGCGTTGTTCATGTTTGATTAGAGACGTTTCCTGATCATCCCCCTCATAGGTCAGAAAATCCATATGCGAGGTGTCGCCGTCGTCATTGATGACCTCATTGAGCGACAGGTCTCGCGAGCCCATGCGCAAATCCATTTCCGCGACCTCAGAGCCCTTCACGCCCAATGAATCGGCGATTTCGCTGAACTCGGGATTTTTCTTCGAGATGGTTTCCAGCTGCTTTTTGGCCTGGCTCAGTTTGAAAAAAAGTTTCCGCTGCGCCTGAGTCGTGCCGATTTTTACGATGCTCCAGGACTTGATGAGATAGTTCTGGATGTAGGCCCGAATCCACCACACCGCGTAGGAAATCAGCCGGTAGCCTTTATAGGGGTCGAACTTCTTGACGGCATGAATCAGCCCGATGTTGCCTTCCTGGATCAGATCCGACAGCTTGAATCCGTAATTGCGGTACTCATGGGCGATTTTGACGACAAACCGGAGATTGGAGACGATCAGTTTCTCGGCCGCCTCCATGTCGTTGTACTTCTTCAGACGCACGGCCAACTTGAATTCCTCTTCGGCGGTCAGAAGGGGAAAACGGTTGATCTCGGAGATATATAAATCCAGTGTGCCGGTGACGACAGGCAGCTTCAAAGATTGGCCCTCCTGGTGAAAGTCTGCATGGCAGATGTTTATCGAAGAGCGGATGCGGGGTCAAGCAAATAATTACCGCTTCTTGACAGTCCAAGGCTCAGTGTTTATTCTATCGTCAAAAACGCTAAGGAATTGAAATGAAATCGATAAACAAAACGATGATCGATTCCGCCATCAAGCTGGCTGCGGAAGTCAAGGCCAAATCCGTCTTGATCTGCGTGGATGTGAGAAGCGAACTGGCGGACCTGCCGGACAATATCAAGCGATCGGTCGATTTTATTTTAGTGATGAATGAAGACGAAGAGATGCCCGAGAAGTTGGCGGATATTGCCCAGAAACTCGATGTGCCGAGCGTGAATCTGACCCGGGTGGGAAAGATCAAAATTGCCATTGCCAAAGGCATCGTGTCGGGCCTTTTTAAAAAGGGCGACAAAATCGTCTGTTTGTCCGGCGTGCCGAAATTCGGTTATGCCGACAGCATCTTCTTTATCGACGTGGGCAAGGAATTCGAGATTCTCACCTCGGATTTCATCAATGATGTCGTCGAGGCCGTTTCGCCGGAGGTCTTTAACGCGGCGTTGAACATCGCCTGCGAACTGGCGGCCCAGGGGCGCGAATCGCGCAAGGTCGGAACGATTTTCGTTCTGGGGGATGACGAGAAGGTTCTGCAGTTTTCCCGGCAGATGATCATTAATCCCTTTCAGGGCTATTCCAATGAAGAGCGCAATATCCTCAATCCCGAGCTCGAGGAAACCATCAAGGAGTTCTCGGCGATTGACGGGGCGTTCGTCATCAAGTCCGACGGGACGATCGTTACGGCGGGCCGGCACTTGAGCGCCGCGCTCGACAGCAAGGATTTTCCGGCGGGATTAGGCAGCCGCCACATCGCGGCCGCGGGGATCACCAACGTGACCAAAGCCGTGGCGATGGTCATTTCCGAATCGTCCGGCAATGTCAGCGTCTTCAAAAACGGCAAGCTGTTTGTGACCATCGAAAAACCGGTAGAGTGAAAAAGGGGACAACCATATGAGATTCGACAAATTTACATTGAAAGTTCAGGAAGCGCTGCAAGATGCCCAGTCGCTGGCCGGGTCGATGGGGCATCAGTCCATCGAACCCGAGCACCTTCTGGTGTGTTTTCTCCGTCAGGACGACGGCATTGCCGGCGCCATTCTCAATAAGCTCAACGCCTCGCCGCAGAAAGTGGAAAAGGAAATCGAGCAATATCTGAAAAAACAGCCCAGTGTCGGCGGAGCGGGCGCGGGGCAGGTGTATCTGGGCGGCAGGCTCAATAAGCTTTTCGACAAGGCGATGACGGAAGCCGCTCAGCTCAAAGATGAATACGTCAGCGCCGAGCACGTTGTGGTCGCCATGGCCGAGGAAAAAGAAGGCCAGGCGGGCAAAACACTTCGTCATTACGGGGTCACGAAAGACGCCATCTTTAAAGTGCTCGTCGAGATTCGCGGCAATCAGCGTGTGACCGACCCGAATCCGGAAAACAAATATCAGGCCCTTGAGCGCTACGCGAAGGATTTCAACGATCTGGCCAAGAAAGGGAAGTTTGATCCGGTGATCGGCCGGGACGAAGAAATCCGCCGCATCATGCAGGTGCTTTCCCGGCGCACCAAGAACAACCCGGTGCTTATCGGCGAGCCGGGTGTGGGCAAAACCGCGATTGTGGAAGGTCTGGCCCAGCGCATCGTCAACGGCGATGTGCCGGAAAACCTGAAAAAGAAAAGAGTCATCGGTCTGGATATCGGGGCGCTGGTGGCCGGCGCGAAATACCGGGGCGAATTTGAAGAGCGTCTCAAGGCGGTCTTAAAGGAAGTGATCAGCGCCGAAGGCGAGATCATTTTGTTTATTGATGAAATTCATACGATGGTCGGCGCGGGCGCGGCCGAAGGATCAATGGACGCGTCCAATATGCTCAAACCGGCGCTGGCCCGCGGCGAACTGCGCTGCGTGGGCGCCACGACGCTCAATGAATACCGCAAATACATCGAGAAAGACGCAGCCCTCGAGCGCCGTTTCCAGCCGGTTTTGGTGAAAGAGCCCTCGGTGGAAGACACCATTGCCATTTTGCGCGGTCTCAAGGAACGCTACGAAGTGCACCACGGCGTGCGCATCAAGGATTCGGCGATCATTGCGGCCGCGACGCTGTCGCACCGGTATATCGCCGACCGCTTTCTGCCGGACAAGGCGGTGGACTTAATCGATGAGGCCGCCTCCCGCCTGCGCATTGAACTCGATTCCATGCCGTCCGAGATTGATGCGATCGACCGCAAGATCATTCAGCTCGAGATTGAAAAGCAGTCGCTTAAAAAGGATACGGACAAAGCGGCCACCGAGCGCCGCGAGAAGATTGAGAAAGAACTGGCCGACCTGAAAAGTTCGATGGATCAGATGAAAGTGCACTGGTCGTCGGAAAAAGACATCATTAAAAAGATTCAGCAGGTCAAAAGCCGGATGGAGTCGCTTAAGATCGAGGAGGCCAACGCGCAGCGCGACGGCGATCTGGCGCGCGCCGCGGAAATCCGCTACGGCAAACTTGTGGAACTCGACCGGGCGCTTCAGGAGGATCAGGTCAAGCTCGAAGAGATCCAGAAAAACAATCAGATGCTCAAAGAGGAGGTCGACGCGGAGGACGTGGCGGAGGTGGTGGCCAACTGGACGGGCATTCCGCTGGCCCGCATGATGGAAAGCGACGTGCAGAAGCTCATCCATATGGATGAGCGGCTCAAAATGCGGGTCATCGGTCAGGATGACGGCATTGCCGCAGTTTCTTCGGCATTGCGGCGGGCCCGCTCCGGTCTGCAGGATCCGAACCGTCCGATCGGCTCGTTTATCTTCCTGGGCCCCACCGGCGTGGGCAAGACGGAGTTGGCCCGCGCGCTTGCGGAATTCATGTTCGACAACGAGCAGGCCATGATCCGCATCGACATGTCCGAGTATATGGAAAAGCACGCGGTGGCCCGTCTCATCGGCGCGCCGCCCGGCTATGTCGGGTATGACGAAGGCGGCTATCTTACGGAAGCCGTCAGGCGCAAACCCTACAGCGTGCTGCTTTTCGATGAAATCGAAAAGGCGCATCCGGATGTTTTCAATATTCTTTTGCAGATTTTGGATGACGGCCGGCTCACCGACGGCCACGGCCGCACGGTCGATTTCAAGAACACGGTGGTGATCATGACGTCGAACGTGGGCAGCCAGTGGATTCAGGAGCCGTCGCTCGATGAAGAGGAAAAGAAAAACCGGTCGATGGAGGCGCTGCGCGCGACGTTCAAACCGGAGTTTCTAAACCGCATCGACGACATCATCATGTTCCATGCGCTGCGGCTTGAGGATATTCAGCATATCGTGGAAATTCAGCTGGGGCTCATCGACAAACGCCTCAAAGAGCGCAAACTCAGCCTGGAATTGACACCGGATGCGAAAAACTATATAGCCCAGCAGGGCTACAGTCCGGTTTACGGAGCCCGTCCGCTTAAGCGCGCGCTGCAGAAGCTGGTGTTGGATCCGCTGGCGCTTGATATCCTGGCGGGCAAGTTTGCCGAGGGCGACCATATTGTCGTCGGACTGGCCAAAGGGGAGATCGCATTCAGTAAGAAGTAAAACGTCAGGAGTTAAGAGTCAGGTGTGAGGCGAGGGGCGTGAAACGCCCGACTCCTCACACCTGACACCGAACCTACTTAAGAGGGGGGATCTATGGCGGAAGAGAAAAAGGGTGAAGGTTTTGTCATCAAAGACAAGCGTTTTTCCGAAGCGTCCGAATCTTCGCGGCCTCAGGATGAGCCGCAGGTCAATAAGCAGGTGCAGCCGGACGATGTTGAAGAACCTGCTGTAGATGCCGAGTACCCGCAGGTCAATTTCACAAATTTTATTATTTCGCTTAGCACCTCCGCGCTGTTTCATTTCGGCGATTTCCCGGACTATGAAGGCGGCAAGGCCGAAAAGAACCTGCCGGCGGCGAAGCAGACCATTGATATTCTTGATATGATTAGTGAAAAGACAAAAGGCAACCTCGACGCCAACGAGGCCAGTTTGATCCAGGGCGTTTTGTACGAGCTGAAAATGCGCTACGTCAAGGAAAAAGGCTGACATGGCCAGGGTCTCGGCTCCGGCGAAAATCAACCTGTCCTTACGAGTGCTCTCCAGACGCCCCGACGGGTACCACGAGCTGGCTTCAGTCATGCAGCAGATCTCGATCTGTGACGAACTTGACTTCTCGCTGAAGCTGGACGGCATTGGCCTTGCCTGTCCGGGGACCGATCTGCCGACGGATGAAAAGAATCTGGTGTATCGCGCCGCCCGGGCCCTTTTCGACGCCCGTGGATACCGGGGCGGCGTTGCCATAACCCTTTATAAATCCATTCCTTCCGCCGCCGGATTGGGAGGCGGAAGCTCCGACGCCGCAGCGACGCTTCTGGCGCTGAACGAGCTGTGCGGACTGGGCCTCTCCAAGGCGGAGCTGATGAAGATCGGATTGACGCTCGGCGCCGATGTTCCCTTTTTTCTCTATGCGCCTTGTGCCTTTGCCCGAGGCATAGGAGAAAGGCTTTCTGAAATTACACCCGCCCCCCCCAGGCTCAACCTGGTTTTAATTAATCCTCCCTATCCCTTATCTACGAAAACCGTCTATGAAAATCTGAATTTAACATTGACAAAGAAAAAAAATAGTTATAGGATTCCGCGATTTTACGCACTGGGTGACGTAGTTCGGGAATTGCATAATGATTTGGAGGCGGTATCTGTCGGCATGCATCCCGAGCTGTCCGAATTCAAGCGAATGCTTGTCGCCGAAGGCGCCCTGGGTGCATTGATGTCGGGCAGTGGTCCCACGCTTTTTGGCATTTTTCCGGACGAACAAGCTGCTAAAAAGGCGCGGGATGCAATCGTGAAAAAAGTTTCCGGAGACACTCTGGTTTTCTTTGCCCAGTCAATTTAAATCGCTGTTTTAAATCAAGTTGTATACAAATAGACGATGGGGCGTCGTCAAGCGGTAAGACACAGGATTTTGGTTCCTGCATTCGGAGGTTCGAATCCTCCCGCCCCAGCCAGTTCGAACTGAAGAGGTTATATTCATGCTGGAAAGAATTCGGATATTTTCCGGAAACGCCAATATCGGCCTGGCCGAGAAGATTTGCGGCAAGCTGGGGGTTTCACTGGGCAAAGCCAACGTCACCACCTTCAGCGACGGAGAAACACGCGTCGAGATCGATGAAAACGTCCGGGGCATGGATGTTTTCATCATTCAATCCACCTGTACGCCGGTCAATGTCACCTTGATGGAATTGCTCATCATGATCGACGCCATGAAACGCGCCTCGGCGGACCGGATCACCGCAGTGGTTCCTTACTACGGTTACGCCAGGCAGGATCGGAAAGTCGCTCCGCGCGCGCCGATTTCGGCCAAGCTGGTTGCCGATCTGATCACCACGGCCGGCGCCAACCGGGTTTTATCCATGGATCTGCATGCAGGCCAGATTCAGGGATTTTTCAACATTCCCGTGGACAACCTCTTTGCCACGCCGGTGTTAATCGATTACATGAAAAGAAATTATCAAGACAAGACCGTCGTGGTTTCTCCGGATACCGGCGGCGTCGAAAGAGCCAGAGCCTTCGGCAAAAGGCTGGGGGCGTCGCTCGCAATCATCGACAAACGGCGCGAGGGGCCCAACGAAGCCCAGGTGATGAACATCATCGGCAATGTCGAAGGAAAACGCGTGATCATTCTCGACGATATGATCGACACGGCCGGAACCGTGGTGCAGGCCGCCAATGCGCTGACTTCAGCCGGGGCCCTGGAGGTATCCGTCTGTTGCACGCATCCGGTTCTGTCGGGGCCGGCGATTGACCGCCTGGAAGCCTCGACTCTGAAAGAAATCATTGTCACCGACACGATTCCCCTTTCCGAGAGGGCGTCGGGGTGTGCCAGGATTAAAGTATTATCGGTATCCGGTCTTCTGTCCGAAGCCGTGCGCCGTATCTATTACAACGATTCAGTCAGTTCATTATTTATTTAGGAGGATAAGGAGTCAATGGAAATCACCGACTTAACGGCGCAAGTCCGGAAAGAGCAAAAGAAAGGCCCGGCCCGCAGGCTTAGGCAGGAAGGGTATGTGCCGGCAATATTTTATGGTCGAACCTCGGACAATATAATGCTGGCGGTCAAAAGCGCGGCGCTGATGAAGCTGCACAAAGACAAGAAAGATCATGCCTTCATCAAGCTGATCATCGACGATGGCGGAAAGAAAATTGAGAAACTTTCTTTGATCAAGGAACTGCAAAGACAGCCGCTGACCGGAAAGTTCTACCATGCCGATTTTTATGAAGTCGATATGGCAAAAAAACTCACCTTCGATGTGTCTCTGAATTTTGTGGGGAAATCGGTGGGCGTTGAAAACGGCGGCGAGCTGCAGCATATCAAACGAGAGGTGAAAATATCCTGTCTGCCCGTCAATTTGCCCGACCATATCGATGTGGACATTTCCGCTTTGGATATCGGGTCATCCATCAAGGTGCGCGATATTCAGGCGCCCGAGGGAATCACGCTGGTGGATGTTCCCGAAGCGGCCGTGGTGGCCGTGGCGGCGGTGAGAGTCGCGAAGTCGCAGGCGGCGGAAGCCGAGCCGGGCGCGGCGAGCGCTACCGAGCCGGCAAAAGAAGAAAAGAAAGATTAATTCCCGGACGGCCGCGGCGATGCCAAACGAGCGACGATGCTTTCCTCATGCCTGACAAATTTATGGTTTCGGTTTCGCGGGAGAGGGCAGCAGGTCATGTTCATCATCGTGGGATTGGGCAACCCGGGGAAAAAGTACGAAGCGACCCGGCACAATATCGGTTTCATGGCGTTGCAAAAGCTGGCTAAAGATCATGAAATCGATTTGAAAAACAATAGTTTCGGCGCTTTTTGGGGCAGAGGGCAGATGGCTGGGAAACCGGTTTTGCTCGCGATGCCGCAAACGTTCATGAATTTGAGTGGTACTGCGGTAAGGCAGTTGCAGTCGTTCTTTAAAACAGAAATCAGTAACCTGATCGTGATTCATGATGATCTGGATCTGCCCTTCGGCGCAATCAAACTGAAAGTCGGAGGTGGGAACGCCGGTCATAAAGGCTTAGTATCTATTGAATCTAACTTGGGTTCTTCCGATTTTATGCGGGTAAGACTGGGTATTGGCAAACCGGTTGACAAATTCCGCATTGAGGGTTATGTGTTGGACAATTTTACGGAGGATGAACGGCGGTCATTGCCCGATATCCTCCGGCAGGGAGCCGACGCAAGCGCTGAAATCGTTTTAAATGGTCTGCAGCAGGCGATAAGCAGGTACCAGACAAAAAATATAAATTTTAGAAAAAAGGAGGACTAGTGAATGTTTAAGAATTTTAGAAGCATCTGGACTTTTTTACTAAGCGGTATGATGGTCCTGTTGCTTGCCGGCACGGCACTGGCCGGTGAAGCCAACATCCAGCTGCCCGACTTGACCCAGATCACATTTCTGGGTGAAGGTTTGAGAGGTTTGACGATTCTTAATGTGGGACTTCTCATCTGTCTGATCGGCATGGGCTTCGGTATTCTTCAGTATGTACAGACGAAAAACCTGCCGGCTCACAAGGCGATGCTTGATGTCTCTCAGACGATCTGGGAAACCTGTAAAACCTATCTCTTCCAGCAGGGCAAGTTCCTCATCGCGCTGTGGGTTCTGATTGCGATCTGTATCATTTACTATTTCGGTTTTCTGGAGCACATGCCGGCCGGAAACGTGATCATCATCATGATTGCCTCGGTAGTCGGTATTCTGGGCTCTTATGTGGTGGCCTGGTTCGGGATCCGCATCAACACGGTGGCCAACTCCCGCGCGGCGTTTTCATCTCTTTCGGGCAATCCCTTGAACATCGTCAACATCTGTCTGCGTTCCGGCATGAGCGTTGGTCTTCTGCTGGTCAGCATTGAACTTTTCTTCATGATCATCATCCTGGCCTACATTCCCAAAGAATTGGCCGGGGCTTGCTTTATCGGATTTGCCATCGGCGAATCGCTGGGCGCCTCGGCGCTGCGTATCTGCGGTGGTATTTTCACCAAGATCGCGGACATCGGCTCCGACCTCATGAAAATCGTTTTCCACCTTCCGGAAGACGATCCGAAAAACCCCGGTGTTATCGCCGACTGTACGGGCGACAACGCGGGTGACAGTGTCGGTCCCACGGCGGACGGTTTTGAAACCTACGGTGTGACGGGCGTCGCGCTGATCGCCTTTTTGGCTTTGGCGCTGGCTTCCACTCCGGAAATGGGCGGCAAGCTTATTGTCTGGATCTTTGCGATGAGAATTCTCATGATCCTCACCTCGCTCGTTTCATATTTCGTCAATCAGGGTATCAGCTCGGCGGCGTTCGGCGGCAAGAAGGAATTCAACTTCGAGCATCCGCTGACCAACCTGGTCTGGATTACTTCGATCGTTTCCATCGCCGTCACCTTCGTCGCCAGCTATGTGCTTCTGGGTGATCTGAGCGATCAGTATCACGGTCTGTGGTGGGCTCTGGCCATCATCATCAGCTGCGGAACCATCGCCGGCGCGTT
This sequence comes from Syntrophaceae bacterium, assembly GCA_018436925.1. Lineage (GTDB taxonomy): Bacteria > Desulfobacterota > Syntrophia > Syntrophales > Smithellaceae > UBA8904. The sequence continues at coordinate 10,484 of JAHDKI010000013.1, forward strand.
GATTCCGGAATTCACCAAAATCTTCACCAGCACCTCGTCGCGTCACTGCGAAGAAGTCGTCAACGCCTCCAAGCAGGGTGGTTCGTCTCTGAATATCCTGTCCGGTCTGGTGGCTGGTAACTATTCGGGCTTCTGGCTGGGCGTAGTCATTGCGTTCCTGATGCTTGTTGCATATCTGGTGTCCCGTCATGACGCCATCATGGCGATTATGCCTGAGGCGTTCAGCTTTGCGGCACCCGTGTTTGCCTTCGGTCTGGTGGCTTTCGGTTTCCTGGGCATGGGTCCGGTGACCATCGCGGTCGACAGCTTCGGACCGGTTTCCGACAATGCGCAGTCCATTTATGAACTGTCGCTGATCGAATCCCGTCCGGATGCGAAAGACGTGGTGAAGAAGGAATACGGCATCGATCCTGACTTTGAATTGGCCAAACATTTTCTTGAGTCCGCAGATGGCGCGGGGAACACCTTTAAAGCGACGGCCAAACCCGTGCTCATCGGCACGGCCGTGGTCGGCGCGACCACAATGGTGTTTGGTATCATCATTCTGCTCGAAGGTCTCTTCGGCAATGTCATGATGCACCTGTCTCTGGTTCAACCGACCATTATTTTGGGTCTTATCATGGGCGGCGCGGTGATTTACTGGTTTACCGGCGCCTCCATCCAGGCGGTGGTCACCGGCGCTTACCAGGCGGTCGTGTTCATTAAAAAGAACATCAACCTGGACAAAAAAGAAGCGTCGATCAGTGATTCCAAGGAAGTGGTCAAAATCTGTACCCAGTACGCCCAGAAGGGGATGATCAACATCTTCATCGTGATCTTCTTCATGACCCTGGCTCTGTCGTTCTTTAACCCCTACTTCTTCATCGGGTATCTGGTCGGCATCGCCTTCTTCGGTCTGTTCCAGGCGATCTTTATGGCCAACGCCGGCGGTTGCTGGGATAACGGCAAGAAGATCGTCGAAGTGGACCTCAAGATGAAAAACACTCCGCTGCATGAAGCGTCTGTTGTCGGTGATACCGTCGGCGATCCCTTCAAAGACACCTCTTCGGTTTCGCTCAACCCGATCATCAAATTCACCACCCTGTTCGGGTTGCTGGCTGTGGAAATCGCAGTCACCATGACCAATGCGAATCTGAAAATCGGTCTGGCCGTTGTCTTCCTGCTGATCGCACTGATCTTCGTGTACCGTTCATTCTACGGTATGAGAATTTCCAGCGAAAAACTGGGAGATTAATGTCCGAAGTTCCATCTGTTTAATCCAGGGGGCTCCTTGAAAAAGGAGCCCCCTTTTTTTGGCCTTCTAAAACTTGATCCGGAAACCAATCTCTATAATTATGGTGCAAGGCTCTATGACCCGGTGATCGGGCGGTTTATTTCGGCGGATTCAATTGTGCCGTATCCGTTCAATCCCCAGTCGCTCAACCGCTACAGCTACTGCCGGAACAATCCCATGATCTATGTGGATCCGAGCGGGCATTTTGATATACAGATGTATCCGGAGTATGGGGGTGATGGGGGTGATGGGGGTGTAATGGAAGGTATAACCATAATAAACGGTGAAGGTTATGCAAATCTTTCTTTTGATTCTTCTGAGATAGTAGCTCCTAATAATCAAGGATCAATTGATTCTGGAAGCGGTTCCAATGCGAACGCCGTACCTGGTTCAAATAACGAACAGGGCGATGGCAATCAAATCAAAAAAAAGGATAAAGTAGGTCCAGAGAATTCTGTCGCAGGGAAAGTTACAGATATTGTGACAGCAAAAGCCGGAGTTTATAATAGTGTATTAACTGGTGAAGCAAGAGAATTACAAAAACATGGTAATTTCAAAATTGATGGACGAGATAAGATTTATAAAATGAAATTTTATGGCAATGGAAGTGCCGTAACTAGCGCGGAAGTTGTGAAAAATGCCAAGGCAGCACAGGCATCGTTAGCAAAATTTGGGACATGGGTGAGCAGAGGTACGATAGGTATCAGTACTTTCTTAGTATTTAAAGAGGGCTATGACGGTGGGTTCTCTGATCAAGCTATCGCTAAAATGGTGGTAAGTGGTGGCGTAACGGCTATAGGCGCTATTGGACCAGTTGGCGCTGGTATTTCTTTTGGACTTACATTAATGAATAACGCGGGAATGTTTGAGTCGTTTTATAATAAGTTTGATGACAAAAGAAGACTGACTAAGTAAAAACGAAATACCTACTGGAGTGCACATTATGACATTGGTACAGACAATATTTGATTATATTTACTATTGTGTATACCCAATATTGTTTAAATTAGGAAATAAAAAAATCCCACATGATGCTACAGCACAATTTATGGCTTTAACAATTGGCATGCATGTGGTCGGTATTTTCTTGTTTGTAAGATGGGTTACACGCGCATATATAACATATATGAATATTTCTTCAGACATTTCGACGATTATAGTGATAATAATAGGCATTACATCATTTTTTGCAATGTACTATTATTACATAAAGAAAAGAAATGGTGAACGAATTATTGCACAGTATGCCGGAAAAATCGTTAATAAAACTAGAATTGTTATTGGCTGCCTGATATTTATTGAAGCATTTGTATTTCCTTTTATCTTTGCTGCAGTAATAATATTTTTGGATAAATGTAAATGACAATTCGGGGGACAGATGGGGACGCCCTTAAGTAATGATTCCTGAGAAGTAACTCTTGCTATACATAACATAACATGTGGGGATAATGGGGTCAAATCTTTACTCTTGACATTTGACGTTATGGCTGTGGAAGAAGGTCTTAGGTATTTCTTGCGTGTATAGAGGAAACGACGGGTTGAGGTCCCCCGTTGGTGCTGCATTCCCTTAATCATGATTTTCTGGCCTACAGGTTCAGCCCTCCTGGCAAGGAAGCACTTTTTGCCCGGGTGACTAAACCTTGCCAGATCGAGGGCCGCTTCTTAAAAAAGGGCGAAAAACATTATACGTTATCTTTTACATAACCAGTTCGGATCGCATCTTAAAAGGTCAGGCAGACGCTCAGCAGAAAGTTATGCGCCCCGTAATCGAGTTCCGTTTGCACCGGCCGTCCGGCGCGGGTGTTGTCAAATGACAGATTCGGAACATAGACGAACTTATAGCCCAGTCCGATGACCACATTTTTCCAGGCATCGAAATCGACGCCCGCAGTCAGCTGGTAGGCCGCCGCGCCTTGCGTTCCTCCGGTGATACGGATCATGGATGTTTCGTTGTACGCGGTCATGTCGGATAACTTGAATATCGCGTATCCGGCGCCCGCACCGATATAGGGATGGACGATGCCGCCCGGATATCTGGCGAGCAGATTGGCCATAAACAGATGAATACCCACTTTTCCATCGACGGGAATGCCGGTTTCCTGTTCGATCCCGTTGAGCTTCGTCCATTTCTCCATGCGGCTGTTGAGATGGTTGTATTCCAATTCGACGGCCAGAATCTTTTTCGTGAAGAAAGTCTGCCAGCCCGCCTTGACACCCAGAAGGTAGCCCGGTTTCATAACGGTGTCTGTGTTCGCATTGAGAGAAAGATCCGCGATGTCTTCGGATCGGGTTCGCATGTCGTCGGGAAGCGAACTGCCGCCGATCAGTCCGATATACAGACCGAGGGGTTCGGTCTTTTTGTTTTGCGCAAAGCCGTCTTGCGCAAAGGCCAAAAGCAGGCAGAACAAGATTGAAAGAAGCATCATTTTTTTCATAACCGTCTCCTTTGATGGACAGATTGTGTTTCAATATCCTAAAAAAGCGCCGCCGGCAGGTTAAATCTTGCCGCCTAAGTCCAGCTTGACCCGATTCTAATGCCGTTTTTCCGGCGCCGGCGCATATCAGGGCAGCCTTGCCGCTGTATGCGTGGTGTCCAGGTTTTCAAAGCGTGTAAACTTGTCGAGGAAGGCAAGCTTGACCGTATCGGTGGGGCCGTTTCGCTGTTTGGCGACGATGATTTCCGCGGTGCCCTTGTCGGGATTGTCGTCGGATTTGTTGTAGACCTCATCCCGATAAATAAACGCGATCACGTCTGCATCCTGCTCAATGGCGCCGGATTCGCGCAAATCGGCCATCTGCGGGCGCCGGTTGGTCCGGGATTCCACCTGGCGATTAAGCTGAGACAGGGCGATCACCGGGACACGCAGCTCCTTGGCCAGCGCTTTCAATGAACGGCTGATTTCCGAAATTTCCTGTTCGCGCGAATCCCGCGAACCGCCGGTTCCGCGCATAAGCTGAATATAGTCCACGACGATCAGCCCAAGATTCTTATCCGCCTTGAGGCGGCGTGATTTGGCCTTCATTTCGAGCACGCTGATGGCCGCCGTGTCGTCAATGTAGAGCTTCGCGTCCGAGAGCCTCCCGGCGGCGGCGGTCAGCTTGGGCCAGTCTGTTTCGCCCAGGAAGCCTTTGCGCAGCCTTTGTGAATCCACTCTGGCTTCGGAGGCCAGAAGACGAAAAGCCAGTTGTTCTTTGGACATTTCCAAAGAAAAGACGGCGACGGTCATCTGCGCATCCAGCGCCGCATGCTGCGCGATATTGAGCGCGAAGGCGGTCTTTCCCATGCTGGGACGCCCCGCGATGATGATCAGATCCGAGTTTTGCAATCCGGAAGTCAGGTCGTCGAGCTTGTCGAAACCGGTCGGCACGCCGGTGATCAGTTCCTTCCGGGAATAAAGGGATTCAATGGATTTGAAGCTGGTTTTGACGATGTCGCGCAATTCGGAAAACGACGGCCGGACCTTGTTTTCGGAGATTTCAAAGATGCTGTGCTCCGCCTGATCCAAAACCTCGTCGACATCGGTTCCGCTTTCATAACAGCTGTTGATGATCTGGGTGGCCGATCCGATCAGCCCCCGCAGAATCGCCTTTTCCTTGACGATTTTCGCGTAATTGGCGACGTTGGCGGCGGAAGGCACATTGTCCACCAGTGAGGCCAGATAGGCGGTTCCTCCGACCGCATCGAGCATTTTCCTGTTTTTAAGCGTGTCGCTGAGCGTGATGATGTCCACCGGTTCGTTTTTTTCGGTCATCTCGACGATGGCCGAAAAAATTTTGCGGTGCGCTTCGTTGTAAAAGTCGTTGTGACCGATGACTTCCAACGCCGCGTTGATGACGCTGTTGTCCAGCAGAATGCCGCCCAGGATCGATTGTTCGGCCTCAATATTCTGCGGGGGCAGTTTATAGAGGGAAGGATCGATGTCTTTCATAGGTCTTCGCCGACGACGTGCAATTTCACCTCCGTGTCCACACCGGGCATCAGTTTGACCCGGATTTTGAATTCGCCCAGGGATTTGATCTGTTCATCATGAACGATCATTTTCCGGGAGATGTTGAAGCCTTTTTCGCTTAGCGCTTCCTCGATGTCCTTGGAGGTGACGGATCCGAAAATTTTGTGCTGATCGCCGACTTTGCGCCGGATCGTCAGGGTGACGCCGGCCAACTGCCCGGCCAGATCATGCGCGGACGCTTTCTGCTTTTGCGCTTTTTTCAGAAACGCTTCCTTATCATTTTGAAAGGCCTTAATATTTTTTTCGTTGGCTTCCACGGCCAATCCTTTGGGGATGAGCAAATTGCGGGCATACCCGTCGTTGACTTTGACCAGGTCTCCGGCTTTGCCCAGAGACGCCACATTTTGTTTTAAAATAACCTGCATGGATGACCTCCTGCTGATGAAAAAAAATTAGCTCGGTGATTCGCTTTGACGCAGATGCTTCCGGAAATCTATCCAGATGTCCAAAAATCCGATCAGGGCTATTGCTAACATAAGAATTTGCTGCACCGCAATTAAAAAATAGGCGAGCCCCCGCAGGAAGCCGGATGTCTTTCTCGTCTGGAAAAAAAAGCTGACAATGGCCAGTCCCTGCAGAAAGTAGATGAAAGCGGCGACCAGAAAAATATTGATTCCGACAAGATTCACCTTTTCGGCCGGCAGAAAGATCGCAATGCCGGCGGCAATGAAGACCCAGACCAGCCAGGACGGGGCCATCCAATGAGACAGCGGCTCAAAACGATGAGCAGAGCTATTCGAATGGGCAAGCCTCCTGCGTCCCGCCAGAATATTCAACCACAGCGTTCCGGCGACGGCAATAAAGGACAACGCAGGGAAAATTTTCGTAAACAGGGCGACAATGCCGTCTTTACCCGACTGGATGGCCGCCTGTTCTTCGGGGCCAAGCGGCAAGCGGCTGTAAAGGCGGATATTGATTTCCACGGATTCCCGGATGTAGTGCTGGACCAGGTTCCACGGGCTGACCGAGGCGCGCATGCCCGTGATCATCAGAAACACCGCCAGCATAGCCAGCACGAAAAGACAGGCAAAGCCGATCACGGCTTCGATAGAGTATTGATTGCGCGTCAGGTGTGCGGCCAGAACGCCTGCCGAGGCCATGACGGCGAGCGCAAAAACCGGCCAGCCGGAGGCAATTGCCGACAAGAGGATCAGAAGCCCTCCGGCCGAGAATGCCAGCGCTGGCAACACTTTCGCCGGATCGTTGGCCGTGGACAGCACGAAAAGAGCTCCGGGCAAGACAGCGAGAAAAAAAACGCCGATGACGGGAATCAGCGAAGCCAGAAAAAAAGCCGTGATCGTCAGAATCAGACGAGCCATGGACGGGGCCGGGGTTGTCAGAATATTCGGTATTTTCAAGAAAAATGACCTCAACCGCGGTCTGGCGACGGATGGATGAAAAATAAAAAAACCAACGCCGGACGTCCGCCAGGTCGGCTGGCGGGCGTCCGGCGTTTCAGTGGAAGATTATCTGCCTTCCGCCGCGACAAAAGGCATGATGGCGATGGTTCGGGCGCGCTTGATCGCCACGGTCAGTTCGCGCTGATGCTTGGCGCAGTTTCCGGTGATGCGGCGCGGCATGATTTTTCCGCGTTCCGTCACGAAATTACTCAAAATCATGGGGTTTTTATAGTCGATCTGGATATTGGAGTCCGTGCAGAACCGGCAGAATTTCTTTCTGTGAAAGAATTTTTTCTGAGGCGGACGCGACGGTCTGTCTGAATTGCTGACTGCCATAATTTATTCCCCTTTCACTGTGCTTTCTTCTTTGGCCGCAGGCTTTCTGGGAGAAATCCTCTGGGGCCTCGGGGCTTCTTCTGAAGATTTTTCATCTTTCGAGGCTGAAGCGTTTTCCTGTGCGGCCGCGGTTGCCTGAGTTTTCTTGGCTTCGGCTGCGGCGATTTCCGCCTCAATGCCTTCCTGCGTGACCGCCCCTTCTTTTTTCACCGTCATGAATTTCAGAATCCGGTCGTCGATTTTGAAATTTCTTTCCACCTCGTTGACGATCGGACCGTTGCCGGCAAAATCGATAAACAGGTAGAAACCGTCTTTCTGTTTTTTGATTTCGTAAGCCAGGCGGCGTTTACCCCACTTTTCGGCTTTGGCGATAACGCCTTTGCGCTCCGTGATAATCGCCTGATAACGCTCAAGAATGGTGGTGATGTCTTCGTCCGGCAGATCGGACTTGACGATAGCAATAACTTCGTATCGGTTCAACTTTTCCTCCTTTCGGCTCTTAAAGCCCGCAGTCCCGGCTGCGAGCAAGGGGAGACCTCTATTCAATTGTTGGCGCGAGGTGTATCTCATGTCCAAAAAAAAATCAAGAGTTAAGTTTCCGGCTCCGGAGGCTCCTTTGTCAGCGCGTCCCACCATTTAGTGATCCGCCATTTTAGTCAAACGAAATTGAAAATCGAGCCGTTTGATGCTACGTCAGGCAGACTCAAGCCGCCTTCCGTGCAGAAGGCTTGCAAAAAGGTGGGGGCTTCTTCCCCGAAGAGCGCACGCAAAGGATGAAAAATGTCAATAGCCTATCTTCACGACGATCAGGACATGTCTGACGCCTGGGCGCCCTGGTTTTCCCATGAATATATCGCCTACTTTGCCGTGCAAAGCATCGGCGCTCTGATGTCTTTGCCGGCGGTTTCGGTCATGGCCGGGTTGCGCGACGCACACAAGCATTGGCCTGCGGGGCCCAAACATATCGATATCTTCAAAGAGAGTTACCAGACCCATCGGCGCCTGGATCCGCTGCAGACGTTCGATGCCAGGAAAAGAAACGGCGATTTCGCATTGAGCGCGCCGTCCGGAAAACGGATTGAACCCTGGAAAGTCTTCGTCCTTTACAGCGCCGAGCCGGATCTGTATCTGGATGAAGATTTGCTGCTGCACAAAAACCAGGCCATGGCGGGCGGATCACACGGCTGGCGCCACATGCATTTTAAACTGTTGGGAGCCACATATGGAATGGCTCCGCAATCCTTTCGCATCCACCGGAACCTGGCCGGCCTGGCCTTTGATAGAGGCAACCCTTACTGGGGCTGGCGTTATCTGGCCCGCGCAGGCCATTATCTGGCTGATCTGGGCAATCCATTTCACGTCAAGGTCATGCCCGGCTCATTTTTGCTTCGAAATATTTTTGCCCGACGGGATCTTCAAAGACGAGTTTCCGCTTTGCATCAAAGCTACGAGATTTACGTGGAACGGCGTTTCCGGGAGGGGTTTGAGCCTTTTCGTGAAGCGCTGACCGCCGGCGCCGCGAAAGGACGGGATTCCGCGACGTCCCCGGACGCCCGTTTGAACGATTACATTCGACGAGCCGAAAAACGGCACAAGAAGATATTCAATGGCTTGCTTAGAGAATTTAACGGCGACCTGATGGATATTTTTCTTAAAGAGGATCAAAGCGGCGCCAGCGACGCCCCGACCCGGGCCGGCCGTTTAGCCGCACAGGCCGCGGCGCTGCTTTTCGGCAAAGACCGCCCCTCAAGCCTCACGTTTCTTGATGACGTCACCTGCGACAGTTTAAAAGATGTGGGATGGATGCAGGGCGCACTGCTGAAGGACTTTACTCCGCTTTAAAGTCAAATTTCCGCCCGATGCGGGTTGACGAGGGTTTTGCTGGCCGCCGGCGTTTCGCGGATTCAATGGTTGGCGCGGCGGGACCTGTCGCTTTCAGAGACGACTTCGGAAGCCGTGTGACAGGTTTTCCGGTGGCCAGAGCCATCCAGTAAATGTGGGACATTTTTTCCACAAGTTCGGCGTTCAAAACGGCCTGGTCGAGTGTTTCGCCCAGGGCGAGAATTCCGTGATTCTGAATAATATAGGCGCGGGCCTGATTGGAGAGTTTGGCGACGGTGTTTTCCGCAAGCTTGGCGCTGCCGGATGGTGCGTAGGCAATAACGTCGATTTGCGCGCCCAGCGTCCAGGCGATTTCATCAAACAGGGCCGGAACAGGCATGTTCAGGACGGCAAAGACGCTCGCGTAGGGCTGGTGCGTGTGGACGACCGCGCTGATCTCCGGGCGGTTTCGATAGATGCCGGTGTGGAGGGCGGCTTCAATCGACGGTTTTCGTCCGACTTTGACATCGAGGGGACGTCCGTCAAGTCCGACAAGGCAAATATCGCCGCGAGTCATTTTCCGATACGGCACGGAAGACGGCGTTAGCGCTACGAGCCCGCGATCCAGTCGAACCGAGACGTTGCCTCCCGATCCCCTGTGCGACCCGAAAAAGCCCTGGTCGGACAGCCACAGACAGGCCTCAAGAATCTCTTGTCTTTCCTTGGTGTGTGACGACATGGCGAAAAAAGCCTTTCGGATGTTTCCCGCAAGACACGCCGGGGAAGAAGAAAAATGGTAGGCGATGTGGGATTCGAACCCACGACCCCTGGCTTCGGAGGCCAGTACTCTATCCAGCTGAGCTAATCGCCCACGTTGCGAGCTTCTACACCATCCGGTCGGATTCTTCAATCAATAAATCAATCCTGCTTTTGCGACCAGTGGTCTTTGCCCAGGTAATAGTTGATCCACGAAGAGCGCTGAAAAAGATCCCAGTTACACGGAGGCACGATTCTGTTTTCAAGGGTGGATTCCTGCGCATAGCGCTTGAGCCTTGTGTAAGCCCGCACGTAGATGCACTGCTTAACGCCGGGGTGAACTTCGCACCAACCCTGAAAACTGCCTCCGCAGGGGCCGTTGCGCTGGTTTTTCGGGCATTGCGACATCGGACACAGATAAGCGACGTCGGCAAGCGCGCAGTCTCCGCAATCCCGGCAGTCGAAAAGACCGGCCTTGATCACGCGTTCCACTTTGTGAAAAACCGATTCCCATCGCGAACCGTCGAGCTGTCGGGCCAGGCGCCGCATCGGTTTGTAAAGACGGCTTCCCGGTTCAAACAGCAGGGCATGAAAAAACCGTGAAAGGCGATAGCTCAAGTCGATTGGCGAAGCGGGTGACCGGCCGGCCGAAGAAACGGGCGTGCCGAGATTCAAGCCCGTGTCGGGGTCGCGATCATAGAAGTAAAAGCCGCCGGGAATCGGGTAGTCGAAAAAAGGAACAAGGGTTTGCCACTCGGGGGCGAGGGCTTCTCCCCGGCGGATGATTTCTTCCACCTGGGCGTACGGGATGTTATGGCCGCCGAGATGCACTCCGCTGTAGCCCATTCCCTTGAGAACGGCGTAGAGTCTTGCCGCGCGCAGGATTCTGGCTTCCAGGCCTTTGTCCGGCTCGTTTCGTTCCCGGTCCAGTTCCGCCAGAAGTTGGTCGGTGACCACCGAGCCGGGCAGCTCATTGCGGTTCATCATCTTGGCCGCGCCAAAAGGAAGGATATAGATATTTCCGACAAGCGGAACATGAAGATCGTGTTGTTTCATGAAAAGGAGCAGCTCGTGAAACTTTCGCGCGTCGTAACCCAGCTGTGTGACGACAAACTTCGCGCCCGCGGCGATTTTCTTTTTCAGCTTGGAATACTGCGTCAGCTGTTCGGCTTGTGTCGCCTTGAAAGGCGAGACGACGGCGCCTGCGAAAAAGTCCGTCTGCTGATGTCTGACGATTCCTTTGGGGCCGACAATGGAAAGCCCGCGGTTCATTTCCGAAATCAGTTGCAAAACGTGAATCGGGTCGAAATCGAAGACGGGAGCGGGCCGGCCCTGAAAGCCGGACACCGGATAATCGCCGCTCATGACCAGAAGATTACGGATGCCGCAGCGGTCCAGCGCATAGAGTTCGCTTTCCAACGCGTTGCGGTTTTTGTCTTTGCAGGTGAAATGCACCAGCGGTTCTACGCCTTTGTTCGCCAATTCCGAGCCCAGATGCGAGGCGGACAGGGCCGGTGTGCCGCCGGGATTGTCGGTCAGCGTCAGGGCGTGAACAACGTCTCCTGCGGCCGCTTGCCCGGCCTGCGAAAGCGCGCGGTCCTGCGCCGATTCCCGGGCGCCGCGACCGGGAATCAGTTCCCAGGTGACCGCAAAGGTTTGTGAATCAAGCAATGCTTTCTTGAAACGATTGTCTTGCACCGGCCGCCTCGTTGTATTGCCTCTTATGGCTTTTCAGGTGCGCCGAAAATCGCATTATCGAAAGACATTGTCAACCGTTTTTGCGACATCGGATAGGGAGGCCAACGGCTTTTTATCCGCAGACTGAATCCGCCCGGTTCGGCGCGCCGGATGTGCGTCATTAAAGGTTGCACCGCGGATATAAATCTGTTATTTCAGAACCATGAATGACGGAGAAAAAAAAGCATTCGCTAAATTTGTTGTGCCGCCGTTGTTATTTCTCTTTTTGTTTCTGTCCTCCGCCGGTTTTGCAGCGACTCAAATTCTCAATGTGCGCCACTGGTCCGCGCCGGATCACACCCGGGTTGTCTTTGATCTGGACTCGGATCCGGATTACACCTATGCTCTGGATCATGAGACGCTGACCGTAGAATTTGCCGGCGCGTTTAGCCATCCCTCATTGCCGACCGCAATGAATGTGGCCAAACCGGGAATCCGCGCGTTGAAATTTGCGGCCGAAGGCGAAAAAACGAAAGCCAGCCTGGAGCTCGCAGATTATTCAGACGTGCAGGTTTTCAAACTCAAAAAGTTTCTCGACAAACCGGATCGGCTGGTCGTCGATATCTATCTCAAAGCAACGCAGACCAAAGACGCATCGCCGGTTCAACCGGCCTTGCCGGTATCAACCCGGGTGATCGTCATCGATCCGGGGCACGGAGGCGAAGATCCCGGGGCGGTCGGCCGCCGGGGAACCTATGAAAAGGATATTGTCTTGTCGATCAGCCGGGAACTTAAAAAACAAATCGACGCCATGCCCGGTTACCGGGCTGTTCTCACGCGCGATGGAGACTACTACGTGTCCTTCAACCGTCGTCTGCAGATTGCCAGGGAGGCCAACGCAAGTCTGTTCATCAGTGTTCACGCCGACGCGGCTAGAAACCGCCGGGCCAGAGGCAGTTCCGTTTATTGCCTGTCAACGGGCGGGGCCAGTTCGGAAGCGGCAAGACTTCTGGCCAACAATGAAAACCTTTCGGACATTGTCGGCGGCGTGGCCAATGGCGAAGGCAACAATGAGTCGGATCCGATTCTTTTGAATATGTTCCAAACCAACACCATCAATCTGTCGAAAACCTTTGCGTCCTCTTTGATCGATTCTATCGGCAACGTCCATTATCTGAAGTACGACAGTCTCCAGGAAGCGCCGTTTCGCGTTCTGAAGCTGCTTGACATTCCCGCCGTTTTACTGGAGACGGCGTTTATCTCCAACGCGCAGGAAGAGAAGCTGTTGAAAACCTCCGCTTTTCAGAAAAAGATGGCTTCCGCCGCGGCTTCGGCTGTCGGGCGCTACTTTGCCTGCGCCGGGGGGGCGCCGCCGTCCACCGCGGCCGTCCGGCCCGGATCTTCGGCGACCCGGGCCGAAGGTGGACAGACCTTCGTTCCGTCGGCGCCTTCGCGTGGCTCCGTCTCCTATCGCGTCAGACGCGGCGATACGCTCTATTCCATCGCCAGACAGCACAACACGACCCTCAGCGCGCTGCTCAAACTCAACGCCATGAAGAAAACCGATACGCTGCGCGTCGGGCAAAGACTTCAAGTCCCTGTTCCCGCCGGCGAACGTTCGACAAAATCCTATCTCGTCAAAAAAGGCGATACGCTGTATTCTCTGGCCAGAAACCACGCCTGCAGCATCGAAGAATTAAGGCGTCTGAACAATATGACATCCAGCGACGCCCTGTTGTCGGGGCAGAGAATTCGGCTTCCCCAGTAAAAGGGGGCGGCAAGCGGTATGATTCAGAAAGTCTTCTATATCGTCCTGGGGTTGACCTTTGTTTTATCGCCGGCGCAGGGGCTATCCCAGGAGGGCTATTTCATCGATCTGAAAGCCTTCAGAGAACAAACCGGTCTTCGCCATAAGACCCCCCCGCTGGCGGCCGAAGAGGCCAAACCCCTTTTCCCGACTCGACGAATCCAGCCCGAAAAAGGCTATGACCCTGCGGAACGAATGATGGATAATCTCTATGAGATAAGCCGGTTTGCGGCTCGCGCCGAAAAAGCCTCTCCGTCGGCGGGAATGGGCATCCGTTTTTCGCAATCCCGGAATTTTATTGACGCTCGCGGACTGCCGGCCGTTTCTTCGGAGGACCGGATGGTTTCGGATATCATCGAAACCTTGCCGGACCTGTGGAAGAGGGATTCTCAGTCTCAAGCGCTTGACCGGCTGGGGCGTGTTGTGGAGCCGCGGGTGATGTTCTATTTCGAGTTCTAGGCGGCCCGCAAAGCCGCCGCCGTCTTAAACCCGTCCGGAACGTTTTACGGAATTAATTTCAGCGCACGATTATAAACCGTTTCCGAAAAACCGTACACCTGAACCCGATTGATCACGGCGAACGGAACCTCCTCGGAATCGTCCAGTTCTTTTCTCTGAGCTGCCGCAGCCGGATCGAGATCCATGTTGTGTTCGGTGAAGGGCAGATTGCGTGAGCGGAGAAAGGCCTTGGCTTTATCGCATTCTTCGCAGTCGTTTTTAGTGTACAAGATGATTTCCGGTTTTTTCTCTTCAACGAGGGGGGCTTTTTCCAGTTCTTCGGGAACTTCCTGTTTATAAACTTTAACGCCGGGAGCCGTTTTAATCTGCGGAGGCGGATAGTCGGTGATGTGGACTGTTCCGTTTTCGTCCTCCCAGGTGTAAAAGTCGGCAAAAGCGACCGTTGCGGTGATAAAAAGAAAGGAAAGGACGAGCGATAGATAGACTTTCATAATGCCTCCCATCAGGGTTGATTACTTTATCTGCATGACCGGCAGTTCCAAATCGAATTCCTGCCAGGTTTCCCGCCACCCCGACTGATAATAAATGAATGGATGGAGAGCGATTTTAATCTTTTTTACGTGGCCTGGCAAGTTCTTAAAAACGAGTTCGGCCGTGACGGAGGTCTGAGGCTGAATTTCGGCGCCTCTGCCGCGGCGGTCAATGTCGATCATTAAAGTTTTTTTCGATCCCTGCCAGATATAGGCGTCATTGGCGGGATAACTTTTCGCCTTTTCATCCACGGCTCGGGAGCGCGTCCAGGTGCCGAAACGGTCGTCATAAAACGCAACTTTGCGAGGAGCGTCGGCGACATTGACGACTTCCACCAGAACGCGAAGGCCTTCCCGGGTCGCCGCGGCGCTCCGAAGCTCGAACAGGCAGCCCATGGCTTCTTTGACGACCAGAGGTTTATAGGTTCTTTTAAACGGCACGACGGGGGGGCTGGGTTTTTGGAATTCGACGGCTGCCGGGGCCTCGGCGTTTTTTGCCGTCGGAGCAGGCGTTGGTTCGGAAGCGGGCAGTGTTTGGGAAGCCGTTTGCTCGGTCGGGACGGGCGAATCGGCCGGCGTCTGCTCTTCCAGAACCGTCCGGACCCGGAAGGCCATTTTAACGCGGACACTGTCCCCTTCATTGACGAACGCAATCAGACGAATGGCCGTAATTCGCGCTTCGGTGATCGATTGCGCGGCGGATTCCTGTGTGATTTGATAGTTGGTGACCTCCGTGGCGGTTGAAGAATGCTGGGTTTTGGCGTCGTTCTTCACTTCTTCGAGCTTGTCGAGAATGACCTCAGCGGAAGCTTCGGCCGGGCTTTGAGAGCCTTTGGTTGCCGCCAGGGCGGTTTTGATGATGATGGCCTCATGAACCCGTTTTCTTTCCTGAAGGGCCGCCTGGGCCTGCACGAAAGTCCTTTCGGCCGCTTCTTTGCGTTCCCGGATCGCTGCGACATCAAGGCTGAGCTTGTAATAGTTTTCTTCACGGCGTTTGAGCAGATTTTTTTGCGTTTCCCGTTCAGCATCGGCGGCAGCAATTCGCTTTTGGAGAAGGATCATCCGGTCCTGGAAGGACTTGACCTGCTCGTTGAGGCTTTCCTGGGCAACGGCATTGCTCTGGAGAGTGCTGGAAATAATGCGCTCCGCCCGGGTCAGGTCGTAGGCGGCCGGATCGAAGCGATGACTTTTTAAAAACGCTTCAAGTTCTTTTTTTGACGCGATCAGCCCGGCTTTGAAATCCGAGTCGGAAGCCGCGGGGCTGATTTTGCCGGCTTTGTTTTCCTGGAACGGGTAGAGTTCATAACGCTTCAGACGCAGATACGAGGTTCCTTTTGCGGTTTTATCCAGTTCCATGCGCAGCGGCTCTTCGTTGTTCCACTTGGCGGTTCCCTCCTCCGTGGCCCGGATGAAATCGACGGTGGAGACGCTGTTGATGACTTTGGTGAATGACTGAATGTAGGTGCCCATATGCTGGGCGATCAGAGGCGCCGAGACGATGTCCGCCTTGCCTTCCAGTTGATGGGCGCTGTCGCGGAAGCCGCGCGTGTAGATGACCGCAACGAGAATTTCGCCTTGCTTTTCGGTTTGCAGCCAGCGGGTGAGCGATTCCTGCTGGGCCTGGACGTCCTGTTCGTACCGGCTGATTTGTCCGTCGAGGTTCTCAATCGTCGCCCGGATCGTCTTGATTCCTTTGGCGGATTCGTCCAGGTCGGTTGAAACGCTTTGAAACTGAGATGTCAAATCATCCCGACGTTGTTTGGCCCTTGTGAACTCTTTGGTTGCCGTCGAAATGGCGCTTTTGTAATCCGCGTCCTCCCGCTCCTTTTCGTCTTCCACGGCTTTGAAGTTGGTTCTTTCTTCCTGACGCGTCGAGAATGAATCCCGGCTGTGGACTTCTGAACGGATGATTTCGCGAACGGTATTCGGAGAATCCGTGCTGAGCGAAACCCAGCGCGGCACAACCGGTTCCGGCGGTCCGGCGGGCGCCGTCGGTTTTATAACCGGTTTCGGATTGGCTTGAGTTTGGGCCTTGCCGGATAACGGGTTGGTGATCAACAGCAGGAAGCCGACTGAGAGGAAGATGGCAGTAAGTGCGCGTTTGCCCATAGACTATTCCTTAGCGGACGATGATTAGAAGGCTTTCATCGCAATGGATTTAAAGAGAAAATAGCTTAAACCCGAAGTCTTGTCAAACGCTTTCAGATTGCTGTGGGGGCCGGAAAAAAACAGAGATTGATTTTCTGCGCGGAAACATTAATGTAAGGCTCAAGAGCACCAAACAGTATGATGCCTGACGGGTTTTGCAGCAGCCACGCCAAGGGATCAGGAGGGCTTATGTTCGGACGATCGATTCGTCTTTTCACAATACTGGGGTTTGAAATCCGCGTGGATTTAAGCTGGCTGATACTGGCCGCGCTGGTCACCTGGTCTTTGGCCTCCGGTCTGTTTCCGGAATTCTACGAAGATCTGCCGAAGTCGGCCTATTGGTGGATGGGTTTGGCCGGGGCGGCGGGATTATTCGCCTCGATTGTTCTGCATGAACTGTCTCACTCGCTGGTTGCCCGCCACTATGGTGTTTCCATGAAAGGCATCACCCTTTTTATTTTCGGCGGCGTGGCCCAGATGGAAGAGGACCCGCCTGATCCCAAAGCGGAATTCCGAATGGCGGTTGTCGGTCCGCTGTCGAGTTTATTGATCAGTGTTTTCTTATTTTTGCTGTTGCGGCTGGTTCAATCGCAAAACTGGCCCGTGACGGTGTCCGGTGTTTTAGCCTATCTGGCCTGGCTGAATCTGGTTCTGGCCGCCTTTAATCTTTTGCCCGCCTTTCCGCTCGACGGCGGACGCATTCTGCGGTCGGTTTTGTGGAAATGGAAGAAAGACCTGCGCTGGTCGACGTCCGTGGCCTCAAGAGTCGGGTCCGCTCTCGGTCTTGTTTTGATCGTTTTGGGCGTCATTTCCTTTTTTACCGGCAGTTTTGTCGGCGGCCTGTGGTGGTTGATGATCGGGTTTTTTGTCCGGATGGCGGCCGCGCAGGCTTATCAGCGTGTTTTAGAGCAAAGTGTTTTTCATGACGTCCGGGTGGAAGATCTGATGGTGAAAAATCCGGTAACCGTTCCCCGTTCGATCACGTTGGACGAATTCATCCACGACTATGTTTACCGGCATCCCTATCAGCTTTATCCCGTCGTGTCCTTTGGGCGTCTTGACGGGTGCGTCACCGTCCAGGCGGCCGCATCCGTGCCGCGCGATGAATGGGATCGGCAGACGGTCGGCTCCGTTGTTTCGGCCTGCGGCGAGGACATTGCCGTTTCCCCGCGCGACAGCGCCCGGCGGGCGCTGGAGATGATGAGCCGCACCGGCAATATGCAGTTGCTGGTTGTGGATGACCAGAGGCTCGTCGGCCTTCTTTCCCTCCAGGATATGCTGCGCTTCATGGCGCTCAAAACGGAATTGCGGGATTTTGAAAAGCAGGCCTGAGGACGCGACTGCCCGCATGTTTCTTCCCGGAAAAGACGCTTTGAAGAAGCAGTTGCGAAAAATTTCTTTTTTCTGTATAAAAAGACAGCTTGCGACTTGACGATCCCTACGTTTCACCACTCTGATAACGCGATTTTCACGGTTTTTAGTACGTTTAATATGTGTTTTTAGTTCCTGTGTCTTTTTAGTCATTGACAGACTCAATGAACGGCCGGATTCCAGCGACGCTCCTTTTCGTGCGCGGTCCGACTCCGGAGATGCGGAAGATGAACATTGTATTCGACGGCGTCAGTAAAATCGTCAACGGCACAACCCATATCCATCCCATCTCGTTTACCCTTGAAAGCGGCGCCACAAATGTCATTTTGGGGCACACGCTGTCCGGAAAAACGTCTCTTCTGCGCCTGATGGCCGGATTGGACCGACCAAACAAAGGACGGATTCTCCTTTCGGGAAAAGACGTGACCGGGCTGTTTGTCCGCAAAAGAAGCGTGGCCATGGTGTATCAGCAATTCGTCAATTATCCCTCCATGACGGTTTATGACAATATCGCTTCCCCCTTGAGAATGAGCCGTATGCCTGCGGCTCAAATCGATCAAACAGTGCGTAAAACGGCGGCCATGCTGCATATCGAGACGCTTTTGGATCGTCTGCCTTCGGAGCTTTCAGGCGGGCAGCAGCAGCGCACGGCCATCGCCCGGTCGCTGGTGAAAGATTCCGAGCTTTTGCTGCTCGATGAGCCGCTGGTGAACCTCGATTACAAACTGCGGGAAGAATTGCAGGTTGAGCTTCAGGATATTTTCAAAGAACGCAAAGCCATCGTGGTCTACACCACCACTGAACCGGCCGAAGCCTTGATGCTGGGCGGCAATATTCTGGTGATCGATGAGGGACGCCTTTTGCAGACCGGTTCCACGCCCGAGGTCTATCATCACCCCGTGAACACAAGGGTTGCTGAAGTATTCAGCGATCCGCCGATCAACTTTCTTCCGGCGCGGGTGGCAGGCCGGACGGCGCGGTTGGGCGAAGATATCGAGATCCGAATGACAGAGCATTTGGAGGCGGTTCCGGACGGGCGGTATATTTTCGGTGTTCGTCCCAACCATTTGTTTCTCCAAGACGGCGACCCGGACAATGTCACCATCCGTGTCAAGGTCATCTTGGCGGAGATCAACGGCTCTGAAACCTTTATCCACGTCCATCACGGACAGACGCATCTGGTCGTTCAGGAAGACGGGATTCATCCTCGGCATATCGGCACGGAGATTCCCGTCTTTGTGAATCCCTGTTGTTTTTTCGTGTTTACCGAATCCGGCGATCTTCTGGCCGCGCCGTTTCGGAAGGATTAAGACGGGAGCGGGATATGGCTTGCATTGAATTCGATGGCGTGGCTCACAGTTATCTGCGCCATCCGAAAAAAGAACAGGACTTCGCCATCAAGACCCTCAGCAATGTCTGGGAAGATGGAGGCGCCTACGCCCTTTTAGGTCCCTCCGGATGCGGCAAGACCACGCTTTTGAATATTATTTCCGGCTTGATCGCGCCTACCAAAGGCCGGGTGCTGTATGACGGCCGCGACGTGACGGCCCTGCCTCCGGAAAAGAGAAATATCGCCCAGGTGTTTCAGTTTCCCGTCCTTTACGACACGATGACCGTCTATGAGAATCTGGCCTTTCCGTTGAAGAACCGGCGCGTGGGAAAAAAAGAGATCGAACACCGAGTCCTTGAGATCGCGGAAATTCTGGATTTAACGGATTGCCTCGGACAAAAGGCCGCCGGATTGGCCGCCGACGCCAAACAAAAAATATCGTTGGGGCGGGGGCTCGTGCGCAGCGATGTGGCGGCGATTCTGTTTGACGAGCCGCTGACCGTGATCGACCCTCACCTGAAATGGCACTTGCGCCGCAAACTCAAAGAGATTCACGAAAGACTGGCCTTGACTCTCATCTATGTGACGCATGATCAGATGGAGGCCCTCACGTTCGCTGAAAAAGTCGTCGTGATGTATGAAGGGGAGATCGTTCAGACCGGAACGCCGGAAGACCTCTTTGAAACGCCCGAGCATAAATTCGTCGGGTATTTTATCGGATCGCCCGGTATGAATTTTCTGGACTGCCGGATCGAGGGCAACCAGGCGTTCATCGACGGCTTGGCCGTCGAGTTGGATGGAAAAACGGCCGACGCCGCGCGAAAGGCAAAGGGCCGGTTCGAGGTGGGCATTCGGCCGAAGTATCTGGAAATCGCCGCCGGGCCGGGCCGGAACGCTCTTCGCGCCGAAGTGAAAAATGTGGAAGATCTGGGCAGCTATAAAATCGCGACGCTGCTTTTGAACGGCAACACCCTGCATGCCAGACTGCCGGAGGACGCGCCCGTGCCGGCAGGCCGGATCTGGGCCGTGTTTCCCCCTCAGAAGATAAAGCTCTATGCGGACGGACGCCTTGTGCAATAGGGAGGTTGAGGCATGAACAAATGGGAGAACAATCGCGCCTGGTTTTTGACTATCCCGGTGTTGATCGTGGTCGCCTTCAGCGCCATTATTCCGCTGATGACCGTGGTCAATTATTCCGTTCAGGATATTTTCGGACCGGGACAAAGCCTCTTTGTCGGAACGGAATGGTATAAGGCCGTTCTGCGCGATCCCCGACTACATGAGGCCTTGTGGCGCCAGTTTCTCTTTTCCGGGCTGGTACTGCTCATTGAGATGCCCCTGGGCATTCTTCTGGCGCTGGCCATGCCGAAAAGAGGGTGGGGCGTTTCTTTTTCGCTGGTCGTCATGGCGCTGCCCCTGCTGATTCCCTGGAACACCATCGGATCCATCTGGATCATTTTCACCCGTCCGGACATCGGGCTTTTCGGCTATTTCATCAATAACGTGATCGGCATTCCCTTTGATCACACCGCCACGCCGCTGGCGGCCTGGATCACCACGATGCTGATGGAGGTCTGGCACTGGACGCCTTTGGTGGCGCTTTTAGCCTATGCCGGTCTGCGGGCGATTCCGGATGTCTATTACCAGGCGGCAAAAATCGACGGCGCCTCGCCGTGGAAAACCTTCTGGTATATTCAGCTGCCGAAGATGCGCGGCGTGTTGACCATTGCGCTGCTTTTGCGCTTTATGGACAGTTTCCTGATCTATGCCGAGCCGTTTGTCCTCACCGGCGGAGGCCCCGGCAATGCGACGACATTTTTATCCATCTACCTGGTCAAAATCGCGACCGGCCAGTTCGACCTGGGACCGGCCGGAGCGTTTTCGCTTATCTACTTTTTAATTGTGCTGGCCTTATGCTTTGTCTTCTATCAGGCCCTCCAGAACGTCGGGAAAGGAGCCAAGTCATGACCAAAGGCTATAAAAGAAGCTTTGCGCTCGCGGTCTACTTTTTTTTGATGTTCATCCCGTTGTACTGGATGCTCAACATGTCCTTGCGAACCAACGCCGACATCCTCGGCAACCTGACGCTTTACCCCGCGAATCCGACGTTTGCCAATTACATCAAAATCTTCACCGATCCGTCTTGGTATATGGGCTACGTCAATTCCATCATTTACGTCACCATCAACACGATGATTTCCCTGGTCGTCGCCCTGCCGGCCGCTTACGCGTTTTCCCGCTACCGGTTTGTGGGAGATTCGCAGGTCTTTTTCTGGCTTTTGACCAACCGCATGGCGCCGGCGGCGGTCTTCCTGCTGCCTTTTTTTCAGTTGTATTCCACCATCGGTCTTCTTGACACACACATTGCGGTGGCGCTGGCGCACTGTCTGTTCAACGTGCCGCTGGCGGTGTGGATTCTGGAGGGCTTCATGTCCGGCGTTCCCAGAGAAATTGACGAAACCGCGTTCATCGACGGATACAGTCTTCCCCGTTTTTTTGTCACCATTTTCATTCCGCTTATTCGCGCCGGTGTCGGCGTGACGGCGTTTTTCTGCTTCATGTTCAGCTGGGTGGAATTGTTGTTCGCCCGGACGCTGACGATCACCACCGCCAAACCAATTCAGTCGGTGATGACCCGAACGATCAGCGCCAGCGGCACGGATTGGGGGCTTTTGGCCGCGGCCGGCATCCTGACGCTTGTGCCCGGCGCTTTGGTGATCTGGTTTGTCCGGAATCATATGGCCAAAGGGTTCGCCCTGGGCCGGGTGTAAAGAGGAATAAGCGATGATATTCGAATGGATGTACTGGACCAAGCCTACGGCGATTTTCTTTCTGGTAATCTTTCTGATTCTGGTTGCCATGACGATCTGGCAGACGATTTCTCCTTCCGTTGAACGGCGCGGTTTTCTTCCCCTGGCAACCACTCCCGGCACCCGTCTGTTTATCGGGCTCCTCGGCGCGGCATTTCTCCATCTGGCCTGGATCGGGCTTACGGATCTGACGTTGTGGATCGTGTTTCCGTTTGCGCTTGGCTGGATGGCCGTGGTCATGGTTTGGGGGTAGGCGGTCCTGGGAGGAAGGGTTTTATTCTGCGCTGCGAAAAGGCCTTCGCGCAGTCCGGATAAAACCGGGAATCGATCAATTCATGAAGGCCTGAAGGAGGAAATTCAGATGAAAGGCACGACACTCGGAAGGAGGGCGGCTGTCACCTGTTTAGGCTGCTTGGTTTGTCTGTTTTTTGCGTTGGTCCCCGTCACGGCGATGGCGGATATGGCGGCCGCGAAAAAATGGGTTGATAAGGAGTTTCAACCCTCCACGCTCAGCAAAGCCCAGCAGATGAAGGAAATGGAATGGTTCATCAACGCCGCAAAGCCCTTCAAGGGAATGGAGATCAAAGTGGTCTCCGAGACGATTCCGACGCATGAGTATGAATCAAAAGTTCTGGCCAAGGCTTTCTATGAAATTACCGGCATCAAGGTGACGCATGACCTCATTCAGGAAGGCGATGTTATCGAGAAACTTCAGACGCAGTGGGCCTCGGGGAAAAATCTTTATGACGGATGGGTCAATGACTCCGATCTGATCGGGACGCATTGGCGCTACGGCCATGCCATTTGTCTGGAGGACTTTACCCAGGGCGCGGGAAAAGACGTGACGCTTCCGACGCTTGACGTCAAGGACTTCATGGGGATATCGTTCACCACCGGTCCGGACGGAAAATTCTGGCAGCTTCCCGATCAACAGTTTGCCAATCTTTACTGGTTTCGTTACGACTGGTTTAAAAATCCCGCTTTCAAAAAACAGTTTAAAGAAAAATACGGCTATGAGCTGGGCGTTCCGATCAACTGGTCGGCCTATGAAGACATTGCCGAGTTTTTCTCCAACACGGTCAAAGAAATCGACGGCGTGAAGATTTACGGACACAATGACTATGGAAAAAAGGCGGCGGACCTGGGATGGCGCTTTACCGATGCCTGGCTGTCGATGGCCGGCAACGGCGATGTCGGACTTCCCAACGGCAAACCGGTTGATGAATGGGGCATCGCGGTCGACAAAGACAACCGGCCTGTGGGTGCAAGTGTCTGCCGCGGCGGCGACGTCAACGGTCCGGCTGCCAAGTATGCCTTGAGAAAATACATCGAATGGCTGGATAAATACGCGCCTCCGGGCGCGCGCGGATTGGATTTCTACACTTATCAGTCCTGGCTGGAAAAAGGTCAGGTGGCCCAGCAGATGTTCTGGTACACCTCGTTTCTGCCTGCCATGACCGCTCCCGGTCCAACGGTCAACAAGGATGGAACGCCGAAATGGCGCATGGCGCCTTCGCCTCATGGCGCTTACTGGCGGGAAGGGATGAAACTGGGTTATCAGGATTGCGGATCCTGGACGTTTTTCAAGCAGACGCCGATGGGTCGCATCAAAGCGGCATGGCTCTATGCGCAGTTTTGCGTAGCCAAAACCACCTCGCTGAAAAAAGCGCACGTCGGCCTAACCCCGATCCGAAACAGCGACATCAATCATGCGTCATTTACTTCGCGCGCGCCCAAGCTCGGCGGCTTGGTGGAATTCTACCGCAGCCCGGCCCGCGTCATGAATACGCCCACCGGCACCAATGTGCCCGATTATCCGAAACTGGCGCAGCTTTGGTGGCAGAACATCGGAGAGGCTTCTTCCGGCGCGATCAGCGTGGACAAGGCGATGGATAATCTGGCCAAGGAAATGGACGCCGTGATGGCCAGAATCGAACGTTCCAAAGTTCAGGGAGACAAAGGCCCGAAACTCAACAAATGCGGGGATGAAAAAACCTATCTGGGCAGGCCAGGCGGCGTGGCGCCTCAGGCGAAGCTGGCCAATGAAAAGCCCAAAGGGGAGACGATCGACTATGACAAACTCATCCAGACCTGGAAGAAAGGGCGCAGACAGTAACGATTGCCATTTGAGAACATCGCCAGGCGGGAAAAACGTCAAAGCCTTTTTGGGCAAAGCGTTTGACTAAGCGGGTGAAATTGCAAAAGAGAGGTTAAGCAGTCGGCTTTAACCTCTCTTTTTGCTTGTTCAGGCATCGATGAGGGTTGATTTTATCAGGCAAATGCAATAAAAAACTTCAACGCGGCATGAGGAGCCATCACACGGATTTATTTTAAGGAGCGCTTCCATGGAAAAAAAGTATATTTTGGCACTCGATCAGGGAACCACCAGCTCCCGGGCCATTCTCTACAATGCTGAGGGAGAAGCGGTTAAAATCGTTCAGAAAGAATTTCCTCAGATTTATCCGCAGGCGGGCTGGGTGGAGCATGATCCGATGGAGATCTGGGGGTCGCAAAGCGGTGTGGTGAGCGAACTTTTGGCGACCACCGGCATTGCGGCCGAAGAGATCGCCGCTCTGGGCATCACCAATCAGCGTGAAACCACCATCGTTTGGGATAAAAAGACGGGGAAACCGATTTACAATGCCATTGTCTGGCAGTGTCGGCGGACTTC
Source organism: Syntrophaceae bacterium (assembly GCA_018436925.1). Taxonomy (GTDB): domain Bacteria; phylum Desulfobacterota; class Syntrophia; order Syntrophales; family Smithellaceae; genus UBA8904. The sequence continues at coordinate 34,883 of JAHDKI010000013.1, forward strand.
CGGCATCTGCGATGAGCTTAAAGCCTCCGGGATGGAAGACGCCATTCGGCAAAGCACCGGATTGGTCATTGATGCCTACTTTTCGGCAACCAAAATCAAATGGATTCTCGATCATGTTGAAGACGCGCGCAGGAAAGCGGAAAACGGCGATCTGCTTTTCGGCAACGTCGATACCTGGCTGATCTGGAATCTGACCCGGGGCAGGGTTCATGTCACGGACTATTCCAATGCGTCGCGGACGATGCTTTACAATATTCATGAACTCAAATGGGATGACCGCATTCTCAAGGCGTTGGAGATTCCGCTTTCCATGCTGCCCGAGGTCAAGCCGTCGAGCATGGTTTACGGGGTGACGGACGCGCGTCTGTTCGGCGCGGAAATCCCGATCGCCGGCGACGCGGGCGATCAGCAGGCGGCGCTTTTCGGGCAGGCCTGTTACACGCCGGGCATGGTGAAAAACACTTACGGCACAGGGTGTTTTATGCTGATGCAGACCGGAGAAGCCCCGGCCCGCTCGGACCACGGACTTTTAACCACGATTGCCTGGGGGATCGACGGGAAAGTCTACTATGCTCTGGAAGGCAGTATTTTCATCGCCGGCGCCGCGATCCAGTGGCTGCGCGACAATCTCCGGGTGATCTACGATTCCTACGACAGCGAATATTTCGCCACGAAGGTGCCGGACTGCCAGGGCGTTTATGTTGTTCCCGCCTTTACGGGGCTCGGCGCGCCCTATTGGGACATGTACGCCCGCGGCGCCATTTTGGGGCTGACGCGCGGAACGACTCGAAACCACATCATACGCGCCACCCTCGAATCGATTGCGTATCAAACCCGCGATGTGCTGGAACTGATGCGCAATGAATGCGGCATCGATCTATGCGAACTGCGCGTCGACGGCGGGGCCTGCGTCAATAACTTCCTCATGCAGTTTCAGGCGGATATTCTGGGCGTGCCGGTTGAACGGCCGCGCATTGTTGAAACGACCGCTCTGGGCGCGGCCTATCTGGCCGGACTGGCTGTGGGGTTCTGGAAAGACCGCAGGGAGGTCGCAGACAAAAGGAAAGTGGATCAGCGATTCGAGCCGGCGATGGATGAAGAAACTCGAACGCGGCTTTTTGCAAAGTGGAAAAAGGCGGTCCAGCGGGCCGGAAGCTGGGAAGACGAATAAACGCCGACGACGGACGACGGCCATTTTTTCTGAAAGTTGAGCAAATATGAAAAAGCATTTTTGGGTCTGGATCGTTATTCTGATATTCATGAGCTCTTTTGCCTTCGCGCAGCAATACGACGCCGGCGTGCAGGGACGCGTGATCATCGCCACGGACAAGACCTCCGGCGGCCATCCCATTAAGTATCCGAAAAGCGACAAAGGCAAAGTCACGGCGATGGAAGTGGTCATTGCGCCCGGCGCCGAAACGGGCTGGCACAAACATCCTGTTCCGGTTTATGCCTATGTCCTCGCCGGAGAGCTTTCTGTTTTGATGGAAGACGGACAGCAACTTCAGTTCAAACAAGGCGACGCGATCATCGAGGTTGTGGATGTCCAGCACAACGGCATCAACAAAGGGAAGGCGCCCGTTCGGTTGATTGTTTTCTATACCGGGGTTGTGGATGTTCCCAATGTGATCCGGTCGGATAAGCCCTGACCGGGTCAGGGCCATCGCAATCCTTCCGGCAGGCCCGGCGGGCGTCGGTCCGCCTGATTCGTCGGGTGTTCCGGAGTCGGAGATGACGCGGTTCAGTCTCCGATGATTTTTACCAGAACTCTTTTTTTTCGTCCGCCGTCGAATTCTCCGTAAAAGATCTGCTCCCACGGGCCGAAATCAAGCCTGCCGCCTGTGACGGCCACGACGACTTCCCGTCCCATGATCTGTCTTTTGAGGTGCGCGTCCCCGTTGTCTTCGCCGGTGCGGTTGTGCCGGTAGAAGGATGTCGGAGCATGCGGCGCCAGTTTTTCCAGCCAGTCTTCGTAATCCTGATGCAGTCCGGATTCGTCGTCGTTGATGAACACGGACGCCGTGATGTGCATGGCGTTGACAAGGATCAGACCCTCGCGGATACCGCTTTTTGACAAAGCGCCCGCCACTTGCGCCGTGATGTTCACAAAAGCCCGTCGGCCGGGAATGTCAAACCACAGTTCTTCTCGGTAGGATTTCATGGCCGTCTCCTTCGGCGATTATTTTTTCAAAGACATACTAAAGCCGCAGACCGGTTGTCAAAAGAAAATCCTCGGTTGCTTCGGGGGCGGCAAGCGACGATCCAATTAACTTTACAAGCTAATTGCCTTATGCTATGAGGCGGAAAATTGCATTTTAACTTAATTTTTTTTAGGAGAAGATTATATGTCCGGCCATTCCAAATGGAGCACGATCAAAAGAAAAAAAGGCGCCATTGATGCCAAGCGCGGTAAAATATTTACCAAGATCATTAAAGAAATAACGCTGGCGGCCAGACTGGGCGGCGGCGATATCGAAGGCAACGCCAGATTGCGCCAGGCGGTGATGGCTGCGAAAGACGAAAACATGCCCAAGGACAACATTGAACGGGCGATTAAAAAAGGAGTCGGCGGATCGGAAGGCGGCGCCAGTTTCGAAGAACTGACCTACGAAGGCTACGGTCCGGGAGGCGCGGCGGTGATCGTCGAGATCATGACGGACAATAAAAATCGAACGGTGGCGGAAATACGGCATATCTTTTCCAAGCACGGAGGCAATCTGGGTGAAAACGGCTGTGTGGCATGGATGTTCGCCAAAAAGGGCAGCATCGTGATCGACAAGAAAGCCATCGGCGAAGACGACCTGATGGAGCTGGCTCTGGATGCCGGGGCCGAAGACGTCAAGACCGAGGATAACGAGTATGAAGTCACCACCGAACCGGCCGCCTTCGAAGCCGTCCGCCAGGCGATTGAGGCCAAAGGAATTAAGCCGCTCGAGGCCCGCATCAGCCTGATCCCCGCCAATACCGTCAAACTTGAGGCCGGCAAGGCCGAGCAGATGCTCAAGATGATGGAAAAGCTCGAAGACAATGATGACGTGCAAAACGTCTACGCCAACTTCGATATTGACGATGAGGTTATGGAAAAGCTCAGTTAGCGCAAGGGGCGCGATTTGCCGACAAGGATCGAGATTTGCGAATTTTAGGAATTGATCCGGGAAGCCATGTGACGGGTTGGGGCGTGATTGACAAAACCGGCAACTACATCCGGCATGTCGCATTTGGTGAGATCAAGCCCGCAAAGGCTTTGTCCCTGTCGGAGGCGCTGGTTTGTTTTTCCGAGAGTCTGACTGAAGTGATCCGGCAGTTCGAGCCGGGCATGGCGGTTGTCGAAAATATCTTCTATGGAAAGAATGTCCGTTCTCTGATCCGTCAGGCCCAAGTTCGGGGGGTTGTGATTTTGGCCTGTTGCGCGCGTCACGTTCCCGTTGTGGAATACGCGCCGCTGGAAATCAAAAAAGCGGTTGTCGGTTACGGCCGGGCGGAAAAAAGGCAGGTGCAGGCCATGATTAAAGCGATTTTGAAACTGCCGCAGGCGCCGCCGGCGGATGCGGCCGATGCGCTGGCGGCCGCGGTTTGCCATGCGAATTTTCAAAAGGAGCAGCGTCTCTGATGATTGCCCTGCTGACCGGAAAAATCGCTTTCAAAGGCGTCTCGCATGTGGTGGTGGATGCCCATGGAGTCGGCTACCGGGTTTTTATTCCGTTGACGACGTTTTATGAGCTGCCGGATGCGGGCCAACCGGTGACGCTTCACATTCATACCTCCGTCAAAGAAGACGCCATTCATCTGTTCGGATTCTTTACGGCGCTGGAACGGGAACTTTTTGAAATGATGATTTCCGTCAGCGGCATCGGGCCCAAAGTCGCCATGGGCATCCTGTCGGGCATTGCCCCCCGGGAAATGATGGAAGCCATTTCAGGCGGACATTTGGCCAAGCTCGTGACGGTTCCCGGCGTCGGCAAAAAGATGGCCGAGCGGCTGATTTTAGAGTTGCGCGACAAAATGGTCAAGAAGATGGCCTCCGAAAATCTTCCTGTGTCGGATGCCGGCCGACACGCCGCCGAGGGTCTCCGCGACGACGCCCTGTCTGCGCTTGTCAACCTCGGTTATAAACAGGCATCTGCAAAAAGCGCGCTGGACAAAGCTGCCGATACCTGCGGAGCCGCCCCCTCTATGGACCGGCTTTTGAAAACGGCGTTAAAAATTCTGGCCGGCTGAGTCGGCCCGATAAAGGGTGAAAATGGACGCACATTTCAAAAATCCTCTGATCGACAGTGAAAAGGCGACTGATGAAAGCGGGCTCGAGGCCACGCTGCGTCCCGCCAGGCTGGTCGATTATGTCGGTCAGGAAAAAGTCAAAAGCAATCTGGCGATTTTCATCGAAGCGGCCCGCAGGCGGCAGGAGCCGCTGGACCATGTTTTGTTCTACGGGCCGCCGGGTCTGGGCAAGACCACTCTGGCGCATATCGTGGCCCGGGAGATGGGTGTCGATATTAAAGTCACCTCCGGGCCGGTGATTGAAAGGCCTGGCGATCTGGCCGCCATTCTCACCAATTTGTCGGAGCATGAAATCCTGTTCATCGACGAGATCCACCGCTTGTCGCACGTCGTGGAAGAAATTCTGTATCCCGCCATGGAAGATTTCTATATCGACATTCTCATCGGCCAGGGGCCTTCCGCCCGGTCGATGAAACTGGATATTCCCAAGTTTACTCTGGTGGGCGCAACCACACGGGCCGGGTCGCTCACGTCGCCGCTGCGCGATCGTTTCGGAATGCATTTTCGGCTGGAATTTTACACCCCGGAGGAACTGGCGGTAATTTTAAAGCGTTCGGCGGCTATTCTGGGGGTGAGGCTGACCTCCGACGGCGCGGCCGAACTCGCCCGACGGGCGCGCGGAACGCCGCGGATCGCCAATCGGCTGCTCAAACGGGTTCGCGACTTCGCGGACGTTAAAGCCGACGGAACGGTGGATGGCGGCGTCGCCCGAGCGGCGCTTGAGGCTTTTGAAGTCGATGACCGGGGCTTTGATCTGATGGATCGCAAACTGCTTCTGACGCTCATCGAGAAATTCAACGGAGGGCCGGTCGGCGTGGAGAGTCTGGCTGCGTCCATCGGCGAAGAACGCATCACCATTGAAGATGTTTATGAGCCGTATCTGATACAGGAAGGATATATTCAGAGAACCGCCCGGGGCCGGGTCGCTTGCGCCAGGGCCTATGAGCATTTCGGCTTAAAAGCATCCGGCCCTCAAAAAGAATTGTTTTAAATCATGAAAATGCTTTTGCACATCTGTTGCGGGCCCTGTACGATTTATCCGCTCAAAGAACTCAGGACGAAGGGCTTTGATGTTACCGGATTGTACTATAATCCCAATATTCATCCTTATATGGAATTTTACCGTCGCAGACAGACACTTGCGGACTATTCCGAAGCGGCTTTTTTAAACATGATCTGGGCGCCGGGTTATCCTATGGAGGAATTTCTCCGCAATGTCGCCGCCCTTGAAGGCGATCGGTGCGAGTATTGCCTTTACAACCGGATGGCTTATGCCGCGCAAACCGCGCAGAGTCATCAATACGATGCTTTCACGTCCACGCTTTTGTACAGCAAATATCAAAAACATGACCTGATTCGTCAAATCGGCGAAGATCTGAGCCGTAAATTGGCAGTGGATTTCTATTACGAAGATTTCCGCGCCGGATGGTCGGAAGGCGTTAAGATTTCCCGGGAACTTCAGATGTACCGTCAGCCTTACTGTGGATGCATTTACAGTGAGAAAGAACGCTACTATAAATAATTCGGACCCTCGCAGCAGGATCGGCTGTTGATTCTGGTGTGTCATTTATGCAACACTCATAGCTTCTCAAGCGAAGCCGTTTGGAATGCGTTCCGTAAGTTATTGAAATACAAAGCATAAAATATTGCAGTTATTGCTTTTTCGATGGCACGCAAATTGCTGGCAAAAAGGCCATCTAGAAAACAGTAGAGGTGTTCGTTTGCAACGCACGTTGAAAAAGGAAATTATTTGCTCCAGTATCGGCCTTCACACGGGCCGCAAGGTGAATATGAAAATTCTGCCCGCCCCGGTGGATACCGGTGTGGTTTTTGTAAGAACCGATCTGCCCGGCAGCCCGACTATAACAGCCGATTACACGAAAGTCTGCGATACCACCCTGGCCACGTCATTGGGCGAAAACGGCGTGACGGTCTCCACAGTGGAGCATATTCTGTCGGCTTTCGGCGGCATGGGCCTGGACAATGCGATCATCGAGCTGGATTCGTTTGAAGTGCCGATTATGGACGGAAGTTCCCGGCCTTTTGTCGAGTTGCTCAAACAAGTAGGCACCCGGACTCAGGGAAAGTGCCGCAAAATGCTGGTCATCAAAAAGCCCGTCTCCGTCAAGGAGGGGGACGCCACGGCCATGTTTCTGCCCGCCAATGAATTTAAAATCAGCTATGAAATTGATTTTTCCCATGATGCGATCGGGCGACAGATCTATAGCGTTTCCTTTTGCGACGCCAATTACGAAAACGACATCTGCCAGGCGCGGACGTTCGGATTCCTCAAAGAGGTTGAATATCTCCAGGCCAAGGGCCTGGGCCTGGGCGGCTCGCTCGACAACGTCATTATCCTGGATGACACACGGGTGGTCAATAAAGAAGGCTTGCGCATGCCGGATGAATTTGTCCGGCATAAAATTCTCGATGCCATAGGCGACCTGTTTCTTTTGGGGATGCCGATCATCGGACATTTTGTGGCCTACAAATCAGGCCATCGCCTAAACAACCTGTTGCTTCGCGAGTTGATGCAAAATGAGCAGTCCTGGGATCTTCTTCTTGATGATCATCAAAGACGGGATCATCGGTTCGAAGCGCTCAAGATTCCTTCTTTCAGCATTCTCGATGCCGCGCAGGCCTAAAAACACATCTTTTATCAAGCCGTTTAATCTATTTTCACCTTGATTTTTACAGGCGGGTTTCCTACTATACACACCCTGATGGCGATTTCACGCGCTCACTGATCGCCTGCGACCGTGCCGACGAAGCGTCGGCATACCTCAAAATCGAATCGGCGGACCGGTCGGATACCGGGGAGGCAGAGTCATGGCTTTAAATCTGAAAGCTGCTGTTTTATTTGCTGCGGTGATTGTTTTATTTTCCGGATGTCCTTTGCCGATTTCGCACGGTGTGGCCAAAAGCAGCGCCGATCCGGCGCTCACGGATATCTTCATCACCAACGATCAAAAAAATGTCCTGCTTTTCGCGCGTTTGATCAATCCGTTTACAAAAGATATGGAATCGGCCATTCTGGCAGGCGTTCCGGTGATCTTCACGCTGCAGCTGGATGTGTATCGGGAGCGTTCAGGACTCTGGGACGAAAAGATCACCGGACGGGAAATCCGGCGCTCCATCAAGTACGACAATTTGAAAAAGACTTTCGCCATCTCCACCAATGGCTATACAGATCCCGTTATTTTGCAGGATTTGGAAAGCGCCAGAAAAGCGATGGCCGATTTCAGCGGCATCATGGTGGTCCCGATTTCTTCTCTGGTAAAAGACAACACCTACTATGCGCAGATCAAGGTGAAAATCGACAAGGTTCGCCTTCCCTTTTATATGGAATATGTGTTTTTCTTTGTCTCTGTGTGGGACACGGAAACGCCGGCATACCGGCAGCGATTTGCCTTCTAATTTTTGTAGAAAGCCAAAACCAACAGGAGTGCGATCCGCGTTTGCGGCACCATGAAGAATAAACAAACCGGTCAATATCTGGACGAAAAAGAAATCAGGAAAAGAAGACGCGAACGCATCGCGATGCTTGTTGCCGTGTGCTTTGCTGTTGTGTTTACCCTGGTTGCGTCCAGGTTGTCGTCCGGCAGCGAAATGCCGTTTTCAACCAGTGTTCTGGTTTTCGGACTGCTGAGCGTCAACGTCATTCTGATCCTGCTTTTGCTTTTCCTGATCGTTCGCAATGTCTTCAAACTATTTTCAGAGCGCCGCAAAGGGATCATCGGTTCCAAACTGCGGACAAAACTGGTGGCGGCTTTCGTCGGTCTTTCGCTGGTTCCGACCATTCTTTTGTTTTTGTTTGCCATTAATTTTCTGTCCTACAGCATCGAGTTCTGGTTCAACATCAAAATCGGCGACGCCATGAACCGGGCGCTGGAGGTCGCTCAGATGTACTATGCGGAGACCGAGGACTTTGCCAAATTCAACGCCCGTCAGATCAGCGCGGATATCACCAAGAATCGGCTTTATGACGCGGACCGGACGGAATATCTCACGAGTTTCATCAACCAAAGACAAAAAACATTCCGGATCGGCCAAGTCCAGGTTTATTTTGATTTTCAGAAGGAAAATTATGTTTTCCCCGATGAAACCCATCCGGAGCTCATTTCCGTCGAGTTGACGCCGAAAATGATCGAGGATCTCTACTCCGGAAAAGAAGTTTCCATGGCGGTCCCGACGGCTGCGGGCGACGCCATCGTGGGAGTGGCGCCGGTTTTTTCCTATGCGGTGCCTACGGAAGTGGTGGGGAGGGTCTCAGTCAGTTATTCTGTTCCGGCCGCTTTTGTCGACAAGCTTCGAGGTATCGCCGATGCGTCCGAACAGTTCGGACAAGTCACCGTTTTGAAAAATCCCATCAAAACCAACTACGTCATTACCTTGTCGATTGTTACGCTGGTCATCATCTTTTTGGCCACCTGGTTCGGGTTGTCGCTGGCCAAAACCATCACCAATCCGATCCAGGATCTGGTGACCGCGACCAACCGGATCACCCAGGGAGATCTTGACAGCCGCATTGATATTGAGGCCGACGATGAGATCGGGCTTCTGGTCAAGTCGTTTAATCATATGACGAAAGACCTGCAAAAGAGCCAGACGAGCCTCAAGCAGGCGAATCTGTCTTTGGAAGAACGCCGCAAATACATGGAAACCGTTTTGAAGAATGTCTCGGCCGGCGTGGTGTCCGTCGATAAAAACGGCATCATCACAACGGTGAATCGCGCGGCGGAAAAGATGTTCGGGATCGACGGGGACCGCATCAAAAACCGAAATTTCCGCGAGCTCTTAAGCGACGAGCACGTCGCGTTGGTCGAGGAGTTCTTATCGGAGATGAAAGAGCGGGACGAACAGATTCTTCAAAAGCAATTGGAGCTTATGCTGCAGGAAAAATTGCTCACCGTGCTTTTGACCCTGACGGTGATCGAGGATGATGAGGGCCGTTATTCCGGCATTGTGGCGGTCTTTGAGGATTTGACACAGCTGCAGATGGCCGAACGCGCGGCCGCCTGGCGCGAAGTGGCAAGAAGAATGGCGCACGAAATCAAAAACCCGCTGACTCCCGTGCAGCTTTCCGCGCAAAGACTCCAGCGCAAATACGGCGATATGCTCGGCGAAGAAGGATCGGTGTTCAGGGAATGCACGCAGACGATCATCGCCCAGGTGGAAGTGCTCAAAAACCTGGTCAACGAGTTTTCCCGTTATGCGCGGATGCCTGTCACGACGCCGGCTCTCAACGATCTAAACAGCGTGGTTGCCGATGCCGTGGCGCTGTTTGAAGACGCGCATAAAGAGATCGCCTTCGAGTTCAGCCCCGCCGAAGGGCTGCCGAAGTTTCTTCTGGATGCAGAACAGATCAACCGGGTGATGGTCAATCTGCTGGACAATGCGGTGGCCTCGATCAATAAGCAGACGGGCCATATCGGCGTGCTGATTCGCTACGACGAGCCGCACCGGAAAGTCACGGTGGCGGTGGCCGATGACGGCGCCGGCGTGCCGGCCAGTTACAAGCGCAAAGTGTTCGAGCCTTATTTTTCAACCAAGAAATCGGGAACGGGGCTGGGGCTGGCCATCGTCAGTTCCATCATTTCGGATCACAAAGGCCAGGTCAGCGTTAACGACAATTTCCCCCACGGCACCATCGTGTCTTTTCAGTTGCCGGTTGCGGAAGTTTGATTTATAGAAGGAAAAAAGCGGATAATCAAGATGAATGAAACCATTTTAATCGTTGATGATGAAGCCAGCATTTGTCAGTCTCTAAGCGCCATTCTGATGGACGAGGGATTTTCGGTTCTGACGGCCGGCACCGGCGAAGAGGCGCTCAAAGTGATTGCTGAAGAGATGCCGCAACTGGTTCTGCTCGACATCTGGCTGCCGGGCATAGATGGTTTGGAAACCCTTCAGGAAATCAAGGCGTCGCATCCCAATGTCATGGTCATTATGATGTCCGGCCACGGAACCATTGAAACGGCGGTCAAAGCGACTAAGCTCGGCGCGTTTGATTTTATTGAAAAACCGCTGTCGCTGGACAAGGTCATCATTTTAGTCAATAACGCTCTCAATCTGGTCCGGCTCGAAGAAGAGAATGTGCTGCTCAAGCAGAAAGTGAGCCATCAGTATGAACTGACCGGACACAGCCAGCAGATCTCAGAGCTCAAAGAAATGATCACGCTGGTGGCGCCCACCAATGCGTGGATTCTGATCATGGGGGAAAACGGCACGGGCAAAGAGCTGGTTGCCCGATCCATCCATCACTTAAGCCGCCGTTCGCACAAACCCATCGTCGAAGTGAATTGCGCGGCCATTCCCGAAGAGCTTATTGAAAGCGAACTCTTCGGCCATGAAAAAGGCGCCTTCACAGGCGCAACGGAAAAGAAACGAGGCAAATTCGATCTGGCGCACGAGGGCACTATTTTTCTGGATGAAGTCGCCGATATGAGCCTTAAGGCTCAAGCCAAGATTCTGCGCATTCTTCAGGAAAAGAAATTCGAGCGCGTCGGCGGCAACAAGGTCATCGACATGGATGTGCGGGTGTTGGCCGCCACCAATAAAGATCTGGAAAAAGAAATGGAAACCGGACGGTTCCGTCAGGATTTGTATTACCGTCTGCATGTGATTCCCCTTCGCGTGCCGCCTTTGCGCGACCGGAAGGAAGATATTCGGCCGCTTACGGAACGTTTTCTGGCCGATTTCGCGGCCAAGGAAGGCCAGCCGGTTAAAACGCTGTCGGAAGACGCCTTGAATGTCCTGATGGCGCATGACTGGCCGGGCAATGTGCGGGAGCTGAAAAATATCATCGAAAGATTAATCATTCTAACGCCGAACAATGTGATCGAGGCTTCGGATATTCCGCCTTTGGGTTTGAAACAGGAGACGACGGATGCCGCGCCGCCACCGCCCGTTGTTTCCGCGGACTCTCTCAAAGACGCCCGGATGGATTTCGAACGCCAGTTCATTCTCAAGAAGCTCGAGGAATTCGACGGCAATATCTCCAAAACCGCCGAAGCCATCGGGATGGAACGCAGCCATCTCCACAAAAAGCTCAAAAATCTCAAAGTGGCGACAAAAGACGGCGGATGAAACAACAGGATCCGGTTCCGAGCGTTATTTCGACGACAGCTGATGTTTCATCTCGGCAAGCGAAAACCTGTGGAAGGGCAGGAAGATCACACCCAGTGCGACAACCAGCGCCATCGACAGGAAGTGATATCCCAACGCGAAGGAAAACGCTTCGGATCTGCCCACGTCATACAGGGACAAAGCCAGAATACAGGCATAATGCCAGTTGCCGATGAAGCCGGGAGCGGTGGGAATGGCGATGCCGGCGATCAGAAGAATCATGACGACAAAGGGCGCCGAAGGCGGCAGGTGCAGGCCGAAGGCCAAAAGCAGGACATAAATCGCCGCCACGTCGATCGTCCAGATCAGCGCTGAAAGAAAAAAAAGATACAAAAGCCGCCGGATGTTTTTTACCGAAGAAAATCCGTCAAGGAAATGATGGATCAGCGCCTCCAGCGCCGGCGCGATTCGTTGAGGGAGTTTCCGAACAAACCAGCTCATGACGATGATCGCCCGCTCACGGCGCCAGACCAGAATCACGGTAAAGCCGAGCATGGCCAGAGTCAGCAGGAAAAACAAAACCGCCGATTTGATCAGCCAGCCCGGAACATCCTGCCCGATGACGACGATCAACACAAGCAACAGAACCGTCAGGCTGTCGAGCACCCTTTCGACCACGACGGCGCCCAGCGCAGACGACATCTTAATGGGGCTCTTCCGGGCGATCAGATACGGTCGGGCCAGTTCTCCCAGACGCGCCGGAATGGCCGCAATGGCCAGAAATCCCACGCAGGTGACGGAAAAAAGTGTGGTTTGATCGACCTTTCCCAGAGGATCGAGAATCACGCCCCACCGGTAGGAACGAAGCGCCTGCATGATGAAAAGCATCACAACGCAAAAAGCCGCCCACGGCAATCGAACATCGGCAAGGCTCGACAGCGTCTGGCGCAAATCGATGCCTCGCACCGATAAGTAAACCAAAACGAGGCCCAAGAGGATGCCCGCGATGATTTTCTTGTTCAGAAAAATGCCGGAGTCGGACCGGGCAGGCGGCTCCACGGATCAGATGCCCTCGATATTCTGTTTGATTTTGTCGTGCAGCATTTGGGAGGAACGCTCATTGCCGAACAGGCCGACCCGGACGCCGACCGTGGTGAGGTTCTTGTCTTTATAAGTGATGTCGAAGCTGACTTTTTCATCGTTGATGAGAGCGGACACGGTTCCCCGGGCTAGCTCCCGGTCGGGCCGGACCTCTATCCCGCGTAAATCCGCAATGGTTTTTTCAGTCGCTTTCCACACCTGTTCGAACGATGCCGCGTAATCCGTTTTCATGACGCCATTGACGTAGAGGTAAGTCCCGGCGCCGGCGCCGACCGCGGCGCCGCCTGCGACAATCGCCGTGGCGCAGCCTCCCAGACAAAACAGCATCATGAGACAAAGAAGCAACCGGCCGAGCTGATCTTTCATGTTTTTCCTCCTGTTTGTCTTATGGGGACTTTTAAAACACATTGTTTCCGTGAAAGCAATCGGATTGTGTTTTGGACGCCGGGGCGCCGATCTTTTCAAATTCCTTAAGAAGTTCTTCCTGTCTGCGCGTAAGCCCCGTCGGGGTTTCCACGAAGATTTCAACAATCTGGTCGCCGCGGCCGTAGCCCCGAATGTGAGGAATGCCTTTACCTTTGAGGCGTATCCGGTGACCTGTCTGCGTCCCTTTGGGTATCTTAACTTTTTCGGTGTCCTTAAGGGCCGGACATTCTACGTTTGCTCCAAGCGCGGCTTGGACGACCGTTACCGCAAGGCGGCAATAAACGTCGTCACCATCCCGGACGAAGGTGTCATGTTCTTCGACCTGGATAAACACATACAGATCGCCTGACGGGCCGCCTTGTTCTCCCGCTTCTCCTTCGCCCCGCAGCCGCAGGCGGGAGCCTGTTTCCACGCCGGCGGGAATTTTGAGTTCGACCGTTTTTTCAACGCGCTCCTTGCCTGATCCGTGGCAGAGGCTGCATGGTTTTGCGATATACTGGCCCCGGCCGTGACAATGCGGACAGGTTGTGCTGATGGTGAAAAAACCGCTCGATTGAACAACTTGTCCCCGGCCGCCGCAGGTCGGGCATACGGTTGGAGAAGAGCCGGCGGCGGCGCCCGAGCCCTCGCAGGACGAGCAGGGCTGAAATTTTTCAAGGTGGATGGAGGTGGTGGCGCCGAATGCGGAATCCATAAAAGATATCTTCAGATCATAGCGCAGATCCGCTCCCGCCCGCACGCCGGAGCGGGAACGACCGCGACTGCGGCCACGGCCGCTGCCAAAGCCGAAAACATCTTCAAAAATGTCGCCGAAACTGGAGAAAATGTCATCAAAACCGCCAAAACCCTGGAACCCGCTGCTTGATAGTCCGGCATGCCCGTAGTGATCGTAAATTTCACGTTTCTGGCGATCGCTGAGCACTTCGTAAGCCTCCGCCGCCTCCTTGAAACGCTCTTCGGCCTGCTTGTCGCCCGGATTCTTGTCCGGATGACATTGCATGGCGATTTTGCGATAACATTTTTTTATTTCTTCGTCCGAGGCGGTTTTTGAAACGCCGAGAATTTCATAGTAGTCCCTTTTGGTCATGTCCGTTTTTCCGCTTCCTTGGTTTTGATCATTGCTTCGACATCATTTTTAACGGCCGGGTCGTCAATTTTTTCCAGTGCGCGCTTTGCGAACGTGATTTTCTCAAGTTCGACGGCGCGTCCGGCGATTTTCCGCCAATCGGCGGGCGTGATTTCCCGGTGGAGCGCCCGGCTTGCGCGTTGGTACAAAAAGACGTCTCCCTTTTCCATGGCCGCAGCCGACAGTTTTTCGATGCCGGAGGTATGCCCGGCTTTCGCGTAAAAGTCCAGGGCGTCGTCAAACGCCTGCTCGTCCCAGTACTGATCGCCGTAATCGATCAGCGTTGCCGCCGGGGTATTGTCGATATAGAGAATTTTCTGCTTTGATCGATAGTTCGGTAATTTTCGTTTGCTCACGAGTTGATGCGCCTCCCAAAAAAAATGACGCCGTGCGGGTAAACACGGCGTAAAGTAATAACGATTAGGCTTATGTCAACGGCCTGAAAAAAAATTATTTTACAAGGCGCGAATAGGCTTCTTCGTACTTCGCCCGGGTCTTTTCAATAATATCCGGCGGCAGGGAAGGCGCCGGGGGGGTCTGGTTCCAATGAATGGATAAAAGGTAATCGCGCAAAAACTGTTTGTCGAAACTTTTTTGTGGGCGGCCTTCTTCGTATTCGTCGGCGGGCCAGAAGCGCGAGGAATCCGGAGTCAGCAGTTCGTCGATCAAAATCAATCGGTTATCAAGCAGGCCGAATTCCATTTTCGTGTCGGCAATAATAATGCCGGCCGTAAGCGCTGTTGCCGCCGCCCGTTTATAAATCGCCAGAGAAATCCTGACGATTTCTCCGGTCAGATCGGATCCGATAAGATCCTCCATCTCGGCGATGGAAATCGGCGAGTCGTGCTCGCCTTTGGGCGCTTTGGTAGTGGGGGTGAAAATCGTCTCGGGCAAACGAGAGGATTCCTTCAGTCCTTCGGGAAGCCGGTGGCCCGATACGGTCCGGTTTTGACAATAATCTTTCCATCCGGATCCCGACAAATAACCCCGAACAATGCATTCCACCGGAAGCGGAGTCGCCTTTTTCACGAGCATGCTCCGTCCCTGCAGGCTGCTGAGGTAGGGGGCGCACTCCGCGGGGAAATCCTTTGCGTCGGTCGAAAGGATGTGATTGCCGATGATATCTTCCATCTGCCTGAACCAGAAAGACGACATTTGATTAAGAATTACCCCCTTGCCGGGGATCGGATCCGGCATGATGACATCGAATGCGGAAATGCGGTCGGTGGCAACCAGAAGCAGGGCGTCTCCGACGGCGTAGAGGTCCCGAACCTTTCCGCGGCTTAAGAAGTGGAGGTTGGTAAAGTTGGTCTGATCGATCGGTTTGGTCATAGGAAGGCGGCTCCTTTATCTTACGGATGGATTGAATTTCTTTTCATGTCCGATGGTGGACGTCGGCGTCCGGCCGTAGTTATGGCCCGGCATCACCTTGGTGTCGTCCGGCAGCGTGAAAAGCTTCGTCTTGATGGCCGAATACAGGGTCTGCCAGGAACCGCCCGGCAGATCGGTTCGTCCCACCGCCTCCACAAACAAGGTGTCTCCGGTGAACACATAGCCCGGGGCATACAGACAGATTCCTCCCGGAGAATGGCCCGGAGTGTGGATAACGGCCAGCTCGACATTGCCTACGGATAGGATTTGACCGTCCTGCACGAGAATGTCCGGCGGCGGGGACGCTGCGGCGCCGAACATGCGCAGCATGGCCGGCGGTGTTGAGGTGAGCATGACGGCATCGTCGGCATGAACGATGATTTTTGCGCCGGTCAGCCTTTTCATCTCGGCGTTGCCGCCGATATGATCGACGTGGCCGTGCGTGTTGACGATGTAGTTGATGCGCAAGCCGTTGGCTGCGGCGGCGCCCAGAATGGTTTTTCCGTCGTCGGCGGGGTCGATGACCAGGGCGTCTTTTGTGATCGGGTCTCCAACCAGGTATGCAAAAACGGCCATGTGGCCGACCTGGATCTGTTTGACAAACATCTCGTTGAACTCCTTTTTTTAATGAGGCGCAAAGCTAGCATGATTTCAATTTATTCGTCAATTTAAATCCGGAAAGAGGGCATCAATCCGCCCGCTGAAGAATGGCGGCAAAAAATCCGTCCATGTGATGGCGTTGCGGATACGTCCGAAAGAAACCCTGCGGGTCGATCAGCTCGGCCCAGCAGCCCATCTTAGCCGGGATGAAACGAAAATGAGGCTGATCGGATAAAAAACGACGGATGACCTCGTCATTTTCGCAAGGCAGGATCGAGCAGGTGCAGTAAATGAGCAGGCCGCCTTTTTTAACCGTCGCCGAGGCGTTTTTCAAAATCAAATCTTGCGTCGCGGCAAGAGCGTCCAGATCGGTTTTATTGAGCCGCCACTTGATTTCCGGATTCCTGGCCAGTGTGCCCGTTCCGCTGCAGGGCGCGTCCACCAGCACCCGGTCGAAGGCATTGCGGTAAACCGGCTCCGGCGCAAAGGTGAGGTCGGCGCCGCAGGATTCAATAATGGAAATTCCCAGACGTCGGGATTCCCGCTCAAGGGCGGCAAGCTTTTCCCGGCTGCGATCCATGGCGGTGATGTGTCCGGAATTTTCCATCATCGCCGCCAGATGTGTCGTCTTGCCCCCGCTGCCTGCGCAGGCGTCAAGAATCCGTTCTCCCGGACGGGGAGCGCAAAGCCGGCCGGCCAGCTGCGCGGCTTCATCCTGAAGACGCAGTCCGCCTTCCTGGAATAGGGGTGTTTTCGAAACCGGCAGGGGGGATTCAATCAGATGAAGACCGTCGGAGGAGTAGGTCGTCGGGGCGACTCGATAACCCAGATCGGTCAGTCGCCGCGCCAGCGCGTCACGGGATGTTTTAAGCGTGTTGACGCGAACCGTCACGGAAGGCGTTTCGTTGACGAAACGACAGAAATCCAGGGTTTCCTGGTAGCCGTAATCATCCATCAGGCGTTGCACCAGCCAGGCCGGATGGGCGTAGAGGGCTGAGATGTGTTCGACGGGAAAACGGTCGGGGTCGGGAAACGGCGCCCGATCGGGCCGGCGCAGGTAATTCCTGAGCACCGCGTTGACCAGTCCGGCTGCGGCGGGGTGGAGATGCTTGGCGACCTGGACCGCTTCATGCACCACGGCGAAGGCCGGAAGACGGTCGCTGAAGCGCAGCTGATAAAGTCCGACCCGCAGAATGTTTTTGAGCCCCTCATCCATCGCTTGGTAATCGCCCCGGCAATAGTCCGCGAGAATCCAGTCCAGATGACCGCGCAGACGCAAAACGCCGTAAACCAGATGCGTCAGCAGACGCCCGTCGGCACAGCCGGACAGACCCTGCTTTTCCAAAGCCTCGTCAAGCGCGTCATGCGCAAAACTCGACGATGCGGAAAGAGAGTTTAAAATCTCGGTTGCAAGGCGGCGAACGGTTTTTTTCATAGGCGGATGGGCCCGCCTTTTTCAGCCGGGACGGAGCGTCCGGATCCGAGCGGTCCGACCGACGGTACGAGGATCATTCCAGTCGGTCTCCTTCCTGGACAGGATATCCGCGCAGGAAATCGGCGGCGGGCATTCTTTTTTTTCCTTCAAGCTGGATGTCTGTAAGCAACACGGCTGCGTCGGCTCCGGCCACGGCAATGCCTTCCCGGTTCGCCGCAAGGACTGTACCCGGTTCGGCGGCCGGGGGGGCGGGCTGGAAAAGCGCGCGATAAATTTTAAGCGTTTTTCCGTCAAGTCGGGTCCAGGCCGCCGGCGCGGGGCTCAAACCGCGAATCAGGTTGACGATGTCGGATGCGGGCGCGTTCCAGACGATCCGGCTCGTCTCGCGCGTGAGCCTCGGTGCGAAGGTGACAAGCGCGGGATCTTGTGAAATCCGTTTGGCGCGGCCGGCGACGACCTCGTCGATCGTTTGAATCAGAAGCTCGGCTCCAAGACGGGCCAGACGGTCGTGCAGCTCGCCGTATGTTTCGTCCGGACCGACGGGGGTTTCCTGCTGCATCAGAATGTCGCCGGAATCCATGCCTTCGTCCATCAGCATGATCGTCACGCCGGTCAGCTGGTCGCCGCGAATGAGCGTCCAGTTGAGCGGCGCCGCCCCCCGGTAGCGGGGCAGCACAGAGGGATGGATGTTGAGACAGCCTAAAGAAGGAAGATCAATGATGGTTTTCGGCAGGATCTGGCCGAATGCCGCCACGACGATCAGGTCCGGTTCCATCGGCCCAAGCGTATCCAGGAATTCCGGGTCTTTCACTTTTTGCGGTTGCAAGACCGGCAGGCCAAGCTTTTGCGCCAGATGTTTCACCGGCGGCGCGATCTCCTTTTGCCCCCGGCCTGAAGGGCGGTCCGGCTGCGTGATCACGGCTATGACGGGCATGGCATGGTTGTGCAGCGCCTCCAGCGCCGGCAGCGCGAAGGCGGGCGTTCCCATGAAAACGACTTTCGGTTTATCCATGGATTTCATCCTTGCTTTGTTTGTGTTTGTATATGGAAATGTTCAGGCGGTGTCAAGGATGAGCCTTGACCGGCGGTTTTCCCATAATTTTAGGTGTTAGTAGCAAATAGAAAAGTCCTATTTTGTAGCACATGATATGTCCGCTTTTAACGATGTTCAAAGAAAGGGGCTGAAGGGTGTAGCCCGGAAGCCCCTTTCCTTCGGTTTTGGCCGCGGCGGACTTACGCTGCCTTGT
>JAHDKI010000028.1 GCA_018436925.1 Syntrophaceae bacterium
AAATCATAAAAAGATGATGCGCGTAATACAGCGCCGATCCGCTCAGATCATCCATCTCCTATATCTTGTGGTCCAAATCTTATTGACATACAAGAGACGGCTAAATATACTCCACGACACAAAAAGGAAGTTCTTATCAATGAGGATTTGCGCCTCCCGGCAAGCTACGCCAATTTTTATATTTGCAATTCCGCCGTTTTGGTTCCCACGTTTAACGATCCCAATGACCGGATTGCGCTCAACATCATTCAAGCATTCTTCCCCGACCGGGAAGCCATCGGCATTCACGCCGTTGATCTGGTCTGGGGCCTGGGAACCATCCACTGTTTGACGCATGAAGAGCCGGCGTAGGGAAGGTAAGAGGTGTGCGGGCAGATCATTGCAGGACGGTTGTAAGTTAGCAGACCCTCCGTTCTATTTTAACAGTAAGTGACCATAATGCAGGGCTTTGCATAATAGTCTTGACTATCGTGCAAAGCCCTGCTAAACAGTCAGCCATGAAACGTTACCTTTATGAGTCCATCAAAAAAGATCTTCAAAAGAAAATGGTCATTCTGACCGGGCCACGGCAGGTTGGGAAGACATGGCTGGCCAAAGAGCTTATGGCGGAATTCAAATCGCCGCAGTACCTGAACTTCGACAGTATCGCTGATGCCAAAATCATTAACAATCAGTCATGGCCTCTCCAAAGCGATCTGCTGATCCTGGATGAGATCCACAAAAAGCCGCAATGGAAGAAATTTATCAAAGGCGTTTTTGATACGCGTGCCGGGAATCAGGCCATTCTGGTCACCGGAAGCGCCAGGCTCGATACGTTTCGTCAATCCGGTGAATCCCTGGCCGGCCGTTATTTTCCCATGCGCCTCAATCCGATTTCCGTCTGCGAACTCAAAGATTCCGTAAAACCCCAGGAGGCTTTAAGCCTGCTGAACCGGTTTGGGGGATTTCCCGAACCCTTTTTATCCGGTTCGGATCAGGAAGCGGCGCGCTGGCGCAATCAGTATTATGCGGACTTGATCCGCGAAGACATTCTGGAATTCGGACGCCTGCAGGAAGTGCGCACGATGCGGCTTTTGCTGGAATTGCTGCGGTCGCGGGTCGGCTCTCCTCTGTCCTACTCGTCGATTGCGCAGGACCTCCAGATAGCCCCCAACACCGTCCGGCGCTACATCGATATTCTGGAAAGTTTGTGTATCGTATTTACGATACGCCCTTTTCATCACAACGTGGCCAGGGCGATTTTGAAGGAACCCAAACTGTATTTTTACGACAGCGGATTTGTGGAGGGCAACGAAGGCGTTCGTCTGGAAAATACCTGCGCGGTTTGTCTGTTGAAACATGTCCAGTACCTGCAGGACGTGGGCGGCGAAGATGTGGAATTAAACTATATCAAAACCAAGGAAGGAAAAGAGGTGGATTTCACGTTGAGCCGTAAAAAGAAGGCAACGCACCTGATTGAAGTTAAAACATCCGATGATGCGCCTGCCGCGTCCCTGGTTGCTTTATCGAAAAAAATACCCGACGCAACGGCCATTCAGCTTGTCGGGAATCTCCGGCGCGAACAGCAGATTGATCAAGTTGCGGTGATGAGCGCCGGCAAATGGCTCGGGCAACTATCCGCGTAGCGGGATAAATCTTTATTTCGGGGATGAGTTTCACAGCTGTGAGTAAGGTCAGAACCTGGGCGAAAACTAATAATGCAAGACCTGACCCTACTCTTTCCCGCCGGGCATCTATCAAAACAGCGCGGTGATCATCGACGCCGATGGACGAATCGCCGGCACAGGCGGAATTCAAGTTGAAAGTAAAAAGCGTTACGGACTATTGTTGCTCTTAACTGAAATAGGATCAGCCATGGTTTCCCGATCTGTACTTGACCGGACAAAGGGGAAAAACGGGGGAAAGTTCTATTATTCATATCTGATTTTCATCATCTCCCTCAATAAATAGAACGTCCCCATTTATTTCTAAGACCTAGTTCACTCGCCAATTCCGCAGATGGCTTCTTGCCTTCTTCCATCAATCGAACGGCTTCCAGCTTAAACTCCCGTCTGAACGACTGCCTCTGCTTTCTCATCGGACACTCCTTTCTTCTTCATTGTATACTCATCTGTATACTTTTTGAAGTGTCCGTTAACCTGGAGTAGGTTCAGATCATCCTGACCCCAGTCGTCCCGCATAACCCTGAACCGCTCCGGATAATCTATATTTTCTTACCTAAAAGTTCTTCATGGCATGCTGAATCAATCTACTGACAGATCTATCTATAATATTTTTATACCAAACATGTCGAAATACGGACGGGCCCTGTAATACCCGCTTTTTTTGAAAAAAATCTTGACAAGCATAGATGTAACCAGTATGGTGGTTACGAAAGGTTCGTATATAAAGATGGCTCGATTAAGATCTCATCCGAAATATAGTCAATTCAGACTTGATGCCGGCTGCCTTGCCCTAAATTTTGTTGCTACAGTCCGGCACCGCGGTTCCGAACCGCGCGACCTGTTAGGGACACCGGAAGCCTTAGCCGCCTGGCTGAAGGTAATCGGTCTTAGTCCGTCCCCTGTGCACATTTCTTTGAAAGACCTCGATGAAGCTCTTCATCTTAGGGAAGCAATCTTCAGAACGGCTCATAACCTCATTCTATGTAACCTTCCGAACCATGATGATATCAATCTCATCAACGAAGCCGCAAGATTTTCGGTTGCTATCCCGCAACTCATTATGGATTCCGATTTTATTAACTGGGAAACCTCTCATCCAGTGAAGGCATCTCTTGCCGCCATTGCCCGGGATGCAATCATTATCAGCAGCCATAAGGAGAGGGAGCGCCTGAAAATGTGTAATGACAAGGGTTGCCTGATGCTCTTCAAGGATCTCTCGCCCAACAACCGTCGCCGATGGTGCTCCATGTCCATATGTGGCAATCGAAGCAAGGTTTTGCAGCATCGCGAGCAAAAGAAGTCTTTAATGACATAGAAGAAAGGAATCATCCTGATCTTATTGATTACGACGGAGCGGCGAATACAATTCCACTATTAAAGAAGAACTGACCATTCACAAAGTGTTCAGCATGAATGAGTTCGTGAGCGATATGTCGGCCCCTTGCCTCATCTGGCCGGCCATCGGAGATCGTCTGTTTGAATGATGAAAAGAGCAACGCGAACTCTCTGGTAACCAATGGTGGTCGCATATGTCTATTGATTAACGATGGGAGGTGATCCGGTAAAGAAATTGTTGGCTTAGTTTTAGCAGTTTAACAGGAGAACAACAAAACGAAAGGAGTTCCAAAATGATGAGTAAGCAAAAGATGTTCTGGATTTCGGTCTTGCTGATCCTGATGCTTCCGACCATGGCCTTGGCCAAGGAAGCTGTTCAGGAGTGGAGACTGGTCAATCCCGAAGGTGTTGTAAACATTCCGCCCATGCAGCTCGCCCCTCATCCAGCAACGCTGGATGGCAAGACCGTGGTTCTGCAATGGAATGGGAAAACGAATGGCGATAACTTTATGAAACCCATCGCCGAAATGCTCACACAGCAATTCAAGGGGATCAAAATCATCAAAGCCTGGGAAATCGCTCCCGAGCTGAAGACGATCAGTCAGAACCCGGCCGTCAGCCAGAAGATGGCAGACAAGATCGCCTCCTTTAAGCCGGATCTGGTCATCGGCACACAGGCCGATTGAGGGTCTTGCACTGCATGGCTGGTGGTCGACCAGCTCAATTTAGAAAAAAAAGGTATTCCCACTGTTACGATTGCTACATCAGAACTCGTCGGTCTTGCCCGAAGTACAGCCTTTAGCGTGGGCGTGGCCGATATGCCCATTGTCGTAGTCCCGCATCCCATGGGCGGCATTCCCCTTGCCGAGATCACCCAAAAAGCCAAGGATGCGTATCCGCTCATCATTAAAGCCGCCACCAACTGGAAAAGTACGGCAACCATGCCGGCTCCGAAACCGGCATATCCTGCCGCAACTTTTACGTTCAAAGGAACAGAAGCGGCCGTGAACGAATTGTTCATGGAAAAAGGCTGGTCCTTGGGTTTGCCCATTGTGCCGCCCACGTCGGAAAAAGTAGCTGCCATGTTGAAGGGTACCACACGGGCGCCCGGTGAGATTCTGGGCCAGTTAAAGCCGAGAATGAGCTCGCTGACCGTTGAGCTCGTGGCTACGGCCGCCGTGATGGCCGGCTGCAAGCCCGAATATATGCCTGTCCTCATCGCGGTCGCCGAGGCGATGGTGGATCCCGCATCCAACTGGGGCGGCGTAGCCACCGCCACCGGATCGGTCGGAGCACTGGTCATTGTTAATGGTCCGATCATTAAAGAAATCGGTATTGCCTCGACGCAGGGCGCCGCCACCAGAGGGCACCATGCCAATGCGGCCATCGGTTATGCCATTAATTTACTGGCAATGGTTCCCGGCGGATCAAAACCGCCCCAGCAGAAAAAGGCTACCCTCGGTTCGCCGATGGACTTTGTTGCCTGGATTTTCGGTGAAAACGAGGCCAAACTTCCTAAAGGATGGACAAGCTATGCCGAAGACCGCGGATTCAAGAGAACGGACAGCGTTGTCACCCTAATGGGCATCTGGCCGGGAATCAATGTTGTGGATCTTTGGAGTTCTACGCCCGAGGAACACGGCACCTGGTTTGCCCGCTCCGTGTCGCCGCTCAACAGCGTCGGGGGGCCCTGTTTTTCCGTGCAGCTGACTCAGCCGCATATCATCGGACTGGGACCCGAACATCTGGATATGTATGTCAAGGCCGGATGGACGAAGGAGCAGATCGCCAAAGCCATCTGGGAAAAAGCCCGCATTCCCTTTTCTTCCTGGGCCAAAGGATGTCCGGAGCAGGTGGTCTTCCGACAGAAGTTCGGAGAGGTTACACCCGATACCCTCGTTCCGATTACTCTGAAACCCGAGTATTTGCAGATCGTCATTTCCGGAGGAGCCGGGCAGCACTCTCACTACTTTGCCCCATTCCTCAAAGCCAGTCCGGTCAGCAAAATAGTTAAGAAGTAATCAGATGCAAAAATCGCAGTGGGTGGGAACGAAAATGTTCCTGCCCACTTCACCGGGGTTGATCTGAAGTAAAGAAGCAGCATGAAAAAGTTTCCAGTGAGGAATAATATAATGAAACGATTTAATCCGAGTTTTCTCGCAGCAAGCCTAATGGCGCTCCTGTTGGTCTTTTTAATC
Source organism: Syntrophaceae bacterium (assembly GCA_018436925.1). Classification (GTDB taxonomy): domain Bacteria; phylum Desulfobacterota; class Syntrophia; order Syntrophales; family Smithellaceae; genus UBA8904. Next base: position 5,198 of record JAHDKI010000028.1, read on the forward strand.
CAGGCCGTTCCCGGGCAGGCGGCAACGCATGCCAAAACCATATGCAAAAAATCGCAACGCCTGATCGTTTACAATCCGGCCGGTCTGTTGGAAGATGGAACGTATGTTGACGAGATGCTCAAAAAAAGAATGACGGAGTCGAAAAAGACTAAACCGCCGCTGGCCGGGGTGTTTCCGAAAACGAAAATGGAAGAGGTCTGCATTAAGCATGACGCCTTTGCCGAGATCAACAGTCTCTTTTATAAGCGGGGCTGGTCTGATGGTTTGCCGATCGTGCCACCGACCGCTGAAAGGGTCAAAGCCATGTTGCAAGGTGCCGACCTGGACCCTGATTATGTAGTGAGCAAGATCGATCCCGTGGGCGGCCAGGCCACTATCGAAAAGATTGCCGTCAATGCCGTCATGGCCGGCTGCCAGCCTGCATATATGCCCGTTCTTGTCGCCGCTGTCAAAGCCGTCATGGATCCGAACGTCAACCTGCGCGGTATGGCATCGACGACGAGTCCCGATGTGCCGCTCATTATTTTCAACGGCCCCCTGGCCAAACAGTTGGACATTAATTCGGGAAGCAATGCCCTGGGCCGCGGATCGAGGGCCAACTCATCCATCAGCAGGGCGCTTAGCCTGATTGTGCAAAATATCGGTGGCAGTTGGGTCAATGTAACCGATATGTCCACCCTTGGACAACCGGCCGATTTTTCCAATATGCTGGCAGAAAACGAAGAGGAGAGTCCCTGGGAACCGCTGCACGTGGAACTCGGTTTTCAAAAGAATGACAATGTCGTGACAGTCGTCGGCGTTGAGCCGTACCACACCATTATGGGCCTGGGCCACAGCGCCGACGGATTCATGCGGCTCATTGTGGACCATTTGAAAGCCTCGGACAGGCCTTATCAGGCAACAATGATTTTGCTGATTACCAAGGACACGGCGCAAATGATGGCTAAGAGCGGCTGGACGAAAGAGAAAATCAGAGAGTACATTGACAAAAATGCCCGCTTACCCCTGTCCGTCATCAAGGAAAAATTTCTGGACAACGGCACCGGCAGCGTGTTGGGCGGTATTCCGCCCTGGGTGTATGAGGCGAAGGACCCGAACATGATGATACCGTCTCCCTTTATCGGCCAGTTGCATATCATTGTAGCGGGCGGCACCGGTGAGAAGACGGCTCTTTTCCCCGGCTGGCTCGGATCTAAATCCGCCAGCAGAAAGATTCGCGTGCCCGGTAACTGGGATGAACTGATGGAAAACGTCAACCAATAATGAACCGGGATATCGTCTTGAATCAAACGGGCAATGTCCGGAGGAAGGAATAGTGAACACAATGAAGAAGGTTATGGCTGTCATGGCAGCGTTGCTCTGCCTGTTGATTGCGACGGCTTCTTTTGCCGGTCATCCGGAAATTCCGCGGATAACGATTGATGAGTTGAAGAAACTCATCGATACCAAAGCGGATATCATCATCCTGGATGCCCAGCAGAAAGCCATCTATGACAAGGGACACATCAAGGGCGCCCTGTCTTTTCCCTGGAAAGTGGAAGTGACGGATGCCGACGTTGAGAAATTTCCCACCAACAAATTAATTGTCACGTATTGCGATTGCGGGCCGGGTGAATCGGATAGTTCGGATCTGGCCAGCCAGCTGATCGGGCTTGGATTTGAAAATGTCAAAATATTGGGCGATCCCGCTATCCGGGGCTGGAAAAAAGCCGGCTATCCGCTGGAATGAGGTATCCGTATATGATGAAAAAATGCAGTTTAGTTATTCTCCTGATGGCCGCCGGGACTTTCGTGTTTTTCGGTTCTGTGCGAATGGGTCACACCCAGACGGATAAGGAAGGCTATGCCGGCGCGGAAAAATGCGCCATGTGTCACGGCGATCTGGTGAAGAGCTGGAAGACGACGCGTCATGCCAAGGCATTGGCATCCCTGAAGAAGAAATCTCAAGACACCCTCCCGGCCTGCGTGAAGTGCCATGTGACGGGTTTTGAAAAAGACGGCGGATTCGTTGATCAGGAGCTGACGCCCGAACTGGCGGGGGTTCAATGCGAAGCCTGCCACGGACCGGCGGCAGGCCACGCCTCAAATCCGATGAATAAGAAAAATCTTATCGCTAACCCCGGCGAGGCAACATGTCGCGCCTGCCATACCGTCGGACAGGATCCCAAATTCGACTATAGCGTCAAGAAAAAACTCGTTCACGGTGAAAACCAGAAAGGTGATAAGCAATGAAACTAATAAGAAGAGTATCAGGACCAACCTGCTTATGCCTCATTTCTTTGATCTCGCTTCTTCTGCCTATGATAGGTTCTGCATTTGCTTCGGACCTGCTGCGCATTCAGCCGATCAAACATGACTGTGGAGTCGTCGACGAAGGAGTGCCAGCAACCATGCAGTCTATCGTGGAGAACACAAGCACCCAAGAGGTCATTGTTGGCAGCGTTAAAACAAACTGAGCCTGCACTGAGAGTGTGCTCGGGAAGCACACCTTAAAGCCCGGAGAAAAGACTGAACTCAAAGTGACCTTTGTCACGATAAATGCACCGGGTCCGTTTGAAAAAATAGTAACCATTGATATCGATGCCCCGGAGAAAAAGCAGTACGAAGTGGTTATGACCGGAACGGTCAAGGAAGCGCCGGGTCCGAAGATCGCCGTCTCACCTCGTAGGACGGATCTTGGCAATATCAAGTCAGGCGAGATGAAGACACAGATCATTGCAGTGACGAATCCAGGGGAACGGCCCCTCACGATTACGGCCGCAAAAACGAAGAGCGGTGCAGGTGTTGACGTGATAGCTAAAACGCTTCCGGTAACGATAGCGGCGGGTCAAACGGTTGATGTCGAGCTTTCTATTAAAGCCGGCGGGCAGGGGGCATTCAGCGAACGTATCCTCATTGAATCCAACGCAAAGAATGCGCCGAAAACTGGTTTTGTTATCCTCGTGAACGGCAAAATAGAGTAATATCGGCAAGCCATGCAGTCTGTACGCAGGGGATATCTGAAGTAGTTCTGGATCAGGAAGCATTGGATTTAGCCAATCATATGGGGCGAGAGATTGTCGTGGCCGTCAAAAATCAAGATTTCACATACAGAGGCGAAAAGGGCATCTGCCCCTA
>JAHDKI010000032.1 GCA_018436925.1 Syntrophaceae bacterium
AGTTCCTGGGCCGGGACCGACTCGTCAAAACGGTACTTGTAGGTGTCGTGAGTCATGGTTGAACTCCTCTTTTGTTCAGGTTCTGATTTCCGAGGCCCCGGATAGCCGCACCATGCGGCACGGTGCTTACTTACCGGAGGCGGAGCCGATGCGTCGGAGATCACAGGTAGTCCTCGAGCCCGGCCTCGCGGAATGCGTCCCTCAGCTTGCTCAGCCGGTCGTAGAGGGTGGTTCTGGGAATGCCCATCTCCCGGGCGACTTCGGCCATGGTGCTGTCGTGCAGACGCAAGCACAGATCCCGGAGCTCTTCCGGCAGCGAGGCGATGGCCTGGCCGAGATCCATGCGGATCTCATGGGCGAGACGCTCTCTTGTTTCGCGGGTGCCGCTTCCCAGAGAGCCTTCGCTATCCAGGAAGTCGATCCGCTCGGTGGTGTCGCCTTCGCCGTTGTCGAGGGGTTCGTTGAGTGAGGTTTGGCAGAGCCGCCAGTCCCGGCATTGGGCGAACCGTGCCTCCAGGATGGTGGAGATGTGACGTTCGACGATCCGGGCCATGAAGGTGGTCTTCTTGGCCTTGGCGGGATTGAAATGCCGCATCCGCTGCAGCAGATCGATCATCAGTTCCTGTTCGAGGTCGGGTCTGTCGTCCTCGGTGAATCCGGCCTTGCCTACGAGTTGACGTGCTTTGTGCCGAATGAGGTCGGCGGCATACTTGTCGATGCCGTCGTAAGAATTCTGTGAAACCATCGGGGCCTCCTCGGAGCGAGGAGGAGGTCCGCGTGGGTGTCGGCACGGGCCAGATCACAGGACAAAGCTGTCGCGTGGGCGAAGGGGTCGCAGGTACGCCGCCAATTGCCGTATTCGGCTCGGCGACACCCACAACAGCCTCCGCCATGCGTCCAGCTTGTTGTCCAGTGTCTAAGGGTTCAGGTCGTTACGTGTTCAGGCTGCCCGTTCCTCGATGCGCATCAGGAACGGCAGACCGTGTTTGATCTCGAGCAGGCAGACTTTTCCGCTGCCCATCTGCGCGAGGTGCTCCAGCAGCGCCACGACCTCTTGCTTGAGAATGAAGTCATCCTGGTCGCGCTCGGGCCGGGGACCGCTCTGTCCGCCCAGCTTGATCTCGCGCTCGATGACCGTGTCAGGGGTGAGTTCCGGCTCGCCGTCGCGGACCGGAATGTTGGTGATGCGGCCGAAGTTGATGTCCTGCATCAGCTCGATGAGTCGCCGCTTCGGTGGGGTGAGATGTGCTTTGTTGACTTGTGCCACTGCCAGTCTCCTTGTTCGGAAGTTCTGGCGCGCCCGGTGGCCAACCCTGTGCTGACCAATAAAAAACGCCGGATGTCGCGCCTTCAAAGCTGAAGGGGCGACATCCGGCGTCGTGCATCACGACAAAGAGCGTCGTGGGAAATTTTTTTAAACTTTTTTTGCCTGGGCTATCCGATCACGGGCTTTGTTTCCCATGATATGGATTCGGAGGGCTGATATCTCATCTCGCCACCGAATTCCAGTGAAGACTCAAGGTGTTCTGCAAAGGCAGTCATTCTGGCATCCTTGAGATTCTTCAAGGTGCGACGAACGGCCTTGCTGACATTATCTCGTGGCTTTCGAAGGGGATCGTTCGCGTGCCTCAGTTTTCCACCTGGCCCTATCATTGCCTTTACTTGAGAAAGGAGCATCTCCCGATTCTCATGTAAATCATCGAGACGTGATAAATCGGAACATTCGCGGGAATTTTCTATTTCTTGATCGATTCGGTTCAATTCGTTTCTGATTTCAGCAGCGGCCTGGTAATCGCCAACTTCCAATCCGCTGGACTCGAGCGCCTTTCTCGTTTCCTCGTCCAAAGTACCTCCGTGGTAGAGATCCAGCACCGAGATATAGCGGCCAGGTGCGGCAAGCAGGAGGGTGAGATATTCGACACCCTTTTGCCTCTCAAATGGGACTGATTCCCCACCTTGGAATCGAATTTGCCATCTGTCTCCGCATTGCCGGAAAATATTTGCCGGTAAAGGATCTGTAGATGCAGCAAAATGGTTATCGGGAAACAATATTCGGAATGGCGATTCATTCCGTATCAGCTTAAGGCGGCCGCCTTCCTGGAAGGCAACTTCCTCGCAAAGTGCCATAAACAGTGCAGCTCTTTGATTCATGAGGCGTTCAGCGCTTCTGCTTAGCAGTTTTCGAGTCGGTGCGAGCAAAACGAAAGGGTTCTGGTTTTCTAAACAAAGCTCACGGACGGTTTCAGTCATATCGTCCTTTTTCTCTGGGAGCGTCAAATAGACCGGAAACACTGTGCCGGTAGAAGGTAGAAAGTCGCCCAATCGCCAAGTATGGCTCAGGATAGGAATAGGCTCTTCGCGGTGCTGAATGTCGAGTGCTCTGCATATCGCCTTATTGACGGCCGACTGTTTGAGCCTGTAGATGAAAGTCTGTTGCCGGACAAGAGGAACCGCCCCAGCTTCCTTCTCCTGGCAGACGGCTACGATTTCGGAGTCCGAATGCACAACGACCTTGCGTGGGCATCCCAGTCCACAATCGGTTGGACAATCCACAGCAGTCGCGTGATTCTTGGTTAGCTGAAGAAAGTGGTCCCGAAACAACGGATACCGATCCCAGCCGGAGAGCGCGTGATCCCAATCGAACAGCGCCGCCGACTTTCCAGGCAGTACTTCCAGGAACTCCCAGACAGGGTCATTCATCCAGATTCCCTCTGTTCCCCGTAATGAAGCCGCGCAAAAAGAGCCAACGTTCCAGGATTACGGAGTCATCGTCACACCTGAAGCTTGCCCTGTTCCCTGAACTAATAGTGAGCGACCTTGGCTTCTTAACTTCTTTAAATTTCACATAAAAACTAGCCTGTGTAATTCGTCCATGTTGGGGAAACTGAAAGCCTCGATCTCGGAGTGAAGCGAAAAAATCCTCAGATCTCCTGATTTCCTTGTCTTTGTAAGCTCCTGCGTAAGAGAGCTGAACTTCTTTAAGCTTTACGTATTCAAGGCCATCAACATCCTCACACGATAGCGATTCTTCTCCCACCGTGCGCAATGACTCTAAATTAAATTGGCTTCTCTGGCTGAAAAAATTCTCATCACCAAAAAGATGTTTTCCAAACATCTTTCGATACAGTTCCTTTTCTCCTTTCGTTACTGCATGCATTCTTATTTCGCCAATCAGGGGATTGTATATGAGAACATCGAATTTCTCTGGTCTGAAGTATTGGCTCTTAGACTTGCCAGATTCGATAACGGACTCACGATTGAAAGAGCTGCCATGCCTAACTACGATCCATATGTAGTCATCCTTAGAAAATATTTTCACTTTGGAATATTTGCCTTTTCGTTTCTTGGCAAACCATTCATCAAGGTCGTTTTCCAACGCGGTTATTCTTTCTGAGGATGGAATTGTGAAAACTGGCAGAGGAGTAACCACCGTTTTGAAATATTCGAATGAGCGTTTATTGAGAGGCAATAGTTCAGCGATTACTCTTTCGATGATGGATTTATCCTTCATCCAAACCTGAATCGCAAGATCAGCAGGAGTGGCGGTTTCCTCAATCTCGGTGTCGAGTTCTGTCCCGTATATTTCTGCCTGAACTGCTTCAAACCCTTCTTGAGTCGAGACCTCGTTCACATAATACAATGCCTCTGCCAAATCGCCTGGGGTCGAATTGTCCGGGGTCAATAAAACGTGACTGAGCTCGTTGTAATCCAGGCCATCTTCCTCCTGGATTGGTGGCAACTCTACGCCGCGAGCTGAAAAATAGGCGGCATGAGGCTCCAGAAAGGCAATGAGATGCTTCCTGTCGATTCGCCGGAGCATTCCCGGCTTCGAAAAGCGGCGTAGGGTGAATGATGCCATAAGTTACTCCTCTCGTTTTGTCGTTACTCTTCCATATCTGTCTTGATCAATTCCGTTTCCATCCAACGATCTTGCCCAGCACGCGAAGGTCATCCTCCGGCCTGACTCGGATCTTCCGTACCTCCGGGTTCTCGGGCACCAATTCGATAAGCTCGTCTTTGATTCTCAGCCGTTTCACGGTCACTTCGTCGTTGAGCAGCGCTACAACGATGTCACCGTCCTCGGCGATGGGCTGCTGCCGCACGATGATCAAATCGCCCTCGTTGATACCGGCACCGACCATGCTGTCCCCCACCGCACGGAGTGCGAAGTGCTGACCGGAACGAACGACGTCCGATTCGACCAGCACCTGGCCGGTGATGTTCTCTTCGGCCAGTATGGGGCGGCCTGCGGCCACCATACCCACAACAGGGACTGAAACCAGAGAGGCAGCCATCTCGCTGGGGCGGTGGGCAACAGCTATGCCTCGCGACTTCCCGTCCTCCCGCTTCAGGTATCCCTTGCGCACCAGTTGGTTGATCCGGTCGTGGGCACTCGCAGGGCTGATTTCAAAGATCTCGCTCAGTTCCTTCACCGTTGGAGGGAAGCCCTTGGCATCGACAAAACGACATATCGCTTCGAGCGTTTTCCGCTGCAACGGCGTTATCTCATCCGTCTTCGCTTTGCCCATGGCGTCTCCA
>JAHDKI010000006.1 GCA_018436925.1 Syntrophaceae bacterium
AAGAATGAAAGGTCTTTAGAGAAACACGTTGATTGGAACCTGCAACCCGATAATTTAAAAAGGCCGCTGCCAAAAAAATTCATGATCTGAAGTGATAGCCCCCTTGAAGGTCAAAAAGACTTCAAGGGGGCTTTTGCGTGGGTCGGCAAGCCGCTGGCCGACTGTCGAGCAACGGCTATTTTCCAGTCAAAAGCAGATGTGCGGTTTTTTCAGAGGCGGATCCGGCATCCTCTTCTTCATCGTGTTCACGCGCTGTGACTTTGAATATGGACATGACGGAAGACAAGCTTTCCGCATTGGCTGCGTTTTGCTGAGTGGAAATATTAATTTCGGCGATGGCGGCATTCACCTGATCGATCCCCTGAGACTGCTCATGCGACGCAGCCGATATTTCATTCATCAAGGATACGACCTTTTCAGAACTTGAGGCCACGTCCCCAAAAACCGTTGAGGTTAGATTGACCAGTTCTTCGCCTTTTTTCACCTTATTGACGATATCCTCAATAAATCCGGACGACCCATGGGCGGACTCCGTCGCCCGCATCGCCAAATTGCGGACCTCGTCTGCCACAACGGCAAAACCGGCTCCCGCTTCCCCCGCTCTTGCAGCCTCTACGGAGGCGTTGAGCGCCAGGAGATTCGTTTGAAAGGCAATCTCGTCGATGCTTTTCACCACTTTCTGCGCCTGTTCGCTGGCCTGCGCAATTTCCTTCATGGAACTGATCAGTTGTTTCATGGAAACATCCGCCTTTTCAATGGCGCCCTTGGCTGAATTCAGAAGCTTATTGGCCTCTTCGGTGTTGGACGCATTTTGCCTGGTCATGGAAGCGATTTCATCCAGTGAGGCGGAGGTTTCTTCAATGGCGGCCACTTCCTGTGACGATGAATCGGACAAAACGCCGGCGATTTCCACCGCATGACCGACGGCATTGCCCATTTTGTCGCGCATCGTGTTCACGGAGTTGACCAGCTCGCCGATTTCATCCTTCGAGTTCAGAGAGATCTCCTGAGTAAGATCGCCTTCGGCAAGCTGTTTGACGACGCTGATGGTTTCTTTGACGGGATGAAGAATTCTTCGGGTCACCACCATGCTGATGAAAATCGATACGGCAAAGGCGAGAACAAAAACGATCAAAAATAAGGTCACGGCATAACGGAAATTAGCAACCGAGGCGCTGTAGCTTTCCTGGCTGAGCTTATTCTCATATGAATGGAGCTCTGAGACGATTTTATTAAGCGCGTCGAACTTCTGATCGGCAATGGTCACATAAACCGCTCCCACGCCCTGAGGGGCAAGTTCCAAAACGCGTCCGGCCGCCTTTTGATATTCAAGAAGATTATCAAACGCCGCCTGATACAGCTTTTTTTCCGTCTCGCCCAACCCCTCTTTATTGAGAACCTCTTTGACGATTTTGACGTCTTCATCCATGGTGGACAGCTGTTTTTTAATGACCGATTCGACTTCCGTCATATCATGGCCGACACTTACCCAGTTGATCACCCGGGCAATATTGGCCTGCACGTTGGCGATATCATACAGAAGCTGCGAACTGACTTGGTACCCTTTAAAGCGGTTGTTGAAAATATCATCCAAGGCTTCCTGCTGCGAGTAGATGATGAAGAAAGTGCCGACCGACAGAACAACGAGAAAAGCCAGAACGACAACGGGGGCCAGAAGCATTTTCTTGCCAAGTTTGAGGTTATTGAAAAACGCGCCCATAGGAATCCCTCCTCACATATCTATTTGGATTTTCGTTATTTTCATCCAATCGGACCAAGTCATGCCCGAAAGGGAACAGATTGGCCCCGGACTTATTTCCATACGCGGCCGATCGTTTCGAATCCTTCCTTTTTCAAAGACATCCGGTCATCTCTTTCGCTCGCCGCCTGGAGCGCTAAGATCTTTCTTTAGTTGTATCGTCCCGGAAATAAGTTCGGCTGGATCTTGCGGCACTAAGTCTTTTCCGTGACGTTGCCTGAAACCGAGCGTCATGATTTCGGTTCAGAGGTGCTATCGTCAAAAAAACCGAAACACTTAAGGCGTTTTCATCAAGAAAGAGAGATTTCTTTCAGCCGAACGGACAACTATAACCAGACGGAATACATAAGAAACCAGACAATTTTGACCGACTCCCGCCATATTTTTCTTGCGTCGGCCCCCGTCATTTCCCAAAAATACCGGGGTGCGCTTTCAAAGCGGGTTGGAACGAAGTAGTAGTCGTTGCCCTTTGGAAACTCTCTGGTGACCATCACGCCTATGCGGCGCATATGATAGGGGGAACTGACAAAGATGGCGGAGCGAAGCCCCAACGCATCCATCACGATCCGTGCATCGATCAATTCCAGATGGGTATCTTCATAGAAACCCGGCGCGCGGCCGTTTCGTGCGCGGCTGCGCTCTCCCAGAACCTGCTGCGGCAGAAAAACGGTCTGCCCGCGGTCGATGCGGTATGTTTTATCGTAGGCGGAGATAATCAGATAATCCGCCATTCCTTCCTGGATCAGACGGTGGGCTTCTTTTTGCCTGGCTGAAAAATCAGGACCCAGAAGAAGGATGATCGCATCGGCTTTCCGGTAGTCGGTTGATAAAAGCAGGTAATGCGGCAGATACAATCCCCCGGCAAGCGCGACAAGAAGCGCCGCAACCGGCAAAAGAACAGATTTTCTAAGTACTTTCAATAAAATATCCTTGACAACGATGGGATTTATTTATAAAAAACAGCGGTTTTCAAAATGCTAAGCCCTTTATTGCGTCTGACGGTTACACTCGGGATACGAAAAACTTTCGTTCCCGAAAAACGGGCCTGTCATGAATCCGGCCGCAGACGAAAGGCCGTTTGAGTGATGGTCCTATACAACGCAATCAACACTTTTGTAAAGAACCTGATAAGGCAAGATGGCTGACTTTCCTGTAGAAAAAAGAGCTGCCGTTGTGGATAACTCCTTGTACGCCAGTATTATGGAAACGATCGATTTGGGCATCGTGATCTTGGGCGTAAAAAGGAAGGATCTGATTTTTAAAAATAAATTCGCTTCGGAAATTTTTTCCAACAGCCCCAGTCTTCTGGAATACGGCAACCTGACCTCGCTTTTGCTGTCGGATTACGGAACCAAGCCGGCGGAAGAAATATTCGGAAAGAACTATACACTCCGCTTCCGAAACCGTCTTTTGGGCTACACGCCGTATATGATCTCCGACAGTTTTATCTGGATCATCATCCGGGACATCACGGAACGAAGCCGTCTGGAATCGATCGCCGAGGCCGTCAATTCGATGGATAATATCAGTTACGTTTTTTCCGGCATTCGCCACGAACTGGGCAATCCCATTAATTCCATCAAAATGACTCTCAGCGTGCTGAAAAAGAATCTCAACGACTATTCGCCGGCCGCCGTCGAAAGATTTGTCGATCGGGCCATGACGGAGATTTCCCGCGTGGAATTCCTTCTGCAGGCGCTCAAAAGCTTCAGCATTTTCGAAAATCCGGAAATCCAAAATGTCAGAATCGACGATTTCCTGAACCGGTTTATCGCTCTGGTTTCCAATGATCTGCGCGCCGCCGGCATTCGCATCGACAAAATGGTCGATCCGCCCAATATCATCGCCAGCGCCGATCCGCGGCTTTTGCACCAGGTGCTGCTCAATCTGATCACCAATGCCTCCGACGCCTTGTCGCAAAAAGATGCCCCCCGTATTCTGGTCCGTGTTCAGAAAAATAAAAGCCTGGTTTACCTGTCCGTGGAAGACAACGGCTGCGGAATGTCGGAAGAGGCGCAAAGCAATCTGTTCAAACCTTTTTACACGACCAAGACGCGCGGCACGGGCCTGGGACTGATGATCACCTTAAAAATGGTCACTCTGATGAAAGGCAATATGGAAATCAAAAGCGCCAAGGATGTCGGCACTCGGGCGACCGTCATTCTCCCGGAGGGTAAAATCCATGCCGCAGCTTAAAAGAAAAATTCTCATCATCGACGACAATGATATTTTTTGTGAATCCGTCGCCGATCTTCTGGTCGACGCAAACACCGACGTGCTGACCGCCCAAACGGGCAAAGACGGCCTGAAAATATGCACTGACAACAAAATCGACGTGGTGATCCTCGACCAGAAGTTGCCCGACACGGAGGGCGTCAGCCTGTGTCCGTCCATTCTCAAGCAAAACGACCAGGCAAAAATCATTTTTGTCACCGCCTACCCCAGCTTCAACAACGCCATCGAAGCGGTCAAAGTGGGGGCGCATGACTATCTATCCAAACCGTTTGAGATGGCGGAGCTCGAGCTGACCGTCAAAAAGGCTTTCCGCACCCAGGAGCTTGAAAAGAAAGAATTGATTCAGGATTATCAGAACACCCGGCAACACGAAGAAATCGAGCTGATCGCCGGGCATGGGGTATTTGATGAAATCAAGCGCATGATCGATCTGGCCGCGACCAGCGACGCGCCGGTCCTGATCACCGGAGAGACCGGCACGGGCAAGAATGTCGTGGCCCGCGCCATTCACTACAAAAGCCCTCTTCCGCCCAACCTTTTTCTCAATGTCAACTGCGCCGCGCTGCCGGAAAATCTGATCGAAGCGGAACTATTCGGATCCGAAAAAGGCGCCTTCACGGGCGCGACCTCGTCGCGCAAAGGCATTTTCGAACTGGCCGAGGGCGGCACACTGCTGCTTGACGAAATCGGCTCCATGCCGATTCATCTGCAATCGAAGCTGCTGGGCGTTCTGGAGGATAAAAAGATCCGACGCGTCGGCGGAGAATCCTTTAAACCCATCAACACACGAGTGATCGCGGCGGCCAACAACGATCTGGAAGAAGCCATTCGCGACAAAACGTTTCGCGACGATTTGTATTATCGCCTGAGCGTTATCCGCATCCACGTTCCCCCGCTGCGCGAGCGCAAGCAGGATATCCCGAAATTGTGCGATTATTTCATCGCCAGTATGTCGCGCGATCCCGCTCAAAGGCTTGACGAATCTGAAATTGAAAAGCTGATGGATTATGAATGGCCCGGAAACGTCCGTGAGTTGAAAAACGTCATTGAACGCTCGCTTATCATTCAAAGAGGCCAACCCCTCCGGCCATCCAGGCTCCTTTCCGGTTTTTCGACAGCCGCCCCCTCGCGAAACGGCGCGTCGCTAAATGAAGAAGTCCTGCCTTTGGATGAAATGGAGAAACGCTGCATTCTGCAGGCCCTGAAAAAGCACGATCGCAATTTTTCACAAACGGCCAAGACGCTCGGTATCTCTCTGTCCACGCTGAAAAGGAAACTCAAAATCTATCAGTTATAAAGTCCGGGCGTTTGCGTTCGGATCGGTTCGGGCCGGACGGCGATATAGGGATTTAATGATTTTGCAAAAACAACTTCAATCGACGATGAACAAAAAATATTCCGGCCAATTAAAAACGCGAACCGCCGCCGATGAAAATGACGGGACACTTTCCGGACCGTCGCGTGCTCGGATGTCCGCCCGCCTGCCGGAAGTTCTGATTGTCGACGACGAAGAAGCGCTTCTTTTGACCATTGCCGACGGTCTTGGCATCTACGGCAAACACTTTCACCTGCTCACGGCAACCAACGGTCTGGACGCGGTGAAATTGCTCAAAACCCTGCCGGCAATCGATCTGGTGATCACCGATTTGAGCATGCCGAAGATGGACGGCTTCGAGCTTTTGGCTTACATCAAGAGGAACTATCCGAAGGTTCCCGTCATCTTCATGACCGCGTTCGGCACGCCCAGAATCGAAGAAATCGTAAAACGTCTCGGTGTTTTCCGATACCTGGAAAAGCCCCTGGACATCAATACAATCGCCGATAATATTTTCCAGGCGCTGGCAATTCCCTCCGACACCTGATATAAAAAACGGGTCGTTCGGTTTTTTCCCGCCGGCCGCAACCACAAAGAACAGCAGACGAGGACTGAGCGTATGGCTAAAATCACCACCTTCATCAAAAAGCCGCCCCAGAAAGAAGAATTGTCCGAGGCGCCGCAAGTGGAAGAGCTTTTGAAGAATCTGGAATTCCACAACGCCATTCAGGCTTTGTCCAACCGTATTCTCAACGCCGAGTCCCTTTCGGAAATCATCGTCTCTGTCAAAGAGGACATCCGCGCCCTGTTCAATATTCATATTCTCACCATTTATCTGGTCGATAAGGCCAACAAAGAAATTTACACCATGGAGGCCAAAGGCGGCGATGTCCGCGAAGTCCGGCTTCCGCTGGATTTCAGCACTTTTGCCGGCTACGTCGCGCAAAAGAAAAAGCTTCTTTATGTCGCCGACGCATACAACGATCGTGATTTGAAAAAAATTCACGAACGGCTGAGTTTCGACCCCTCTTTGGACCGCAAAACCGGCGTGCTGACCGGCCAAATCATCGCCACCCCGATTTTGTTTGAGGGCATTGTTCTGGGCGTCATGGAAATCATGAACAAAAAAGGCGGGGCGAAGATCGAAGATTATCATCAGATCTACCTCGATGAGATCGCCGGCGTTCTGTCCCGGGCTTTCGACAATCATTTGAACTTTCAGCAACTGGCGCAAAAATTCAAAACCCGATTCGCTTACCTTCTCAAGAAAGGTTTTTTAAGCGAAGCCCAGGTGGAAAAAGCGCTACGGGAGTCTCGCCTGAACAACCAATCCATGGAGACGATTTTTATCGATAAGTATGGCCTTGACAAAAACGAAATCGGCAAAGCGCTGGCCGATCATTACCGTTGCGCCTTTGTCGCTTTCGATCCGAACCGTCCGGTCCCGTTCGAACTGCTGACCGGCCTGGATCATGCCACCCTCGAATCGCTTTGTTTTGTCCCCCTGGACATCGCCGACGGCAAGATCCGCGTCATCATCGACGACCCCTCTGATACGACCCGTCGGAAGAAAATTGAAAGCCTTCTTGAAACCGCCGCCGTGATCTTCGATGTCGCTTTGCCTTCTGATATTATCGATTTTCTGCATCTCTTCTTTCAAGGAGCAAGACACTCCGATCAAGAGCTGTTGTCTGATGATGAGCTCAATCCCGATGAAACCGCAGAGCACGAAGACGCAGCCCCGATCATCGTCGCATCGCCCGAACCGGCCACGCTTCACGGCAAGGATTACGCCTCCGACGAATCCGAAGACGCCCTGATTCCCGACGAGGAAAAAGCACCCGCCGTGCACCGGAACATTTCCGGAGCGGCGGAAAAATCCGTCCCGCCGATTATGGAGGCCGACGAAGCATCGCCTGCGGCTCAAGAGACATCGCCCGCTGCAACGGAGGCGTCCAACGACGCTGAACCCCCTGCGGTCCTGTCGGACTCGCCGGCTTTTGCGCTTGCCGGCCGGATCATTCAGGAGGCCTACGGGCGACGGGCGACCGACCTGCACTTTGAACCGGACGCATCCACAAAAACGACGGCTGTGCGCGCCCGGATCAACGGCCGCTTACTGACTCTCCAGAGTCTTTCGCAAAGCGATTATCAATCGGTGCTCGGCCAAATCAAAACCATGGCCAACCTCTATGACGGATCGAAAGACGCTTTATTGACCGCGAGACTGCGCATGATAAAACCGTCCGGCGATGAACTGCCGATGCGTCTGGTCATCGTTCCGACCGCCGGCGGTCAGGAAGACGCCGTGATTCATTTTTCGACCCGTCTGGCGCTGATGCCGCTGGAACATATCGGCCTTAGCGAACATCAATACGACGCGTTGTCTAAAGCGATTGAGCATCCGCGCGGCTTGATCCTGATGACGGGACCGGCCGGTTCCGGCCTGACCACCACAATGCACGCCTGCCTGAAGAGAATCCTTTCATCCGACAAAATCGTCTGGACGGCCGAACAGCCTCTCGAAATCCTCCAACCCGGTTTGAGACAGGTCTCGGTCGATTCCGGCAGGGGTATGTCCTTTTCCAGCGTGCTGCGCTCTCTGATGTCAGCCGATCCGGATGTGATCGCAGCCGGCGCCATTCCAGACTCCGATGCAGCCGTCATCGGCTCCCAGGCGGCCCTCCAAGGACGGCTTTTTTTCGGCGTGATGACCACGGAGAATTTTTCCGAAACTCTCGAAAAACTGATCGACATGGGGCTGACGCGTCTGATGTTAAGCGATAGCCTGCTGGCTGTCGTCTCGCAACGTCTGGTTCATACCTTGTGCCCGCGATGCAAACAAAAGTACTCGCCGGGCCGCGAGGAATACGAAGATCTGGCCGATCGCTACGGACGCGAAGCGTTTGAAAAACTCAGCATGCCTTACAACGATGATTTCGTTCTCTGGCGGCCGGCGGGATGCGATGAATGCAATCAAACCGGCTATAGCGGGCGGACGGGAATTTTCGAAATCCTGGCCCCGTCGAATTCGGTTAAAAGAATGATCCGGCGGAATGAAAGCCTTGAAGCGGTGTATGCCGCCGCATTAGCCGAAGGAACCACGACGCTTTATCAAGATTGGATCGGAAAAATTCTTGACGGCCGAACGGATGCCGCGCGGTTAAGGCAAACACTCGCCCCGTGACCTTTTACGCAAGGTCGATTGTCGAATTATAGTTTTTCTTTGAGTTCGGACAGTTTGTTGAGGGCATCCAGGGGCGTCATCGTTGAAATGTCGATGCGGCGCAACTCATCAAGCACGGCATCCCGGCCGTCGGTAAACAGATTCAGTTGAGGGTTTGCTTTCATCCCGGCATTTTTCCCCTGTGCGATGCGAGGCATGCCGATTTCGTCAAACTCCCCCTTTTCCATATTGCGCAGGATCTCTTTGGCCCGGGCGATCACCTCTTCGGGAACGCCCGCGATGCGCGCCACTTCAATGCCGTAACTGCGGCTTGCTCCGCCTTCCACGATTTTACGCAAAAAGATGATCTTTTCACCCCACTCCTTGACGGCAATATTGTAATTCCGGACGCCGTCGCGCGCGGAGGCAAGATCCACCAACTGATGATAGTGCGTGGCAAAAAGCGCGCGAACCCCGCGGCCGGCGAGATCATGAAGGTATTCCGCCACCGCCCAGGCGATGCTGAGCCCGTCGAAGGTTGATGTGCCCCGTCCCACCTCATCGAGAATGACCAGGCTTCGCTCCGTGGCGTTTTTCAGAATCTGGGCCGTTTCCATCATTTCGACCATAAACGTGCTTAGCCCTTTGACAAGACTGTCGGACGCCCCGATGCGCGTAAAGATCTTATCCACCACGCCGATGCGGGCAAAAGAAGCGGGGACAAAGCTCCCCATTTGCGCCAGAAGAACAATCAGAGCAACCTGTCGGATGTAGGTCGATTTTCCCGCCATGTTCGGACCGGTAATAACCAGGAGGCGGTTTTGCTGCAAATCCAGATGACAATCGTTGGGAACAAAACCCTCATTTTTCAAAACCGCCTCAACAACCGGGTGGCGACCGTCCCGAATATCGATGACGTCTTCATCATCGATTTCCGGACAAGTGAACCCATGCTTTTGAGCGACATCAGCCAGCGCTGAAAGCGCGTCTAGATCGGCCACGAAAGAGGCGTTCTTCTGAATACTGAAAATGAAAGGCATCAGATCGTCTCGCAGCCGCTCATAGAGTTGGGCTTCCCGTTGACGAATTTTTTCCTCGGCGCCCAGCACCGTTTCCTCAAAGTCCTTGAGCTCTTCATTGATATAGCGTTCCGCGTTTACCAGGGTCTGCTTCCGGACATAAGAGGCGGGAACCAGGTGCGCGTTGGCCTTCGTGATCTCAATATAGTATCCGAAAACGTTGTTGAAACCGATCTTGAGCGTCTGAATGCCGGTGGCCTGACGCTCCTTGGCCTCAAGTGCGGCAATCCATTTTTTCCCGTCGCGGCTCACCGAGCGCAGTCTGTCGATTTCCTCATCATATCCCTGCGCGATGAATCCGCCGTCCTGCAGGCGGGCGGGCGGCTCGGCCACAATCGCGCGGGCGATGAGCGCGGTCAGATCCGGAAGCGGAGAGATTCCTTTTCGGATCGCCGCTCCGAGCGGCGCCGTCAAATCCGAAAGCAGATTTTGAATTTCGGGCAAAGCGGCAAGCGATTGGGCCAGCGCGACCAGATCGCGCGGCGTGGCGACACGAAGCGCGATGCGCCCGGCAAGTCTTTCAAGATCGTACATCCGGGAAAGCGTCTTTCTCAGATCCGTTCGAACCGCATAACCGTCTTTGAGTTCCGCCACTGCGGCCAGACGCCCGCGGATTTTATCGGACGCGACCAGCGGATAGGCCAGCCATCGCCGAAGGCGTCTGGCCCCCATAGGGGTGAGCGTTTCGTTGATGAGGTGAAACAGGGAACCGGCGCGACTGCCGTCGGATAGGGTCGTAAACAACTCCAGATTTCGCCTGGCGGCTTCGTCCATCGTCAAAAATGCAGCAGGCGCATACCAGCGAATTTCATTGATGTGGCCGGGGCGCGTCATCTGGGTCGCGTTCACATAGCCCAACACCGCTCCGGCGGCGGCTCTCGCGGCGGGGTGATCGAAAAGCCCCGACGCGTCTAAAAGTTTCTCGGGAAACTCTTTTTTTAAAATCTCAAAAGCCAGATCAGGCTCGAAAGAACCGTCGTCGAGATAATTCACGCACACGTTCGGCGTCTGCGCTTCGATCGCCCCGATGAGTTCGGCATCGGGAAACAATCGGCTGACGATCATCTCCCGGATGTCCAGCCCCCCGACGGCGGCCACAAACGACCCGGCGTCGGAAAACTCCCCCACCTGGAACTCGCCGGTGGACAAATCCAGAAAGGCCAGTCCCAAGCGGTCGCCCGCGGCGGCGATCGCGGCCAGATAATTGTTTTCAGAGGCCTTGAGATTTTCCTCGTCGAGCACCAGGCCCGGCGTGATCACCCGAATCACATCGCGTTTGACGATGCCTTTGGCGGTTTTCGGATCTTCCACCTGCTCGCAAACCGCGACTTTAAGCCCCTTTTCAACGAGTTTATTAATGTAGGCGGACGCGGCGTGATAGGGAACGCCGCACAGCGGCACCGCACCCTCTTTTGATTTGTTGCGGGATGTCAGAGTGATTTCCAGAATGGGCGCGGCTTTGAGCGCGTCTTCAAAAAACATCTCGTAGAAGTCGCCCATCCGGTAAAACAAAATGCAATCGGGATATTTTTCCTTGATGGCGGCGTACTGCTTCATCGCCGGAGTGAGATTAAGCGTCGCCTCTAGCGCCATTTGCCGTCGTCCCCCCGCTCCATATCGATCACGTCCGGCCGGCGCGGGCGGTCGTTGTCCGCGCCGCGGGCTTGAATGAAGCGATTGGCGATCCAACTGACCACGCTGATAATGATGGCGCCCATAAATGCCGCAAAAAAACCTTCCACCTCAAAACCCGGAATGAAGTACGCCACCGCCGCCAGCAGAAAGGCATTAAGCAGAAAGGCAAAAATGCCGAGAGTCAGAATCGTTAAAGGCAAAGTTAAGATCAACAGGATCGGACGAATAAAAATATTGACAAGCCCTAAAACGGCCGCCGCAATGATGGCGGTTGCCACGGAATCCACATGGATACCGGACAAAATCCAGGAGGCCGCTAAAATCGCGACGGTAATCACCAGCCATCTTGTAATAAAAATCAGCATTCCGATACCCTTCTGAAACGCCCCTTTTCATCCGGCGTCAATACTTGTCGACAACCGTCTTTTTCGATTTTAAAAAAACCCAGGTCACACTCAGTCCGCCCATGAGCGAAACTTCCCGTTTGACCAAAGGGCTGCCTTCAAACGCGGCGCCCTGAAGAAAATCGGCGCTTGCGAAGGCGTGAAAATGGAGTTGTTTGTAGTGCTTTCCCAAGCCGACGGTCAGCGTTGACCCGCTGTAGCCGCCCGAGGCCGAATAAGCCGGACGCGACGGCGCTGCGTAAAACGGTTCGACATCGTAGAAATACCGGTGATAGCCGCGGTCGGCGAACATCGGACCGGTTGAAAGACCGATGTAAAGACCGGTGCCGGGAATAACGTCTCCTTTAGTCAAATTCAGGCGCGGCGAAAAAACCAGTCCTTCATAGCGCACGGACGCGAAATCGGTGGAAAACACAGCGCGCACAGGCAGAGCCAGACCGATTCGCAAAAGCTGCTGCCTGTCATCGTAGAGCTTGATGCGGAGCGCCGGACCGGCCTCAAAAGTCGGGTCGAGATCCGGCATAAAGCGCCTGGCTTCATTATCTTTGCTGCGCACCGGCACCGCGCCGTAAAAACTGGCATCGATCAAAAGGCGGTCGGTTTGAAATATCCTGCCGGTAATCCGCTTGTCTTCAACGCGGAGGATTCCGCCCCGATAAACAAAGTAAGGAACCGGCAGCAGATAAGCGCGCGTTTCATTCGATCCCCGATAGTCGGGCATCAGAAGGAAACCGCCTCCGATGCCCAGTTCCCACAACGGCTTTTCCTCGGCCTCGGCTGTTCCGGGCGAAAAAATCAAAAATGCCAAAAACAGCAGACACAAGGCTTGCAGCTTCTTCATGCCTATCCCTCTTTAAACGTCCGGCCTTGCGGAGAGCCCTTTGCGATTACTGGTTGAACGTCGTAAACTGATCCTGTTTGGCGGCGCAAACCGGACATTCCTCGGGCAATTCGCCGTCCGCGACGTAGCCGCACACCCGGCAGACATGATAGACCGTTTCGCGCTCTTCCATGAAATGGTTCATCGCCTGTTTGTAGAGTTTCGCGTGGGTTTCCTCCACATCGCGGCTCTGGCTGAAATGCAAAAGCGCCGCTTTGTCGCCCGCCTGCTCGGCCATCTTCACGAAGCTGTCGTAAGCGATTTCCGCGACCGTTTTTTCCGATTCGAAGCTCGCGGCAAGATTTTCTTCCGTCGACTTGACCTCTTTCAAGACGCGCAGAGCCCGCATGCCGTGGATTTCTTCGGAAAACGCGATCACGCGGAAGAGCTTCGCGATCTGTTTGTAGCCTTCCTGTTGGGCCTTATCCGCGTACATTTTCAAGCGCAGAACCGCTTTGGCTTCACCGACATAGGCCTGCTGAAGCGCCTCACGAATTTTGTCGTCCATCTTTCGCGCCTTTCGTTATTCGGGTGAAAATTCGCTTTTGTCCGCGCCGCAAACCGGGCAGGTCCAGTCGGCCGGCAGTTTTTCAAACGGCGTTCCGGCGGCCACGCCGTTTTCATCATCGCCCTGATCCGGGTCGTAAACATATCCGCAAACGCCGCATACGTACTTTTTCATGAGCTCCTCCTTGAAATGGAATATTAAGCTGTTCGTGTTTTCAATTGGGCCGCAATCGTTTGTCCCAATTCATGGCACTTCATCAGGACGTCTTTATCCGGCACATGTTTGGTGGCCACCGTCGGAGCGACGATCTCCACTTTCATCTCATTGAGAATGGCTTCCAGATCCTTTACCGATTCGCCGCTCCAGCCATAGGATCCAAACACGGCCCCGATGAGATTCGCGGGTTTGAGCCCTTTGATGTAAGTCATCACATCGGCCATCTGCGGCAGCAGATTATTGTTGAGCGTAGGAGAGCCCGCCACAATCGCGCCCGCCTCCAGAAGCTCGTAGATAACCTCGCTTCGGTGTGTTTCATTCATCGACAATATTTTTACTTTGACGCCCGCCTGCGCAAGCGACTCGGCAATGGCCTTGGCCATCATTTCCGTGGAATGCCACATTGTCGCGTAGACGACAACCGCTTTGTTCGAAGGCTTCTGGAGGGCCCATTTCTTGTAGAGATCGAGAATGAAGCCCAGATCTTTTCGCCAGATCGGGCCGTGATCCGGAGCGAGGATTTGAATCGGCCAGCCGCTTTTGGACACTTTTTCAAGCGCTTTGAGGACCACCGGCGAATAGGGCAAAACGATATTCGCGTAATACGTGGCCGCTTCGTATTCGAGCATATCCGTCGGAAGTTCATCGGCAAACCGCTCGAACGTCGCCAGATGCATGCCGAAAGCATCCTGGCAGAATAAAACCCCTTCTTTTTCTAAAAATGAAAACATGGAATCCGGCCAGTGAATCATCCGGGTTTCCATAAATTTCAATTCCATATTGCCCAGAGACAGACTTTCTCCTTCCTTGACCGCAACAATCTGCGCACCGCCGTGCAGAATTTCTCCCAGCGTTTTCACGCCCATGGTCGAAGCGAATACTTTTTCCGGTTTGACCCGGTCGATCACCTCCAGCAGACAGCCGGAATGGTCCTGTTCGGAGTGATTGGACACGATATAGTCGATCTTCGAGGGATCGACGACGGATGCGATTCTGGCTAACATTTCATCCATGAACGGTGATTTGACCGTGTCGACGAGCGTGATCTTGTCCGCAACAATAAGGTAAGCGTTATAGGTGCTGCCGTGCGGCGTGGTATAGCCGTGAAAGTCGCGGATGGACCAGTCAATCGCGCCCACCCAGTAGACGGATTCGCTGACTTTGACCGCGGAATAGACATGTGCCATGGAATTTCACCTCGGAAAAGAATTTTGGAGTTGTAATATAAGCTTCAGGGGGGCATCGTCAACCCTTATTTCATCAGAGCGACGCCCGCATCGAAAGCCTTGAGATTGACGGCCAATTTATCGGCCGAAAGCGTTTTGTTCATTTCTTTTTCAAACATTTTCCGGTCAATCGGCAAAAGGCCGGTTTGCGCCAGCGCCCCGATCATGATGACATTGCTCAAAACCGGATTTCCCATCTCAAGCGCCGCGCCGGTCGCATCGATCATCCGCGACGACGCTGAAAGCCTCTGAAATTCAGCCCGAATAACTTCCATTGACGGATAGGACAGCTCTCCCGTGATGACGCCGATGGGATAAACCGGACGATTGTTGGACAAAACCACCGTGGACGGATTGCCGTAAACTGCGAGCACCCGCAGGGCCTCCACCGGTTCCAGACCGATGACGATATCCGCCCTTCCCTTGGGAATCTGCGGACTTTTCACTTCATCCGGCGAGATGCGCAGATGGCTCATCACCGAGCCGCCACGCTGCGACATGCCGAAAGTTTCCCCGATCGTCACAACATAGCCCGCATCCACCAGCATGCCGGCCAGCGCGCGCGACGCCAGAACATTGCCCTGTCCGCCCACGCCGGTCAGAATCACGTTTTTTTCCGTCTTTTGCATCCTTTTCTTCATGATGGACTCACACTTAAATCCGTTTTGACAATCGCTTTCTGCGGGCAGATCAACGCGCAAACGCCGCACCCCGCGCAGATGACCTCGTCGATTACCGCCTTTTTCTTTGTCCGATCCCACGTTAGGCCCGGACAACGGAAAATCCGCGTGCAAAGCCGGTTACAACCGCAAGCCTCACCCACGCAAAGCGTTTCATCGACTGCGACCTCAAATCGTTTTTTGCCCTTTTTCTCGGGACTAAGCGCGCAGGCCTGACGCAGAATCAAAACCTTGAGCCGGCCTTTTTCCGAAAGAAACCGCGTGAGGATTTTACTGGTCCGATCCAGATCGAACGGGTCGGAGACTTCGACTTCCGCCCCGATGGCCCGGCAGATCGCCTCGATATCCACGGCGGGAACTGTTTCTTTGACCGCGCTGACCGGTAGCCCCGGATGCGGCTGAAAACCGGTCATGGCCGTGCCTGCGTTGTCGAGCACGATGAATGTGATGTCTGCGCGGTTGTGCTGTGCGTTAATGAGCGCGGGAATCACCGCGTGATAAAACGTGGAATCGCCGCACACCGTCAGAATCGGCTTATCCAGCCCGAAGGGGGCAAGCTTTGCAAAGCCGCTGGCAAGCCCCGTTCCCGAACCCATCGAATGGAGCGTGGGCATGGTGGAGTAGCCGGTCGCGGGCGACAGCGCCGCCATCGAATAGCAGCCGATATCGCCGCAGACAAAGCCGTCGCGGCCGTCGAGCGCAATCGCGTTATGGATATTCCAGAAAGATGCGCGATGCGGGCATCCGGCGCAAAATGTCTGTTCGCGCACGGGCACCAGCGCCGACGCCTTGGCAGCTTCAGCCGCATAGGAGGCCGGAAGCTTTTGAAGTTTTACTTTAAGAATCTTCCCGATCGCTGCGGCCACAAGGTCGGGATTGAGTTCGCCCGCTTGAGGAAGCGTGCCGTCGAGCTTGCCGAAATGCGGCTTTTTTCGGATATCCGCGGAAAGTCCTGCGGCCAGAATCTTGACGCTTTCCTCCAAAAACGGCAGGACTTCTTCGACGATCAGAATTTTCTTTGCGGCCTGAAGATGCCTTGTCAGAAGTTTCGGCGGAAGCGGCCAGGTGGTCGCAAGCTTCAAAATGCCGACTCTTTTTTCGACGGCCAGCATCTCTACGGCTTCGTGCGCATACAGAGAACAGGCGCTCGCGGTGACAATGAGCAGATCCGGCCTGGCAGGGCCGGTATAGCGGTTAAACGGGCTTTTTTCAAAAAGCGCCACGGCGTCCTGGAGTTTGTCCTGATGCAGCAGATGCTTGGCCACAACAGGGGTGCTGATCATCGGGCCGGCCTGCGAATCCATGATGGGGCCGTCATAGCGAAATGCCGCCCGACGGGATCTTGCGGGCAACTTTCCGCACAGAACGTTGCCGCTTGCGTGCGACATGCGCGTGACGGAACGCAGCATCACGACATTGCCGATAACCTCGGACAGCTCGAAGGCCCATTTCGTGAGGTCCTTCGCCTCCTGAAAATCGGCAGGCTCCAGAAGCGGAATTTCGAGCATTCTCGCGAAATAGCGCGACTCGCCTTCGTTGACGCTGGAGAGCGCCCCCGGATCTTCGCACGACACCAGCACCAGCCCGCCGCGCGTTCCCGACGCAGTCAGATGCAAAAGGAAGTCGGAGGCCACGTTCACGCCGTTTTGCTTCATCACGGCGATGGACCGCAAGCCCGCAAAAGACGCGGCAGCCGCCACTTCCAGCGCCACTTTTTCGTTGACCGACCACTCCACATAAACGTTGCGCTCGCGGGCGACGGACGCCAGCGACTCGATCACCTCTGAAGACGGCGTTCCCGGATAAGCGGCCGCCACCGACACGCCTGCCTCCAGCGCGCCGCGCGCGATGGCTTCATTGCCTAAGAACAGGACTTTGGAACTGGCCGGAACTAATAATTTGCTCATGATTCATCCATCGTTCAGAAAGCGGTCGGGGCCGTTTTCTAGCCTTTCAAATACGCCTTCACGACCGGATCATCGGAAGACAGATATAAAAGCTTTTTTGCCGAACCGGTTTTTATCGTTATGGCCTTGAGGCCTTTTTTCTTTTTTTCCGCCGCGGCGGCTTTAAGCGCGTCGAACGCTTGCGCGGGCGCTTCAAGAATTTCCACAACGCCCTTTGCCCCGGCAAGATTCATCAACTTCGCACCGGTTTCACTGCGGACAATGACCTGATTCCAGCCCGCCATCTCGCAACACTCGCCACCGTATCGCGCCGCTCCGACCGACAGATCGGCCAGCTCCGCCGTGGAATCCACGCAATAGCGGCAGGCCGTCCTCACGCAGGCATCCACTTCCGAAAGAGGAATCTCGACGTCAGATCCTGCGGTTTTCAGAGACAAGACACTGCGCCCGGCCGGAATATCCATTTCTATTATTTTTTCGTAGGTTAGGTCATATTGCCCAAGAAGATGCTTAAACTTTTCCGGCGAGAGCGTCCACCCGCAAAAAAGGCCGATCACCAGCCCCAGCGACTGTCCTTTCGCGTAACCTTCAATGTCCGAGGTCCGGATTTTCGCAAAGGCTGTGGCCTGGCAGGGAGTGGCCACCACGCCCAGTTTCCCCCCGAAACCGTCGGGCATTTGATGAAATGCCGCCACAGTGGGTGAAACGGTAAATCTGCTTTTAGCGTACCTGATGAGTTCGGAAGACTTATCTATCACCCGGCCTTCGGGCTCGCCTTCCTCATTTTGTCCGGAGACGATCGCCGCAGAAATGAGGCCTTCCTCCATGGCCAGCTGAAGAAGCGCCGTCACGGTGCCGCCGTGCTGGGCTTTTGCCCGCAGATGCGGATCGGCGGCGCGGGCGAGATAAAACCCCTTCACCGCGCCGATTTGGGCTGTGATGTCTTTGGAATCATAAAGAATTCGGCGAATCCGATCAAAGTCGACGCTCGTCCGGGGGCAAAACGTGTAACATTTACCCTCTTGAAGATCGCAAGAAAATAGCTGAACCGTCCGGTCGGCATGGATCACTTGATACGGACAAAGTCCCACGCAGGCCCCGCATCCCGTGCAGAGGGATTGCTCCAGTACCTGTTTTTTGAGTTTTGCCTGAGCGCTAAGCCCTTTGGCCATGGATCACCTGAGAAAAAGAGTTGAATGTGTATATCGCATCGAGAACTTTCAGGCAAGTCCATGATGCATTAAACGCGCACTTTATTGATTTCTTTCAGCGGTTGTTCGGGCAGGCCTTCACGCACTCGTCGCAATCGAGCCAGTAATCATGGCCGGCCGTGTTGATGACGCGCTCGATGTGCTTGAGTGCATCGGGCCCTTTGAGCGCGATTGGATAAATGGCGTGCTTGATCGTGTGGCCCATGCACACCATCTTTTGAAACGCGCCGTCAGGCGTAAAGGCCGCAGGCGGGCAGGCCTTCTGGCAGGCATGGCATTTCGGCGGACAGGGGTCTTCCGTGATAACAGGGTCGCCGGGGATTTCCGCGTCCGTCACCACCGCGGCCAGCCGCAGCCGGCCTCCGTATTCGGGATGATAAACCTGACCGCTGCGGCCGAACGCGCCCAGCCCCGCAAAAACCGCCGCGTGCTTAAGCGACAAAAGCCCCCAGGGTTCGGCTCCCGAAAAGACCATCGGCGCATAGCTGGGAACCATGATTGCGCGATGCTTGCCCTGCGCTTCGAGAAAGTTGCACAGATCGAGGCTGATCGTATCGAGTTGACGGTAAACCGTATGATAGGTGCGATGAAGACCGTAAAGATTATAATCGGGTGAATCGAGCACACCGCGCGGAACCGGGATACCGAAGACAATGACCGTTTTCGCGTTTTTGCAGACATTTTGCGGATGATGCTTTTCGGGCGCCTCGCTGAAGCGGTCAACAGATGCGAAACCCGCCACGGCCACGCGGTTTTTCAGATAGCCGGCAATCGTTTCCTTCAGCGCGCTTACCATAATCGACCTCCATACCTCAACGGAGTTGGTCTGACATGATGCTCGAAATACCCGCCAATACGACCATTTTTTGTCGATATTTTCAACAAAACAAATAAAGGCAACGACTCTTGAGTTCGGCGCATGCCGGATCAAACCGTTGCCTGTATTCCATGCATCCTAATTTCTTAGTTTCCCGGCTGCAGTGTTACAGCCACATCCTGCGTCTTGCCGTCGCGCAGAATCGTGACCGTCACGGTGTCTCCCACGGCGAATTCATCCAGACGCGACTGCAAGCGGCTGACCGTTTCCACCTGCTTTTGATTAACCGCGGTAATGATATCTCCCGGCGTCACTTCTCCGCGGCGGGAAACGGTCGCGCCGACAAGCCCAGCGCGCTCAGCCGCCGATCCCGGCAAAACCCGCAACACCAAAATGCCGTCGATGCGTAAGACGTCCTTCATCCGGTCGTTTAACCGCTCGTCGAGTTCGACGCCCAGAGAAGGGCGGATAAACCGGCCGTGACGGATGAGTTCCGGAACAACGCGATTGACCGTATCGACCGGCACCGCGAATCCGATGCCGGCGCTTGCTCCGCTGGGGCTGTAAATCGCCGTGTTGATGCCGATGAGGCGTCCGGCCGAATCCAGAAGCGGCCCGCCGGAATTCCCCGGATTGATCGCCGCATCGGTTTGAATCAGATGCTCGATGGTTCCGCCATTGCCGGAAAGCGACCGGTCGAGCGCCGACACGATCCCCGTGGTGAGCGTCCAGTCAAGCCCGAAGGGATTGCCGATGGCAAACACTTTCTGCCCCACTTTCAAATCGAAGCTGGTTCCCAAAGGTACGGGCGGCCGCCGCTTAAAGCCCACACCGATGCGCAGCACCGCGATGTCGTGCGCTGGGCTTGCGCCGACCAGCGCGGCGCGGTAATCGCTGCCGTCGCTGAGTCTTACTGTCGCTTCACTGGCATTTTCAATGACATGATAGTTCGTGATGACATGGCCTGCGTCGTCCCAGATAAAGCCGGAGCCCGTCCCGCGCGGCACGGTGAAAACGTTGCGCGTCCAGAAATCGCGCACCTGCGCCCGGGTGGTGATAAAGACCACCGAATCGCGCGCTTTCTCAAAAAGCTCGATCGTCGATTTTTCATCGGCGGCCAGATCGCCCCTGGCGGCAACAGTGCGCGGTGCGGCGTCGGGTTTGGGCGAAAACCAGCGCCGGATATCCTGCGCGCCTCCCAGGTACAGCCACAGAATCAGAAAACCCAGCGCAATCAGCATCAGGCGGAAATAGATCCGGCCTCGCGACATAGCAACACCCTTTCTTTGTATAATGACTTACCCGGCAAGCGATCCGGCCATCAGATCGCCGATCAGCTTGCTGAAGCGCGAGGGATTATCCACTTTTCCGCCTTCGGCAATCACGGCCAGGTCGTAGAGCAGCTGGCTGTAATCTTTCAAAACCGCCGCTTCGCGGTCTTTTTCAAACACCTGCCGGATTTTCGTTAAAAGCGGATGGTCCATGTTGAGCTCAAGCGCCCTTTTCGTTTGCGGCACATTCTGGCCTGTCGCGCGCAGGACCTTTTCCATAAACGCGCTCATGTCATACACATCGCCGGTGAGACACGCGACGGAATCTTTAAGGTGTGTGGAGGGCTTGACTTCTTTGACCTTGTCATCAAGCGACGTTTTGAGAAATTCGAAAAGCGGTCCGAATGACTCTTTCTTTTTGTCATCGACCGCCTGTCCGTCCAGATCGCCCTTTTCCGCGCTTTTAAACGGCTTTTTATCGAATTCATTGAGATCGCGGATCACCCACTCATCAATGGGATCGTTCATGAGCAAAACTTCATAATCTTTGTCTTTGAGACGCTCCAGATGCGGGCTGTTGGCCAGCATGGTCAGGTTTTCGCCGGTGATGTAGTAAATATCGTTTTGATCCGTCTGCATGCGCGAGACATAATCGGCAAGCGATATCCACTGGCCGTCGGACTTGGTTGTTTTATAGCGCAGAAGCCCGCCAATCTTTTCACGGTTTTCAAAATCGGCCGACACGCCCGATTTAAAGATGGGGCCGAATTCGGCGTAAAACTGCTCATACTTGTCTTTGTCGAGGCCGGCTAAAAGCTCCAGAACCTTCTTGACCAGATTCTTGCGGATGTTTTTCACCAGCGTGTTGTGCTGAAGAATCTCGCGGCTGACGTTGAGGTTGAGATCCGGCGCGTCCACCACGCCTTTAATAAAACTTAAATAAGGCGGCATCAGATCGGCGCAGTCATCCATAATAAAGATGCGCTTGGAATAAAGCGCAATGCCGTGCTTGCGCTCGGGTGCAAACAGATGAAAAGGCGCTTTAGACGGAATGTACAAAAGCGCGCTGTATTCCGTCGTGCCTTCCAGCTTCAGATGCAGTCTCGCCAATGGCGGGTTCCAGTCGTGGCTGATGTGCGAGTAAAACTCGTTGTATTCCTCATCCGTCACTTCGGATTTGTCTTTGGCCCAGATGGCCTTTTGGGAATTGAGCGTTTCCTCCTCGATCACCGTTTCGGTTTTGTCTTTTTCGGGCTTGCCGTCTTTGTCCAAAACCGGCTTGCTCTTTTTCACATCCATTCCAATCGGATAGGCTACAAAATCGGAATGCTTTTTCACGACATTGCGAATCACCCATTCTTTCGTGAAGTCCTGCTCGTCGTCTTCGGCCTTTTTAAGCTTCAAGATGACAGACGTGCCGCGGGCAGGCTTTTCCACCGCTTCGATGGAATAGGTGCCGTCGCCCGTCGATTCCCATTTCGTCGCCTGATCGCTTCCAGCCGCGCGGGTGAGAAGCGTGACTTTCTCCGCCACGACAAACGCGCTGTAAAACCCCACGCCGAACTGGCCGATCAGCTCCGGCGCGAGCGTCGCGTCTTTTTTGGCCGCATCCATCGCTTCCAGAAATCCGGCTGTGCCGCTTTTGGCGATGGTGCCGATATTTTCCACCACTTCATCATACGTCATGCCGATGCCGTTGTCGGAAACCGTCAGCGTCCGGGTGTCCGGGTCCACTGCGATTTTGATTTTGAATTCCGTATCGTCGCCCAGAATCGACGAATCGAGCTGCGATTTGAAGCGGAGCTTGTCGATGGCGTCCGATGCGTTCGATATCAATTCCCGCAGAAAGATTTCCGGATGCGAATACAGAGAATGAATAATGATGTTGAGAAGCTGGTTGATTTCCGTTTTAAAAGCGTGCGTTTCCTTGCGAGCGTCCATAGGTCCTCCTGAAATCTTTATCTTTTTCCCCGATGCAGGGTTTTTATTCGGCGGCGATAAATTGGCAATGAAATTGAGGTTGTCAAGTCGTGGCGGGGACCGATCTCAAACCTACAAACATCGACTCTAGGGCACATTCCCCGAACCCGTCTTTTTCTTGCGCTTTTTGCTTTCAAGTTGTTTGTTCTGTTGTATTTTTTCTTGCAATGGCTTTGTAAAGTTGTAATATGACGGGCCTTCTTAATTTGCCGTATCTAATAAGGAATATTCATGTCTGCACCGCAAACTATTCTGACGTTGGTTGAAACATTCGAACATAACCCGGGGGCTTACAGGTCCGGCAAAGATAACGAAACACAAATACGCAGGGCGCATTCCCCGAATGCGCCGCATATTCCGGCGTGTTCAGGGAGCACGCCCAACAAAGATAATGGAAAAAGTTCGCCCAAAACGAAAAATTTTTAAGGAGGGAATGGAATGAGAATTCTCATGGTTACTTTGTGTCTTTTTGCCGCCTTATCGCTATCCGCTGACGCCGCAGAATTGTACCGATGTCTGGACCTTGACGGCAATATCATTATCACCAGCACGCCTCAAGACGGGATGAAGGATTGCAAGCTGAAGGATTCCTCTGATGATTCAGCACAGGACAAAAGAGAACAAAAACAATATTCGCCCGCGGCAACCGATCGCCATAGTTCGCCGGATGATGATAAATTACGCAGGCAATGCGCAAAGCTCGAACATTACCGGGCGGAAGCAAGAACTTATTGCGAGGGAATTCCGCAGAGCTATAAAAGCAACAACGAAGCGATGAAAAAGGCGGCGCAAGACCGGATGGCATCATCCATCGGCAGCGCCAGTCAAAACTGCGACTATTACAGCGGCCTGGTCAGAGAATTAGAGGCAAAATGCCGTTAATCATGAAATATTAAATAAAGTGCGCTGTTCGATTTCATTTCGATAGTTCATTGTAGCGATGATAAAGGTTCAGCGTCAGATAGACGCCGCCGACAGCAAATCGACAAACTGGTTTATGGGCACTCCGATTTGACCCCGGCGGAATGTGTGTCAAAGAACACGGGAAACGCTATTTATGAATTGACCGTTTGACAGGAATGCTTACGAAGGCAGCTTGCGCATGGAAAACCTGAAGATAAAGAATATGGAACACCTCCCGAAAATGCCGGAAGAGGAACCTCTTCTTTCCTTTTCGCATCTTGCTTTATCGTCCGACGCGGACAGCATCGACGACACCGAATCGGTTTTCGGATTTCCCGAAACGAAAGAAACGCAGCTGTATGAAACAGGCTATCTGGCGAAAATATTTCTTCGATGCTGAATAAACACCTTACGCCCCAAAAGGATAAGCGTCTGTTTGATTTGCCATGCTGCTTCGTCATCCACGACTATGCTTCATATAGCGCGACTAAAAATACACGCTGTGAAAATTCAAGCTGACCGCTTCAGGGCCGATGCCGGAAACTTTTACGCCACCTTCTGATGTTCCTGAAGAAAAAAGAAGGCAGCATCGTTTATGATCCTGCCTTCCTTGTTGCTGATTTTTGCACGACGCATTAAATCTATGATCGCCTGCAGCAGCCAGGGAAAATACACGCCCCGGCACAACTGAAAAAGCACAATCGGCGGTCATCGCGGGGCTTGCAGATGACCCCCTGATGTCGAATGCTTATCCGCTTTGAGTTGCCTTTATTTCTTTGACCGCCAGGCCGGTTCGTTGTGCATGCGCCCGCCGTCAATCACAATCGTTTCGCCCGTCACATAACTTCCCGCCGCAGAGGCCAGAAAAACCACGATGCCGCCCAGTTCCTCGGGCTCGCCGAGGCGCAGCATGGGGATTTGGGCGATCGCTTTGGCGTTGACCTCCGGGTTTTTCCAAAGCGCTTCGCTTAAGCGCGTTTTAATGATGCCCGGCGCAATGGCGTTGACCCGGATATGGTACTGCCCCCATTCCTTGGCCATCGTCTGCGTGAGCATGACCACGGCCGCCTTCGAAGCGCAATACACGCCCAGCTCGCCCGCCCGGAGGCCGCCGATGGACGACGTATTAATGATCGATCCGCCGCCTTGTTCTTTCATGATTCTGGCGGCCATCTGGCTTAAGACGAAGATGCTCTTAAAATTGACAGTCATCGTGATGTCGAAGGTTTTTTCATCCTGGTCCATCATCGGTCCGAAATAGGGATTGGTGCCGGCATTGTTGACCAGAATATCCAACCGACCGAATTCCTTCATGACCTGATCAATAAGCGCCCGGCACTCCTCCGTTTTGCCGACATGCGCCGCAATGGCCCTTCCCTTCACCCCTTTAGACGATATTTCCGCGGCGACGACTTCGAGATCGGCGATTTTACGGCTGCTGACCACCACATGCGCGCCTGCGTCCGCCATGGCCAGGGCCGCGGCCCGTCCGATACCCCTGCTGCCGCCTGTAACCACGGCAACTTTTCCTTCAAGAGAGAATTGGGACAGATCCATGATGTTTGTTCCTTTCTCCAGATAATAGTTTTCACAACGGAATTTGCATAGCACACACAAGCAGGCGGGTCAAAGACGCAGGCGGAAGCAGGAACCAAAAGGAACGCCCTAAATTTTTTTAGTCAACAGACCCGATGTGTACAGGGGAAACGTTCTTTAAGCGTGACGCCGAAGGCGTAAAATTCTTTTTGAAGTCATAAAACGGCCATGCGCCTTTCCGGCCCTGTTTTAACAAGGTGGACCGTACCAGTCTTTGAGCATCCCGTAAGGCACCAGGCTCGGCCTGGCAAACGGCCTTACGACTCCGGCCAGGCTTTCTCCAACAATCGCAATGTCCTCCATACGGCGCGGCTTCATTCCGGCCTTCCAGGCCCACTGGAAGGTGTCGATTTCCTCCGGCATAAAGCCCATCACACGGGCGGCAACCATATCCGTGGCCAGTGCATTGGTCCCTGCAATGATCAAATTCATTCTGACAGACTTGCCGCCCTGCGCGGTCGAAGGACCATTGCCTTCCATGGCCATGGTGGCATCGATGACATTGAGGCCGATTTTATTGGCCTTAACCATATCAATGATGGCTGTGGACGTTCCGGTCGGTTCCAGTTCACTGGCCCTGCTGTGCACGGCCGACCGGACCGATCCGTACACCAGGCCGGGGTAGGCGCCGATGCCCACGTTTTTCATCGCCAGCGTCACGCCGGCCAGTGTGTGCGTCTTCATCATCGGCATCGAACACACCATATCGGCATGGTAAAGCGCTTCGTGAAGATGGATTTCCTTAAAGACAAAATTATCCGGAATGCCCAGCTTCATTATTTTTCCCACATGCAGGTTGACCAGGGGAACCTCTATTCTGTGTGACAGGTCGCAATATCCCAGCGCGCTAAACACGTCATCCTGAATCGCCTGGAGATCCTGATAGCCTCTGGCGCTGCAGACATTGCCTTTTACAAACACCTTCACATTGCGCCAGGACGCCACACTGGCCTCTCCGATAGAAACGTTTTTCCCCGCTTTTTTCATCAGACAGGCCAGAGCTTCGACCACAAGCGGCTTGGTCGTATCGGCAGGCGACAGGTTCAGCAGGTTCGGCTTGAGCAAGATATTTTCTTTCCCCGCGGCAACCTGATGGATCCCTCCGATCAGATCAATCGCGCGGGTTACGGCGTAATCGATGCCTTTGGCGTCGCTCCATTTTTCATTCACCTTCACGATACTGACAAGCGGTTTTGGGTCTGAATAATACAGAGGGTAAGGCGTATAGGAAGCGGGAGCAATTTCAAATTCCTGCTCACGGACGTCGCCCGACGGCATGGCATGCCTTGAGCATCCCAGCATGGTGCTCAGGCACAACAACGAACCCTGCTTTAAAAGTTGCCGTCTGGTCAGATGCATGCGTGCGCCTATCGGAAAGCCCCCAGGCCGAAAGATAGGGGAAAGGTGTTTTTAAAGTAATAGGCTAAAACCATTTCCGACGGCTTCAAGCCGAAGACCTTCGCCAGCCGCTCCGAGTGCGCCCCTGCGGCCTGAGGGTCGCACAGAAGACGCGCGCTTCCGGTTCTGACGATGATGCGATCCGGATAGATTCGCGATACCTCCAGCAGATTGGCTTTGCCGCCGAAGTCGGGCTCATAGACTTTGCCGTCCAATAAATTAAAATTCGGCAATCCCCGAAGTTTTTCAAACCATTGCGATTCGGACACAGAAACATCGTTTCGCTCTTTGGCGGCAAGCTCAAGGGTCATAACGGTTTGGTTGTTGAGCTTCAGTATCCCGGTATAGGTGGACGGTTCGCGGACAAGGTCGATATCGCCCATGATTTTCGGAAAACCGAGGTATTTGATCCCTTTAACCCGGGCATCATCCGACGTCACCGGCATGGTCAGACAATGCCATCCCGTTTTGCCTTTGTATTTCGCCAGAAGCGAAACCGCCACTTCGCGGTAGGGTTTTGTTCCCTTGTCCATTTTATAGTAGTCCATCACAAAGGCCATCATCAACGGTTCATCCGGCATGTCGAAGACGAGAGGCAGCAAATCGCGATAGGCGGCGGTGTCCTGAGTTTTATAAAATACAAACAGGCCGTCAAATTCGTAATACGTGTAAGGACGCTCGAAATGGGCGCATCCGGCCGCAAGCAACAAACAAACACAGCCGAAAGCCGTCAGAAACGACTGAAGCATTTTTTTTACATTCACAGTCCTATCCCCCAACCTTCTTTTGTTTTAGAAACTTTTTCTGCCGCAACGATGGCGCGATGACGATCACTGCATCTTCTTTTCATCAGAGGCAGAGCCTTGGTAAGTCATCAAAGGAAAGTGAATCAACGTCAGAGGCACTATGCGGACTTTTCTTTTTGAAATCAAGAATTTTTATCCAAAGGTCGCCAGGCACGTGATTATTTTAGGGGATTCCCATACAGCCCCCTGAAGTCATGCCCCGGTGCAACTACTGTTTTTTCTTGAAATGTTTTTAAGAAGTTGTATATTGAGCGCCGAATTTCAAATAGCATCACCGTAAAGTTTTTAACAATTGTATTGTCCTCAGAGCGAAGCGCAGGAGGATCATGACACATCTGAAACACCCATCATTACATATTTACATATCTTTTAACGAGGGCAGGCGAACGGTTATTTCAAGACCTGGGCCCCATTATTCTTTCTGAAAGCGGCAAACTGATTGCGCCAGAAAATGACTGTAAGTTGATGGAATGAGGAGAAACTTATTATTTTAGGGGCGACCATTATAGCCCCATTAAACAAGCATCATTACGAAAATATAAAAATATTTTGGGGTGGTGAAAACTGATATCTCAAGACCGACCGCAATTACTCATTAACGCATAAGGACTCGGATACTATGTGGGCAGATAATGAAACAGACCAAGACCTTTTAGGGTTCTCTATTCACGCACAACTGCTAAAATCCATCATAACAGATCCTAGCATGCTCCCTGTTACTGTTGGTCTTTTTGGTGACTGGGGAGGCGGCAAGTCAAGTATCCTCAAAATTCTTCAACGAGATCTTCTTGCAGACGAAAACTTTGCTGTCATTTACTTCAACAGTTGGGTCTTTGAAGGATACGATGACGCGAAGAGTGCAATTCTTACAACTCTTCTTAATGAGCTTAGGGAGCATCGTAAACTCAAGCACATTATAGGCGACGAGGCAAAAGACTTATTGAGGAGAGTAAGTTGGATGAAGCTTCTGAAGTATGGTGCATCGGCAGGATTGGCTTATCTGACGGCGAATCCTTTGCCTTTGTTAATGGCCGAAGGTTCACTTCCAACCGATCAACTTATCAAACAAGATAAGGCGGGAGAAGAAATCAGCGCACCAACTTTGAAAATTGATGATTTGTTAAAGAAGTCTCAGGAATCGATTGAAAGCATTAGGTCTTTTCGCGCGGACTTCCAGAAGTTAATCAACAAAACAGAACTGAAGGCCCTAGTCATTCTAATCGACGATTTGGACCGGTGCTCACCAGAACGTTTGATACAAAACCTTGAGGCAATCAAGCTTTTCTTAAATGTTGATCATACCGCATTCATTGTCGCTACGGATCGTCGAATTGTGGAAAATGCGATTCGAATTAGGTATGCTGAATTATTCACTGGAGAGAAAGGGGCTACTTCTGGTGATGCGCTCGTTACTGATTACTTGGAAAAGCTGATTCAAGTGCCCTATACGTTGCCCAAGTTGGCCCCGCATGAGGTACGCTCATACTTGTGTATGCTATTTCTCAAGAAGTATCTGCCTGAATCAAAGTTTTTAGAAGTACTTCAGAAATATTTACGGTTTCTTATAAGAGAACGCTATGCTTCTTTCCAGATCGGAGATGAAATCAAATCTCTCGAAGATGGACCAACAAGCACAGCCGTTATTGATAGTATGCGTTTAGTCGATGCCTGTTCTGATGCAATAACGGATGGGTTAAAAGGTAATCCAAGACAGATTAAGAGATTCCTTAACGCTTTTTGGCTGAGGAAAGAATTGGCACGCGTTGCAAATATACCAAACCTGAAAGACCATATTTTAATCAAACTAATGGTCTTGGAATACATGAGCAGCGATCGCTTCGATGATTTGTATCAATGGCACCGTTCCTCTGCTGATGGTACCGCCCAGCCGCTGTGTGAACTAGAGAATGCTGAAAGTGTTGAGGCAATACCCGAAAAATATACGAAATGGGGACTACCACGCCTGTGGAAATGGTTGAATACAGAACCAAGACTAGCAAACGAAGATCTACGTGATTATTTCTGGGTCGCAAGAAGCGCTATTTCGGATACACTTACCGGTGTACGGCTAATGACACAGGCTATGCGAACTTGCGCAGAGGAGTTACTTTCAAAAGTAGAAACTGAAAGACATAATGGTGTTGCAATGTTTGCGTCGCTTTTGGAGGATGAACAGGAAGGTGTTCTTGGGATTGTAAAACGACATGCAATGCAGGATTTCAAGGATGATGCCGCTCTTCGTTCAATGCTTGATCTTGCGGCGAATGGACATCTAAATGGGGCGGAAACTTTTTCTAAGTGTGTGGATCGCATTGGCGCAGCCAAGCTCAGTCCAGGATTTGGTATTACATTACGCGCGTTTAGAGTTGAAATGGAAAATCGCGCATCAGTATTAGTAGGGCAAGTGAGAGACACCCTCTCAAAAACTGATACACCTGTAGGCCGCGCTTTGCAGAATAAAACGAAGAGAAAATAATAATGGGAACTTCGAAAGTATATGGCAGTCCGAAATGGCCAGGCGTGAACGCTGCTGTAAGTAATGCTGCGTCTTCAGGCCACCTTTCCATAAGTAAAGCCAAGGCTGCCATTGGTGAATTCGCTAACGCTTACATGAAGTATCTTTCTTCCGGGGCAGACACTTCAATTATAAGTGGTGGTGGCGGCATTGTTGGAGGGCGACAAAGTCGGTCTACAGGTGGAGGCAGTGGTGGTGCGACCAAACTGCGCGTTGCGAGCAGCGGAGCGCGTTTAGCTCATTTCATCAGCACAGCTAGTAAATCGGGTCTTGATACTGCACTTCAGGAATTTGACCTATCTGATCTACGCGACAAACCCCTTGAGGTGTTTCTTGATTTGGTTGCAGAACGCCTCGCTGGTGAGGGCGGCCTACTTGATGACGAGGCTTTAAATCGCGCAATGGCCGAAACGGTCAATGAACTAGCTGAGTCAGTACATTCTGTTGCCGAATTGGACGCATTACTTACGAATGAGGATATTGACGTTGAGGCGGTTCTACATATTTATTATGCAAACATCTTAGCTGCCAATTTCGAGCAGAAAGAATACAGCACTGTAAGGGACAAGATTTCATCTGCGAGCACGAGCGAGTTTTTTGTACGGGCTCGCGGAATTATACTGGCGATTGTGCGTGATGAACTTTCAAGAGAGAGAAATTTGACTAAGATCGACTGGAATAGTGAAGAGGGTCAACGTATGGCAGATGAAATTAACCAAGAAGTATTAGGAATCTTGATCCCATGAACAGAATTACTGTGCAATTGAAAGCTGGGAATCCATACAAATCAGGTTCAGCCGTGTATCTCGATCTTAACAATGGTCAGCGAATACAACTGGGCTTCAACGTCGAAGACCTTGCGCGTACCCGGGGTCCATTCGATCAGAATGCGGCGGAATTCGCTTATTTTACATCAGTGATATACGGGTGCGATAGAGCAGTTAATCGGGAAAATTACGATGGTGATCGCTGGACTAGGGAATTTGCAGTGCAAATTCCTGTAGCTGACCCTACAAAATGGGCGTCCGCATCAATTTATATCGAACCCATGATAGAGTTTCTCACTGGTGACATCTGGCATCTTGATTTTGTGAATGCACCAACGCCTCTGTTTGGTCGGGAATTCAGAATTGAACGAAACAACTTTCGGCGGTCAAGACGCGTTCACGGCGCTGCAGTGTCACTCTATTCAGGCGGGTTAGACTCTTTAATCGGCGTCATCAATTGGCTTGAATATAACCCGACTGCAAGTATTGTTCTTGCTTCAACTTACGATCCTCAAGCGGAGAACGCCCGTATAGATCAAGAACGTTTGCTTCCGTTTCTGGATAGAAATTACCCTCGTCGTATACAGCGCTATGTTTCACGAATAGGTTTGTGTAGTGGTGGGGAAGACATAAGTTTCCGAAGTCGATCATTAGCATTTATAGGCAACGCGGTCTTGGCAGCAAGTTTTCTCGGTGAGAATACACAGATCTTAATTCCCGAAAACGGTGCAATCGCAATAAACTATCCATTAACTCCCGCACGGAGGGGCTCCCTCAGTACACGAACAGTTCACCCATACTTTATCTCGATGTTAGGCAAACTTCTGGATACTCTTGGACTACGATATCCACTAAATAATCCGTACTTGCTGAAGACTAAGGGCGAAATGATGCAAGAATGTGCAAACGCCACATTACTCCGAACAGCCTATTCATGCTCTGTATCTTGTGGCAAACGTGGTTACAGTAGACGATACTGGGAAGATCGAAATGCCGGCCAGTGTGGGGCATGTGTTCCATGTATCTTCCGTCGTGCAGCAATAAACAGTGCAAACTTTCCGACCGAGTTATATGGATTTAGCCTCACTGCAGGGCCTGCTCTTCATAGAATTTTATCCCAACCCAATCACGATGTTTCGTCTGTTATAGATTTTATAGAGAGAAATGATGATATCGAGACAATCTGGCGGACGCTTAGATCAAGCGCACCTTTGGACGTAGCGATGAAGAGGCAGTATACGTCATTGATCGTGCGACTTCGTGACGAAGTGAAGGATTGGCTTCACAACATGGGCATTATATAGGTCTTGCATGTTTTTTGATACTCACTGTCATATCGATCTCTTTGATGATCCAATAAAAATAGCCCAATCTTATGAGAACGCAAATGCAAGTTGTGTTATGGCAACAATGATGCCGAGCCACTATCAGATGGCATTGCCATATCTGCAACCATTCAAAGCAATCATGCCTGCACTGGGCATGCATCCACTACGAGCCCATGAGTGCAAAAAAGAGATAAAGATGTTTATCGATCATGCGCGTTCTTCAGATTACATTGGAGAAATAGGATTGGACTTCTCTGCAGAGGGTAAGAAAACAAAGCAGGAGCAAATAACCATCTTAAAAACAATTTTACCATATCTTAGAAATGGGAAATTTGTAACCGTCCATAGCAGAAACGCACACGAAGAATTGGCATGTCTTCTCGATGATTATCATGTGGGTCCGGTATGTTTTCACTACTTCATCGGTGGTACCCAAGCTGCGATCGAATTGACAGCAAAAGGTCATTATTTCTCAGTGAACGGAAATATGTTGCGTAACAAGCATCGATATTTGATTGATGCTGTTCATCGAGATAATATCCTTGTAGAATCAGATGGACCATTTCTAACAAAACAGCCACTGACAATGATAGGACATATATACGATGAATTAGGTAATATATGGCATACTGATAAGCATGTTACGGAAGAAATTATTTCTCTCAATTTTGGTAGATGTCGGACAATTTTCTCATAGTAATTAATGATAATCATTTTGAATGCATAAAGCTTTGAATACTTATTCCAAACGAGGAGGAAAAAACTATGACCAAACTTCCCAGTAGACAAGAAATCATTGAGTTAGCCAAGCAGCTCGCAACACCCATTGATTTTACAAAATTGGAAGAAGCAGGAATAATTGAAAAGAAAGGGGCTTGGTTCAAAATTAAAAATCTAAAGAACCTTCCAGAGTATGCGTCGCGACAAGTTAGATCAATCAAGACGGATAGTAGAGGTAACTGCTATGTACAGTTCCCCAAATCATGGAAAAGAGCGCAAGTGCTTTACAGGAGAATGACGGGAAAAGCATACAATAAATAAAAAAACAAGAATGCTGTAAATGAACAGGCTTTATTATTGCGGGAGCACATAGGGAAGTTCAGGGGACACAACACTTAATTCCATGTAAAAGAGGCAGGAAGATGCGCTCTCCTTCTTTCTCAGAAAATGAAATATTGAATTGCCGACCGGCTTTTGGCAAACACAGGACGCGCGCCGGAAAAGGCCCATGGGCGGAGACGATTCAACCTGATCCACAGGCGTTGTATTGTCACCGCGGAAGATAATCGCCGCGGTTGAATTTGATGGTTTCAACGGTGGAGGTGACCAAAAGACGGTTGAGAAGGTCTTTGATCCCGCTTCCTTCAGGAAGGGTGTCCAGCAGGGGAAGCAATTCCGGTATCTGCTCTTCCATCTGACTGACAAGGGTTGCCGTTTGCTTCAGGCTGATCCGGGGATCTTCCATCTGCGCCGAATACGTCTCCAGAAGGGTTAAAAAGCGGTCCATCCGGGTTAGGGTCTGTTTGGTGTCCGGCACGCTTGCCGGATCAAAGCGGATGCTGTCGATATTGATCATGGGCGGCAAGGCGGCGGGTTGCCCGGCTTTTGCCTGCGCCTGCCCCATCTTTTCGTTGAGGATGTCCTGAAAGCCTTCTCCGGAAACCTTTTGTAACTTCCCGGCGCTGCCCTGCTGAAGGGCGGAAATCTCATTGGATGTTATTTTCATAGGTTCTCACCCTTTCCCTGATTTGCGTCAACCGTCTGAGAAGGATATCGGCAGAAATGCCGTGATCATTAAATGTTAAACGAGAAAATGGGACCGGAGATAGATACGCCAGGAATTCCAGGTATTTTCAAGTTCGACCGGGCCGATCTGGCAAATATCAAACCGATCCCTTAGAGGGTCAGTGGTACTCCAGCACGGCAACCTTTTTGTCCAGGTAACTGGTCACGTAAACGCGGCCCTGGGCGTCGAGGGTCATGTAACGCGGTTCCCGAAAATCCGCCGCCTGCCACTGGCTTTTGAAGTTTCCCTGGGTGTCGAAGACCTGAACGCGGTTGTTGCCTGTGTCGCCCACATACACCAGATTCCGGCTCGTATCCAGAATCAGGCCGTGTGGAATGCTGAATTCTCCAGCTTGAGCGCCTTGCTTTCCCCACTTCCGAATGACGTTTCCATTCATGTCCATCACCACGATGCGGGCGTTGTATTTGTCCGCCAGGTAAATCAGGTTTTCGCCGGGATGGTAAGCGAGCTGGCGCGGGCAGTTCAATGGTGTTTCACCCGTCCCGGTCGGCTTGATGACCGCAATGCCGGCAAGCGACTCGTTGCAGCGAAAAACCAGATGGTTGGCGGTATCGGATATAAGCAGCTCGCCCGGCGCGCGAAAAGCGAAACCATGCGGCGCGAGCTTCTGGCTCGCTTGGGCGGGGATGACGGAAAAAGCGCCGTTATGCGTCAGGCTTGAGGTTGCGGCGTTGATGCTATACCGGTGGACCTCGCGTCGAATCTCATCGGCCAGAAAAATGACGTCGGCGGTTCCATTGCGATTGATCGCCAGACTGCGGATGGACGATAGACGCGCGGATAGGTCAAACATCGCCAGATGCTGGCCCGTCGGGGAAAGCATCTCCAGTTTTCCCCCGATATCCGAAACATAAAAATGACCGTTGCGGTCAAAATCAATCGCATAGGCGATGACCTGGGTGTTCCAGGTTTGCACGCACTGCAAGCCGAACCGGAGCTGCAAATCTTCTCTTTTTCTGTCCTGCGCGCGGATGAGATGGCTGCCGTCCGGCAGGGTTCGGTCCGGCGCAACAATTTCTTTGCGCTTTTCCAATGTGATGATCTGGCTGTCCGCGGCGCAAACGCCGCACACCGTCAGGATCAGAAAGATCGTGGCAAACAACCCCGAAATGAGACGACCATACGATGACATCAAAAGGATTCTCCCCGGCTTTTGCGCCCCAAGCCAAATGTTTTTTGTAGATGATATCTATCTTCCAGCGGCCTGCTATATAGGAAACCCCAACGCCCTTGTCAATGCAGGAAGCGGAAAAGCTTTTTAATTGTTCAGATCGAACCGGCTCGCCCGGATTAAGTTCCAATTTTAACTGATAGGTCCGGCTTGTCCGCTTTGACTGCGGCGTAAAATGCGCCGATGCCTCCGCCGACAAGTGAAAATGCCAGATCTCCTTTCATGTAAGTCAGGATGGCGGGCAGTTGCCGCAGAAATTCCATGACGTCGAATGCATACCCGGCTTTAGCCGCTTCTTCACTGATGGCGTACCCCGCGAAAAACACCATGCCCAGAAAGACGGAAAGTATCGTTGCGGAAAATACGATGATCTGTATCGGCAAGCCGCCTTTTCCCGCCGCTTTTGTGGTTACCCAACCGATGGCAAGGCCGACGGCAAGCGCAATCACCCAGTAGATCTTATTCGTTGCAATGATCACCCCGCCCCAAAGCAACGCTCCGACAATCGCCAGACCGATTGCCGCTGCCAGGGCCAGCGGGTAGTTGACGGGCAATGCCTCATAAGCCGCCTTGAACTCGTTGAGATTCTTCTTGAGGTCTTCAATGCACTTCGGACACATGCGATCGACAATGCCATTGATCAAAACGGGGCCGTTGAGTTCTTTCGATCCGCATTCGCGGCACTTGAGGCCAGGCGCGGCGCTCATGGATTTGACGATGTTAAAGACGCCTGAAAATTGATTCACCATGACATCCGGTTTGGGATAGCCGAAAAGCCCCTTGGCCCATTTGAGTGAAACGATACCGTCGGCAATGTTGACGGCCTTTTTTTTCAATTTAGACAGACTGACGCTTTTATCCTGATGGATGGCTTCCTTAAGAAGCCTGTCTTTGTTTGCGTCATCATAGCGTATTAGGCCCCAGATCGCTGTGCCATTGCCGTCGGGGCCTTCGAAAAACTGGACGGGATAATCCTCTTTCAGCGCGTAAAAGGATTGTTGTCCCGTGTCGTAAGGGATGCCCGCTTTTGTCGCCATTTCCTGAAGAACTTGAAGAGCTGACATAATGCATTCCTCCTGATCAGGGTGTGGGTTTGCATGAACTTATTTTTGTGCTTGAAGTGCTCGATGCGTTTCGTTTATATGAATCCCATCCGGAAATCAAATAGAATAAAGCGCGATAAAAAACGACAGGGGAAACGATCTTCACCGGCTAAGCCGGCGGATCCACCCGGCGACCGGGAAACGGCCGAAGAATGCTAAGCGTCTTTAACGATCAGCGTGATGCCGTTTTTCGCTGCAGCGGAATTGCCGCCTATTCCTGAACCGCATTTCTTTGAATGGAGCTAAAAGAATGAACACAGACAAAAAAAATGACATTTTCGAAATGAAACCATTCTCGATGACCCGGCCGGAAAAAGCGGTCTTTTTGATTGTCTTCTTGCTGATCGGAATACTCTATGAACAAAATGTGGTTGAATTTGGCGGAAGCGGACGAGGGCCGGCGGTATCGCTTTTCTATTGGTACTTGACATGCATTCCTTACATATTCTTTTTTGGTGCCGGAATCGCCATGATTGCGATCCTTTTAATTCCCCATCTATTGGTATCGTATATTGTTTCAAAAATGACTTCTAAAATAGGTTCTGCAGTCTTTCGAAATCATCGATGATAAGTGATTAAAAATCTCTTTGATGATCAGCGTTGAATCTGCTGAATGACC
Source organism: Syntrophaceae bacterium (assembly GCA_018436925.1). Lineage (GTDB taxonomy): Bacteria > Desulfobacterota > Syntrophia > Syntrophales > Smithellaceae > UBA8904. The sequence continues at coordinate 36,303 of JAHDKI010000006.1, forward strand.
GGTCATGAGCCCTCATGACTCCCCAGGGGGCTCATCGCCGAAGGTTGTGCGGGCTTGGAAATTATCATGAGGGCGCTTTTCTCAAACGGACCGGCGTGACTTTTTTTTCAACAATCATTGGATCGGCCGGTCCCGATCCTCAAGAGAACACCCTTAAGTCTTTAAGGCCATGGGGTTATTTAATTATCTTGTCGCTGCAATCGCATTGCAACCCGACCGCCATGAAATACTTAATTTCCCAAGGGTGCCCTCTTGTCCGCCTATACGGAATCCGAATCCTGCGAAAACGGATTTCATGCACTTCGTTTTCTTCTTGCTCTTGCCAGAAAGATTAAGCCCAGGCCCAAAAGTACAACCGTTAACGGTTCCGGCACACCGGCGGGAATCTCGATGATCGTCATGGTCGCCCATCCCGAGGGGAAAGAGTCATACACCCCCGCCGCGTTAAACGGCATATTAAATTTCCAACCGAAAGGAATATCAATGTCGTCATCCAAAAAATTCATTGTCACAAGAGAGTCGCTCTCGTAAGTCTCATCCACACTTACGGCAACAAATTCGATCGAATAGGGATAAGTCGAAGAGACATTCAGCAAGACGGCGCCTTCTTTGTAAACCATGGCATCAATAACCAGCTCGTCCAAAATAAACGACCACTCCCCCTCCCAGAAATCGTCAACCGCAACCGCACCAACCATTTTCGAAAATTTATAGTCAAATGTATACATATACGCCGCCTGAACCGGCGCGGCCAAAACCAACAACAAAATAAATGCAATTAACATGCGTTTCATAAACCCCTCCTCAAAATCTTGTTTGTTATTTACGTTTTATCCTCATTGCCGCCAATCCCAGCAGGCCAAGCCCTAAAAGCACCAAACTGACCGGTTCCGGAACCTGCGAATCCGTCAAGCGGTCGCCCGTCACCTCAAAAAAATAGCTGTTGCCAAAGACATTAAAATCGACAGCCGGAGCGAAATCCACAGGATCTCCGGGCGGATCCCACTGGCCCCCGCCCCGATAATTGCCCAGCGTGAATCCTTCAGCCAAAGAGGTGTCTGAATAGTAATCTCCACACCAGAAATAATTTTGCGGATCGCGAAGAGGACCCTGCAAAACCAGGTAATAGGTGCCCGGAGAAAGACTTAAGCCTGTAAACAGAGTCAGCATCGTCTCCGCGGTCAAATCCTTTACATCCGCAATCCGATCAGGAGTAAATGGAGCGGAGGCGATGACTGAGGCATCGGTCGTCCCCGGTCCGACAGATGTGGTTAAATATGCCGTTCCATATGTGGTTTGATCTGTTGAACTCAGCATGGCTGAGATCGTTGTGTTGATGGTGGCGACAGTCTGTGTCCAGGATCCATAGGCGACAAAATAGTCCGCCACCAACATGGTATCTCCGTGAGCGGTATTGTTGTCGGTAAATGTGATGAATGTTTCCGCGCGAGTGATCGCTGTGCCGGCAATGATTGTCCAAATGATCAGACACACAAGGCTCTTCAAGCACACGCTGCAACACACGACAGGTACAGAAAACAACTTTTTCATGTGGCACCTCCTTAATATCGAGTTTGGTGGAGTCATGACTTTCTAAGCATTCCAAACGTATAAACAGAATTCCGTTGCAGATTTAATCAGGAGGCGCTTCTTTCGGAAGGGTTCAACAGCAACACAGGACGGAGATGAATCGATAACTGTCGATTTGATTTGAATGGCTTTTAAGAGATGCATTTTTCATTCCCCGGCCGGGGAAGCAGCATAGATAATTAATATTATTGGACATTAATAGATAGACGAATCAAGGCACATAAACAAACGTAGGTATTTCCGACGGTACTTTGATGTCTAGACAGCACATGATCAGCCCATCTATCAGAAAAGATAAAAGAAAACGCTTTTGGCCCGAATTGTAAATTTTCTTTACAGGTTTACCGATATTTGCCGCAAGTCGGAGGCGGGTGCTATTACGTTATCATGTTGATCATTCTGAGAGGTTTTTCATAGCATCTTACCTGGCGGAGCCATACTTCGCGACTTAGAGGCGTTGCCCGAATACGCCCACAACGCACGAGAAACCAGGATCGATGGAGAACCGATCCCCGCACTCCAACATCGACCGTAGGGCGGGCTTGCCGAACACGCCTATTGCGTCTGCCAAAACTCGGATCGGTCGGAACCAATCGCTACGCAGACACAGAAGACAATTTTCGGGTGAGCATGTCCCGGATGACTTTCGGGTTGGCTTTGCCGCCGGAGGCCTGCATGATCTGGCCGATTAAAAAACCTGCGGCTTTAGACTGGCCGTTTTTAAAATCGGCCACCGCTGCGGCTTGCGCCGCGAGCACCTGATCGATCATGGCCTCAAGGGCGCTCGCGTCGGAGACCTGGGCCAAACCTTTTGCTTTTACGATCTCGGCAGGCGCGTCATTCGAATCGAACATCGACGACAGCACGTCGCGCGCGGCATTGGCGTTGATTTCGTCTTTAGCGAGCATCGAAAGCAGCGCGGCCAGCCTCGCCGGCGTCACCGGCGTCTGAGACAGTTCCTGACGGCGCTGGCGAACCGCAGGCAGAAGCTGGGTGGTCAGCCAGTGCAGAGCGGCTCTGGGCTGTACGCCTTCGCGGAGAAGCTCTTCAAAATAGCCGGCCACCTCCGGATCGGAGCTTAGATACGTCGACTCTTCGGCGGAAAGGCCATGCTGATTGACGAAGCGTTCGGCGCGGGTCGCAGGCATTTCCGGCAGTCGCTTGCTTAACGCCTCGATTTCGTCGGGCGACAGCTCAATCGGCGGCACCGACGGATCCGGAACGCAAGGGCCTTCAAATTTCTGCCGCATCGGGAGCGTGACTTTTTTATCCGGGTCCCACAAACGGGTATGCAGGACCACGGGCTCGCCTGCCTGCACGGCAGCGCTCTGGCGGGTGATTTCATAGGCGATGGCGTCTCCCACATGCCGCACCGAGTTCATGTTTTTCACTTCCACTTTCGTGTTCATCTGGCTGGTGCCTTTAGGCCGAATGGAAATGTTCGCGTCCGCGCGCATGGTGCCGTTTTCCATGCTGCACTCCGATGAACCCACATAGCGCACCTGCGTGCGCAGCGCCTTGAGAAATTCCATCGCGTGGTGCGGCGTGCGAAAATCCGGTTCGGTGACGATTTCGACCAGCGGCGCGCCGGCGCGGTTGAAATCCACCAGGCTGATGGGGTTGCGGCCTTCCATTTCATGCACCAGCTTGGCAACGTCCTCCTCCATGTGGATATGATGGATGCGCAGCCTTTTGACGGAGCCGTCCTCATCGGTGATGTCAATCCAGCCGCCGCGTGACAAAGGCAGATGCGCCTGTGAAAGCTGATAACCTTTGGGCAGATCCGGATAATAGTAAACCTTCTGATCGAACGCGCTTTTCGATTGGATTTCGGCATTGAGACCCAGGCACAAAAGCGCCGCTTTATCCAGCGCGGCCTGGCTCAGGCGCGGCGCGGCGCCGGGATACCACAGGCAGACCGGACAGGTGTTGACATTGGGATCATCGCCGGGATTGTTGGGACAGTCGCAAAACAGTTTGGTGGCACAGTTGAGTTCCACGTGAATTTCCAATCCAATGACCGCTTCAAATTCCATCATGATTTTCCTCCTGTGGCCGTCCGGGAAAGAAATATTCCCAGCGCCAGTATCCGCACGTCGTCTTTGAGCGCGCCCACAAACTGCAGGGCGGGCCCGCCCGCCGCGAAAGGCGCCGCCGTCAACGCCGGACAACCTGTAACATTGGCGTGCGCCGTCGATTTAAACTGATCGTAAAGGCCCTCCAGTGTTTCCGGCGCGTCGGGTTTTTGCACAGGAAAAACCAGAGCGTCAACCTGTTCAAAAAGGCGGCTGAATTCTTTGCAAAGCCGCGCGCGGATGCGGCAGGCGTTTTCATAGGCGTCATATCGTTCAAACTGAAAATACGCGCCCTGGATGAGATAGCTTTTAAGGAGCGTTTTGAAAAAAGCGCCGCGGGATTGCAGATACATGTCGTTCCAGTTTTTGGCCCCGGGGGCGCGCTTGCCGTAGCGTACGGAATCATACCGGCCGGCCGAAGACGAGGCTTCAACCGATCCGACAATCCGGTGCACCAGCCCGCACAGGCCATAATCCGGCCAGGAAAGCATCTTTACCTTGAAGCCCGCTTTTTGGAGTTGCGCCAGTTCTTCGTCAAACGCCTTTTGCTCATCGCCGGGAAGCGACGCTTTGGCTTCCTCGACAACGCCCAGGGTGATCCGATCCGGCTGAATCCCGGCAGGCGAGCCATCGGCATAAGAAAACGCAGGCTGCGAAAAGTCTCGATCATCCGGCCCGGCAACGGCGGAAAGAATCAGGCGGATATCCTCAGGCGCACCGGCGAGAATCCCGCAGGCTTCCATCGATGGAATCAGGCCGGCAATGCCCACCTTGGGAACGAGTCCCCATGTCGGCTTGAAACCCCAGATGCCGCTTCGGCAGGCAGCCAGACGCGCTTCGCCCGCAAGATCAAGCATGATTTCCGCCCGGGCGTCCTTTTGCTCAATGGCCCGTCCCGCCGCGCTTTCGGCGTCAAGGCCCAAGCCGAATTCGCTTGAGCGCGAAAGCCCCGCTAGAAAAGCGCCGTTTTGTTGAAGCCGCTCGACAACCGCCGCGTTTTCGGGCGCCTTAAAACCGGCCAGCGCATCCGAGCCCGGGTCCATGGGCCAGCCCGCGACGCCGATGCCGGATTGAACGGCTACGGTCATTCCCGCAAGCTTGCCCGCGGGACTTTCAGTTCTGTTGGGATTGCGATAGAAAAAAGTGGAATCCATAGATCATCCTTTATTCCAGAATACTGGCGACTTTGAAATAATTGCCCTTGACCGCCGGCGCGCTTTGAAGAAGTTTTCCGGTTTCGGCCAGTTCCGATCGCTTGGCATCCAGCCCGGGCCGTGTGCGATGAGACGCGGGCAAAACCGACCGGATCGGCTCTTCATTTCCCGCTTCTTTGCCCGCAATGCCGGCCAGCGCTTCGGCCTGGCTTAAAACCTCTTCCATCACGGACCGCTCCGCAGGATCAATGCCGATGCGCGACACCCACGATACGCGGTCGAGCAGATTTTCTTTTTCCGCGGCTCCGGGAAGAACCTCTTTGCCGCCCAGATTCAAAAGGCCCAGTTCAGCCAGCTGCTCCTGTTTGACAACGGACGGCGCACCGGTAAGCGGACAACCTGCCGAGCGGTTTTTCGGAAACGCGATGACGTCGCGGATGGAGGGCGTTTTGAGAATCATTGAGACCACGCGGTCCATTCCCAGCGCCAGGCCTCCGTGCGGCGGCGCGCCGTAATCGAAGGCCGTCAGGAAGAAACCGAACTTTTCGCGCATGTCCTCTTCGGAAAGCCCCAGCGCCGAAAAGATCTTGCGCTGAAGGTCGCGGCTGTTGATACGGATGCTTCCGCCGCCCAGCTCCTCACCGTTCATCACCAGATCGTAGGCGCGTGAACGCAGCCCCAGCAGTTCTTCGGCGTTTTTCGGGTCGAAATCCGTTCGGTCCGGCGCGGTGAAAGGATGATGGCTCGAGGTGACGCCCCCTTCCTCCGTGGCTTCAAAAAGAGGAAATTCGGTCACCCAGAGCGGACAGAACAGGTCTTCGGGGATCAGTCCCAGGCGGTTGGCCAGATGCAGGCGAAGCTGCCCCAGCGCGGAGGTGACAATCGCGTAGGACGGATCGGCTACCATGATGAGCACGTCGCCGTCCTGCACATCAAAGCGTTTCCAGAGCGCAGCCAGTTCCGCCTCGCTGAAAAACTGCACGATGTTGGATTCCAGCTTTCCGCCTTCGGCGCGCATCCAGGTCATGCCCTTGGCGCCGAAAGACGGCGCGATTTCTTTGGCGTATTCATTTTGCAAAACATTTTTACTCAAACCCTCCGACTGGCCTTTGATGTTGATGCCCTTGATGCAGCCGCCGCGTTTGAGAATCTGGCGGAAAATCGAATAATTCGTGTCGGCAAAAACATCGGTGACATCCACAAAGCGCAGGCCGAAGCGCAGATCGGGACGGTCCGAACCGGTGGTGTCCATCGCCTCGGCGTAGGTCATGCGCGGAAATGGCCGGGAAAGCGAAATGCCGCCCAGGGCGAACATCTGCACGGTCAACTCTTCGATCAGATCGTAGAGAAATTCTTCATCGATAAAAGACGCTTCAAGATCCAGCTGCGTGAATTCCGGCTGGCGGTTGGGGCGCAGGTCTTCGTCGCGGAAGCATCGGGCCATCTGGAAATAGCGCTCCAGACCGCCGATCATTAAAAGCTGTTTGAAAAGCTGCGGCGACTGCGGCAGGGCGTAAAAGTTTCCCGGATGCACGCGGCTGGGCACCAGATAGTCGCGCGCGCCTTCGGGTGTGCTCATCGTCAGCACAGGCGTTTCGACCTCGACAAAGCCCCGCTCATCGAGAAAACGGCGCACACACTGGAATATTTTGTGGCGCAATAGCAGATTATTGTGCATGGCCGGTCGCCGAATATCGAGATACCGGTACTGGAGGCGCAGCTCTTCGGAAACGCTTTCGGAACCTGCTTTTTCCGCGCCCGCCACCATGGCTTTATCGGATATCGCAAACGGCAGCGGATCGGATTCGGCCAGAATTGTCATCCGGCCGACGACCACTTCAACCTGACCGGTTTCAATATTGGGGTTTTCCGCTCCGGCGAGTCTTTTTTTGACTGCCCCTTCGACGGAAACGCAATATTCAGCCCGCAGCGAGGAGGCCTTCTCGCAGATCTCCCGGGGCGTGATCTCCGGATTGAACACAATCTGCACAATACCGCTGCGGTCGCGCAAATGGATAAATATCAGACCGCCGTGATCGCGGTAGGCGTCCACCCATCCGCAAAGCTGCACATTTCGTCCGACATGCTCCACCTTCACGCTGCCGCAAAAGGTCCGCAGAGAAAAACTCATGATATTTCGATCCTTTCTGCTGGAATATCAGGATACAAAAATGTCCCCGATACAAAATTGTTCGGCGGAGCGTATCAAAACTGTTGAAATGTGACAAGATATTAAAACTATGGGATGTGAATCAAGAAATGGATTGCCGCCAATAACCGGATTGATCGGCAAATGATCTTGGATCGGTCGGAGACCGATCCCCGCACTCCAACATCGACCATAGGGCGGGTTTGCCGAACACGCCGAGACCTTCTCGAAAAAATCGGATGGATTTCTACAGCCCCCGCATGTATTCGGGTCGAAGCAGGCGGGGGTCTTTCCGCGCCAACAGCGTGTTTAACTGGCGGAGAATTTTTTCTTTATCTTGCGGCAGGGTTCCCCGAATCGCGAAATAATTCGACGCATGCATGGAGCTGAAAAAGCAGTTTGTAAACGACGCGTTTTCAACCAGGCCCTTCAGTTCCCGCAACGAATCAAAAGGTGTGATCAGTTCAAACGCGCCGCGTTCAACATCTTTGTAAAGCTCGGTTCCGGGAACCAGCGTCAGTGTGAGCGCACCCGCATAGTCCGGGTCCATCTCCGTCAGGATTCTGGCGGTTTCAGTCACATGGCGCTCGCTTCCGGCAACACCACCCAAACCCAAAATAACAGTGGCCGAGAGCAAAATACCCGAAGCTTTGACTTTGCGCGCGGCCTCCACCATTTGATCGTGCGTGACGTTTTTCTTGATCTTTCGCAATACCTCGTCGTCGCCGCTTTCGACACCCATGTACAGTATGCCCAGTTTCTGATCTTTGAGAGCCTTCAACTCGTCAACCGAACGACGAAGAATATCCTGCGGTGTGGCATAGCTCGCAATGCGCTCGAGAGCGGGAAATTTGACATTCAGATACTGCAGTGCTTCCATCAGTTTCGGGTACGGATAAACCAGCGCATCACCGTCTTGCAGGAACACTCTTCTTCCGTCCCACTGCTGCAAAATGGCATAGACGATCGGATCCACACCAGGAAGCCACATTCTGGAATGCATAAACAGAGACATGGCGTCGATTTCTCTTTTGACGTCGGCAAGATCGCGCATGCCGAGATTCGTGAAGGAAAAGTTGCAAAACGTACAGGAGTTGTTGGAACAGCCCGACGTGAGCGGCAGATAGTAACTTGCGTGCTCGCTGGGAGGTCGAATTATATCCGGTCTTTCAAATGCCATGATGTCACCCTATCTGTCGATTTATTTTCGTTCAATATAGATGCCGGCCTCGGGTTGTCAAGATATCGCCGTCAGATCCCTGAATGATCCGGCAAGACCGTCACAGAAACTTACTTCGCTGCTTTCGGATCAGATAGCCTGATTTCGCAGGCCTGCTATCCGCACGTCAAATGTGAAAGACACAAGCACAGGCAGAAGCGCGCCGAAAATGAGCGCCCAGACGATTTCGCCCAAAGGAACGCCGCACAACGGCGTTCCCCATGCTCCATCGAGGTTCCACTGGTGGACAAAACCCGGCAGCAGGTAGAAAGTCGCCCACACCATCAGAAACCAGGCCGGCCCGAAGGTCACAAATCCCGTCGCGGCAAGCGGCCAGGCATCGGTCCGCAATATCAAAAGGCCGGCCGCTAAAATCGCGCAGATGATCAACAGCATGCTCATCGGATCGATCTGAATGGATATCCCCATCAGATAGGCCAGATACACCAGCGGCATTATACAGGCAATGCGACGACATGAAGCCCTCCATTGAAAATGGACGGTCAATCTCTTTTGCCAGATCACAGCCACCAGGAACCAGGGTATCATGCCGACGACCGCAGCAATCAAGATATCTTCAACGCCCAGAATCATTCCGCCCACTCGCTTCGGCATCCAGTAATGCTCTTCCAGGAAGTAACAAAAAACACCGCTTGTGGCGTTGAGCGCTCCCGCATAAATCATCAGACGGAAGTGAACCGGTTGCAGAGTCAGACGGCCCAAAACCAGCGTGATCGTCAGATAAATCGCACTCGACAGGATATAACCGTATGAAAGAACGGACTCGCTCATCATGTCAGCGTTCCCGCAATGCGTCGATCGGATTGAGTTTGAGCGCACGCCAGGCGGGAATGAGCCCAGCGCCTAATCCGATGGCCAGGATGACGGCCGATTGTTCGGCCAACGCCGACCACGACGGTGCGACGAGAATAAACCCCTGAAGTTTCGGATGCAAAACGAGCAATTTCAGCCCCAAATAGCCGCAAGCGATTCCCGCCAAGCCCCCTGCCGCGCTCAGAGCAAGGCTTTCGAGCATAATGAGCGTGATGATTCTTCGTCCCGACCAACCCACCGCATTCAGAACGCCGATTTCGCGCGTTTTTTCCAGTACCGCGACCAACATAGTGTTAAAGACGATGAGAAGCCCCATGATCAGACCGACCAGCGATGCGGCCCAGGACATGCCGCGCCAGAATCGGTATAACTCATTTTCCTGCGCGGCCGTTTGGGCCGCGACAAACAGGAATTGAGGATATTTTTCAGAAAGCCGGGCGCGGGCCGTCTCAAGGCCTTTTTCATGGTCGCCGCCTTCTACGCGAAGATGCACGACGGTGATCTTTCCCTGTCGGTCCAGAAGATCCTGCAGGCCGGACAGAGGCATCATCAGGCTGTTGTTGCCCAAAACATTGTCCAAACGCGCCACACCGGCCACCCGCAGCTCGCCGCCGAAAGGCGACAGAACACCGCCCGCCTGGATGTCAAGCGATTGGGCAAGCCCCTCGCCGACCACAACCTGGTCGCGGGAATGAGGATCTGGAAGCCGTCCTGAAATCAGAGCAACCTGACCCCACAGCACGCTGTCGCCGGGCCAGCCTCGCACCAAAACGGAGGCGCCGGATTCCAGCGTAATCACATCAATCAGTTCCGTAGAAACGGATTCCACCCCCTCAACGGCTTTCAACTCGTCGGCAATACGTTCATCAATCGCGCCGGTCAATAAATTCATCACTCCTTTGCGATGGGCCATCAAATGTGTCCCCTGCTTGACCAGGCTGCCGTTCCATGCCGTTTCCAGGCCGCGCCCCAATCCGGTGAGTACCGTAAACCCGCCCACTGCCGCCGCAACGCAAATCACCGTAACCGCCGTGCGCACCGGCCGCTGCACAAGATGCCGAATGATGATGTGAACCAGACGCATAAACCGACTTTCCTTATTCTTCCCGCGGCATCGACGCTGAACCGGACACCACTTCAATCAACACGCGCAATTTCGTTTCGGGTTCCATATAGATTGAGCGAACAATCCCCTGCCCCCAAATGGTTGTGCGCACTTCGAGGATTTGAATGGAGGCCGTGAGGATATTTCGTCTATTGTAGCTCTCTATTCTCTGAGGCTCGCCGGTTATTCTGGAAACATAAACGAGACGCTTTCCATTTTCCGGCCAACCGCTTGGTCCCTCGGGAAGAATTTCATACACCTCGACCTCGTTGTCGGATTTTGCATCGTGCTTTTCCGCTTTAAACGAGAGACAAAGCCAATCCGTCAGCACATGCCAGGGCAGCACCGTGCCGGCGATTCGGTTCTTGGAAGAACCGGGAAAAACGCCGGCTCCGTTGCGGCATGGCTGTGGCGGCCCCGTCGGACCGCACTCCAGACAAAATGACGACGTTTGTGACTGTTCACCGGCCGGCTCAACTGTAAGACGGATGATTTTGTCGCTGGAGACGTAATGAACTCTCAGGTTGGAAACGGATCGCTTCCCTCTTTGATCCAAACCGGTCAACCTCAAATCGATCAGGGCTTCATCGACCGCCGGCCGACGCAAACATTGAAGCGGCTCTGTCACCGACTCGGACGCAAGAGCAGCACCCGCCGCCATGATGAGACTCCATAAAACGATGCTGAACAAAACAAAAAACAGGTGTCGATCCTGAATACTCATAAGCCGCCTTTTTCGGTCAACGATGCGATTCGTCCGTCAAACAATTCGACGACGCGATCAGCGTCTCTGGCAATGGCATGATTGTGCGTGACGACAACCAGCGTTAAACGCTTCGCCCGGGAAAGGTCTTGTAATAGATGCATCACCGCTTCCGAGCTTCTGCTGTCGAGATTGCCGGTCGGTTCGTCCGCAAGCAGGATGGACGGGCTGTTGGCCAGGCTTCTGGCAATGGCCACTCTTTGCTTTTCACCGCTGGAGAGTTCATCCGGATACCTGTGGCGCTTCGCGTCAAGACCGACTCGATGCAGAAGGTCATGCGCCGCGTCAAGCCTCTGCGCGCGGCTTTTGACGACGCCGAACATGGGAATCTGGACGTTTTCCAACGCGGTGAACGCGGGAAGCAACTGAAAAGACTGGAACACAAAACCGATAGCCCGTGCGCGCAACCAAGCCCATTTGACGGCGCTTTCCGGCTCGGCGCCATTGATCAGGACGCTCCCCTGCGTGGGCTGATCCAGCCCGCTCATCAGGTTGAGTAAAGTCGTCTTGCCGCTGCCGCTGGGCCCAACGACGGCCAGAAATTCTCCCCGTCGCACCCCGAGGGTGATATCCTCAAGCGCGGTGACCGACCCGGCCGGATACAGACGGGAGACACTGGAAAATTCAATGGCATGACGGGAAAGCGATGAAAAACAAGACGAAGAGTCTTTTCTGGTAGCTGACTGCTGCACCTGGCCCCCTTTGCGGATGCCCGTCGGATTGGACAGGATCTTTTAACACAGCCGGATCATGCGCTGCGTTTCGCGTCTCCGAAACAACGGAATATAACGGTTAAGTTAATAATGGAGGCCGAAATAACTTGTCAAGATGATTTTCCGGCTTCGGATCCTTTGAAAAGTCCCAGTTCTTGCATTTGCCGGCAAAAGGTTTTCGACTCGGTATAGAGTATCGCCTTCATACCCTTTTGCCTGGCCCGTTCAACATGTCCCGGAGAATCGTCAACAAACGCAATCGCGCCCGGCGCGGAGTTCAGGCGCCTGGCGATATCGTCAAAAAGCGAGGCGTCGCGTTTTCCTTTGCCCAGATGGTAGCTGTTGAAGACATGATCGAATTCCTTGAAGAAATCATCTCTTGCGTTTAATGCATCGAGCATTTCAATTTGATCGCTCAAGATGGCGACGCTCAAGCCGCGGGCTTTCAGCTTTCTGACACAATTGATCATCGACTTGCGCAAAATAAAACCGGAGAAAATCATCTGATAACTTTCAGCGGCATTCCCCGCAATGCCGGTTTTTTCCTGCAGAACTTTCCAGAAACCGGGCCAGGTCCCCTTCCCCAGAAGATAACCTGTTTCATAGGCCATGTCGGCCGCTTCCTCCACAAACTTCTCGCCGTCTATGCCGTTGGCGTCGGCAATGGCCATCCATCCGTTTTTCCAGCCTTCCTCGGCCAGTACCCCGCCGAAATCAAACAGCACGACCCGAATCTTTTCTTCTTGAGGCTTCACACTTTCTTCCCTTTCATCCATTTTATACTTTCAGTCGCGATCCGATCGTAAATATCCGAAAGCGTTTCAGGGGATGAGGCCGGCACATGAAAAGAATGATCTCCGCCATCGATGATTACCAGGCGCGGTTCCGGACGGATTCTTTTTAAAACGCTCTGAAGCAAATCGAGATCGCATAAAGAATCTCTCGTTCCGGCAAAAAAGAGCATGGGTGCCGAAATGCGAAACAGGTGCTCATCCCGAAGCTGATCTTTTTTCCCCGCGGGATGCAGCGGGTAGCCGAGAAAAATCATGCCGTCGGAGAGAAGGCGGCCGTCCGCCAGCATCAGCGAGGCAATTCTTCCGCCCATTGATTTGCCCGCCGTGAAAATCTTTTTCAGCGACCCTCCCGTTTCGTTTTCGACATAGTCCCGCACGCGGCTCCACGTCTTCATTAAGATATCCGGACGATCCGGCATTTTGCGCCTCTTTTCCATATAAGGGAAATTGAAGCGCACGGTTGCGATGCCGGCTAAAGTAAGCCGCTCACAAAAAGCAACCAAAAGGGGATGATCCATATTAGTTCCCGCCCCGTGCGCAACGATTACGGCGATATCGGCTGAAGATCCGTCCGGCGCCGATATCGCAGCCGATACTGACACAGACGGCCCTACGGCAATCTTGAAATGATTTATTACCATGAGATTGACTCTTTGCTTTTCTTTTTTGGCTTCCGCCTGGTCCTCTTCGACAACACGATCGGCTTTGAAACTATACGCACGCAGCCGGAAAGTTGCAACAGAAAGCCACAAATTTCTTCATTTTTTGAACAAAGCATTGACAGCCCGATTCAAGACACGGTAAAAGCGCGCGTGCAAAGCGACTGGGATTATGGGGATCTGCTTTTTGTTCAAAAACAGGACTTCCTTGCAAAGCTTTTTTTGAAAATGGATCATGCCAAGCGGAACCAATCCATGAATCATTTTGAAATATTCAGAATCGATCACGATATTCCCTCCGAGGCTCAGTGCCTCGTCATTATGGAAAGCTATTCCATGCTGCCCAACATCATCGAGCATTCTTTCCAGGTTATGCGAGTCGCTGCGGCGATCACGGATCATCTCCAAAACGGACTTCCCATCAACCGGCAGAGGGTGATCGCAGGCGCGTTACTTCACGACATTACAAAAACCCGGTCTCTTTCCACCCGGGAGCGCCATGATGAATCCGGCGCCGCCCTTATGCGGGAAATTGGCTTTCCCGATCTTGCCGAGATCGTCGAGCAGCATGTTCGACTTCAGAATCTCAATCTTGACGGCATGATTGAGGAAAAGGAAATTGTTTACTATGCCGATAAACGGGTCATGCACGACAAAATTGTCAGCGTGGACGACCGTTTTCAAGATCTGTTGATCAGATACGGCCTTTCAGAGGAAACCCGCCGCAGAATCTTGCAAAACAAAGACCAGGTGTTTACCGTGGAAAAGAAGCTTGCCCGGTTTATGACCGTCGATCCTGACCGCGCCATCGAGAAGATCAAATAACCCGCCGCACTCTCGACGGTCGCTTCCGGTGTTCATTGTCATTGCACCAGTCCAAAACATTTCCTCCACCCTTTACAAATTTTTCCCTCAAGACGCCTTGTCGCTTGGAGCTTCACAAAAGGCAGAGGTGATGAATTCCAGAGACTTCGACAAGCTTATGTGATCTCCATCACAAAGAGCCATCTTTTAAGTAACTGTATTTATTACTAAAGTTATTTTACCGAACCGCCGAGAAGAATAAGCAGGAGGACTATTGATATGCGCGCCATAGCCATTGCTTACAAAAGCCGTTTAGAATCAACCCATACTTCAACCATCAGGATTCTGGCCCGAAGAAATTTCATATCGCGCCTGCATCAATTTCTTAATCATACTTTCCACAGCGACGGATTCCATCAGGAGGGCAAAAACCGGATGACCAAATTATGCCGGTTTCTAATCGGCTTTGCCGCAATGTACTTCATGTCGTCGCTCTTTTTGAGATAAATCCGGCTTCAGCAAGCCCTGCGGGCCGGTGCGTTGTCTCCGGGTTAACGGAAATCCATCATTAGCTTAGCGACAGCGTTATAAGGCCTGCTTGTTTTTAAGGGCATGGACCACCAGAAACGTGTTCCATTCGTGATCGGTTCTGCCCCATGATCCGTCTTTCTGCTGCACGTTACATAACAAAGGCAGCGCTGCGCGCCACTGACGGTGCGACGATTCCGTGTTTAAGTGAGCCAGCGCGTTTACGGTCAGAAAAAAATCAATGGGCGCGGGCCAAAGACCGGACGGCTGTTGAATCGATTCGAAGGCCTGCACCAGAGCCGTCGTCTCGGAATCTCCGGCAGACGAGTCGGAAACGATCAAGGCGCGAAGGATGTTGATTTTCTCCGGCCAGAATTCCGAAGAATCGGCATGCCCGGCAAGCCAACGGCCCAGACGCCGCCTTGACACAGCAATGCGATCGTCTTGTTCCGATTGAAAGACCGAAGCCAGAAAAAGCGCAGCGCAACTGAGCGTCACTGACGGCTGCGCCTGAACGAAAGGCAGTTCCCGGAAAGTCTCGTCGGAAAACGCTTCGGACTGCGAGCCGGTGAGATGCTCGGTTAACGTCTCATCAATCAGCCAGGCCAGCGCCCTTTCGATGTCCGCCGTTTTTTCCCGAACCGTCAGATGCAAACCGAACAAACGCCGGATCGTCTCCACAGGCGATTGAAACCAAGAACCGTCCGCGTGTTGACCGGCTGAAAGTAAAGAAACGGTTTGGCTGAAATCGTCTTGCCATGAGGCGTTTCCCGATTCACCCAGCCACTTTTTTCGGGCGTACAAACCCGCCGGGGATTTGCTCGCCTCAAAGATTTGAAAAGGATTGAATCTCAGCTTCACTCCCCGCTCCTTAAGCCTGACGCGTCACGCCTAACACCTGCATTGCTTATTCCGGCCATAGGGCGTCCTGAAGGCCGGAGGCTCTTTGAATCCGGCGGGATGCCGCCGCCTCAATCCATTGTTTATCGCCCCGGATCATCACCCTGCTTCTGCCGCGCGTCATTCCGGTGTAAAGGAGCTCCCGGGTCAGCAGCGGAGAATCGCCGGACGGCAGGATGATCGTAAGCGTATCGAATTCGGATCCCTGGCTTTTGTGAACAGTCATGGCATAAGCCGTTTCATGCCCGGGAAGCCTGACCGGCGACACTTTCCGCACGCCGCCGTCCGCCGCCGGAAAAAACACGCACAGTCTGCCGACGTCGTCCGGGTCGGGAAAGGTGATGCCGATGTCGCCGTTGTAAAGTTTCATATTGTAATCGTTGAGGGTGATCATCACCGGCCGTCCGCGGTACCAGCGTTCTGAAGGGTCAATGGCGCCGCTGCCTGCGAGGATTCGCTCGATCAGATCATTGAATGCGGCGGCGCCATAAGGCCCGTTTTGCAATACACACAGCATCCGGAATTGATCGAAACGCTCCAGGGCCTCACGCGGAGTTTTCGCCGCCAGATACGGACCATATCCGTCTACGACGTCATCCCGGAGAACCTTTCTGATCCGGTCATATGCCGGAAGCTCCCGCCAGGCTATATCGGGATAGGAGGCGTCTTCAAGAATGCGCAACGCCTCCGCGCCGTTGCCTTCATTGACGGCTTTGGCAGCCGCGCCGATTCCGCTTTGTGCGGCAAACCGGTAATTGCGTTTGAGAACGACCAGGCAATCCGCAAGCGGAAAGGATTGCTCACCGGCGGGAGCAATCGGCAACCTTTGGCCGGTGAGGTTTTCATACCATTGACAAAACTCCCGTGTATAGACCTCGTCGCGCCCGCCGCCGCAGATGTCTCCCAGCACGGCGCCCGCTTCCACTGAAGCCAGCTGGTTTCGATCTCCGATCAAAATGAGCCTAGCTTCGGGTTTGAGCGCCCCGGCAAGCCTTGCCGCCAGGGGCAGAGGGACCATTGAGGCCTCATCCACAATCACCACGTCATGCAAAAGCGGATTCTTCCCGGAATGACGAAAGCGCCCCGGCCCCGATGACGCCCCGAGCAGACGGTGAAGCGTAGAGACGGTTTCGGGAATGCGGCGTTTAACGGCCTCGTCGCAATCGATCGAGTCTTTCATGGCGATGAGGGCTTCACGAAGCCGCATGGCCGACTTGCCGGTCGGCGCGGCCAGTGCGACGGACAAAGGCGCGCCTTTTTGCTGTTCGAGAAGAAGCGCGATAATTTTAACAACAATCGACGTCTTGCCGGTTCCCGGACCGCCGGACACAACGAGGAATCGTTTCCGAAGCGCGGCGACCGCAGCAACTTTCTGCCAGTCGGGAGAATCGATGCACGCGTCTTGAAAAAGCCTTTTCAAACCGTCGCGCAGAATCTCCTCATCGGGCTCATCGCAGACCTGGTCGGCTTTATCCCGAATGACCCGGACCAGATCATTTTCATATTTCCAGTAGCGGTGCAGGTAAAGCCGGTTTTGCGAATCAAGGATGAGCGGCTTGAAGTCTCCCGGTTGCCCCACCGTCGGGTTGGATAGGAGCGCGTCGCGCATTGCGTCGATTTCGGGCGCCGTAAAAGGCCTGCCGTCGATCATCATATCGCTTCCCGCAAAATCCGACAGATTCAGGCAGATATGACCCTGCCCCGCGGCGTTGCTCAGAAGCCCCGCGACGACTCCGGTTACGCAAGAGGATTCGCCCGACTGCCGAACAATGAAATCGGCAAAGTGTCGGTCGAGCATGCTCCATTCATGAATCTTCATCGGCGCGTCAGCCTCCTTCGGCCGCGAGAATACGGGTCAACTCGTCAATCAATCCAACCGGCGGGATATCGCGATAAAAGCCAAACGCTTCGCCGTGCGCCTCGCTGACGCCGCGAAGGAAAACGTAAATCACACCGCCGAAGCGGGCCTTGTAGTCATAGTCCCTAAGCTTCAAAGACAGGTATCGGTTGAGGGCGACTGTATACAACAGATACTGCAGCGGGTAGAAATTTCGCTCCATCTCCTCTTTCATGGATTCGCGGCTGTAATCGTCCACGCGATTTCCCAGATGATTCGATTTCCAGTCGAGAAGGTAATATCGTCCGCCCCGCTCGAAAACCATATCCATGAATCCTTTGAGCATTCCGCAAACAGGTTTGAATTTCAAACCGGCGCGGAGTTTCGCGAGATCCGCGCCGTCACGGGCCGCGCCCCATTTGGCCAGGCAGGCGGCCACTTCCCCGGAGGTGACAAAGCGAAGCGGAAAGTAATATTCCATTTCCGACACCCATGCTCCGGGCAAGAGATCCGACAGAGCAAAAGAACCGTCCGGCGAGGAAAGCCTTGTGGTTAAAACATTTTGCAGCATGCCGCAGACAGCTGAGCGCCATTTGGAATCATAATGATGTTTCGCCAGCTCCCGGTCCACCAGCGCTTCCATGTCGGCGCGCGACACGTCGGCAAAATTGATCTTTTCAAAAAGCTTATGAAAAAAATTGCCCGCCTGCGCGCCGCGTGGAAAAGAAAAGATAGTTGCAGCGACCGAATCGTTCTGCATTTCCGTCTCCCGCTCGCGCAGCGCAATGTTGATCGCGTCGTAATCCGGCCATTCCAGGCCAACAGGTTCGTGTGACGTCAGGGAGGTGAAGCTCGTTATCCGCCAGTCGCTTGCGACCGTGCCTGAAAATACCCTGGCGCGAAGGCTTTCATCCTCGACGGAGGCCGGCGCATAGCGGACGGCAGATTTTTGAGGCAGGGGCAATACCGTCAGCGCTTGCGGATGCTTCTTCGCCAACGCCGCATACCTGTTTTCGATCTCCGCTGCGGAATGCCGGGCCGCTTCCTTTGCAACCGCATCGACCGGATCGCCGGATTTTTGCGTTTCAGGAGAGGTGTAAAATAAATAATCCAGCGCGGACGTCGCCGGCAGGCTTCCGGATTTCGCGGTGCCGATTTTCCCCGCGCACAGATAACACAGGATTTTAGCGCGGGTCAGGCCCACATAGAAAAGACGGAGGTTTTCGGCCAACTCTTCTTTTCGGGCAAGCTTGAGGTTTTGTTCATAATCGGATGAACCGTAATCTTTGACCATGGTGAATTGATCATGAAAGGTGACGACTTGGGTGTTTTTTTTGACCCCGCCCCACATAAACGGACAAAACACCACCGGATAACCAAGCCCCTTGCTGCCATGGATGGTTACGATCCTGACCGCCTCCTCATCGGTTTCCAAACGGATCTGGTATTCCTCGTTTTGCTCTCGAACGCTCACGCGTTCGTCAAACCAGGCGACCAGCGCTTCCGGACCTTGTTTGTGCTCATGCTCTTTTTGGTGGAGCAGCTCGAAGCAGTGTAAAACGTTTGTCAGGCGCCGCTCTCCGTCTTCGTAACGCAAAAGGCGTCCCCTTACGCCTTCTTTGGCCATGAGGAGTTGAGCCATGACCATGAATCCCCGTTTGAGCCATACCTCGTGATACTCCCGAAAGGCCGCGACCCATTTTTCCCAGGCCCCTTCATCCGCATCAAAAGCGGCGAGGTCGTCTCCCGTCTTTCCCAAAAGATCGGTAAGCAGCGCCGCCCGGATGCCGCTTTCTCTGGCGGGCTCGGCAAGCGCCCGAAGAAGTGTGCAAATTGCCCTGGCTTCATCGGTGTCAAACACGCTTTTGTCGGTGCGAACGACTGAAGGAATCGCGGCCTTCCGAAGCGCCGACTGGACGAAACCCGCCTGGTGATGGGACCGCACGATCACCGCAATGTCCCGGGGCAAAAGCGGCCGGCCGTCGGCACGGATGTCGTTTTTTGCGCCGCGCCCAAGCAGGCGCGAAATTTCTCCGGCAATCGCGTCACAGAGGATCTCATTGGCCCGCGTCACGCCCATGGGCTTGCCGTCATCTTCCTGCGGAACCAGCCAGATCCGAAACGGCGCAGCTTCATCGGAAGGCAGTGCCGGTTCTTTTTTTCCATCGCCGTTTCCCGGCGAAAGCGGCACATACCGAATCTCGTCAAACAAGAAGGGACGGTCCGAATGAGCAAATATGGCGTTGAACGCGGAAAGCAGTGCCGGACTCGAGCGCCAGTTGCGCGTCAGCGTGAATCGTTTGTCTTGATCCACGTCGGAGGCGGCCTTCAGATAGGCGAATATGTCCGCACCCCGGAAACTGTAGATGGCCTGCTTGGGATCGCCGATCAGAAACAGGGGGGCATCCGTTCCCGCGTAAATGCATTTAAAGATGTCGTATTGGACCGGGTCGGTGTCCTGAAATTCATCAATGAGCGCCGCGCGGTATTTATGCCGAAGGCTTGCGGCAAGCGCCTCGCCCGACGCGCCGCTCAGCGCCTTAGATAAATCATTGAGCAGATCGTCGAAAAAGCGGACATTGGCCCTGCGTTTGCGCTCGGGAAGCTCTCGTTTGCAAAAGTCGATCAGTTCGGCCAAAAGGACCAGCCGGCGATCATCGATGCTTTTTTGGAGTGGGGCGCACGCATCAAAAAAAGGATGCGTCGGCGCGACGCCTTTCGGTTTTGTACCCGCGGCGATACCCGACGCGGTGAATTTATAAAAGTCGGCAAAAACGTTGTAGGGATTGTCTCCTTCCGTATAGCGGTCCATCGATTCAAAAAGCCCGCCAAGCAAATCCTGCCGGTAGGCTTTTTCACTTCGGCTGAGCCCCTTGTCATTTTCCAGAATCTCGCGGATGGCCTCCGACTGTCCGCGCCACAGGCGTCGCACTTCTTCAAACGCACCGCGGCATAGTGCCTCAACGGCTTGCGCCTGACCGGGACTAAATGCCGGCACGATGGTCAGTTTGGGATTGGACACCATGTCTTTGACAAAGCCCATCCAATGATCAGGAGAATCCTTACGAAGGAGAACCAGCGGCAGAAGGGGCGAGGCATCGGCAAAAAAACGACTGCGCCAGAAGTCGTCGACGATTTCCCGGAGGAATTCTTCCGGGTCGGTCAGAAGCTCTGTGTCGTAAAGCGATCCGCTTTCAAAGGCATTGTCCCTGAGGGCCCGCAGGCAGAACCCATGAATGGTGAAAATCGATGCCGTGTCGAAAGCGTGGAGCGCCCGTTCAAGCTTTTCTCTCATCGCTGCAGGACCCGGCCCCCTGCCGTTTTCATTGTCGGCAAGCGCCCTAAGAAACACATAGGGAGTCGGGGTTCCATCCAGCACTTCGATGGCCTCGCGGATCCGGCCGCGAATCCGGCCTCGAAGTTCCGAAGTCGCCGCTTCGGTGTAAGTCACCGTCAGAATTTGCTCCGGCAAGAGATCCTCTTCCACAAGCAGTCGCAGATAAAGATCCGAAATGGCATGGGTCTTTCCTGTGCCGGCGCTGGCCTCAATCAGATGAATTCCCGAAAGATCGGTATAGACACAGTTGAGTTCGATCATCTTTTTTCCTGGATTTGATGCCGCAGCAGCGGCTCGAGCGCCGCTTTGGCGACAGCGGCAAATTCTTCGTCGAAAGGATCCTCCCCTCCGAAACACACCTGATAATGTGCGTCGCGCCCTTCGCCGAGTCTGTCTTCATGTGCATCCCGCCACTTGGCCCGGGCCTTCTTCAATCCATCTTCAGCGCCCTCAACATAGGCCAGAGACGATTCGGGAAAAAATCGAAGCGGCATCGAAAGGCCCATCCGGTAAAGTTTCAGAAGTGTTTCAAGACAACCGGCCGCATTGTCCACCGGGTGATAACCGATAACGCCGTTGGTCATAATAAGCTTGGTTTCGCGGGGATAAGGATCTTGCGCCGCGGCATTTAAGACCAGATGGGCAATCCAGGCCCGAATTCTGTCTTTGGCCTTGAGCCCGGCCATGCGATAGCGGATCATCGCCCGGGGCCAGACGCCGTCGAGTCGGCCCGATAGGATACCGTTGGCAAGACGCAAATCGATCTGCAAAGGAGCCAGAGGATTTGTTCCGGCCAGCACACCGCTTACGACACCCGCAAAATTCAACACGTCCCGGCAGGCATTTTCGAACAGAATTTTCCCGTGCTCCGCCGGTGGAAGGATGCCGCTTGCGCGCGCCCAGGGAAGCTTCGATCGGGGATCGCCGCCTTCAATGACGGTTGAAAGCAACTCCTGTTTGAGGCCGTAGAGCGATAAGCCATCCACGGAAAAAGGTTCCCGATCATTCAGAGGAACGGCCGCATCCTCAAACCGGACGCTCATTTTCCTTTCCAGCAGGAACCGGGACGGATTGTCAAAAAACCGCAGGAGCATGTCTAGCGATACCTCTTTGGTTTCGTCCGGTGCGGCTTCAAGGGGCTTGGATAGAAATGCCCGGCTCGTGATCAGTTCTGCCCGCTTTTCCTGCAGCGCGGCGCAATTTTCCGCAGAATAGCTAAAGAGCTTCGACCGGCCGTTAAAATAATCGCGGCTGAAAGCCTGAAGTCTGTGAGAGGTAACCAACCGCTCGACAATCCCTTCGCCGTTTTCCGGAGCAAAACCCCTGCCCACGGCGTCGAGCAATTCACTAACCAGAACCGACGGCGGAAGCTCGCTTCCATCTCGCAGACTCTGTCCGACGTAGCTGATATACAGACAATCACGGGCCGAAAGCATGGACTCGAGAAACATATAGCGGTCTTCTTCTCGCGCCGAGCGGTCGCCGGGTCTGGACCGGCGCGCCACCAGATCGAAGCCCACCGGCGTTGTCTGACGAGGAAACGCACCGTCGCTCATACCGATGAGTGCCACCACCCGAAATGGAATGCTCCGCATGGGCAGCATGGCGCAAAACGTTACGCCCCCGGACAAGAAGCCATACCCGCCTTCTTCCTGGTCCAGGCGCATCGAAAGCCAGGCGCGAATGACGCGCAGAGACACTTCGCCTGAAAAATTCCCGAGGCGTCCGGATTCGGTAAGATCGCTCAACAGGTCATGAATCATCGCTAGCTCATAGTCTGTCTGCGCATCCGCCAAGATAAAATCGGAAAGCAGGTGCCGGAGCGCTTCCGACCATTCCGAAAGCGTCTTTAAGCCGGTCAGTGTCCGGGCCGCCTCGGCCAGTCGTCTTAGAAATTCCGCAAGCTTTCCCAGCGCGCGCGCCTCAGACCCTTCGATGGATTCATAAGGCAGAATGCCGTTGAAAATTTGCCCGTCGTCGTCGGACATGGCAAATCCCAGTAAAAGACGATCGATTCCCGCACACCAGGAATTCTCGCGGTACTGGGGAAGCCCCAGACGGGTCCGGCTTTTTTCGTCCAATCCCCAGCGAATCGCGCTACGTTCAATCCAGTTTCGAAGGGTTTCGATTTCCTCGTCATCCAGCTCGAATCGCTTCCGAACCGGCCCGGCTGAAAGCAGATCAAAGACCGCGGCGACACGAAACCGGCTTTCGGGCAGGTCCAGAATTTTTAGAAGCAGCGCGGCGACTTGCCCTTCGCTCTGGAGCCTGCGGTCGGCAATGGAGTAAGGAATCCTCATCGACGCGTCCTGGACGCCGTCAAAGACCGCGTCGATGTATGGCGCGTAAGTCTCAATATCGGGAGTCATGACTACAATATCCCGGGGAGTCAGCCCATTGAGATTTTCAAACAGAGCCAGCAGAGCGTCATGCAGAACCTCGATTTCGCGCATGGGACTGTGACACGAGTGAATCTGCACCGACAGGTCGTTCAAAGCAACGATACGCTTTTCCTGCGAGACGTCGGCGCCCGACAAATTCAGGATATCGCTTTGCACCGCATGCAGAAGACTTTGTTCTCCGGGATCTTCATAAATTTCTTTGGTGGTCGAAGCAACATCAGCAAGATCGATGAGCATCTCGGAATATTCACGGCCGAGCCGACCCAGTGAGGCCAAAAGGGGATTGCCCTCGATTCTCAGAGCGGCCTGCCCTGGCGAAAGAAGGGCTTTTTCCCGGCGCGAACGGATATCGGACCAGTATTCGCGTGTCGGACTGAGCAAAAAGAGGTAAACATCCGTCACGCCGACAATCGAGCCCAGAATATCCATGTGATATTGGGGAAGGTATGAAATGCCGAAGACCAAAATCCTCTCCGGCGTCCCGGATGCCTTTTCCTGTTTGATCATCAGCCGGCGACGGAATTCTTCCTTGAGACGGCCCCGGTGCCGGCCATCTGTCCCCGCCGTGATCTCACGCCATAAAATGGCCTGCCAGGCGTCTTCCGCATCCGTCTCTTTTTCAGACTCCCATCTTTTGAGCATATCAGGACGGTAAATCGTATATTGATCAAACGTGTTGGCGATTTTCTGGGCAAGCTGAAAGCTTTTCAGTCCGCCGGAGTCAGAGTCAAGATAATGCCGAAGGGGCGTAAAGGCATCCTGGTGCAGAAAACCGGGCAGAAGCCCGATGATCTTCCAGATGAGGACCTCGCGGGAAAAAGGGTCGGCGGCCTGAACCAGGTCGGGCAACACCGACTCGAACAGGCGCCGGACCATCGCATTGGGAAACGGGTAAATCGCGTTTGCCCAGACGCCGAAGCGCTTTGCGAGCTCGATGGCCACCCAGCGCTGCATACCCTTGCTTTGCACCACAATCATTTCGGGAACAAGCGGGTGGTGATGCGGCGTTTTAACTACACAGGCCAGCTCGCCGAGCAGAGTTTCCATCCGGTTGCTCGTGATGATATTCAGGGGCATGAAGAATTCCTTTATGTGCGCGATATCATGGGAGCATTGAACTTTATAAGTCGCAACGCCGTTACTTGGCGGCAAGCCTATTATATTTTGGCTGGTAATTCAAACTGCAAACGACAAACGCAAGTCGCAAAATCCTTTTTTCTTCGCCTCGCCCGTCGCTGAGAAATGGCCATACGTGCGCCGATTGCTCAGCCTTTCGCCCGATCAGGATTATTGCAATCATTTCAGACCTTTCGAAATTCCCGGTGCGGCATTATCGCACTTGAAATGAATTTTATTTGAAATGGTTGACATCCGCTTCGAGTTGTATTATGTAGCCGCTGAATTTTTTCCGGATCGGCGCGGGGAAAGTAGAATTCAAAGGTTACCGAACAGATCTCTATTCCCCTGTAGCTCAGTCGGCAGAGTCCCAGCATCGGCGGGATTAGCCGTCGGGTTCAACGGGAATGGATCTTTATATAGTTAAATACTCCCCAGTAGCTCAGTCGGTAGAGTCCCGCCCATGGCGGGATTAACCATCGGGTTTAACAGGGATGGATCTTAAAAAATTAAATATTCCCCAGTAGCTCAGTCGGTAGAGTCCCGCCCATGGCGGGATTAACCATCGGGTTTAACAGGGATGGATCTTAAAAAATTAAATATTCCCCAGTAGCTCAGTCGGTAGAGCAGATGGCTGTTAACCATCGGGTCCGTGGTTCGAGTCCGCGCTGGGGAGCCAGACAAAAGGCCCGTTTCGAAAGAAACGGGCCTTTTTGGTGAGTTGAGTATGGCATATTGGGTCTATATTCTCCAAAGTGAAACAAGCGGTTGGCATTACATAGGTCATACTGATAATTTGGTTCGTCGATCATCTGAGCATAATGATCCAGACTATTCGGGATCCAAGACGACCAAACGATTCAAGGGACCGTGGAAAACCATATGGACACAAGAGGCCGCAACCCGCTCTGACGCCATCATGTTGGAAAAGCGTATCAAAAAACGGGGGGTTTCTCGCTTTCTTGGGGAGTCCAGTCGGTAGAGTCCCGCCCACGGCGGGATTAACCATCGGGTCCGAATGGTCGAGGTGAAACTGAGATCCCGCCGCAGGCGGGATTCGAGTCCGCGCTGGGGAGCCAGACAAAAGGCCCGTTTCGAAAGAAACGGGCCTTTTTTAATCAATCTGACCCTATCTTTGTTTTGCGTTGTTTTTACTTTCCATCTATACTTCAAAAAAAATGAGTCGGCGCTCGAAAATTTCCGCGCCAACGTGTTCGCATTGAAAGGACACGCCCCATCGGAATCTTACTCAATGAGGTATTATCGCATTGGTGAATTTAAACTTACCTCCATCGTCCACCGGATCATCCCTCCGGCTTTACCGTGATCTTGCCCAGTGGTATCCCCTTTTGACCCCGGTTGCCGACTACGCCGAAGAAGCGGCCTTTTACCGGCATTTGTTCGAAACGCACTGTCAGCAATCGCCCCAAACCCTGCTTGATCTCGGCAGTGGCGGCGGCCATAATGTTTTCTTCCTGAAAACGACGATGGCCTGCACGCTGGTGGACATTGAACCGGCCATGCTCGCAATAAGCCGCCGCCTGAATCCGGAATGCGAGCATATTCAGGCAGAAATGCGGTCGCTCACCCTTGGACGCGTCTTTGACTGCGTCTTGATTCACGATGCGATAAGCTACATGGCGTCGCGCGACGACCTTTTTCGCGCCGTCTCCACAGCCTATGCACACACCGCCCCCGGCGGGGTCGCGATGTTCCAACCGGATTATATTACAGAGACCTTTGTGCCGGGCACCGAGACCGGCGGCAGCGACGGAAACGGGCGCGGCCTGCGCTACCTTGAATGGCGTTGGATTCCCGACTTAAAAACCGACATGTACGTAAGCGACATGGCCTATCTGTTGCGAAACGACGCCGGCGCCGTTGAGGTCGTTTACGACCGTCATGTCATGGGACTTTTTCCGCGGACATTGTGGTTGGAGATCATTGAAAACGCAGGTTTTAAGCCGCTGGTTGTCCCGTTCGAGCACAGTGCGGACATCCATGCTGGATTCGAGGTGTTTCTCGGTCTGAAATCCGACAGAAACGGAGGGCTTTGACATGAATGATTTTTCGCCGCGATTCTGGCTGATTTTTTTCGAACTTTATGAATCTCTTCCCCGCCAGGGGCCGGGCAATCGCGACTCCGCCGCAAAGGCGCTGGCTTTATGCCGCGATCTTCCGCCGCGGCCGACTGTGCTCGATCTGGGCTGCGGCACGGGCGGACAGACGCTTGATCTTGCCGACCTCACGGCAGGGTCTATCACCGCCATGGACAGCCATGCTCCTCACATTGATCGACTGCGCGACCAAGCCGTTAAAAGAGGATTATCCGGACGGATTTGGCCGATGGTAGGCAATATGGCCGAATCCGGGCTGCCGTGCGCGAGTTTCGATCTGGTCTGGTCCGAAGGGGCGCTCTACAACATCGGTCTCCCAAACGGCCTGCGAGTCTGCTATGAGCTTTTGCGTCCCGGCGGCTACCTCGCCTTCACGGACCCGGTCTGGCGCAAAGACAATCCGCCGCCTGCCGTGAAAGAAAGCTTCGAGCTCGATTATCCGGGCATGGGCCGGGTTTCGGACGTTCTGGCCGCAATTGAAAAAAGCGGCTTTTCGCTCATCGGCCACTTCACTTTGCCGGACGAGGCGTGGTGGGATAATTTCTACACGCCGATGGAAATCGGAATCGATAAGCTGCGGAGCCGATACGCAAACGATGTCGAAGCCCTTGCCGTCCTGGATCAACTCGCACAGGAACCTAAAATGCACCGAAAGGATTGCGAATATTACGCCTATGAGTTTTTTATCGCCCGTCGAATCCGCTGAATAAAACCCGAAGCGACGGGGAAAGGGCGTCATGGGTCGCTTCGGGTTTGCATAAAGCGCCAAAGGCTCGAGATATCAGTTCACGTTGTGCAGGTGGACTTCCTGTTGGGGGAACGGTATGGTGACGCCGTTGGCGTCAAACTGTTTTTTAATCTGCTCCTGCAGATCAAAAAACACACCCCAGTAATCTTCCGTCTTGACCCAGGGCCGCACGGCAAAATCCACACTGCTGCTAGACAAAGACAACACCGCCACGGTTGGCGCAGGCTCGGACATAACACGCGCATCGGCATCCAGGATTCCATTGAGGATATTCCGAACCTTGTCGATGTCATCTCCGTAGCTAATCGATGCAACCAGATCGACGCGCCGCTGTTTCATGGCGGAATAGTTGGTGATGTTGTCCGCCGTCAGCTTGGCGTTCGGGATGATGATCATTTTATTATCGGGCGTTTTGAGCGTTGAAGTAAAAATACCGATCGCTTCGACAACGCCCGCTGTGCCGGCAGCTTCAATGTAGTCGCCGACCTTGAAGGGCTTGAAAATCACCATCAGGACGCCTGCCGCGAAATTGGCCAGCGATCCCTGCAGCGCCAGGCCGATGGCCAGGCCTGCGGCACCGACCACCGCGATAAAAGAGGCTGTCTGCACCCCCAGTTGCCCGAGCGCCGCGATGATCACAAAAGCCATGATCGCCACATAGACAACGCTTGATGCGAAGGAAACAAGCATTTCATCGACCTTGCCTCGCCTTAAAAGCCGCCGGACAAGCTTTTGCAGCAGTTTCGCCGCGAAGGCTCCGATGACAAGAATGGCAATGGCGGCAATGACCTTCAGACCGTAAACGGTTATCCAAGTCTGCGCGGTTTCAAGCATTTTCTCCATGGGCCACCTCCTTGTATGTGATTGTGATTTGTGTGTGTTTGCGATGACTAAGAAATACCGCCCTCTTTTTTTTTCATAGACGGCGGCAGTTGATTTGACTTTTAGCTAACACGTATACCCGTTGATGTAAAGGAAAGACCGCCCGGCTAAGCGAAGGGACCCGTTCCGACAAGACGGATCGATTTCCCGCTTAAATCATTTCACCAGGCGCAGGCGTTTGTTTCCTGCTTGACAAGCGGTTGATGAACGCCTAAAAATAATGCGCTTTTTGCATGGTGTGCGGGTCCATCCCGATCGATCCGCCGGATCTCTGAACATTCATGGTTTCCATGGACGGCGCCGAAAGAACGATTTTCATTCCACCTGAAAAAGGAGATTTGTGATGAAGGATGTTGTCATTGTGTCGGCCTGTCGTACCGCTGTCGGTTCATTCGGCGGCGGCCTCAAAGACCTCAACGCCGCGGTCATTGGGTCTGCGGTAATCCGGGAGATCATCAACCGCACCGGGATCGATCCCGCCATCATTGACGATGTCCGCTTCGGTTGCTGCGCCGATCCGGTGGACGCTCTCAATGTCGCACGCATCTCGGCGCTTCTGGCCGGTGTGCCGGATACGGTAACGGCGGCCACGATCAACCGCGTTTGCATCTCCGGCATGGAAGCGGTTATTTCCGGCATGGCGATGATCCAGGCCGGCATGGCTGAGATCATCCTCGCAGGCGGCACGGAACACATGTCGAGCATCCCCTATTCCGTTCCCGTTGCCCGTTGGGGAGGACGGTTTCAGGACCAGGTCCTCGTCGACAATATCATTCATATGCTGCACGCCGGGTCTTATTTAGTGCCCGGTGTGGAAAAAGGCCCCTTGCAGAAGGGTCCTTTTTTCGACCTCTACAAGGGTAAACCCTATATCATGGGCCTGACCGCCGAGTTCGTCGCCGACCTGTACGGCATTTCCCGACGGGAAATGGACGAGGTCGCGCTGAGAAGCCACAACAACGCAGAGCGAGCCACCCGCGAGGGCGACTTTGCTCAAGAAATCGTTCCTGTGGAAATTCCGCAGAAAAAAGGAAAGCCGCCTTTGCGATTTGATAAGGATGAACATTTCCGCCCCGGTCTGACGATGCAGGAACTTGAGTCTCTGCCACCCGCCTTTGCGCCGAAAATCGGCCGTGTGACCGCCGGCAACGCCTCCGGCGTCAACGATGGAGCGAGCGCCCTGCTGATTATGACCGCCGATAAAGCCCGGGACCTCAACCTTGCTCCGATTGCGCGTATCAAAGCGATCGGTCGCGGCGGATGCCATCCCTCCGTGATGGGCCTTAGCGTCGTCCCCGCCGTCCGCGACATGGAGCGCCGCTCCGGTCTGAAACTGGCCGACTTCGAATTGATGGAAATCAACGAGGCCTTCGCGGCTCAGTATCTTGGATGTGAAAAAGAACTGGGTGTCAACCGAGAGATCACCAACGTCAACGGCTCCGGCATCGGCTTGGGGCATCCCGTGGGATCAACCGGAAGCCGCATCATGGTCACACTCATCTACGCCATGAAAAAACGAGGCAAAACGCTCGGGATGGCCTCGCTTTGCGGCGGAGGCGGCGTCTCCATGGCCTGCGCGATTGAGATGCTCTAGGTTCAAGGAAATAGGATCAAGGTTAAAGTCAAAAGATTATTGGTTGATATAAGAAGAGGCGCTGCACGCAACGCCTCTTCTTTTTTACCTTTGTCCTTGGACCCTTGGCCTTGAACCTTTGTTCTACGCTTCCGCCATTCGTCGAGACAATTTTTTAAGCCGGCTGAGTTGATATCTCAAGATAACGGCTCTTTTGCTGTTCTTGTCCTCAATCGCCTGCCAGCGCGCCACTTTCAGTTCACGAATTTTGGCTTTGAGTTCCGGTTTGGTCAGTTTGATTTTCACTTTATGCTTGTGCTTATGAACGTGAGACTCCTCTTTAATGCCTTTTGCCTCCTTAATAAAGGCCAGCAATTCCTCCTTTTTCATGTCATGAATGGCTTTTTCATGCGGATACTGGGCTGCAATGTCGCGCAGTTCCTTTACGGTCATCTTGTCCAGCGGTTTTTCTTCAGAATGTTTTTTGTGGGTTTCTTCAGACATCGCTTTTTGACCTCCTTTATTTTTTAATATTTTAAGGATTCGACAGGCAATGCTTTGGAAATCGGAACGGTCATTTTATACCACAGCCTAAGCGACAATTCAACGCAGGCACTATCATCATCCCGATCATCAATCCCCATTCATTTTTTACGCTTCCCGGCCCCGGGACGCTTTTGTTTGACAATCCTTTCTGTTTTTTTGAGCCTGGCGTAGTAGCTTTCGATCAAATACACAGCGGCAAGCGGATTGTGCCCCGTAACGCGATCCTTAACGGCCAGAACAGTGCACGGGGCATCGGCTTGCTTGAAAAAAAGGGAATCGTGCCCGACACACAGTCCCAGTAAAATATTGAATTCCGATCCCGCTTGATTCAGAATCATCGCCTGACTGATCGGGTTGCACATGGGTTCATATTTTCCGATACGAATTTTTTGCTCGTGGGCGAGGCCGATCTGTTCCTTCGGAACCGAACCGACCTTGCAAATTACTGAGACCACTTCGAAACCTCGGCTCTCAAAAAGATCGGCGGCTACAGCGGCCTCCCGGGCCAAGCCCACGCAAAAAGCGAGTCCCAGCCGACGATACTTCATTTTTCCGGCAAATTCGATGATCTCCTCGATCCTTGTTTTAACAGGATGCAAGACAAACGGTTCGATCTCTCTTCCGCCATAACCCTGCGCTTCCTGAATGGATGCCTGCCTGGTGAACTCCGAATATTCCGGGCTATTGTATCGCTGATTCGCCTCTTCGATGAGTCTCGCCTGGTTCACACTGGGACATCCTTTAAAGGCCCTGCCTTGCGCATTCAGGCAGATCCGCTCTTCTCGACTCAGCGGACAATGAGCGCAATTCGGTAATTTTTGTTTCGGCATTTTGATTTGCTCCTGTAGAAATTGCTTTTTGTTTTCTATTTCATTTGGCAGCCTGTGTCCATCGATTCTTCCTTTTTTATTGCGCAGGCCGCTGAAGTGATGTATTTTCAGCGCGCTTGAAATGTCAAGGCAGGTAGATTTCATGGGCGCAAAGAATACTCGGATCAAACCGTCGGGACCGCTGCAGGATGAACAGGGCATTATTCTGGATTCCATTGCGGACGGCGTTTTCACAGTCGACCAGGACTGGCGGATTACCTCGTTTAACCGCGCTGCCGAGAACATCACCGGCGTTTCCCGCGATGAAGCAATCGGCCAGTTGTGCAAGGACGTGCTCAAGGCGGACATCTGTGAAAGAAACTGCTGCCTGCGCGCCACCATGAAATCCGGCAAGCCGATTGTGAATAAAAAAGTGAACATCATCGACGCCGGGGGACGCAAACTTCCCATCAGCATATCCACGGCGTTGCTTCGCGACAAAAAAGGAAAGCTCCTGGGCGCGGTGGAAACGTTTCGAGACATCAGTGTGGAAGAAGATCTGCGCAAGGCCATTTTGTCAAAATATTCTTTTGAGGATATCATTTCAAAAAACCACCGGATGCTGCAATTGTTCGACATTCTGCCCGATGTCGCCTCGGGCGGGAGCACTGTTTTAATTGAAGGCGAAAGCGGCACGGGCAAAGAGCTCGTCGCCCGCGCGATTCATCATCTCAGCTTGCGAAAAAAGCAGCCTTTCATCGCCGTCAACTGCGGGGCTCTGCCCGACACGCTTTTGGAATCGGAACTCTTCGGTTATAAGGCGGGCGCCTTCACGGACGCAAAAAAAGACAAGCCGGGCCGCTTTCAACTGGCGGCGGGCGGAACGCTTTTTCTCGATGAAATCGGCGACATTTCACCCGCCATGCAGGTGAAGCTTCTTCGGGTGCTT
Source organism: Syntrophaceae bacterium (assembly GCA_018436925.1). Classification (GTDB taxonomy): domain Bacteria; phylum Desulfobacterota; class Syntrophia; order Syntrophales; family Smithellaceae; genus UBA8904. The sequence continues at coordinate 67,906 of JAHDKI010000006.1, forward strand.
CAAGAAAAAACATACGAGCCGTTGGGTTCGTCGCACAGCATCGAACACAATGTGCGCGTGATCGCGGCCACCAATAAAACACTCGAAGAGTTGGTCCGCCAGGGTCGTTTCCGCGAAGATTTGTATTACCGGATAAATGTTTTTAGGATTTCTCTGCCTCCGCTCCGCAAGCGCATGGAAGACCTGCCGCTCTTAGTCGAGCATTTCATCGGGCAATTCAACCTCCTTCAGAAAAAAGACATCGAAGGGATCAGCGCCGAGGCGATGAGCCTCCTGATGGCCTATTCCTGGCCCGGCAACATCCGCGAACTGGCCAATGTCATCGAACGCGCCTTCATCCTGTGCAAAAGTCGTGAAATCGAAAAGAGACATCTGCCGGACTCGCTTTCTGCCGACCCCTCAACCTGCGCGCCGCAAAAAGCTCATTCACTCCGCGACGTGGAAGCCGCCTACCTTTTGGACGCGCTCAAGCAAAATAACTGGAATCGCCCGAAAACGGCCCGTATGCTCGGTATGCACAAAAGCACGCTGTACCGACGCATCAAAGCGCTGGGGCTTTCGCGTCCGGACTAATCCTTTATTGTCGCAAGATCGCAACCAAACTGCACCCACTGTCGCGTTTCTGCACCTCATTTTCGCCTGTCTCTTGATGCGTCGGCTATATGTGCTTATTATGACTATCGTTTATATTTCCCCCTCATGGCATCCTCTTTGCTATCTAAAAGCAGAAGAAACCCTGTGCGGCTGAAAAAAAAGGAGAAGGCATGAAACTCGCTCTGTCGGTTTTCAAGGACTGTATTTCAACCGTTTTCGACTCGGCGGAACAATTGATTATCGTTGAAACGGACGGCACCGCAAACTCCCGAAAAACGGCGCACAAACTTTTTGCCGCCGATCCGATCAAGCGAGCGACCGAACTCAAAACTTTGGGGGTGGAGGTTCTGATCTGCGGAGCTATTTCCCGTCCGATGCAGTCGTCGATCCGGTCTCAGGGCATTGCTGTTCATCCTTTTGTCCGCGGCGCCGTGGAAGACGTGCTGAGCGCCTATCAGAACAATCGTCTTGCCCTTCCGGTCTTTTCTTTGCCGGGGTGTCGGGGCAAAGCAGACGGATGCTATCGAAAACAAAGCCGCATACGGGGTCAGGCACCGGGGGCGCGGTGCAGATGGAGGTCGTAAGACTCGGAGGGACATGAAGCCCCCCCGTCAATTTTTATATCGCAAAGGAGATAAAACATTGAACTCGTCCATTCCCAAAGAATTGTTTTTCACCAAAGGCGTCGGCACACACCGCGAGCAGCTCCATTCTTTTGAGCTGGCGCTGCGCGATGCAGGCATAGAGAAATGCAACCTGGTTCAGGTCTCAAGCATTATGCCGCCCGGGTGCCGGATTATTTCGAAGGCGGAAGGATTAAAGAAGCTCAAGCCAGGCGCCATCACCTTTTGCGTCATGAGCCGCTGCTGCTCAAATGAACCGAGGCGTCTGATATCGGCCTCCGTCGGATGCGCGATTCCCGTGGATAAAAAAACCTATGGATATATCAGCGAGCATCACGCCTTCGGTTACACCGAACGCCAGACAGGAGACTATGCCGAAGATCTTGCGGCGGCCATGCTCGCCTCGACGCTCGGTATCGACTTCAATGTGGACGAAAGCTGGGATGAAAAAAAGGAGCTTTTCAAGATCAGCGGCAAGATCGTAGGCACCCGCAATACAACGCAGTCGGCCGTTTTAAAAACCGGAGATTACACGACCGTGCTCGCGGCCGCAGTGTTTGTTTTCTGATTGCCTGATTCTGCGCAAGATCAGGCGAATCCATCAGCGACCGGCCAGAACGGTTGGCGGATTTACAGCCAAGGAGGAGAAAACCATGAACGGAAGAAATCGCAACGCCGGAGGCATGGGACAAGGAGGCGGTCAAGGCCAGGGCCGAGGCGGCGGAGGTCGGGGTCGTATGGGCGGTCCGATGGCCGGAGGAGCAATCGGCGTTTGCCGCTGCCCAAACTGCGGCCACTCCCAACCCCATGAACGGGGCGTGCCGTGCACGCAGGTAAAATGCCCGCAATGCGGAACAAGTCTGGTTCGGGAGTAGCTCAACCGAATGGGGAATCATGGATCATCAGCCCCGGAGGACATAGGCGGCAAATCCTTGCCGCCGGGATGCCGGCGGCGCGTTGAACACCGCTTGACGCCGCCGGCACCAATGATGAACGCTGGAGAACAACGGCCAATAAAGGCTGCTTACCTGAACCAGAGACACAGCCAAGTCTTTTAGCGCCGCGCCCACGCGGAGAAAAAGGAGTTTTATGAAAATCGCAATAACGACATCCGGCAATGATCTATCGGCGCCGCTCGATCCGCGTTTCGGACGAGCGCCGAAGTTTTTGATTTACGACCTTGAGGCCGACACCTTCAACGTCATCGACAATCTTCAGAATTTGAACGCGGCTCAGGGCGCGGGCATTCAGTCCGGCCAAAATATCGCCAGGCAGGGCGTCAAAGCGCTGGTCACGGGCCACTGCGGCCCCAAAGCCTTTCGCGTGCTTCAGGCGGCGGGCATTAAAATCTTCAACACTTCCGCCTCCACGGTCGCCGAAGCCCTCGATCAATATCGGACCGGCAAACTGACGGAAGCCGGATCAGCCGACGTTGAAGGACATTGGGCATGACGGATTCTCGCATTGTTTATTCTCCGATCGGCGTGATTCGCAGCGAACATACGATTGCGGCCAACACCCCCATTCAGCCTGTTTATGCCAAAGGCTGCAAGGGCCGCGCTGAAATCATCGACGCTTACAGCGAAGGCCTTTCGGACCTGGAGGGGTTTTCCCACATTTACCTGATTTACCATTTTAACCAAAGCCGGGAGGTGAAGTTGACCGTCAAGCCTTTTTTACAGGATGTGGATCGCGGCATTTTCTCAACCCGCGCGCCTTATCGCCCAAATCCCATCGGCTTGAGTGTCGTTGAATTGGTTAAAATCGAGGGAACGGTCTTATATTTTGACGGTGCGGATATTCTGGACGGGACGCCGCTGTTGGATATCAAACCCTACACGGCCAAGTTCGATCTGCACGAGGTGAAGACGAACGGATGGCAGGACGAGGTGGATGAAAAAACGGCTCAACATCGCGGAAAAAGAGGGTATTCTCCATGAATATGTGCTTGGATTGCATTCCCTGTTTTGTCCGCCAGGCTGTGGACGCGGTCAGACTGTCGGGCGCCCCGGAAGAGGAACAAAATCGTTTGATGCAGCGGATTCTTCAATGGCTCGCGGATATAGACTTACGTCTCCCTCCGCCTGCGGCTTCACAGCGGATTCATCGGCGTTTGCGCGCCCTCCTGCCTACGGACGATCCTTATTTTGCGTCAAAGAAACACCACAACGACCTGGCGGCGCGACTGGTTCCCTCCATTCGCCGCCGGATCGCCGCATCGCACGATCCGCTCGCAATGGCCGTCCGTTACGCGATTACGGGCAACATCATCGATCTGGGTGCCAAAAATAATGTAGGATTCGGCGAAATTTACTCGGAGTTGCAAAGCGCCCCCATGCAACCCGTCTTCGGAGACCTGAATGTATTCAAAGAAAAACTTCTTCGGGCCCAGACCATTCTTTACCTGGCCGACAATGCAGGCGAAATTTTTTTCGACCGTCTGCTCATCGAGCAGCTGGTCCACGCAAAGGTAACGCTTGCCGTGCGCGGCGCGCCGGTCCTCAATGACGCGACCCGTTCCGACGCCCGACAGGCTCGCATCGATGAAATCGCGCAAATCATCGACAACGGTTCGGACGCGCCCGGCACACTGCTCGACGACTGCACGGAGGATTTCCGTCGCCGATTCGACGAAGCGGATTTGATCATCGCCAAAGGCCAGGGAAATTATGAAAGCCTTTCTGAAGCGCATCGGGAGGTCTTCTTTTTGTTTCGGACGAAATGTCCGGTCATCAGTCGTCATTCCGGATTCTCCATGGGCACATACGTGGCGGCCAACCGGCAATCCGAACCGCACACTCCGGGAGGCGGCGCATGAGACTCTCCGTGGCATCGGGCAAAGGGGGAACCGGCAAGACAACGCTCAGCGCTAATCTGGCCAGGATTGCCCAACATACCGTCGTTTTGGCGGATTGCGATGTGGAAGAACCGAACGCGCATTTGTTTTTGAAAACATCCGATATCGAAGAAAAAGTCGTGAGTCTCCCGATTCCAAAGGTAGATGAAGCGCTTTGCGACGGCTGCGGCCTGTGCTCGAAAATCTGCCAGTTTTCCGCTATCGTCACGTTCGGCACGGCGCCTTTGGTGTTCCCTGAAATGTGTCACGGTTGCGGAGGCTGTGCGTTGGTGTGTCCGCCTAAGGCGATCACAGAGCATCCGCGCCGTATCGGGGTTGTCGAAATCTCCCAAGCGGAATCCATCACTCTGATAACCGGCAGGCTCGATGTGGGCGTGGCCCAGGCGCCGCCGCTCATCCGCGCGGTCAAGGAGGCCGTGCCTCCAAAAACCGACGCCATTTTTGACGCGCCGCCCGGCACCTCGTGCCCGGTTATTGCCGCCGTTCGGGACACGGATATGGTGCTTCTCGTAACCGAACCCACGCCATTTGGCCTTCACGATCTTACGCTTGCCGTGGATATGGTGCGCGACTTACAATTGCCTTTTGGCGTCGTTGTAAACCGGATGGGGTCGGGCGATCGTCGCATTCAGGCGTTTTGTGAAAAACAACAGATTCCCATCTTGCTTGAAATTCCGGACGACCGGCGAATTGCAGAAGCTTACTCGCGAGGGATTCTGATGGTCGATGCCCTGCCCGAATATCGATCGCTTTTTGAGGATCTATGGAAAACCATCCGACAAAGTTTGAATTAAGGAGAACAAAGATATGCCGACATATGAATATCAATGCAGCCGATGCGGTTTGCATTTTGAAAAACAGCAGCCAATGAACGATGAGCCGCTTTCTGTGTGTCCCGATTGCGAAGGAAGCGTAAAAAGGCTGGTGAGCGGAGGGACCGGTTTTATGATGAAGGGCAAAACCGGACGCTTGCAAGCCTCCGGAGGCTGTTCGCTTGAAGAAGCGGGAAGAACCTGCTGCGGCGCCGCAAGCCGGTGCGGCAATTCAAACTGCGGGGACTAGATCATGTCTGCAAAACCTTTTCAGTATCTTTACGGCCCCGTGCCGTCCAGGCGACTGGGACGTTCACTGGGCATCGACCTGGTCCCTTATAAAACCTGCACGTATGACTGTATTTACTGCCAGTTGGGCAAGACGACGGAAAAAACGATTGAGCGGCGCGATTACGTTCCCGTAAGCGGCGTTCTTGACGAGCTTGCGGAAAAACTCGCTTCCGGAGCACCTTGCGACTATATCACGCTTGCCGGCTCAGGCGAACCGACGCTGCACGCCTGCCTGGAAGAACTGATCCGTAAAATCAAGGAAATGACCGGCATCCCCATCGCGGTCATCACCAACGGATCGCTTTTGTATCTTCCGGAAGTCCGCGAATCGCTGATGCGCGCCGACCTCGTCGTTCCCTCGCTCGACGCGGGAGACGCGGTTCTGTTCGAATACGTCAACCGGCCGCATCCGGACATTATTTTTGAACGGATGGCCGAAGGCCTGGTCGAATTCGGCAGACGCTATGAAGGGTGTTTATGGCTGGAAGTGTTGCTCGTTTCCGGCGTCACCGGCCTGGCCTCGGAAGCGAAAAAAATCGCCGCCTGGGCGAAGAAAATCAACGCAGGGAAAATTCAGTTGGGCACGGTCAACCGGCCGGCTTGTGAGGATTTTGCCTGTGCGGTGGATGCCAGGCAAATGAAAACACTCGTGGGCCTCTTCCCAGGCGAGGTGGACATGCTAGAAAACGACCGCCCCGCGGATCTGGCTCCGACGGGGCCGACCGATACGACAGACTCAGACATTCTGAGCCTTTTGGCCAGACGCCCCTGCACCCTTGAAGGCCTCTGCTCCGGGCTGGGCTTGAAGCCTCAAGATGCGGTCAAACGCATTGAAAGACTGATCGCATTGGGACGGGCTTCAACAAAACGCAATGGGCGTACTGTCTTTTACATCCAGGCGGAGCGTGGAGTATGAAGGAATGGGTCATCATCAGCGGCAAGGGAGGAACGGGTAAAACCAGCATCGCGGCTTCATTGGCCTTTCTGGCCGGCCGCCCGGTGATTTGCGATTGCGATGTGGACGCGGCGGATTTGCATCTGGTTTTAGAGCCTGATGTTCTTGAAGAACATGAGTTTCGAAGCGGGCATGAAGCGGTGATCCGACCCGACGATTGCAACGGCTGCGGCATCTGTCAGGACTTGTGCCGTTTTAAAGCGATTCATGAAGAGGGTCGGATTTTTTCAGTTGATCCGGTTTCGTGCGAGGGTTGCGGCGTGTGCGTGCACTTCTGTCCTCAAAAAGCGATTGACTTTCCGGAGAGTCTTTGTGGTAAGTGGTTCATTTCGGAAACAAGGCTCGGTCCGATGGTTCATGCGCGACTCGGCGTGGCGGCTGAAAACTCGGGCAAGCTGGTTTCCACCGTGCGCCAGGAAGCGCGCAAACTCGCTGAACAAAACGGCCATGATCTCATCTTGGTGGACGGCCCCCCGGGCATCGGCTGTCCGGTCATCGCTTCGGTCACGGGCGCGTCACAGGTTTTAGTGATTACAGAACCGACTGTATCGGGGAAGCACGATCTGGAAAGGGTTCTGGGACTGACAAGACATTTTCAGATTCCGGCGGCCGTCTGCGTCAACAAATGGGACATCAATCCCGAAATGACCGAAGCCATCGAGCAAGCGGCAAAAGAGGCCGGCGCCGCCGTCGCGGGACGTATTCGCTACGATAGAGATGTAACCCGGGCGCAAATTGAGAAAAAAACGGTCCTGGAAACAAACGCAGCATGCGGTTTGGATATTCTCAGCATATGGAAGCATTTGAATGCTTGATGACATAAAAAGAGGAGGCGTGTAACATCGTGGAAAGCAAAAAATCATGCAGTTCGTGTTCGGATTCAAGCTGTTCGGCAAAAAAACAGGGGGCAAATGAGACGAAGGAAGAGTATGCGGATCGTCAACGTCTTGCAGCAAGACTTTGCCGCATTCAAAATAAGATTGTGGTGCTTTCCGGCAAGGGCGGTGTTGGCAAGAGCACCGTGGCGGTGAATCTGGCCACGGCGCTGGCCTTAAACGGTCTGCGCGTGGGGCTTCTGGATGTCGATATTCACGGCCCCAGCGTGCCCACCATGCTTGGGCTGGAGGGCGCCTCGCTCAAGGGAAACCCCGGAGAGCTCTTCCCCGTTGAATTCGGCGGGCTGAAAGTCATGTCTTTAGGGTTTCTCCTGCAAAACCCGGATGATGCGGTCCTCTGGCGCGGCCCGATGAAGATGGGCGTCATCAAGCAGTTTCTCACGGACGTCAACTGGGGGGACCTGGATTATCTGATTGTCGATGCGCCTCCGGGGACCGGCGATGAGCCACTGTCCTTATGCCAGTTGATCCAGCCGCTTGACGGCGCGGTCATTGTGACCACTCCCCAGAAAGTCGCCGCCGTCGACGTGCGCAAGTCCATCAGTTTCTGCAGAAGGCTGGAGGTGCCGGTTCTGGGTATCGTGGAGAATATGAGCGGCTTTGTCTGTCCCAAATGCGGCGAGCTCACGCAAATCCTTCCGGAAGGCGGCGGACGGCAGATCGCAACGGACATGAACGTAACCTTCCTGGGTGCGATTCCGATGGATCCCGGCATTGCCCAGTCCGGGGATTCCGGCAAGGTTTTCATTTATCATTCGTCGGAAACGCCGACCGGAAAGATTCTGCAAAGTATCATCGATCAAATTACGGAGCCGGACAAAACAAAAAATATCAACGCATAAGGAGCATCCTATGAAAATCGCCATTCCGTTAGCCGAAGGCAGGTTAGCGATGCATTTCGGACATTGCGCAAGTTTCGCGCTGGTGGATATCGATCCAGAGACGAAGAAAATTATCAAAACGGAAGAACTGGCCGCGCCGCCCCATCAACCGGGGCTTTTGCCGCCTTGGCTTGCCGAGCGCGGCGCGACGATGATTATCGCCGGCGGTATGGGACAGCGAGCTCAGCAGCTTTTCGCCCAGCAGGGCATCCAGGTCGTGGTGGGGGCGCCCGCCGAAACCCCTGAAAAAATCATCACAGACTATTTTGCCGGTTCACTGAAGGTGGGTGACAACATCTGCGACCATTAAGACTATCCTTTCTGACAAATAGGGAAATGGTGCGCCATGCCGTTTGACGAACTGCTGAAGGATTTGCAAATCCGGAGGGAAAAGGCTCTCGCCCAGGGCGGAGCCGACAAAATTAAAAAACAGCACGACAAGGGCCGCCTGACGGCGCGCGAGCGCATCGCGCGCCTCCTGGATGAAAATTCGTTTATGGAGTTGGGCGCTTTATGCGCCTCCGATATTCCCGGCATGGAAGATAAAACGCCGGCCGACGGGCTGGTGCTGGGCTACGGATTGGTCGAAGGCAGGCGCGTCGGGATTTTCGCCAACGACTTTACGGTGCTGGCCGGATCGAGCGCCACCATCAACAACAAGAAGATGGGGATCTTCAAAAACCAGCTCTATGCGTATGGTTTTCCGATGATCTGGCTTGGCGAAGCCGGCGGCCAGCGCATTCCCGATCTGCAGGATTCCGGGCGCATGCTGTTTCACGGCGTCGGCTCCGACGCGGCGCGGGCCGGCTACAGCCATTTTCGTCAGGTTCCTTACGTGATGGCGGCGATGGGCGACTGCCACGGCGTGCCTGACTGGCAGGCGTGTCTGGCGGATTTTACCCTTATTGTCAAAGGCGCCTCCATTGCCGTATCCGGCCCCCGAGCGCTGGGCAAAGCCATCGGCCAGCAGCACAGCGCCGAAGAAATGGGCGGCTGGCAGGTTCACGCCGTGCATACCGGCATGGCCGATCAGGTGGCGGAAAATGAGGAAGACGCTTTTCGCCTGATCAGGACCTATCTGGACTACATGCCGTCGAACAACCGGGAACTCGCGCCCAAACGCCCTGTTCCCGGCGGATCGGATGACCGCATTCAAAAAATTCTGGACATTCTTCCTGAAAAACGAACGCGCGCCTACGACATGCACAAGATTCTCGCCTGCATCGTGGACGGCGGGCAGTATCTGGAATTCAAACCCTCCTTCGGGAAAATGCTGATTACCGCTTTGGCGCGCGTGGGCGGCGAGACCGTCGGCTTTATCGCGAGCAATCCCATCGTCAACGCCGGCGCTACCGATACGGACGCGCTGGAGAAATCCACCAGCTTTATGTGTCATTGCGACTCGTTCAACATTCCACTGGTCTTTCTGGTGGACACGCCCGGGCACCTGACCGGCCTGGAGGCGGAGCTAAAACGCGTAGGCGCGAAGGTGGTCAACAATCTCCAGGCGCTGTTTCAGGTGACGGTTCCCAAAATCACGATTCTCATCCGCAAAGGCTACGGCCAGGCGATGGTCAACATGTGCGCAGCCGGGGCGGGCGCGGATTTTCTGGTGGCCTGGCCCACGGCTGAAATCAGCTTCATGGACCCACATGTCGGCGCGGACATCGTCTTCGGAAGCCTTCCGGAAGCCGAGCGCGAAAAGCTGGTGGAGAAAATGATGGCGGATTCTTCGCCATATCCGGCCGCTCGCGCATACGGCATTTCGGATGTCATCCATCCCTGCGACACGCGCGCTTATCTGATCAACATTTTGGGCATTATCCGGGAGTCGAAAACGAAAGGCATGAGCCGGCATCTTCTGGCGGGCTGGCCGACCAAGTTCTAAACTAGAAGGAGGGGTCATATGACGGCGCAAACCGGTTTAAAAGCGGTGGACAAGGTTGAAATCTGGACGCTTCAGGACAACTACATCGAAATGACCGCGATGGACAACAATGCCGTCGTCACACGGGCGATGGCGATCAAAGACGGTGAAATCAAGGCGTCCATTCTGGCGGAGCACGGTTTTTCGGCGCTTGTCAAAACAACGGCGGAGGGCAAAACGCACTCGCTGCTTTTCGACTTCGGTTTTTCTGAAGACGGAGCGGCCCGGAATGCGGAGAGTCTCGGTTTGGATATGCGCGAGGTCGAAGCCGCAGTGCTCTCCCACGGTCACAGCGACCACACCGGCGCGATGAAAGCTTTCGGTCGGATGATCGGCAAGACCAACCTGCCCCTTGTGCTTCACCCGACGGCTTTCAAAGCCCCCCGTTATCTGAAGCTGGGCGAAGAGCTCAAGTTCTATTTCCCGAAGGTGACGCGAGAGATGGTTAAAGACGCGGGCTTCGATCCGGTAGAAACCGAAACCCCCTACCCTCTTTTTGACAATACGATCCTGTTTTTAGGCGGCATTCCCCGCCGGACCGAATTTGAAAAAGGCTTTCCCATCGCCCATCGTCTGGAAAAAGGCAAGGAAGTCTGGGATGCCATTGAAGACGACACGTCGGTGGTGATGAATTTGAAAAACAAGGGCCTGGTGATTTTATCCGGCTGTGCGCACGCCGGGATTGTCAATACGGTGCAATACGCCATAGACGTCACGGGTGTCGCTTCAGTGCATGCGATCATGGGCGGTTTTCACCTGTCCGGACCTTTTTTTGAACCGATCATCGACCGCACCGCCGAAGAGCTGCATAAATTTCAACCGGCTTATGTGATTCCGACACACTGCACCGGCCGCAAGGCAATCATGGAAATTGAGAAGAAGATGCCTGAACAGTTTATATTGAATATGGCGGGGACAAAGCTTACGTTTGCATAAGGATCAAGGATCAAGGTTCAAGTCCCCCTTTCTTAAAGGGGGATTTTTCACGCGAGAATGGAAGAGTCAATCGCCACCTAAATCTTCTAGAAGCGACTCATATGAAAAGGAGCATCAATGGAGAAAAAAGCATTTCAGGATTATTACCCGGAAGATTTAAGCCATTGTTACGGCTGCGGCAGGTTAAACGATAAAGGCCTGCAAATTAAAAGTTTCTGGGACGCAGAAGAATCCGTCTGCGTTTATACGCCCAGGGATTACCATACCGCCATTCCCGGCTTTGTGTACGGCGGGCTCATTGCTTCGCTGATCGACTGCCACTCGACCGGCACAGCCGCTGCGGCTAAATACCGGGCGGAGGGCCGGGATATGGATTCTGATCCGCCCATCCGCTTCGTGACCGCTTCTTTGCATGTGGACTATCTTCTGCCGACGCCGATGGGTGTTGCACTTGAAGTCCGGGGAAAGGTCAAGCTGATCAAGGGCCGCCGCGTGGTTGTTGAGGCGCGCCTGATGGCCGAAGGAAAAGTCTACGCGCAAGGCGAGGTGGTGGCCGTCCAGATGCCGGAGCACATGCGTCCGGAAAAGTAAATTTATTTAAACGGGAACCGATCTGTCATGATGAACAAAGCCATTAAAACCTTCTACTTCAGCGCCACCGGAACAACAAAGAAGATCGCGCAGGCCGTTGCCGGAGAGCTGGCAAGGCGCTTTGGCGGCCAATCGGTTGTTCATGTCGATTTCACACTGCCGGAGGGCAGAAAAGAACCCGCCTCTTTTTCCGGACAGGATATTGTCGTGGCCGGCGTTCCGGTTTACGCGGGCCGGGTTCCCAATGTCTTATTGAAATATTTAAATACCATCCAGGGTAACGGCGCGCTGGCCGTTGCCCTGGTCGTTTACGGAAATCGCCATTTTGACGACGCGCTCGTCGAATGGCAGGATATCCTGAGCTCAAGGGGTTTTCAAGTCGTTGCCGGCGGCGCTTTTATCGGCGAGCATGCCTTTTCTCGAACGCTGGGGCAAAACAGGCCCGACGCACAGGATATAGCGCGTGCGGCGGACTTTTCCGGACGCGTTTATGCCAAGCTTAAAGCATCTCCCGACGATTTCAAAACCATCTGCGTTCCGGGAAACCGACCCTACCAACCCTATTACCGGCCCAAGGATAAAGACGGCAATCCGGTTGCCTTCCACAAGGTGATCCCCCAAACCAGTGCCGACTGCATCTCCTGCGGCCTGTGCGCAAGTCTTTGTCCGATGGGGTCCATTGATGTCGAGGACGAATCCACAATCACAGGCATCTGCATCAAATGCTGCGCTTGCGTAAAAAACTGCCCGGTGGAGGCGAAAAATTTTGATGACGAAATTTTTCTGCGGCACAAGCAGGAACTTGAGCTTGCCTTTACATCCCCCCGCCGCGAACCGGAATTTTTTTTATAAATAACCCCCGCATTGATATAGATCAATGCGCGAATAAGTTCTCTCTGATAGGTTGCCGCCCAAAAGGAGAAAAACCCGATGAGCGAGCGTTTAAGGAATTTCCCGATTTCATTTTTTGCCGTGGTGATGGGGCTTGCTGGCGCAACCATTGCCTGGCAGCGCGCGGAAGCGCTTTTGTCCTGGCCGGACGCCGTCAGTACGGCCCTGCTTGTCATCACGGCGGCGATCTTTTTGGCGATTTTTTCTATTTATACCGCTAAACTTGTAAAATATCGTGAAGAAATAAAAATTGAGTTTAAAAACATCACCAAGCTTTCTTTTTTCCCGACGATCTCCATCAGTCTGCTATTGCTTGGTATCGCATCAATGGGGCTGTATCCCGGTCTGTCAAATCTTCTTTGGATCGTTGGAACCGCGGTTCATTTCTGCTTCAGCGTAGCGGTTATATCCATCTGGATTCGTCATCCTTCGCTGGAAATCAATGCCATCAGTCCGGCATGGTTTATTCCCGTGGTCGGCAATATTTTGGTGCCGGTGGCCGGTGTGGCCTATGCGTCTGTTGAGCTTTCGTGGTTTTTCTTCAGCATCGGCCTGGTTTTCTGGGTGGCCCTTTTTACGATTCTTTTATACCGCCTGATTTTTCACCATCCGCTGCCGGAACGGCTTTTGCCGACCCTGTTTATTCTGATCGCCCCGCCCGCAGTCGGGTTTATCGCGTATGTAAAAATGACGGGGGCGGTCGACGGCCCGTCCCGATTGCTATACTATTTCGGGTTGTTCGTTTTTGTTTTGATGATTCCGCAGCTTAAAATGCTATCCCGGATCAAATATTACCTGTCCTGGTGGGCCTATACATTTCCGCTGGCGGCGTTGACAATTTCCACGATTCTCATGTATCATCACATTCACCTCGGGTTTTTCAAATATCTCGCCCTGGTTTTGCTGGCGCTCCTTTCGTGTGTTGTGTTGATGCTTGCCTTTATGACGCTTGCAGCCGTTAAGAACAAAAAAATCTGCATCGAAGATTGATCAGTATTTTCATATTTCCCAAATTGTGAAGGAGCATTTATGAACGAAAAAAGAAAGATACTCGTGATCGGCGGGTCGGCCGCCGGTCCCAAAGCCGCCGCCAAAGCCAGACGCATCGATAACGATGCGCAAGTGATGATTATCCAGAAAGACGCGGACCTTTCCATGGCATCTTGCGGATATCCTTACTACGTCGGGGGGTTTTTCGACGACCGCAATCAGCTTTTGTGCACGCCGGCGGGTGTTGTGCGAAACCCCATGTTCTATTTGAATGCCAAAGACATCGAAGCGCGGGTCCATACCGAAGTCACAGCCGTTGACCGGAAGAACAAAACGCTATCGTTTAAAAACCTGGCCAGCGGGGAGACCGGCACCCTGCCCTACGATAAGCTCATTATCGCCACCGGCGCCGTACCCCGCATGCCGCCCGTTCCCGGCGTGGAGCTTTCCGGCATCACCACGCTGCAATCCATGAAAGACGCGGATTTTCTGCGCAAGGTGCGTGACGAAGGCAAAATTAAAAAAGCTGTTGTTATCGGTGGAGGGTTGATCGGCATTGAAACCTGCGAAGCGTTGCAACTGGCGGGCATTGAAATCACCGTCATCGAACTTCTTCCGCAGCTGCTGACCTTCCTCGACTGGGAACTGGCCAAGCTGGTGGAAAATCATGTCCGGAGCAAAGGGGCCAACGTCATTACGGATAACGGCATTGCCGCCTTTTTGGGCGAAAACGGCAAGCTCACCGGCGTCAAGCTGCAAAACGGCACGGAACTGCCCTGCGAATTGGCGGTGGTGGCCATCGGTGTGCGTCCCAATGTGAAGCTGGCCAAAGAAGCAGGTTTGAAAATCGGCGAGTTAGGCGGAATCGACGTCAATGAATACATGCAGACCTCCGACCCGGATATCTATGCCGTAGGCGACTGCGTGGAAAGCGTCAACCGTATTACGGGAAAGAAGGTGCACGCGCCTTACGGCGACCTGGCCAATCTTCAGGGGCGTGTGGCGGGCGAAAACGCCGCTTCAACCAATTGCGTAACCTTTCCCGGAACGATTCAAACCGGCATCTGCAAAGTGTTCGATTACGCCGCCGGCTCCACCGGTCTTTCCGAAACGATGGCCAGAAAGCTTGGCTACACCGATATCGTGACCGTCATCAACGCCAGTCCCGACAAACCCGGCTTTATGGAAGGCAAGCTCCTGGTGACGAAACTGACCGCAGACGCGAAAACCGGCCGCGTACTGGGCGCGCAGTGCATCGGGCCTGGCAACGTCGCCAAACAAATTGCACAGTGGGCCATGGCCATACAGGGCAAGCTGACGGTTGAGGATCTGATCAATGCCGATCTGCCTTATGCGCCGCCGTTTTCACTGGCTATCGATCATTTCGTCGCCACGGCGCATCTGATGCAAAACAAAATGAAAGGCCGGCTCAAGGGCATCAGTTGCCACCAGGTGCATCTCAAGATTCTGGCCGGAGAAAAACCTTTCCTGATTGACACGCGCGGCCCCGAGGAATTCGAGGAGATGCGCCTGGGCATCGGCGAGACGCTGATCCCGCTAGGCGCGATCCGCAAACGTCTCGGAGAACTGCCCCAAGACAAAAACAAAGAAATCATCTGCTACTGCAAGATTTCGCTGCGCGGCTACGAAGCGGCGCTGGCGCTAGAAGGCAACGGCTGGAAAAACGTGAAGGTGATGGAAGGCGGCATCATGGCCTGGCCCTATCCGAGGGAGAAATAGCGATGACACAGACATCCGATCCGGATTCCAATGCAATTTCTTCCGACATGATCCTGCTGGACATTTTGTCGCACTGGCCCGCAACGGAGCCGGTATTCCGGCGCTATGACGAACAGGCGGGGGTTTGCATCTGTTGCAACTGCCTGTTCGATACGGTAACGGATGTCGCGGCGAAATATTCCCTCGATTCCGATGTCTTTCTTTCCGAAATCCAAAAGGCGGCGGGAGGAAATCCCGCCGCATCCGATCAGACACAGCGGCAGAAATAACGCTTTGTAAAAAACCTTAACGCAAGAAAGGAGGTTCACAGTATGGCTGAGGAAATTAAGGCCGGCTGCGCCCGCCCCACCGGCGGACCGGTCGGAGAAAAACCAAAAGCGAAAAAGGAAACCCCGCAAGAACCGATCATTCAGGAGGGAAAAAGTATGGTCACCGTCGGTAAGAAAGCGCCGGACTTCGCGGCGCCCGCGTATCATAAAGGAAAATTCATCAATGTGAATTTATCTGACTATCTGGGCAAGTGGGTCGTGCTGTGCTTCTATCCCGGCGATTTCACCTTTGTCTGAGCCACCGAAATCTCGTCGGTCGGCGAGAAATATCCCGAGTTTAAAAAATTAGGCGTTGAAGTCCTTTCTATGAGCGTGGACAGCGTTTTCGTCCACAAAATGTGGGACGATCATGAACTGTCCAAAATGGTCAAAGGCGGCATTCCCTTCCCGATGCTTTCTGACGGAGGCGGCAAGGTGGGCAGCGTTTTCGGCGTCTATCTTGAAGACGCGGGTGTTGAGGCTCGTGGACGGTTTATCATCGATCCCGACGGGATCATTCAAGGCTTTGAAGTCCTCACCCCGCCGGTGGGCCGAAATGTCATGGAAAGCATCCGTCAGATTCAGGCCTTCCAGCATGTGCGCAAGACCAAGGGCGCCGAAGCGACGCCATCCGGCTGGAAGCCCGGAAAACTGACCCTCAAACCCGGCCCCGATCTGGTGGGCAAGGTCTGGGAAGTCTGGAAAACGAAAATGGCGTTTGATGATTAACCTCCTTTAAGAGACCAGCGGCGGGCGGAGGATTTCGGGCCGTCCGCCGTAAAAACATTAAGGAGAATACTATGCATATCAAGAAACCGATTTACGTTTTACTTCTTTTATTGATTTTATCGGCCTGCGCGGGGGCGGAGGTCAAAACCGATGCGATCCCTGCCGGTCAAAAAGCCTTGGATTTCACGCTGCCGGATCAAAGCGGAAAGATGTGGACGCTAAGCGAAACGCTCAAAGATTACAACGCCGTCGTTGTGGCCTTTTATCCCAAGGACGACACCGGCGCCTGAATACGCCAGTTTGTTGAGTTTCAACAAAACATCGCAAAATACGAAGCAAGAAAAATCAAAATCCTGGGGCTCTCGCGCGATTCGGCCGAATCGCACCGCAAATTCATCGCCAAACACGCTTTGAACAACATGACGCTGCTCGTCGATGAAAAAGGCAAAATCGCCAAGCTCTATGACGCAGACCACTGGATCCTGCCGCTTTCGAAGCGCGTGTATCTGATCATCGATCAGAAGATGAATGTCATCTACCGCAAAGATATGGGCTTTGCGCTTCTTCCCGATCAGACGCAAACGCTTCTGGGCGAAATCGACCGTCATTTGAAGTAATCTCGGATCGAAGGATACGCTGCGCTTTGACCCGCGTTGAACGGATCGGCCGGAGCCGCTTCGGTTCCGGCCGATCAGAACGACATTACCGGTAATGCGGATTGAAATTGGAAAGAATCGCCTGTCTTGTTTTGTCGATCAACATCTGAATATCGTCATGCGCGAAGGCGCGGGTATCGATAGGGTCGCCGATCACCACCTGGATTTTTCCAGGCCTCAAAAACAGGCTTTTTTTAGGAAGCACCCGACGGCTGCCGTTGATCGTCACCGGCAAAATGGGAATTTTGCGTTCAATGGCGGGAACGAAAGCGCCTTTTTTAAATTCGTGTATTTGTCCGTCCGGTGATCTCGTTCCTTCGGCAAACACCATCACGCTGACTCCGGGGGGCAGCCGGTTGAAGCCTCTATTGATGCTCTCTATGGCCTTGTCCCGATGCGTCCGGTCGATGAAGATATTCCGCGAAGCGTATAATCCGTATCCGAAAAGCGGAATTTTCAGCACTTCTTTTTTTATGAACCATCGGTATTGAATACCCAGCGTCGTGACTAACGCAAGGATATCGTATAAGGACTGGTGGTTGGAAATAATGATATATGTAGTGTTTTTCTGAATTTTTTCTTTATTAATAACTTCCGTGCGAACAAAAGAAATGGCCAGCATGATGTAGGCCCATATCTTTGTAATGGAAAAGGCCAGATTCCCCGTGCGGCTGAGCAGCCCTGTTACGATAACGGGCAAGGCCAGAACGAGGGTGGCTGCGGCGGCCCAGAAAAGCAGCCAGACGACGACCCATGCCGACAGAAGCGTTCTCATATCAACTTGACCTCAATGGAAAGGATCTAAGGGATGTCTCTTTGAATCCCTTCTTTCCTTTTGTCCTTTGAGGATGGATTATCTAAACGATTCAAAATAAATTCAACTTTTTTGTGAGCGGAGCTTATTTTTGCGCCTGCTTGCAAATAAAGCGGTCAATATCGTATTGTCGAAAAATAAGTATTGATAAAGATCGGAAAAGCAATATGATCGCCGTCAACGAATTGTTCCGGACGGATCCATTTTGAACAACCGGGCGACCGGAACGAATAGGGTTTTTGGAAAACGGGTTTTTAAGCCCACAAAACATGAGGAGCTCACGCATTGAACATTTCAGCGTTCTTCCCCGCCTATAACGAAGAGGCCAATATTGAGAAGCTTGTCCTTTCGCTTAAAAATGTACTGTCTGAACATTGTAAGGCCTACGAGATTATCATTGTCAATGACGGATCAAGGGATCGAACACGGGAGATTGCCGAGAGGCTTGCAGCGGAGCACGAATACGTGCGCGTGATTCATCATCGGACGAATCGCGGTTATGGCGGCGCCGTCATTTCCGGGCTTTGCGCCGCCAAACTGGAATGGGTATTTTTTACGGACGGCGACAATCAGTTCGATGTGTCTGAAATGCCTCTGCTGATCGCGATGACCGACCGATATGACTTTGTCGCAGGACACAGGCTCAAGCGAAATGACCCGCCCTATAGAAGAGTCAATGCTTTTTTCTGGAATTTGCTTGTTCAATCGCTTTTCAGGTTCAGCGCAAAGGATGTGGATTGCGCCTTCAAACTGATCAGAAAAGAAATCATCGATCAGATCCGTCCGGAAACAACAGGCGCCATGATCTCCACGGAGCTTTTTGCCAAAGCGACGAAACTGGGTTATCGCATCGGCGAGGTCGGTGTTCATCATTATCCCAGAAAAGCGGGAACTCAGACAGGGGCAAAACTGAAAGTCATCCTCAAGGCCTTTGGAGAGCTCTTTCAATTTTACGGGAGAATGAAAAAATGGGGGAATAGTTCCGCCGGCTCCGCTTAAACAGCCGCCTGCAGTATCCCTTTTATATCCGCGATGGATTTTCCATGTTCATGCCTTTTTAAACCTTCGGCCGTGCCTTGCGCCGAATTTGTCATCATCTCTTGTGCGGCGAAGACGCAACCATCAAATCAACAACCCGCCAGTGCGCGAATCAAGCTGTGGCCCATTGATAGCCAAGCACCGCCGACAGAAACAGCAGCATCAGCAAGGCGGTTGAAAAAAAGAATATCATCTGCCTGAGGGCGGGCCGGTTTTCCGTTACAAGAACGGGAATCAGCATCAGCGGGAAAATCATGCCGATATAGCGAACAGAGCTCAGAAGCGATGCTTTGGTAAAAAGCAACAGAACATTGGGCAGGGTATAAATCAAGTATTCAACTGGATATATGCCTTTTTTCCAGAGAAACAGACTCGTTAGCAGAGCTAAAAGGCAAAAAGTCAGAACCAGAAGCGTTACCACGGAAAGGTCCCATCCCCAGAAGCCGACGAATTTCGCCTCACGGATCTGGCTGAGATAAGAGGTAAACAGACCATCGAATGTGTTTCCCCAGCAGACCTGTATATCCACCGCCGCGAAATAATTGCCGGTAATCAGATAAAGGTATAGAAAAAACGAGGCCACTGCCGCCGGCACGATCCCGATGAGGACATACGACGGCTTAAAACCCTCTTTCAGGTATTGCCTGAGCAGGATCACAAACAACGGCAGCAAAACAAATATTCCCTGAAAACGGCTCAATGCGCCGACAGCCCCGGCAAGCGATGCAGCTGTCCATCCCCCTTTTCTGGCATAATAAATTGAGCTTGAGATGCAAAATAAGAATAACGCTTCCGTTCCGCTCCGGAAGAAAAAATAGGCAGACGGAAAAAGATTGATCAAAAGCACGGCGCAAAGGGACACGGACTCGGAAAAATCCAGCCGGAACAGCAAATATAGATAAATGCTGAATCCCATAGAAAACAGAAAAGACAACATCGCCGCCCAGACAATATGGTCAAATCCGGCAACCATACCGACTTTGAGCAGCGCAGGCCACACGGGAAAGAACGCCCAGTTTTGCTGTTGTTGCGCGGAAAAAGGCGCTTTTGTATATCCGTCTTGAGCAATCTGCTGGTACCAGGCGCTGTCGCTTAGATAGACGACATGCTCAAGAGTTCTGTACATAACGGAGAGGCTGAGCAATGACCGGGGCTTTTGAGCCTCATGACTCACCGCACCTGTCAGAATAAAGGCCATTAAGAAAAGGGATAGCTTGATGAATACGACGCATGCCAATATTTTGATCAACATCCTCTGATTTTCAGAAAGTTTTCCAAAACCGTTTTGCAGTGTCAAATTCATATTTTCCGATCCTATGAGACAATCTGTTTTCGCACCTTACTCGAAAAGGCTCTTTATTGCCAAACATTTGCGACTCTGGTCCATACCGGCCATAAAAAGTCTTGCTGACGAGATTCTTTGCCGTGAAAAGCAATCCGTCCTTTCTCGGCGTCGGATGTCCAAAATCGCCTAGACGGATTGAGGCAGGTTGTCCATGAGGAATTCCCGCCCTGACCCAACCGCAAAAACAGATTATGATTTGGCCGTTTTTCCGCCGTCCAACGGACCTTTGTGTTGATTCTGCTTTGTTATTGAGTCTAAAAGGCTGAATTTGACGTCCCTGCACCCGCCTTCCTGTTGTCCGGACACTTTTAAAAACCGCTTGACAAGACATGCAGATGTGGGTTAGGTTCTTGCAACCTGGAATGATTCCGATATGAAAAAAAACGACAAAGACAATCTGATTGACCAGCTCAAGGAAAAAGGCCTGAAAATCACGCCGCAGCGCCTGGCGATTGTCGACGCGTTGGTGGATAACTGTAAACGACACCCCGGCGCGACATTGATTTACAACGAAGCGCGAAAAAAAGCAAAACGCGTCAGTCTCTCAACAGTCTATGCAACGCTTAAAGAATTTTCCGAAAACGGCCTGATTCGGCAGTTGGAGTTCGATCGCATGGAAAACCGCTACGACCTTGATCTGTCCGATCATGTGAACCTCATCTGCAATCGGTGCGGGAAGATTGAGGATTACTCCATTCCCGAACCTCTTGAACCGAGAGATATCGCTCGAAAAGCGGGATTTATCGTCACGGACACCCGAATGGAATTACACGGGTATTGCCGGGACTGCCTGAAGCGACCCGACTGATCTTCACATTCTGCATCCTTATGGGCAACACAACAAACGCTCTAAAAAAGGATTTCAGTTTTTGATTGCAATCTGGAACCATTCCAGAATATTGAAACGCGGAAAAGACCATAACTCCTTATAACCCATTAGCCTAATGAAAGGAGGAACAAAGATGACAGAAGAAAGCAAATGCCCGGTGACGGGCGCAATGAAAAAATCCATTTCCGGCGGCGGCCCCTCGAATAAGGACTGGTGGCCCAATGCATTAAAACTGAGCATCCTCCATCAGCATACGCATAAAAGCAATCCGATGGGCGAAACCTTTAATTACGCCAAAGAATTTAAAAAACTGGATCTCAAAGCCATCAAAAAAGACCTCTACACCCTTATGACCGATTCGCAGGAGTGGTGGCCGGCCGACTGGGGCCACTACGGCCCCCTTTTCATCCGGATGGCCTGGCACAGCGCCGGAACCTACCGGATGGGCGACGGCCGCGGCGGCGCAGGGTCGGGTTCCCAGCGTCTGGCGCCCCTCAACTCCTGGCCCGACAACGTCAACCTCGATAAAGCCAGAAGACTTTTGTGGCCCATCAAGCAAAAATACGGCAAGAAAATCTCCTGGGCGGATCTCATGATTCTCGCCGGCAACTGCGCGCTGGAATCGATGGGATTTAAAACGTTCGGCTTTGCCGGCGGACGCGTGGACGTCTGGGAGCCGGAAGAAGATATCTACTGGGGTTCGGAAGACAAGTGGCTTGGCGATAATCGCTATTCGGGGGACCGCGATTTGGAAAACCCGCTGGCCGCCGTTCAGATGGGCCTCATTTACGTCAATCCCGAAGGTCCCAACGGCAATCCCGACCCAGTCGCCTCCGGCCGCGACGTGCGCGAAACGTTTGCGCGCATGGCCATGAACGACGAAGAAACCGTCGCGCTGGTCGCCGGCGGTCACACCTTCGGCAAGTGCCACGGCGCTGGCGACGCCTCCCACGTCGGCCCCGAACCCGAAGGCGCCCCTGTGGAAGAACAGGGCCTGGGCTGGAAAAGCAGTTTCGGTAGCGGCAAAGGCGGCGACACCATCTCAAGCGGCATCGAGGGTGCGTGGAAACCCAACCCGACGAAATGGGACATGGGCTATCTGAAAGTGCTTTTTAAATACGACTGGGAACTGGTTAAAAGCGCGGCCGGTGCCAATCAATGGCTGGCCAAGGACGTCGAAGATGAGGACATGGTGGCGGATGCGCACGACCCGTCGAAAAAACGCCGCCCGATGATGACAACGGCGGATCTCTCGCTTCGCTTCGATCCGGTCTACGAGCCGATCGCGAGGCGCTATCTGGCCAATCCGAAAGAATTTGCAGACGCCTTCGCCCGCGCCTGGTTCAAGCTGACGCACCGCGATATGGGCCCGCGTTCGCGCTATCTGGGCCCCGAAGTACCCAAGGAAGCGCTGATCTGGCAGGATCCGATTCCGGCCGTCAATCATAAGCTCATCAATAAAACGGACGCCAACGCCTTGAAGAGCAAAATCCTGGCCTCGGGCCTTAGTGTCTCGGAACTCATTTCCACCGCCTGGGCGTCGGCCTCTACGTTCCGCGGCTCCGACATGCGCGGCGGCGCCAACGGCGCGCGCATTCGTCTGGCCCCGCAAAAGGATTGGGATGTTAACGAGCCGGAACGTCTGGCGAAGATCCTCAAAACGCTGGAACGCATCCAGAAGGGGTTTAATAAAGAACAGGACGGCGATAAGAAAGTATCGCTTGCCGATCTGATCGTTTTGGCCGGATGCGCCGGTATTGAGCAGGCCGCTAAAAATGCGGGGTACAAAATTTCAGTCCCCTTCTCGCCTGGCCGCATGGACGCTTCGCAAAAACAGACCGACACAGACTCATTCGGCGTGCTGGAACCGAAAGCCTGCGGATTCCGCAACTACGCGAAGAAAAAGTTTGCCGTGTCGGCCGAAGAGATGCTGGTGGATAAAGCCCAGCTCTTGACGCTTACGGCTCCGGAAATGACGGTGCTGGTCGGCGGCCTGCGCGTTCTGGGCGCAAACTTCGGTGGCTCGCCGCACGGCGTTTTCACCTCGCGGCCGGAAGCGCTGACCAACGACTTCTTCGTCAATCTGCTGGATATGGCGACCGTCTGGACACCAACCGCAAACGATCCGGATGTATTTGAAGGGCGCAACCGCGAAACGGGCGAGCCCCGCTTCAGCGCCACGCGTGTGGATCTGATCTTCGGCGCGAACTCGCAGCTGCGAGCCATTGCGGAGGTTTACGCCTGTAAGGATTCTCAGGAGAAGTTCCTCGCCGACTTTGTTGCGGCCTGGAACAAGGTCATGAATCTGGACCGGTTCGACCTGGCGTAAAATGATCCTTTCCGGGGTCAGCGGCTGGGCAAGCCTGCCGCTGACCCCGAAGATGCAATAGAATAAACTTCTGATCGTTGTCATTCCGGCAGAATCCGGAATTCAGACACCGTTTAAATTTGCACCCCGGCGCGTTGCCCTCTCGCAGCCTTCAGGTTATCAGGATATTCGCCGGGAAGACGACTTCAAGTTGCCGAGCACATGTAAGAAAAAAGGGTTATAAGACAATTCGTTCTTGCAGCATAAGATTTAACGATCCTGAAGCAATAAAAAAATAAAAAAGGAGGAGATCAATAATGTCGAAAACAGAAGACGCATTACAAGAAGCTTTTGCCGGAGAATCTCAGGCGAACCGCAAGTATCTGGCCTTCGCGGCCAAGGCTGATTCGGAAGGATTTGCCCAGGCCGCCAAACTATTTCGGGCCGCCGCGGAAGCGGAAACCGTTCATGCCCATGCCCATTTAAAGGCCATGAAAGGCATCCGTTCCACGAAGGAAAACCTTGCGGAAGCCATCGCCGGAGAAACGCATGAATTCAAAAGCATGTACCCGGCCATGATCGAAGCGGCCAAAGCCGAAGGTCACAAAGAAGCTGAACGGTCCTTTATTTTTGCCAATGAGGTTGAAAAGATTCATGCCGGCCTCTATCAGCAGATGCTGGACAATCTTGAAAGCGCAAAAGATACTTATAGTTACTATGTCTGTCCGGTCTGCGGATACACCGTGGAAAAAGAAGCGCCCGAAACCTGCCCGATCTGCGGCGCCAAGGGAAAGATGTTTAAAAAAGTCGATTAAACAAATTCATACCAGGAGGTTCGTCATGGCCCAAAGAAATGATATTTTTAAATGTGATGTGTGCGGACATATCATAGCCGTGCTGCACGACGGAAAAGGCGAGTTGGTCTGCTGCAACGAGCCGATGAAAAAGCTGACGGAAAACACGGTGGATGCAGCCAAGGAAAAGCACGTTCCGGTCATTGAGAAAGTTCCGGGCGGCATCAAGGTGAAAGTCGGAAGCGTCGCCCATCCGATGGAAGAAAAGCACTACATCGAATGGATCGAAGTAATCGCGGACGGCAAGTCGTGCCGCCAGTTTCTGTCGCCGGGTCAGGCCCCTGAAGCCTTTTTCCCCGTTGAAGCTGCAACAATTATCGCCCGGGAATACTGTAATCTGCACGGCCTGTGGAAAGCCTAAGTACACCGGAGAAAGGACTGTTCATGGTCAAGTTATATCGATGCGAAATATGCGGGGACGCGTATATCGGCGCCGCCCCCCCGGCGAACTGTCCCTTTTGCGGGGCGCATATCGAGCACATCAAAGAAGCGAAAGAAGCACAGGTCAACTTCGACGTTGATCTGAGCGCGAAGGATCGGTCTAACGCCGAACACGCGCTGGGGGTGGAAATCAGCAATTCCTCCTTCTATATGTGCGCCGCAGGACAAACCGATGATCCCGAAGGGAAGATTCTGTTCAAAGCGCTGGGCAAGATCGAGGCGGAACATGCCTCCATCTGGAGGAAAATTCTCAAGCTCGAAAGCGTGCCTCCGGGAAAAGAGGCTTGCCATGTTCCGAATGTGGAGAATTTGAAAGAATCTCACGCCAGAGAAACAAGGGCCATCGAGTTCTACCGCAAGGCGGCCGCCGAATCGGATCATCCCAGGCTTCAACGGATCTTTGATGCGCTGGTGGACATCGAAACGGATCACCTGCGCCTTTCAGAAGAAAGACTTAAATAGATTAACCCTGTGGAACCGGGGGTGCGTCGCCCCCGATTCCACAGCCAAAGTCTTTTCATGTCAATGAATCAGGAACCCGGCCCAGGAAGGCGTTTTGGTCTCTCCAGCCGGAAAAAGCCAAACCCAAACACTAAGATTTCCCACACCGAACTGGTTTACAACCATGCGCGATTTTCAGGGTATAAAATGACTATGTCTTATCCAGACACTCTACATGTTTCTGAATTCCTGTCTAACCGACATTCTTATGCGGCCATAGGGGCCGGAAAGCGTCAAAATCTCCTCCTGCGGTCCTGTAAAATTCTTTCTTAACCATAAAGAAAAGGCCTCAAACAACCGATAAGACACACACCAGGCCTTTATTGATGATAGGTTTCTCGCGTACTCATCCTGAACGTATTACGCTATCTCTTTGTTTTTATTTACTATTCACTATTAAAGGGAAAAGACTTCCGCGTTATTTAAAAAAACATGACCGATAAAAATAAAAGGAGAGGCGAAGATGAACTGGATTAAACGGCTTACCGTGGGCACAAGGCTAACAGTCGGTTTTTCGGTGATGATTGTATTCCTCATCATCGTCGGATTATCTGGCTTTTTAAGCGTAAAAAAAATCAACGGGAACGTGGATGATATTTTCACGCTGAGGCTTCCCAGCATGGATTATCTGATCGAGGCGGATCGGGATCTTCAGCAGTTGCTGGTTTCCGAACGGTCTATGATCTTCGCCGCTCCGGGTGCGGAGGTGTTTAAAAGCCTGTTGAAGGACTATGAGGAAAATCTGAAGCAGTCCGATGAACGATGGAATAAATATAAGGCCCTTGCGGCCACCTCCAGGGAAAAAGAAATTATTCCCAAGTACGAACAGGCCCGGCGGGAATGGGAAGGAATCTCCAGAAAAGTCGTGGATGGCCGACTTGCCAACACCGAAGAGGGCACAAGAGAATCACTGGACATCACTTTGGGCGTCGCCAAAACCAAGTTCGAAGCCATGAGGGAATACCTCAATGAACTCACTGAAATCAATCTGGCGGAAGCAACAAAAGCTCACGATGAAGCCATGCGTACATACAGCAATACCCGGACGATCCTGCTGATCATTATCTTCATCGGTATCCTGGCCGGCATCTTTCTGATTTGGATTATCAGCGGAAGCGTGACCAAACCCCTGCGCGAAGTAATCGACAGTATGTCGGATGCGGCGGATCAGGTGGCATCGGCATCGTCGCAGGTGGCCTCCGCCAGCCAAAGCCTGGCCGAGGGCGCCTCCGAACAGGCCTCCGCTCTGGAAGAAACATCCTCTTCACTGGAAGAGATGGCCTCCATGACCAGGCAAAACGCCGACAACGCCGCCCAGGCCAAAACGCTGACAGGCGAAGCAAAACACATTGTGGAAAAAGTCGGAGACCAGATGAATCGCATGGTGACAGCCATTCAGGAAGTGAGCAAATCCAGCGAAGAGACGGGGAAAATCATTAAAACTATTGATGAAATTGCTTTTCAGACCAACCTTCTGGCGCTGAATGCGGCCGTGGAAGCCGCTCGAGCCGGTGAGGCCGGCGCGGGGTTTGCCGTCGTGGCGGATGAAGTGCGGAATCTGGCTATGCGGTCGGCGGAAGCGGCTAAAAATACGTCCAGTCTGATTGAAAACACAATTGTGACGGTTAAAAACAGCCGCGATCTGACGCAGCAAACACAAGACGCCTTCAAGGAGAATGTGGAAATTTCCAACAAGATCGGACAACTGATTGACGAGATCGCCGCAGCATCCTCTGAACAGGCTCAGGGAATCGGCCAGATCGGCAAGGCTGTCGCGGAAATGGATAAAGTGGTCCAGAATACAGCCGCCAGCGCCGAGGAATCCGCCAGCGCGTCTGAAGAGATGAATGCCCAGTCTCTGCAGATGAAGAGCAATGTTCAGCATCTGGTAACGATTATGGAAGGAGATCAAAAGGCCGGCGCTGGTTCTCAATCGCGGGAGCCAATAAGCGCTGAACAAATACGGCGCGTGCCGAAGGCCGGAAAAATGACGGTCAAAAAAATGATTGCCGCGCCGACCGTTTCCGCAAGCAAAAAAAGCGCAGCGCTCCCGGAAAACAGAACTCGTTCGGATAAAGAAAGTTTTAAGGACTTCTGAAATCATGATCCGTCGAAAAAGGCCCTCGCCTCCTCTTTCTGCAATTCAGGAGATGCCGAGGGCCACACTTTCGGCAGTGGGTTCTGTGTTTAACTATTCATCATTGCGTCATCTATGGCGCTGAAATATTTTTATCAGCCTTCGGCGTATCGAAGAATCGGCCCCATGCTGAACACACGCTTGGGGTGGAGATCAGAAATAAAACCGGAGTGACGGACGCCCTTATTCATACAGGCACAAACGGCCCCACTCCGACGTATTAAGGACAAGTCAAATATAGCGATGAATCCACAGCTGAGGTTGATGTCACTGATCAGCGATCTTCCGGACGTGAACGCGTCCTCCGTCGTGAACCTTGTCGTCGGGCCGAGTGATCACCCGGTCGCCTTCCGCAAGGCCTTTGAGAATTTGTGCACGCAGGCCGTTTTGATGGCCGACTTCGACAATCCGCCGCCTGGCCCTTCCGCCATCCACTTTGAAAAGCGCCCATTTTTCTCCTTCGCGAAAGAGTGCGCTTGCGGGAACATGAAGAACATTTTGTCCTTCCCAGACGACAAAACGCGCTTCAATTCGGTAGCCGTCGCCCAGATTGGGCCGGTCATTGGGCTTCGAAGCGATATCGATGGTTACCAGCACGCGCTGTTCTTCAACGCCCAGGCTGGATATTTTTGTAAAACCTGAAGGTTCCACGGTTCTCACCCTTCCGGTCAGAATGTGGTCGCCGCCCCAATGTTCAAAAGTGACTTTTGTCCCTTTGCCGATTTTTACTGCATCTGCGGAAAGCAATTCCACACGCACTTCAATGTCCGTCGCGTCGCCAATTTCAATAATCGGTTCGCCCATATTGACGGCGCCCTCACTTTCCCTGTAGAGCTTCAATACTTGTCCTGATTTTGGAGAACGGACCACGACCGGTTCGCACTTTCCCGCGCTGGAACGGACTCCGGAATAACGAAGAACGCTTTGTGCGCGTTCCAGGTCGGCCCGGGCGACGTGAGTTGCGGCTTGGGCCGCAAGATAAGACGCTTGAGCGCTTTTAGCCTGCGCTTCCTTCTGATCATACAGTTCTCTGGACACGGCGTTTTGGAGCATCAAGTGCTTGTATCTGGTCAGTTGTTTCAAGGCAAGTTCGGCGCCGGCTTTTGCCGACTCTTCTCCTTCTTCAGCCGCCCTGACCGAGGCTTTGGCTGCCGAAACGGCGGAAGCGGCCTCAGCGCGGCTCCGCGGATCAAGAACCTGCGAGGGGAGCGGATCGAGCAGAAAAACAGGGTCGCCTTTCGTCACCGTATCGCCCGCCTGCAACTCCACGCGGCGCATGAAACCGGCAACGGGAGAGGAGACGATGAATCTCTCTTTCACGCGGGTTTTGCCTTCTTCTTCAATGGTGACCGTAAAGGGACCGCGTTCGGCGACGGCGGTTTCAACCGACGCGGCTTTTGGCCAGAAACCATAAAGAAGAGATGCCAGCACGATGACAGCCATAGAAGCAATGATGATCCCTCTGCGAATTTGTACGTTCATGTTTACTCTCTCGCTTTTAAGACTTCCACCAGATTCAAATGATCCAGCCGGTGACGCACAATCAATCCGGATACCGCCGCCGAAACAATCACCACGGCGGCCGCCAGTGAATAGGTTGCGGGTTCGATGATCACGGGAATGCGGAAAATATCCGAAGCGCCCGCCCGGGCGATATAGAGGCAAAGCACCCGGCCGATGACAAAGCCCGGCAGGATGGCCGCAAGCGTCAGCAGCGCCAGTTCGCCAAGAAGAATATACGATATTTCGCCTCGCGTATATCCGAGAACACGAAGGCTCATCAGTTCCCGGCTTCGCTCGGACAGCGCGATCCGGGCGCTGTTGTAAACGACGCCGAAGGTGATGGCGCCCGCCATAAGCGTTGCGATAAAAGTAAAGATCAACATGGCCTGGGCCTGTGTATCGTAAAAATTCCTGATCTCATCGCGCGTTACTACGGCGCCGGCAACGCGAGGCATCTCAATGAGCTGCTTGTATATCTCTTTTTTATACAACGGGTCAACCACAACCGAAGCGCCGGAAATAATATTGCCTTCCCGGTTGAGCCGGTTAAGGGCGTCTGCGTCCATATACCCCATAAGACCCAGGTATTGTCTGGCCACGGCGGCAACGGGCACCTGGCGGACCGCTCTGTCCTTTTCGAGGATTTCCACCGTGAGCGTATCTCCCGGCTCGATCTTTAAATATTCGGCCAGATAATCGGTCAGCACGATCCCGGAAGGCGGTATTTCAATCGGTTTGAGGTTCTCGTCAAGAATGTTTCGCAAGGTGCTGCGGTTTTCGACTCCTTCGATTGCGGTTTTGTAACTTCGGTGGCCATGCTTCAGTCTTGCGGAAACCGTCCGATATCCTTCGGCATGCCGGATGCCCGGAATGCCTTTTAGAGAGTAAACGGTATTGCTCGGGGCGGGTTCAATGAACGTGACTTTCATATCTTCGAGCTGTGACAGAGTAAACTGGACATGGACAAGGTAATCCACGGCGTCTTTGAAAAAACCCGCTGTCATCATGGTTGCCAGGGCGAAAGCGATGCCGACCACGGACAGCATGGAACGAAGCGGCTTGCGGCTTACATTGCGGACGATCATCCGGGCCGGTTGGGAAAGAATGCGGCCCAGTCCTATCTTTTCCACAAAGGCTGTGCGGTATGCGGCCGGTTGTTCGGGACGCATGGCCTCCGCGGGGGGCAGTTTCGCCGCCTGGCATATTGCCAGGGCCGTCCCGGCCAGAGCGGCGGCTAAAGTAATCAGAATCGCCGCAATGAGAATCTTTTCATCCAGACGGAAAATCAAAAAAGGAAACCGGTAAAACGCCATGTAAACATCGCCCAGCATTCTTCCCAACCAGACGCCGACTGCGGTTCCGCTCACCACGCCGCAAAAGGTGATGATCAAAACGAATTTGAAATAATGCCAGCCGATCTGCAGATTGGTGTAGCCGAAAGCCTTGAGAATCGCCACCTGTTCACGCTGCGTGTTGATGGTGCGGCTCATGACGACATTGAGCAAAAATGCGGCTACGGCCATAAATATGGCGGGAAAGACAGCCGAAAATATTTTTAACTGCCGGAACTCTTCGTTGAGGTAACGATGCGACATCTGGTCTTGGCGTCCATACGCGCCAAAGCCGCCATACCGGTCAATTAGCAGGTCGAGTCGCCGAATCACGTCTTCGACGTCTGCGCCGGGCGTGAGCGTCAGCGCAACGTCGTTGAACGCCCCTTTCATGTCGTAGGCGGTTCCAAGCGCCGCCTTCGGCATCCACAAAACACTGTAACGTTTGTAATCCGGACTGATCGCGCCGGGCCTCAGTTGCAGGACGAATTCCGGTGAAAGTCCCACGCCGACGATCGTCATCTGCTTCCACCGTCCGTTGATGACGGCGCCGATCCGGTCGCCGATTTCAAAACTGTGCGCTTCGGCAAACGTATCGCCAATCATGATCTCGTCGTCTTCGGCGGCGTCGGGAAGCCGTCCTTTACGTATATAAGGCCGATTCAAAAGAGGTCGGCCGTCATCTGGAAGGGAAATGATCTTCGCCGTGACCGGCTCGTCAAAGCCTTCAATCGCCAGCTTTACGTCGGCGGTGATCCGTGTTTCCACCAGCGCGACATCCGGAATGGCGGCGATCCGATCTTTGAGGGAATCCGGTGCTCTTTTGAGCGAAGCGAACACATCGGCAAAAGCGTATTGACGATAAAAGCTGTCCCGCGTGATCATCAGGGAATCCATGTTGCTCATGAACATGATGAAATTGGCGATGCCGCAGAGGATGACGATGACGATGGCTGCGCTCTGTCCTTTCATACGCCACAGATCTCGCATCAATTTTCTATTGAGAGAGTTCATGAACGCGCCCTCTTCACCAGCGGAGTTCGGCAGGAGACTGCTTTGTTCGATTCATAGCAACGTCGGCAATGAGGCCGTCAGCCAGATGGATCACGCGGTCGGCCATGGCAGCGATGACTGCGTTGTGCGTGATAATGGCCGTCGCCGTGCCGAGTTCCTTGTTCACGCGTTCCAGGGCTTCCAAAACCAGGATGCCCGTTTTGAAATCCAGCGCGCCGGTCGGTTCGTCGCAAAGCAGCACCTCGGGTCTTTTGGAAATGGCGCGGGCAATGGTTATGCGTTGCTGCTCGCCGCCGGAAAGCTGAGAGGGGAAATGGTCCCTTCTCGCCTGAAGGCCCACCAGGGCCAACGCCTCATCGGGGGTCATGGGATTGTCGGCTATTTCCGTTACAACGGCGACGTTCTCCCTGGCCGTCAGGCTGGGAATAAGATTATAAAATTGAAAGATGAAGCCGACATGAAACCGTCGATAGGCCGTAAGCTCCTGCTCCGTCGCAGCCGTCAGATCTTTTCCTCGGTAAGAAACGTGACCGCCGGTGGCTGTATCCAGACCGCCCAAAATGTTCAAAAGCGTTGATTTGCCGCTTCCCGAGGGCCCTAATAGGACCGTCATTTCTCCTTCATAGAGATCGAGATCCACACCTCGCAGAGCGTGTACTTGAACCTCGCCCATATCGTACACCTTGGTAAGATTCTTCACGGAAAAAACGGTTTTGTTCATTGGATCCGCTCCGTATCCGATGTATTGCTCAATTCTTGGCGTCGATATTTTATAGCCGATTTGGCGGATGTTATGCAATGGTGGATTATCGGCCCGATATTTAGAAATGGATTTGCCGGCAGATTCGAAGAATTCCTCAATAAAAAGCAAACCCATCAAGTCATACAGTTTTTTCAGCGATTCCACCTGCGCTTGGCATTGAGGAAATCAATACGATAGTTCCTGTAAAAACTTTCCATGGCACCCCCGCCTCCCATAGAAATTCTTATCTTTTGCCTTCGAGGTTTGGATGCCATGCAAAATCTAGATCTATGTCGGTAATAAACAGTCTTTGCTCAGAAACACTGAAAATCGGCTCTGCCAACGCGCTCATAATAAGCTTAGTAAAAATATCCAGTCTCACCGGCACACCGCCGACGATCCGTTCTAATAAAGATTGACAAAATAGACAAAAAAAGTTTTTAACGGCATAAACCATATTAAGGGAGGATTGATGAAGAAACAATTGTGCCTTTTTCTGGCGATAGCTGCATTTGTTTTTATGGCGGGATGCTCGGAAATAAAGGAACCGGAAGGCACGCCGGTCAGCTTGACTCAGGAAGACCTGGACCAAGCAAGTTTCTCGAGCGAAGAGCTGCGCCTGTCGATCGCCTGGTTTACTAAAGCAAACGAGTTGGCAACCAATGGCCTCTATCGCGAAGCATTATATTGTTACCATCAATCCATAGAGCTTTGGCCGGAAAAAATCGAAAAAGAAAATCCGCGGATCAAGCATCTTCCGGAACCGACCAGTCAGTATCTTAAATTGGCTGAACTTTATCTGGAAATGAAAGAACCTGAATTAGCCTTAAAATATTACAAAAAATTCAGCAACTATTTTCCGGGGCATCCCCTGGCCGGCAAAGGCATCGCTCAGGCAAAAGCCATGCTGAAAAAATAAAACCGGGCCGACTTGATGCATCGACAATCCATTTTCACATGAAAAGACGGAACAATTTAAAGCAGGATGCCGCGACGACCTTGCCGGCGCCGGGATTGTGATTGGCGGACCGCACGAAAACGAGCAATTTCATCGCGTCTGTTCATGGACAGGGCGTTTTTTTGAATATTGGGAAGCGACATAAAAAAGGCCGATCGCCGCTGCCCTGAAAAGACAGGCATCTCCCCTCTATGAATCATAATATAATAATGTGCCGGCTGCTTTCTCGAGGTAAATTATCCAGCGGAGAATTTGCAAGGATTTCCGAATGGCTGCAAAAAAGATAGTTCTGATAAACCCGTATCCTGAGAAGTCTCGCGGAATCAATGAGGCAACGGTTTACCCGCCTCTGGGCCTTGCCTATCTGGCATCCTACGCCAGGCGCCACGGGTTCACAGACATAAAAATAATCGACGCTAATATCCTGAAGATCAGCAACCGCGAGCTGATGAGGATTCTTAAAATAATGGCTCCGGACATCGTCGGAATCCAGATGAATGTCATCCTGGCCTCTGCAGGAGTAGAGCTCTCAAAAATGATAAAATTATCGATTCCAGGATGCCTGGTGGTGATCGGCGGTCCATTAACATCTTCAAACCCGAGGGAAATGCTTTCGCTCTCAAAGGCAGACATTGCAGTCATAGGAGAGGGCGAAGAAACCTTTCTCGAGATTCTTCAGGACACGGAATTCGAACGGATCAGGGGCGTGGCTTTTTTTAAACACCAGTCTTTCTGTATCACCCCTCCAAGGCCTCTGATTGAGAATATAAACAGCATACCTTTTCCTGCCTATGATCTTCTTCCGCCTTTCAAGATCTATAAGTCTCGCGCGAGAAAAAAGCCTGTTGGTGTGCTGATTACCTCAAGAGGCTGCCCCTACCAGTGTACATTCTGCAATGCCAGTGTCTTTGGTAAGAGCTTCAGGGCGAGAAGCCCTGAAAATGTGATGGCAGAAATTGACATGCTCGTCGCCGAATTCCATATAAAGCAGATTGATGTGCTCGATGACAATTTCATCAATGACATGGGACGCGCAGAATCCATATTCGATGCCGTCATCTCCCGGAAATACGGGGTGTTGATTAATCTCCAAAACGGCGTGCGGGTTGACAGGCTGACCTTTGCGACCGTAAAAAAGATGAAAAAAGCGGGCGTCTTCAAGATTGGCGTGGGCATAGAATCAGGGGATCCTGCAATACTCAAAGGCGTCAAGAAAGGGCTTGACCTTAAACAAGTCGAGCAGGCCCTTGCCTGGTTCAGAAAGGCAGGGATAATCACCATAGGATTTTTCATGATAGGATTTCCTGAAGATACAGAAGACAGCATCAGGAAAACCATTGCTTTTGCAATCAGGGCAAACCCGCATATCGCCAATTTTTCTATGCTCACACCGTTTCCAGGAACAGCCATGCATAGAGAACTTGGCGAGTCGGGAAATCTGAAAGAGGCAAACAGGCTTTTTTATGAGAGTGGGTTTTACGACCGGAAAGTCTACCACAAATGCAAACACCTCACAGAGGATGCGCTGTTTGCTCTTCAGAGACAGGCTTATTCAAAATTCAACTTTCGTCTTTCAAAAATGATTGATGTCCTGCTCACCCTAAGAAGCCTCAATGAGCTCAAATGGACCTTGGATGCCGGGTTTCCCTTGTTTAAAAGGGTTATCGCTCCGTTTAGGCGTCTGCGTTCTTAGCCGATTTCCTCACCAGAAGGCTTTTTTAGACTCCCGGATTCTGGTTTTTCAGCCAATCCCGCACCCAACGGGTGCGTGCAATACCTTGCAGAGGTTCCGAAAGGCGACTAGTGTCCGGGCCGTCCCCCCGGCAGGCCATGGCGTCGATCAGGCAAAAGGCAGGCTGAAAAATTAAAACCGGGCCGACGCGCTGCAGCCACAATCCATTTCCGCATAAAAAAACGGCGCACTTTAAAATAGGATGCCTGACGATCCTGCGTTTCGGAAAATCCATCCCGGACATACAGGCGCTCGATGATATTGACACGAAGCCCCGCTCCCCCTATACTCCCGCCATGCAGAAAAAATCTTCCTATCCCATCGACGAAATTCTTCCCGAGTTGAAGGCATCTCTTCTAAGGCATGCTTCCGTGGTTCTCCAGGCGCCGCCCGGCTCCGGCAAAACCACGCGCGTTGCGCCGGCGCTGCTGGACTTCATCGGACCTGAAAAAGGGCGAATTCTTCTTCTGGAACCCCGGCGCATCGCAGCCGTATCCGCCGCCCGCTGGATGGCTAAAACCCTGGGCGAGGAAATCGGTCAAACGCTGGGCTATTCCATCCGGTTCGATAGCCGGGTCTCGAAACGAACCCGCATCGAGGTGATCACCGAAGGCGTCCTCACGCGCCGCATTCTGACGAATCCCGATCTTTCGGGCGTCGCCATGGTGATCTTCGACGAGTTTCATGAAAGAAATCTCCAATCGGATCTGGCTCTGGCATTGTGCCTGGATATCCGCCGAGCCCTGCGGGAAGATCTCAAGATCCTCGTGATGTCGGCCACGCTCGATACCGGCCCGATTTCAGATCTTCTGGACGGAGCGCCCATCATCACGGCGAAGGGCATTGCCTATCCGGTGGAGGAGCGCTACTTGGGGGATAAACCCGACGAGCCGATTACAAAACGTGTGTCGGATACCGTCATCAAGGCGCTGGGTGAAACGTCAGGCGACATCCTCGCCTTCTTGCCGGGAGGCGGTGAAATTCGCGCCACCGCCGACAGGCTTGCCGAAGCGTTCGACAGCCGGTCAATAAAGGACGTATCGATTCATCCTCTTTACGGCGATTTGCCTTTTGAAGCGCAAGAGCGGGCCATTGTGCCGGGACGCGTTCGAAAAATTGTTCTGGCGACCAACATCGCGGAAACGAGCCTCACAATCGAGGGCGTCGGGGTCGTGGTTGACGGCGGCTTGACTCGCAGACTTGAATATGATCCGGCAACGGGCATGAACCGTCTGGCGACTGTCGCCGTTTCAAAGGCGCAAGCCGCGCAGCGGGCGGGACGAGCGGGCCGCTTGGGGCCGGGCGTCTGCTATCGATGCTACAGCGCACATACCTTTTCATCCTTCATTGCTTTCGCGCCGCCGGAAATCGCCATTTCCGATCTGGCGGGTCCGGCTCTGGATCTGGCCGCTTGGGGCGTTCGGAATCCGGCAACGCTATTATGGCTTGATGAGCCGCCTGCTGCGGCCTGGCGGATCGCGCACAAACTCCTTGAGGATTTGGGCGCACTGGATGCCGCAGGTCTAATGACGGACGTAGGCCTGGCCATGGCGCGCCTTCCGGTTCACCCGCGATTGGGCCGTCTGATGATCAAAGCGGCCGAAATCGGCTTGCCGTCTCTGGGCGCTGATCTGGCGTCGCTTCTTTCCGAACGCGATGTTCTGCGTTTTTCCTCTTCCGCCTCTCTGATGGCATCCGGCGGATATGATCTGAGTGATCGGCTTGCGCTTCTTCGCCGGTGGCGAAAAGATAAAAAAGCGCCTCCTGAATCGGATCCTTATGCTTTGCGGGCGGCGGATGCCATTGCCGGTCAACTTCGGCGGTTGATAAAGTCGAAAAACAGCGATTTCCAAAAAGAGCTACCCGACAGTATCGCCCGACTGCTCCTTTGCGCTTTTCCCGACCGCGTCGCCAAGAAGCGCGATGACCGCCATGATCTTTATCTCTTGCGCTCCGGAAGGGGCGTAAAGCTTTCCGCAAAAAGCCTTGCGGCGAAAAGTGACTATATCGTCGCACCCGTTATCGATAAAGGCAATCAGGCTCAGGGCATTGTACACCTGGCTGAACCGCTTTCGGAGCATAGTCTCCGCAAAGAACTGGCCGGCCGGATTAAAACGATCAGACGCCTCGAATGGAACAAGCCCGAAGGCCGGATCATCGCTGTTTTGGAAGAGCGCCTGGAATCGATTTCGATTTCCGCAAAGCCGATTCAACCGACGCCGGATGAAATCGCGCAAGTTCTTTGCGACGCTGTTCGATCAAAGACAGCCCAAATTTCCTTCAGCCGTCAGGCCAAGCAGTTGCAGGCCCGCGTGCGCCTGATGCGTAAAGCCTTCCCCGATGAACACTGGCCCGATCTTTCAGAAGACGCGCTTTTGGCCGCGCCCCAAACTTGGCTTTGGCCCCGGCTGTCGGGCGTCCGCAGCGCAGCCGATCTAGCGGCGCTGGACATTGTGCCCGTTCTCACGGACATCCTCACACGCCAGCAACAGCGGCTTCTTGACCAGCGCGCCCCGCTTTCCATTGCGGTTCCCAGCGGCCACACGATTGCGATTGATTATGTCTCGGGAGACCATCCCGTCCTCGCTGTGAAACTTCAAGAGATGTTCGGCCTGGCCGAAACGCCCTTTTTGGCTTCGGGAAGGGTTCCGTTGCTCTTGCACCTTTTGTCACCGGCGGGCAGGCCTGTCGCGGTCACGCGCGATCTGAAAGCGTTTTGGAATACAGGTTATTCCCAGGTGAAAAAGGAACTTCGGGGACGCTATCCGAAACATCCCTGGCCGGACGACCCCTTAAGCGCAACACCCACCCGCAGAACCAAAGGCCGCGCACGCCAGAGAGACTGAAGCCGACTGCACGGGCCGGCTTTAAAGCTTTAAAATGGAAAAGCCGCCCCAACCGAAGGCGTGCACGGGTTCCGGAGTTGCATCAGGAAAGAGTCCTGAAAATATTTTAATTTACGGGCAGGCTTTGGGGATAGTTTCTTGAAACTTATGATACCCGCGACTCAGGGTATTCGTCGTCGCAGCAACTTAGCCAATATTTTTTTAACTTTTTCAGAAAGGCCCGGGAAGCGAACTGCTCCCCCGTCGATGGCGGCGCTTCAACCGCCTCCGATGGGTTCGTCTAGGGGATCGTCGCAGAACTCGTCATGATATTGATCAACCAAGCGGATTTCTTGATATGCACTCGATTGGTTTTTGATCGATTTTTGCGTCATCGTTAAACCCCTTTTTACGTTCACAAAGCGCATCCGGAACCGGGACGATCCCTGACGCGCGGTTTTCATCCTACACCATAAAACACTCTCCTTCCAGCAAAGATCGATCACCCAAAACATTGCCGTTTGCCCTCTTATCCAAGGAGGATCTTAAAAATAGTTGCATTTCACATGGATTATCTGATTAATTAGGCTTCAATTCCGAAGCACATGGGGTATTGAGGCCCTATCCGCCCGGTATTTGGAACAGACGGCCGGGTGAAACCGGCTCGTTAATGAATTCAACCCGAAAGGTGATCAAAAATGAATAATTTTAAACTGTACAACCCGACGAAAATCATTTTCGGCAAGGGAACGATCAAAGACATCGCGGCGGAGATTCCGCAAAACGCCAGGATTCTGATCACCTACGGCGGAGGCAGTATCAAACACAACGGCGTCTACGACCAGGTGCGCAAGGCGCTGGCGGATCGACGGATCGGGGAATTCGGCGGCATTGAGCCCAACCCGACTTACGAAACGTTGATGCGTTGTGTTCATATGATTCGTGAAGAGCAATTTGATTATCTTCTCGCGGTCGGCGGCGGTTCCGTCATCGACGGCACAAAATTCATTGCGGCGGCCGTGACGTATGAGGGCGAACCCTGGGAACTGGTTCAGACCTACGGCGCGAAAATCAAGCAGAGCCTGCCATTCGGATCGGTCCTGACGCTTCCGGCCAGCGGATCCGAGATGAACAACGGCGCGGTCATTACGCACAAAGGGCTAAACGCCAAGCTGCCTTTCGCCCACCCGTCATTGTTTCCCCGATTTTCCGTTTTGGATCCCACCGTGACCTATTCGCTGCCGGCCAAACAAATCGCCAACGGCGTCGTTGACGCCTTCGTCCATGTTACGGAGCAGTATCTCACCTATCCCGTAAACGCGAAATTACAGGACCGCTTCGCCGAAAGCTTGCTTTTAACGTTGATCGAAGAGGGCCCGAAGGCGCTTGCGGAACCGGAAAATTACGATGTGCGCGCCAATCTCATGTGGTGCGCCACGCTGGCTTTAAACGGACTGCTGAGCGCCGGCGTTCCCCAGGATTGGGCCACCCATATGATCGGCCATGAAATGACCGCTCTTTCGGGATTGGATCACGCCCGAACACTCGCGGTCGTCCTGCCCGCCGTGATGAAAATCCGCGCCGGTGAAAAAAAAGAAAAAATCCTGCAGTACGCCGAGCGGGTCTGGGGAATTACCGACGGCGACGAGCAGGCCCGCATTGACGCCGCTATCGAAAAAACGCGCGCTTTTTTTGAAAGCATGAAGGTGCCGACCCGTCTTTGCGATTACAATCTTAACGAAGCGATTATTCCGACCCTTGTTGAACAACTCAAAGCGCACAACATGATCAAACTGGGCGAAAAAAGAGATATTACCCCGGACGTGGCCGAAGCGATCCT
This sequence comes from Syntrophaceae bacterium, assembly GCA_018436925.1. Lineage (GTDB taxonomy): Bacteria > Desulfobacterota > Syntrophia > Syntrophales > Smithellaceae > UBA8904. The sequence goes on from JAHDKI010000006.1 coordinate 106,795, forward strand.
GAAGGCTTGCCTGTAACAGAAAAGTCTTGTCTTGCGCGCCGGAAAATGAAATAGATCCCTTCTCGAGGGGGGAAATGATTTGGATATTTTTCAAGCGATTATTCTGTCTATTGTCGAAGGGTTAACCGAGTTTCTGCCGATCTCCTCGACAGGCCATATGATTCTGGCCTCCTATATCATGAAGATTCACGACGACGCGTTTGTAAAAACGTTTCAGATCGCCATTCAGATCGGCGCCATCGCGGCCATCGTCATGCTCTATTACAAGCGCTTTATTCAGGGTGTCACCATCTACATCAAACTGGGAATTGCCTTTATCCCCACCGCCATTGTGGGCTTTCTGGCCTATAAAACCATCAAAACCTATTTGTTCAACCCTTTGGGCGTGTCGCTGGCGCTCGTAATCGGCGGCGTGATTCTGATTGGCATTGACAAGTGGGTCGTCACCCGAAAAAGCCGCTACGTCGAGCTTGAAGAGATCTCCTTCAAGAACGCCTTTTTTATCGGGCTTGCGCAGTGCGTGTCGATGATCCCCGGCGTGTCGCGCGCCGCGGCGACGATTATCGGAGGCGTCGCCAATGGTTTGAATAAAAAGCAGGCCACCGAGTTTTCCTTTCTTCTGGCCGTCCCCACCATGTGCGCGGCGACCGGCTATGACTTGCTGAAGACCGACGCCACGTTGTCGTCGAATGAATTCTTGCTTCTTGCTGCGGGGTTTGTCGGCGCTTTTATCTCCGCGTGGGTAGCCGTTAAAATCTTTATCCGGTTTGTGGAAAACCACGGCTTTGCCGCGTTCGGGTATTACCGCATCGTCCTCGGAATTGTTTTTATTGTTTATATGCTGCTGAGCGGATCGGCCTCGCTTATCGACGCTCTTTAGATCATCCATTTCACAGACACTGAAATACAGGAGGAACCTCTCATGGTCAAAGTCACAAAAGACATTCAAGACTCTTTGAAAAGCACAAAAGTCGCCTACCTTGCAACGTCGGCCAAAGACGGCACGCCCAACGTGGTGCCGATCGGCGCGTTTAAATTTCTGGATGACGAAACCCTGCTGATCTCCGATCAGTTTTTCAAAAAGACCCTGCAAAACCTTCAGGAAAACCCTAAAATCGCTTTGACCTGGTGGGGAGAAAAGGGCGGCTTTCAAATCAAAGCCGACGTAACCCTTCACACGGATGATGACATTTTCCGTGAGGATGTCGCGTGGGTTAAAAGCATCAAAGAAACACTCGAGCCCAAATCGGCCGTCGTCGGCAAAATCACAGCCGTTTATCTCGTCAAAAGCGGCCCCGACGCCGGTAAACAGATCCTTTAAATGACCAGGCGGCAACGGATTTGTCTTTGCCCGAGTTGCCGCAATAAGGTTTGGAAATAGAATCAGGAGTATGAAAATGGCTGAGGAACACAAGACGGATGAAGAAATCAAAAAAGAAATGATCGATCTTCTGATGGAAAAGATTACGGGAGGTCTGTCCGAAAAGGTGGTCGATTACGGCACCCACCCGCGCAATTACGGCGCTATTGAAAAACCCGACGGCCACGCCAAGATCAAAGGCCCCTGCGGCGATACGATGGAAATGTATCTCAAAATTCAAAACGATAAAGTTGTCGATATTGCCTATACGACGGACGGCTGCATGACCTCTCATGCGGCCGGAACCGCCGCCACGGTGATGGCCAAAGGCAAGCCTGTGCGGGAGTGCCTGAGGATCAATCAAAGCTCCATTTTAGAGCACCTGGGGGGCATGCCCGAAGATTCGCAGCACTGCGCGTTACTTGCCGCCAACACGTTTCACAAAGCGCTGCGGGACTATGCCGTCGGAAAGAAGAAATAAGATGCCGACGAAAAACGCGCCGTCAAACGATGCCCCGCTGATCACCGTCATTTGCGACAACTATACGACACGCGATGACCTGGAGGCGTCGTGGGGCTTTGCCTGTCTGATCGCACTGGGGGATAAAAACATTCTTTTCGACACGGGCAGCGACGGACCGGTCTTGCGGCATAACATGGAAATACTGGATATCGATCCGGGCTCGATCGACCTGCTGATGATTTCGCATCAGCACTGGGATCATGTAGGCGGCATCTACGAAATATCAAGCGCCAGGCGCGATCTGCCAGTGTATGTCCCGCATTCTTTTTCCGTCCATTTTCAAGACGACATGAAACGATACGGGGCGAACATCATTGATATCGACAGGGCGCACGAGATTTTACCGGGGCTTTTCACCACCGGGGAGATGCAAGGCCTGATGCCGGAACAGTCGGCCCTTTTGCGGACGGACGCGGGAACGATCGTCATGACCGGCTGCGCGCATCCGGGCATTGTCCGGATCGTGGAAGCCGCCAAAAAAATCCTTCCCGAAGACGAGATCGCGCTTGTGATGGGCGGGTTTCATCTGCTTGACGACAGCGACCGTAAGATTCTGGAGATCATCGGGCAGTTTAAATCCCTGGGAGTTCGCTATGCCGCCGCCTCTCATTGCAGTGGAGAAATAGCCAGAGAACTTTTCGCCCGCGAATACAAAGACCATTTCATCGCCCTGGGCGCGGGAACCGCGATTTCGCGCGCCGATCTGAAATAGGTGTTATTGCCTTGCGCCGGTACTTTTGTCATGGCGCCGGTCGTCTTGTTTAGACATAAGAAACGGGGGGGAAAAGATGGTTGTTCAACCTTGCGAAATTCACCACGTCGTCATGGGGGCGGATCTGAATCACCACGGCACCCTATTTGCCGGTCAAGGCGCTAAGTGGTTTATCGAAGCGGGTTTTATCGCCGCAGCCAACATGACCAAGCCGGAAAGTATCGTTTGCGTTAACGTCCACGGCATGAGGTTTCGTCGGCCCGCTCCGGCCGGAACCGTGATCCGCTTCGTAAGCCGGGTTGTCCTGACCGGCCAGACGCGAATCGTCTGCTTCGTCAGGGCCACCATCAGCAAAAACGAACAGCTGCTCGTGGAAGGGTTCCTAACGTTTGTTCATGTCGATCATGAAGGGCGTCCTATTCCGCACGGCATCACGGTTGAAGCCGTAACGCCTGAGGATCTGCTCCTGCAGAAACAGGCGCAAGCTCTGTAAAGATCCTTTCGACTCCGCTCCCCGCAGTTGATGACGGTTCAAACGCCCATGACACAGGCGGCGTCATCGGGCTTGAAGATATTCATGATCGTTATGACCGCGACCGCGGTCAGCAACCGCTTGTCCCTCACGTAAATCCACCTCCGAATGAGCCGGCGGTCGAAGATGACTTGGCGGCAAAGACAGAGAGTTGTTTTTCCGTGTTTCTCCCGCCGCAATGCGGGCAGTTTTGTGTCTGGTCGGCCTGGGAAATAGAAATCAGACATTCAAAAAGCTTATTGCAGTCTTTGCAGCGATATTCATAAAAAGGCATAAGATAATTTTCCTTTCCAAATAGCTTTGTTTTTAAGTTAAGCCCTACGGAACTCTCCGTCAAGAAACAAAGCGCTGCATGTAATTTGTCCGTGCTCTTTTTTTCGCCGGCCTGGCGTGACAACAGACTTAATTAATGCTCTGGCGCCGACCAGCATGATTTCGCTTAAGGTTTGTAACCGTCTATCCAGCCGTACTCGGGCAGCGCGTGAAAACAGACGGGAATTGCGTTTAACCAATGTCCGTCCGACCCAATCTCCCATTTGGTGTATCGATCCATCGGCGGCGCCGTTTTATCGATCCTGTATCCCAACGGGTGGTATCCGATATCGATTTCCTTGGCTTTTTTCCGAATCGAAAATTCCTTATCCAGAATCGCGACGATTTCTTCTTTTGTTTGAATGGCTGATGTCGATCGAACAACCTCACCTTCCCTGAAATAAATAATAAACGGAAGCCTTTTAAACGTTGCACATTCCGGCAGTCCCTTGATCCAACGCGCCACTTGCGCATCGAAGTCCATTGTCCGAAAAGCGACAAACGGATATAGCGGCTCCAGTGCGCGCATACTTTCATACACCGGAATGCACATCGGCCCAATTCGACCGCAGCAAATCATGACAAAGGGTTTATTTTTAATCAGCGCTTTCGCCTCGCCCTGTGTGATCAACTCCTGGACTTCTGTTTCAAGCATGAATCCCCTCCTCCGGTTGCTTAATCAGACATTTCTCCAATTTCCCCGGCTCTTTGCTCCACACCCGCCCCCGCCTCGACCCAACCCGATCCCCGAACCGCATCCGCGCCTACCGCCCTTACCCCGGCGGTGATACGTTGAACGGGCAAAAAGGTTCAGCGTTCGATCCACAACGCCGGACGTCTGCGCCGGATGCGAACCGGAAGCGCGAGTGGCAAATGGCTCATGAAGCAAAGATTCAGCACTCGAAGAAACGCGTTCTTGCGAGGTCTTGTGTTTAAAAGAGAAAACCTCGCTTGACCGATCTCTTGGTTCAGCACAAATGGCGCCATTCGGGCATTCATTTACACAAGCCCAACAACCGGCACAAAGTCCGGCGTCGATTTTTGCCGTTTCCTCGATAGTTATCGCCCCGACAGGACAGACATCAACACAAAGCCCGCACCCGGTGCATTTGCTTTCATCAACTTTAACAAGGACGGATCTCCCTTTCCGCATTTTCGTTTTATCCTTTCCTTTCAGAATGAGCGTTTCATCTCCTCCCGGCTCTACGATAATCACTAAAGATCGTTTTTGTTGCCGCTAACGGGCTCCAACGCATCGTCCGTTACCGGTTCACCGTAATCACAAATCAAAACGCCATTCAGGTGATCCATTTCGTGTTGTACAACGCGCGCCCACAGGCCGGTCAGATCATATTGCATTCTGCGCCCCCGGACATCGAGCGCAGCAACATAAATCCGGTCGTGTCTTGTGACGTTGACATGCATGCCCGGCAGGCTCAGGCACCCTTCGACCATCTGCGTTTCTTTTCCGGTTTCGACTATGACCGGATTGACGAGCGCGAGCGTTTCGTTTTGAATGCGGCAAACAAATACTTGTCTGGCAAGGCCCGCCTGGGGAGCGGCCAGACCAATGCCTTCGCTTCGTCTCATGAGAGCGAACATCGCTTCGATCATATCTCGCAGCTCGGCGTCGAACTGTTCCACGGGTTTGCAGATTTGCCGCAAAACCTCCGCCGGATAGACTTGCAAATCCAGTGTCGCATCGGAGGTCTTCATGATGGTTTCCCCCTTTGTTTATGGCGCCTGGCCTTTCCTGCCGTGCGGGTTGGAACAAGGGGGCATGCCTTCCGGTCGACTGGCTGCACTCCCCCTTTTTTAGAAAATGTGCCTGACCTTTAAGTCTTTGCACGCCGGTGAAGTTTCAAACTCGCCAGAAAGCGAGCATTGACTATTTCTCTGTTTTTTCCTTTTCCAAATCGGCCAGACGCTTTTGAATGCCGCCCAGCGCGTCTTCAAAATACTTCGCCTGACCGCGAAGCGCGTCGATCTCCTGCTCGCGTGTCGGCGCCTCCCAGTTAGGCGCAACCGGTGGGGCATAAGCGTAACCGGCGTAAGGCGCCGCGAAGCGTCCGCCCCCGGGGCCGCGTCCTCCCCGGAATCCCAGTCCCAGGCCTCGGCCGAATCCAAATCCTCTGCCAAAGCCGCCGACCGGATTGACAAATCCGGGCGTTGCATATCCCGCGCAATAACCCGCGGCTCGTCCTGTCATCGGTCCCAGTCCCGCTGGACCTGTTCGATCTCCTCTTGGCATATGAACCTCCTTTTGTGTTTTATGGTCTTGATGCTCTGCCGCCGCGGAAACGCCGCCTGCGGCCCCGTCCTTTGCATCCCGGCATCCCGAAGGTATGGCTGATCGGCATCCTCCTTAAGTAAGCCTCCAGCACCTGATGCGCATTGCCGGAGACAAATCCGGTGACTTCAATGCCGGACATTTCCAGCATCCTTGCAAAGTCCGTCGATATCGCCCCGCAGATGACAACCTCAACCCCCCACTCGGATAATCTTGATGCGCGCGAATAGGGCAGTTCCGGCCCCAGGTTTTCCGTGCGGCTTGATGATATTTCCCCGTCTTCAATATCCGCGATTAAAACGGTTCGAGCCGAATCGAAAACGGGTGCAATCAGGTCGCCCCAAACGGCCAGGGCAATGATTCGACGGTTTCCAGAACTCATGCTTATTAATTTAGCATTTTGCGTGCCAGAAAAGATCTGCTTGCCGGGATGATAAATATTACAGATAGTACGAATGGTTACATGATTGATGGGCGTAAAGTCCGTGTTTCTGATAATCCATAGTGTCGCATGCGTGCTACTCTATTGGTTAATTAAGTCGCAATAACGCGACTATTTCATCACCTTTTTATCAGATCGTCCGTCAATGCGCGGTAACTCGATACCCAAACCTCTGACTTTCCGAAAAAACGTACTCTTGTGCATGCCCAATTCACGAGCGGCTGCCAGGCGGTTGCCCCGGTTTCGTTCCAGCGCGTCGAGAATCGCCCGCGCCTCCATTGATTTTATCGCCTCAGCCGGAACAAGCTGCGTTTTCTTTTCGCCATTGCTTCCTTGCATCGCCTCGGGTAGGCAATACGGCGTAATGTGCCCTTCGCGACACAAAACAAACGCGTGTTCGATGGCGTTTTCCAGCTCCCGGATATTGCCCGGAAAGGAGTAGGCCAGAAGCAAAGCCAGCGCCTCAGGTGTCGGCCCCTTGAGATTCTTTTGACGCAGCACATTGTTTTTTCGGATGAAATGATCAACCAGAAGCGGAATATCTTCCCTGCGTTCGCGAAGCGGCGGCAAAAAAAGATTCACGACGTTGATTCGGTAATATAAATCCTCGCGAAATGATCCGGCCGAAACCAGATCATGGAGATTTTTGTTGGTTGCGGCAATAAAGCGAACATCGGTTTTCTCTTCGCGGGTTGCGCCCAGCGGATGATAGACCTGATCCTGAAGGACGCGCAGCAGGCGGACCTGAAAGGCCGGGCTCACTTCGCCGATTTCGTCGAGAAACAGGCTGCCGTTTTTGGCCGATGCAAAAAGCCCCGCTTTGTCGCGCTTCGCGTCGGTGAAGGCGCCTTTTTTGTAACCGAAGAGTTCCGACTCCAGAAGCGTGTCGGGAAGCGCCGCGCAGTTGACCGCCACAAAGGAGTGCCTGCGTCGCGGGCTTAAATCATGGATGGCCCTGGCCAGAAGCTCTTTGCCCGTTCCCGTCTCGCCCGAGATCAACACCGACGAACCGCTTTCGGCAATCTGCGGCAGAATGCTGAATATTTTAAGCATCGCGGGGCTTGCGCTGATCATATCCCCCGCCTGGTGGCGCGCTTGAATCTCTTTTCGCAATTCTTCGACCAGGCTCATATCGCGGAAGGTCTCCACGCCGCCCAGAATCCGGCCTTCTTCATCGTGAAGGACCGATGTGCAGACCACCACGGGAATCCGCCGCCCTTCGTCGGTGACGATATACGTGGAGGTATCGAGCAGACTTTTTTTAAGCGCCATGGTTTTGCGTAGTGCGCAGTCTTCGCCGCACATGTTGGAGCGAAACACATCCCAACAATGCCTGCCTATGGCTTCGCGCCGAGGCACACCCGTAATGACTTCCGCGGCGCGGTTAAACGACGTGATGCGCCACGCGTCATCGACGGTAAAAACGCCTTCGGACAGGCTGTCCAAAATGACATCCGTGACGCGACCGGAGGAAATATGACTGTTGCCTTTTGCCATGACGTTTGAGTGTCCTGATACGGCTCTATTTGATGTCAGCGATTTTTCTCATCATATACACACATCAGGCAATTGACAAGACCGACCTGGAGAATTTGCTTTGGGCTTCCCGTTATAATGAAAAAATAATCTGCTTCAATTTTAGGGGCCTTTCCATGAATAACCACAACCAATTCATGAAACGCAAAGATCGCTGTTCAAGTCCGCTTTCCGCCCCGATCTTTCATGTTTCGTTTGTTTTTTTTCATTGGCGCCGGTCGAAAAAGAGATATAATGTCTGTGCAAAATCGTCCGGTTTAAACCCGCAACGGCAAATCATGACGGAGGTAAGGTTATGGAAAAAACATGGCAGGAGGTTCTCGACCGGTTTACCTACGGCATTTATCTGGTGACGATTTCGACCGCGGAAGGCCCGAACGGCATGATCGCATCGTGGGTGACCCAGTGCTCGCATGAGCCGCCGCGGTTGGCTCTGGCGATTCGCAAAAGCCGGCTGTCGCACGCGCAGATCTCGGAGACAAAGGCATTCTGCCTAAACGTCCTGCCGCGCGAGTTGGCCGGGACGATTAAAAGCTTTAAAATCGCGGATTGGAAAAATAAATTTCATTCAGCCGGACACACCCCCTCTAAAAGCGGTCTGCCTGTGTTAGACGATTGCATTGGTTATCTGGATTGTGTGGTGGATCAAACTGTTGACGCCGGAGATCACACCCTCTTTATCGGACGGATTATCTCAGGCGGCATGAAAAATCCCGCCAAAACCGAAACGCTCTCCACGTTCGATTATGACGGCGTGTATCGCGGCTCGGCATAAAGAAGCCGTTTCCTGTTGGAAACGGCTTCTTAAGATAAACTTTTTTCGCTTCGTTAAGGTCGTCTTTTACTTCTTCGACGGAATCACCGTTGGATAGTAAATTGGCTCTCCATATTCTTTCACGCCGAATTCGGCAATGATCTTCTGCCCCTCTTCGCCGGTCAGGAACTCGTAGAATTTCTCCGCCAGACCCTGATTGTACTTCAGGTGAGGATGCTTCTCGGTATTGACCAGGCACATTTCATATTCGTTGGGGGGGCCTTTGACCAGAAGCTTCAAGCCTTTCGTCTTGGCTTTGTGCAGCGCCCACGTGGAGGAATCCAGCATATGATACTGTCCGTTTTTGTCTGCATCCAGCAATGACGCGAGCATAAACTTTTTGCTGACCTGGTACCAAGGCTGCCCTTCAGGATTCACGCCCAGATCCTGCCAGGTCTTGCGTTCCAGAATATCCATACCGCCGCCGTCGCCCCGCGAAAGGTATGGCGCTTTGGCCTCGTGAATTCGCTTCTGAACGTCTTTAATACTGGTCAGTCCTTCAATCTTCGCTGGATCTTCGGCCGGACCGACCACTACCGTAAAATTATGCATGAGGTCGGTCCGCCGGGCCGCATAGCCTTCCTTTGCAAAACGCGCCGTAGCGGCTCTTTCATGCCCCATCGTAATGTGGGTAAGTCCATGCCTGCCGAGATCCAGACCGGGGCCAGTCGGCGTTTTGATACACCGGATGACGCCGCCGTGCTTTTTCTGGAAGGCTTTGGCCAATTCATCCACCAGGCCGAGTTCATAAGGACTACCGGTAGCAATCACAATCTGCTTGTATTCCGCCGGGACGACATTGGTCGAATTGACCGCACACCCGGCGGCAAGCAAACACCACACCGTTAACACAACCGCTGCAATCAGCGTGCGACTCCGCTTGACACTGCTCAATTTGAACATAAACAACCTCTCTTCAATTGAAATTTATTCTTTTTTACTGAACATATTTCTGAAGCGCTGTGGGCAGTTTGTTTTTGTCGCTCGCCACAGCCGGACGGACGGCATCCTGGCCTGTCGCTTCCAACGCGGCAAGGCCCTTTTCGCTCAAAAGAAATTCCACGAAACTTTGCGCCTTTTTCTGATCGGGATAATTTTTGGGAATCGTCACGGCATAAAGAATCGGTTCGCCTGTAAGGTCTATGGTCTCTCCCGGTTTCTTTCCTTTGATGCTGACTTTGGCATGCGCGTAAAATGCTTCGTGTTTGGCGCTGGAAAGATTGATCTGTTCCGGCAGCTGCAGGAATTTAAGGCCATGCTGTCGTGCCACTGAACTATACTCAAAGGCATAGTCCAAATCGCCCGACTGTAAAAGCGCAATCAGGTCTACGGATTTAGCTCTCATGGTGTCGCCCTTGGCGCCATAAAGCTTTTTGTAAATGCCGGAAACACCGTAATGCTTTTCAGCCAACTGCCAGACCATCAGTGTGCGATAACCACAAGGATCCTGGTCGGGATCACTGCGGCCATACATCACACCCTCTTTGGGAAGAATCTCATGCCAGTTGTCGGCATTAACCTCTTTGGCATACTTCGATTTTTCCGTATAGCACAACACCATCTGATTGGAAGCGAACACAATATACCAATCGGCGTAATCTGGAAACATCAGCTTCGGGACAATCTTGTAATCCGCCGAGCCGATAACGCCGCCCTCGCGCTTGAGCTCCGTGACTTTGCGTATGGTCGTCGCGCTGCCGCCCCCTTCAATAAGCACGTCCACTTTCGGATAGTGCTTGTTGTATTCCTTACTCACTGCCTTAAACGGCACAGTAAGGCTGCCGGCGATGAACACCGGAAGCTTGCCTTCAATGTCGGCAGCCATCGCCGGTTGACTCATAGCCGGAACTCCCGCCAGAATCCAGCCGATCAGGACAATCCATAAAAACTGGTTTTTGCATACTGCTTTCATACTTGACCTCCTTTTAATAAAGTTCATTCCTGAAAAACATGAACCGACGACGCATCGAAACAGACGCTGACGCGCATGCCGGTTTTCAATTCCATTTCCCGATACGTATGACGCGTGACCAGCGCCGTGATGACTGAAGGCACGGAGACATCAATATACAGCGTCGAACCCCGGTCGGCGATCCGCACAATTTCGCCGGTGAACGTGTTGGTCCTGCTCGGAATAGCGTCCCGGGACACAAGCATGACATCTTCGGGCCGGATAACGGCCCGGTTGCCGGGGCCATTTCCGCTATCCACGGAAAAATGAAGGTCGCCGGATTGAAAATCGCACTGTCCGATGCCAGTATTGGAAAGCTCGCCAATAAAGAGATTACGAGACATGGCAAACTCTGCGACGAATTCGGAGTTGGGCTTGCGGAAGATGTCTTCAGGTGTGCCGACCTGCTTGACCTCCCCTTCGCCGATAACGGCAATACGATCGCCCAACGCAACGGCTTCTTCAAAATTGTGCGTTACATGGAGCGTGGTCACATCAAGCTCACGGTGTAAGTGATGAAGCTCCGCTTCGATTTCCTCACGAGTTTTCGGATCCAGAGACGACAGCGGTTCGTCCAGAAGCAGCACATCGGGTGACACGCACAGCGCCCGCGCCAGGGCGACCTTCTGCTGTTCGCCGCCGGACAAGGTCTGAGGATCGCGATCCAGAAGCGACCGGATACTGAATAATTCCACAACCCGGGAAAACGCTTCACTGCACTCTTTTTCATCGATCTTGCGCATGCGCAGTCCAAAGAGAATATTGTCCCGAACGCACAGGTGCGGAAAAAGCGCATGGTCCTGATAAACAATGCTCACATGCCGCCGTTCGGGGCTGAGCCTTGTGACGTCGCGGCCGCGAAGCCGGATTTCTCCGCGCTCCGGCGAATAAAGTCCGGCGATGGATTCCAGAAGCACCGTTTTCCCGGCGCCGGAGGGACCGACCACCACCATATATTCGCCGTCTTTGACATCAAGGCTTGCGTCTTTGAGCGTGAAATCGCCCAGTTCAACGTAGAGGTTGCGGATGGAAATCATCTTTCCCTCCGGTACAACAAGAGGCGCAGGACCACGAAAACGAAAAGAGAAATAAGGATGAGGATCACGGCAATCGGCCGGGCGTGGTCGAGCCCATACGTTTCAAACTTCTCATAAACCAGCACGGGCGCAATCATGGGATGATACGCGATGATGATGACCGCGCCGAATTCGCTCATGCCCCGCGCCCACATCAGAATGCAACCAGCCGTGATGCTGCGTCTGGCCAGGGGGAAGGAAATACGCGCAAACGTCCGCCAAGGCGTGGCGCCTAATGTTCTGGCTACTTTTTCCAGACGCGGATCGACTTTTTGAAATCCTTCCTTGGCCGAATCGATCAAAAAGGGAACGCTGACAAACAACATGGCGATCACGATGCCCGCCAGAGAATCCAGAAAACGGACGCCGATACCGTCGAAGGCTTGTCCGACGAAATAATGGCGACCGAATACAAATAGAAGCGCGATACCTGCTGCGGAATGGGGAATCACCAGCGGCAGATCGATGATGCCTTCGATGAGTCTTTTGCCGGGAAACTGCGTTTTTGCCAGAAGATAGGCCAACGGCACACCCAATAGAAACCCGATGACCGTGGCCAGAAATGCCGCGTAAAGGGTCAGGATAATGGATGATGTAATTTCTGAATCCCGTAAAGAATCGATTAATATGGCCGGGCTGGAGGCGAAAATCATTTTGGCGACGGGAACGATGATAAAAAGAAGGATGAGGCCGCCAAGAATCAGAAACAAACCCCTGAACCACACATTGGTCAATAATCTTAAGCACCTGATACCATTGGCAATTAACTTATCACTAGACAGAAACGTCGCCCTTGAGATTGGTCCATGTTTTTTCGGTATCATTTCAATAACTTGCCTTATTTTAAGCAGGCATGATGCCCTGTCTGTTGTATGCTATTTCTAGCCTAAAGCGACGACACCATAGGAAATACAAGCCTGGCTGTCAAGATTAAAGACAACTTATTTTTTCTTATTATTCCTTATTATTCCTTTTTATTCCTTATTTTATATTTATTCCTTCGATAAGAAAGATAAGGCAAAGCTTGATCTGTTTTGCTCGATAGGCCATGGAGACCGAAACATGTTCGGGCCGTCCGGGATGGATTTTCTTATCTTCGATGCTGAAATTGCCTGCACTGGAGTATTCTTGACACAAGACAGAAGATTTTTTATCCGTAAAATCGATGTATTTTTCGCAGCAGACGCTTGTGCGCCCATCGCATGGCAAAATTGTCGCAGCCCCCGTCAGACGGGCGCCGCCGACTATTGTCATCCTGAAAAACACCCTATTCTGCCGGTTACAATGAAGAAGATGATCAGGTGCAGGATAAAAATCAGTATTAACACCCATACCTTCCGACCTTAGATGCTTTCAAGCATGCACTTTTCGCCTTACTTCTTTGCGTAAAATTGTTTTGAAAATCCTCTGCACGATAAATAGCACTCCTTATTGCGTTATTGTGAACAAAATTAATCCGTTTTTCACACCGGAGCATTGCCGAATACCTTCAATATACAAGTATTTTGATGTTCTAATATTCAACTGGCTCTTTGTTAGACGGATATGTTATATTTGCCAAAATTAATGTGGCTTAGTATTCGTATATAAAACGAATCAATTGAAGATAAAAGGAGGATGCGCATGAAAAGAAACATTTCACAGAAACTCCTTGCGGCAGTTTTTTTGACCCTTTTAATGCCGGCACTGGTTTTTGCCCGCGACATCCCCCCTGTTGTTTCAACGGATTGGCTTTCGGCTAATCTCAAAAACCCCAAACTGATCGTTTTGGATGTCCGAAGCGTTGAAGATTACCGGGAAGGCCATATCCCAGGAGCGGTTAATGCGTTTTATCGCGCATGGGCTTATATGAAAGACGGGCTTTTTTCTTCCCTGCCCGATAAAGACGACATCGACGACACCATCGGGTATTTCGGCATCCATTTCGATAACTGGGTCGTCGTGACCGGCTGCATGGATACCCCCAGGCTCAGTTACCAAAGCGCCCGTGTGGCTTGCACGCTTCAGTATGCCGGCATCGCAAACGTCGCGCTGCTCGACGGCGGCATGAACAAATGGGTCGCGGAGAAAAAGCCTCTATCCACAAAAATCGAACGCCGCAAGGCCAAACCCTTCCTGGGAAAATATGTCGGCGAAAAATTCGCCGACGCCGACTATATAAAAAATAACATGGGCAAACTGATTCTTCTGGATGTCCGGGAAAGAGAGTTTTTCACCGGCGAAAAGAAAATGGATTGCGTGCCTCTGCGTGGACACATCCCCGGCGCGTTTAATATGCCGACGTCCTGCGCCTTCAATGAAAACAAAACGTTCAAAACCAAAGAAGAGCTGGCCCAGATTGTCGAAGCGGCCGCCGGAAAAGACCGCAATGCGGCAATCGTCACCTACTGTGATATCGGACAATGCTGCCCGATCTGGTCGTATCTGATGACCCAACTGCTGGGTTACACCAATGTCCGCCTCTATGACGGCGGTATGCAGGAATGGATGCAATCGCCCGATGCGCCGGTTACAATGGATAATAATACGCCCAAAAAGAACCAATAAGCCGATCGCATTGCGCGCCGATGGGCAAAACCTGATTTGTATGACTCCAGAAGGCTTCAGTTTTAAACGCGACAGCATCTTTTGTTCCGTCAGAGCGTCTTCAATGACCGAGAAGGAGCAGTTTGTTCCGGCGCATCTTTTGATCCATCTGCTTTGGGGCAAATTGACGATCGTTGAAGCCGATTCAACAAACACCTTCGAGGCGGGCGATACGATCTTCGTCCGCAGAAACACGCTGGCCAAATTTTCAAAATTTCCGGGCTCCGGCGGGAAGGCGTTTAAAACTCTCAGCATTTTCATCCGGAAGTCCTTTTTGCAAAGCTATAACAAACAGGAGCACAACCCGTCCGGCAACGCGCTGTTTGCCGAAAAGCTCTGCCGGGTGAAAAAACTCGTCCCCTCGCCTCTTTTGGACAGCCTGTTTGAATCCCTCCACCTTTATTTCGACTCCGGCCTGCCGCTCGGCCCGGAATTGAGCGACATCAAAACAAGGGAAACTCTATTGCTTCTCAAGCAGATGGATGCGCCTCTTTATCAGTCTTTGTTTCATTTCGCCGAACCCGGCAAGATCGACCTGGAAGACTTCATGAGCAAGAACTTCGTCTTTAATGTGCCGCTCACAACTTTTTCCCGAATGACCGGTCGCAGCCTTTCAACATTCAAGAGGGATTTTAAAAAGGTTTTTGACGAGTCGCCCAGCCGCTGGCTTAAGAAAAAACGCCTGGAGCACGCCTATTACCTCATCAAGGAAAAACATAGAACACCCTCGGATGTTTACCTGGAGGTAGGCTTTGAAAATCTCTCTCATTTTTCATCGTCATTCAAAGAAGTTTACGGGCGAAATCCCTCGGCCTTGAATGAACCGCACAGCAAAGTCACTTTGGCCTCCGCGCAGTAACGGGAACAACCGTTTTTTTGTATAGTCACGACTGTTTAGAGCTCAGCCCCCCGCCGATAGGGACTGGATCAAAAAGGCCCCGTCCGCCGGACTAAAAATTCTGGAGGTGCTTTCGTGTATCAACTGAAATTCGATCAAAAAGTCTGCGCAAGCTGCCGTTCAGCCGACTGCCTGCTCAAATGCCAGTACATGACGTTTGCCGGGCATAAGGAAGCGCACGGAGAAATGATGAAGATCATGAAAGGGAAGGATTCGCGGGTCCTTAACGAATGCATGACCTGCTACGCCTGCGAAGAATACTGCACGCGGGGCAATCACCCCTTCTACCTCATCTCGGAGAAGCGCGAGGAAAAAGGCCTGTTCACCGCGCCCCGGCCCATCACCAACCAGTGGATCAACATGACCCAGATGCAGGGCAAGTGTCTGGTGGGCAACGTGAAAGACAAGGCGCTCTCCTGCTGCTACATCCCCGACCTGGGGCCGCTGGGAACGGGCGAGATTTTCAAGGATGTCGCCGACGCGGGCGTCTTCGGTGCGGAATTCATGTGCCCCGCCGTCCATACGCACTTTGCCCGCATGTCGGTCATCAAGGAGCGTCTCCCCATCGTCATCGAAAACTACCGGAAACTCGGCGTCAAGGAAGTCATCTGCCTGCATGACGAATGCTACGGCACGCTGACCTCGATTGCCTCCGCCTACGGCATGGACGTGCCCTTCAAACCGGTTTACTACCTGGATTTTGTTTTGCAGCGCATGAAGGAGCTCAAAGATAAGATTAAACCCCTTAACATCACCGTCGCCTATCAGCGTTCCTGCTCCAACCGTCTTATTCCGGACAAACACGCGCTGGTGAAGAAAATCTTCAATCTCATCGGCGTCAAGGCGCCCAAAAGAACCTACCAGGACGAAAACGCGCTTTGCTGCGCGGAGATTCTGCGCTCCATTTCCGGCTACAAACTGGCCGACGACGTGCAGAAGCGCAACATTGACGACATGCTGGCCGCGGGCGCCGAATACTGCGTCTTCAACTGTCCGGCCTGCCAATCGTCTCTTTCGGAAAAAGTCGCCAAGCGGGGCCTGAAACCCGTGCACATTATCGATCTTTGCAAAATGGCCATCGGCGAAAAAGAAAGGGGGACGACATGAGCGACATCCTGCAATCCCTGATTGACATTGTCGGCGAGAAAGGCGTTTCCAACGAGCCGGAGGAACTCTGGTTTTATTCGCGCGATCCCGGCGTGCTTGCGCCGCACAAGCCCGACTATGTCGTCGCGCCCAAAACCACCGAAGAAGTTCAAAAGATCGTCCAGCTGGCCGGCCGGGAAAAGATCCCCGTTGTTCCGATGGGAAACGGCATGTCGCTTGCGGGTCTTGTCATTCCGCTTAAAGGCGGCATCGTCCTGGACATGAAGCGGATGAACAAAATTCTGGAAGTGAACCCCATGGGCCGCTACGCCGTGATGGAAGGCGGCACGTCCCAGGGCGCGCTCAAATCCTACCTGCAAAAAAACCATCCGACACTGCGTCACAGTCTTCCCGACGCGCCCCCCACCACCACGATTGCCGCCAATGTTTCCCTGCACGGACAGGGACGGCTGACCAATCAGTACGGTTTCAATTCCGATATGGTCACAGGCCTCGAGATGGTTCTGCCCACGGGCGAAATCTGCCGGATCGGCTCTCCCTCGATCGGGCCGTACTGGTTTTCCAAAGGGCCCACGCTGCCGGATCTTTCCGGGCTTTTCCTGGGCTGGCTGGGGGCGACGGGCATCATCACCAAGGTCGGCCTGAAACTTTTTCCGAACAAGAAAATTCGCGATGTGGAATTGTTTGTCACGGACAGAGTCGAGCTCGTTCCGCAGATCCTCTATAAGCTCACGCATCTGGAAGTCTGCGAAGACATCAATGTCTGGTTCCAGCCCAAACCGCAAATGTTTCTGGGCAACTTTCATGTGACGATCTTTTTTACCGGCGATACGGAAGATGAAATCGAATTCAAAAGGAAAATGATCTGGGACAGCCTTCAGGAGCACATGGATGCCAAAGACGGCGGCTTTATGTCGGTTCAGTATATGAAATCAACCCTCCTGGAAATGCCGGGCCGCACGATTGCCGATTTTGCCGATGTGCCCAAAGGCGGCGGGTTTGAGTATTCCGGGCCCATCGCGCTGATCGAGCATTACCCGCAGTACGCCGCCAAGGTCGTGGAACTGGCTCAGAAATACAACGTCCTTTACGCCAGCGCGGCGAGGCTCATCTCCGGCGGTCATGCCATGATGTTCAGCATCTCGTTTGCCTTTAATCGTGATGACGCGGCCATGATGGAGCGGGTGGAAAAAGCCCTTGACGAGGCCATGACCTTTGCTCTGGACATGGGCGGCATTCCCTGGAAGCCCAACCACAAGGAACAGAAAATGCTGCTCGAACGCATGGAACCCAACGCGCGCAAACTCCTTTTGATGATCAAGAAAAATCTCGACCCGCAGGGGATCATGAACCCCGGCAATTGGGAGGTGAACGCATGACCACCATCAGGCACATTGAACATGAACAGATCGTCCATCGCTGCTTCCGCTGCGGCTACTGCAAGTATCCGTCCGACTACAGCGATTTCAACTGTCCGTCCTACAAGGCCTTCGGCTGGGACACCTTCGCCCCCGGCGGCCGCATGTGGCTCACCCGCGCGTGGCTTCATGGCGAAATCGAAACCTCCGCGCGCTTTGCCGAAATCATGTTTTCCTGCGTGGCCTGCGACAACTGCAAGGATCAGTGCGTCTTCCCCAAGTTCAAGGATTTCCTGCCGGACATCTTTCAGGAAACCCGCGCCGAACTGGTGGGAGAGGGCCGGATTCCGCCCGGTGTGCGCGACTATTTCAAGGCCGTTGCCGTAAGCGGCAATCCCTACAAACTGCCGCAGTCCGAACGGGGCGACTGGGCCAAGGGAACGGGACTGAAACCCTACACCAACCAGAAATACCTCTTTTACGCGGGCTCGGTCGGCTCTTATGATGAAGTCGGCAAGCGCATGGCCCAAAGCGTGGGGAAAATGCTGGTGGACGCGGGCCTTTCGGTCGGCATTCTCGGAGCTGAGGAAGGCTGCGACGGCAACGACGTGCGGGCTCTGGGCGAGATGGGACTCTTTGCCCAGTTGGCCCAGGCCAATATTGATACCTTCAAAGCCAAAGGCGTCAAGGAAATCATCACGCTCGATCCGCATGCGCTAAACACCTTTAAGAAGGATTATCCGGCGCTTGGCGGCAAATTTAAGGTTCAGCATTACAGCGAGGTTCTGGCCGAACTTATTAAAAAGAAAAAGATCAAGCTCAAAGCCTACCCGGTCAAGATCACGTATCACGACCCGTGCTACCTGGGGCGGCATCAGCAAATCTACTCGGCGCCGCGGGAAATTCTAAAAGCGATTCCCAAGGCTGAATTTGTCGAAATGCACCGCCACGGCGCGAACGCCTTTTGCTGCGGCGGAGGCGGCGGCAACTTCTTCACCGACATTCTGGGCACGGCTGAAGACAGCGCCTCGCGTGTGCGCGTGCGCGAAGCAGCCGAAACCGGCGCTTCGATTCTGGCAGTGGCCTGCCCCAACTGCGCCAAGATGCTAACCGATGCGGTGAAGATGGAAAACCTGGAAGACCGCCTGGAAGTGCTGGGTCTTGCCGAAATACTGGAGCGGGCCAGGAAATAGTGGATAGTGCATGGTGGATGGTGTCCTCCGCTCGCGTGACCTTCAGGTTAGGCGGAGGTGGCGCAAAGCGCCGGAGGTGGAAATAGAAATACCACTGTGCAATTTGTGAAAATAATGGCGACATTAAAAACGTCCACCCCCTGCCCCCGCCGGCGGGGGACACAGATGAGTATGAAGTCTAAATTTTCACTCTGGAGATCATAAACCAAATGAACAAAGAAGAAATGCTCGAAGAAGTCTTTAAGAGGGCGAAAGCCTATGAACTTCGCGGCGGCAACTGCGCGCAATGCTCGCTTAGCGCCATTTTTGAAGTCCTGGGCGTGGAAGATGAAAACGTCGTGCGCTGTGCCACGGGATTTGCAGACGGCGTAGGCCTGACGGGCGACGGCCATTGCGGCGCGCTTTCCGGCGGCACGATGGCGATCAGCTACTTTTTCGGACGCAAAAAAGAAGACCTGGCGAAAATGGGCAAGCAGATTCGGGCGCTCTTGCTGGCCAAAAAATTTCAGGAGCAGTTTGTCGCGGAGTTTTCCGCCTGCCGCTGCCACGATCTTCAGGTCAAGCAGTTCGGCCGCTTTTTCAATCTCTACGATATGGAAGACATGAAAGCGGCGCTGTCCGCGGGAATGCCGGAGGGCTGCTCCACGCTGGTGGGCAAAGCGGCCCGTATGGCGCTTGCGATCATCCTCGACGAACAGGACAAAAAAGACAAGAAGCAGGAACTGCCGGTGGTGTAATAAATGATAAAGCGTTGATTTTCAATGGAGTAATGCAGGCGGCATTTCAGCTGGACCTTCCTTATCCATCATCAACATTAACATTATAAATAGGATGCAGGTGTAAAATGATTCGTTCTATATCCGAAAGTCCTCTCTATCCGATTGTCAATCCGACAAGCATCGCCTTCTTCGGCGCCTCCAACGCGTTTATGCGCATGGGGTCGATCATGCTGTCGTCTTTGCAGGCGCTGGGTTACGAAGGGAAAATCTTCCCGGTTCATCCCACGGAAAAAGTGGTCCGCGGCCTCCCCGCCTATCCGAGTATTCTGGATGTGCCGGAAGTTCCCGATCTGGCCATTCTTGTGCTGCCCACGGAAATCGTGTGCCAGACGCTTGATGATTGCGGCAAAAAAGGCATCCGGAGTGCCATCGTGGTCTCCGGCGGATTCCGCGAATCGGGCCCGGAAGGCGCGGCGCTGCAAAGAGAACTGGAAGCCATCGCCCGCCGTCACGGCATCCGGTTTCTCGGTCCCAACTGCCTGGGTGTCGCTAATCTCCATTTCAAACTCAATCCCACGCCCATCAAGGCGGATTGCCGGCCAGGCTTTGTCGGTCTAGCGTCTCAAAGCGGAAGTTTCATTACACAGATGTTCAATTACCTCCACCGTCACGGGATGGGCTTCAGCACGGCCTTGAGTGTGGGCAACGAAGCCAGCATCGACATTGTGGATTGCCTGGAATATCTGGGCGCCTGCCCCAACACGAAGGTCATCACGCTCTATATCGAAGGCATCAACCGCGGGGACAAATTCGTTAAAATCGCGAAAGCCATCACGCCGCACAAACCCATTGTCGCGCTCTACGTGGGCGGCTCGGAAGCGGGAAAGCAGGCGGGGCTCTCGCACACCGGATCTCTCTCCGGTCCCAACGAAATTTACGACGGAATCTTCAAACAGTGCGGCATTATCCGCGCCCAAACCCTCACGGAACTTTTTGATTACGCGCTGGCTCTGGGCACCCTGCCGCGGCCCGGGGGAAACCGGGTTGTTGTCCAGACGCATTCGGGCGGGCCCGGCGCCACAGCGGCGGATTCCTGCGGGCGTTCGGGACTGACGCTTCCGCGCCTCTCGCCGGAAACCGTGGAGAAGCTCAAACCAATGATTCCCAAAACCGCCAGCACGGCCAACCCGGTGGACATGACCTTCAGCAAAAATCCTTCGGAGGATTATTTCAATATTCCGGATGCCCTGCTTCAGGACCAACAAACAGATATGCTTCTGGCTTATTTTGTTTCTCCGGGGCTCTTTCTCGAACGCATTCTGGGGGAAATGGGCGTTTCCGAGGAGGCGATCGGCGCGGAAGCGGACAAACTGATCAACGATTACGCACAAAAATTCGTCAGCCTGACCCGGCTGCATTCCGACAAGCCGATTGTCGGTTTTACCTATCGCAGTCTTCAGGAAAAAATGGTTCGAACCCTTTTGGATGAAGGCGTTCCCGTATATCAGGATCCAGAGCGCGCCGCCCGCTCATTGGCCGCAGTGCGGGACTATTACGAGCGACGCGCGCAGATAAAGGGTGAATCTCCCTGCAGCTTCCGAGTAAAAAGGGAGAAATGAGCAATGACTGATCGGAAGCGAAACGATTTGCTTGATGCACTGGAAAAAACAGCCGGAGATTATGAAGAACGCTTTGCAAGCTGCTCACAGGGCACCTTGCTGGCGCTGCAGGAGCATTTCAACCTGGGCAACGCCGAGGTGCTCAAAGCGGCAACCGCCATGCCGGGCATGGCGCTGCGCGGCGAAACCTGCGGCGCCGTCGTTGCCGGCATCATGGCGCTGGGGCTGGCTTTCGGCAGGGACAACGCCGACGATATGGCCGCGGTGACACGGACGACGTCTGCGGCCCGCAAACTGTGCAAACGGTTTGAAGAGGAGTTCGGCGGATGCAACTGCCGAGACGTTCAGCACGGTATCTTCGGGCGCAGTTTCAATCTGACCGATCCTAAAGAGGGGATGGAATTCGTCAAGGCAAACGCCATCAAGAAATGCCGCCGTCCCGCCGAAAGAGCCGCCAGAATTACCGGAGAGCTGATTCTTGACGGACAATTGAAGCAGTCTCTGGCCGTCTTGAAGGATTCTAAATAGGCGGCAATCAACCGGATTCATTCAATCGATCGCTAGCCGTCAAGCGCTTCAGGGCGGATCGTCAGGATGTCATTTCTTCAATGATGTGTTTGACTGATGGGATGTCTTTGATCAACGCGCCGACTTGTCCCGCGCCGGCAATGGCGTTTTCATAATCCCCCCGATCCCAAGCCTGAATGCGATCACCATACTGCAAAGCCTCCTCCAGATCGTGGGGATGCTCTGCGATCAGCTTTTCCAGAGCGGGGGTGATGACCGCTCTGGTCATTAAGACCTTCTGAACGGGCAGCAGTGTCGTTCCGCCGTCGGTGCAGCGAATCACTGCGTCTTTCCATTTGTCATGAAGACCGCTTTCACGCGATACCATAAACCGCGTGCCGATCTGAACGCCTTGCGCCCCCAGCGCCAAAGCGGCCCGATAGCCGCGCGAATCCGCTATGCCGCCCGCCGCTGCAATAGGGATGGAAACGGCATCCGACACCAGGGGAACAAGCACCATCGTCGAAGACTCCGGTTTTCGAGAGCGCAACCCGCCGGCTTCGGCTCCAACCACAACCAGTCCGTCAACGCCTGATTTCTCAGCTCTCACAGCGTGCGCCAAAGACAATACCACGTGAAGACCTTTCAGACCCAGATCATGAATCAACGGATAGATGTCGCCGGGCTGCCCGACCGATGTGGTCACGGTTTTCACGCCGCTTTGAGCCAGGATTTTCAAAATTTCGCCGCATTGCGGATTCATCAACACGACGTTTGCGCCGAAGGGTTGATTGGTTCGCTCTTTCACCGCCCCAATAAGGCGCCTGGCGTCATCGAGTTCACGAATAAATCCCAAAGCCAGCATCCCGAAGGCGCCCGCGTTACATATGGCGGCGACCATGTCCGGGGAATTCATATTCCCGATAGGCCCCTGAATAATTGGATAGCGGCACCCGAGCATTTCGAGCAAAGACGGCATTGTTCAAAAGGCTCCTTTTAAAAACATTTCTTGGAAGACGAGATATGCAGAGCGTGCTAACCAAGTCAATAAAAAAGTTTCTCGGCAAAAAGCCGCCTGGAAATCCCCTTAAAGATAAAAAACGATTTTTTCTCAGTCAAATCAAGTTCTTACAGCTCACCTGGCCCTCTTGTTTAGTGGCCGGCCCAACCCGGCAAGCGGGAAAACGCATCGCTCAGCGCTTCATCTCCTCTTGCGGATCTCGGTAATCCGGCAACCAGGCGTGGAGGGGATATGAGGCGCGCACGGCCCTGAGACGTTCGGGGTGAAGGTCGATGCTCACCAAGTGGGCGTAAGCCGAAGCGTTGGAAAACCGCTGTTTGAAACGAAAGACGCCCGGGCCGTTCAAACCCGCAGGTTGGCCGCCCCACCATATCGGATCGCACCCCAGATGATCAATTACGGCGACAAAAAGAAGATAGGTTCCAAAACAACGCCTTGCATCCTCCCGGCTCAACAGGCTGTGGGCATGCCAAGATGTGTTCCGGCCGCTTTCTTTGGTCAGCAAAAACGCCGCCCGCAATGCCCGGTCGCTTCTTCGGCGAAGCTCTATGGCGAGCAGACATTCGGGCGTTTTGATAGCGATCCGATGAAGACCGGCAAAATGGTCCTGATCCGGAGAGGAGCACCGCGGAATGCCTCGCTCGACCCTCAGTTCATCCTGCCATGCACCCAGAGCCTCATAAATCTCCGTGAGGCTGGAGCCCACATCGACAAAAAAGGTTTTTTCAGCCAAAGAAAGACGCCGGCGGGTTCTGGCGCTAAAAGATTTATGGGCGGGCGAAACCCCGGGCAGGTGCCCCAGATGAGACTTCAACGGCGTGCAATGGACGCGATGGCGATTTTTCAGGTTCAACAGGCGTTGATTTAACTCATCAACAGGAAAGTCAGGCCGGATCACGCCGGTCCAGGTTAAGGGAATCAGAGGTTTCACACCATCGAACAATATGCCCGAGGTCAGCTTGTCGATGTGAGCGTCGTCAGGAAATGTTTGATAGGGCCAGCTCCCTCTCGCATCAATATCGCCCCAGGGCAGCTCCCGTAAAACATAAGCAAAGTGGTCGCTCGCTTGAGGCTTGCCCAACCAGTTCAAGGCATGGAAGTATTCGGGTGTATCGTACAGCAACCCACGCAGCATCATTTTCCTGATCGCCGAATCGCCCGCAACACCTCTATGACGGACACGGACGGATGAAAAGAGTCCACCTTCACGGCGGTAAAATCAATGCCGCCTACTTTGGCCAAGTGTCTGGACGCATGATTCTCCTGTTCTACCGGAGTTGCCATCATAAGGGCCTGCGAACCGGAACGCATCCATAAAAGATTGGCGAATTCGGCGCCGCGTATTCCCAAAACACCTTTTGCTCCATGAAAGACACGTATTTGATCTTCAAGAGAGTGCCTGCCGGGTTCATAGACTTGTATGGGAATTCCGGCATCGATCAGACCCTCGGCGAGGGCTTCGATGTTGCCGATTGCGCAGCGCCCTGTGCCGTAGCCCGGAATTTGTGCAGCCCCGCCTTGTCGATAAAATTCATGTTCGGGCGATCGCCGCAATAAAAGCCAACCTGCCAGATCTTCGGACGAATTGGCCTTCAGAGCCCCGGTGCGATTTAGGAACAAAAGCCGTATGCGTTGCATGCGGCTGCGCACCGACCAGGGAGATAATCCGCCGAATCGGTCCAGACGGCTCATGCGGACTGGCTCGGTCAGCCAGCAGTCCCATCGCGCGCAAACGATTTTGTTTTTCAGGTTTAACGGTTTCCCTTCGGGCCTAAACGATTCAATCGAAACTTGGAGACCTAAAAGCGAGCACGCTTCCATAATTAAGGAATTCATGACAGGACCGCAAGTCAGAAAAATCCCCGTCTTATCCGGCGCGCAACGGACCCAGTGTTCCAGACCGGGCAACAGATATCCGAACATAAAATGAAAAAAATGTTCTCGGGAACCGAAGACATGCGGACCCTCGAAAGACGGCATAAACCACAATGATTCGGACCGTCGTTCATGGATGGGGTCCACAGCCTTCTCATTCGCGACGGAACTCATTTGCTCCACTGCCTCACTGATAATACTCCGTCACTTTTTGACCTCGCCGGCGATCCGCGGCAAAATGACGCCCGTTTTGCCCTCAATGAAATAATCCGATATCCCCTCGCGGGTAAGCGGTGTGGGTTCGGCATTGATTTCAATGATCGTCATTTTTCTCTTGTCCTTTTTTTCGGCGGCCATCCGAGGGAGCATGGCAAAAGGGTACACCGTGGCCGAGGTTCCGCAAATGAGCATCAGATCGCAACGCTCTACTTCTTCGAGGCTCGCCTGGGCCACATCCGGGGGAATGGCCTCGTTGAAATGAACGACATCCGACTTAAGCACGCCGTTGCACTTTTTACAGCAAGGCGGAAGTTCATCACGGGCCAAGAGCTCCGGAAGGTCGTATTCAGACGGATCAAAGCGGGCGTCGCAATGGTAACAGCGCAGCAAGAAAAGATTCCCGTGGTAGTCCAGCACCCTTTGGCTTCCCGCTTTCTGGTGAAGATTGTCGATGTTCTGGGTCACGACGCATTTCAGGATGCCCGTCTTTTCAAGAGCCACCAGGGCAAGGTGTCCGGGGTTGGGCCGGGCGCTTGAAAAATCCTTCAGCCATGACAGGCCGGTCATGCGCTCAATCCAATACGCCTTCGGATCCTGTTGGAATTTGTAATAACTCTGGTAGGCTTGTCTTTCCGCATCGGGATTTTTCGTCCACACGCCGTTTGGCCCGCGAAAATCCGGAATGCCCGATTCTGTGGACATGCCCGCGCCGGTCAGAGCGATGGCATACTTGCTTTGACTCAATTGCCTTGCCGCTTTAAAGATGAGCTCGTCCATCTTTTCTCCTGCATCTCAATAATGCCTGCTTTGCCCCATGCGCATTACGGTCATGTTTGACAGTTTCCCGCAGGCATTGCAAGAATAATTAATGTTTATAAGATTCAACGGGCTATCCATGCGCTCAACATTTTTCCTTGACGATCAGACCGGAGCATGGTCTTTTCTAGCAGCAATTTACCGGATCGCCCCATTCTGTTTTCGAAGGAGAAAACCATGCATCGATTGCTTGTCGTTTTGTTTGCAATATTCTGCCTTTGCAGCGCCGCTGACGCGAAAGACACGCTAACTGTCTACGATAAGAAACCGGCCACCCGGTACTTTCATAAACACAAGATCACCAATGCCTACGACGGAGAGATCGTCGCCAATGATCACCTGTTGGTGCAAAGCCGAACCGACAAGGAAATGACGTTTATTCTTTCCGTGATTTCGAATGAAAATGATGAATGCCTGATTGAAGGAACAGCCGCGCGAATTTCCGGCAGCAATGCCTACGAATACCGGCAGAACAAGTGTCGATTGATCTTTGTCTTCGGGAAGGACCGTGTGCAGCTTCAGGCTTCCGGCGCGACCGGCGACTCCTGCTATGTCAGCGATCTTAACCAGGGGCACGGGTGCGGCGGGCAGACTTGCCTTCTTTCAGGAACCTACATGAACCCAAAGGCCGCTTCAGCCCGACCGAGCCGATAACGGGCTCCGAATAACCTGTCGCGTAATGGCCGGCAACCGCCGACTTTATTCCTGCAGGCAACAATGCCTATCCCGGCACCCCAACGACAACGCCGTCTTTCAAAATGTATTTTTTTGAAGCCAGGGAAGCGTCGGAGGTCATCGCGCTGATCACGCTTCCGACCAACTGGGTTTTGATTTCTTCGATGCGATGCGGCGGCTTGTCGCCTGCGGCCATTTGAACCAGTTCGAGAAGGTGATAGGTTTCCAATCCCTGTTTTGTTGCGGCACCCGACAGCGAAAAGCAGCCCGCGCAGCCCACGGCGACGACTTTGGCGCCTGCGTCTCTGGCCTCCCGGGCCCGCTTTTCGGCGATGCCTGCCGCCATCTGAGAGTTTCTCCCGATGAGCGGCGCGCCGCAGCACATGGTTTTTTCACGGTTGTGCTTCATCTCCACTACTTCGGCTCCCATGGCGCGTAGAAGCCGGCGCGGACTTTCGAATATCCGCGGCCCGAGTTTACGCCAGGCGCAGGAATCGTGGAACGTAACTTTGTCCGAAAGGGGTTGCGTAAACGGCAGACGGCCGCCCTGATGCTCTTCCCAGAGGTAATCCGTGACGCTTCGCGTTGAAATATCAAAACCATCGATGATTGAAGGATAGATGTGTCCGAGCATATCCTCACATTCCGGACAGAAGGTAATGACGCTTTTCACGCCGGTTTTCTTCAATTCAGCCAGAAGCTGCCTGCCTCTGATTTGCGCCTCCTTTTCTCCAAAGGCATGCCAGGCATAGGCGCCGCAGCAGTATTGCATGCCGCCCACGGCTGGCAGCTTTTCAAACAGTTTGTTTTGGGCCAGATCGGTGTAAATATACGAAAGGGCGCACCCTAGATAGAAAACTTCGGAGGCGGGCGGCGGATGTTTCAAAATGTCCAGGCGCTTAAGTTTGGCCTCCTTTTCCGTTTCCAGCCCGGCGGACATGATATTGAAGGGAACGTCCTCGGAGATGATCCGCAAGCCGCTTACACCCGTCTTGCGGTTGCGCGCCCGCAAAATATCCTTGCGCAGCTCGGAAGGATTTGACTGTGTCGGGCATATGCTGTCACAGTAGGCGCAGCCGGCGCAGTTGGCCAGCACCAGATCGTCCGCCTCCCGGTCCACCAGACGCAGAATTTCCTGCCTCGCCCGATCTTTGGTCATTTGCAAAGCCGGGCAGGCGATCAGACACGCGCCGCAGCGTTTACAGGCTTTCTGATCAAACATCGAAAGATCGCCTACTTCTTCGCCGACGGAGGATCATCGCCGAACGCCCACAGAATTTCGCTGATGGCGAATTTCACACTCAGATCCAGATTCGCCGCTTTGGCCGCGCCGCCGATGCCGGCCCAGCAGCCGGGGCAATTAACGCTGACCTCTTTCATTTTCGTCGCAACAATCTGGCCGAGTTTCTTTCTGGCTTCTACGGCCACCTGGGACTGGTCGTATTGATTGCGAAGTCCCGCCGCAAACCCGCAGCAAAGGGAATTTTCGCGACTGTTGGCCAGTTCCACCGTTTTCATGCCCGCCGCTTCATGCAGGCCTCGAACAGCCTTGTAAAAATTGTCGCCCAGTTCGCTCGTGTAGCAGGAATCGGACATGGCAATCTCTTTGGAAAATCGGCGAACGATGGGCAACTCGCCTGACGAATATTTTTCCCAGAGCCATTCGTATAGAGAAATAACGGCGAAAGGCAGCTCCACGCCGTGATCCTTGGGCCAGATGTTGCCCAAATAGTTGCTGCACGATCCGCAGTAGCAAACCAGCCGGTCGGTTTGAAGCTGTTGAAGGATTTTTCTCGTTCTTTCCACAAGATCGGTAAAGTAAGCGTAGTCGCCGAAACGGTGCGGAATTTCGCCGCAGCAGGCGTCTTTCGGGCCGAATTTGGGCAGGCTCGCCAGAGCCTTGGAATGCTCCAGACGCCGGGGGAAGGTGCGCCCGACACAGCCGATAAATAGGACATCTTTAGAGGCGGGCGGAACCTGCGACCATTTCTCCAATACGGCTTTATCTTCGGCCGGCGCGGCTTTGTAAATATCGAAAAAATAGCCCGATTCATTTTTTCCGGTCATCATATAATCCAGTGCAGGCGGAATGCCTTTGCCGCTTTTGCCGTTTTTTTCAACGATCCGCTCCATGATCAGATTGTATGGTCGAAGCCCCTGCGGACAGTATGAATTGCAGCTGTAACAAAATGTGCACTCGCTTAAAACCCTTTCGGTGTCCTCACCGGCGAGCAGTCTGCTGAATTCCTGCCTGGATTCCTCTTTATCCATCCGCATCACGGGACACTTCTGGAGACAAATGCCGCATGTCACGCAGGCGTTGTCATTTTTCCCATCAGGGATAAATGCGTCAATATAGCTTTTGCTGATCATAAGTCCCTCCTTATAATATTATCCTATGGCTCGTGTCTCGCAGAAGGAAGCTCTAGGCCGGCGCACTGAAGCTCAAAGGAAATAGACGGCTCATCGCCTACCGCCTGACCGATTGCCCCTGACGCCTTTCGCCTTTCGTCCTTTGATTGTGACGTTAGTATTTGACTCTGGAAAAAGAAAGTGGCATAAACGGCATCCTACGCTGTGATTGCGTCATATGTCCGATCAGGAGCTTCATTCGATGAAAAAGGTTTCCATTCTGGCGACAAACGGAACAATCGCCACAACGGTTTTGGGGCCGATGGATGTTTTTTTTCTGGCCGGCAGGCTGTGGAATGCGATTTATGACCAGCCTCTCACGCCCTTTTTTGATGTGGAGATCGTCGCCGAAAAAGAGGGGCCTGTCAAATGTCTTAACAATGTTTTGCTGCAACCGCATCGAACCCTTTCGGAGGTCGGAAAGACCGATTTGATCATCATCTCCAGCATCACCCGCCGGACTCTGGAACCCAAGCCCCGTCCGGAAACCGTCCGTTGGTTGAAAACGCAACACCGCCGAGGCGCAAGCATCGCCAGCGTCTGCACCGGCGCCTTTCTGCTGGCCGCAACAGGGCTTCTGAACGGCAAGACGGCAACCACCCATTGGGGGTTTATGGATCTGTTCCGGCAAAGGCACCCGGATGTGATTCTCCAACCCGAAAAGGTCATCACCGACGAAGGCACGCTATACTGCGCAGGCGCGCTCTCGGCGGGCATCGATCTGTCGTTGTATCTGGTGGAAAAATACTGCGGGCACGAGGTGGCAATTTCCTGCTCCAAAGCGCTGATGCATGATATGGGGCGCAGAACCCAGGCGCCTTTCAGCGTTTTGCAGTTTCAGAAAAAGCACGCCGACGAAGCGGTTCTGAACGCGCAACTGTGGCTCGAAAAACATCATCGGGCCCATCTTGACATGAACGCCGCCGCGCAGACTCACGGCATGAGCCGGCGAACCTTCGAACGGCGGTTTAAAAACGCCACCGGCGATACGCCGCTTTTTTATCTTCAGAAAGTCAGAGTGGAAGCAGCCAAGAAAATGATTGAAACCCAAAACGCGACGTTCGACCAAATCAGTTACCGCCTGGGTTACGAAAACAGCGGGCACTTCCGGGAAATCTTTAAAAAGCATACGGGGCTTCTGCCCAAACAATATGAACGCTACTTCCGGGGCAGCCGCTAAAGGCATAGCCGTAATCGCTGCGGCTCAGAAATACACAAGTCCGGCCGTTCGACGTCGGAAAGAATTTACGGCAGATGGAGATCCGGCACTATATCCGTTTGGGGGTTTTCCTCAGGCTCCGAGATGACGCGATCATAGTCTTCAATGACGATTCCCCGCCGCACCATAATGGCATAAATCCGATCCGCGCGTCTGGCCGCATATCGAGACGCACCATCGGGCCGATACCGTTTCGGATTGGGCAGGGCCGCCGCAAGTTCCGCGGCCTCCCGCGCCGTCAAAGAAGCGGCGCTTTTGCCGTAATATCGACTCGCCGCAGCGCTGATCCCAAACAAACCATCGCCCCATTCGGCGACATTGAGATACAGTTCAAGGATGCGCCGCTTGCTGAGATGGCGTTCGATACGCCAAGTCAAAATGGCCTCCTTGAGCTTACGAATCGGATTTTTCGCGGGCGACAGGTAGAGGTTTTTCGCCAGCTGTTGCGAGATGGTGCTGCCGCCGGCGTGGAAGGCTTGCTTTTTGATGTCCTTTTCCACGGCTTTTTGCATCGCTTCGAAGTCAAATCCGTCATGAACCCAGAATTTGTCATCCTCGGCAATGAGAACCGCTTTGACAACAAAAGGCGAGATCTGTCCCATCGGCGCCCAGGCGGCTCTTATCTTCCTCTTGATCCCTTTTTCCTGCCAGGTTTTTTCGCGGTATTCCATAAATGCCGTCTTGCCCGGCCGACCTTTTTTCAATGCCGACACATCGGGATAGAAGAAATAGCGGCCAATGTCCACAGCGAAATATAAAAGCCCTGCCGCAAACAATAAGAGAAAAATTTTTATCATGTTTCGGATCATGATCCGCCTCTCGTCAAGTCGACACTCCCTATACCTGTTTGAAACGGATTGCAAAATAAATTTGACACTGCTTTGGGATTTTAGTAAGCATCTTCATCTTTGCCGGTGTTGCAGGCCGACAGATTCTTTTTCGTTTTTGCGTGCCCGGATTTCCGACAACAGGCAGTTGATTCGATCCGAGCGCCATAAACAAAGGGGATCCCCCCTAAGACCATTTGAGGAGGCATATCATGACGCAACGACCGGTTTTTATCGTTTCCTGTCTGCTCATATTTCTGATGCTGCCGCTATCCCCGATTTTCGCCGGAACCTATCGCGTCCGTTCAGGCGACAATCTCTACGATATCTCAAAGAAACACGGCATCAGCATCCATACCCTCAAGAAAGCCAATCAACTCCAAACCAACTCTATCCGCCCCGGCCAAATTCTGACTCTCCCGGACTCCGCGGCAAACACCGCAAAGCCCGTCACCCCTTTGTCTGACGCCTTCTACATCGTCAAAAAGGGAGACACGCTGGCTTCCATTTCCCGCAAAACCGGCGCCAGCGTTAAAGACCTTTCCGCACTAAATTCAGTGAATCCCCGAAGTCTGCGAATCGGGCAGAAGGTGCTGCTGCCTAAGCCGGTTGGATCTGAGCTCGCAACGGAGGATCTTCTGGACGAAGAAGGCGACCCGTCTGCTCCGGACGAAGCGATCTTGGATGAGACCTGCCCTGTATCCTCTCATGAGGCGTATCTCGGCAACTGGCGCGACAACGAGGAACGAAAGCTTCTAGTTAAGGTGGCCACCGGATTTCTGGGCGCCCCTTACAAACTCGGGGGAGCCTCCGTGAAAGGCATTGATTGCTCGGCCTTTGTCCGGAAGATGTATGCATTCTTCGACATCACGCTGCCTCGAACCGCGCGTGAGCAGGCCTTTGTCGGTGTGCGCGTCAACCGCGATGAACTCGCGGAAGGCGACCTGGTTTTCTTCCGCACGCGAAAACCCATCGGCCATGTCGGGATCTACATCGGCAACAACGAATTTGTCCACGCTTCCTACAAAGCGAAATCCGTCCGGATCGACCGCCTGGACCACCCCTATTTTCAGCAACGTTATCTGCACGCCGTTCGAGTCAAGCAGATCGACGCCCCTGACGGCGTTTGACGGATCGACCCGGCCGCCAATCCCCGATTCGCCCCGATTTTCCCTGTTGATAATCCCCCCGCTTTATTATATGAACCAATTCCTGTCGGTCGGCGCGTGTTTTCAAGCTTTCACGAAGTTTGACTCAGTCCAAAATACTGCGGAGGTATTATGAAAAAACATCTTTCTTTCTGGACGTGTCTTTTTGTCGCGGCGGTTTTGTGCAGCGGCTGCCTGGTTGCTGAAAGCAAATACTTGACGAAAGTTTCCGAAGCCGATCGGCTGGGCCAGGAACTGGCCGCGCTGGACGCAAAATATAAAGATCTTCAGACCGAAAATGCCGACCTGAAAAACCGGATCGACGCTCTTTCCGGGAATCTCAAAACCGTCACCGGGCAAAAAAACGAACTTGAAACGCTTCTTGACGCCAAGTCCGACGACCTGTCTAAAACCGTCGCGGCAAGCCGCAAGAAAGTCGCGGATCTGGAAGCCGACAATACAAAACTCCGGGAACAGGTGGCGGATCTGAAGAAAAAATCGCAGGAAGTTGAAGCCCAAAGCAAGACCTATCAGGACTTGCTTCAGGAAATGAAAGCCGAGATCGCCCAGGGGGAAATCACCATCACAGAACTCAAAGGCAAGCTCACGGTGGATGTAGTCGACAAGATCCTTTTTGCTTCCGGCCAGGCCAAAGTGAAAAAAGAAGGATTGGCCGTGCTCAAACGGGTTGTCGATATTCTCAAAACCGTCGAGGATAAAAATATCCGCATTGAAGGCCACACGGACAATGTTCCCATCACCAGCAGGCTGGCCAAATTCTATCCGACCAACTGGGAACTTTCCGCCGCCCGCGCCATCAATGTGACGCGCTATCTTCAGGAACAGGGCATCGACCCGGTCATTCTTTCGGCCACCGCCTACGGCGAATATCAGCCGGTTGCGGATAACGAGACGCCGGAAGGACGCGCGAAAAACCGCCGCATCGCCATCATTCTCACCCCCAGAGACTAAGAAGGAAAAATCGCCGCATGGGACAAAACATCGTTGAAAAAATTCTGGCCGCGCATCTGGTCTCCGGCAAGCTTGCAGCCGGAAGCGAAATCGGCATTCGCATCGACCAGACGCTCACCCAGGACGCGACCGGCACGATGGCCTATCTACAGTTCGAGGCCATGAGAATCCCGCGTGTTCAAACGGAGCTGTCGGTGAGCTACATCGATCACAATACGATTCAGATCGGATTTGAAAACGCGGACGATCATCTCTACCTGCAAAGCGCCGCGCGCACCTTTGGCGTAGTCTTGTCGCGCGCCGGAAACGGCATCTGCCATCAGGTCCATCTGGAGCGATTCGGCAAACCCGGCAAAACGCTCATCGGATCCGACAGTCACACGCCCACCTGCGGCGGCCTTGGCATGATCGCCGTCGGCGCGGGCGGGCTCGATGTCGCGCTCGCCATGGCCGGCGAGCCGTTTTACCTGACGTGTCCCGCCGTCGTCAAAATTGAGCTCAAAGGCAAACTGAGTCCCTGGGTCTCGGCGAAGGATGTCATCCTGAAAGTGCTGGAGCTATTCACGACCAAAGGCAATGTCGGCAAGATCTTCGAATACGGGGGCCCGGGTGTTCAAACCCTGAGCGTGCCGGAACGCGCCACCATCACGAACATGGGCGCGGAGTGCGGCGTGACGACTTCCATCTTTCCCAGCGACGAGATGACGCGGCATTTTTTACGCGCCCAGCGCCGTGAAGCGGATTATAAAGAGCTGCTTGCGGATGCGGATGCAACGTACTCGGATGTCGTGGAAGTTGATCTGTCGGCCATCGAGCCTCTAGCAGCCAAACCCCACAGCCCCGACAACATCGGAACCGTCAAATCGATCGAAGGCCTGCCGGTGGGCCAGGTTTGTCTGGGCAGCTGCACCAATTCATCTTACAAGGATCTGGTGACGGTTGCTAAAATTCTGAAAGGCCGGGTCGCCCACGCCGGTGTCAGTTTTATTCTGGCGCCGGGATCCCGACAGGTGCTCGACAATCTCGCGCGCGACGGTTACCTGGCGGACCTGATCGCTTCGGGCGCAAGGCTTATGGAAAACGCCTGCGGCTTTTGCATCGGCAATTCGCAAAGCCCAGCATCGGGCGGCGTGTCGCTTCGCACCTCCAACCGCAACTTTCTCGGACGATCGGGAACGATGGACGCGGATGTTTATCTCGTCAGCCCCGAGACCGCCGCCGCCGCAGTCATCACCGGAAAAATCACCGATCCGCGCGATTTGAATATGCCGCACCCTCAGGTGGACATGCCCGATTTACTGGCCATCGACGACTCGATGTTTTTATGGCCGGTGCCGGCTTCCACCAAAGGAGAAATCGTAAGAGGCCCGAATATCGGCGCCCCGCCGGTCAACACCCCTCTTCCGGATTCCATCGCCGGTGTTGCGACAATTAAAGTCGGCGATAAAATCACAACCGATCATATCATCCCGGCCGGCGCCCGGATGAAATACCGCTCCAACATTCCGAAATATTCCGAATTCGTCTTCGAAAATGTGGACGCCTCCTTCGCCTCCCGCGCGCTGGACTTGAAAAATCAGGGGCTGTCGAACATCATTGTGGCCGGGCTGTCCTACGGTCAGGGCTCGTCCCGCGAGCATGCCGCCATCTGCCCGATGTATCTGGGCGTGCGCGCGGTCATCGCCAAATCCCTGGAGCGCATTCATGCCGCAAATCTCATCAATTTCGGCATTCTTCCCTTGACGTTTGCCAACGAGACGGACTATGACGCCATTGACGCAGGTGACGCGATTTGCATTGAAAATGCCCGCCGGGCGATCGAATCGGGAAAGCCTTTTGACGTCATCAACAAAACCAAAGCCCGGATATTTCAAGTGACCTGCTCGGCGTCGACCAGGCAAGTCAGCATGCTTCTGGCCGGCGGTGCGCTCAATGTGCGCGGCAATACCTAAACACCTATCAATGGAGTAAAATACATGACCAAAAAAATTACTGTTAAAACGACGCTCGTTGAGATGGACGGTGATGAAATGACCCGAATCATGTGGCAGATGGTGAAAGACAAGCTTCTTTTTCCCTATCTGGATATGAACATCGATTATTATGATTTGCATGTCAAGCATCGCGATGACACGGACGATCAGGTCACCGTCGATTCGGCGCGCGCGACCATGAAATACGGCGTCGCGATTAAATGCGCAACCATCACACCCAATGAAGACCGCGTCAAGGAATACCATTTGAAAAAAGCCTGGAAAAGCCCCAACGGCACGATCCGCGCGATGCTTGACGGAACGGTCTTCCGCAAACCGATTCTGGTGAAAAACATCGCCCCCGGCGTCATGTCCTGGAAAAAACCCATCACGATCGGCCGCCACGCTTACGGCGACGTCTATGACAATTTCGAAATGCAGATTCCGGGGCCGGGCAAATTGGAAATCGTCTTCACGCCCGCAGGCGGCCAGGCGCAAAAAACGCTGGTGAAGGAGTTCCCGTCGGCCGGGATTCTTCAGGTGAACCACAATCTCGAGGCATCGATCCTGAGTTTCGCCAGGGCCTGCTTCACCTACGGATTGTCCGAAAAAGTCGACGTGTGGTTTTCGACCAAGGATACGATCTCCAAAAAATACGACGCGGGTTTCCGCGACATTTTCGACCGGGAATTCGAAGCCAACTGGAAGGACAAATTTGCTCAAGCCGGCATTGAGTATTTCTTTACGCTCATTGACGACGCGGTGGCGCGCATTATGAAAACCGAAGGCGGCCTTCTATGGGCGCTTAAAAACTATGACGGAGACGTGATGTCGGACATGATCGCCTCCGCGAACGGATCGCTCGCGATGATGACCTCGGTGCTGGTTTCGCCGCACGGCTGGTTCGAATACGAAGCCGCGCACGGCACGGTGCAGAAGCATTACTACAAGCATCTTAAAGGCGAAGAAACCTCATCGAACTCGATGGCGCTCATCTTCGCGTGGACGGGCGGCCTGCGCAAACGCGGGGAACTCGACGGAACGCCCGAGGTAGTGCGCTTTGCCGACACGCTGGAGGCGGCCGCCCTCGAAACGGTCGAATCCGGCATCATGACCGGAGACCTGCTGCTTCTGGCTGAAAAGCGGCCGACCAACAAAAAGGTCAACACGGAAGGTTTTATCGACGCCATCGCGGAAACGCTCAAAAAGAAACTGCATGGTTGAGGCAACAGACAAGAAACTTCCCAATCTTCTGGATTTGACCCTGGAAGAGATGGAGTCCTTCATCGGCGATCTGGGCAAGGAAAAATACCGCGCGCGCCAGATCATGAAATGTCTGTATCTGCAAGGCGTCACCGCGTTTGACGCGATGACGACGCTGGCGCGCGACTTCCGGGAAAAACTTCCGGGGCTGGCGCGCCTCTACCGGCCGCGGATCGTTAAAATTCAGAAATCCTCCGACACCAC
The DNA here is from genome assembly GCA_018436925.1 of Syntrophaceae bacterium. Classification (GTDB taxonomy): domain Bacteria; phylum Desulfobacterota; class Syntrophia; order Syntrophales; family Smithellaceae; genus UBA8904. The sequence continues at coordinate 142,954 of JAHDKI010000006.1, forward strand.
TCAAAAGGCGCTGTTCGAACTTGAAGACGGACTCTTTATCGAAAGCGTGCTGATTCCCGGCAAAAACCACTGGACGCTGTGCATCTCCACCCAGGCCGGCTGCCGGATGGGCTGCGATTTTTGTCTCACGGCCAAGCAGGGCTTCAAAAGAAATCTGACGCCGGCGGAAATCACCGGCCAGCTTCTGGCGTTTGCGCACGAAACGACGGAGAGGCCGGATATCAAAAACATCGTCATGATGGGCATGGGTGAACCGCTGGCCAATTACGACGCCACACTATCCGCCATCCGGATTCTCACCTGCGATTTCGGCATGGGATTTTCCAACCGGAAGATCACTGTGTCAACCTGCGGACTCGCGCCGCAGATCGAGAAACTGGGGCGGGACATCTGCATCAATCTGGCCGTCTCCCTAAACGCCCCTGATGATGAGCGGCGCAGCCGGCTGATGCCGATTAATAAGAAATACCCGATTGCCGAGCTGCTTGCGGCCTGCAAAAAATATCCCATGCCCGGCCGTCGGATGCTGACGTTCGAATACATTCTGATCGACGGCGTCAACGCATCCGTGGACGATGCGAAAAAGCTTGTTCGCCTGCTGAAACCGCTTCGCTGCAAGCTCAACCTGATTGTCTTTAACGCCTATCCGGGCTCGCCGTATCAAGCGCCATCCGAACAGACCGTGCGAAACTTCCAGCAAGTGCTTCTGGATTCGCACTACACGGCCGTTTTGCGCACGAGCCGCGGCAGCGACATTCTGGCCGCCTGCGGACAGCTTTCCGGCGCTCAGATTTCGTGAACGAACAATCCGCTTCTTAACTTCGGCTCAAACCAGGTGGACTTGGGCGGCATGATTTTCCCCGCGTCCGCCACAGCCATGATCTGTTCCATCGTGGTGGGATAAACGGAAAACGCCACGGCAAAACCGTCTTTGTCCACCAGCTTTTCAAGCTCCGCCATTCCGCGGATACCGCCGATAAACTTGATGCGGTCGTCGGTGCGCGGATCGGCAATGCCCAAAACCGGCGCCAGCAAGTGATCCTGCAAGATCGCCGCATCGAGACTGGCGACGGGATCGGCCGCGTCGTAGACGCCTTCTTTGGCCGTCAGGGCATACCAGCGGCCGTCCAGATACATGCCGAATTCGTGCAGTTTTCGGGGCGCCTTCTCTTGAAAATTTTCAAGAATATCAAACTTGACGCCAACGGCGGTTAAAAACTGTTCTTTCGTCAAGCCTCGCAGATCTTTCACCGCCCGGTTGTAATCCATGACTTTCAACTGATCATGCGGAAAGAATACCGCCAGCACATAGTCGGATTCCTGCGCCCGGTCCGGCTTTCGGCGCCGGCGGGCCACGGTGGCACCGGCTGCCGCCCGGTGATGGCCGTCGGCAATATACAGAGCCTCAATTTGCGCAAATTCCTTCTTAATCTTTTCGATGATCTCGGATTCTGAAATCACCCAGACCGTGTGCTTCACGCCGTCGGACGCGGTGAAATCGATCTCCGGAGGCAAGGCGGTCACATCTTCCATCAGAGCATGAATGGCCGGACGCGACGGATAACTGATGAACACCGGACCGGTCTGTGCGCCGACATGGTCCACATGGCGGATCCGGTCGTCTTCCTTGTCTTGGCGGGTCAGCTCGTGCTTTTTGATTTTTCCCTCGTCATACTCGGAGGCGCTCATCACGCCGACGATGCCGGTCTGGATCCGGCCCCCCATCTGCTGTCGGTAAACATAATAAAAAGGCGCCGGATCGGCAAACACGACGCCCTCTTTTTTGAGTTTTTCAAAATTGGCTTTCGCCTTCTCGTAAATAATCATGTCGTCGGGCCGCGTACCGTCGGGCACGTCGATTTCCGATTTTTCAACGTGGAGAAAGCTCAACGTTCTGCCCTCCACCGCCTTTTGTCCTTCTTCGCGCGTCATCACGTCATAGGGCAGCGCCGCAACATCGGCCGCGTATTTCGGCTGGGGCCGGACCGCCCTGAAAGGTAATACTGTTGCCATAAGTGCATCTCCTTCAGAAATTCTGTTGCACAGCTGATAACACAATGGCATAATCCCGGCAACGCTAAAATCAAACGGACTGCCGCAACAACCGAAAGAACTTATCCTATGAATAACACACTAGTATTTATCCACGGACTCGAAAGCAGCGCCCAGGGCAACAAAGCGCAGTACTTCCGCGGGCGATTTCCCGACATGATCATTGAGGATTACGTGGGGCCTTTTTCCGAAAGAATGCGGAAACTGGAGCAGATTCTCACAGGCCGAGACCATCTGGTTTTGGTGGGGTCAAGTTACGGCGGCCTGATGGCGGCGAAATTCGCGCTGCACCATGAAGAACGGGTGAAAAAACTGATCCTGATCGCTCCCGCTCTGATCCTGGAGGGATTCGAACAGGCCTGCGCAAAAAAACTCGAGATGCCGGTCGTCCTCTATCACGGCACGCGTGATGAGGTGGTCGATCCCCATGAAACTCAGCGCATCGCCTTGCAATGCTTCGCGCATCTTGAACATCATTTCGTCGATGACGACCATCCGCTCAATGAGGTCTTCCCGACACTGGACTGGGGCGCGCTTCTTAACGTTTCTTAAGAGCGGACCGCGGCATCAGACCCGGTAGAAATCGTCCACTTCATCAATGAAGTCGGCCAAAAGCCTCCGGCTGACGACAAAAATGTGCCCGATATTTTTCTCGATGTTGCGATTTTCGATCTTGCGTTTTCTTTTTGCGCCGGGCTCGGGCACCAGTCCCCAAGTGAGCCCGGCCACGCAGGACCCGGCCGGCGCAATCAAATCTCGTGTCCCTTTGTAATCCAGAATCGCCACGCCGGCTCGCTTTAACACATCCATATCCACCGGTCGGCCGTCAAGTTCCGGAATGGACGACGGCAAAGGGAAATCCTCTTCAAAGATTTTATTGCCGATAAACACGTCCGTAATCCAACGGATATGCGCGTTTATGGGAAACTGGGTGCCGTGCGTCAGCCAGTACAAGAAAGGAGCGGAATCCCGGATCGCATCAAGGCTTTCCGCACGGCCGTAAAACCCCATCATAACATTGTGCTGGACCCCCGGCTGAATTTCGTTCATTCCCGCCTCGATGATTTGAGAGGGAATGTTGACGGCGCCGAACAACTCCTTCATCAGATCCGGATCATAGTCCCTGCGGATCAGCGACCGGATCGGTCCATGTCCGCTTTCATGATCGTCGAATTTCACTGGCGACGCCATGAGGACGACTTTGGAAATGTCCATCTTCTTTTCGGTCGCCAGTCTTTCTTCGGCTCGCCTGGCCAGATAAGGCAGCATCAGCGTCCCGCCCATGCAATAGGCCATCATATAGATTGTCGCCTGAGGGTGCCGGGCGGCAATGATCTCTAAAAACCGGTCGGGAATCGTCTTTGCGTAGAAATCCAGGTCCAGATTTGTCTCTTCCCAGCCGGGATCTCCGTGGTCCGCCATGTAAATCCGGTATCCTTTTTTCAGCATCGCTTCGACCACCGACTTGCCGAAAGCGAGATCAAACAACTCCGGTTTGTTGATCAAAGGTGTGGCCATATAAATGATTTTGCCGTTGAAACGAACGCCTCGCGGCGGCCGATAGTCCCGCAAACGGACCCGGTGAAGCTCCGATCCTTCAACGTATTCGAAAGAGGAACAACCGATTTTCCCCGCTGTTTGCCTTTCGGAATACTCTTTAATGTCGAAGGCGTTTTCCTGGAAGAGATTTTCCAGCCTCCGTCGATTGACGGCCAGATAGTTTTCGAAACTTGCCTTCTCAGCGCTCGTCTCGCTTTCGCCAAAGGGCATTTTCCCCGCTGAAAGCGGCGTTTCCGTAATCACAACCAACAGGACTTTGAGCAGAGCTTTCATGGCGGCCAGTCGGGTCATCCCCCTGTTGCTGTATGCGTATTCCAGCTGTGCGAACTCGTCGAGATAATTTTTCAGGAAGGTTTTTCCGTCTTCCGTCGAAGCAATCCGGGCGGCTTTCTCCCGATCGAAGCGACCGTTGCTCATAAAAAATCCCGAAAGCGTATACAGCAGACGGGAATAATTTTTGTAAATCCAGCCGTTCATGTCGGCCAGCGCATCGGGATTCCGTCCGGCGCCGACCGCGATCCGCGCACTGGCTCGCACCGGACGCAAAAACGTATCGACCAGGGCGCTTTGCCAGGCCGCCGCAGGCGACCACCAGCCAAACGCGGCAGGATTCTTTCCGACCGCGTCGAGCATCTTCTGGTAGATGAAGAGATTCCGCACGCCTGCGCCGACCCACTTGCTTAATCCCGGCAGCGATGTGGAAAGCCCCTCGGCATTGTCGGCGGGGCTCGGTCCGATACGGGATAACAACTCATCAGGAGTAATTTTCCTGAAATCCTTTGATGGCTGCTTGGACATTCAAAAGCCTCCTTTCACGATTGATGGAGGGTTAGGACGCCTCCTTGCGACGAAAACCCGGCAGGTCCGACCCTGAAGCATCAAACCCGTTGACAAATATTTTCTTCTATATTAGAAAAATAATCAAGTTGGACAGGCTTTTGAGGCTGCGCTGAAAAACGGATAGCGCGAAGATTTTCAAACCATTCAACGGCCTCATTGCGGATGTTATTTCATTTCCCGAATTATTTTATTCAACCTGACTGAAGATTCCCGGACGGTTCTTTTCTGAATCAAGAGGTGTCATATGGCCCAAGACGGCAACCCCTTCCCTAATAAAGAATCCATCCTGTTGCCCTGGTTGCAGACCCTGGGCGAGATGTGGCTCAATCTGGCCAAAGCCGTTCCGCCCAATTCGGACACTGCGCTCAAAACGCAGACGGTGATTCAAAACCGCTTTACCGAACAGCTGCAAACCAATTTGAATCTGATGAAGTCTTTATCCCTGATGATGAGCCAACCGGAGTCCGCATCGGCCGCCGCCAATTCCGTCAATGCGCTGCCGGAAATTCTGCTCAAAATGGCAAAGTCCGGATTCGATGCAGCCATCCAGATCCAAAACCACATGATTGAAAAAGCGGGCCGGATCGGCAAGCGAACGGAAGCCTACAATTTTGACAATCTTGATCAGGAGATTTTCAGGGCCTTAACCGACGTGTATGAAAAGGAGTTGCGCCAGTATCTCAAGATCCCGCCCTTGGGACTGACCCGCTTCTATCAGGAGCGGTTCAATGCCATGCTCGACAAGCATAATCTTTTTGAAACCACGCTGGCCGAGTTTTTGTCCATCTTGTATCTGCCTATGGAAAAATCCTTCAAGATCTTCCAGGAGAAGTTAAACCAGATGGCCGAAGAAGGCAGTTTGCCTAAGGACACCAAAGAAAGCTACGCCATGTGGCTGAAAATTCTTGAAGGCCACTACATGAGTCTGTTCAAGTCCAAAGATTACACGGACGCGCTGCATCGCACACTCGGCAACCTGGAAGATTTCATCATCGCGCGGGATCAGGCGCTCAATGATATCCTTCAATTTCTGCCGGTGGTCACCCACAAGGATCTGGACGATTTGTATCGGGAATTCTACGATCTGAAAAAGCGGGTCAAGGCGCTGGAAAAGCAGATGGAGGTTTCTCCCAACACACTCAAAACGGCAACCCGACCATGATGCCGCAAGCGGATCACCCCATGGCGGACAGTCTGGAGGATCATTTTATTTCATGAATTCAACAAAAATCCCACTGGATCTGATTCTGGAGAGGCTGGCCCAAGACGCCGAAAAGGCGCAGCAGCGCGTCTCGAAGGCTTCGGATGTTCTGCTTGGCGAGTTGAACTACGAGTTGGCGTCCACGCCCTACGAGATTGTTTATTCGGAAGACCGGGTTCGGGTGAAGCATTACTTCCGCAATGAAAATGTCGAAAATCCTCTCAAAGCGCCTCTTTTGGTTGTCTATGCCCTCATCAACCGGGAGACCATGCTGGATCTTCAACCCGATCGAAGCGTCGTCAAGACGTTTCTTGATGGCGGCATTGACCTGTATATGGTGGATTGGGGCTATCCCAAGCGAAAGGACCGGTTTCAAACTATTGACGACCATGTCAACGGTTACATGAACAATATTGTCGACTTCCTCCGTCAGAAGCACAATATCCGGAAAATCAACCTGATGGGGATCTGCATGGGCGGCACGTTTTGCGTCATGTATTCCGCGCTTCATCCTGAAAAAATCAAAAATCTGATCACCACCGTCACCCCGACGAATTTCGACACGGACAAAGGCCTGCTCCACGTCTGGATGAAGGACATTGATGTGGACCGCATGGTGCGGACATTCGGCAACATTCCCGGCGACCTGATGAATTTCGGATTCCTGCTTCTCAATCCGGCGCGCCTGATGATTGATAAGTATGTCGGTTTCATCGAAAACATGGACAACAAGGACTTCGTCGAAAACTTCGTCCGGATGGAACGCTGGATTTTCGACAGCCCCGATGTGCCGGGTGAAACTTTTCGTCAGTTCGTCGAGGATTGCTACCAGAAGAATCTTCTCATTCAGAACAAAATGTTTTTGGGCGGCAGGCGCGTCGATTTAAGGAATCTGACCATGCCGCTATTGAATTTCTTCGGCGAGTACGACCATTTGGTCCCGCCGCCGGCCTGCGACCGTCTTTCGGCCGCCGTCGGCAGCAAAGACGTGGAGGACGTCTGTCTGGAAACAGGACACATCGGCATTTACGTGAGTTCACGGTTTCAGCGGCTTTTCGCGCCAAAAATTGTCCGCTGGCTCAAGGAACGGGACGCTCAGGAGACGCCCCTGACGAAACTTCAAAGATCCAATCCGCCGGCCGCTTCACCGCCAAAGAAGAAGCCGGCGGCAAAAAGGAAGCGCGTTGCGATATCTAAAAACCCTAAAGCGCCGCGCAAGTCTCCGACGAAAACGAAATCCGCAAAAAAGTCGCCGGTTCGAAAAGGAAAATTGACGCTCATTGAAAAAATAGCTCAAGCCATTTAAAGCAAGGGAGAGGGAAATATGTCGACAAAAGAGGTTTTTTTTCGAGCATTGAGTAAACTGAGCCGTGAAATGGGCGCGACCGATGATCAGGATCAGATGCTGCAACTGATCGTGTCCACGGCGGTAAAAACACTCAAAGCCAAGGCGGCGGTCATCTTCCTTGTGGATGAAGGAGAAGAAGACTCCATCCGCAACGTGGCCGTAGCGCAGGTCGGTCTGTCCGACAAGTATATTCACGCGGGTCCCGGCCATGCCGTGAAAATCAGTCCGCAACTGATGAAAGACGGCTATATGTACTTTCGCGACGCGACAACCGATAAGCGGCTGATGAACCGAGCCGCGAAAAAAGCCGAGGGAATCGGCTCCATTCTATCCGTCCCGGTCGTGGACAAAGGCGTCATGCTCGGGATTTTAAGCCTCTATACAAAAGACATTCGCGCTTTCACCAAGGATGAAATCGATTTTCTCTCCATTCTCGCGGAACAAGGCGGCTCGGCGATTGAAAACGCCCATCTGATTCGCAAATTGCGCAGCCATTCCCAAATCTTTTTGAAACTGGCCGCAAGCATTTCTGAAAGCCTTGATGTCAAATCCATTCTCCAGGCCATGACGGAGGATCTCGTCAACGGCCTGCAGATCAAGGCGGCGTCCGTGAGACTCCTCGACGAAGACAAGCGCACCGTCAAACTGGTCGCCAGTTTCGGCCTGAGCGAAGCCTACCTCAACAAAGGCCCCATCATGGCGGATAAAAACATCGCCGAAGCCCTCAAAGGCAAAACCATCGCCATTAAAAACGTCCGCAAAGATCAGGGAATCCAGTACCCCAAGGAAAAGGAAGCCGAAGGAATAGCCTCGATGCTGTATGTGCCCATTAAATCCAAAGACGACATCATCGGCGTTCTTAATCTTTACAGCAGCAAGCCCCGGGACTTTACCGAAGATGAAATCCTTCTGGTCACAGCTTTGGCCTACCAGGGCGGTTTGGCCATCAATAACGCCTGCCTGTATCTGACGATCCAGGACGACGTCAAGGATCTGAAAGAAAACATCTGGAGCCACAAATGCTGGTTTTGAGATAACCGGCAAGGTCTGCCAAAGGAGAGCATAGACGATGATAATCGGAAAGATGATCGATTCCCTGAGCGTCGGACAAACCGCTCAATTCGCGAAGACCGTCGCGGAAACGGACATTTACCTGTATGCCGGCATCACCGGCGATTTCAATCCGGCTCATGTCAACGAAGACTACGCCCGAGGCACTTTTTTCAAGACCCGCATCGCGCACGGCATGCTGACCGCGGGCTTCATCTCCGCCGTCATCGCCAATCAGTTGCCCGGCCCCGGAACGATTTATCTTAAACAGGATTTAAACTTTCTGGCTCCGGTTAGAATCGGAGACACGATCACCGCCCGCGTGGAGGTTGTTGAGATTTTCATGGATAAAAATAAAGTTAAACTTAAAACCACCTGCATCAATCAGGAAAACCATTTCGTTCTCTCGGGCGAAGCGCTGGTGAGTCCGCCGAAAGCCCCGAAACGCTGATCTCATCGTTTAGCGGAATTTCAAAAAAAGGGGCAGCCGCATCTGTCATGCGGCTGCCCCTTTTTTTCATTTTGATAGCCGGCGCGATCACTTCGCAGCGAAAAAGGCATCCACCTTCTTGAAATTCTCGTCGGCTGCGGCCTTAAACTCATCGCGACCTTTTTTATAGGTTTTGATCCAGTCGGAGACCAGCTTCTTTCCCTCCTCCGGGAACATGGCGCTTTGCTCCATCATGGATGTAATCATTTTCTCCGTCTGATCCTGAATGACCGACATGGCCTCAAAGGCATTATCAAAAGTCGTTTTATTAAAATCCACCATCTGTTTTGCAATCTGCTTCGGATCCATACTTCCCCTCCTTTTCAGTTCCATTCATCGTCACTAAATGTTGACCACCCTTTAATTTTTGCTTTTCGTCTTTGGCGCCGAGTGACCGGAAACGAAAAACTCTTCGATTTTTGAATAATTCTTATCGGCCGCATCTTTAAAATCCAGGGCGCTTTTTTTGTAAATGTTTGACCATTCGTTGATAAAAGACTTCGTCTGAGGAGGTATCCAGGGAGATTGTTTTAAAAACTGATCCATGACCTGGCTAGTTTGCTCTTGCAACATGACCATAGAGTTAAACCCCGCTTCGAAGGCCGCCTTGGAATAATCAAGCATCTGTTTTGCAATATCTTTATTTTCCATAACAAATACTCCTTTCATTTATTTTGTTGGGTCTAATTATATACAGCCCAAAAAGCTTGTCAAGAGAAAAATGTTGCATTGCAACATTTTTGGCAATGACCCTTTTCATTTCCCGTTATGAATTTTATTCATTATTCCATATGCTTGCATAAATATTCTCTTTTAATGCCCTTATACCCGAATATTTTTGTTGCACGAAAACGATTCCTTTTGTAAAAGGGGTCCGGAGGCGATTATGGAAAATAAGCCCTTGATTTTAAAAAAATATACCAACCGCAGGCTCTATGACACAGAAAAAAGCCTTTATGTGACGCTCGACGACGTAACGGAAACCATCCGACGCGGCAGGCCGATTCAAGTCACGGACGCCAAAACCGGTGAAGACGTCACCTCTTCCATTCTGACGCAGATTGTTCTTGAAGAAGCCCGCAAAAAGAAATACCTCCTTCCGCCCCCTCTTCTATACTTAATTATTCAATACGGAGAAAATGTTCTGACGGATTTTTTTGAAAAGTATCTCGAACAGACCATTCGCAACTATCTGCTGTTCCGCAACATGGCCGATGATCAGTTTAAGAAATGGCTCGAATTTGGAGAAAAATATCCGACGATGAACCCAACCGACCTGGCCGCGCTGTCCCCATTTAAGCCCATGTTCGATCTGTTTGCGCCAGGAGCTCAGAAAGCGGACACCCGCGCCGACGGGAAAAAGAAACAGGAAGACGGATAAGCACATTATCTTTCAGAGGGCCGGACTCCCGAAGAAAGAGACGGCTCTGAGGCTCCGTCTCCCGCCAGATAATTTGAAATGCGCCAGACATGATACCCTACGCGATCCATCCAGCGGATCGCATCGAGCGTCTGCAAAGCCAGCATGGGCGCGCCTTCCATCGCTGTTTTTTTCAGGACGACGGGACGGGCGCGATGATGGATTTCGGTGATCGCCAGTGACAGGTCCTGGAGCTGGGCCGTCCAGAAAGCCGCTTGAGGAGATCTCTCCGTCGTTGCGCTGATCTCCAGTCCGGCCTCGGCCAGCTTAAGAATCCGCCTGAGTGTTTCGAGCGGGTCGTAAAGCTCTGAATCAGCCTTTCCTATGCGCCCCAGCATCCCCGGCGGGCGCAGATAGTCGCTCAAGCGGTCCAGGTGCTCAATGGCGTGCATCTGCCAAACGCGCACACCGGAAAAAGGACCGATCTCGGCGGCCGTTGGAATGCGGGCAAAAAATGCGCCGATTTGATCCAGCGACCCGCGTAATTCGGTTTCGTTTAATCCGCTTTTCACCCGGACTTGTCCTTCAAGAGTTAAGCGTATGATCCGGATCATTTCCGCCGCTGTTTCGCAAAGCGATCGACGGGCGGCTTCGAGCGCGACCGCCGGAACGCTCAAAAGGGCGTCGTCAAGATGGCGTGTGAGAAGGGGCCCTTTCTCCGGAAGCAACCGCTCAATCTGCCGGGAAATTTTTTCGGTAAAGGGAAGGAAAAGGACCGCGCCCAAGCCGATGAACAAGGTGTGAAAGGCCGCCAGACTCATTGCACCGGGGGCAAGGCCCAGTCGTTCCTGCCCGAAACCAATCGCTTTGGTAAACAGCGGCAACAGCAACACGGCAATGAATCCGGTCGTCACGTTGAAGAGAATATGCGCCAGCGCGGTGCGCTTTGTGGAAACGCTCGCGCCGATCGCCGCAATCGCGCCAGTCACCGTTGTCCCGACGGCGGCCCCGATAACCAGAGATGCCGCCTGATCAAAGTTGACGGACCCGGCATGCAGGGCTGTGAGCGTGGTTGCCACGGCCGCGCTGGAGGACTGCATCACAACCGTCATCGTCAAACCGATGCCCATCGTGAGCCAATGCGCAAGGAATCCAGCCTGGGGCAACGCGGCGAGATCAAAAACTCCGGACAGGCCTTCCATGCCCTGCTGCAAGTACGAAATGCCGACAAAAATAAGGCCGAACCCGGCCCAGGCCGATCCCATCGCCCGCCAACGCCCGGCCGCCAAAAGCTTCATCAGAGCGCCCGCACCGACCAGCGGAAGGGCGTAGTAACCCAGATTGACCTTGAGGCCCAAAACTGAAACAATCCATCCGGTGGCCGTCGTGCCCAGACTCGCTCCCATCACGACGCCGACAGCCTGCGGAAATGTCAGGAGACCGGCGCTGACAAAGCCGATCACGGCCACGGTCGTCGCACTGGAGGATTGAACCATCGCCGTGACCATCGCGCCGGAGGCGAAAGCTTTTAAGGGTTTCCCTGTGAAACGAACCAGAGCATTGCGCAGCGCATTTCCGGCAAAAGACTTTAACCCGTCGGACAGGAGCGTCATTCCCAGTAAAAACAGTCCGATACCACCGATCAGGTAAAAAAAAGCCGCCATCACTCCAACTCCGTTGACCATGTTTTCAGGATTCTTGCTTTCACCATACAATGATCATTCGCCGTTTGCCACCTTCTTGTCATGTCTTTTGAACCCCAAAATACTCTTTTCTCCGTCGAACGGATCAGCATTTAACTTTGGCTTGACATTGGCCCCGGCATCTTCTAACATGCCGCAAATTTTAAACGATGAGCGCTTTGTCCATGTTTTCAAAGAAGATCGTCATACGCTACACACCGGAAGTCGTTCAGCAACCGGTGATTTATCTGCTGGCGCAAAAGCATAATCTCGTTTTCAACATTCTCAAAGCCAGAATCTTCCCTCGTCGCGAAGGCGTGATCGTTCTGGAACTGTCGGGGCAAAAAGAAGACTTCGACCGCGGCATCTTGTTTCTCAAGGAAATGGGGCTCAAAGTTGAATCGCTGTCCAAAAGCGTCAGCCAAAATACGGATAAGTGCGTCCACTGCGGATCCTGCACGGGCTTTTGTCCAACCGGGGCGCTTTCATTTGAAAAATCGACGCAGAAAGTGATCTTTGATCCCGAGAAGTGCAATGGCTGCGAATTGTGCGTTTCCGCTTGTCCGGTCCGCGCCATGGAAATCAACCTCATGTAATTTTATTCGACAGATCCACGGGAAGGCGCATCAGCATCTCATGACCACCAGAAAAAGCGGTTTTGACAACGAAAAATACATCTCGCAACAATCGGAAGCGATTCTGGAGAGAGTCCAGCGATTCAACAACAAACTGTATCTGGAATTCGGCGGGAAACTCCTGTACGACTACCACGCCGCAAGGGTTCTGCCTGGGTATGATCCCAACGTGAAGATGCGTCTGATCAAGGAGCTCAAAGACCGGGCGGATATTCTGCTTTGCATATACGCGGGCGACATCGAACGCAAGAAAATCCGCGCGGATTTCGGCATCACATACGATTCCGACGCGATGAAGCTCATTGACGATCTGCGCGGCTGGAACATATCCGTTATGGGCGTCGTGATCACCCGCTTCGAAAATCAGCCCTCGGCCGTTTTGTTTAAAAACAAACTCGAACGGCGGGGCATCCGGGTCTTCACGCACCGGTTCACCAAAGGCTATCCCACGAATGTGGACATGATCGTCAGCGACGAGGGCTACGGAGCCAACGAGTACATTCCCACTGAAAAGCCTCTGGTCATTGTCACCGGGCCGGGCCCCGGAAGCGGCAAACTTGCCACCTGTCTTTCACAACTGTATCATGACTACAAAAGAGGAACGAAATCCGGCTACGCCAAGTTTGAAACTTTTCCGATCTGGAATCTGCCTTTGAAACATCCGGTCAACGTGGCCTATGAAGCGGCCACCGCCGACATCCGCGATTTCAACCAGATCGATCCGTTTCATCTTGAGGCCTACGGAGAAGCCTGGGTCAACTACAACCGCGACGTCGAGGTTTTTCCGGTGCTCAAGCGCATTCTTGAGAAGATTACCGGCGTGGCCTCTTTCTACAAATCCCCCACGGACATGGGCGTCAACCGGGCGGGCTTTGCCATCACCGACGACGAGATCACGCGCGAAGCGGCCAAACAGGAAATTCTGCGCCGCTTTTTCCGCTATCGATGCGAATACGCCATGGGCTTTGCCGATAAGGAAACGGTTCAGCGGGTGGAATTGTTCACGAATGATTTTAATCTCAGGCCGGAAGATCGGCGCGTTGTGACGCCGGCCCGCCAGGCCGCTATAGAAGCTCTGGAAAAAAATCGGGGCAATGAAGGCATTTTTTGCGGCGCGGCCATCGAGCTCCACGACGGCACCATGATTACAGGAAACAACTCTCCCCTGATGCACGCCGCATCCAGCGTCGTGATCCACGCGCTTAAGCACCTGGCGGATATTCCGGATAAAATCAAGCTTTTGCCGCCCAATATTACCGATTCGATCCGTCGTTTGAAAACGGAGATGCTGGAGGAAAAAAACGTCAGCCTCGATCTGGAAGAGGCGCTCATTGCGCTGTCCATCAGCGCCACGACCAATCCGGCGGCGGAACTGGCGCTGGAAAAATTAAAAGACCTGCAAAACTGCGAGGTTCATATGACGCATATTCCCACCCCCGGCGACGAAGCGGGACTGCGCCGGATGGGGGTCAATCTGACGAGCGACCCGAACTTCTCGACCAACGACCTGTTTATCACTTAAAAACAGATTTATTTGCCGACTTCGTCCTTGGCCGTATCCAGCATCCTGTTGATGTCGCCCGGCACTTTTTTCGCCTTGCCGGCGAGCTCCTTGGTGTCCTCCCAGAAATTTCCGAAATTTTCCGCGATCTGTTGACCGCCTGCCTTGATTGTCTCTGCGGCGTTTTTAATCTTGTCCGGCGCGGAACCCGGATCCTTAAACAGATAGACCCCGCCGATGAGCAAGAAGACAAAAATCACGACAAGAGTAAATTTCAGAAATTTCTTTAATACGCAATACAACAGAAATAAGCCAATGAACAAGACCAGAAGCGTCACTACAACGGGATTGGCCGTCAGATAGTCCGTTACAGCTTCCATATAAAGCCCCCTTGATTTATTGTGTCCGACATTTAACTCATTTCATCGGCAAAATCCATTTTTTGTTTCGTCTTGACAAAGACCGCAACGGCGCATAGATAGGACCAAACATTGAACAAAACAGGGCATTACAGTCTTTTTATGGGCGCGGAACAAAATTCTTTACGGATCGGATTTTCCACATTGGGGTGCAAGGTCAACCAATGCGACACAACCGCCCTTGCCGGTGATTTCGAGAAGCGCGGCTGCCGGATTGTGCCCTTCGGCAAGCCGGCCGATATTTATATCATCAACACCTGCACCGTCACAGCCTACGCCGACGCCCAGGCCAGGCAGTTGATCCGGAAAGCAAAGCGCGCCAATCCGTCCGCCCGGATCATCGTCACCGGGTGTCTGGCGCAAACCCGGCCGGAAGAGGTGGCCGCCGTTGACGGCGTTTCTCTGATTGTCGGAAACGACCAAAAACATCAGCTGTTTGACCTCCTGAAGTTGAATGAAACGCCGGAAAAGGCACCCCCCCGCGACGACGGACCGCACAAAACACCTTTCCTCTCCGCGCCGGCGGCCACACACTCCGGGCGCACACGCGCTTTTTTCAAAATTCAGGACGGTTGCGACGCCTTTTGCACCTACTGCATCGTTCCCTACGCGCGGGGACGAAGCAGAAGCCTGCCAGCCGGCGAAGTCCTGCGCGGCGCGCAGGCGTGCGTTGATCTGGGTTTTCGGGAAATTGTTCTCACCGGCATCCACCTCGGGCATTATGGCCACGATCTGTCATCGAATCCAAATCTGACGGCCCTTTTGGAAAAATTACTCACCTTGCACCCCGCAATCCGGTTTCGGCTCAGTTCCATTGAGCCCAATGAGATTTCTCAAGAACTCATCGCCCTCTTCGGTCGTCACGCAAATCTCTGCCCGCATCTGCATATTCCCATGCAAAGCGGCGACGCCTGCGTCCTGAAGCGCATGAACAGGACATATTCACCGGCGGAGTACCGCCGGGCGGTCGAAGACGCGGTCAGCGCCGTGCCGGACATCGCTATCGGCGCGGACGTCATGGTCGGGTTCCCCGGCGAAAGCGATCAGGCCTTTGACCGGACCGTCTCGCTTCTTTTCGATTTACCTGTTGCATATCTCCACGTTTTCCCGTATTCAGAAAGGCCGAAAACGGAAGCGGCGTCTCTTGAACCCAAAGTGCCGGAAAAAATCAAAAAGGAACGGGCCGCGATCCTGCGAAGGCTTAGCGATCAAAAGCGCGAGGCATTTTCACGCCGCTTTATCGGCCGGACCCTCTCTGTTTTGGTCGAACAAACCAGGGACAAAAAAACGGGCCTGGCCAGAGGATTTTCCCTAAACTATCTGCCGGTCGTCCTGGATGATGTCAACATTTTGCGGGGCAATCAGGTTGTCGATGTTCGGGCACAGCATTATGAATCCGGAAAACTCTACGGCAGGCTTCAGCATGGATGACAGCCGCACGAAACGGTTGGAAGAGCTCCAGCGCAAAATGGCCTATACCTTCAGCCGGAAAGAGCTGTTATCGACCGCGCTGACGCATCGCTCGTGGGTGAACGAAAATCGCCGATCCGACCTGGAAGACAATGAGCGACTGGAATTTTTGGGAGACGCAGTGCTGGATTTATGCGCCAGCGATCTGCTGATCGCGCAATACCCCGGATTTGACGAGGGAACCCTTTCGAAATTGAGAGCCAGGCTCGTCAATGAAAAGCCTCTGGCCGATTGGGCCTCTGATCTCGGCCTGGGCGAAGCGCTGTTGCTGGGACGCGGCGAGGAAGGCACAGGCGGGCGAACCAAGGAGTCGCTTTTAGCCAACGCCCTTGAAGCCGTGATTGCAGCCGTCTACCTGGACGCCGGATTCGAACAGGCCAGGACATTTGTGGCGTCGCGTCTGATTCCCCTTCTTGGCGGCGATTTACTCGACACCCGTTTTTTCGATTCCAAAACGGCGCTTCAGGAATATTGCCAGAAGAAATTCAAAACCGCGCCGACCTACCGGCCGCTCGGTGAAAGCGGCCCCGATCATTCGAGGACCTTCATCATGGAAGTCGCCATTGAAGGCGTTTTCCGGCGGACCGGCGCCGGCAAAAGCAAGAAAGACGCGCAAAAAGACGCAGCTCTAAAAGCATTGGAGTATCTCCACCGTGAACATAAGCCGTAAACCCGACGCCCTCAGGCTCTCCAAACCGCTGATCATCCCCGTATTCATCATGAACAGCGGATGCCCGGAGGCTTGTATCTACTGCAACCAGAAAATCACGGCGGGAAACTTTCCCGCCGTTCTGACGCGCGATCTATTCAACGCCGAGATCGAATCCTACCTTCATTGGAACCGCGACGGAATCCGCAGCGTCGAAATCGCATTTTACGGAGGCAGTTTCACCGGGCTGAAAAGGGATTATCAGAAAAAGCTGCTCGACTGGGCAGGAAGCTATATCCAAAGCGGACAGGTGGAATCTCTGCGCATTTCAACCCGTCCGGATCTCCTTGATGAGGATTCGATCGTCTTTCTTAAACAGCGCGGCGTCAGGACGGTGGAAATCGGCGCGCAATCCTTCAATGATGACGTTCTGCGGGCCGTCGGCCGAAGCCACACGGCCTCAGATACCAAAGACGCCCTGCTGCGCCTTCAAAAACATGGTTTCACAACCGGCGTACATCTGATGGCCGGACTGCCCCAAGACGATCGGGAGGGATTTCTTCGCTCGCTTGAGCAGACGATTCTGCTCCGCCCGGATCTAGCGCGTATCCATCCGCTTATTGTCTTCAATGATACGCCGTTGGCCGGTCTTTACCAACAGGGGCGCTACACCCCCCTCGAGTTGGACGAAGCCGTCGAATATTGCGTGTTGGCCTGGGAAAGGCTCGCCCCGCAAGGCATTTCCATCATCCGTTTCGGCCTGCAGACAACGCCGGAAATGAATCGTCCCGGCGCATACCTGGCAGGCCCTCTGCATCCTGCTTTGGGCAGTCTGGTTTACGGCAGGCTCTATTGGATATACACGCGGGGCCTTCTGGAATCCATGATCCCTTTGGGGCCAAAGGTGCGATTTGAACTGTCCGACGCCGATGCGGCGCATTTCCGCGGCCATAAAAATGCGAATCTTTCCGCCTTAAAGACGCTTTACCCTGGCGTCGACTTTACGATCGACGCGCTTTCCGACCGCCCAAGAGGCCGACTGACGGCCGTCACGGTGGAAGGGCTCACCCGATCGGTGACCATCCCCGGCATACACCCCACCTCAAGGAGCGCACAGCTTGTTTAAATCCGGCTTTATCGGCATTCTCGGACGGCCCAACGTGGGCAAATCGACCTTTTTCAATGCGGTTTTGGGCGACAGGATTTCCATCGTCGCCAACAAGCCCCAAACCACCCGAAACCGCATCACCGGAATTAAAAACTTTCCGGACGCTCAAATGATTTTTTTGGATACGCCGGGCGTGCACAAGCCAAAAACGCCGCTCAACCGCGCCATCGTTCAGACGGCGCAGGACATCATCGGGGAAACGGACGCCCTGCTGATCATGGTGGAACCCCATCCCGCTGCCGGCGCACAGGATCTTTTCCTTTTGGAAATCCTCAGTCAGGCAAAACTTGACATTCCGGTCTTTTTGGCCATCAACAAAATCGATCGCGTCGACAAGCCCCGCCTCTTACCGGTCATCGACGCCTACCGCGGGCTTATGGACTTTTCCGGGATCTACCCCGTTTCCGCGCTGACGGGCGAAGGCATCGATGCATTGCTGTCCGGCTTAAAAGCCGTCTTGCCGGAAAGCCCCCCCCTTTTCCCTGAAGACATGATGACGGACGCGACCGAGCGCTTCATCGCGGCGGAGTATATCCGCGAACAGATTCTGCATTTGACTGATCAGGAGGTTCCATACGCCAGCGCCGTCACGATCGACGCCTTCAAGGAAGACGACGCTGCCAATCGAATTCGCATCAGCGCGACGATCACCGTGGAAAAAGAATCGCAAAAAGCCATCATGATCGGGAAAAAAGGCTCTATGCTCAAGAAAATCGGCACGCGGGCGCGAATCAATATGGAAAAGCTCTTCGGCGCAAAGGTTTTTCTGGAATTGTTCGTCCGCGTAAAAAAGGACTGGACCGCCTCTGACCGGCTCTTAAAAGAGTTCGGCTTGCTCAAGTAAGGATCGCCTCCATGCAGGATAAACCCGTTATCGCCATCGTCGGCCGCCCCAATGTCGGCAAATCCACGTTGTTCAACCGCATTGCCGGACGCCAGAAAGCCATCGTCATCGACGAACCGGGGGCCACGCGGGACCGCAATTACATGGATTGCGCCTGGCACGAGAAAGCCTTCACGCTGATTGATACAGGCGGTTTTGAACCGACCACGGAAGAGCGCATTTTAGTCCAGATGCGCGAGCAGACCAACCTCGCCATTGAGGAGGCGGACGCCGTCATTTTTCTCATGGACGGACGCGACGGGCTGACCCCGTCGGACATGGAGATCGCCCGTCAACTCCGGGGACACGGCAAGCCGGTGTTTTTCGCGGCCAATAAGGTTGACGGAGCGCGTCATGAAGACCTGCTGCCGGAATTCTACCGCCTGGGCGTTGATCAGATCTATTCGATTTCCGCCCAGCACGGCCCCGGCGTGGACGAGCTTTTGGCGGACCTGACAAAAAACTTTCCCGACGCGCGGAAAGTCGAGGAAGCGGGCGAAAAACCCATCGCCGTGGCGATCGTCGGCAAACCCAATGTCGGCAAATCCTCTTTGGTCAATCTGATCTGCGGCAGGGAAAGAAGCATCGCCAATCCGACCCCCGGCACCACGCGCGATCCCGTCGATACACTCATTAAAGTTCATAAACGGCCATATCTGCTGATCGACACCGCCGGCATCCGCCGCAAAAACAAGATCAGCCAGACGCTTGAAAAATACAGCGTGGTGGCGGCGCTCAAGTCGATCAATCGCTGCGATATCGCGCTATTGCTTATCGACGCGGAAGAAGGCATGACCGAACAGGATGCCAAAATCGCGGGGTTGGCCTACGAACGGGGCAAGGCCTGCATTGTTGTGGTTAATAAATGGGACAAAATCGAAAAAAACAATGCGACCATCGGGAAATACGTCGAAGACATCAAGGATAAAATCAAGTTCATGGATTTCGCTCCGATTCTTTTCATCTCAGCCCTCACCGGCAGGCGCGCCCCCAAAATTTTTGACCTGATCCATGAAGTCTATGAGCAATACACCTCGCGTGTCGGAACGTCGCCGCTCAACGACCTGTTGGAACATGCGGTCAGAAAAAATCCCATGCCCCGCTATCAGAACCGGACCATGAGCATCGCTTACGCAACCCAGACCGGCATCAAGCCGCCCACTTTCGTATTCTTTGTTTCCCATCCCAAAGGCGTGCATTTTTCCTACGAGCGCTATCTGACCAATACCATCAGAGAGGCGTTCCATTTCGACAAAGTGCCCATTCGGCTCATTTTTCGAAAAAAACGCTGATCGGGGTTGATTTGCACCATTGACAGACACGGGCATTTTGCCTATAAAGCCGCCTACCACACTTTTTACCAGAGGCCCCTGTGATCTATTTCCGCAACGCCAGCCTGTCTTTCCTGGACAAACAGCTTTTTGACGGAATCAACTGGACGATTCATCCCAAGAGCCGCATCGGCCTGGTGGGAGACAACGGAACCGGCAAGACGACTCTTTTCCGCGCCATTTTGGGACAGGTGCATCTTGACGGCGGATTAATCGACATTCCCGATCTTAAACAAAAGAAAATCGGCTATCTGCCCCAGGATCTCGTGGAGCTCGAAGCCGTCGGCCTGATTGACTATCTGCGGTTAAAAAGCGGCATCGCCGAGTTGGAGGATTCCATCCGGGGGCTTGAACAGCAAATTTCGCAGGTCAAGCCCAACACCCATGAATACAGCGCCTTGACCCGGCGCTATGCCGAGGCCACCGCGCAGTTTTCAGCGCAAGACGGCTATGCGTTTGAGGCGCGCGCCAAGCAGATATTGAAAGGCTTCGGCTTTCGGGAAAGCGATTTTGATAAAACCTGCGATCTGTTTTCCGGCGGTTGGAAAATGCGCATTTTGCTCACATCGATCTTGCTTTCCTCGCCGGACATCATGCTGCTGGACGAACCGACCAACCACCTGGATACGGAAAGCATGGAATGGCTGGAAAGCTACCTTAAAGATTATCCGGGAACCCTCCTGGTGATTTCACACGACCACTTCTTTCTCGATAAGATCGCAACACAAATCGTGGAGCTCGCCTATCGCCGGGTTCATCTCTTCAAAGGAAACTATAGTTACTACCTGGCCGAAAAAGACAGGAGACGTGACGCGCTGAAAAAAGAAATGGAGCTTCAGAAGTCGCAGATCAAAAAAATTGAAGAATTCGTTGAACGGTTTCGCTACAAAGCCTCCAAGGCCGCCCAGGTCCAAAGTCGCATCAAAATGCTCGAGAAATTTGAGGAGATACGCCTCGAAGGAGAAGGGAAAACAGTGGCCATGCGGTTTCCCGAAGGCAAAAAAAGCGTCCGCGACGTTGTGAAAGTCGGCGGGCTGGGCCACGCCTACGGCGATCTGAAAGTGTTTTCCGATCTCAACTTCACCTTGTTCCGGGGCGACAAGGTGGCCTTTGTCGGCGTCAACGGGTCGGGCAAGTCGACGCTCTCAAGGCTTTTGAGCCTTTCCGAAACGCCGACCGAAGGGGCGATCCTTTACGGCGACGGCGTGAACATGGCCTTTTTCTCCCAGGAAAGCGCGCAGAATCTCGATTACCGCAAGACCATCTGGGAGGAAGTCCATTCAGTT
Source organism: Syntrophaceae bacterium (assembly GCA_018436925.1). Lineage (GTDB taxonomy): Bacteria > Desulfobacterota > Syntrophia > Syntrophales > Smithellaceae > UBA8904. Next base: position 163,879 of record JAHDKI010000006.1, read on the forward strand.
TCAACGACAGCCAATGATCAGATCAAAAGAAACCTTCTGGGCGCATTTCTCTTTTCCGGCGACGACATCTATAAATCCGTCGGGGTTTTATCCGGCGGCGAAAAATCGCGCCTGGCCCTGTTGAAACTGATGCTGCTCGACACAAACTTTCTGATTCTTGACGAGCCGACCAACCATCTGGACATCAAAACCAAAGACGTTTTTCAAAACGCGCTGCTTCATTATGCCGGAACCGTGGCCATCGTCTCGCACGACCGATACTTTCTGGATCAATTGGTCAACAAAGTCTATGAACTTCGCGACGGCGCCATCTGCGAGTATGCCGGTAACTATTCCTACTTCATTGAAAAGCGCGTCCAGCGCCTTTCTGCGCCGCCGGGCGCCGACCGCGGCTCAAACGCCGGACCGGCCGGCGATTCGCCCCTGTCGGTTAAGGATAAAAGACGGCTCGAAGCCGAAGAGCGCAACCGCCTGGCAAAAATCAAAAACACCCTTAAAAAGGAACTGACCGCCGTTGAAGAAGAGATTTCGAGCCTGGAGGCGACCAAATCAGCTCACGAAGAGACGCTGTGCAGACCCGACGCGCACAAAAACGCGGAAATCATCAAATGTCTTCAGATTGAGCTTCGCGACATTGAACAGAAACTGCAGCAGGCCTACGGACAATGGGCGGAACTAGCCGAACAACTCGACACCATGGAATAAACGGTTCGGACCGGCGATTTTTGTCCGTCAGGCTTCAGGCGCCGTCCAGACCGCTTCTTTCAACATTCTGAAACCAGGTTGCCGGATCGGTGAGAAATTCTTCAGTGTCCCGCAATGACAAAAGATGCTCGCGTTCGACGCCGGCCAGCATGTTGAAAAAAGCTTTTTCTTTCGGATCCGTGCTTTGTTTTTCCAGTTTGGAATACAGGGCAACCCCTCTGGCTTCAAAATCGATGGCTGTGCGCACGGCTTTGAGATCGTCTTCGGTGCCGTTGATTCGGGCCGATTTCTTGCCGGACATGGATTTCAAAATAGCGCCGACGGCCGACTTTTTGACTTTCAGGGGAACGGTTGCCGGCCATTTCTTCGCCTGCTGCCACTTGTCATGAAGTTTTTTGAGCATTTCATAGTGCTCTTTTTCTTCATCGGCAATCTGCTTGAACATGTTCTTGCCGGCCATATTTTTGGTTTTCCTGGCCTGCGCGAGGTAGAATTCCCGTTCCATTTCTTCATTTTCCAACGCAAAAGCCAGCGCGTCCATTCTTTTGTCCATGAATCCATACCCCCTTTTGGCGGAACGTTGAATTTGAGCGGCATTATAGAAGATATTCGTATTTCGGGCAACACGATTTTTCGGAGACACAAGGACCGTCAAACAGGATGCCAGGACGGAAGGTCGCTCTAGGGCTCAAGCTCTGAGGCGTATTCGGCAAGGTTTTGGCAATGATCTGAAATTCGCTCCAGATGAATGAGCATCTCGACAAAAACAGGACCCGCCTGGGCATGACATTCGCGTTTGTGGAAGCGCTGTAGGTGATTGTCCCGGGCCTGCTTGACCATCGCGTCAATCTTTTCTTCGGCGCGATAAATTGACAAAATCTTTTCTGGATCCGCCTGATCGCACACTTCCAAGGCGTCGTCGAGGATCCGCCCCACAAGGTTCAAAATGTCATGCAGTTCGTTTTCTCCGCACGAACTAAAAGGAATCTGCCGCTCGGCCTTTTGCGCGACCAGACGGCTGAGCGCTTCCACATGCTTGGCGATGCTTTGAATATCGCCCGCCATAGCCGTATAGACAAAGAGTTTCCGGGAATGCCCTTGGGAAAGATGCCGGGCGGATATTTTCAAAAGAAAGGAGACAATCTGAGATCGCAGATTGAAAACCACCTTTGCGGTATAGGCAATGTTTCTCCTTTGGACTTCCTGGTAATCGGAAAGCAGGCTGCTTGTGGATTCATACATCTTTTTCGCCAATACAAACTGCCTTTGCAGTTCCTTGCTCACCGCTGTCAACGAGCGATAGGGATTGACCAGGTCGCGTTCATGAAGATACTCCGGCCAAAGAGGCAATTGTTCATCCTGGCCGGGCAGGACTCTTTCCATGAGGAGGGCAAAAGGTCTGAGGATGAAGAAAAAAAGGGCGACACTCGCCAGATTGATGAACAAATGCCCCAACGCGATTTGCTGGGCCGTATCGGAGGTTAAATCCCTGAGCATCGCCATGAAATAAGGCATCAGCGACAGGCAAACCAAAACCCCTGCGCATTTAAAGATGAGTTGGGAGACTGCACTGCGTTTTCCATGGATATTGGCGACGGCGCCCGCCAGAAGGGCGGTCACGGTGGTCCCGATATTCGCGCCCATAACCACGGGCAGCGCATTGTCCAGACTGATCATGTCCTGCTGGGCCAGCAAGGCCAGAATGCTGATCGGAATCGCGGAGGCCTGAACCACCAACGTCACAACCATCCCGACGCCCACGCCGAAAAGCGGACTTTTGGCGTCCGAGAGAAAAGCCACGAACCGAGGATCGGATTTGAACAAAGAGGCGGTCTGACTGACAAGCTCCAAGCCGAAAAAGATCAGACCGAAATAAAAAATCAGTTCTCCTGCGACATGCAGTCGACCGCGACGCGTCATCCATAGAAGACCGCCGACCGAGACGATGATCGGCGAAAATTCCGTGAAACGCCATACGACAAACTGGACCGTCAGCGTCGTTCCGATATCCGCGCCCAGCATGATGGCCAAAGAACTGTAAAAACTAATCAGACCGGCGCTGACGAGACTGATGGTTAAAGCGGTGGAGGCGGAAGAACTCTGAAACAGGACGGCGGACACAACACCCGTGAGCAGGCCGTAAAAGGGCCGGTCCACGGCATATCTGATATAGTCTTTGATGCGCAGGTTCACCATTTGGCGGACGGCGGCGGACAGCCGAATCATCCCGACCAGAAAGAGAACAACGCCGCTTACGGCAATCAGGATTTCTTTCATTTCCCGCCTTGAGTGAACGCGCTGCCCGATCCGAAGCCCTTCCGGTCTGCGGATGGCCGGCCTCTTAGAGTATCGAACCAGCCGGCGATTACCGCCGGATTAACTTCCTCCGAAACAGGTCTTCCGGCGCATCTGATCTTCCGGTTTCAGCCTGAAACCCGCTCCGGAAGAGTCCCGTGATGCGGTTGATCTTTCAATCAACCGATACACGATGCTCCGCTGAATATCCCGATCTCCCGGATCCCGGGAAATTCAAGACCGATGCGGGTTATGCGTTGCGCCGCGCGGTGCTGATCATGGCAAATTTTATTTCAAATCACAAGGACAAAAGCTCATCCGCTTCGGCGATTCCCTCGTATGCATTTCCCGATTGACAATCGGTGGCCCGTTCGTTATAAATTGCGCAGTTTGCTTCACAACGTGTATTGCCAACAAAGCTTCATTATCGTTAACGGATTAAGATAAAGGAGGTAGAGGCATGATCAACGAAAGCAACATCCCCACTCCGACGACTCTCTCCCCACCGTCACGGTCGAATCCGACGGCGGCATTTGTTTTTGCCAACGAACAACTCCTCGGCGACGAGGCGGCAAAAAGAATCCCCTCCCTGAGCCTGATCAATAAGATCAACCATCTGCATTTCACCGACGCCCCTGTGGCCGTGCTTTTCCCTCGGAAAGACGACTCGGGGCACCTTCTGCTTTATGCCGAACCGGGGCCCTGCCAGGGCAGGCGCTTCACATGCCGGATCCGGACGCCGGAAGAGTCCTTTTTCGCTCAAGTCCGCGATCCCGATTGGCTGCTGATCGACGACGGCCGATCGATGATTTTGTCGCCGGTGGCGTGCATAAAAAGGCAAAACGATGTTTTTGACCTCGAGCTTCCCGATGAAGCCAGCGCCGCGCCTGTGCGCCGCGCTCAAAGATTTTCCTGCCGCAACATCACCTGCGTACTTCGTCAGGGCGACCTCGAAGCGCAAGGCAGTCTGCTGAATTTTTCTCCGATGGGCATGGCGATCATTCCCGCTTCGCCCGGCGCTCCGGGCACGTGGAATGAAAAACAGCCTTTCGAAATGACCCTTTTTGAAGATGATGTTAAACTGTTCAGCGGATGGTGCCGATGTCTTCGCAGCGGCGGCTCAGACGAGGACGGCAAAATGGTTTTCGAACCTGTCGAAGATCGAATTTCACTTTATCCCAAAAGCGACTTTCGCAATCCCCGGCCCACCACAACCCCTTCGTTCGCCGTAAGATTCCGCCACCCCTTTTCCCATGTCATTCAGGAGAGGGACGTCGCCGATATTTCAACGTCGGGATTTTCCATCCGCGAAGACGCGGATCGGACGACACTCGTGCCCGGCATGTTTCTTCCGGACGTGTCCCTTCTTTATGCCGGAGTCGCTGAAATGCATTGTTCGGCGCAGGTTGTTTACCGTCGTCATGAGGACAATGAGCGACAGGTTCAATTCGGCATGACCATCTGCGACATGGATATCGACGCCTTCACCACCCTCAACCACCTGGTCGGCACGCATCTGGATTCCGGAGCCAGGGTGTCCACCACGGTCGATATGGACGAGCTTTGGAAATTCTTTTTCGACACGAACTTCATCTACGGAGAAAAGTACATCCATCTGTCGACGCATCGCGACGCCTTCAAAGCCGTCTATCACCGGCTCTATAAGGGGCATCCCCGGATCGCCCGGCATTTTACATATCATAAAAACGGAACGATCTACGCGCATATCGCCATGATTCACGCCTATGAAACGTCCTGGATTATCCACCATTTCTCGGCCAAGCCGCTTGACGCAAGGGTTCCCGGCCTGCTGATCCTCCGTCAGATCGTCCACTTTCTGACCGGTTATTACCGTATGCAATCGCGCGGTTTTGAAACGGTGATGACTTATTATCGTCCGGAAAATAAAATCGTGGAGCGCATTTTCGGCGGCTTTGCCAATTTCATCAAGAATCCTAAAGGCTGCTCGCTGGACTTGTTTGCCTACCTGTACTTAAAGAAAACATCCGCCCCGGTGAAGCTCCCCCAAGGCTGGTCGCTCAGACCGAGCGGGATCGACGATTTCCGGGCGCTTGAACGATTCTACGAGGATCGCTCCGGCGGGCTGCTGCTTGACGCCCTGAAGCTCGAAAAGCCCATTTCCTCCATCAAAGAAGAATTCGCCGCCGCCGGCTTTAAAAGAAACTGTCAGACGCTGTGCCTTTGCGAAGAAGACCTGCCGAGGGCTTTCTTCATTGTGGAAGAATCGGACATCGGCCTGAACCTTTCCGACCTTCTCAACGGGATCAAAGCCATCATTCTGCAGCCGGATCGACTGCCCTGGACGATTTTTGAATCGGTTGTCAATATGCTGGGCTCCTTTTATGCCGACAAAGAAATCCCCTTGCTGATCTATCCGGATGATTATCCGGCGACCCAGAACGTGGACATCTCTAAAAAGTATCGCCTCTGGATTTTGGCCGGTTCCTCCGCTGAAGCTTATACAGAGTATATGTTGAATAAATTTCGCATTAAGTATAAGGTCGGCTGATGGAAAATCAACCGCTGTACAACAGCGCCATCATCAAAACGTATATTGATTATCTTGAAGCCAGATATCCCGATGTCAACGTTTCCGATGCGCTGCAATTTGCCAATATCAACAGCTACGAATTAACCGACCGCGGACACTGGCTCACGCAAACGCAGGTCAACCGATTTCACGAGTACCTTCAGAAGGCGACGGGAAATGAACAAATCGCGCGCGAGGCCGGCCGCTTTACGGCGTCTCCCCAAACTCCCGTTGCAGGCATGTTCCGACAGCTCGTTGCGGGAATTCTCACCCTGCCCATGGCTTACTGGGCGGTTGAAAAAATTTCCGCCTCTTTAAGCCGGCACATCACGCTGCGCAGCAAAGCGCTGGCCAGCAACAAAATTGAGATCATCGCCACCCCGCGCGAAAACATCAAAGAGGAGAAATTCCAATGCGATAACCGCTTGGGCATGTTTGAGGCCATCTCACAATTATACAATAATCGCTTTGCGGTCATTGACCACCCCGAGTGTATTCATCGCGGCGATCCCCACTGCCGTTATCTCATCTCGCTGGCCGCGCCGTCATCGCTGATCTGGAAGCGGATCGGTTTTTACATGCTGGCGGCAACTCTGCTGGCCATGTTTCCCCTGCTTTACGCGCTTCGGCTGGAAATCTGGCTGATCGCGATCCTCTCTTCATTGCTGGCTTCCACCCTGCCGTTAATGTACGGCGCGTTTGCGCATAATCGGGAACTTTCCTTAATTCTCAGCGAACAGGGCAAGACATCCGATGAGGTCGTCAATCAAATCAACCTTCGTTACAACGAATCCCAGATGATCCGGGAGATCGGAGAAGCCGCTTCCAGCATTCTCGACCCGCAGGAACTGTTGAGTTTCATCACGGAAACCCTTCACAAAAGAATGCGCTTCAGCCGCAGCATTGTGATGCTGGCCAACCCCGAACGAACGAAACTCTTATACGCCGCAGGGCATGGATACACGCCATACGAAGAAGCGCTCTTGACGAATCTGCAATTCAATCTGACCAATAAATCTTCTAAAGGCTTTTTCTATCAGGCCTTCGCGAATCACAAACCCTTTTTTGTCGATAATGTCGCCGAGTATGAAGGCGATCTGTCGGATAGAAGCCTTCGCGTGGTGAAGGATCTGGGGGTCCGGTCTTTCATCTGTGTTCCCATTCTTTACAAAGGAGAATCCGAAGGCATTCTGGCCGTGGACAACACCCAGGTCAAAACGCCGACGACGCAAAGCGACTTGAGTCTTCTGATGGGGGTGGCCCAGCAGATCGGCATCTGTCTGAACACCGCGGTGTCGCACAAAAAGCTTCAGGAAAGCGAAGAACGATTTCGCAACCTCAGCGACAACTCCCCGGACATGATCTATCAGCTCGACCAAAAAGGCTTCATCAAATACGCGAACCCCGCCTGGGAAGAAATTCTGGGATATCAGCCGGACGATTTGATAGGCGGGCGATTGTCCGATTTTCTGGTGGAAGAGGATCGACCCGCCTTTTTTGCCGCCTGCGATGATATTCTTCTGCGGAAGAACCGCATTCGGGACAAGAACTTTACCTTGCTCAACTCAAAAAAACTTCCTCGATATGTCACGCTGACGGGAGCGCCGGACCATGATTCGGACGGAAAGGTCATCGGCATTGTCGGAACGCTCAAAGACCTAAGCCGCATCCGGAGCATGGAAGCCCAATTGCTGCAGGCCTCGAAAATGGAGGCGGTAGGCACCTTGACCGGAGGCATCGCCCACGACTTCAATAATATTATTCAGGCCATCATGGGGTATAATCAGCTGATGATCTCCGGACGCCTCGGCCATGAAACCGATATACCCTACCTCAACAGCATCGGAGAATTAATCACCCGCTCGCGGGAACTGGTGCGCCAATTGCTGCTTTTCAGCAAAAAGGTCGAACCCGTTTCCCGGGTGCTCAACATCAATGATGAAATCAACAGCATGCGCAATCTTCTGGTCAAATCCATCCCCAAGATGATCGAAATCGAAACGGATCTCGCGGAGGATCTGCTTCCGATTCACGCCGACTCAACACAGATCGGTCAGATCATCATGAATCTCGTCATCAACTCCCGTGACGCGATGGGTGAAAGCGGGCGCATCCAAATCAAAACGAGAAATTTAATTCTGCGCAACAAGACGCTGCTTGCAGGCGCCGCGCTGGAACCGGGTCAGTACATTCAGATGGTCGTCTCGGATACGGGATGCGGAATGGAAAAAGATGTCATCGCCCGAATTTTTGAACCCTTCTTCACGACAAAGGAAACCGGCAAGGGAACCGGCCTCGGATTATCGGTCGTTCACGGCATCGTCAAAAATCACGAAGGAATTATTTTTTGCGAAAGCGAACCGGATCGGGGAACGACCTTTACCACCATCCTTCCCGCGTCCAATGCCTCCGCGCCTGCCCGAAAATCCCCGGATGACGGGAAAACCATTCAGCAAACAAGCGTCTCGGGCACGGAGCGCATTTTATTGGTCGATGACGAACACAGCATCCTCGAAACAGGACGCGATGCGCTTTCACTGCATGGCTATCAGGTTATGACCGCCGAAAGCGGCGAACAGGCGTTGGATTTGTACCTGGAGCAGAAGGATCGTATTGACCTGGTGATTCTGGATCTGATCATGCCCGGCGGCGGAGGCAAGAAATGTCTTCTGGACTTAAAAACCGTCAACCCGGAGGTCAAGGTGCTGATGACCAGCGGCTACGCCAACAGTCAACAAACTGACGATCTGATGGCCGCCGGAGCGTCGGGTTTTCTTCTGAAGCCGTATCGACCTGAAGATCTGCTGTTCATGATCCGCCAGACGCTTTGCCGCACCTGACCGGTCAGACTTTTTGCCCCCTGCACAGAATCAATGGCGTGTAACTGAATCGTCTCGGATCAAGCAGAAACGCTTCGAAATCCTGATGGAAGCGTTCCATGCCGCCGGGATACCCATCGAGGAGTTGCGGTTCGAGTTTGGCCGCTATTTCAAGTTTTTTCATGATATTAAAATGATCCTTTTTCTTCAGGACGCCGTAAAAGACATTGTGCGCCGACACATCCACTTGAATCTTCTCCAGTCCGGCGTCATAAAGCATGGCGTAGAGCTTGCGGCCCACAAACGGATCGAAGTCATACCTTTGGGACATCGCCGCCATCACGTTTTCCACAATGCGGCTCATGGATTCCGGCGGATCGTAATGAATCAGACAGTTGTAATCGAGATCCAGCAAGCATAAGAGGCCGCCGGGGTTCAGACACTCTATAAGATTGGCGACAATTCGTCCGGCGCTCGACCGGTGATACTCCAGCACGAACCGCACCCAGATCAAATCGAAGCCCCCCAATCGCCGGCAGGACTCTCTTAAATCGTGCAGATCAAAAGCAACGCCGGTTTGATCGCCGTAATGACGCCGGGCATAAGCAATCCGCTCCGAGGAGTAGTCTACGCCGGTCACACTGCCGTCGGGACCGGCCATCTCGGCTAAAAGCGCCGTCGTCACCCCCGGACCGCAGCCGGCGTCCAGAATACGCATGCCGCTTTGGACGCCGCACCACAGCGCCTGACGCTTGAGCGCATCGGGATCCGTTTTGACATCCAGACGAAGGTTCTCGTCTTCGCTCTCCATGAAGTAATCCGGCGGATTTTTACCGCCGGCCTTGCCCTCGGATTGCTTCATCACTTTTTTGCTCCTCAAGCGGTCGATGAACGTTCAGGGTCCGTACTGCTCGCATATCCAGGTTCGATAGGCGCCTGACTTCACATGCTCAATCCATGCTTTCTGGTGGATATACCACGATAAAGTTTTTCTCAGGCCGCTGGTGAACGACTCGGTGGGCGTCCATCCCAGTTCATCGCGCAGTTTGGAAAAATCAATGGCATACCGCCGATCATGGCCCGGCCGATCTGAAACAAAGGTGATCAAAGTCCGGCGGGGCGCGCCTCCCTTCGGCGGAACCATTTCATCAAGCAGGTCGCAGATCTGCTGCACGATGACGATGTTTTCAATCTCGGCGTTGCCGCCCACATTGTAAGTTTCCCCGGTTCGTCCCTTGCGCAGGATGGTCCAAATCGCATCGCAGTGATCTTCGACATACAGCCAATCCCGAACATTTTTGCCGTCGCCGTACACGGGAAGCGGCTTCCCTTCGAGCGCGTTGAGAACAACCAGAGGAATCAGTTTTTCAGGGAATTGATAGGGGCCGTAGTTGTTCGAACAGTTGGAGAGGGTCACCGGCAGGCCGAACGTTTTGAAATACGCCCGGACCAGATGGTCCGAAGACGCTTTAGAGGCTGAATAGGGGCTGTTGGGACGGTAGGGCGTGTCTTCCCGGAACAACCCCTGCGGCCCCAGGCTTCCATAGACTTCGTCCGTGCTGACATGGTGAAATCTCACCAGGGACGGCATGACGCTTTTGGCGATCTCAAGCAGATTGAAGGTTCCCACGATATTGGTGAAAATAAAACTGCCGGGATCCCGGATCGACCGGTCCACATGGGATTCCGCGGCAAAATGACAAACCGCATCGACGGCATATTGCGAAAAAATCTCCTCCATGGAGCTAAAATCGCAAATATCCGCCTGACGGAAAATATAACGCGACGGATGGGCCTCGGCGATGTCGGCCAAATTCTCCGGGTTGCCGGCGTAGGTCAGCTTGTCGACATTGATGATGCGTCCTTCGAAATCGCTGCGGCTGAAGAGGTAGCGGATGAAGTTGCTGCCGATAAAGCCGCAGCCTCCGGTCACCAGAAGATTTTTAAACTCGTTATTTTTGATTTGCGGGTTCATAAGGCGGTAAAATCCGCTCCCTTCCTTTAATGATTTTTAAATATTTTCCCAGGCCTACCGCGGCATATTGACATTCAATGTCATGCTCGATCGACGCGTCGGTATCCTGGCCGGCAGGCATCGGTATCACTTCCACAACGAAACAATTTCCTTCCCTGCGGAAACTCTCCGACACGGTATCGATCGCCAGCCGCATGATGCCGGCAAGCGTCAAAAAATTCGACTCGACCACTATATTTTCGTGAAAAAGCAGGCTTTTTAAATATTCCGGCAGCGCGAAAATCTCAATGATCCGCTCCGCGAGGTACAGATGATAACGGCTGATGAACCCTTCGTCGATCCGTTCGTCTTCCGGCGCATGGAACTTTTTGTAAACCTTAAGGATCATCCGTCCGATCTCGGAGAACAAACCGCCCAGCTCCACCCTCTTGGCCAGCTCCTCCCTCAAGCCGAACTGACGAGCCAGAACCTTTCCCATGACCGCGGAAGAAAAGCATCGGGCGAAAATCACTTCAATCTCTTTGTCGTCTCTGGCCAAAAGCTGCAAAGCCAGCATAAGAATCATGGCCTTGGTCTGGGCCATTCCCAGACGGGTGACGACTTCATAGAAAGTATGGACTTCTCCTTTCTTGAGGGTTCCGTAATACGCGCAGCAGGTGTAACTGAACAATCTGGCCAAAATCTCCTGACTGATGCGGAATTTCAGCATCTCAATGTCTTTGACGCTGGCTTCCACGTCATCGAGAACACTCAAGACATCCGGAGAAAATCCGAGGGTCTGCTCCTGCATCATTTTGTCCACCACGTCATCAAGAACGACAAGAACGTCCGCGTGCTCCATGTGCCCTCCTTCCGGATACAAAAGCCATCGGCCAAGATCTTCTTTTGTGTTTTTCGCGCCTCCGTTCAGTTTGGTCCTGTAAGGGTATATCCAGCCCAGTCGCAGGGGGCATATCCGATTTCTCTCATTTCATTTTGCGCCGCTCTCAGCGCGTCGCCTAATACAGACGTTCTCCCCAGGTTCCGGTATAATCCCTCCATAAAAATGACTCTGGCGCGGGTGTCGACCCGCCACAAGGATTTTACGGCGGCCGGCGCGCCGGAATAAAGCAACGCCCGGCCGAACAAAGCGATTTCCTCTCCGGAGGCCGGCAAGAGCGCATCGGCTGAAACCGCACCGGCGACGATGCCGCTTCCCTGAAACGGCAGGCGAAACACATCCTCAACCGATACGGCGATCTGCTGGGGCTGGCCAGCCAGAAACCCCGAGGATTCGGGACTTTGCTGATTCAATACGGCAGGCAAAGCGAAATGCAGATAATCGCAGGTTTGCGATTCGCGCCCGAAATTGTCTTTGTTTGCTGCGGGAAACACCAGCGATGCCGTTTGCGTTGCGGCGCGCCCGATTGCCCGGATTTCCTCCCCCGCATAAGCCAGCCTGCTTTCCCGGTCTGAAATCACCAGGGTCTTTATACCCTGAGGGCGTTGTTTCTTCAATGTGTATTTGAGCGCTCCGGCGCAGGGAAGGTCAAACAGAGAAAAGCCTTCGATGAGGGATGCGCCTTTGTAAGTCATCGCGGCAAAGGGGAGATAGTGCAGCACATCGTGCGCCACAATGCCGATGTGATCGCCTGAAACATAGCCGATGACCGGTTTGAGACACCACTCATACAGCCGTTCCGACAGCAGATCCGTCTGCTTCTTGTCTCGACGCGCCATGGCCCGGCGAAGGGCCGTAAGGGTATGAGCAAGTTCTTCCCGCTTTCTGGCCGCTTTGTGCATCTTCAAATGCGCTTTATTCAAGGCCCAAACATACACGGCGCGCTCGGTGACGTAAAAGGAAAAAAGCGTTGTATTGGCGTCCAGCAGATGGCGGATTTCCTCCGCCGAAACCGTTTCAGGTTGGAGCATCGACCACATCTCTTCGTTTTCTTCTTTGATCGCGGATACGTTCCGACGGATCGATTCTTTCATATTCCGAATATGATCAAAGGCGCGGGTAAAGAATGCTTCATCCTTCCAAATGGCCGATAAATGGTAGTGGGCGACGGCCGTATCACGGCAAAGGCGCCGCGTCTTCGCCAAGAGGTCCGTCTCGGCGGGTGTCTTAGCAAAATCGATGTTCGCCGCCTGCCGGGCCAGGCTTCTTGCTTTTGCTCTATCTGCGACTTCCCAGGCTGCACGAATATCGCCCGCTCGAAAAGCCGCTTCCACAAACGCGTCATAAACAAATGCCGCATGGATGAAATAGGTTTTCAGATAGTCTTCCCGGCACATCGACCCCGAAGCCTCGAGATCCTCCATCGCAGCGGCAAGATGAGAGAGCGCCGCCGCGTCGGAGTTTTGCAAAACAGCCTGACGGGCAGCAAGCAACTCAACCCAGACGGAATAGGCCTCATGCGGATACGCTTCGACAAGGCGCCGGAAAGCCGCTCCGGCCTTTTCTGCTTCATGCGGATCAGAATTTTCCGAAGACACCAGCGCGCGGAAAAACCTGTTTTCCAGCTCGCCCAAAAGGCTGCCCGTCTGCACAGCCTCGGTTAATCCGCGATCGAAAGAAACGCGCGCCTCATGGAACTCTCCGCGCAGCGCCTGGCAAAAACCAAGATGATTGTGGACGCGAATGGAAATGACGTCGGACGCTTCATGCGCAATCCAGTTTCCGACGAGCGTTTTTGAAACGGCGTTGCCCGCCGACAAAACCTCCTGAAATCCCCGGATACACGCGTCGACATCTGCTGACGCGGGCCGCCACACTCCTTTCGACAGCATGACGTCCTTCATCCAGGGGAAGAAAAACGTTTCTCCCAGACGGGTCATTTCCAGATGGAAGCGAATATCCCTGACCAACACCAGAAGATGATCATCCTGAGGTCTGCCGTCCGTTTCCTTTAATGCCTGTTCGAAGAAACGGCCGGCCTGCCGGACCTCCCCCTGATGCCAGGCATAACATCCGTTGAGATACAGTAAAAAGGGTTTAATAAGATCGTCGGCGAACATCCGTTGGGCTGCAATAATCGCCGCCTGAGCCTCGGGAAACCGACCAAACCGGCACAAGGCGGCGGCCCTTCGGGTCACGGCCGATACTTCTCCCCGCACATCCTGCGCCTGTCGCATGGCGTCTATCGCCCGCTCATAGAAATGCATCGACCGGATTTCGTCTCCGCGAACCTCGAAATAACCACCGACACCGATCCATAGATAGGGAACAGCCGAATCCGCAAGAAGCGACGCCGTCTTGAGTTGTTTGATATATACATCGGGAATATCCGGATCATAAGGACCGTCGAACACGATCGTGCTCAACGCATCCGGAGGAGACGGCACACGCGGCACCAGGGACGCGCAACCGCATATGACCAGCAGAAGAACGCATGCAAAAAAGCGTCCGCTTGTATCAATCAATGAGGCATTCATCCTGTGAAAAAAAAATACCGGCTTCCGGACGCTTATTTCAAGAATCCCTGAATAATCCGATTAACGGCTTGATCGTAAGTCAGTCCCAAACTCATCAGCTTGGTCAGCTGATCATTGGCGATTTTCCCGATGGACGCCTCATGCGTCAATTCGGCGTCGGGATGCTGCGCTTTAAGCGCCGGCATCGTTTCGTTGGACCCCTCATCCATAATGATCGCATCGCACTCGATATGTCCGAAGCATTTGTTTTGCGCATCAAGGGTTGCGTAAAATATTTGCCGCGAACGGCCCCTCATCACGGATCGTGATATCAGATTCACCCGGCTGGAAGCGCCTTTGAGCGTGATGTTATTCTTGGATACGGCCGTCTGGTCACCGTCGGTCAATACACGCTCCGTGATCAACAAAACACTATCGGGGCCCAACGTTGCTTCGTTTAGACGATCGGCCTCGTCAACGCCGCCCATCTGCGTCAGTTCCATCTGGGCCTGGGCGCCCTCATCCAGAAAAACCCGCGTGGTGGGATTCAGGGACCGTCGCCCCGTGCCTTCCCCCGTAGCAAAATGCTTCTCCACATAGGTTACTTTTGCTCTTTTTCCGACCTGAAAATCATGAATCCCGGCGTGACCCTCCGCTTGTGATGAGCCGCAGTGGATTCCGCAGCCCGCCACGATGGTGACATCCGCATCCTCGCCGATGATAAAGGAATTGTATACAACGTCATAAAGGCCGGCCTGACTGAGAATCACGGGAATATGAACGGACTCGTTTTTCGTTCCAGGCTTGATGGTGACGACAATGCCCGTCCCTTCGGCATTGGTCTCAATGTCGATGTTGGCCGACACCTGACGGCTCAGAAGTTTTCCGTTCTTTCGAATATTGTAAGCCCCCTTCGGCAACCCTTCCAATTCGGCCACCGTCTTGAGCAGGCTTTTATCTAAAGCATCCAGCATCCCTTTCTCCTTCGCAGCTGTCACGATATGTGCAAACGCTCAGATCCTCAAGAAGCGGCAAGGCGCCCTCGAGATTTCCATGGTAAGCAATCTTTCCCGACTGAATGATCAGGACTTCATCCGCCGCTTCCAGAAACGCCCGATTATGGCTGACCACAATCGTGGTCGTCCGGCGTTCGGCCTGCTCTTTCTTCAGCAGACTGACCATGGGGCCGATCGTCCACAGATCGATGCCGGTATCGGGTTCGTCATAGATCGCCAGTTTCGGGTTGGCGGCGATCGTTGTCGCAAGCTCTATCTTTTTGATCTCGCCTCCGGACAGTTTGGCGTCCACCTCCTTGTCCAGAAACGACAGGGGACAGATGCCCACGCGCCCGAGAATACCCAGAAGCTTGTTTTCATCGTCAATGCCGGTGACGATGGTCAGCAGATCCCTGAAGGTTATGCCCTTGAATCGGGCAGGCTGCTGAAAACTATAGGCGATCCCCGCTTTGGCCCGTTCCGTGATGGTCAGGTCCGAAATATCCTTTCCTTCGAAGAGAATTTTCCCGCCGGAGACCGGATGAATCCCCATGATTAATTTGGCCAGGGTTGTTTTGCCGCTTCCGTTGGGACCGGTTATCGCGTAGAACTTCCCCTTCTCGAAGGTAAAGTTGATGCCGTCGATGATATGGCGTTTGAAGGCGGCGCTTTCCGCCTCCGCATCGTTGACAGTGAAATACAAATCTTTCAGGTCCAGCATAATCCCGTTCAGCCCTTGAAGATATTTTGTTGAAATCGCTATATTCCGGTTTGTGCGGTCTGTCAATAGCAAAGAAAATAAAGGGGTTGATCGAACCCCGATGCGGTCTTTGTTCTAGATTTTCCCCGCTCTTTTGGGGTAGCCGGTGATGGCGCGAATCTCTTCATATAGAGGTTTAAGTTTTTTATACATCTGCATGTAGACGCGCTTGTAGAGTTGATTGTAAATCCGATGGGTCTTTTTATTCGGCTCAAAAATATCACCAAGGTGAGTCATCGCTTTAACCGCCGTCGCGAAATCCGGATGCAGGTTCAACCCGACGGCGGCGTCGATCGCCGCGCCCAGCCCCGACGTTTCATAAACTTTTGGACGAGCGGTCGAAAGCCCGAAGATATCCGCCGTCAGCTGCATGGCGGCATCGCTTTGCGACCCGCCGCCGGAAACGCGAAGCTCCGTTATGGCGACGCCGCTTCTTTTTTCCTGGCGCTCCTTTCCCTCCCGCAAGGCATAGGCCAATCCTTCCAGAATGGCTCGAAAAAAATGCGCGCGGTTATGCACATCGCCAAACCCGATGACGGCGCCTTTGGCTTCCGGACCCGGAACTTTCAAGCCGGGAGACCAGTAAGGTTGAAGGATGAGCCCCATCGACCCGGGCGGCACATCGTGAAGCAATTCTTCAACCAGCGTTTCGACCTCCACGCCCTGCTCCTGGGCAAGTTGCTGCTCCAACTGGGCAAACTGTTCGGTAAACCAGCTGACCATCCAGTATCCTCGATAGATTTGGATTTCCAGGCTGTAAGCGTCCGGCACGGCCGACGGATAGGGAGGAATCAGTGGAATAGCTTCAATGTATTTATAGTGTGTTGTATTAATTGTGGCCGTCGTGCCGTAACTGAGACAACCGATATGCGGCTCAAGGCATCCCGCGCCGATCACTTCACAAGCCTTGTCGGCGGCGGCGGCGATCAGCGGCAGCCCTTCCGGAATTCCCGTCTCGGCCGAAGCTGTTTTAGTGATCTGTCCCATTTCACAGGACGGATGGACGAGTTCCGGCAGCATATGAGGCTCGACCTGCGTCGCCTGCCATTTCCAGCTGAATGAAGAGGCCCATGTTTTCTTTTTGTAGTCAAAGGGCACATAGCCGACCTGGCAACCGATGGAATCAACGAAGCGGCCGGTGAGGCGATAGGTGAGATACCCCGACAAAAAGAGAAATTTATGCGTCTGCCTCCACAGATCCGGCTGATGGGTTTTAATCCAGTTGCTTTCCGCTTCAGCCTGAAGATAGGCAACCGTCTCCGACATGCCGGATACCTTGAAGGCCAATCCCCAAAGGCCGCCGATCGGCTTGAGCCCGCTGGTGCGTCTCTGATCGAGCCAGACCATCGCGGGCCGCAACGGCCTGCCGTTTCGGTCCAGGTTCACCATCGTAGCGCGTTGGGTTGTCAGCGTGACGCCTGCAATCGCGTCCTTTGGCACGCCGCTTTCGCTCCAGAGCATCTGGCAGGCCTGACACAACGATTTCCAGTAGTACTCTGCGTCCTGTTCAGCCCAACCCGGCTGGCGGGAATGATAGGGCTTCAAAGGAACGCGTTTTTTGTACAGCAGGCGGCCATGCAAATCAAAAATCAACGCGCGGACGGACTGTGTTCCATTGTCGATGCTGAGAATGAATTCCTTGTTCATCAAGTCCCTCACAGATCCTGCTTAATCAGACAGAAAGATTGCTTACGCCGCGCGACGAAACCCTGCGACCGCCGCGTGGCTTTCCTTATCATTGATTGGAACTTTTTAAAACTCGGAAGATTGGATGGAAGCCTCAAAAATTAAAGAGCAGACCGATCGGTCTGCTCTTTAATCATGACTTCTTCACTGGATTACTTCTTGGCAGGCTTTTTTGCGACTTTCTTTGCGGCTTTTTTTGCGACTTTCTTCACCGCCTTCGCGACTTTCTTTACGGCCTTCTTCGCGACTTTCTTCACTGCGGCCTTCTTCGCAACTTTCTTTGCAGTCTTTTTCGCGGCGGGTTTCGCAGCCTTCTTCACAACCTTCTTTGCTGTTGCTGTCATGGGGTATAGCCTCCTTTAATTAAGTTAACTGCCTTCGTCAAATCAGCAATCCTTTTTAATTGGCTGTGATTTTACTGTATTTTTTTTATTCGGTCAACAAAAACTACAAAATATTTTTACTTTTTTTTAAAAATTATTCGCCTCTCTGATGCGGCGCGCTTCAAAAAAAACATCATCGATGAAACCTCCAGAGCATTCCATCATCGCCTGCGGTCGTTTTAACAATACTCGCAAACTCAATCACAGAGGGCTTCTTCAGGTTTTCGACGCGGCCGGTCGTATGACGGACATATCCGGCGCCAACGATTCGCCTTGTCAAACATCGCACGATCTTTCCGTCGAAAAAAATTTTTAAAAAGATATTTTTTATTTACAGATAGTTTTTTGCGGCGACAAAACGGTTTGCATAGTATCCGTTGGAAAGAGAATCCACACGGATCATCTTCCCGCTTGACGGCGCGTGAACGAATTGATCCGCGCCGATATAAATCCCGACATGCGAAACCTTGCCGTGAGTGTTGAGCGCGAAGAAGACGAGGTCGCCTTTCTGCAGATCGTTGCGATTGACGAATTGTCCGGCCTCATATTGCCCGGCAGAGTGGCGCGGCAGATCCAGACCGTTGAGTTGATAAACCGTCATGGTCAGGCCGCTGCAATCAAAGCCTTTTTCTGCCGAGGTTCCTCCCCACAGATAAGGAACGCCGATGAAATCCCGCGCCGTTTTAACCAGCGACGTTCGAATATAGTCCGTCCCGTATCGCCTTCCTTGAATCGCGGCGTAGTCTTCGGGCGCGACAATATAGAAGTCTTGGATGATCCCGTCTTTTTGAAGCGTCAGAGCCCGGGCTCTGGCTTGATCTTTGGAAAGGAAATTTCCGAAGCGGACCTTAAACAGTCCGTCGGAAGCCTTGAAATAGGTGGCGCCCAAACCCTGCGTATTTAATCGCTCGGTCAATCGCGCCGCATTGTCCACCTGAGCGAAAGCGCCCGCCTGGATGACAAACCCCATCATCGCCAGCGTCTTTGCGGATCCGGGTCTTTCACTGACGGGCTGCGGCGCGGCGCAGGAAACGGCCAGAAAACAGATGGCCATGAGCACATTTAAACCGTCAAAGGGCCTCATACGTTTCTTTCTCCGTTTTTTTTACCTTGGAGACGGCCAATGGCGCATCACAAATGCCACGGCTTGTTGTCTCGTGTCCAGTCTGTCTTCCAGCTGTTCTTCCTCCACCGCGCGCAAGATCGTTCCGATCAATCGACCGGGAGAAAAACCCAGAGCAATCAAATCATCGCCGGTTAAAAGTCTCGGAGGATGCAGGGCTTCATGCTGCAGCTGCCGCAATTGGTCCAGACAGAAGGTGTAGAAATCAAGCATTTGATGGCTGGCCAGACAATCCAGGCGATGCATTTCCAGATGCCTGCCGAAATCAGGCATGCGCAGGAAACGCCTCAACCTTGCCGGACGCATCTTCGTGACGTTCATAAAAACCATGTGATGGGCAATCAAATTGACGATGTCGTCGCGAAGCGTTCTCGAAAACCTCAGGCGCTGCGCGATGGCCGAAGCGATAGATTCTCCCCGCTGGACGTGGCCGTAAAAGTGAATTCCCCGCTCATCGACAGTCCGAGTGACGGGCTTGCCCACATCATGCAGCAGAGCCCCCCAGGCCAAAGCCGGATCCGTTTTCGGCGCCGTTTCGGACGACAGGATGTCGAGCATGATCATGGTATGCGTCCAGACATCGCCTTCGGGATGGAAACGCGGGGGCTGTTCCACGCCCTTCATCCTTTCCACTTCCGGTAGAATTTGCCGCAACAGGCCGGTTTCCGACAGCAGCTCAACCCCCCGGCGAGCGCCGCCGTGCGTGAGCAATTTCATCAACTCTTCCGTTATGCGCTCCGCGCTGACCGCGTTGATCTTTTCCGGCTGGCGCTCGATGGCCTTTTGGGTTTCCGGATCGAGAGCGTAGCCGAGATTGGCGGTAAAACGAACGGCCCGCAGCATCCGCAGGTGATCTTCCCCAAATCGGACTTCCGGATCGCCGATGGTCCGAAGAACTTTCCGGTCAAGATCGTCGCGACCGCCGACATAATCTATGACCTCCCCGCTGAAGGGATCCATCAAAAGCCCGTTGACGGTAAAATCCCTGCGCAAAACGTCTTCTTTGGCCGTGGAAAAAGAAACGGCTGCGGGCCGGCGGCCGTCTTCATAGACGCCGTCGCTTCGGTACGTCGCCACCTCATAGGCGAGGCCGTCGATCACCACGACGATTACGCCGAACTTCGCCCCGATGGCTATCGTCCGCTCAAAAAGGCTTCTGACCTGGTCGGGAAGCGCGGACGTGACAATATCGTAATCACCCGGCACAACGCTGCGCAGAAAATCCCGAACGCATCCGCCGACAAAAAAGGCTTCAAACCCCTCGCGCCTCAGGCGTTCGACAATCGCCAGCGCCCCGATGCGCTTGCTGTCATTCCGATCATCCAAAATCGGCCTCCCCCGCCTCTCGCCATGCCGGTCTTACAGACCCCACCAGGTTCCCTTTAGCCTTGCACTCATCGCCTATTGCGCGATGCCCATAGCCTTTTATCTATTCATCAGCTATCGCTTTCCCAGCTTAATGGCGCAGAACTCACCGCACATCGTGCAGCCTTCGTCGTTTGCGCTCTTGCTCTTTTCCAGAAGCGCGGCTGCCTTTTCCGGATCAAGCGAAACATCCACCTGGCCCTGCCAGTTGAAGGTTTTGCGATATTGCGCCATTTTCAGATCCCGGTCGCGGGCGCCGGGGTATCCTTTGGCGATATCGGCAATATGCGCGGCAATGCGCGACGCCATCACACCGTCGCGCACATCGGCAAGGGTCGGAAGACGCAAATGCTCGGCGGGTGTGACGTAGCACAGGAAGTCGGCGCCCGCCGAGCCGGCAATCGCGCCGCCGATGGCGGAGGTGATGTGGTCGTAGCCGGGCGCGATGTCCGTCGGCAAAGGCCCCAAAACGTAAAACGGCGCGCCCTGGCAGATTTTTTTCTGCAACTGGATATTGGCTTCGATTTCCGTAATCGGCACATGCCCCGGCCCTTCGATCATGACCTGCACGCCCGCTTCCCGGGCCCGCGCGGCCAGTTGCCCGAGAACGATCAGTTCGGATACCTGTCCGTGATCGGTGGCGTCGGCGATGGCGCCGGGACGCAGTCCGTCGCCCAGGCTTAAAACCATATCATAACGGTGGGCGATCTCGAGCAGGCGGTCGTACTCCTCGTAAAGCGGATTTTCGCGGTTATTGCAGTGCATCCAGTTGGCCGTCATGGAGCCGCCTCGGCTGACGATGCCCAGCACCCGGCCCTGTTTTTCCACCGCCTCTACGCTGGCGCGATTGACGCCGCAATGAACGGTGATGAAATCAACGCCGTCGCGGCCATTTTCTTCGATGACGTCGAACAGATCATCGGCGGTCATATCGGCAATGGCTTTTTTTTGCTCCAGCATCTTCACCGCCGCCTGATAGATGGGCACCGTGCCGATGGCGACGGTAGATTTGGCCATGACCGCCTTGCGGATTTCGGCCAGATTGCCGCCGGTGGACAAATCCATCACGGCGTCCGCACCCGCCGCAATCGATACGGCCAGTTTTTCGAGTTCCGCATTTAAATCGTTATTGTCTTTCGATGTTCCGATATTGGCATTGATCTTCGTGCGCAGACCGCGGCCGATCGCCAGAGGTTTAATCGCCGTATGCCCGACATTCCGGCAGATGACGATCGTGCCGTCCGCCAGCCCCTGCCGGATAGACTCCGGCAAAACGCCTTCAATACCCGCACAGACTTTCATGTCCTCCGTTATGATCCCCTGACGGGCTTTTTCCAACTGTGTCATTTTTTCCTCCAAAAGTCCTCTTACATTATTCTTATTGCATTGACAGGCCCGTGGCCTTTTCCCAGGGAAAGCGAACCGGCAATCGCTTCAGTCACGATCCGTTTCGCCTCTTCTACGGCCCGGGCGACGGGATCGCCTGCGGCCAGCCCGGCGGCCAGTGCCGAGGCAAATGTGCAACCGGTTCCATGCGTGTTTTTAGTTTCGATCCAGTCCGCTTGAAATTCAAAATACTGTTCCCCGTCGAACAATATATCCGCAACGCCTTTTTTTCGTCTTCCCGGCAGATGGCCGCCTTTGACGACAACCTGTTTGGCGCCGGTCTTCCGGATGATCGCCGCCGCTTTTTTCATGTCCGCCACCGTCCGGATTTTCACATTTGACAGGACTTCCGCCTCCGGAATATTCGGCGTGACCACCAGCGAAAGCGGCAGGAGTTTTTCGACCACCGCCCTGCGCGCCGCATCCTGCATCATGACGCGGCCGCCTTTGGCAATCATCACCGGATCGACCACCACGTTTTTCAGACCGAACTGCCGTATCTTTTTGACGACGACCTCCACGGCGGCTCGCGTCAAAAGCATCCCGGTCTTGACGGCATCCGCGCCGATGTCGGACAACACCGCATCGATCTGCGCGGCGATGAACTTCCCCGGAACCGGAAAAATATCGCGAACACCGCGCGTATTTTGAGCCGTCAGCGCCGTGATCACGGTCGTCGCGTAACAGCCGCAGGCGGCCGCGGCTTTAAGATCGGCCTGAATGCCGGCGCCGGCGCCGCTGTCCGAGCCGCCGATGCACAATAGGGTGAAGGGTCCGTTCATGGATCAGGCCTCGGGGAAAACATCTTTTTTTAGATAACGCACCACCAGCAAATCTCCGGCGTCCACCCGCAGGAATGCCGGAGACGCGATAATGATGTTGCTGATGCCGCGCGATTCGGAAAGCGTGAGGTTTTCACGGGCCAGGGGATATTCAAACCCTTCAAGCGTGATGCCTTCCACAACGGGGGTAAGCGCAAGAAGCGAAACCAGGCAACCCATCGCGTCGTCAAACCGGTTTTCACGACTTGCGACGATCACTTCCGAGTATTCATCGACCAGTCGCACGGGAATTCCGGCGATTTTCCCCCGAATCAGCAAATGAATATTGGCCAGGGCGTGATCAATCCGCCCGCCCAGAGCTCCCCAGATTTCGATCGTTCGTGGCTTTTGCGCCAGGGCGTGCTCCAGCGCCAGGGCCGTATCCGTCAGATCTTTACGCGCCGGATGCCGGATGACATTTACGCCGCTTCGTTTGAAGGCTTCCCGTTGCGCGTCAGGCACAGAATCCATATCGCCGATCAGGATATCCGGCTTCACCCCTGCGGCAACCAAATGCCTCGCGCCGGAGTCGCAGGCGATGATCAGCCGCCGCTCCAAAGCGTCGATGCGGTTCCTGAAAAAGGATACATCCTCCAGGCGTCCGCCGCTTACGATCACGATGTTTCGAGCCATATTCAACACTCTTCAAGCAAAAAGGGCCGCACCCTTTCGCCTGAACTCAAGGATACGGCCCTCATTCGGATTGTTGCCGCCACTCCCTACGCCGGCATTACCCGGGTCAGGTTCAAAGGGTATGATCTCAGCCGGTAATAGACCTTGCAGGATATGCCGGCACCCCACGGCGGAAAAAATAATACATTAATACCTAAAAAGCAATTTATTATTCATCGCTCTCACGGCTCGGCCAACTCAACCTCCAGACCGGCAGGATCTTTGCCAATACCGCGCACGCCGACGCCTGGATTCTGCAGAATCGTCAGTCCCTCCAGGCCTACCGCCTGGGTGACGGCCGCTGGATCGGTCACCGTAAAAACGACTTTCGCCGGCAGGTCGCTATAATCTTTTCCGGTATCATTAAAATAATCCATCAGAACGAATTCCAGGCCGGTGCTCACTTCAAACGAAGGACTTTGAGGAGATTGCATGATGACTTCATTCATAAAGCCAGTTACATACAGGTAGTAGTTAAATCTCATTCCCAAAACGCGTGAATAGAAATCATCCATCAGTTGAAGGCTTGCTACGCCGATGCCGATACCACTTAAATACGCCCCCGGAAGATCATAGGGGTATGCGTCAGGTAATTGTACCAGTTCAATCAAATAGCCGTCAGGGTCTCTCGCCATGCCCACTGTTCTGCCCAGCGTCTCTACGCAAGGCGCGAACCCCGATCCGCCTCCGGATGTAATCGCGTTGTAATAAGCCGAACAAGCCCCTTTAGGTACGGCGAATACCAGTTTCACCGGCCGGTTGACGCAGTTGACCCCCTCGTCGTCAAACTGCATGAGCACGACCTTATGCTTATTGCTGGTGCGATTGTCCTCATAAGCCACTTCCACGCGATCATCCCTTCCCTCGAAACCTGCAAACTGGAGCCCCATGATGTCCTCATAAAAAGGCATGGAAACAATCAGATTGGTCACACCAATGCCGACTTCCCTCACGACGGGAGCAAAGGGATGAGGCGACAGTTCCGAAAGGGTCGTGTTCAGATTCCTGCGCGCGCCGGATGCCGATCTTGTCGCTCGTGAACGAGGCGTCGCGGCGGTGAAAACGGAAGCGCCGTTTAATGTCGTCAACACGGAATCTACAAAAGCGGTAAACGTTCCCGTTAGATAAATGGACGCCTCATCCTGAAAGATAGATCCATCATTGGTTCCATCCGCCGGATTCCAGGTTAAAAGCTCGTGAATGTCTTCGGTAATCTCAATGCCGTTGGCATGGTTTCCGTCCACATCGATTAATTGAAGAAAACGGGCGATGTTGACCGCTTTAGTGCTTGCCGTGCTGCAAGGATTTAAGACCAGATCCACCGGTGAAACAACCGATTTGCCGAGAGTTGAACCCAGAATAACTTCGCCTGCTGCGAAGGTCACTGTCTCCCCTTGGCGATACTGAAAAGTGCCGTCTTCATCCGTCAGACCTTCTTGCGTCGGGGTGGAATAACTCAGCCCCACGACCGGACCATCGACAAAGATACCCGTCACGAGCGCCGGTTGCGTATCGGGTCGAGGAATAAAGGAAGGGCCATCACTTCCTCCTGATCCACAACCCGCCGAAACAAGGAGCCACCCCAAACTACCGAGCAATAAATTTGTCCTGATTTTGATTAAGATTCTCTTCCAATTCATAACCGTATCCCCCTCCATTTATGAAATATTGGCCGCCCTCATCTTTCAAGATGTATGCCGGAAAGATAAGAACTTGACAGGGCGCAAACAGTTGTAATTAATGATGTTAAATAAAGACGATATCTTTACAATAGTCAGAAAGCTGCGTCATGACACACCAATGCCCCGACACATAAGCGAGCCAAGATACAGTTTCAGTACATGATGTGGAATGGCAGATTTAATACTCACGGCACAGACAAACTCAATCAGAGTTCACCCTGGTACACACAACCGGATTCCGGGCTTTCCTGCACAACGATTTTACTCAACTGAGGCAGGCCGGGCTTGAGCCGGGTCCAGATCCAGTGGCAAAGATGTTTCGACGTGGGATTGTCCAGACCTTCTATCTAAATCAAGTTTTTGTGATCCAGGATTTCCAGAATCGGTTCGAAAGCGGATGAAATGGCGGAATAATCCATGACCTAACACTTTTGCCGCCACTCCCTACGCCGGCATTACCCGGGTCAGGTTCAAAGGGTATGATCTCAGCCCGACGGTCTTGCGGGCACCCCATAAGACAACCTAATTATAACCCCGCTCAAAAAGCAAACGGTTTAAGGACACGCTACCGGCTTAATACATCGCGGACGATGTGGGACAATTCACTGACCCGGAAAGGCTTTTGAATAAAGCCGCCGCATCCTCTTTCAAGAATTCTCCGCGCTTCACCGTCGAGGCTGTATCCGCTTGCCAGAATAATTTTAGCTTGCGGATGAATCGACCGAATGGCGTCGAATGTCGCTCCGCCTCCCATTCCGGGCATGATCATGTCCAAAATGATCAGATCAATCCCCTCCTTCTTGACCAGATAGATCGACAATGCTTCCTGCCCGCTTCCCGCGCATAAAACGCGATAGCCGAGGCTTTCAAGGATTTCCTTCATTACCGTCGCATTCATCGGTTCGTCATCCACAACCAAAATCGTCTCGCGGCCGGTGAGCAAAACGCTTTCCGGCGGCAAATCCTGGGCATTGGAAGACACCTCGGCGGCAGGCAGATAAATGTAAAAGGTCGATCCCTTGCCCAACTCGCTTTGCAGATCTATGAATCCGCCGTGGTTGGAGATGATTCCATAGGCGGAGGCAAGCCCCAGCCCTGTTCCCTGTCCCGGTTCCTTGGTCGTAAAGAAAGGCTCAAAGACCCGCCCGCAGGTCTCCTCATCCATCCCGCTGCCCGTATCCGTCACGGATAGTCTGACATAACGCCCCGAAGGAATACCCCGGCCGGCAACAGCCGCATCCTGCAGATGGATATTTTCCGTCCGGACATATAAATCTCCGCCTTGGGGCATCGCCTGCCAGCTGTTGATGTACAAATTGAGCAGAACCTGTTCGATTTGACCTGCATCCGCCATGACCATCCAAAGGGAATCCTGATAGTGAGCGCTCAGGGTGATTTCTTTTCGGGTGCGGGCAAAGACTTCTGAGCTTTTCTCAACCAGCGCGTTGAGATCGACGGGCTTGACCTCATACTTCCCGCCGCGCGCAAATCCCAGAAGCTGGCGCGTCAGCCCGGCGGCGCTTTGAACCTGCGTTTCGATTTTTTTCAATTTATCATACCGGGGGTCGTCCTCGCCGGTATTGAGGCAAAGAAGCGACACGTACCCCTGGATGCCCATGAGGATATTATTAAAATCATGGGCAACCCCGCCCGCGAGCGTTCCGATGGCTTCCATCTTCTGAGCATGCAGGAGTTCCGCTTCGAGAGCCAGCTTTTCGCGGGCTGCTCTTTTTTGTTCCGATATATCCTGGACAACTGCGATAAATCCGGGAGACGATTCTCCTTCGCTTTGTCGGCGAATGACTCTCAAGGCGAAATGCCGATCGGAGACGTCATCGATAATTTCATCCTTGAGCGCATCCGGCGATACAGCATCCTCCCCGCCGGCATCGGCCGAACTTGCTGTTTTTATCCTTGACTGGACCGCTTCGGTCAGCACCTTGCTGATCGCATTGTCGGCCAGAAGGTTCTGCGCGCTTTTATTATGCTTGAGAACCGCTCCTCCCAAATCCGTAAGCCAGATCGCTTCCTGGGCGGAATCAAATGAATCCGCCCAGAGCTGATTGGCCCGCTGAAGCTGCATGGCCGATGTTTCCGTGCGAATGATGTACGCCAGAGTAAAAGCGACAAACAGCATGACGACGCAGGGAATCGGATTGAACCAGACGCTACTTTGCGAAAACGCCAGAAAGGAAATCAAAAAAATGCAGGCAACGGCGGACGCCCATATGGCGACAACACGCCATCCGTCCAGCCTCAGCAATAAAAAAAACAACGGGCCCGCTATAATCAGCGACACCAGCCAGACCGGGAGCGTGGCCACGGGAACGATCCGGCGTCCGTCCATCAAATCTGCAAGAATATGGGCATGGGCCTCCACGCCGCTTAAGTGGCGGCGCGGCTGGTTGAAAGGCGACAGGACGCCGGCCTCCAACCCTTCGGCGGTCACGCCGACCAAAACGATCTTCCCCCGGAAAAATTCCGCCGGATATTTTCCGGCGAGCACGTCATGCAACGGTAAAATGGGAAACGACCCTGGGGGACCACGGTAGTCGATCAACCGGACGTCGCGCTGCCAAACCGGCGGCGAGGACCATTCGGGGCCTCTGCGGACGGCCTCACGGTTCATCTCGCGTCCTGTCGCCTGTTCATATAAAACAGAGGAAAAAGACGGCAGGGTCCGCTCTGAAATTTGCAGCGTATGGTAAACCCGCCGAACGACGCCGTCGATGTCCTGCTCAAGATGAATATGGCCCGTCGTCAACCCGCTGAAAAAAGTCCCTTCCTGAATCATGCGCGCATCATTCGTGATGTAGGCCGGGAAAACGACGCGTCCATGTCTTTTCACCGCCTGCGCCAAAAGCGCATCATTGGCCGACGGCTCCGCCATCAGAATATCGAATCCGACAACGTCGGCCTGGTCGAGACGGTTCAGAAGATCCGCCCAGTGACGCCGGTTGATCGGCCACTGTCCCAGCTGATTCAGCGAGCTCTCCGTGACGGCAACGATCGAGATATTTTCAAAAACCTCCGCCGGACCGCGCAAGCGAAAAAAAAGGTCGTAACAAAAATATCCCATGCCCACGAATGCGCCGAAATACTCAAGGATCAATACGGCGGCAAGCCCGACGGCCATCAACGCGATTTTACTTCCGGCGCAGGTTGAAACCCATTTCATACGCATCTTTTTCCGCCGCCTGCAGACTCTGCGGCGCTTTCATTATCATGGCAACAAAAGAATGATGATCAGCATGATTCCGTAAGCGCCAACGACCACCCATGGATCCTTTGCGCTTTTAATCTCAAACGTCTGCGGTTCGGAAAAACCGCCGGCATACCCTTCAGCATCCAGGGTTTGGATCCTGACGAAATACAAACCGCTTTGGGCCGGCCTGTCGAGAATCAGCGAGGGTTCGGACACCATTTTATCGGCAATCAATTCCCTGAAGCTTCGGTCCCGCGAGATTTGACAACGATAGCGCTTGCCGGCTCCCTGATCCTGCCACCGGATATGAAGACTTTTTTCTTCCAGTTGAGGCGTATCCACAGATGGCGAGGGAGGCGGCGCAATCAGATGGAAAGCGATTCGATCGGACCATAACCCCTCGTGACCGTCGTCGGCGACGGCGCGTACTCGAAAATAATAGGCCCCAAACTCCGCCAGCTCAACATCATGGGTGTTTTGCGGTGTTTTCATGCGCTGAACGCTCGTCTTTTCAAACAACGGGTCCGGACTGACCTCGATCTCGTAGAAAGCGGCCTGGTCCACCCGCAGCCAGTTGAAAGAAACTTTTTTTGACTTTATCCTTGCGCCGTCCACGGGCGATTGAATAAACGGAGGCAAGGGATTCACACGCACGCGAACAGCCATCGGCGGGGCCGACAAACCTTCGATGCCGGTCTCATCAATGCTGCGAACCGACAGATAATAAACGCCGTCGTCAATCACAGGGACAAGGAAAGGCTGTCCGTTGGGAACCACCCTTTCATTCAGCGCGTCTTTCTGCGTCTCGTCACGCGTCAGCACAAACCGGTTGGATACCGTGCCGGAAAAGGCTTTCACGGTAAATACCAAAGGTGTTTTGCGATATACAGACGGAATATCGACCGGCTCAGGAGGCGGCATCAGGGGGCGAGGTTTCATGGGCGGCAGGCCTTTTTTCACCTTGGTCCCGTAGCCTTCGGAAAGTTCGACGGTTTGGTTCATCGCCCCGACATCGATCCTGCCCTCAAGAACTTCAGAGGCCGTGTCTCCCCGATCATCCACCCTGACGCGAAAATCCGTCCCGCGGGCGACGGCCACCGCAGCAGGCGTTTGAATCTCCAGGCGTTGCTCTTTGCCCATCGCTCGCCGCACATGCAAAATCAGGCGGCCGCTTTGCAAAAGAAAACGCCGCCACAGGGATCCTCCGGCCTTCGTCTGTGTTTTGAGGATCTCCAACACCGTATGAGACTGCTGGATCAGGGAGGTGCCGTCGTCGAAAAGAATTTCCACCGCACCATCCGCGCCGGTTTGAATCGACGCGCCTTTTTCCAGCCGCTCCTGGCCGCTCAGAGGTTTCCATTCGCCGTCGGCCTTTTCTCGAACACGGACATCCCCTTTGAAGAAGGCCACACGGCCCGGCGCCGGAAGCCCCTTGAGATAGCGAACCGGAATCAGAATTTTCTGGCCCGGATAGATCAAATCCCGATTGCTCAAGCGGTTGAATTCGACGATTTGCATCCATTGCGCCGGATCATCAAGATACTTTTGACATAACTGAATGACCGTATCGTTTTTAACGACAAGAATTTCAACGGCGGGATCGTCCGACGCTCGCGCAGACAGGCACAATGCCCACAGGACAATCATCAGAAAGAGGCTGGACAAAATCGCGGTTTTCTTCACAAAACACCGCCTGACCCATATTTTTGGCGGATTGCCGGCTTGCGCCTCAGGCTCTTGCCGGATCAAGGCATCCTGTCGGGCTTCATCAGAAATGAATAAGGGGAACAATCCGCCTGCCGTTAACAATCGGCACAACGGCCTTAAAACTGAAGGGAATACCGGGGAAAAATGACAAATAATCGTTTCAAGACGCGACCGAAAAATAAAGCCGTCAATCGTCGCCGCGATAAACACAACCGGATTCCGGGCTTTCCTGCACAACGATTTTACTCAACTGAGGCAGGCCGGGCTTGAGCCGGGTCCAGATCCAGCGGCAAAGATGTTCCGACGTGGGATTGTCCAGACCTTCTATCGAATTCAAGTTTTTGTGATCCAGCCTCTCCAGAATCGGTTCGAAAGCGGATGAAATGGCGGAAAAATCCATGACCCAGCCCCTTTGCGGATTCACCTCCCCGCGGACATGGACCTCCACGCGGAAAGAATGGCCGTGCATCTTGGCGCATTTGTGCCCGTCGGGCACACAGGGAAGAGCATGGGCCGCATCGAATTTGAATACTTTAAATATTTCCATATTTCGATCCTTAACGAATGTTGAGTATTTTATGCAGTTGAAGACTGAGCCTCCAACGGGGATTTCCCAGCACATATCGTAAAGCCGATTGTAAGGCCTCTTTGGAATCGCGGCCGTCCATCGGCTGCAGGAAGAAATGCCGAAAGGCCAGCTCCTCGAATCGGGAGGGATCTCCACCCTCCTGAGGATACACGAGCTTCAGTTCGTCGCCGCTTGTCTGAAGGAGTTTTGCGTTTGCTTTGGGACTGACGCAAAGCCAGTCGATTCCGGCGGGCGCGGCGATAGTGCCGTTGGTCTCCACGGCAACTTCAAAACCGGCTTTGTGCAAAGCGGCAATGAACACGTCATCCATTTGCAAAAGCGGCTCGCCGCCTGTGCAAACGACAAAACAGCGATTCCCCCGATGCGGCCAGCATGCGGCAATTTTTTCCACCAGCCGGCCGGCATCCTCGTAGATGCCGCCGTCCGTTCCGTCCGTTCCCGTAAAGTCCGTATCGCAAAAGGAGCAAACGGCCCGAGCGCGGTCTTCTTCTCGTCCCGACCAGAGGTTGCAGCCCGAAAACCGGCAAAACACCGCCGGTCTTCCGCTGTAGTAGCCTTCCCCCTGAACCGAATAGAATATTTCCTTGACGGAATACATTCCTCAGACTGAACCTTTCACTTTGAACCTTGGACCTGGTATTTTCCCGGATCGGAAAGACCCGCTTCCTGAAAGCCTTTGAGGCGAAGCAGGCACGAATCGCACCGGCCGCAGGCAAAACCGTCCGCGTCCGGATCATAGCAACTGTGCGTGAGCGAATAATCCACGCCCAACGCGCATCCTTTTTGAATGATCTGCGCCTTGGTCAAAGAGATCAGCGGCGCGTGAATGTTCATCTTCAGCCCATCCTCCACAGCCGCTTTGGTCGCCAGATTGGCCATCCGTTCATAGGCTTCGATGTACTCGGGACGGCAATCCGGATAACCGCTATAGTCCAGCGCGTTGACGCCGATAAAGATGTCATTGGACCCGATCACTTCCGCCCAGGCCAAGGCATGGGAAAGAAAAATCGTATTGCGCGCCGGAACATAGGTGACCGGAATGCCTCCATCGAGTTCATCGACGCGGCTGTGTTTGGGAACGGCGATGTTCGATGTCAGCGCCGATCCGCCGAAACTTGCCGGCTCGACGTCCACAACCCGATGCTCGGCAACGCCGATACTTTTCGCAACGCGGGCCGCTGCGGCCAACTCCACCTCGTGTCGCTGACCGTAGCGGAAGCTCAAGGCATACGGACAATAGGCTTCGTTTTTCGCCAGGGCAAGAAGCGTTGCGGAATCCAGACCGCCGGAAAGCAAGACGACCGCTTTTTTCATGACTATTCTCCCTGGGCGCAGATCAACCGGCCGGCCGCATCATGGCTCAACGGCCGCCTCCGGCTCCGGAAGGCCGAAAAGATTTCGTGTGTTTTGCGTTGTGGCGCGCGCAAGGTCTTCCGGCGGAAGGTTTCGAATCTGGGCCACTTTTAATGCGGTATGGACAAGATAAGACGGTTCGTTGCGTTTTCCGCGATAAGGCGATGGCGTCAGGTACGGGCAGTCCGTCTCCAGAATCAAGCGGTCCAGCGGCGCCTGTCGCACGACGTCTTGAAGCATTTTAGATTTTTCAAAAGTGACCACACCTGGAACGGAAAGATAAAATCCCAGATCCAGGCACTGCTTCGCCATCGCCCAGTCTCCTGAAAAACAGTGAAAAACACCCCGGCGAAGGCCCGAGGCGCCGACCATGGAGAGCGTCTCCTGATGCGCGTCCCGGTCATGAATGACAATCGGAAGACCGAGTTCCGAGGCAAGCTCCAGTTGAGCGCCAAAGGCATCAATTTGTGCCTGCCGCGGCGAGTGATGGTGGAAGAAATCCAGGCCGATTTCGCCATAGGCGACCACCTTGCCCTCTCCGGCCAGGCTTTTGAGCTCATCAAAAACAGACAAACCCGCCCGGACCGCATCGTGCGGATGGATGCCGACAGTCGCATAAACCGTCTCGTATTTTCGGGTGAGCGCGACGGCTTTGCGGCTGAGTGAAAGATTTGTCCCCACGGTCACAATCTGTGAAACGCCGGCGGCGCGAGCCCGTTCAATGACGACGTCGCGGTCGGGATCAAACTCCTTCATCTCCAGATGCGCGTGAGAATCAATCCACATGAGCCTATCACTTGTCGCCGCAGACAACCGTGACTTCCTCCGCATTTTCAGCAACATCGGGAAGTTTTTTAAACAAAGCCTGCAATTCCTTTTCGGAAATTTCCCCTGCAAGGACTTTTCTGGCGATGATCCGGCGATCGGCATGCATCAAATCCGCATTGATTTTTTTCGACATTGAATTCCCCCCTGAAATAAAAAAATGAAACGCTTTCGGTAGCGGAGTCCTATTATATTTTCTCAACATTATCAAGCCCCAAAGGCAACGGTTCTCCAGGATGGAGGCCGCCGCGAACCGCCGAATTCCCGATGGGAAACGCGACTTGCGAAAAAGTTCTCAAGTTCGGTTTCCCGGCGACCGTTTAATAAAATGGATAACTTCAATCGCCGGAGATAAAATGAACAGGTCGGTTTTTCCATCAATCGCCACTCCCGTAGACGCCTTAAAAAGTCTGGATACGGCCAGAAAACATCTGCGCGTCGGCAATTTGTTCTCGGCGATCGTGTCCTTTAAGGAAACGCTCGACGGATTTCTCCATCTTAAAGAGCTTGCCGCCGCCGACCGAACCCGCCTGTCCAACGCATTGAATGATTTCCAACAGAAGCTGTCCGCTTCCCCGGAGTTTCACCGTCTTTATGGACGCGTTCCCTTCCGTGATGATGATTTTTCCACGTCCGTCGATTTTCTGGGACAACTGCTGTCCGCCAAGGAAGATGAAATATCCAACATGATCGAAAAAGGCCAATCCATCGGGATGATGGGTCTGGACAACCTCAACGAGGAGGATCAGCAAAAAGCCGTGGCGATGGTCGCCTATGTTGAACAGGGCGAATTGGCGGC
Source organism: Syntrophaceae bacterium (assembly GCA_018436925.1). GTDB lineage: Bacteria > Desulfobacterota > Syntrophia > Syntrophales > Smithellaceae > UBA8904. Next base: position 196,971 of record JAHDKI010000006.1, read on the forward strand.
GCTTCGAAAACTGGTGGAAGAAAACGATCAGTTGGCGGCCCTGGTCATGGATTTCTACAATGACGGCGGCATCGAACTGAGGAAATCCGGCGACATCGACCAGGCGGTTCACGAATACAAAAAAGCCCTGTCCATATCGCCGGACGACGAGCATCTCTACTACAATCTCGCGCGCGCTTACATTGAAGACGGCCAAAGAAAGAACGCACGCAAGGCCATTGAAGAAGCGCTGAAACTCAACCCCGATTTCTCCGAAGGCGCCGCGCTGGCTCAGTATATTGAAGGATGGAAAAAATCCTGAATCAAAATCCGGATTATTTTTTCAGGCGCGGATCCGACGCGTCGCGGATGCCCTCGCCCAGAAGATTATATCCCACAACCGTCAACAAAATAGCCAGACCCGGATACAGCGACAGCCACCAGGCAATGTCGATATTATCTTTGCCCGCCGTAAGAATATTGCCCCAACTCGGCGTCGGCGGCTGAACGCCGATCCCCAGAAAACTCAATGCCGATTCGGTCAGAATCGCTCCGGCAACCCCCAGCGTCGCGGCAACCAAAATGGAGGCCAAGGCGTTTGGCAAAATGTGTATAAAAATAATCCGGGCGTCGCCCGCGCCGATGGCCCGGGCCGCCCGGACAAAATCCCGTTCCCTCAGCGAGATGAAGTCGGCGCGAACCAGACGCGTCACACCCATCCACCCGGTCAAACCGATCACGATCATAATGTTCCAGATCGAGGGTTCGAGAAAGGCAATCACGGCCAGAATCAGAAAAAAAGTCGGAAAGCACAACATGATGTCGACAAATCGCATGACGGCCGAATCAATCCAGCCGCCGTAATAGCCTGCCACCGCCCCCAGAACCGTGCCGATGAGAATCGCCAGCCCCGTGGCGATAAAGCCGACTTTCAGAGAAATCCGCGCGCCCCAGATCATCCGCGACAGCACATCGCGGCCCAACTGATCGGTTCCGAACCAGTGATCGGCCGAGGGCGGCGCGAGCACATTTTTCAAATCGATCGCGCCGGGATCGTACGGTGCCAGAAGCGGCGCCAGAAGGGAAACGACAAACAGCAGCAGCACCATGCCGAGCCCCGCCAGCGCCAGTTTATTTTTATAGAACATTTCCCAAAACGTCATCACGATATCCTTATTCTCGGATCCGCCACCGCATACGACACGTCCGCGATCAGATTTCCCAAAAGCGTCAGCACGGCGCCGATGAGTAAAATACCCATGACGGTGGGATAATCTCTGGCCATCACAGACATGTAAAAAAGCTGCCCCATGCCGGGTATCGCGAAAATGGTTTCGAAGATCACGCTGCCGCCGATCAGGCCCGGAATCGACAGGCCCAGGATCGTGATCGCCGGCAACAGGGCATTGCGCAGCGCGTGCTTGAAAATGACCTGACGCTCGGAAAGCCCTTTGGCGCGCGCCGTCAAAATGTAATCCTGGCGGATGACTTCCAGCATGTTGGCCCGCATATAGCGGGACAAGCCCGCTAGCCCCCCGAATGCGGAAATGAAAACAGGCAAAACCAGGTGCCGGGCCAGATCGAGCAACTGCGCTTGCGTCGTCAGATATTCATAATTGAGCGACCGCAGACCTGAAATCGGCAGCCAGCCCAGATGGATGCCGAAGAAAATCATCAAAAGCAGCGCCAGCCAGAACGTCGGCATGGCAAATCCGATAAAAACCAGGACGGCCGTGATTTTGTCAAACCAGGAATCCTGATGCACGGCGGACAAGACCCCGATGGGAACCGCGACCAGGACAATAATAATCAAAGACAGCAGATTAATGGTGATCGTCACGGGAATGCGCTCGAGAATCTTATCCGCCACCAGACGATGATCCGAGGAAAAAGATCTTCCCAGATCTCCCCGAACGATCTTCTTCAACCAGGAGACATATTGGACGGGAATGGGTTTGTCGAGCTCGTAGAGGCTCATCAGGCGCTCCCGCATCTCCGCGGAGGCTTTGGGATTCATCTGGGTCTGCAAATCCGTCGGCGACCCCGGCGCCAGGCGCATCACAAAGAAACAGATCAGGGAGATGCCGATCAGCATCGGAATCATCATCAGCATTCGTTTGATCGTGTATTGCAGCAAACCGATCTCCTGTCAAAAGGTGTTCTAAGAGAGATATTCCAGAAGCGACCACTGGCGGATCTTTTCCGCCGATTGCCAAAGGTGCTCCCGGCGGTGGGCCTCCAGCGTCACCGTCGGCCGGATCCCCGCATCGCGGAGGTATTCGAACAGACGCACGAAAGGAAAGGTTCCTGCGCCGATCGGCAGATGCTCGTCGCGCTTCCCGAAATTGTCGTGCAGGTGCAGATGCCGGATGAGCCGGCCGGATTGGGACAGCCACTGCTCCAGTGAAACGCCGGCAAAAGCGTTGAAATGCCCCGTATCGAAACACAGACCGACTGCCTCTCCGTCGAGCGCATGATGGAGGCGCACCAGCAGGCCGGGATCTTTCTCGTAGACATTTTCCAAGACGATCATCGCTTGCGCGCTTTGGGCGGCGGTGATGATGTCCCGCCAGGTTTTCCGGCTCTGGGAAAGCCACAGGTCGTCGCAATCGACATAGTAGCGCTCATCGAAACAGGCGTGACAAACGATTTTCAAAGGCCTGAACAGCGGAGCCAGGTCGACAGCCTGACGGATGCGTTCCAAACTCGCCTTGCGGAGGCGCTCATCGAGCGCGCCGGGACGCAAATCGACAAACGGCGCGTGAAAGGTGACGTTTAATCCGGCGTCGGCAAGCCTGGCCGCGTCCTTTTTGCATTGTTCCTCGTCGAGACGGTCGAGGACATCATGACTGAAGTAAATTTCCGGATTGATCCGATGCTCCAGCAGCATGGGGAAATACTGCGGCAGCAGGCGGTACGGCATGTGCGCGTGAATCCGGTTAAAAATATCCTGCATTGAATCGAGTCCTTGTCTTGGGTGTCAGGCCCGTGGTTTATCACACTCACTTTCTTTTCACAATATCATCCGGCAAAACCAGGGCAGCCGGACGATGAACGCCGTGAAAACCGTATTGTCAAGGCTGCGGATTTGTGAGATACAGTTGGCCCAAACCGACAAAAAAGACCCGGAAAGGATACAAGGAGGAATTTTGGCCGTTAAAAAGAATGAATCCGCCCGACGACTGCTTTTATGTATTAACGCCGTCTTGCAAAAAAAAGCAAAAGACATTGTCGTTTTGAATGTCAAAAACCTGTCTGCCTTCGCCGACTACCTGCTTGTCTGCTCCGGCGCCACCGACCGCCAGGTCCGCGCGATCGCCGACGCGATCCGGGACTATTTGAAAAAAGAAAAGATTCTGCCGCTGGGCGTCGAAGGAGAGTCCAATGCCCAGTGGATCCTGCTGGACTACGATGATGTGGTGATTTCCGTGTTTCAGGAAGAGACGCGGTCTTTTTATAAACTGGAGGATCTCTGGGACGCGCCCCGAATGGACGTAGACGAAAACGCTACGCAAATCAAAACCTTGACCAGGGAAATGGCTTGAAACCGAACGTCTGGCTGACCGGTCTTGTTGATGTCCTGTTTCCGCCCGCCTGCCTGTCCTGCGGCGGCATTCCGGAAATAGCCCCGGACGATGTCTTTTGTTCGCGCTGCCGAGACGAGCTGGTCTTCCTCGACGGCTCCCTGTGCACCGTCTGCGGTCTTCCCTTCCCGGATTCTCCGGCCCCCGATCATTTATGCGCAAACTGCATTGAAAAGGCGCCGCCTTATTCGATCGCGCGGTCCGTTTTCAGCTATGAGGGGAAAATCCTCGAAGCCATTCACCAGTTCAAATACGCTTTGAACCTCGCGGTGGGTCAGGCTCTGGCCGGATGGATGGCAAAATATCCGTTTCGCGGCCTTCATCCCGAAACCTTCGACTTGCTCATTCCTGTTCCGCTGCACATCAAGCGCTTGCGGCAGCGGGGATTTAATCAGGCTCTTATTCTGGCCAAAGGCCTGTCCGGAGCCTACGACGTTGATATCAACTTCCGGTGTCTGTCGAGACGCCGCGAAACATTGACGCAAACAGGATTGACTCGAAACCAGCGGCAAGAAAACGTCCGGGGCGCCTTTGCGCTGAAATCCGAAAAAGACGTCGCAGGAAAGAGAATTCTTCTTATCGATGATGTTTTAACCACGGGCGCCACCATCGGGGAATGCGCGCGGCTGCTTCTTAAGGCGGGCGCCGCCGATGTGGGAGCCGTCACGCTGGCCCGTGTTGCCGATAAACCCATGATCTAAATGACAGCCGGAAAGGAAGCCCCATGAACAAACTCAAAGATCGGAAGGATTTGAAAAACCAAATCGACACCCTGCGCGCACAGGGAAAGAAGATTGCCTTTACCAACGGGTGCTTCGATATCCTGCATGTCGGACACGTCCGATACCTCAACGAGGCCAGGAAAACGGCCGACGTCCTGGTTCTGGCGCTTAACACCGACGCGTCCGTTCGCGCCATCAAAGGAGAAAAAAGGCCCGTCGTCAGCGAAAGAGAACGGGCGGAAGTTCTGGCGGCGCTCGAATGCGTAGATTATCTCACCTTGTTTGACGAACCGACGCCGCTTAATCTCATCAGGCTTTTAAAGCCCGATGTTCTGATTAAAGGCGGCGACTGGCCGGAGGAAAAAGTGGTTGGGCGCGACGACGTTTTGAGCTGGGGCGGCCGGGTTGTTCTCATCGACGAGGTCGCGGGAAAATCCACCACCAACATCGTGGACAAAATCCTCAATCTCTATGCCCAAGACCTCCACGAGCAAAACAAACCCTGAAAATAACAGAGGTTCCAGTCGGAATTTTTTGCTTTACAAACATATGGCCATTAGGTATTAAGAGCCCTACCTCGATAGATTACGCAACAAAGGAGTATCCGAATTGGAAAAGCAAACGACTTTGAAGCCGGAAAAACTGGAAGCATTCCGAAAATTGCTGACCCAGAAAATCAATGAGCTTTTAAGTGAAGCGGGGAAAACCGTATCAGAAATGACCAATGGCAAAGAAAATTACCCCGATCCCAACGATCGCGCCTCGCTCGAATCCGACCGCAATTTCGAACTGCGCATTCGAGACCGGGAGCGCAAACTGATCATCAAAATGCAGGAAGCCATCAAACGCATTGATGACGGAACGTATGGAATATGCGACAGCTGCGGCGGCCCGATTTCAGAAAAAAGACTTCTGGCCAGGCCGGTCACAACCGAATGCATCGAATGCAAAACCAAACAGGAAAAACTCGAAAAGCTCAAAGGAGAATAAACCGCGCATCTTCGGTCAAAGCCCCCTTTACGGGGGCTTTTTTATGGCCTCAAAAACGCGCAGGCAGACGTTCCCTTTTCCCGGCAAACGTGGTAGGCACCGCCCATGTATGTGACCGTCGCCCTCAATATCCCGGCAGATAAATGTTTTACTTACCGCGTGCCGGCCCCGCTTCGCGCCCAAGCACAAATCGGACAACGGGTGTTTGTGCCGTTGGGCAACAGGCGGCGCACGGGATTCCTCGTCGGTTTTGACAACGACCCCAACTCCGAAAACATCAAAGACATTCTGGAAATTCTCGACGCCGAGCCTCTTTTTGACGCAAACGACCTGCGCTTTTACCGATGGATCGCCGACTATTTCATCTATCCTCTGGGACAAACTCTTGCTGATCTGATTCCGTCAGGCGCTGAAAAAAGAGATCTGCGCTGGGTGACGCCGCTTGAGCCGCAAGACACACCCCCGCTCTCCGCCGGCCAGATGACACTGCTGCGGACTGTGCAAACCTTTCCCCGCGGCTTGGCGCTTTCTCGTCTCGCCAGGCTCGCCGGCATGAAAAACGCGGCCCGCACGGCCGAAAGTTTGCAGAAACTGGGGCTTTTGTCCGTCTCGGAAAAACAGCAGCAGTCTCTGGCGGCAAGGACGCGCAACATCATCGGCCTGACAACCGACCCGGCTCCGGAGGGTTCACTTACGGCCAGACAGACGGAGATCATCCGCTATCTAGGCGCCTCAGGTCCGGTTGCCGTCGGCCGGCTAGTGGCTGAGACAGGCGTCTCTCCGTCCGTGATCCATCGGCTGGAGGAAAAAGGCTTGATTGTCATCAGCCGGGAAGAACGCATCGATCCGGCTTCATTCCATTCGGTTTTGCAATCCCCGCCCCGCGGCCGCATCCGCCTCAGCGACGCGCAAAGCCGAGCTTTTCAAGACCTCCAAAACCGAATAAGAGACGGTGTTTTCTGTCCCGTGTTGCTCCACGGCGTCACCGGCAGCGGAAAAACGGAGGTGTACCTTTGCGCCATTGAAGCGGCGCTCAAGCAAGGCGGCACGGCGATTTACCTGGTGCCGGAAATCGCTTTGACCCCGCAGCTCATTTCACGCGTTTCCGGCCGGTTCGATCCCAATCGCATTGCCGTGATCCACAGCGGCATTTCAGAAAGAGTCCGCTACGATCAGTGGCGGCAGATTCGCCGCGGGCGCATCTCTTTGGTGATCGGCGCCCGCTCGGCCCTGTTCGCACCTTTGCCTGATCTGAAACTGCTGATCGTCGATGAAGAGCATGATTCCTCCTATAAGCAGGACGAGCGACTCTGTTATTCCGCGCGCGACCTGGCCGTCGTCAAGGCAAAAATGCAAAACGCCGTGGTCGTCATGGGATCGGCCACTCCGGCCGTCCGAACCTACCATAATGCGCTGACCAATAAATACCGCCTGCTGAAACTGGAGAAACGCATCAACGACATTCCGCTGCCGCGCATCGAAATCGTGGATATGAAAACGCAGAAGGAAGCCTTCGGCCGACCGCCGCTTTTGTCCGAGCCGCTGCTTTCAGCCGTCGGGGAGACCTTGTCCAGAAAAGAGCAGGTCTTGCTTTTTCTCAACAAGCGGGGTTTCGACACCTTTTTAGTCTGCGCCGGATGCGGCCACCCGTTTCATTGTCCCCACTGCGCCGTGGCCATGAAAAGCCACCCGTCGGAACACCTCATCAAATGCCACTACTGCGATTACACGCAAAAAGCGATGCCCCTATGCCCCGTCTGCAAAGGCAGCCATATTCTCACCTACGGGGCGGGGACACAGAAGTTGGAAAGCGAGTTGGAAAAATGCTTCCCCACCGCCCGAATCAAGAGAATGGATTCCGATACGACCGCCCGGACCGGCGCGCAGGAGAAAATTCTTTATGCGCTGGAGCAAAGGCAAATCGATATTCTGGTCGGCACGCAAATGGTGACAAAGGGTCATGACTTCCCTTTCATCACGCTTGTCGGCGTCGTCGCGGCCGACACGGCTCTTAATATGCCGGATTTCCGCGCCGCCGAACGGACTTTTCAGATGCTCACTCAGGTAGCCGGACGAGGCGGTCGGGGTGACAAGGCAGGTCGCGTCATTATTCAAACCTTCAATCCCGACCATTACGCGATCCGACATGCCCGCAACCACGACTACTCATCGTTTTACGAAGAAGAAATCCGGCAGCGTCGCGATCTTTTGTATCCGCCGTTTTCGCAGATCGTCAACCTGCGGCTGTCGTCAGCCAGGGAAGATCTTCTTGCGCAAACCGCCCGAGAACTGGGCGCGGACGCCCGGACCCTTTGCGCCCGCATCGATCCGAAAGCCGAAATCATCGGTCCGGCCCCCGCCCCCCTTTCCAAAATAAGAGGCCGGTATCGCTGGCAGATGCTGATCAAGGGCCCCCGGATCAGAACTCTTCAGCAAATCGCTTCCGCGCTCGTCGAAAAACACGCCGCGGCCTGTGTCAGACTAACCATCGACGTTGACCCGGAAAATTTCATGTAGCCCTGGTTGTCCTAAAAAAAATGCCTCCACGCGCGGGTACAAAAACCCTTGACGTCGAGGCATCTCACTCAAATCGAACTTATCTCCGGATCAGCAGGTGCCTGATTCGAGACGGAAACGATCCTGATAATACTGCGTGATTTCGAACACCGCATGATCGATCAGCAGCATGATTCTCATGACCGAGTCGATCGCCTGGTGGTGTTCAATGGCATTGATGAATATCGCCTGAAACTCCGCGTAGAGCCACATATGGCGCCTCATCATGTTTAACGCATAAATCGCTTCCTGCACAGGAATCCCGTTTTCATAGCAGGTTCGCGCATAGTGCATGAAAAATTCCTGCGCTTTTTCGTAACGGTTGGGGGCAATCAACATGTTTCTGAGCTGACTGTAAAACTTGACGGCCCAGAGAATTAACTTTTCATCCGCGACGTTGTAGTAGTGCACGGTTCTCTTATTTTTTTTGACATCGGCGGCCCACTGGGCGGCGATCGTGTCGATATTGGCTTCCAGCACATCCAGCAATTTGATTGATTCGACCATAGAAGGTTCTCCTTTCTGCAGCGGCGCGTGAATGGAACATCGGGGCTGTTTACTTTTTGCCCTTTCCTTTTTTCATGAGTTCCTGATAACTTTTGGTCACCTCATAAACGGCATAGTCAAACAGCAGGATCGTCCGGCTCAACGTGTCGAGCGCCTGGCGCTGGTCGATCCCGGAGCTGAAGATCGTCTGAAATTCGGCGTACAGCCAGATATGCCGCCGCAGAAGGATCAGCGCGTAGACAGCCTCATCCATCGGGATGCCCATGGCGTAACTTTCTTCCGCATAAGTCCGGAAATACTTAAACGCATTGTCGCTGACTTTTTCATCAGCAAACATTTTGCTGAAATTTTGATAGAATTTCACCCCCAGATTGATGATTCTCTGGTCCTCGATCTCTTTGTAGGTTTTGGTCTTCGTGTTGTTCTGAACGTCCATGGTCCATCGCTTGGCCATTTTTTCCGCATGCTGCTCGGCCAATTCGACATATTTAATGGCATATGTCTTCATATTTCAGCGTCTCCTTTCCGTTGCGTGATAGGTTGATTTCCGGTCCCGGTTCAACAATCCGATTTAACCTTTTTCCGGCGACGGTCGGACAATCCGACGCCGGTTCTCTCAGACGACTGTATTGCAAAACCCGCTTCCCGAAAAGATGATCATTAGATAATGCCGAATACGTTTTAGAAGCTTAGCGCTTCCTGATTCGAATGCAACGTCAAACCCGTCCGGCGCTTTGGTTTCAATATAAATCATGACTTTGAAATTGACAACCTAAAATTATGGGATGTGTAAGAAGCAAATGATTTGTCCGGTGTTGTAGCACATAAACTGTCCGGTTGATAAGTTGCCTCGGTGGAGGTGACGGATGAGACGGACGGAGATGCTACAGGAGATCCGGAAGATGCGATTTGAAGAGATGTATGTGG
>JAHDKI010000007.1 GCA_018436925.1 Syntrophaceae bacterium
GTCTTACGAGGAGATGACCTTCCTAATCGCCGCTGGGGAAATCGCAGCAAGCATTGAAGCCAGAGGCGATGCGTTAAGCGGCGGCGGCGGGCAAATTGTGGGGGAAAGGCAAGTCACAGACGGCGATGATTATCTTTATGGTTCTAACGCCGGCGACGTGCTGATGGGCGGCACCGGCAAAGACCTGATCGTCGGAGGCGGCGGAAATACCTTCCTTGCCGTAATTGTTTTTAATAACAGTATGGATAACCACATACATCTAAACGTAACTTCGGCGCATTATGAAACCTACAGGAGGGCAGCATGAAGAACGTAATATTTCATTTGATATTTCTTGTAGTCTTCCTACCATTAACATGTCCAGTGTTTGCGGGTGAATTATTATTTATAAAAGGGGAAGGCGTGCCCGTATGTGAGGCGCATTTTAATAATCTGAAATCTCTCAGATTGTATGAGATGGTTTGCCAACGCAATGAAACATACCCGAAGAATAACGGAATCACAAGGCCAAAATGGGATAAAATGGAATTAACAGATAATACGGAGTTAATTAAAAGGATTCATAAATTTTTAAGTTACGGCGATCAATTTGCTCCAATGGAAGTAATGGATGATGAAAAACAATTTAAAAGTCTATTTGATACTATTTATTCAAAATCTCACACTTTATGGAAATCAATGATCGATCTTGATAACGACGGAATCACTGAAACGGCAATACTCTACACCAAGGGTTTTTGCATGGAGACTCATGTGTACTCGCGGCCGCTTCTTGTTCTTGATAATGATAAGAATCAAATTGATGTTGAAAACACAACACCACTTTTACAAAATGTAGGGTTGCTCAATACTACTTTAAAAACAAAAACTGTTGAATCCATATATCGGTTATATGACGTATTTGTTTATCATAATACGACCTATTTTGATAGATGGAACGCATATGATTTGACCCTGAGCGTTTATAGCAACACACAAGGCAATGTGAAAGAAGTATGTAAATATAAATATATCGATAACGCCAATACATTGGATGGAGGAAAAGATGAGGACTGAAACATTACATCCGGTGGATGACTATATTGCCGATGCCTTCAATTTCATAGCTTTTCGTGAAGGCTTTGAAGGTGGGTTGCCATATTTTGATACTGCAAGTCCCCGAAGGGCGACAATTGGTTATGGATTCAACATTGAGGTTACGGATTATCTTCTGCTTGTTTTAAACGAACTAGGAATTGTAAATGAGACAATGACAGAAGCTGAAATCACTGCAAGAAGACAAGAATTTACCACAGCAATAAATAATACACTTGACACAGGTAATATTGATACAATTAACGATCAGCTGCGCGCGAACTTAAACCAAGTCTCTATTCAATATGGCGTTACAACGTTCCAGCTTAACACAACACAAGGTTACAATGTATTTCGTGCGATAATATTAGGCACAAATATCGGGGACGTTGCCATACAAGGTAAACAGCAACGGCTTGATGCATTATTAGATGGCGCATTGGTGCGTAATTCGAATGAATATATAGCCGTAATGTCATTATTCTATAATGGAGAAACGCTTGTCGGAATAAATCTTAGGCGTGCACTGGAAAACGATAACCGTGCCGAAGCATGGTACGAAATCAGGTATCGTTCAAATGGTGGTGACAGTCCATCTACAGGCATAGCCAACCGCCGTTACAGGGAAGCCGCTCTTTTTGGTCTTTACGACAGTGGTGAACTGACGCCTGAACAACAGACGGACCAGGCTAAAGAAATTATGCGGATGTACACCATTCATGAACTGCAGGAGACCATCCATAGGCAGAAATTAAGCAGTTACGAAACACGATATGCCCGACCGCAAGGTATCAACGCCATTCACACCGAAATCAGCCCTGCCAAGCAGCATCTCATTGACAACTTTGCCATGGGTAGAACCATCGATGGTGAAGTCATCGTTGGCCGCGGTCTGGATTCATATGCATACAAAGATAATGGTTCTGTAACCGATGTGCTGACGGGCACCTACTGGAATGATTTAATCTTTGGAGAAAAAGGCAATGACATCATCCTGGGCGGTTTGGGGGCTGATGTGATCTATGGAGGTGAAGGTGACGACCACATAACCGGCGGATTGGGAAATGATCTCCTTTATGGTGGTGAAGGCAATGACACCTATTATGTTCATGCCGGTGATGGCGTGGACACCATCGAAGACAAAGAGGGAAACAACAGAGTCATTCTCTGCGGGATAGAGATCAATTTCTTTTATGACGCAGGCGCTGGGCAATATGCAAGCCCTGACGGCACATTAACAGGTGTCATGTCGGGTGGTGATTTTATTGTTACCCATTATGCCAGCGGCACTAAAGTCATCCTCAACGAAGACTTCCAGTGGGGCGATTTCGGGATCATCCTTCTCCCTTCTCAGGAGGAAGCGACGATAGGCAGCGTGATTTATCTGGATGTGGAAGACCCGGATCACATCAACCATCGAGGCGTTCACTATGGAACCCCTGGCCATGACCTCATCGTCGGCGGCGTTGGGGATGACGTGATCTTTGGGGATATGGCGGCATAACAGTACATCATAATGAAGGCAAAAATATCAATAGACAGGATTACAAAGCAGGCGTATGGAAATTCATCTTTAAGTGCATTACTCACCATTTCGGACATTATTTGTTGAAAATTGAATAGCCGGATGAAACCATCTTCGGTACGGGAAAAAGAAAATGGATTCTCTTTTGAATTTAAGACTTCTCAACCGTCTTTACGGGACATAACCATAAAGGCGGCGGGGGAGTCTTTTGTTTTTCAGCTGGCATGCGGCAAAGCAAACGATGGTTTGGGGCATGGACGGCAATTTGTACCACAGACATGAAAAGGTTACAGCGAGGCCAATACTATTTCACCGGAGAAAAGGCGAATGAAGACAAACAACCAAAAAGGACATATCAAAAAGGTGTTATGCATATTTTTCATTACGTGCGTGACCATGATTCTATTGACATCTACAGGAGGCTGTTTTGCCATGATCGATGTAAAGGACAGTATCAGCAATTTAAGTTTCAATCATGACGGGAAGAAAGTCGTGTTCGACCGTTGCCGGGGAGGGAGCTGCCAGATCCAGGTCTATGATTTGGAATCAGGAGAACTCGCCGCTTATCAATCTCCGAATAATGAACGCTGGACGATGGGTAAATATTCCTATGACGGAAAGCGGATCACCTTTTCCGTCATTCCCATTAAACCCAAAGGCGGCATGAATTTAAGCGAGATGCAGATAGCCGTCATGGATGCCGACGGGAAGAACTTCAAGCAGGTCACCACCGGACCGGGGGCCAAGCTGCACCCCATCTTTTCGCACAGTGGGAAGAAGATTCTTTACGCCTGCGCTGCACGTATCAGGGAAAAAGGCAAAACACCCGCTGCCGACTATGATGCCTGGGAAGTCAATCTGGAAACCGGCGTGCAGACGCAACTCACCCATTTTGAATATTTCTACATGAGCAATCTGACCTATTTCCCGGATGATGAGAGGTTTATCTACTACGGGGAACTGCCGTCAGTTTGTGAGGGAGTCAGGCAGTATCAGAATGAGACGGCCTTCAGGAAAAAAATGATTGAGTTGGGACAAAAGGGCATGAACATTATGAATGTTGTCGTGATGAAAGGAAAAGAGATGATCCCCAATCCGTATAAATTTCCTCCGAAGACCTTTCCGCAGAAACCGCTGCTAAGCAAAGACGGCACGATCATGATCTATGAAAAATCCCTCTCGGCAGGGAAATTCTTCCAATACTCGGATGATGGGGAACATCGTATGGTGGGAGAAGGCGGTTCAGTTAATGACGCGGCTATCTCACCGGATGGAAAGTTGCTGGGGATGATACCTGCAAGCAGAGCAACCTTGCATATTTATGCAATAAAAGATGGTAAGCGAAACCAAAGTTTTTATTTGGCATATGCATTGAAAATAATGAAAAATTACGAAGATCTGATTAAAAAATGGGAACGACAGAACTGCGATAAATTCACAATGATACCGGAGAAACCATCACGCATTATCAACCAATGAACAATAAAAAAAGGTTATTTGTGTTCATCAAGGGAAAATAAGAATTGTTTCATAAGCAAGAAAAAATCGTAAATCCCAAAGAGGAGGATAGATATGTCAATTGAAATGTGGCCCGATCCAAATAATCCAGGAAAAGAATACCCTATCGGCACCGAAGGTTTGGAGCATGCGATTGCTCAGGATACGGCATTAGGTTTTATTGCGAATATTGCTCGCGTCCTATACCCGTACGCGAAAATTCCCGCTGCTATAGCAGTTGGTCTTTTGGATTGGGAAGCAAATGCCGCCGTTCCCACCTATGGCAAATGGGCCGGCCCCGGTTGGAACGCCGGAACCAGAACGCTTGAAGGCGAAGAAATCGATTGGAATACTCAACCTTGCTACAATAGCAGGATACGGGAAATTGAAAACAATCCCAATTAAAATCAAGTCTCTTTGAAGTAACGAAGAGATATAAACAAAAGTTGTGTTTAGGAAGATAGGTGGTGTATCCAGCGGTTGATTGTTTCCCGACAGTCAAAACCGCCCAAAAAATGGAAAGGATACACACACCATGAAGAAAGATAATGTAATAGCGATAAATAAGCCA
>JAHDKI010000027.1 GCA_018436925.1 Syntrophaceae bacterium
AGGCCTCCGGCAAACGCGGTTTCGGCAAGCGCGACGGCCAGGCCCCCGTCCGAACAGTCGTGACACGAGGCCACAAGGCCCGCCTTGATCGCCTTATGCAGTGCGCGGTAAAGCTTCAACGCTTTTTGGGCGTCAACTTTGTGTATGGAGCAGCATTGTATCCTATAACCTGTTGGTGCTTGCCCGGATTAACCTGGCAAAAGCGTAAAGGGATTTGATCCGAGGTCAACTTCACTAACTGATGGTGAGCTATGTCTAAAAACATGAATTATCAAGTATCTATCTCATAATCGAATCGTACAGACCGGCATTATTCTGATGGATGATAAAAATGTATTCATGTGCTGTAATTATGAAACCGCTTTTACTCCAAAAATGCCGGTTTCCGGATGGACACTAGCTATAAAAAAATCTTATCCTGGAATAAAAATATTTGTTTTGCTTCCCGGAGGGATCTCCTTTACGCAAAGAATGGTACCGGTCTGGAAAAAGGCTTCAGGACTTGTGCTGCAGGACACATTACGAGGTCTCCGGGAGGGTCCGCGCAAGAAATGTTGTGTTTACAAAGGAGAACGCACCATGACCCAGGTTGATCCGGCACAGTTGAAAAAACAGGGATTCATCCAGCAGAGAGAGGAAGATTACTTTACCGTCCGTATCAAGATCCTTGCGGGGAACATCACTGCAGAGCAGATGCGCGGGCTGTCCGAGATCTCGAACGCGTATGCGCGGGGTTACGCGGGGCTCACGGCCCGTCTGGGTATCGAGATCCCCTGGGTGAAGCTCGAAGACCTCGAAAAGGTCAGGGTCGAGCTGGAGAAGATCGGTCTGAAGCCGGGCGGCACGGGACGTACCGTCAGGGCGATCGTCGCGTGCAAGGGCACTGTGTGCGCCCACGGTCTGATCGACACCCAGGGCCTGTGTGCCATGCTGGATCAGGGTTTCTTCGGGGAGGAGCTTCCGGCAAAGTTCAAGATGGGGGTGGCCGGGTGTCCCAACAATTGTGCAAAGGTGCAGCTGCACGATCTCGGCTTCATGGGGCAGTGCCTGCCGCAGATCGATGAGGACCTGTGTGACGGATGCGGGGAATGTATCGGCCTCTGTCCCACGGGCGCGCTGAAAAAATCAGGGGGCAGGGTTTTTCTCGACGAGTCCCGGTGCATCCTCTGCGGTAAATGCATCAAGCATTGCCCAGCCCATGCCGTTTCCATGAAAAAACACGGAGTGGCCCTCTTTCTTGGCGGAAAGTTCGGCAAGCGCTACACCATCGGGCAGGATGCGGGGGTGATCCTGTCCCCGGACGAAGCCCTGGCGGCGACGCGGGTCCTTGTGGATTTCTACCGGGACAATGCAAGGCCGGGTGAGAGATTCGGGATAATCGTGGGGAGGGTGGGTATCGAAGAGGTGAGGGCGGTACTGATGCGCAGACTCGGACGGCCGGCAGCGTAAGCCCGCCGGGTTTCCCTTATTGACCCCGGTCTATAAAAAACAATTATCTCTCATTAAAAATTATTAATTTGTCATTGCCCTTGATCAGGGCTACGCTTTTCACGAGTGGAAGTCTTCCAGCTTCAAAAATACGAATCGAGAAAGGGGTATATGCTATGATACAGGGAAAAGTGGTGCTTACCGGCGGGACCGGTCTCATTATGTCGAACGTGGCCGAGAGGTATGCGGAAAACGGCAACGAGGTTGTCATCTTCGACAACCAGCAGCAGCACGCCATGTACGAGGAAACCCAGAAGCTCATCAAAGAAAAGGAGAACGTCAGGTTCGTCGAAGGTGACATCCGCGACCCCAAGGCGATGGCCGAGGTCGCCAAGGGCGCCGAGGTGTTCTATCACTTCGCAGCCCTCATGGGGACGAGCTCCCGCTTCAAGCAGGAGGTCATCACCACGGAGGTGAATGTCATCGGTACGATCAATGCCTGTCAGGCTGCACTGGACGCGGGGGTGAAGTACTATGTCTATCCCCCCAGGCCGGCACTTTCGGTCTGGATGACTCCTTACATCATCACCAAGACAGCCGGGACCCAGTTCACCCGGATGTACAACCAGATCTACGGGCTCCCTACCATCGGCCTGAACATCCAGAACTGCTACGGGCCCAGAGAGCGGGCCGTGCTCGAGGCGAACTCGTACAAGCCGGGCGAAGGCAGGAAGATGATGGCCACGTTCATCGAGGCCGCCCTCCTGGGCGAACCTCTTCCCGTGATGGGTGACGGCGAACAGGCCTCTGACTTCGTCTTCATCGACGATATCGTGGATGCCTGCATGAAGGCCCCCTGCGACAAGGCCGTGGGCAAGATCATGGATGCCGGCACGGGCGTGGCGACCCAGGTGAAGAAGGTGGCGGAGCTCATCATCGAGCTCACGGGCAGCAAGTCAGAGATCAAGTATGTGCCTTTGAGGACCGGAGAGGTGAAGGTGGAGACCAAGGCGGATCTCGCCACGATAAAGGAGGTTCTGGACTGGGAGCCGAAGTACGACCTGGTCGAGGGGTTGAAGCGGACCATCCCCTACTATGCCAAGCGGCTCGGTGTGCCGTCGCCCATCTGATGGGGTGAATCTGCGGCAGGTCATTTGTCATTAAGGGGCAGTCCGTGAGACTGCCCCGCGGATCTACCCTTTCACAGGAGGATTCGGCAAGGCCTTCTTGGTGAATCGCTCCTTTTGGTAAGAAAGCAGAGGCGAAACAAATGAGTGTAAATCCAAAAACAGAAGAAACGAGTATAAACCCGGAGATGGCGATACGGTATCCCGAATTTGTAGGGCTCGGGCTGTCGGACGCCCGGCAGCTCGAGTATGACAAGTTCAGGTTCTGGCGGGTCGTCATCATCGTGGCGGTCTGGTACAGCTTTTACTATCTCGGGCGCCTGAACTGGGGCATGTGCATGCCCTGGATGATCAAGGACCTCGGCATCACGAAGCTGCAGGCGGGCCTCGGCGCAACGGTGCTGTTCTGGTCCTATGCGATCGGAACCCTGGTGAGCGGACGGCTGGGCGATGTCTTCGGCGCCAGGATCATGAACACGATCGGCGGTGTCGGCACCACGATTCTGAATGTCATTGTCGCGAGCCTTTCCAATATCGGGGCCATGCTGTTCCCCTGGGGGGTCAACGGGTTCGTGCAGGGCCAGGCATACGCCCCCACGAACATGATGATCACCCAGTGGTACCCCAAGGCCAAGAGAGGATTCGCGACAGGCATCTTCGCGACGTCCATGGGGATTGCCTCGGTGTTCGTGTGGCTGATAACCGGCACAGTGGTGGCCAAGTTCGGATGGAGAGCCGCCTTTATCTATCCGCTTCTTTTCTGCACGCTCCCCCTGACCATCGCCTTCTTCGTGATGGCGCGGCACAAGCCCGAGGATGCCGGCTTCCCCCGGTACAACGAGACCATGGCGGATTCGATCTCGGGCCAGGCCGAGTGCATAGCCGATGCCGACATCGCAGGCTTCAAGGCATGGGGCATGCTCCTGAAAAACTGGAAGTTCGTCTGCGTGGCCATTGCATCATTCATGCTGTACATGGGGAGATACGGACTCCTGACGTGGATCCCCCTGTTCTATGCCGAGACCGCGGGCATCAACCTCAAGAAGATTCCCATCGCGACGATAGCGCTTCCGCTGGGCATGATGTTCGGCCCGATCCTGGCAGGCTGGATCTCGGACAAGTTCTTCAAGGCCAAACGCTACCAGGTGCTCACCATCTACATGATCGCCTTTACTCTGATCATGATCACCCTGGCCACCTTCGGTCTGAAGACGCTGGGCCTGCCGCTCGCGTTCGGTCTGCTCGTCCTGGGAGGCTTCTTCGTCCTCGGTGCCGTGGGCCTCGTTTTCACCACTGCCTGTGACTTCGGCGGCAGGAAGATGGCCGGAACCTGCGTGGGGACCGTGAACTTCTTCAACTATATGGGTGCGGGCGCCCAGGGCGTGATCATCGGCGGCATCCTCACCGCGACGCAGAGCTGGCCCCTGGTGTTCGGCATGCTGGCGGGCTGCACGGTTCTGGGCATGATACTGGTCAACATCGTACGGGAATAAGAAAAGGCCGGGAGGAACGGTTTTGTGCGCCCAATACCTGCCCACTGTTTTCTTCATGGAACAGCCGGCCTGAAAAAAAGAGGGCTCCATGTGGTGTGCCATGGAGCCCTCTTCCTTCTGTTCTCACGGTTCATCCAGAGACCGTGATACGGACAGAGACCAACGGCGCAAAAAAGGTGGCGGAACCCTCATCGCTCTGTTACCTTCCACATCGTGATGATTTTTCACCATGATACGATGAGGCAGGCGCTTCCCGGTTTTATCGGACGTGTCTGCGAGATGGCGTCCGGACAGAATCAGCTTGATCGGTAGAGCTCATGGGTTGTACAAGGCTGGTAGCTATTTTGAACGAAAGAGAAAACCTGATACGAGGACGCGTGTTCCCATGAACATAACCCTGGTCAACCCGCCGTGGCAGTTCTACACCCCCAGCAAGCTCTATCCGCTCGGTGTTTCGTACCTCGCTGCGAGTCTGATGCAGCATGGTTTCCCGGATGTCCGGATCGTCGATCTCAACCTAGAGCTGACCGAACCCCGGGATGTTTTCAGGCAGTCCGTGGCCCTGGTGGAGAAAACCGGGCCCCGGGTGGTGGGGATCACCTGCTGGACCGTGCACCTGCTTTTCTGCCTGGAGTTCGTGAGAATCTACAAGAAGAGTCATCCCGAGGTGACGATCGTGCTGGGCGGGGTCCATGCGTCTTTTCAGACAGAAGAGTTGATGCGGCTCTGCCCGGTGGACGTCGTGGTCAGGGGGGAGGGAGAAGAGACCCTTGTCGAGCTTGCGGAGGCGCTCGATACGAACCGGTCCCTGGAGGGTATCAATGGCATCTCCTTCCGGAAGGACGGTGCCGTTCATCACACGCCGGACAGGCCGCTGATCAAAGACCTTGACGGGATACCCTTTCCCGCCTATCGCCTGCTGCAGCCGGTCGAGCGCTATCAGCCGCTGAACCGGAAATACGTGTTTTCAGTGGTCGCCAGCAGGGGATGTCCCTACAAGTGCATTTTCTGCTCGGCCAACAGGATGTGGAAATACCAGCGGAGGCGCTCGCCCGGGAATATCCTCGAAGAGGTCAGGTGGATCGCGAAGACCTATAACGCCGGGTTCATCCGGTTCGAAGACGATGACCTGACCGCGAACCGTCAGTGGTCGCTGGAGCTGTTCGGCCTGTTGAAAGACGAGGCAGTCCCCTTCGACTGCCTGACCCGGATCGACCGGATCGATCCCGAGATCCTTCAGGCGATGAGGGATGCGGGATGCCAGGGGGTGTATCACGGCATCGAGAGCGCCTCGCCCCGTCTGCTCGAGGTTCTGCGCAAGGGTTTCCCCCCCTGGGTCGACCGGGAATACATCAGGGATGTCATAACCCGGGAGGTCGGCCTGGGCCTGGTTCCGACGGTATCTGCCATGATCGGCATCCCCACCGAGACCAGGGAAGAGGTGGAGGCGACCTTTGATCTGATGTGCGATCTCAGGAGGCTGGGCGCAAAGACCCAGCTCTGGATCATGACCCCGTACCCGGACACGGATGCGGTGGTGCTCTATCGGGATTTTCTTGAGCGAAGGGACCGGTGGAAGGAGCTGAGACAGTTCGACATATTCTCCTCGGTGCAGCGCGAGGCCTATGCCCGGCTCATGAGCAGGTACGATGACCTGATACCCGACAACTGGATTTTCAGAAACGAGACGCAGGGGTTTGAGGAGATGAAGGCGCTGTACCTGGAAGGGGCGGGCCGGATTCTGGGGGAGGGAGAGTTTGTCTAGCGTGCCGCACTACCGGGTATTCGGTACCGACGCCGAGTGCCTCGACCTGTTCGACCGGGCGGGCCGGAAAGACCCGTACTACCTGCCCTCGGAGCTTCCCCTTCCGTCGAGCATCCAGGGTTTCTGTATCTGTGATGCGAAAAGCAGGGTCCCTGCCGCGGGCTTCTACTGCTTCCCCTACCTCACGGCAGGCAGATGGCTGAGGAAAAAGCTGTTGAGGGTGACCAGACTGATGCTGCTGCCCGATCAGCAGCGGGACGATGAAGCACTCGTCTCCCACATGATCAGGGTGATGGAGGACCTCGGCCGCAGGGCTGGGGTGCACGCCGTCGAAGCCGAGGTGTATGCCCGGATCAACGCGCGGATATTCTTTCCGTCCACCTCGTGCGTGGTTAACACCTATAATACCCCCCAGTGGCAGAACACCCTGGTGAAGGGAGGGTTTGCGCTTGAAAACACCACCCGCTGCTTCGAGATGAACCTGGAAGATTTCGTTCGCGAACACCCCGGCGGGGGAGTTCAGGTGCGGCCCTACCGGTCCGAAGCGGGTCAGGACCGTGACCGCTATTACCGCCTGTGGTCCTTGAGCGGCGAGAGCCCGTACGATTTCGGTCATTCCGGCCTGTGGTACAGGAATGTCTTCGGGTGGCCCAGGCTGTGGTATACCGAGTATCCCGCCCTGCTCAACAGGGACGATTTCATTCTCTTTGCGGAAAAGAACGGGGAGGCCGTGGGTTTTGTCCACTGGTGGCCCAACGTCTATCCCCTGCTTCTGGAGGGAGGCCGCAAGGCCCTCTACCTGGGCGGAGAAGAGGCCCGGGAGCAGCTTGAACAGATCGACGAGGCGAAGATTTTCAGGATCGCCGTAAGCCGCAGGGCGGGAAAAGAACGCGCAGCCATCGAGAAGGCCCTGATCGGCGGGGCAGTCGAGGTCATGAAGGAACGATACGGCATCAGGACGTGTCAGGCCGGGAATATCTCCCGTGAGAGAACGCAGCTCCAGTCTTATCTTTCCGGTCAGGGAGGGAAGGCCGTTCACGAGGTTTCGCTGATGCACAAGCGCCTTTCCCTGTGGGGCAGGTAGGTGGGTCTGCCGTGAGGGTCTCCGTTTGCGGCCGGTGCCCGTACACGCTTCCCTCCAGCCGGTCTGCCGGAAAAGACGGACGGTGATGGCGGCACAGCCCCGCTATTCGGCCGCCAACGGCCGGGGAGGGTGCACCCGGTTGATCGCACCTGCCGGCTTTTCTCCCCGCAGGGCCTGCAGAACGTTCAGTGCCTGTGTCTTCATGATCTCCCTTCTCACCTCGGGGATCGCGGTTCCCAGATGAGGGGTGAAGATGGTACGGTCCGAAAGCCTGATCAGGTCCTGATCGATGTATGCGGGCCGCTGAGGAAAGCGCAGATCCTCCATCTCATAGACATCGGCGGCATATCCGGCCAGCCGCCCGGAGGCGAGGGCCTCCGCAACGGCCTGCTCGTCAACCTCGGAGCCGCGTGAGGGATTGACGAGGTAGGCGGTGGGTTTCATGAGCGAGAGCTCGCGCCGGGAAATCTGGTGAAAGGTCTGCTCGGTGAGGGGCGAGGCAAGGCAGACGAAGTCGGACCTCTTGAGGACCTCGTCGCGCGGCAGGGCGGTCATGTTATATTTCACGTCCAGGGTCCCGTCGTAGCGGTAGCTGTCGTAGTACAGCACCGTCATGTCAAATCCCCGGGCGCGCCGTGCAATCGCGATACCCAGTTGTCCCATTCCGATGATGCCCAGGGTCCTGCCGGTCACGAGGCTTCCGTAGAACGGCGAGGGATGGACCCACCCACTGAATCTGCCCGACCGCACGAAGGAGTCGGCCGAGTTTACCCTCCGGGCGATACCCAGCAGAAGCGCCCATGTCAGATCGGCCGTCGGTTCGACCGATTCGACCGCGTTGGTGACCCAGACGTTCCGGGTCGTGGCTGCGTGTACGTCGATGTTGTCGAACCCTCTGCCTGCCAGCGAGATGATCTTCAACTCCGGGCACGATTCGATAATCTCCTCGTCTATGATGTCCGTTACAAAGCAGCACAGGGCGTCGGATGTGCGGGCGCCGTGAATCAGCTCCTTCTTTGAGAACTCACGATGCTCATCGGGCTCGATCAGCTCGCAGAAAGGCGCCAGCAGATCTTTTGCCGGGTCAGGCGCCTTGCGGGTATAATACACAACCGGTTTTCTGCCGCTCATACCATCTGCCCGCCTTTCTTTCGGGGAAAGGTTATTTTTCACTGATGAACCTGATCATCTCCTTATGAGCCGGGGTGAGGAGCTTCTCTTTCCGGAAGACGATGCTGAGCTCCTTGATGAGCTCGACCCCGGCGATATCGACCCGGGACAGGATGCCCATCTCGATCTCGCGGGAAACCGTGCTCTCTCCCACGATGGAGATACCGAGGTTCTCCGCGACCGCCCTTTTCACCGCCTCGGTACTGCCCAGGCGCAGGAACTCATTGAATTCGGCCGCAACCGACGGGAGCTTCTGGGAGACCACGTAGCCCGTGCCCGACCCGCTCTCTCCGACCACGAACTGACCTTCCTTCATCTGCGCCGGCGTAATTTTTCCCAGCGCCGCCCAGGGGTGCCTGGGCGAGGTTATCAGGACGAGGCGCTCTTTTTTCCAGGGCTCGCGGAATACCTCCGGACTCTTGATCTGGGCCTCCACCACCCCGACATCCACCTCGTAATTCAGGATCTTCTGCTCAATGACCCTGGTGACCCCGATGGTCACGTCGACATGGATCTTGGGGTATCTCGTCTTGAATTCGCCCAGAATCGAAGGGAGCATGTACACGCCGATATTGCTGCTGGCGCCCAGGTGGACGCTGCCACGCTCGAGCAGATTGAATTCCCTGATGGTCCGCTCTGTCTCGTTGATGAGCTTGAAGATCCTCTCGGCATACTGATAGAGGGTGTGCCCTGCTTCGGTGAGAACGAATTTTTTTGCAACCTTCTCAAACAGGACCACACCGAAGAACTCTTCAAGAGCCTTGATATGAACGCTTACCGCAGGCTGTGTAATGTAGAGTGTCTCAGCAGTCAGACTGTAGCTTCCCTTTTGCGCCAGTACGTAAAAGCTCTTGAGCTGATGGATATTCATATTGTGTCCATATTCCCGCCCTTTCTTAGGGCCATGTCATATCAGGCTGATGCGAAAACCAAAAGGGTTCCATTGGTATGCCATTATAATTGAGCGATATCCCAAAGTCAACAAACCAGGATTCGGGAACTGATGAATGTGAAGTATCGCCTATGGGCCGGCGAGCGAGAAAAGAAGATGAAAAACAGGCTCGAGCGCAAGGAAGGTTGACGCTGTTCACCCGTCCCGGGAGCGGTATGCCTCAGGCAAGCCTTTTGCACAGCTTCTGCACCACCAGGTTCGCCGGTGAATCCTCGGGCATGCCCAGCAATGGCCTGCCCTGGAAGTCGAGCTCACGGATCGACTCGTCCTCGGGGATCCATGCGTACATTTCCAGGCTCACCTGTGCGGCGATGGCGCGGGCCTCGTCTTCATTCCTGACCCGGTTGAGCACGAGGCCCATGGTCCGGTAGTCCACAGCGCGGTTTTCCCGGGCCACCCGGGCGATGGTACCGGCCACGTTCACCCCCTTTGCCGAGGTGTCGGATATGATGATCAGGTGGTCCACCCGTTTCATGACCCGCCGGTTGATCTGCTCGATCCCAGCCTCGCCATCGATGAGCACGTAATCGAAACCTGCCGCGAGGTCCTGGATGATGTCCTTGAGCAGCGAGTTCACCCGGCAGAAGCAGCCCTCGTCCTCGGGCCTGCCGATGGAGAGCAGGGCGAAGCCCTCTGCCTCGGACAGGGCATCGAAAATCTCGTAGTCGAGCATGTGCAAGGTCTCGGGTGCGCCCGCGCTCTGCCCTTTTCCCATGGCAGTGATGAGATCCTTGCGGATGTCGTCAACGCTCTTCTTCACCCGGATGCCAAGGGAGCCGGCCAGGCCAGCGCACGGGTCGGCGTCGATGGCCAGAACCCTCTTCCCCTTTGCGAGGGCCAGGTGCCTGAGCAGCAGGGAAGACACCGATGTCTTGCCCACTCCCCCCTTGCCGCACAGCGCTATGATTCGTGTTTCTCCCATGGTTCCTCTCCCGTTGCCTTTCTGCGATAGACCGTGCGCATCTTTTTCAGGTAGTCCGCGTCATTGCACACATCCCGGTAATCGCACTCGTCACAGTCAAAGCTCATTTCATCGGCCATCTTGTTCATGGCAGCGATGATCCTGGACGTGTCCCGGGTCATCTCCCTGACTTTCCGTATGGTATCCCTGTCTTCGGTGATGAAGACGATCTCCATGCCCTTGCAATAGTCGAGCTCACGGAATACCCCCATGAGGGACGACCCGAGGATCGAGAGGCAAAAGCCTTTTTCGAGCGCGCCCCTGCTCACCCGGCACCACTCCCTCTGATACTGCGACGCGGCCCTGAGCATGTATCCCTTGAGGTCGAGGAGAAAGCGCATCTGCTCCATCTCGCGGTAGCGGTGGAAGGTGTTCTCTTCGGTGAAGCCCTCCACGTGCAGGAGCACGATTTTTCCGAAGGCCATGCTCTTCTGCCTCGCCTCCGCGAGGTCCGGGCCGATGAGGCTCACGACCCCGTCCCTGAGTTGATAAGAACTTCCTTTTTGTGTCGTGGAGTATATTTAGCCGTCTCTTGTATGTCAAGAATATTTGGGCCACAAGATATAGGAGATGGATCATCTGAGCGGATCGGCACTGTATTACGCGCATCATCTTTTTATGATTTAATCCCGTAAAGATGCCTGACAAGAGCCTTTGGACCGGAATTCAGGCACATCTACTCGTCACATCCTGTTTTTGTGTTGTCAGGGTGTCAGGACGTCAGGATTGAATGTAATCATCCCAAGAATATTCGTGGTCGGCGTAGGTGTCGGCTTGCGGATGTGGAGGATGCGCGAGATCATCAGCAGGGGCGTATTCGATGTACGGCGGATCATGGATTTTTGGCGGCGGTCTTGATCGGACAAGCCAGAGCCCCAGATGGGTGAGGATTTCCCGTATAACCTGCGGGTCTTCGATGAAACTGATGATCCGCATGGTTCCCTTACATTTTGGGCAGACCAGAGGTTCGACCTCGTATATTTTCTGAATCAGCCGCGCCCAATTTTTCCTGAATGCCTTTTCGTTACCTTGCGGTTCGATGATGCAGGGCACAAGATCATCACTCTCTTCTTTCTTTCGTTTACCCCGTGCGACATTGCTGTAATAGCCATAGTAGCGCACCATCTGTTCGCCCCGGTTCGGGATATGGGAACACATCGCCGCCAGCCATTCCAGGGCCGGGAAGCTTTTGCTTGTCTTTTTGTCTTTGGCCGTATAGACGACCGTTCCTTCCTGTCGCAGATACTTCATGCGTTCCTGCGAGAAGGAGGCACGGATGATGTAACGCGCCAGATTCTCCATCGCCGCGTCGTCTTTCGGCGAAATCCGGTTGCCACAGAAGACATTGAAGCCGGAATGCCTCCATGTGTTGAGCATCCGCACCATCTCTTCCGTGATCTTGCCCTTTTTCAGAAGCATCCTGAAGACCTTGTGCCGGAAAATGGCTTCCAGCTTTTTGATCTCCAGCGGCGGCGCGACGCGGAACATGCCTTTGTTCCCATAAAAGCAGCCGTCCGTCATCAGAATGTGGCAGTGGGGATTGAATCCAAGAAAATCACCAAACGTCTGGATGGCGATCACCGCGCCGGGGATGGGCTCTTTTTCCGGCACGGCCTGCTGCATAAACACTTTCAGGGATTCCCAGGCCGAGCGGCTGAGGGCGGCAAGCAGTTTTCGATCATACAGAAAATACCGGCGAAGCATCTTGGGAATACTGAACACGAAATGCCGGTGGGGAATCTTTTTGAGGACATCCATACAGAGCCACTCGCCGAATTCCACCACGCGCTTCTGGTGGCAGGAAGGGCAGAAATGGCGGCGCTTGCAGGAGAACGCCAAAAGATATTCGTGGCCGCAGTCATTACATCTGACGCGGGCAAAACCATGTTGCAGATCGCCGCAGTCGAGGTAACGGTAGATCACTTTTTCGATATAAGGCCGCCAGAAACCGTAATCCCGGGAAAACCGGTCATCATAAATCTGCACGAAGGATTCAACGTAATCCTCCACGCAGGAATAATAGTCCGAGTCCTGCGGCCGCCGGGGGCGGTATTGATTCGCCGTTAATGTCATGTCTTGCCCGATTCAAATTTGGGATGAGGCTGTTCTGATGGAGCAAGACCATAGTAGAACGTGTGTTCTATTGTCAAGTGTATTGATCGTTCGTGAAAGCTTTAACCTGAAACCCTAGAATTCTTTCCCCCGGATGAACTTGACGGCGTTTTGAAAGATCGCCAGGCCCTGGCCTTCTTCGGGAAGCGCTTCGCGGGTCCAGCGCGGGTGGTTGGTCCGATGCAGAAACGCCTCGGGATGCGGCATCAGACCGAAAAGCCGGCCCGACTCGTTGCACAGGCCTGCGATGGCCAGCGCCGAGCCGTTGGGATTTTGCGGATACTCCATCGTGAGCTTTCCTTCGGGCGTGGCGTAGCGCAAGACGACCAGATTTTTCTTTTCAATTTCTTCCAGAACAGCGAGGTCTGCCGGAATGAACTTGCCTTCGCCGTGGCGCACGGGATAATAGACCACATCGAGGCCGCGCGAAAACACGCAGGGGCTCTGGTCGTTGGCCTTCAGATACACCCAACGGTCTTCAAAGCGGCCCGAGTCATTGAACGTAAGCGTCGTGGATTGCTGAGTGTAGTTGCCCCCCAGCGCCGGCAGCAGTCCCAGCTTCACCATCAGCTGAAATCCGTTACAGACGCCCAGAATGAGGCCGCCTGCATGGATGAATTTGAGCAGTTCTTCGATAAGCATCTCGCTGGCGTCGGCAATCGGCGCGTGCAAAAAACGGTTGGCGCCGGCCTTGGCCGACCCCAGATCGTCTCCGTCTAAAAACCCGCCGGGGAGATTCAGAAAATTGTAGTCGGCCAGACGTTTTTCACCGTAGAGAATTTGACTGATATGCACAATGTCGTAACGGTCCGCGCCTGCAAGCTTGCAGGCGTGCGCCATTTCCATTTCGCAGTTGGTGCCGTTGCCGGTCAGGATGATCGCTTTGACCTTGTTTGCCATGGTATGTTCCTGTCTAGAAGTTAAGCGGTTTTTGCCACACGCTTTTGAGCGTGCTTATTTTCTCTCGAATGACGGGTCTTCCGGAAAGTCCGCTGATGTTGAGCAGGCCGTCGCCGGTGACAAAACCGATTTCGCGTGCGACGTTGCCCTTCATCAGTTTTTCGAATCCGGCCTGATCCTTGGGGGCAATCGTCACGACAAAGCGGCTGGCCGTCTCGGAAAATAAAACGAAGTCGTCGCGCTTTTTGCCGCGGTAGGGAACATCCTTTAAATCGACGTTGAGGCCCAGGCCTCCGGCAAACGCGGTTTCGGCAAGCGCGACGGCCAGGCCCCCGTCCGAACAGTCGTGACACGAGGCCACAAGGCCCGCCTTGATCGCCTTATGC
>JAHDKI010000024.1 GCA_018436925.1 Syntrophaceae bacterium
CGTCGACACGGTGGATAACGCCTACAAGATGTGCTCGGACTACGTCTGCAAGAAATTCAAGATCGAGCACGAATCCGACCTGGGCTACGGCAAGGGCTACGCGCTGATCAACAACGAGTTCCAGCGCGTCATCAACAAGCTCGCCTTCCTGCCCTATGGGCTGATCCTGATCTCCCACTCCCAGGAACGGGACATCGAGACCCGGACCGGCAAACACACCCGCATCGTGCCGACGCTGCCGGAAAAGGCGCGGAAGCTGGTCACCGGTCTGGTGGACCTGATCCTGTTCTGCGACCTGGACATGAAAACCGGCGAGGACGGCAAGCCTGTATGGCAGCGCGTGATGCGCACCAAGCCCAGTCCCAACTACGACGCCGGTGACCGCACCGGCCGACTCCCTGAAGTCATCCCCCTCGATTTTTCGAGCTTCATGAAAGCGTTCAACAACACGGCAGCCGGAGCTGCGGCGAGTGCCGCCCGGCCGAAGCCGGAGCCGACCGCGAGTGCGGCGGCGAAACCCCAACAGTAAGGAGATCCGACCATGGAACACTACGAAAACCAATCCAACAGCAACCTCGACCTGGCGCAGTTCGACGACGCCTTCGAAACCGCCGAAGTCGAGGAACGTGAGTTCGAGGCCGTTCCCGACGGCAAGTACCAGGTCAACGTCGACCGGGTCGAACTGACTCGCGCCCAGACCTCGGGCAATCCCATGCTCAAGTGGACCCTGCGCATTCTCGCGCCGACCCACAAGGGCCGTCTGCTCTGGCGCAACAACGTCATGGCCAGCAACGAGAACATCAAGTGGCTCAAGCAGGACCTCTACACCTGCGGGCTGCAGCTTCAGAAGCTCTCCGACCTGCCGGGCCATCTCGAGCAGCTTCTCAACATCAAGCTGGAGGTGACCAAGCGCACTCGCGGTGAAAACGAGAACATCTACTTCAACCGTCGTATTGTCATGGCCGACGATACCGGGGCTCCCGGCGCGGCGATGGACGACATGATCCCGTTCTGATGATGGACCGGATCACCGTTGTCGTCGACACCCGCGAACAGGAGCCCTACAGCTTCGATAGCGACAAGGTTTCGGCGGTTCGCAAGGCGCTGCCCGCCGGTGATTACTCACTGGTCGGCCTCGAGGAACGGGTGGCGGTGGAGCGCAAATCCCTGACGGATTTCGTCTCCACCGTCATCCGGGGGCGAAAGCGGTTTCACCGCGAGTTGGAAAAGCTCTCAGCCTACGAATCCGCCTGCGTGGTTGTCGAATGCAACTTTCGCGATCTGGTCGATGGCCGCTACCGCAGCGATGCCCACCCGCACGCGCTGATCGGAACGGTCGCCTCCATCGTCGTCGACTTCGGTGTCCCCGTCTACTTCTGCTCGGACCGGCAGGCCGCCTGCCGTTTTGTCGAGGAGTACCTGACACGTTTTCACCGGAGGATCGCGAGATGCCAAAAAGAAATGAGAGTAACCCGGCGCGACTCCGGGGAAGAATAGAGCGCGTTTACTATGCCGGACCCAAGTTCTCCGCAGGCCGACTGCTCACCCCGACCGGTGAGGAAGTCCAGTTCGCGGGCAATTTGTTCGCCCGGGAAAATCAGCCTGTGGTCCTGCTCGGGTCGTGGGCCACCCATCCCAAATACGGCCGTCAGTTCAAGGTCGACGGGATGGAGCACGACCTCGAACTCGATCCGGAGGGGCTGATCCACTATCTGGCCAACCATCCGGAGATCAAGGGCATTGGTCCGGCCAAGGCCAGATTGATCGTCGAGAGTTTCGGCGACGCCTTTGAAGAAACCCTTCTGAATGACCCCGAGCGCATCGCGCTCAAAGCTCGGCTGCCCTTGGATGCTGCCCGGCGGCTGCGTGACGAATGGTTGAAGAACCGCAGCGTCAACGCCGTCATGGCCTGGTTGTCGGCATTCGGACTGACCCATCATCAGGTCACCACTCTGGTCGAAAGACTCGGCGGCAACTGCCTCGATATTCTGAAGGAAGACCCGTACATCCTCATTCGGGAGATCCGGGGATTCGGCTTCAAGAAGGTCGATAAGATCGCCCGCAAGCTTGGCACCCCCAAGGACCACACCCCTCGTATCCGCGCTGGGTTGAATTTCTGCGTCCGTGAAGCCCTGGACAATGGTCACTGCTGGATCGAATACGAGGATCTGGTGGACCAGGCCAATCTGCTGCTGGTCATGGATGCCCTGGACAGCCGGGTCCGTATCGAGAGCGCCCTCGACGCTCTCATCGAAGAACAGGCGCTTTCCTGCGATTCCCACGGTGGACGTTTCGTGGTCGCTCTGCCGGAGATCGTCCGCATGGAGCGGGAGTTGGCCTCGCTGTTCGGCCAGGCCGAAACACCCAACCCGCATTTCCAGTCCGTCAAGAAACTCGATGCCCTGATTCGGCGCTGCGCGGCGACGCTGAACGAGAAGCAGCTTGAAGCGGTGCGCTCGGCCCTCCAATACAGCATCAGCCTGATTTCGGGTGGAGCCGGTTCGGGGAAGAGCTACACCATTTCAGTCATCAACACCATCTGCGAGGAGAGCGATCTGGAGGTCGTGCTCGCCGCGCCGACCGGCAAGGCCGCCAAACGCCTGGAGGAAGTCAGCGGCCGTAGCGGCACCACCATCCACCGCCTGCTCGGCTATGACGGCAAGGGTTTCTCGCGCAGCAAGGAGAACCCCATCGATGCCGACGTCCTGGTGGTCGACGAGTTTTCGATGGTCGACGTGCCGCTGGCCTGGCACCTGTTCGAGGCGGTCGATTTGTCGCGGACCACGGTGCTGCTGGTCGGGGACCACAACCAGCTTCCGCCGGTGGGACCCGGAAACATACTGCGCGATCTGATCCAGACACGCGCCATCCCCACGGTCATCCTCGACAAGGTCGTGCGCCAGGCTGGCGTCCTCAAGGAGAACTGCACCGCCGTTCTCAAGGGCGAGGTGCGCAAGACCAGCGAGGCGTCGGTGGCCGGATGCCGGGATTGGTACCTGGTGGATCAGTTCACCGATCCGATGGCTGCACGCTCGTTCCTGCTGGAGCTGTTTCAGGAGCGGCTCGACGCCCTGGGTTTCGACATCATCAAGGACGTGCAGGTGCTGACGCCGACCCACAAGGGGCCGCTCGGCACCAAGGAACTGAACGAGGAGCTGCAGCGGCTCATCCAGCGCAAGCTCTGGAACACCGAGGTGCCGCCGGTCGCCATGGGCCGCCGCGCCCCGTTTCTCAAGCACGACAAGGTCATCCAGACCCGGAACAACTACGACCTGAACGTGATGAACGGTGCCATCGGCTATGTGGTCGATGTCCTCGCGAACGGCACCCTGGTCATCGACTTCGACGGCATGCCCGTGGAGATGGAAAAGGGTTCGCCCGACCTTCAGGACCTGCAGCTCGCCTATGCGCTCACCATCCACAAAACCCAGGGGTCCGAATTCCCCTGCGCCGTGGTGGTGGTCCACAAGGCGCATTCCTTCATGCATCACCGCAATCTGCTCTACACCGGGGTGACCCGCGCCCGGCGCACCGCCATTGTCCTGGGCGACCATTGGGGCATCCAGAATTGCGCCAAGCGTTGCCAGGTGGATGACCGTCGGACCTTTCTGCCCCTGTTTCTGGACGCCGCCCAGCACGCGGAGGCCGATTTCGCCCGTGTCGCGGAGGCCGAATGAGTATGGGCGGAACGGATAACGTCAGGGAGTATTATCGGCACGTCACCGAGATGGACATCGGTGACGTGGCCCGGGAACTCCTGCCGGGACGGATCACCCAGGAGACCGGCCAGCGCTTGATGTGCGACTGCCCCAACCATCAGAGCCAGTCGCGTCTGTCGCTGCACGTGATGCTCGACAAGCAGGGCTGGTACTGCTTCGGCTGCGGAGTCGGCGGTGATGTGCTGCAGCTCGTTGAGTTCATTCAGACGGGCTCGGTCACCGCCGGGCAATCCGGTCCGATGCCGGACAGCCACCGTCAGGCCCGGGACTATCTCGCCAAGAAGGCGGGCTTGCCGCCGCTGTCGCGCTATGGCCTCAGCCAGGAGCGTCTCGCCCAGACGGAGGCCGACCGCGCCTTCGAACTGCGGGTCAAGGACGCGCTGACCTCGCTGGCCAGGCTTTACCACGCCAGACTCAAAGAGTCGCCGGAGGTCCTCGACTGGCTGAAATCCAAATACGCCCTGAGCGAGGAGACCATCGACGATCTCCTGATCGGCTACGCGGACAACGCGTCCGGCGCGGTCGCCCAACTGACCGGGGGTGAGGACGGTTTCTCCAAGCGGGAGCTCGCCGCCACCGGCGCTTTCCGTCCCACCAGCCAGGACGGCCTGACGCCATTTCTCGAGCGCCGCATCGTCTTTCCCTACTGGAGCCGTGGCCGGGTGGTGTTCATGATCGGCCGCAAGACGCCGTGGACCCCGGACGTTGGCTGGGAGCAAGGGAAATACAAGAAACTGCCGGTTCACGACGAACACCAACGGCCTTACGTCGCCGACTTCATCAACAACGCGCTGCTGTTCAACGAGGACTGCCTGCTGGCGAGGCCCGGCAAGGTGATCATCACCGAGGGGGTGACCGATTGCTTGGCGCTGATGCAACTGGGCCTGCCCACCGTATCTCCGGTCACCGTCCGCATCCGGGCCGCCGATTGGGAGCGCCTGATCCCCAAGCTGCGCGGCGTCGAAACTGTCTACATCTGCCAGGACAACGAACTCTCCCAGGCCGGTCTCAAAGGGGCGCTGCAAACCGCTCGCACCCTGGCCGAACACAAGATCGACACCCGCCTGGTGACGCTGCCCTTGTCGGAGACACAGCTCTCGGCCCGGCAGGAGCTGACCGAACGCTTCGGCCTGACGGCGAGCGTGGGGCCGAAGGAGCTGGCCAAGCTACTGGCGGGACGTCCCGCCGAGGAAATCCAGGCGGCCGAGGCGCTTCTCGCCATCGCCAAGATCGACGTCAACGATTACATTGCCGCCGGGCATACCCTGGAGGATTTCGAACGCCTGCTCGCCGAGGCCAGCACGCCCATCGAGTTCGGCGTGCGCTCGCTGCCCGAGGGCGCTGAAGAGGAAGAACGCAACCGCCTGCTCGAACCGATTCTGGGGGAGATTTCCGAACAGTCGCCGCTGGAACAGGCACGCCTGCTGAAGCTGGTGCAGGAGCGCATCGGCGGTGGTGTTTCCATGGCCACCCTGAAGGAACAGATCCGCGCCATCCAGAAGGACCGCAAGGTCGAGTTCCGCAACGAAAAGAAAAAGGCCAAGCGGATGTCCGGCGCAATGCCCGGATCATGCCGCGCCCGGGTCGACGAGGTGCTGATCGACACGGAGCTGGAGAACGGCGCTCCCGACTACACACTGGCAGCCGAGGCGGCCTACGACTGGTTTACCGCCAACGGTGCCCAGTTCTTTCATACCCTGCAGGGTGAGCCGTTCATGTATTTCGACAACGCCATCTACTGGATGGATTCGCCAGACCGGGGCCGAAAGCGCCACTACGCGGCCATGCTCTACAAGCACACGGGCATGGTGCCGACATCCAACGGCGGACGAACATTTTTCGAGGTGTTACCCAGCCTGGCCATGATCCGTGGCCAGGTGCGCGACCATTTCTCCTGGCTGCATACCGATGTGGCTTCCTACACCGTCTATTTCAACCTGAACAATCCGGAGCACGAGATCGCCAAGATCACCCCGGACGAAATTCAGATCATGAAGAATGGCGGCAACGAGGACGGCATCATCCTGGACGGCTCGCGCAAGATGAAGCCGCTGAAATTCCTGCCCGACGCCGACCTCGAAGAGGCGGACCGGCTCCTGGTCGATCTGCTGGTGGGCAACATGACCTGTCCACAAGGAGATCGCTTTCTCATCCTTTCCTGGCTCTCCTGTTTCTTGCTGATCGATTTTGCCGGGACGCGGCCCATGACCCGCTTCGAGGGCTCGGCCGGATCGGGCAAGACCACTGCCAGCAAGATCACGTCGACGCTGCTTTACGGCGAGCCCCAGCACAAGAAGGCCACCGATGCGGCGAACTACACCGATGGCTCGCAGAACCCGCTCATCGTCCTCGACAACATCGAGGTCAAGCAGATGACCGAGGATCTGACCACCTTCATGCTGACCAGCATCACCGGCATCGCCAAGGAGAAGCGCAAGAGCGGCACCGACAGCGAGACCATCACCGAGCGGACCAAATGCCTGCTGAACACCACCGGCATCGAGCCGCTGTGCGGGGAGCTTTCGGAGATACTGTCAAGGTCCTTCGTCATCAACTTCGACCTCGCCAACCAGGCCAGCGACTGCTTTCTGGAGTCGGAGGTCATCTCCGCCATCCAGCAGAACCGGGATCTGATCATTTCGGCCATCATGAAGCGAACCAGCCATGTGCTGGCAATGATCCGGGACGGAGCCCAGAAACAGGTCATGCGCCTGCTGCACCGAACCATGCCGACCCATGGCAAACGCCGGTGCAACGATTATCTGAGCCTGATGTACCTGATGATGCTGGCCGGGTCCGAGGAACACGAGGTGACCACCGGACTCGAGGATCTGAGCCCGCTGTTCATCGAGCAGATCCATTCCATCAACGACACCAGCCAGGAGATGGCGCGGGAGTCGAACCCCATCGCAACGGCGCTGGCGTCGCTCTTCCACGCTTATCAGAACGCGGTGGAGCTGGATGAGAAGGCCCGCTACGGCGAGGACGACCGGGCAAACCATGTGGTGGGGTTCATCGAACGCTACCAGGTGAGGTTCGAGAACGAGAACACCATGGAACCGGTGTCGGCGGGAAGACTGCTCGCTGCGCTGCGCAGGGTCGGCCGGGAATTCAACCTCGAGTTCGAATACAAGAAGCCCGCTCAGCTCGGTCGGCGCATCAGCAACGACCTGGACGTCATCCGGGACGCCGGGTTCGACATCGACCGGCAGCGCAACGCCCACACCAAGAACTTCGAGTACCGGATCTGCCACAAGAGCAGGTAAATGGAATTTTTTTGCCCAAACTGGATGATATGACGACACTGAACTTTATCAAAATCAAAGGCAAAACTTGACGCCATCATCCTGTGATGCTAAGTTAAAAGTAAATTTATATGGAGGTATACCCTTGAGAATCTAACGGAAACGAGCCTTCACGAAATTTTCGTGTTCCCATTTTGGATCGTTAAATTATCCAAAAAATGGCGTTCTGTTTCCGTAGATCTTGGGTGGCTTCAGCGTTTATGATTTGAATGCCACGTTTAAGACGTGGCATTTTTTATTTTAGCTGATTCCATGGGAATGGGACGTCCAGTATGTTTTGTTACAGCATGCTTGGAGGTCAACAATGTCAATATCTTTTCAAAACGTTACCTTTTCTTATGATAGTGCAATATCCTCATTGCTTGAGGATATCACAGTTCATCTTGCGGAAGGATGGACAGGAATCGTAGGGCCAAACGGTGCAGGGAAAACGACTTTTCTGCAACTTGCGGCAGGACATCTACAGGTACAGCAAGGGACTATCAAACGGTCCGGACATATAGTTTTCTGCCCGCAGCGCACTGACGATGTTCCGGCACAGCTATCACTTTTGATTTCTACGGTTGAAGCAGAGGCATGCGTACTGCGTGGAAAGCTAAGGATTGGCGATGATTGGGTAAGTCGCTGGCAGACACTAAGTCATGGCGAGCGTAAGCGTGCTCAAATTGCTGTCGCTCTCTGGCAACAACCGGATGTCCTTCTTCTTGATGAACCGACCAATCATATTGATATTACGGCCCGTGAGCTGCTTATAGAAGCGCTTACATCATTTCGTGGTATTGGTCTGCTGGTTAGCCATGACCGAGATTTGCTTGACCTTCTTTGCCAGCAATGTATTTTTCTCGACCCCCCTCAAGCCATAATACAACCTGGCAATTATACGAAAGCTGCCGCAGATGTTAAACGGGAAGAATCAAGTTTGCAGGATAGACGTCATAGTTTGCAACAAAACCTGGAACGATTAAAGGACGAGTCGAAACGTCGCTGCGCTAAAGCCTCACGCGCCAACAAAAAGAAATCGAAACGTCATTTGGCACGTGGTGACAGCGATGGGCGTGCCAAAATCGACCTGGCTCGTGTTTCAGGACAGGATGGTCATGCCGGGCGTCTTGCTAAGCAATTAAAAGGTCGTATAAAGCATGTGCAGGAACAAATTTCTGATATAAAAATCAAGAAACGCTATGCAACTCATTTCTGGATCGATGGTTCCGTCTCTCCACGTCGAATCCTCTTTACTATTCCTGCTGACATAATCGCTCTCGATGAATCAAGAAAATTGCATATACCAGAGATTTCAATGCTACGTGACGATCGTATTGCTATTACTGGAGCAAATGGAATGGGAAAGACAACTTTTATTCGACATATTCTTAACCACATAGATATTCCTAATGAGCATTTGGTATATTTACCGCAAGAGATTGACATGATGAAAACCCGAAAAATCATGGCAGATGTAAATCACCTTTCCCATGAACAACTTGGTAAAATCATGACAGTGGTGAGTGCTCTTGGGTCACGCCCTGAACGACTGTTACATAACCTTGATATCAGCCCAGGTGAATTGCGCAAGGTGCTATTGGCGCTTGGAATTATTCGTCAGCCGCATTTAATTGTTATGGATGAACCGACAAATCATCTCGATCTTCCAGCAATCGAGTGCTTAGAGAATGCCCTGAGAGATTGCCCCTGTGGCCTGTTGCTGATCAGCCATGATTTGCATTTCCTCCAACAGGTCACTAGTAAACGGTGGCACCTGGGTCAACATGAAACGAACGTTATGATTTCTATAGATAATCGAAAGACAACGGATTGAGTATTCGCAGCTCCGGTTTTGCGGTGGTGCGGTGAACACCGCTGTCTCTTGCGGTGGATGACCACCGCACGCCAAACCCTTGCCAGACAAGGCGTTCATGGCCTTTGCGGTGGATGCGGTGGTAAATCCAGAGGTCTCACCCCCCTATGGGCTGAAATATTTTTTTGACTCACCAACCCGACATCCGACGCCAGGCAAATTCCGGCCCAGCGCGAGAGACATTCCCCAAATACCACCGCAACCACCGCACTCTATCTTCTCTTTCTTCATAACTATCTAAAAACAAATAACAAACAAAGAACCACCCCCTGCGGTGGGACGAGAAAACCTTCCACCGCACGACCACCGCAGCCACCGCACGTATCCACCGCAGCAGATGGTCTCCGACGGTTTCAGGGCAGCTCCGGTAAATAACGGGAAAAGCGATTAACCCGTATTTCTGGAGCCTGAAACCATGAGCCTTCTAAAAACCATGATCAAGCACACCGCCGGAGGGCAGGAAGCCTCGGCCGGATGTGAACCCCCATCATTACCACCGCAACAACCGCAGCCCGCCATCTATGTCTCCACCGGGCTCGATGTTCACGAGGTCGAGGACGCCCGCGACTGGCCTGAAGACCGGGAGATCGACGGCACGCTGTGTCGCCGCCTGTCGCCTGAATACTTTGCCTGGCTACGTTCCCGCATGCTCACGGCCCAAGCCGCGCACAAGGCCGGAAAGCTCCCCGAGGATGCCTGGAACACGCTGCGGAAGCGATTCAACGCCCTGCAGGCGCTGGCCATCCGGGAGTTCGGCAAGGAACTCCTGCAGGAGGTCCTGCACTCTTTTTCCCCGAAGAACTATCGGCCACCCGCGCTTCGTCCCGAGGCCCAGGAGAAACCTGTCGAAGTTGACACAAAGGACTGGATTTATCCCGGCAACCAAGCTTGGAAATGTAAGCAGCCGGTGACTTCCCAGGCTGTCGCCAAGGTCGACGCCATCCGTGAGGAGGCCATGGCCAAGGGCTGGTCCGAGGCACGCCTCTATCAGAACCAGGGCCGCTTCCGGTTTCCCTGCGGCGAGGACTACGGCCTGGTCTGCTTCGTCGATGGCGATCAGGAGATTGGCGAGGTCACCGAGCGTTCTATCGAAATTATCCACGGGCCGAAGTCCGGGCGTCCCAGCACGCTGCGGTTCTACAACCCGGACGTGCCGCAGCCGTGGATGAAGAAAGTGGAGGATTGAGCCGTGAAGAAAAAGAAACGCTACGCCAACGCCAAGGATGTCCTGCCCGAGGAACTCTTCGAGCAGATCCAGAAGCACTACACCGGGATTCTCTGGGTCCCGGAACCGAGCCGCTTTTACCAGGAGCGCCGCGACCTGGTGCTTGCCCTTCATCTGCAGGGGATCAGCAGCCAGGAGATCTCCAACCTCGCCGGTGTGACCACCCGTCGGGTCAACCAGATCATCGCCGCCGAACGAAAACAGGATCGGGACCGACAGTTGGCCGTCGCTTCCGGTAAGTAACCCCTGAACCGGCGGGAGCGCGTTTGGAGGCTAAATCGGCCTCCCGCCCCGCATCCCGGCTTGGGAAAACAATATTCGGCAGGATTTCCACGTGGCACTGAACAAACCGGACAAAGAGACGCTGGACCGCTGGCACCGCAACGAGGGCAAGACCGAACCGCCCCGGCGCGGGCCTGGTGCGCCCGAGGGCAACCAGAACCGGCTGCGTCACGGCATCTTCGCCGACCGTTGCCTGACGCCGGAAGAGAAGGTCATGTTCGACGCGATCATCGACCGCCTCAACCAGGACTTCGAGTTCAACAAGTCCAGCGACTTCCTGCAGGTGGAGCTGGTGGGCGTCTACTCGGTGAAGCTGGTCCGCGCCCAGATCGAGGGGAACACCGACGCCGCCGA
>JAHDKI010000004.1 GCA_018436925.1 Syntrophaceae bacterium
AAGGCAGCGTAAGTCCGCCGCGGCCAAAACCGAAGGAAAGGGGCTTCCGGGCTACACCCTTCAGCCCCTTTCTTTGAACATCGTTAAAAGCGGACATATCATGTGCTACAAAATAGGACTTTTCTATTTGCTACTAACAGGGGCTTTCTTGCATCTATCGAAAAAGATCTTCTGCTTCCTCAAGAAGGGGTTCCGACCGGTCGGACGGCAGAGCATTTTCCAGGAAGCATTCATAGATCGCGCCGCGGTCGGACGGAGAAGCAATCAATCCGGTTTTAGGATCGACCTTGACAAAAACCACGCCTTCCGGCGTGGGGAAGGCCTCAACCGGTTTTCCCTCGAGAGCCTTTTCCATGAAATAAAGCCAGATCGGCGCGGCGGCGCGTCCGCCGACTTCGTGTTTGCCCAGGGAGGCTTCCTGATCGAACCCCACCCAGACCCCGGCGATCAATGAAGGGGTGTATCCGATGAACCAGGCATCCCGAATGTCATTGGTGGTTCCCGTTTTCCCCGCCACGGGCCTTCCGATGCTTTTGACGCGCCGGCCCGTTCCGCTTTCCACAACATCCCGCATCACATAGGACGTCATAAAGGCGATGCGCGGATCAATGACCTGTTCGGATTGAACTTTGGTTTCTTCGAAGACATTGCCCGTACGGTCGACGATTTTACGGATGAAGTATGGCGTGACTCTCTTGCCCTGGTTGGCCAAAACGCCGTAGGCGCGCACCAATTCCTGCATTGTCACCCCGGAAGACCCCAGCGCCAAGGAATAATTTCGGGCCAGAGGCGAGGTGATGCCCATGTTCATCGCGTAAGACACGGCATAATCGATGCCGATTTCTTCCAGAATTTTGATCGTCACGATGTTGCGGGATTGAACCAGCGCCGTTCTCATGGTGATCGGGCCGAGGAA
Source organism: Syntrophaceae bacterium (assembly GCA_018436925.1). Classification (GTDB taxonomy): domain Bacteria; phylum Desulfobacterota; class Syntrophia; order Syntrophales; family Smithellaceae; genus UBA8904. The sequence goes on from JAHDKI010000004.1 coordinate 917, forward strand.
CTTTTCATCGAAATTTTTCGGTTTCCACATGCCGTCTTGTTGAGTGGGATCCTCAAAGACGATCGGAGAATCGACAAAGCGAGTGGAGGGATTCATGCCTTTGTCGAACGCGGCGGTGTAAATCAGCGGCTTGAAGGCCGAACCGGGTTGTCTGCGGGATTGAATGGTCCGATTGAACTCGCTTTTGGCGAAATCGCGTCCGCCGACCATCGCGCGGATCGCTCCCGTTTTGACTTCCATGCAGTACAGAGCGCCCTGAACGAGACCTTTTTCAAAGTCGCTTCTTTCCTCCAACTCGGACAGACCTTTTTCCAGAGCGTCGCGCGCCGCTGTCTGCATGGCCAGATCCAAGGTGGTGTAAATAGTCAGGCCTTCCTTATACAGAACGTCGCCGCCGTACTTTTCCTGAACATATCGGCGGACATGCTCCACAAAGTAGGCTGCGACTTTGTCTTTGGGTTTCATCGGACGGAGCTTCAGTTCCGCCGCCGCCGCCGCGTCCAGCTGTTCTTGGGTGATGTATCCGTCTTCCATCATGCGGGTGAGCACGTAAATCTGGCGTTCTTTGGCCCGGTCGAAATACAAAAAAGGCGAATAGGCGCTCGGAGCCTTGGGGAGCCCCGCCAAGAGCGCCGCTTCCGGCAGGTTCAGGTCGCGGGCGCTTTTTCCGAAGTAGCCGATGGATGCGGATTCCACGCCATAAGTGCCGTGCCCAAGATAAATCTGATTAAGATAGAGATTGAGGATTTCGTCCTTGGTCAGATATTTGTCGATTTTATAGGAAAGAATCGCCTCCTTGAACTTCCTCATATACTTTTTTTCCGGAGACAAATACATCAGTTTGGCGACCTGCTGCGTGATCGTGCTGCCTCCCTGGACGATTTTGCCGGCTTCCACGTTTTTAAAAAGCGCCCGGAAAATACTTTGAATATCAAAACCCTCGTGCTGATAGAAGCGGGAATCCTCCGCGGCGATAAACGCCTGCTGAACAATTTGCGGAACATCTTTAATGTTGATGAGCTTGCGGTCTTCGAGGAAGAATTCGTCGATGAGCTCGTCGTTGACATCCACAACCCGCGAAGCGATACTGGGGCGGTAATCTTTGAGGGTGTCGATGCCCGGCAGATCAAGCGTCAGCAGATAGTAAACCACGGTGCCGCCGACCGTCACCAAAAGCACAAGGAAAACAACGCCGAACAGGAGGGTCATGATTCTGCGGTGCTTCAAGGGAGACAGCTCGTTTTTCTTCATTTTATTCTTCGCCATTTGTGCTTACCGTTTCTTGGGGCTGCGTTTCGGGCGCGGGCGTTTTTTTGGAAACGAATCTTGCGATCACTATACTTACTTCATATAAAAACAGCAAGGGCAGGGCCATCAGGATCTGGCTGAGCGCGTCGGGAGATGGCGTCAGGATGGCGGCGGCGACGAAAATCAGCAAGATGGCGTATTTTCTTTGCTTGGAGAGCATCCGGGCATTCACGATGCCGAGTTTGGCCAAAAAGAAGATCATGATCGGCAACTGAAAGGACAGACCGAATCCCAGAAGGAATTTGACAAAAAGCGACAGGTAGTCGGCAAACGAGATCATGGCTTGGAGATATTCATTGTTGAAGCTGACAAAAAACCGGAAGGCGGGAGGCAAAACCACGAGATAGCCGAATGAAACGCCGCCCAGAAAAAGAATGGTGGAGGACAACACAAACGGGACGACATACTTTTTTTCCGTAGGCAGCAGCGCCGGCGCAATGAATTTCCAGATCTGATAGAAGATAAAGGGGCTCGTCAGAATCACCGAGGCGAAAAACGAAATCTTCATATAGGTGAAAAACGCCTGGGTGAGGCCCGTGAAGATCAGATAGCTTTTATCCGGCAGGGCGTTGATGAGCGGACGGGTGAGGATGTCGAACAAATAATCCCTGAAGTACCAGCAGCCCAAGAAACCGACGCCCACGGCGATAAGCGCGCGGGTCAGGCGATTGCGCAACTCGAGCAGGTGCTCGGTGAGGGACATTTTGGTTTCTTCGGACTGATCTTCCATCGCTAATCGTCAATTGAGTGTTATTCGGTAAGGGGGTGTCAGGCCTGGTGGCTTTCGTCCGGAGTGATCTTGTTTTTCGGATCAGTCTTCGCCGGAAGGGCCGGCTTCGGCCCGCTATGGTCTTTTTGATCGTCTTCTTCCTGAAACGTTTTTTTCAGATCATCTTTCACGTCGTCCGTCGCCTTTTTAAACTCGCTGAAACCTTTGCCCAGAGATTTGGCCAGATCGGGTAATTTTTTCGGCCCGACGATCAAAAGCGCGACAAGCGCGATAATTATGAGTTCCTGCATCCCGATACCAAACATGGTGTTCCCGCTCCTTATTCAATAGTTTTGTACCTATATATTGATTGAGGGTTTTGTCAATGTTTTTCACTTGACACTGCGGGGGGGTTGCCTCTATAGTGCCCTCTCACAAAAGAGGGAAATACTATAATTTCTCAAGCAATTTTTTTCAAAATTCAGACATAAAGGAGGATTATCAATGGCTTTTAATTATGAAAAACTGACTGTGGAACAAGATGGGATGGTTGTCGTGGCCGCCATCAATCATCCGCCCGCCAACTCGATGGGACAGGGTGTGTTGCGGGATCTGGAAGATCTGCTCAACAAATGTGAAAAAGATGACGCCGTCCGCGTCATCATCATTACCGGCAGCGGCAACAAGCTGTTTTCCGCCGGCGCCGACATTACGGAATTTGCGAGCATTCAGGCCGGAAACGTGCCCAAATACAACGGCAATGAAATTTATTTCAAAATTGAAAATTATCCCAAAGTCATCATCGCGGCGATGCAGGGCGGCGCCTATGGCGGAGGACTGGAGTTGGCCTGCTGCTGCCATCTGAGAATTATGGCGGAAGAAGCGACGTTAGGGCTTCCCGAGGTTAAATTGGGCCTCAATCCCGGATGGGGCGGCACGCAGCGTCTGCCCCGGTTCATCGGCAAGACCAAGGCGTTGGAGCTCATGCTGACCGGCGATTTCATGTCGTCTAAGGAAGCGCTCGCACTGGGGTTGCTCAACAAGGTCGTTCCACAGGCGGAAGTCCTGGAAACCGCGAAAAAACTGGCCAAGAAACTGGCCGCCGGCGCGCCGGTCGCGCAGCGGGAAATCATGAGGGCGGTGCGGGAAGGCATGGAGACCACGGTTTTCGAAGGGGTCATGAAAGTGGAATTCAGCGCCAGCAAAGCGTTACAGTTCACGGAAGACTTCAAGGAAGGCGCCAAGGCCTTTTTGGAAAAAAGAGCCCCCAACTTCAAGGGACGTTAATGTCCGCTCGACGTCGGAGTGTTCATTGAACCAGGCGGCCGGAAGATCCGGCCGCCTTTTTTTTGGGGATATTCACAGGGGCTTACCAGGGCTTGCAGTCTTTTCCCGGCATCTGGTAGGCCTTCCATGTTTCACCGCAGCGGCTTTCCACGAAATCATGAAACTGAATGCTGATCCGATCGGCTGACGACGCCCAGTTGGGGAAGTTGATCACCTGCGCGGCGCCGCATCCGCCTCTGGGAATCAGCATGGCGCGTGTGGTCGCGTTGATCGGGGATGCGGCCGGAATCATCACGTCCACGCCGGTCATAAAACTGATCGCGTAAAAATAGGGAATCGGCGCGGCGAGATTGGAAAGACCGTCCGCCCCCTGGTCATAAGCGTAAATGCCGATCACACCGGTCCGGTAGGCGCCTTTGATGAGCGGACAGGTGGCCGCGTTCACGATGTTGATGCCATTGATCGTCAGGATGTCATTATTCGCGTCCTGATCCCCCCAGAATTCTTTGTTTCGGCTGATTATCAGCGTGCTGTGGGCGTCGCTCCGGTCCATATAAGCGGCGGATCCCCCATAAGTTGGATTCGACAGCTGAATGCGCATCCAGTAATTGCTGCGGATGAAGGGTTCGAAGTAGAAGTGGTGCGATTCCATGCCGTTGCGGACAATGTTGAATTCATAGTTGGAGCCGCCTTTGGCCTTGAAGGGTCCCCAGGTGCCGGTGGCATCCAGCCTGTAAACGGCCGCCGGTTTTTTGCATCGTCTGGCGCCTGTTTCCCCATTGACTTCCCAGATTTCCAGGGTGGCGCCGTCCGCGCCGATATTGAGCGGAAAGAGAACCGCGCGTCCGGCCAAACGGACCGCGCCGGGCGGCTCCATGACAATATCGGTGGTCCAAGGAGATAAGCCTGTGAAAAACTGGAAAATATGGGCAAAGGATTCGGGCGAAGTGGCCACTTCCACATGCGATTGATCCGGCAGAAGAACATTGGTGGCGCCGACGATTTCGTTGGCCGGATTGTATGTCCATCCTTTTCCCGCCCAGATGGCGAGCGTCGGAACGCCGCCCGGCAGCGCGGCGGCGGTCCGTCCGTCGATATTGACATACCGGGCGATTTTCGCGGCCCTCTCCGGCGTGGCCAGGTATCCCTGGGACACAAACGTGCCCATGGAGTGACCCAGCAGATCGACCTGGTCAAAACCGGTTGCCTGACGCAAAGCGTCAATGGTTTGATCCATGGCGGTGAAGATCTGTTCGTAGGTGTTCAATGACATCGTAGAGTCATACTCATGCACGGCAATGTATTTTGCCGGATAGCCGTTGGTCGTAAAGCGCATCGCGTGGGCCTGAAATTGCGCCCCCGACCCGGCGCCGCCGTGGACGAACACCATCGGTCGCATATTTTTTAAATACTGAACTTTGGCCTGTGCAGGGACAGAAAGGGCGATGAAGCAAAAAAGCGCCAGGCTCAGGCAGACGGCCAAACGCCGGAAGCATGCTTTTGTGTTCATATTGTTTCCTCCTGGAATGCCTTTCGATAGAGTCAGGTTGGTGGTTTTGTCAAGACGCGGCGGACATGCGGCGACGCGACCCGTGTCGGGGCGGCGCTCTTTGTCCGGTGAGCATCCGTAAACGGAATGCCGGCTGACTGGAATTTGTTTGATCCTTCATGGCAGACAACTCGCCTTTCCGAAGCGGCGACGGAGGTCCTCCGCGCTGTTTCGGTCTTGGATGCGGTCACTGGAACAGGCCGATCAGCGGACGGTCCGCGCAGATCAACTGAAAAACGCGATGGGGAATCGGAAAAAACGTTCTGCGGTCATCGAATGAAGAAGTCGGTGTTTGTGTGGAGATTAGCAAATAATTTGATTCTGTCAAGACGATTCAAGCGCAAGGGATGCGCGGAGATGAGACATCTTTTTCTTTGTATAAAGAGTTGATTTATTGTATGAAACATCCGCTTGACGCCTGAACAGACGGCTCTGGAGAACGAAACGGAGATGAATAAAGGCACGATTGCTTCGGCTACGGCGGCAAAGAAAATTGAAGCGCTGCAAAAGCAGATTTCGGATCTGAAAAAAAGCGAAGCTTTTTTCCGCGCAATCACTCAGAATTCGTCGGATATCGTTATTATCGTCAATACCAAAGCCCGCATCACCTATGTCAACCCGTCCATTGAACGCTTCATGGGGTATTCCCCTGCCGAACTGATCGGACAAAGCGCTTTTGATTACATCGATCCGTCGGACCTGCCGAGGGCGCTTTTCGATTTCGGGCGGGCCATTCTTACCCGGAATACCAATATCCAGAACGCTTTCGGCGTGCGCCACAAAGACGGTTCGATCCGGATTCTGGAAGGCATCGGCATCAATTTGCTGGGCAACCGGTCCGTCCGCGGTTTTGTGATGAATGTGCGCGACGTAACCGACCGGCGCAAAGCGGAAGAAGAACTTGCCGCCTACCGCCGCCAGCTGGAAGAGCGGGTCCGGCAGCGGACGGCTGAACTATCGAGCGCCAATGAAAGACTCACCGAAGAACTCAACCAGCATCTCTTGACCCAGAGGGCGCTTGCGGAAAGCGAGAAAAAGTATCGCGACTTTCTGGAGGACGCGCCCATCGGCGTAGGCATCATCGATCTGGAAGGAAAAGTTCAATACATCAACCGCCGGATCGAAACGCTGATGGGATGGCGGCGTGAACAAATCCTCGGCCGCTATGGATTCGGTCTTGACGTTTTCGACGACGAGACGCGCAATAAACTTTTAGAGCGCTTTACCGCACGTCTGGATGGAGACGAGCCGAGGCATCTGGAGATCCCGGTTACAAGCGGAGACGGAGGGCAACTTTGGGTTGAGGTGATCACAACGATCTTGAAAAAAAATGATCGACCCGCAGGCGCGCAGATGGTTTTTGTCGACGTCACGAAACGCAGGCAGGCCGAAGAGGAAAGAAGCGCGCTGGCGGATCGTCTGCACCGCGCGGAAAAGATGGAATCCCTGGGCACGCTGGCTGGCGGCGTGGCGCATGACCTCAACAACGTTTTAGGGGTTTTGGTCGGCTATACGGAATTGTTGCTCATGAAAATGAACGACGACGACCCCCTCAAGAAGCACTTGCACAGCATTATGAAATCCAGTGAGAAGGCCACGGCCATCATTCAGGATATGCTCACTTTGGCCCGCCGCGGCGTCACGGTGTCTCAGGTGGTTCATCTCAACGATGTTCTGGTGGAGTATTTCACCTCGCCGGAATTCAAGCGCCTTTGCGCCTATCATCCGCAGGTGGCCATCCGGAAGGATCTTGCGGCCGACCTGCTCAACATCAAGGGATCGCCGGTTCACCTGGGGAAAGCGGCCATGAACCTCATTTCCAACGCCGTTGAGGCCATCGCGGATCAGGGAAAAGTCGTCATCCGCACCGGGAACTGCTATCTGGAAAAGCCCGTTTCCGGTTATACGGACGTCAAAGAAGGAGACTATGTCTGCCTGACCGTTCAAGACAGCGGGCGCGGAATCGAGCCCGTCGACCGGAAAAAAATATTCGAGCCGTTTTACACCAAAAAAGTGATGGGCCGCAGCGGCACGGGCCTGGGGCTGGCCGTAGTCTGGGGGACGGTGCTGGATCATCAAGGGTATATTGAGGTGAAAAGCGAACCGGGGCGGGGCAGCGAGTTTACGGTTTATTTCCCCGCGACGCGCGAGTCCAGGCCTTCGCATGAATCCAGAATGCCTCTGGATTCTTACCTGGGAAGCGGGGAATCGGTGTTGGTCGTGGATGATGTGCCCGAGCAGCGGGAAATCGCCCGGCGCCTGCTGGAAAGACTGGGCTATCAGGTTCGAAGCGTATCCAGCGGAGAAGAAGCGATCGAGCATCTGCAAAACCATCCGGCTGATATTTTGCTGTTGGATATGCTGATGGATCCGGGCATTGACGGACTGGAAACCTATCGGCGGATTCTTCAGATCGCGCCCGGGCAGAAAGCCGTCATCGTCAGCGGGTATTCGCAAACCGATCGGGTTCGCGAAGCGCTGCGATTGGGCGCGGGGGAGTATGTGCGCAAACCCTATCTACTTGAAACTCTAGGCTCAGCGATCCGAAAAACCCTTTCTTAAACGTTCATCACAGCATTGTCATATAATATTGATATTTAAAGCAATTTTCATATTGTTCCCAGTGAGGATGGTTATGGGGACTGCGCTGGAAAATTCTTGACTACCGGTCGGCCAGCTCATATACTCGCGCCCGCAACCGGAGTAAAATCCAAATCATATTCAGGAGGAAGTACTATGTCGCTAAACCCGTTAGTTGATTCACGTGATGTCCGCTTTGTCTTGTTCGAGATGCTCGGTTTTGACAAGATTAACCGGTTCGAGCATTTTGCCGGTTTTGACAAAGAGGTTTTCGAGGACACTTTAACCCTGGCTGAAAAGATCGCCATGGCCCATTTCTATCCGTCCAATGCCGAAGGGGATAAAATCGGATTGACGTTTGACCCGAAAACCAGTGAAGTCCATGTGCCAGACGCGCTTCGTCCCGGCTACAACGCCTTTATCGAAGCGGGTTTCCACAGCCTGTCTCTGCCCGCGGAAGACGGCGGCATGGGCATGCCCATGACCCTGTCTTTCTCATCGCAGGAATACTTCAACGCCGGCAATACCTCGCTGGGCATGTACGGCGCGTCGCTTTCCGGCACGGCCCGGCTGCTCATGACATTCGGTACGGAAGATATGAAGAAAAGATACCTGCCCAAGATGCTGGAAGGCGTTTGGGGAGGAACGATGTGTCTGACGGAAGCCGGCGCCGGCTCCGACGTGGGCGCGCTCAAGTCCAAGGCCGTCAAACAGCCCGATGGATCGTATCTCATCACCGGCCAGAAGATTTTCATCTCTGAAGGCGAACAGGATATGGTGGAAAACATCATCCATCCGGTATTGGCCCGCATCGAAGGCGATCCGGAGGGCACCAAGGGCATCTCCATTTTTATCGTTCCCAAGTATCTGGTCAATGACGACGGATCCCTTGGCGAAAGAAATGATATGGCCTGCACGGGCGTCGAGCACAAAATGGGGTTGCACGCCAATGCGACTTCTACGCTGAACTTCGGCGAAAACGGCAAATGCAAGGGCTGGCTTTTGGGCAACGAACGCGAAGGCATGAAGATCATGTTCCAGCTCATGAACGAAGCGCGCACCTTCACCAGCCTTCAGGCGCTGGCGGTCTCGTCGGCGGCCTACATGCACGCGGCGACGTATGCCCGCACCCGAATCCAGGGCGACTCTGCCGTCAAGAAAGGCGCCAAAGCTCCCATTATCGAACACATCGACGTCAAACGCATGCTGCTTTACATGAAAGCCATGGTCGAAGGCATGCGGATGCTCACCTACTACCTGTGCTACAATCAGGACGTCATGGAAGCCTCGAAGGATGAGGCGGAAAAAGAAGAAGCCACGGCGTTTGTCGAACTGCTCACGCCGCTGGCCAAGGCCGGCAACTCCGACGCGGGGTGGCTCGTCACCGCGGAAGCCATTCAGGTTTACGGCGGCTACGGCTACTGCCAGGAATATCCGGTAGAACAGTACGCCCGCGACGTGAAGGTCTTCTCCGTTTATGAAGGCGCCAACGGCATTCAGTCGCTGGATCTGGTCATGAGAAAAATCCTCATGAACAAAGATATGCGCAACCTGGCCGTCTTCAAAAACCGCGTCGCCGCCACGGCGGCCAAGGCCAAAGGCGTGGTCGATGACAAATACATCGCCCTGGTGGAAAAGGGCATTGCCAAAGTCGATGAGATGGTCAACATGATGGGTGCCGCTTTGATGAGCAAAAAGATTGGACAGGTTCTTGCCGTAGCCACGCCGTTCCAGCAGGCCATGCACATGATGGTTTTGGCCTGGCTGCATCTGGAAAGTCTTACGATCACGATTCCGAAAGCCAAGGAACTGGTGGGCGACCTCAAAGGCGCCGAGCGCGCGGCGCTTCTGGAGGGCAATGACGAAGCCGCTTTCTATGCCGGCCGGGTCCTGTCTTCGCAGTTTTATATCGCGTCGGAATTTCCGAAATTCTTCGGCAAGGCCGAAGCCATCATGATGAACGATCCGGCGCCGCTTTTCGCCTCGCAGGCGACGTTCACCGGCTCGCCGAAAGAATAAAATGCCCTGCAGGGAACGCTCATGTGAGCACGCTGACCCTTCAGGGTATTAGCTTACTGAAACCGTTTTCTGCCGGATGATCCGAAAGCCCGGGCGGTCTTGTGCCGTCCGGGCTTTTTGGCGTCCCGAAGGCGTCAAGAAAAGAAAACCTGACCGGCGGTCGAAAAATCTTGACTACAACGTACGTTGTACATATACTCGCCGCCGGACACAGGATGATTTTTAATAAACTCAAAAATATTAGGAGGTTTGTTTTATGTCGTTAAACCCGTTAGTCGATTCACGCGATGTCCGCTTTGTCTTGTTCGAGATGCTCGGCCTGGACAAAATCAACCGTTTTGAACACTTTGCCGGTTTTGATCAGAGCGTTTTCGAAGACACGCTCCAACTGGCTGAAAAAATCGCGATGGCGCATTTCTATCCGACCAACTCTGAAGGCGACAAGATCGGTCTTAAGTACGACCCCAAGACCTGCGAAGTCAAAGTTCCGGAAATTTTCCACGCCGGTTATAAAGCCTTTATCGAAGCCGGTTACCATACGCTGGCCATTTCCCAGGAAGAGGGCGGCATGGGCATGCCCATCGCGCTGTCCTTTTCCTCAATGGAATATTTTAACGCCGGCAATACGTCGCTGGGCATGTATTGCTCGGCTATTCCCGGCGCGGCGGGCCTTCTGATCAATTACGGCTCCGACGAACTCAAAGCCAAATTCCTGCCGAAGCTCATTTCCGGCGAATGGGGAGGCACGATGTGTCTGACGGAACCCTCCGCCGGCTCCGACGTGGGCGCGCTGAAATCCAAGGCCGTCAAACAGGCCGACGGCACGTACCTCATCACCGGCCAGAAAATTTTCATCTCCAACGGCGAACATGACATGTCCGAAAACATGATTCACCCGGTATTGGCCCGCATTGAAGGCGACCCCGAAGGCACCAAGGGCATCTCCATCTTCATCGTTCCCAAATATCTCGTCAATGACGACGGCTCTTTGGGCGAACGTAACGACATGGCCTGCGCCGGTGTCGAACACAAGATGGGTCTGCACGGCAACGCCACCTCCACACTGAGCTTCGGCGATAACGGCAAGTGCAAGGGATGGCTTCTGGGCAACGAACGCGAAGGCATGAAGATCATGTTCCAGCTCATGAACGAAGCGCGCACCTTCACCAGCCTTCAGGCGCTGGCGGTCTCGTCTGCGGCCTACATGCATGCCGCCAATTACGCCCGCATCCGCATTCAGGGCGACTCCCCCGTCACGAAAGGCGCCAAAGCTCCCATTATCGAACACATCGACGTCAAACGCATGCTGCTGTACATGAAAGCCATGGTCGAAGGCATGCGCATGTTGACCTACACCCTGTGCTACAATCAGGACGTCATGGAAGCCTCGAAGGATGAGGCGGAAAAAGAAGAAGCCACGGCGTTTGTCGAGCTGCTCACGCCGATCGCCAAAGCCGGCAACTCCGACGCGGGGTGGCTCGTCACCGCGGAAGCCATTCAGGTTTACGGCGGCTACGGCTACTGCCAGGAATATCCGGTAGAACAGTACGCCCGCGACGTGAAGGTCTTCTCCGTTTATGAAGGCACCAACGCCATCCAGTCGCTCGATTTGCTCATGAGAAAAATCATGATGAACAAAGACATGCGCAATTACAACGCCTTTAAAAACCGCGTCAACGCGACGATTGCCAAGGCTAAAGGCGTCGTGGACGACAAGTATATCGATCTGGTCGCCAAAGGCATCCGCAAAGTTGATGAGCTGATCAACATGATGGCGACCCAGCTCATGAGCAAGAAAATCGGTCAGGTGCTGGCCAACGCTACGGCTTTCCAGCAGGCGATGCACATGATGGTTCTGGCCTGGCTGCATCTGGAAAGTCTCACGATCACGATTCCGAAGGCCAAGGAACTGGTGGGCGACCTCAAAGGCGCCGAACGCGCCGCGCTTCTCGACGGCAACGACGAAGCCGCCTACTATTCCGGCCGCGTGCTGTCGTCGCAGTTCTACATTGCGTCGGAATTTCCGAAATTCTTCGGCAAGGCCGCCTGCATGGAAACGAACGATCCGGCGCCGCTTTACGCCTCGTCGGCCATCTTCACCGGTTCGCTGAAGGAATAGTTCTTCTAAACAGAGTCAAAATCACTTTAAAAAAAGGGCTCCTCCGGAGCCCTTTTTCTTGCATTTTTTCCGTCTTGACAAAGAGACGTTCCTGTTGCGATATTGCCACATGCCGCAGACGACTCGGGACACGGTCTTCTTTGTGAAGCGCTTGCCCACAGCGATCAAACCGGGCGATTTTCATTTCCTTCCCTCCTGCTTTCTCCGGCTCCGGCATGCCCGACTCCGCTATGGAAGAAAAATAAATATATAAAGGAGAATCTTATGAGAACCAAGCAGGAGTACATCAACGGACTGTCCAAGATGAAGCGCAACCTGTATTTCGACGGCCAACTCATCGACCGGACCGACGAAATCCAGATGCGGTGCCTCAATACGATCGGCACGACCTATGACGAAGCCGAAAAGCCGGAAAACCAGGAGCTGATGACGGCGATTTCGCATCTCACCGGCGAGCGGATCAACCGCTTTTGCCATGTCCATCAGAACACGGATGATTTGCACAAGAAACAGGATATGACCCGGATGCTGTGCCAGAAGGTCGGCGGCTGCATCCAGCGTTGCATGGGAATTGATGCCATCAATGCAATCTACAATGTGTCGTTTGAGGCCGATAAGCAAAATAACGGCGCCACGCAATACCATGAAAACTTCAAGAAGTGGCTCACCCGCTTTCAGAACGAGGACCTGGTCGGTTGCTGCGCGCAGACGGATGTCAAGGGAGACCGGATGCTCCGGCCCGCTGATCAGCCCAACCCCGGCGCCTACGTTTACATTAAGGAGCGGACCAAAGACGGCATCATCGTCGAAGGCTGCAAGCTCCACATCTCCGAAGCCTCGGTGGCCGACGAGGTGCTGGTTGTTCCCACCCGCGCGCTGCGCGCCGAAGACAAGGACTACGCGGTGGCCTTCGCGATTCCCGGAGACTGGGACGGCCTCAAGCAGGTGGTCACTGTTCATAATCTCAGGGAAAGGGAGCATTACAAGCGCGGATTTGTCCAGGGATCGACCGACTCCTACATGATTTTTGAAAATTGTTTCGTGCCGTGGGAACGCGTCTTTCTGGCGGGTGAATGGCAGCACGGCGGGATCAACGCACTTCTGTTCGCGCTGTTTCACCGGCATTCCTACTCCGGCTGCAAACCGGCCATCGGGGATGTCATTTTGGGCACGGCGGCGCTCGCTGCCGAGTGCAACAACGTGCATAAGGCCGAGCATGTTCGCGAAAAGCTCGCCGAGATCATCATGGTGACGGAGCTGGGCTATGCCGCGGGCTACACGGCGTCGGCCCTGGGCGGACCGAAAGTGTTCATGCCCGGCAAGGGGTTTGTCCCTTACGGGCCCGGCACGTATATTCCGCATTCGATTTACTGCAACGTGGGCCGGTGTCTGACCGGGGAGGCCGTCTGGCGCGAATCGGAAATCCTTTGCGATCTGGCAGGCGGCGTCGTGGCGACTTTTCCGCACGAAAAGGATTTTGCGAATCCCGAAACGGGCGAAGCGCTTCTGACATACACGAAGCGCAATCCCAACATGTCCGCCGAGGATCAGGCGCAGTTCTGGCGATACCTGGGTGACGTGCTGTGCTCCGCCACCGGCGGTATCCGCAACGTCGGGTCCTATCATGGAGGCGGCTCGCCCATCATGGAGCAAATCGCCATCACCACGCAATACGATATCGCATCGCGCAAAAAGCTCGTGAAGTATATAGCCGGAATGAGCGGAGGCGACCGCGAGGCGCTGGCCGGCGGCATTAAGCAGTCTCAATAATCCCGCATCCTGGCCCCGGAGGGACACCCCTCCGGGGCTCTTCATATCGTTGACAGGAGAGGTTGCCGATGATCGACAAAAGCAAGCGCTATCAGCGCGCCTATGTTCCGCTTGCAGACCTGCCGACCCTCAAGGGACGGAAAATCGAATTTGACAGCATTGCCGATATGTTTTTGACGCGCGTTCGGGAGAATCCGGATTTCCCGCTGGTTGCCTACAATGACGATGTGATCAGCTACGCCCAGGTCAACGACCGCGCCAACGCCGTGGCCAATTATCTGAAACGGCAGGGTGTCCAAAAAGGCGATATCGTTTCCGTCATGATTCTTAATTCCCCCGAGATCTACTACACCCTGTTCGGCGCACAGAAGCTGGGCTGCATTGCCGGCGCGGTGAACTACATGCTCAAAGGACCGGAGATTGCCTACGTTTTGGAGGATTCCCGGCCGAAAGTCGCGTTTGTCGGCAGCGACTACATGGCTGAATTCGCTCGGGGCTACCATCTTTCATCGCATAAACCGATTGTGGTGGAAGCGGTGACGGATGTCGCGCATTCGGAAACCATCGCCGCAGGCACGCTGGCCGATATCCTCGAAAGCTGTCCAAAAGACGAGTGTCTGGTGCCCCAGTCGCTCGATGACGCGTTCATGCTTCTATATTCCTCCGGGACCACGGGCATGCCCAAGGGCATCTTATTGTCGAATCGCAATGAGCTGGCGATCTGCAAGGGGAAGGCGGTTTTCGGTACAAGCCTGCCGGGGGACGTGTTCATGATTTTGCTTCCGATGTTTCACGTTAATCCGCTTTGCGTCTGGACCTATCCTTCCATCTACCTGGGATTGACGATTTGCATCCGCAAGGTCTTTTCACCCAAGGATTTCTGGCCGTCGATTCTTCGTTATGGCGTGACAACCGTTCAGGGTGTGCCGGCGATGTACGCCTATATTTACAATGCCGTCGATCCCCGCGACATCGATTTTGACAAGTTGAAACTCCGCATGGCGTTTACCGGCGCGGCGCCGATGCCGGTGGAGCTCATCCATGGCTTCAGGGAAAAGTTCGGCGTGGAGGTGGTGGACGGCTACGGACTGACCGAGGCTACAGGCGTGTCCACGACATCCTCCGGCATTCCCGAGAACATCGGGTCCATCGGCATGGCCTTTCCCGGCCTGGAAGTCGAAATACTGGATGATGACAATCGCGTTTTGCCTTACGGAGAAAAAGGCGAAATCTGCGTGAAAGGCGATGCGGTGATGATCGGCTACCTCAACAAACCCGAAGCCACCGCCGAGAGCCTCCGCGATGGCTGGCTGCACACCGGCGATATGGGCTGGATGGATGAAAGAGGGTATGTCTATATCTCGGGACGAAAGAAAGAGATGATCAACCGCGGAGGCGAAAACATCTATCCGCGTGAAATTGAAATTCCTCTGGAACAGCACCCGAGCATTGCCGAGGTTGCGGTGATCGGTGCGCCCGATCCCGCACTGGGCGAGCGCGTCCGGGCCTGCATTATTTTAAATGAAGGCTGCGTGTTGACGGCCGACGAGGTCAAAACTTATCTCGGTGATAAGATCGCCAAATACAAGCTTCCGGAGTATGTGGAGTTTCTGACGGATTTTCCCCGCAATCCGACCGGCAAAATTCTGAAGCAGGAACTCAAAAAGAAATTCTGATCCTCGGAAAACGTCAAGCCACAAATGCTTGCGAGCGTTTGCGGCCGCGATGACAAACCTTATAAGCCTTTTTTAATCAGCAAACGCACAGGAGGTTCTTTCATGTACGATCAGAAGCCCTGGCTTAAATTTTACGGCGACGTTCCCGCGTCTCTGGATTATCCCCGAACGACAATGGTGGAAGCACTTCGTCTATCCGCGGCGCGCCATCCCGATGCCGTCGCCTATGATTATCTCGATCATGCGTTTACCTATGAGCAATTCGTCCGTGATATCGAGCAGTGCGCGTCGGCGCTGACCGCGCTGGGCCTGAAATCCGGCGATCGGATGACCATTGCGCTTCCGACGATTCCCCAGGGGATTATCGCCTTTTATGCCGCAAACCGCGTTGGGGCGGTGGCGAGTATGATCCATCCTTTGTCCACCGCAAGCGAAATCGCTTATTATCTGACCGTCAGCAAAAGCCGCATGGCGCTGATCCTTAAAGACCATATCGATAAGTTTCGCGAGGCGCAGAAAGACGCGCCGTCTCAGATTTTGATCACCACGACTCTGACGGACGCAATCGACAGGGGCCGGGGGAACCCCGCGGTGTCCGGCGATTCCGATCCGGCGGTGAAAGTCTGGCGGTCTCTTATGGCCGGATCCTATCCCCCCGCGCCGGAATCGTCCATGGGGCCGGATGATCTGGCGGCGATTCTTTACAGCGGGGGCACAACCGGACAACCCAAAGGGATCATGTTGTCAAACTACAATTTTATTTCCGAAGGCATGATGACCTCGGCGTTTCGGAAGATCACTCACGGCGACAAACGAATGGTCATGGTGGCCAGTTTGCCTATCTTCCACGGATTCGGGCTAGGTATCTGTTGCAACGCGATGTTCATGAGCGGCGCGACAAGCATTCTGGTGCCGACGTTCACCCCCGACACGCTGGCCGAGATTCTTGTCAAAAAGAAACCTACCGCCATTTCCGGCGTGCCGACGCTCTACGACGCGCTATGCCGCAGCCCGCTTTTGAATGAGGCGGATTTGAACTGTCTTCTGAGTGCGACGGTCGGCGCCGACACGCTGCCGCGCACCGTCAAGGAACGCTTTGAAGAGATTGTGAAAAAAAGCGGCGGGAACGTTCAACTGGTCGAAGGCTACGGACTGACGGAAGCGGTCACCGGGATTATGCTTACGCCCGCCAATGCTTATCGGGAAGGTAGTGTCGGCATTCCCTGTCCGGACATGGACGCCAAAATCGTGAAGCCCGGCACGGCCGAGCCGGTGCCGGTGGGCGAGGAAGGCGAGCTTTGCGTGAGCGGTCCGGCCGTCATGATGGGATACCTCGAGGCGCCTGAAGAAACGGCCCAGACGCTGCAGCGCCACGCCGACGGCAAAATCTGGCTGCACACGGGCGATATTTTCTCCATGAGCGAAGAGGGATTCTTTTATTTCAAGTTGCGTCTCAAGCGCATGATCAAGTCGTCCGGCATGAATGTCTATCCCGCCCAAGTCGAAGCGGTGCTTTACCGTCATCCCGACGTGCAAGACGCCTGTGTGATCGGCGTGCCGGATGAAGCGCAGGTCGAGCGCGTCAAAGCGTTCATCGTTTTGAAAAACCAGGCGAAAGCCTGCGATGCGACGGCTGAGGCGCTCATCGCCCATTGCCGGGAGCACCTGATCAAGTGGTCCTGTCCGAGGGAGGTGGAATTCCGGGAATCCCTGCCGCTCACCCGTGTGGGGAAGATCGCCTACACGGTGCTGGCGGAAGAGGAGATCGCGAAGCTCGGCGCTCAGGGAAAGTATACGGGGAAATAAGATACCGGCTAAACCGGTCTGGAAATGAGGGACGGATGGATGAAAAGAATAGGTAAGTATTTTGACAAGGGCGCGCTCGCGGTGATCGTCACCACCTTTATTTTGTTTGTTGCCGCGCTTTTTACACAGGGCATGACTCACGATATTCTGCTGGAGGCGGGCGTGCTTTTGGTTTCAGTGAAGCTGATCATGATGGCCTACAAAAACGCGGTGATCGCGGATACTCTGCACGAAAAACTCGATGCCATCTATGTGAAGCTGGGCTGTCATGAAAACGAAAAGCCTTAAGGGTTCCCGGTTGCTCTGCGGATCCTAGTCAAGCGATTCCACCCGGGAGGCGGACTCCTTTTTCCGCCGCCGGGCGATTTTGCGCGCCTTGCCGAAAAGCGGATGACGCCTTGCGGCCATGCGGACGATGAGGCTGCCCATCTGTCCGTAAGAAAGGCCCGCGGCTTCAGCCGCGCAGGCCATGCTGGCGTCGCTGGAGATGTCCGCGTTGGGATTAACGTCCAGCACATAAAACACCCCGTCGCGCAGCCGGATATCCATGCGCGCGTAATCGCGGCAACCGATGGCCCGGTAGGCGTTCTGGCAGGCGTCGTCAAGGGCCCGGGATTCGTCGCCGGTCAGCGGAGCCGGAAGCAGGGTCTGGATCTTCTCGTAGTGCTCAGAGCCGGGAATGAATTTGGCGTCGTAAGTGCAAAGACGGTCGCGGACGTTTTGAAAAAAAGAGAAGTCCATTTCCGCGGGCGGCAGCACCGTGAGGGTCTCGTTTCCCCAGACAGAAACATGGAACTCACGGCCGTCGATGAACTCTTCCACCAGGGCCGGCTGTTTATAGGTTCTCAGCACAAAAGCGATCCTTGAGGCGAGCTCAGCGGCGTTTAGAACAACGGCATCCGGCGTGATGCCTGCGGAGCAATGTTCATTCATCGGTTTCACGATCGCGGGGAAACGGTTCCACTCCAGTGGGTCCGGAGTATGATAGATATGCCATGCCGGCGTGGGGATGCCGGCCTGATCCAGCAGGAGTTTAACTTTGAATTTATCCTGGGCCAGCGCCAGGGTTTCGGAATCGGCCCCGGTGAAGGTGAAGCCCAGCATTTCGAGGCGCTTGGCCGCGAGCCATTCACTGTGAGCGAGACCCGGCAAGCCTTCGCACCAGTTGAAGAGGATATATTCAGAGGGATCAAAAGAATCCAGGAGGCTGCCCAGGTCGTCTTCAGTGACGGCGACGAGCACGAGCGGGTGACCCATTCCGACGAGGGCGCAGCTGAGCTCTTGGGTCAAGGTGATGACTTCGTCTTTTTCATTTTGCGTCCAGTCCGGGTCCACATTGTACAACAAGATGACCGGAATATTCGCGGGCTGGATGTCCACCGGCACTGACTTACCTCCGCTTGTCGATATGGTTTTCGTCGTCTCCTTTTCGTGTCCGAAGTCAACAATTTTTTTTACTATACACTTTTTTTTCGCGAATCCAAGAAAAAATCAGGGCAAACGGATTTCTCCTTCCAAATACAGCACCGCGCTCCCAGCGATATGAACCCGATTGCCCTTGTATCGGCAGAAGATCTCGCCGCCTCGAGCGGAAACCTGAAGCGCGCGAAGATCCGTCCTTCCCAACTGATCGGCCCAGTACGGCGCTAAAACGCAATGCGCCGAGCCGGTGACCGGATCTTCGGAAATGCCGACCCGCGGGGCGAAAAACCGCGAGACAAAGTCGGATGTGTTTTCCTGTGCCGTGATGATGACGCCGCGGCAATCGAAAGCGGCAAGCGCGCTCAGATCGGGACGGGCCTTGCGAACCGCGTCTTCTGAATCCAGCACCGCCAGAAGATCCTCCTCGGACGCAAGGCACTTCATCGGCGTCACGCCCAGGGCGGGCTTGAGGCTGGCGGCAGGTACGCTGCGCAAGGCGGGAAGGGCGGGAAAATCCATTTCGATGAGATCGCCTTTGCGTGTGACGGTTAATTCGCCGCGGCTGCGGGTCAAAAAAGGGATGCGGTCCTGCATCCATTGCTTGCACACAAAAAGCACATAGGCCGCGGCTAGAGTGGCGTGTCCACACAGAGCCACCTCGACGCGCGGCGTGAACCAGCGCAGTTCGACGGCTGCGCCCCGGCGGACCAGGAAAGCGGTTTCCGACAGATTGTTTTCTGCGGCGATGGACTGAAGCAAAGTGTCGTCAGGCCAGCCATCCAGCAGGCAGACGGCAGCCGGATTGCCGGAGAAAACCCGCGAGGTGAATGCATCCACCTGATACAGAGGAATCTTCACGGCATCCTCCTGTTACGGGCGCAGGGTCAGTTTGCTGACCGAGTGTCCGCGTTTTTTCAAAAGAGCGATCACACTGTCGGATCCCGCCAGATGCGCCACGCCCACGATAATCATCACATTCTGGCCTTTCCGGATCAGCGGTTCAATTTTGTCGGCCCACTTCCGGTTGCGCTCGACAATCAGCGTTTTGTAGAGATTCGGATGGTTTTTCAGCTCCCGAAGCGAGAAGGCTTCGATGCCGGCCTCGTTTCCTGTTCGCCAGGCGTTCAAAATTTGCGGCAGCTTGTCGTTGAGAGCTGCAAGGTCATCGAGCGTTTCGATCACCTGATCATTGCCGAGGTCGGCATCCATCGCCGCCAGAAAGCGGATCTGATCGTCGGCGGTTTCCAGCCCGCCTGCGGGTTTTCCATCTTTTTTGGCTTTCTCATAATAAATCTTGTCCACGCCAAATTCCGGCGCGACACCGATCCGGGTCAACTCCTGCATGGTGAGGAACATCGCCAGCATCCAGGGACGGAACAACTGATACTGTTCAAACGGATACCCGCGCTCGCGGCAGAATTTTTCCGCCCGCGCGTAGACGGAGGGGGATAAATGATCGCGCAGGGTTGTACCGTCGGTGAGCGCCGCGACCCGCATCAGCTTCTGGATGTAGTCGGGGGTTTCCAACTCGGCGGGAGGCGCCTCAAAAATAAGTCTTTGCGAATCCGCATAAGCCGCGTCGAATTCACGCGGCAGAGGGTGATCGGAGGCCCTCAGGACGTGGCAGGAACCGGCCAGGTAGAGAGTCGTCTTCGGGCCGCGGACGACCCAGACCGAACTTTCCGCCCCGGCAATCGCTGCCGCGGACAAGACGAGGCCGGCCGCAGCGACCAGGCAAATCAGAAAACGTTTCATGACTCTATCCTCCTTTTCAGCCATCTATAAGCGATTCAGCGATTTCAACAGCGTCTCGGACACAGGGGCGGCAGATGGCGTTGAAACAATCCTGATCAAAGAAGATCTGCTGTCCTTCGGGTGTCGCGAGGTCGCAGCCGTTTAAAAGATCGCGGCAACGGCAGGTCCCGCGCAAGTCGGCAAAGCGGGCGAAAAACTCCCTCGTTTTGGCATAGGTCGTTTCCGTGGCTTTTCGATCCTCTTTCTCTCCACGGCCGAAACACAAGCCCAAAACCAAGAGCGCGCCGGACACCGAGCCGCAGATTTCTCCTTTGCGGCCCATCCCCGCGCCGAAGGCGCAGGCCGCCTTCAGGACGGAATCCGGCGGCAGGCCAATCCGGTCGGCAAAGGAAAACAAAACGGCCTGGGCACAGTTGTATCCGCTGACAAATTTTTCATCGGCAATGAGGGATCGTCTCGACATGATGCTCCTTGTTCCGGCGGTTCATGATCCGCGAAGGATTCTTTTCGTGACCGGCAGGGTAGCATTTTTGCGTCGAAAATGAAACGGCTGTTGCGGAGGAATGTCGTGTGGCCGTTTTCTTTAAGGGCCTTTGCGCCCGGACCCGGTCGGGCGGAGGATGATGCATTGGCACAATATGGCGGCTTGACAAAACAGATATAGTTGTATATTGCAACCAAATGAGAAAAAAAGCGGAAAACAACGAAGATCTGATGGAGCTATTCATCGGTCTGGTTCAGGCCACCCGCTTCTGCCGTCAGGATGAGGCGTTTTGCGAAGGGGTGACGTTTCACCAGTTTCTGATTCTGGACATTCTGTCTGCGGGCTCTGCCGTGACGATGTCCGAGCTTGTCGAGCGTCTCGGTGTGGCTAAAAGCACGGGCACCCGTTTGGTGAATCCGCTTGTGGAAAAGAAGCTGGTCGGCCGTTTTCGGAATGCCCAGGATGCTCGATCTTTGCGTCTGTTGCCGACAGCCAGGGGAAGAGAAGTCCATAGGGATGTTCTTGAATGTCTCAGGGGATTTCTCAATAGAGTCGAGGCGGGCTTGCCGGCCCGCCGGAAAAGCGCGATCCTTCGGGACGTGCGCCGGTTTATCGAAGCGATCCAGCACGCCGCGACATCCCAAGCGTGCTGTGTGCCTCCATCGAGGTGAATGAGTATGCAAAACACCAATCCTGCCAAAACGGCCCTATACGGTTCGATCCTTCCGGTGATTTCGCAGGAATCTTGCCGCTGTTCGCCGCCCTCCGATGCGCCGGCTGCCGGGCCCGATTCGACGCGCGCCTTTGTGCTCAAAATGATTGCCACGCCTGCCGGTCCCGTTCCTCAGGTTGCAACCGTGCTTAAGGCCGCGGACTATTGGGGGACGATCAAAGCCAGATGGGGCGAAGGCAGGATGACCTACAGAGTCGATCCCGGTTTGTATGCGGTGGGATATCCCGATGAGCAATCCCCCGTTCTCGTCAGCGCCAATTATAAAATGAGCTTTGATCATCTTCGCGCGTCGCTGGCCGGACGCGATGTGTGGATTCTGGTTTTGGATACAAAAGGAATCAATGTCTGGTGCGCGGCGGGAAAGGGGACATTCGGGACGGAGGAGCTGATTTACCGCATTGAATCCAGCGGCCTCAGAAAAGCCGCGCCCCGGGCAAATCTGATTTTGCCGCAACTGGGTGCGCCGGGCGTCGCAGCGCATGTTGTGAAACGAAAAACCGGATGCAAGGTGCAATACGGACCGGTGCGGGCCGCCGATCTGGGGGTGTATCTCGATGCCGGATGCAAAGCGACGGCGGCGATGCGGAAGGTGACCTTCGGTTTGAAAGACCGGGCGGCTCTGATCCCGATGGAGCTTAGCGCTTTGTTTCGTTATCTTATCCCCGTCTGGCTGATCTTTGCCCTTCTGGCATCGGTTTTGGGATATGCCGCGCTCGACCATTCTGGGCTGGATGTCTTTTGGGCGGTCTTTGTCGGAGACGGTCTATTCCCCGTGTTTGCCCTCGGCGCCGCTGTGTTGGCCGGAGCGGTCCTGCATCCCGTGTTCCTTCCCCTTTTCCCGGTCCGCGCTTTCTCTGGGCAGGGCGCGTTTATCGGGGGGATCGTTGCGATCGCGGTGCTGTCGGTTCGCGGCGTTGAATTCCGTGCCTTGCCCGGTTTGCTTGAAGCCATTGCCTGGCTTTTCATGATCGCAGCGGTGTCATCGTATCTGGCGATGAATTTTACCGGCAGTTCAACCTACGCGTCGCTTTCCGGCGTGAAAAAGGAAATGAGACTGGCGCTTCCCCTGCAAATCGTCGCCGGCTCGGCGGGCTGCCTTTTATGGGTTGCCTCTCTTATATTGTCGGGAGGATGGATATGATGAACCGCCTGACTTATTTAAAAAATGTGACTACACTGTCTCTGGATGTTCAAAAGTGCACCGGTTGCGGCATGTGTCTGGAAGTCTGTCCCCATGCCGTCTTTGAGATGAAAGCGGGAAAAGCCTCCGTCGCGGATCGGGGCGCCTGCATGGAATGCGGCGCCTGCGCGAGAAACTGTCCGGCGGGAGCGGCGTCCGTTCAGGCGGGAGTAGGATGCGCCGCCGCTGTGATCAACCAAATGCTCGGGCGGACGGGTGATTGCTGCTGCGGCCCGGAACCGCCGGGTGAGCAAAAAAGGACGCGATGTTGTTGACCCGCCGGAAAACGTCGGCTTGACCGTCTGTTCGAATGGACTTGACTTAATCCGCTGATCCTCATATTGTCAATCCAGTAAATGAAGCGTTGACCGCGCAGGCGTTAACCATTCCCAAGACCCTGGTCCTTCGAGGACAAAAATCCGGAATCTTCGTGTAAAAAAAAGAGAACTGGCGCAAGGCAGATGTGCAGGTTGGTCGTCTTAAACAGTCTGTGAACGGGCGGGTGGTTAAAAAATTTGAAATTCGGAGATCAACTGAAAGAAGGAGGGGACGATGGCAATTTTTGAATATGGCGAATACAGCAATGTCTATGAACCGCCGGATAATCTGGTCGACTTTTTCGAGCAAAGCGCGGCCCGGTTCGCAAGCAATCCGTTCATCGGAGAGAAAGACGCCGCGGGCGACTATCAGTGGGTTACCTACAGCCAAATTGCCGAGCGGATCAACAATCTGCGCGGCGGGCTGCATGCGGCAGGCGTCCGCGCGGGCGATACGGTGGGGATTATCGCCAACAACCGCAAGGAATGGTTCATCGGCGAAATCGCCACGCAGGGTTTGGGGGCGGCCTACGTGCCGATGTATGAAAAAGAGCTGGTTTCGATGTGGAAGTATATCATCCGCGATGCGGAAGTGAAGGTGCTTTTGGTGGCGCGCAATGATATTCTGGAGAAGATCAAGGATTTCCCCACCGAGATTCCGACGCTGGAAAAGATCTTCGTCATCGAGGGGACCGGTGAAAATTCAATGGCGGCGCTTGAAGCGGCGGGGGCGAAAAAACCCGTGGCGTCGATCAAGCCGAAGCATTCCGATGTGGCGGTGCTGATCTACACCTCCGGCACGACGGGCGAGCCCAAAGGCGTGTTGCTGTCGCACGGCAACCTTGCGGAAAACGTCAAGGCCGGGC
Organism: Syntrophaceae bacterium; assembly: GCA_018436925.1. Classification (GTDB taxonomy): domain Bacteria; phylum Desulfobacterota; class Syntrophia; order Syntrophales; family Smithellaceae; genus UBA8904. Next base: position 24,497 of record JAHDKI010000004.1, read on the forward strand.
TGGCGTGGTTTCCCAATCTCACCGAGCACAGCCGCTGCATCTCCATGCTCCCCTGGGCGCATTCCTTCGGCATTACCGCCGATCTGCACGCTTTCATGATGCGCGGCGCCTCGATCGGCATCATGGGATCGGTGGAAACGCTCATCGACGATCTGCCGAAAGTGCAGCCCACGTTCATGATCACCGTGCCCCGGATTTTCAACCGGGTGTACAACGGCGTGTGGGCCAAAATGCGGGAAGAAGGGGGTTTGAAACTGAAGCTGTTTGAAGCGGCGCTTGCCGCGGCCAAAGCCAAACGCGAGACGGGCAAGACAAGCCTCAAGTATAAAATTCTCGACAAGATCGTTTTGGCGAAAATTCGGGCGCGCTTCGGCGGCAGGCTGGATAACGCAGTGACCGGCAGCGCGCCGATGAACGTCGAAATCGCCAAGTTCTTCATTGACGTGGGCATTCCGACCTATGATGCCTATGGATTGAGCGAGACCTCTCCGGCCATCACCATCAATTCGCCCTTGATGGGAAATCGTCTGGGCTCGGTGGGAAAACCCATCAACAAAACGAAGGTGGTCATCGACCGGTCGCGCACCGGAGAAGACAGCGACGACGGTGAAATCATCTGCTTCGGTCCGCAGTGCATGATCGGCTATCACAAAAAACCGGAACAGACCAAGGAAGTGATCGTTGAACAAAACGGGATGCGGGGTGTGCGCACAGGAGACCGGGGGCGGCTCGATAACGACGGATTTCTGTACATTACCGGCCGGTTCAAAGAGGAGTACAAGCTGGCCAACGGCAAGTACGTGCATCCGGAAACGGTGGAGTTGGAAATGAAAGTGCTTCCCTGGATTCTAAACGCCGTTGTGGCGGGCTCCGGGCATGAATACAACGTGGGGCTGATCGTGCCCGACATGAAGCTGCTCGAACACCTGGCCGCCGAGTTGAAGCTTTCGGTCGATCCCAAAGACCTTTTTGACCCGGCCAATCCCGCCGGGCAGAAATTCAAGGACCTCCTGACCGCCGAAGTGCAAAACCATCTGCGCAAGTCCATCGGATCCTACGAGATCCCCAGAAAGTTTGCATTCATTCTGGAGGATTTCACGCTGGACAACGGCATGCTCACACAGACCATGAAGCTCAAGCGCCGGGTGGTGATGGAGAAGTACGGCGACGAGATCGAAGCGCTATATTCAGAATAGTCGTTAAAATGCGGGAGGGGATTTGTCCCCTCCCGCATCCAGGCTGTTCCCGTTCGAATCGGCGCAGCCGTGAGGCCTTTGTTGTCCGGAGGGAGTCATCAGCTCAAACGGCGACGACCGGGGCAGGCGGTTTGATGTCGAAGCGCGTTCATTGTAAAAAGATTGCTGAGTCGAAGCAGATGGGATAAGATTCGACAAACTTGATTTTAGGGAGTCATGATTGATTGCAAAATAAATGCGGGACCTGTATTTTATCCGCGCTTGTGCTTGCCTGCCCGAGCGCCGTCTTTGCGGAGGCCGTGTCCGAATCTGTGCAAACAGATATGCATTATGGGTTGACGCTCCTTGGCGCCTATGTATTTTTGGCGCTGTTCTTCTCCTTTTTGTGTTCGGTGGCCGAAGCGGTGCTCTTGAGCATCACGCCGTCCTTCATTGAAGACCAGAAGGAGAAGCATCCCCGGCGCGCCGCTTTGCTCAAAGCGCTCAAGCAGGACAACGTCGATCGGTCTCTTGCGGCCATTCTGACACTCAATACCATTGCGCACACGGTCGGCGCCATCGGCGCCGGCGCTCAGGCCACGGTAGTCTTTGGCAGCGCCTGGTTCGGCGTCTTTTCAGCCGTCATGACGTTGATGATCCTTTTCCTGTCGGAAGTGCTTCCCAAAACCCTGGGGGCCGTCTACTGGTCGAAGCTGGCCGGACCGACGGCGTATTATGTCAAGGGTCTGATCATCGTGCTGTATCCGATAGTCCGGTTGTCGGAAAAATTCACCAAACTATTTTCGCGCGGCCAAGCCGTGCATGTGTTCAGCCGTGATGAGTTTGTCGCAATGGCCCGTGTCGGCGAGCAAGCCGGTCAGATTGCCGGCACGGAAGCGAGAATGATCCGGAATCTGTTTCGGTTCGGGTCGATCGAGGTGACCGATATCATGACGCCGCGCATTGTGATTTCAGCGCTGCCTGAAGATATCACGATTGCCGAAGGTTTGGCATCCATCGAGCAAAAGCCGTTTTCCCGTCTGCCTCTGTATCAGGACGATATTGATGACGTAACGGGCTTTGTGCTCAAGGACGATGTGTTGCTGAGAATTGCTCAGGGTCGGGGCCATGAACCGCTGGCCTCTCTGAAACGAGCGCTGCTCATTGTGCCGGAAACCGTTTCTCTTTCCAGGCTTTTGGAAACTCTGCTCAAAGACCGGCACCACATCGCGCTGGTTGTCGACGAGTACGGCGGAACCGCCGGCTTAGTCACGCTGGAGGATCTTGTGGAGACCCTGACCGGAATGGAAATCACGGATGAAAAGGACGCGGTCGTGGATATGAGGGCTCTGGCGCGCAGGCAATGGAAGGAGCGGGCCCGGGTGATGGGCCTCGATGTGGATCGGTTGCAGCAAGAAAACACGAAGCCGGCGTCGGCTTCCGATCCCGAGAGGCGGGAGACCTGATCATTCGTCTTTGCTGTAATAGCCGGCCCATTTGTCGTCGATCGATTTTTGAATCTCATCGATTTGCGTGTCGGATAAAAGCTTAAAGCGGGACTGGGCCCGGAAATAGTCCCGCACCGGGACGAGCTTGCGTTTTTCCACCAGCTTTTCAGAAGCGGCGGTCAGCCGAAATTCTCCGTTGATGATTTCATACAGATCGTAATAGCCGGTTTCGACCGCAAGCCTGCCGATCCGGATGCCGTGACGCGGATCGTAGCCCCAGCCCGGCGGACAGGGAATGTGAATGTGGAAATATTTCGTTCCGGGCAGATCCTTGCATTTGAGGATTTTGTCGTAGAGATCCAGCGGATAAGAGGCCGAACAGGTCGCGACATAGCTCAGGCGGTGCGCCGCCATGATGGCTGCGACGTCTTTTTTGGGCTGCAATTTTCCTTTAAAGGGGGTGTTGGCCGTGATCGCGCCGATCGGCGTGGTCCCGGAACGCTGAACGCCGGTGTTCATGTAGCCTTCGTTGTCGTAGCAAAAATAAATGAAATTATCGCCGCGCTCGGCCGCGCCGGACAGGGCCTGAAGGCCGATGTCGCTGGTTCCGCCGTCGCCAGCCCAGGCCGCGACGATCGTGTGATCGTTTTTTTGCGCCTTGAGGCTCGCGAGAATGCCGGTGGCCGCGGCGGCGGTCGAGGCGAACGTCACATTCAGGCAGGGAAGTTTCGTGGAGGCCACAGGGAACAGCCCCTGCAGAACCGTCAGGCAGCTGGGCGGAACGATCAGCATCGTGTCGGGCCCCAGAGCCTTCAAGCCCACGCGGTAGGCGATCGACAGGCCGCATCCGGTGCAGGCTCTCGTCCCCGGATGCACGTATTCTTCAATGGGTAAACTCAGAATCGTTGATTTTGATTGCTGCATGCTGCGCTCCTATAGCTTAAGCCCGATCCACAGAGGGTCTTTCGTAACCCGGCCCTGTGTGGCGGCTCTGAGAATCTGGGTCAGATCGCGTGTATGGATGTCGCGTCCGCCGATGCCGGCGATAAAGTTCTGAACTTGCGGCAGCGCGCCTGTCCCCCCCAGGTGTTCATAGAGGGCGGACTTCAGGTCCGAGACCAGCGCGCCTTCGTAGCCGTAACTTAAGGCCTTTTCAAAAACGATGACGCCTTTTTTGCCTTTGAGCGCCGAGGCCAGCGCTTCATCGGGAAACGGCCGGTAAAAGCGTACGCCCATGACCCCGACCGGAATCCCCTCTTTTCGGAGGGCGTCCACCGAAACGCGCAGCTGATAGGTCAGCGATCCCAGACCCACGGCGACAAACTCCGCGTCGTCGCAGCGGTAAGGCTCCAAAAAAGGATCGCCGCCTCTGCCGAAAATGCCGTTGAAACGCTTTTCCATATCGGAGGCGGCGTTCAGCGTCAGGCGCAAATCCTCCTGAAGCAGATAGCGGATTTCCATATATCCGTGCGCCAGTTCGCCTTTGACGTCCATCCGGACATCCGGCAGCGTCACGGTGTTTAAGTTGGCCGGCTCGCGGGGATTGAGCGCGTAGGCGGGTTTGAACGGCGGCAGAAAGGCATTGACCTTTTCGGATTCCGGCAGATCGAACGGCATGAAGGTATGCGACAGAATGTAGCCGTCGTAGCAGACCATAATCGGGATGCTGACGGTTTCCGCGAGCCAGAAGGCCTTGATGACCGTGTCGATAATCTGCTGATGATCCGCGCAGTACATCTGGATCCAGCCGGTGTCGCGCTGGGAAATCGAATCCTGCTGGTCGTTCCAGATGTTCCAGGGCGCGCCCACCGCCCGGTTGACCACGACCATAACAATCGGCAGCCGCGCTCCCGCGGCCCACTGAACCTGCTCATGCATGTACAGAAGACCGTTGGCGCTGGTGGCGGTGAAGACCCTGGAACCGGCCGATGAGGCGGCGATGCAGACGGCCAGCGCCGAATGTTCGCTTTCCACGGGTATATACTGGGCGTTGAGCGATCCTTCCTCAACGTATTCGGACAGTTTCTCCGTCACCGGGGTCTGCGGGGTGATGGGATAGGCGGCGATGACCTGAGGGCGGCAGAGTCTCACGCCCAAAGCTGCGGCCGCGTTTCCGTCTTCGATGATATGCATGGGTATGGCTACTCCTTGTTCTCTTGGGCGAAATGGGCTTCATCCACCATGGTGATGGCTTTGGTGGGGCATTCTTCCGCGCAGATGCCGCAGCCCTTGCAATAGGTCAGATCGACCTGCGGCGGGATCGTCCGCGAAATGACAATCTCCGGGCAGAACAGCCAGCAGATAAAGCAGGCTTCTTTATTGCGTTTGCAGGGGATGCACAAACTCCGGTCGAAAACCGGCCGCTCCACGCGCCAGGAGCCGGTTCTCCCTCCGTCTCCCGGACCATGTTCGCTGTGTGATGTTTTTCTTCGATAGCTGCGGGTTCCCATCTCTCATCCTCCTACCACGGTCCGCTCGTAAGCCAGGCGGGCGGCCAGCGCGTTCTTTTCGGGTCTGCGCGTCGCGAATTCTTCTTCAATGCCCGAAATCAATTTGTCGATGCCCAAAAGATCGGATGCCCGCTCCAGCGCTCCGATGATGCCGGTATTGACCATGCCGTGCGGCAGATCCGCTTCCACCGACCAGGCGGTGACATCCGCCGTGGCCAGACGGTACGCGTCAAAGCGGTATGCGTCATGGGCCATCGGTGTGTTCAAGACGATCAGTCCTCCCGGCTTCAGACCGTGCGTAACGTCCGCTTCTTTGAGCAGCAGATGATCGAGCACAACGACCATGTCCGGCGTTTCAATCGGGGAGAGGTCGTAAATTTTCGTCCTGGAGATTTTTAGCGAGGTCATCACCGGCGCGCCGCGGCGTTCCGTGCCGAAGGTCGGCGCCATGACCACGCCTGCGTATCCGGACGAAAACGCGGCGGCGGCCACGATTTTGGCTGCCGTGATCGCCCCTTGTCCTCCGCGGCCGTGCCAGCGAATCTCGATGTAATCCTTGTTCATAAAAGACCTCGGTTGTTGGGGCTATAGGCTATAGGCGATAGGCGGTGGGCCATAGGCTATAGAAAATAGCGGATTTAGCTTTTCTTGACTCGACTCTTCCTTCTTTTTCTTATGACGGCGACAGCCGCAATGATAAGCAGTGCGACGATCCCCAAAACAGCCAGAACCAGCAGGGTCGGCTTTGCGGGCCGCGAAAGGAGGTTTACCGGATTCAAACTGGGTTGTTCGACGATGCGGCCGAGTTGGCCCTGATACGTGTCGGGAATATCCGGCAAACCGTTTCCGTTCGTGTCCGGAAACGACCGGACATACTCGATGACGCCCTGCCACTGCTTGAGTTCCTGGATGCCGGGCGCCTGCGGATCCGCGTCCACCAAAGCCTTTGACAAATCATCAATCGCAGCGCCTTGGCGGTCTTTGGGGACGATGGAAAGCAGGGAATAGGTGAAATCGCCGACGATCTTCAAAAACGTGGCATTATAAATGTTGGCGGCCACCCGGTAGAGCGTCCGGTTGGATGGGCTGTAATCCAGCGGCTGAAAGCCTTGATCTTCCGATCCGATGTCAATGGAGGTCACGCGGTCGAACAGCACGCGCCGGGGGTTGTAGGTGAACCGCAGACCGGAGACCTGAAGATAATAATCGTCGTTTTTGAGCGGGCGAACGCTGGTGACGATTTCCAGGGCTCTTTTGATTTCATAGCCGTACAGATAAAAACTGATCAGCGGATATCCCATCGTGTTGTCCACGCCGATGCCCAGGGGGATCGTGCGGAACAAATCGCCCACCGAAATTTTTCCGGTGTTGCCCGCGAGAAGATCATCGCGGATGACGCCGTTGGACTCGACGGCGACAACCACACGGCTCTGCGGATCGCTTGGATCCGAATCCGCTTTATTGACCGTGTAACGGATGGCGTCGGCCAGCAGATTCCCCAGCGGGGATTCCTCGGCCCGGTTGACCAGATCCCGTTTCGTTTCCGCGATGATCTGATCGTAGGAAAGGCCAAGGCCGGCAAGCAGGCGCGTATCAAGTGTTTTTTTGAATCCGTCGATCATGGCCTGGATTTTTCTGTCCCCCGCAATTTCGCTGGTGACGGCCACCGGCGTATAGGCCGTCGGAATCGTCCGGTTTCCATCAATGACGAGATCCAGAATGCCCACCTGTCTGCCGTAGCACCAAGCCTGGACAATCAAGGTTTTGCCCGCGAGGCGGGGTTGGTCGAGTTTTGTATGCGTGTGGCCGCTGATGATCACGTTGATGCCGGGCACCGCCTTAGCTAGGATTTCATCTTCCGATTGTTTGGGGTCGTCGCGCAGACCGCCGTGCGACAGACAGATCACGATGTCCACTTTTTCCCGGTTGCGCAGAATATCCACCATCTCGCGCGCCGTCTCAATCGGATCGCGAAAGGTCAGCGGCTTGGCAAAGGGCGACACTTCGACGGCGTCTTTGCCCAGCATGCCGAAAAGGCCTATTTTTATGCCGTTTCGTTCCAGCACCGTCCAGGGTTTGACGCCGGCTTCGGCAAACGCGTCTTCAAGCGTTGCGAGCGCAGGGTTGTCGCGGTTCCAGCGGGCTCCGGCAAAGACAATTTGCGGCAGACCGTCTTTGGCTTTTGCCGATCGCAAAATGGAGGCAAGCCCGACAGGTTTGAGATCAAACTCGTGATTGCCCAGGGTGATCGCGTCGTAGCCCATCGCGGCCATCAACCGCAGCTCAAAGGCTTCTTCGCGGGTGAGCATGTGGAAAAAAGAGCCCATCGAGAAATCTCCGGCGTCGAGCACCAAGACGGGGTGAGAGCGGTTTTTTCGGGTTTGATCAATGACGGTCGCCACACGCGCCCATCCGCCCAGAGTGGCGTCCCCCTTCGGTTCGAAGGGGCGGTAATCGACTTCCGGGGCGAAGCCCTGAAAGTGCGAATGCATGTCGTTGGTATGAACAATCGTGAGATACTTTTCCGCGGCGGCCGTTGCCGTTATCCCGGTCGCGCAAAGAACCGCCATCAGAATCAAAACGATACGCAGACGTTTCATGCTTTTCCTCCCGGATGTAATGTGCCAAACGCATCTTGTGTAGCATAATTGTCGCGTCCGGAAAAGTCCGTTCCGGGCAGCGCGGCCTCGATTTTTTCCAGAAGCCCCCAAAGTGACGCTTTATCGAGCGCCGAAACGGACACCGCTCCGAACCGCCTGCACAGAGAGGCCAGGGCGTCTTTGTCTTCAAAGAGATCCGCTTTATTGAACACGCGGAGAGTCGGTTTGGCTGAAATGTCGAGTTCTTCGAGGATGTTTTCCACGGCGACGATTTGCTGCTCGAAGCGCTCGCTGGAGACGTCAATGACGTGCAGCAGTAAATCGGCGTCTTTAAGCTCGTCGAGCGTGGCGCGAAAAGCGCTCATCAGTTGTGCCGGGAGGTGCCGGATGAAACCGACGGTGTCGGTGATGACCGCCTCCGTGTCGCGCGGAAACCTCAGACGCGCGCTTTTGGTGTCGAGTGTGGCGAAAAGCTTGTCTTCCGCCAGCACGGCGCTTTGCGTGAGCGTGTTGAGCAGCGTGGACTTGCCGGCATTGGTGTATCCGACGATGGAAATGACGGGCAGGCCCGATTTGCTCCTTCTGCCGCGGCGCTGGTTGCGGGATTGCGCGATCGTTTTTAAGTCCTTTTCCAGGCGGGTAATCCGCTCACGGATCCGGCGGCGGTCGATTTCGAGCTTGGTTTCGCCCGGCCCCACGCCGCCGATACCGCCGGCGAGCCTCGACAGGGAGGTGTCCTGATGCATAAGCCGAGGCAGAAGATAATTGAGCTGGGCCAGTTCCACCTGAATCTTTCCTTCGCGGGTGTGGGCGCGCCGAGCGAAGATATCCAAAATGACCTGCGTGCGGTCCAGAATCTTCAGCCCGGTGAAATCGGCGATGGAGCGGACCTGGGCGGGCGAGAGTTCATGGTCGAAAATCAGCAGATTGGCGCCGATTTGCGTGGCGCGCAGATCAACCGAGGCGAGCTTGCCCCGGCCGACTACGTATTTCGCGTCGATTTGCGGTCTCATCTGGATGACCGAATCGAAAACTTCAACCCCGCAGGTTCGGGCCAGTTGACGCAATTCATCGATTGATGCGGCTGCTTCCTCAAGAGAACGGTTTTCAGCCCGCAGAAGGATCGCCCGGTCTGTTGCGTCGATCCGCCGGGTTTTTTGCTGCCGGGCGAATTCATCTTCCAGGGCGGCGATAAACTGCAGAAAGTTCATGTCCAGACGATGCGGTTCGGCGGGGTCGTGCATCAACCAATAATGGTTTTGGGGATTTTCGGGGATCAGATGCGCCCAGTGCAGTTTTCCTGGGGATCCGTCGGGTTTCACCTCAAGGGCTCCGATCAGGTCCAGGCGAAGATGCGACATGTCGGTCAGATCTTCTTCAGACAGAGGGTCCGCCCCCAGATGGGTGTGAATCAGGCGCAGTCCTTTAAAGCGTGTCGACGCGGCGCGGAAGCGATCCAGATTAGGAATCAAAAGGCCTTTGGCGTCTCCCACAACGACAAAATGGATTTCTCCCTTCCGGCCGATGAGCAGCCCGATCTGGCGGTTGACGGTAAAGGAAAGAAAAGCCAGCTCCCGCGCGAGTTCATGGCTGATGATCTGTTCGGGCCGGAGGGGCCGGCGATAGAGTTTTTCTATCGAAGAAATGGCGGAGGCGCCAAGGCCGGATGTATGACCGTATAATTTCTTGATGGCGGGTCTTCCTTACTTCTTTAAATTAAGCGGACAGAGCCTATCACATTTTTTCGTGGCCTGTCAAAAGGCAAAACCGGACGTCGTTCAAGCCGGCCCGACGAAAAAAGCCCCGGCTGAAAAGCCGGGGCTTTGTGTCCGACGTAAGACAGGCTTGTGTGTTAGAGCTTTCCCTCATAGGAGATGCCGACATCCACTTTTTTCCCTTTACAGTCGATCGCCTCCACCATCATGGTGCGGTCTTCAATCTTATTGGTTTTGGTCACCATCCATTTGTAAGAATGCACGGCTCGTCCGTCCTTTTTGCACTTTTCAATCGCTTCGCGAATGAAGGGCTTGCCGTCGGCATCTTTGAGATCGAGATGATTCTGACCGACCATAATCGGATATCGGCCCTGCACCAGCGTAATGCCGTCCCAGTCGCCCGCGCTTGCATAAACGTTGCTATAGGTGGTGTTCCAGGGGGAATTCTTGTCGTTGAATTCCGCAAACGCCTTTTCACATCCCACCTGCTTGGTGTAGGCGACCAGCTTGTTGTAGTGTTCCTTTGCTTCGGCCGGGGTTGCCACTTTCCCCTGGGCCATCACCAGGCCTGTGGACAAGATGACCACAGCGGCCAGAATACTGACGATAACAGATACTTTTTTCATCTTTTTACAATCCTCCTTTTTCCGAACAATAGGTTAATTTGCCGGGCTTCAACCCGATACCCGACTTTTTTTAAAAATCATGAAAGTCGCTTCTTGTCGTTTTGTCTTCGATCATCGCGGCAGGCTTCTTTTCCGGCTGCTTTGCTCTGGCGACCGTCTTTTTTTCAGCGGAGACGGGAATCCGGAGCCCGGTCGGCTTATGGTCGTCCTGGTCGGTTTTAAAAATGGACATAATGCTCGCGAGATTCTCCGCGTTGCCGGCTGTCTGCTGCGTGGAGATGTTCATCTCCGCAATGGCTTTGTTGACCTGGTCCACGCCTTGGGCCTGTTCGGTCGACGCCGCGGCGATTTCGCCCATCAGATCGACGACCTTATTGGCGTTTTGCGTGACCGAGTCGAATGCCTGGCTGGTGGCGGTGACAAGGCCCTCTCCATTTCGGACTTTATGGACAATGTCGCTGATGAGATTTGACGATCCCTTGGCCGATTCCGTTGCCCGCATCGCCAGATTGCGGACTTCATCGGCCACGACGGCAAATCCCGCGCCGGCTTCACCGGCGCGCGCCGCTTCCACTGAAGCATTGAGCGCCAGCAGATTGGTCTGGAAGGCGATCTCATCAATGCTTTTGACGATCTTTTGGGTTTGTTCGCTGGCCTGGGCGATCTCTTTCATGGATTGCGTCAAACCCTGCATGGACGAATTGGCTTCGGTGATGGCGTTGCGCGCGGTGATCATCAGTTGGTTGGCCGCCTGGGTGTTAGAGGCGTTCTGCCTCGTCATGGAGGCGATTTCATCCAACGATGCCGAGGTTTCCTCAATGGCCGCCGCCTCTTGGGAAGAGGCGTCCGACAGAACGGCGGAAATTTCCAGAGCGTGTCCGACCGCGCCGTTCATTTTTTCCCGCATGGTGTTGACCGAGCGAGCCAACGCGCCGATTTCATCTTTATTGTGTACATGAACGCTCTGGGTCAAATCGCCTTCGGCGAGCTTGCTTAAGACGCCGATGGTCTGATTGATGGGGGCCAGCACCATCCGGGTGATGAAAATGGTGATGGCGAAGGATAAAATGACCGCCGCGACGACAAACACGGCAAACAGCATCATCGTGAAGTTAAATGAGGTCATGGCAAGGTCATAGCGCTCTTTGCTGAGCTTGTCTTCGAAGGTCAGCAAATCCCGAAGAAAGTTTAACAGCTCCTGATACTTTCCGTCCGTCATCGACATCAACTGGATGGCGGTGTTGACATCCACTTCGGACGTGTCCAGCACACCCAGAACGCCTTTTTGATAGTCCACAAGATTGTCCAGGGCCGCCTTGAAAAGCTTTTGTTCCTCTTGGGTCAGCAGATTCGATGCCAGAAGCGATTTAATCAGGCTGAGGTCTTCATTGAGTATGGCCTTTTGTTCGCTGATGGCTTTCTGAACGATCGTGTTGTCGTAGTTGACGCGGATCCAGTTGAGAATGCGCGAGAGATTGCCTTGCACGGCGGTAATGTCATTGAGAATCTTTGCGCTGTGCTGATACTGCTTAAACCGGTTGTTATAGATGTCGGCCAGCGCATTTTTCTGCATCGACAGACTGAGGTAGGCGCCGACGGACAGCAGGATTAAAAAAATCAAAACAATGATCGGCGCGATCAGCATTTTGACCGCAAGCTTCAAATTATTGAAGAATTGCTTCATACGTATTCCTCCGCGATATGATGACTGGGTGAGAAGTCTGAAAAGGTTTGCGAACAAAGATTGATGTGACCCGTTTCCATGTGCCTGTGCCGCACCGGGGATATATTGGCGAGTCCCGATGGCGCTTCCGCAATGTATGTCGTCCGAATCGTCAAATAACTTTAATAGTTTTAAAAAAAATCTGCCCTCTGCGGCTGCGGAGGTTCCTTTATGGGCCCGAAAGGCCCGACCGGCGCCAAGCTTTTGGAGAATCATTATTTATATCAGAGACATGCGTACTTTGGCGTCAAGGCTTCAGGGAAGGATAGGGGGTAAGGTGGGGCATAAAAGGTTCAACGATGCGACGCCTCAGGACCGATCTCGGGGCGCCAATGGCAGGGCCGCGAGCGACGGCCGGAGTTGCCGCGTCCATGGAGCGGCGCGCTGCAGACGATGGTTATTCCAGGCCGTACTCTTTCAGTTTGCGGTACAGAGTGCTGCGGGCGATATTCATTTTTTCGGCGATTTTGTTGCGGGGAATGTCCATTTTCATCATGTTGAGGATCATCGCCTTTTCCTGTTCCTGGCGGCTTGGAAGGGCCGGGTTGTAGGATTCCCGGTAGCGCCAGTGCGCGATTTCGTGGGGAATCAGCTCGGCGGTCAGGCGGCCGTTTTGCGCGACGTTCATCATGCGTTCAATGACATTTTGCAGTTCGCGGATATTGCCCGGCCAGGGGTAGTTCTCCAGAATCGCCAGGACGTCTTCGTTGACGCGCGTAATATGTTTCCCCAATGCATCCCGATATTTGCGAATGAACGCGTCGACGAGAATCGGGATGTCGTCCGCCCGCTCGCGAAGCGGCACCGTTTCGATGCAAAAAACATTCAACCGGTAGTACAAATCGCTGCGGAAGGTTCCCTTTTTGATTTCTTCGAGCAGATTTTTGTTGGTGGCGGAGATAATCCGGACATTCACCGGACGGGTGCTGGTGCCTCCCACCCGGACGATGGACCGCTCTTCCACGACGCGCAGAAGCGCTGTTTGAAACTCCAGCGACGTTTCGGCAATTTCATCGAAGAAAATCGTTCCGCCGTCGGCAAGTTCGAATTTTCCCGTGCTGCCGCCCCGCCTTGATCCGGTAAAAGCGCCTTCGGAATGGCCGAACAACTCGCTCGCGATGAGGTCCCGCGGAATCGAGGCGCAGTTGATGGCGATAAACGGGCCGTTGCGCCGGCTGCCCTCGTTGTGAATCGCCTGGGCGAACAAATCTTTTCCGGTGCCGCTTTCCCCGAGCAGCAAGACATTGGAATCGCTGCGGGCCGCGATGCGGGCATGATCGACCGTTTTGAGAAACTTTTCATTGCGTCCGCTGATGTCTTCAATGCGATAGGCGGCTTTCGCCCCGATCATCCGGGTGGCCATTTTCCGGACTCTTTTGAGTTCCTGTAGAATCAGCATCCGGCCGATGACGCGCCCGTCGGGGGTCTCGATCGGACTGGCGCTCACGGTGAGATCCCGTTCGGAAAAACGAGAGGTGATGCGGATTTCATCATCGGCGACGACCTTGTCGCCCAGGGCGATTTGAAAAAAATCTTCGTTTTCCCGGCCCCAGATTTCCCGGATGTTTTTTCCTGTAACGCCCGGATCCAGGCCGAGAATGGCCAGCGCCTTGTCGTTGGCCATGACGATTCCGCCGCTTTGATCCACCGCGACAAGCGCTTCGGGAATCGCCGCCAGAAGCGCCTGCTGATAGCCGGCGGCGACGGTCGCCGCTTCGAGAGCCGCCTGGGTTTTGAGGCTGTTTTCAATAGCTTGGGCCAGCGACACCGCCAGCGACAGCGTGTCGGGGTTGGTTCCGTAATAAGAGGAGACCAGCGAGACGCCTCCGATAAAATCGCCCTGCGGGCTGAAGATCGGCGCGCTTGACGCGGTTTCTCCATGATAGGCGCGATTGTAGTGCTGCGGTCCGAAAAACTGGACGGGCTTTTTGTGCGCTAAAACCTGGGCAAAGGCGTTGGCGCCGGCGATTTCTTCCCGCCACGACGCGCCCGGGACCAGCCGGACGGCGAGCGCGATTTTCTTGTAATCCGGAGCGACATCCACATGAAGCAGATAGCCTTCTTCGCAAAACAGGCAGATGAGAAAACGCGATCCTTCAACAAACTTCTTAAAATCGGCGATGATAGGCAAGGCGGCCTGAAGCAGGGTGTCGTGACGAACCAATAGATCCTGCAAATCTGTCGCATCCAAAATCGGCGGAAGGGGTTTTTTTCTGGCGTCTTGTTTGCGGCTGCGGCACCGCCGCCAGGCGGCGAGGATATCTGCGGGAATGATATCCGGGGCGACATCGTCAAGTCCTGCAACGAACTTCTCCCACTGTGAACGGATCTCCGAGAATTTCTTCTCATAATAGGTGTGCAAAGCGGAAAGCCGCTTTTTGTAAGGCAGCACGTAGTCGGATGGTTTGTCACAATCCATTGTATACACTCCCTGCAAGTGTTTTCCGGGCTGCCCGGCAAGGCGCTACATTCGCCTGCCGGAACATGAGCCGTCGCTTTCACAGTCCATGGAAAGCGCAAGAGACACAAAAAGCCGAGGAGATCGGACACAGGACCTTTGCCTCCGAGTGTCCCATCCTGTCTTGTTGTGAGACACATCTGTTGCACCGGGGCGGTTCAGATGTGAATGCACTCGATACGAATTATTCGAAAAACCTCCGTTATTTCAAGATGATAAAAAAATACCGACCTGCTGGCACGGAGCTTGAAATGTATTACACCGTTTTCAAGACGTTCAGTTGCAAGGCTCAGCATCGCGTTTCATCGAAGGGAATGAGAATTTGCCAAAGAGCTTCAACCGAACTAACTGCAAATATTTGACATCCTTAATTTATTTTGCCGGGACTGCCAAACGAGGATGCTCATAACACACCCGGTGCGGATTGATCAAGCGGTTTTTGCCCTTCAGCGTCAAGCGCCGCTGCGGCAGCGGAGGCGAAAAGCGAAAAGTTGAATAAAGGCGGGACCATGGACGGACCTGCCTGGAAAAGAGATTGTGTTTTGTGGAGAGATTCATGGTTGCAATCGGACACGACACTGTCTCATGAGCGCGGGGAAGGGATTTTCGTTTTTTAATGACGTCGTGTGATGACGCAGATTTGTCCCAGGGAAGTTTCCAGAAAACGCTGTCCTCAAAAAAAAGGATTTTTTTGGGAGGCAACCTTCAGGGAAGAGGGGGTTTGGAACAGGGACATGAACAAGGGGCTTTGGGGAAGCCCCTTGTTCAACAAAAACTTCTCTATTTTGGAGATTTAGGCGGAAAGGATACATTGAGGGGTTCGGGATGGATCCCCGACGGGTTATGAAAGATTTGAACCGGGCAACCCTTATGCGGAATGATGAGATTGGGGATAAAAGCGTAAGAGACATCGAAATCAAAATGCAGAAATCAAAGCAAGGAGGGAATTTTGTTATGAAGAGAAGATCCATTCAAAAACTTGTCGTTTTTGCGGTCATGTGCCTTTTCCTGATGGGTGTGTCAGTCACCGGTTATGCTCAAACCTGTCCTGCCGGCGCCATCTGCCGGGATGAAGCGCCCGGCGCTTACACCGGAAACGGTCCTTACGGCTATTCCAGCTATACGCTTCCCTGGACGAGTTATTCCGCCGGCGCGACTGTGTATTATCCCCGGACGGCCACCGCCCCGTTCTCGGCCATCGTTTTCATGCAGCCCTACACCGGCACGCAGGCGATGAACTATGCCTGGGGGCCCTGGTTTGCGTCTCACGGCATCGTTTATGTGAATTGCGATTCCACCACTACGCTCGACACCGTCGATTCGAGGGCCACTCAGCAGATGAACGCGATCAACGCGCTAAAAAATGAAAACAACCGCTCGGCCAGTCCGCTGTACCGGAAGCTCGACACGAGCAGAATCGGCGTGATGGGCTGGTCGATGGGCGGCGGCGCCTCCTGGATCAATTCGGCCAACAGTTCAATTAAAACCGCTATGTCACTGGCCGGCCACAACCTGACGGCCGTGAGCATCTACAAAAGCGGCCGTTACACGAAATGCCCCACCATGATCTTCAGCGGCCTTCTGGATACAACGTACCTGGGCGGCATGGGGCAGTCCGAGGGCGTCTATCGCAACATTCCTTCGGGAATCGCCAAGATTCACTATGAAGTCCGCAGCGCCGGCCATATGGCCTGGGGGTCTCCGACCTCCGCCAGCTCCAATGTGGCGAAAATCGCGCTGGCCTTCCAGAAGACCTTCCTCGACGGCGATACGCGGTGGGCGGCCTATCTGACCCAGCCCAGCGACGCGTCGACCTGGAACACCGCCAGCCTGCCGTCGACAGGCGGGACCACGCCCGATTACCCCTGGTGGTACTGGTGGCGTTAGAATTGGCCAGGCCGGTTTGACGGTTTTTCTAAACGGAATTCAAGGATGAATTTCAGGTCTCCGGGGCGGAATTTGTGCAAAACCCCGGAGACCGCCTTTTATTTTTAAGCCGGTCTGTTTTGTGAAGAGTTTCTTGTTCTTTCATCGGATCATGCCGCGCTGCGCGCTTTGGCGACATGCGATTCTAAAATCCGATCAGCCCATTTTTTTAGATGGACGGGATCAACGCCCGGAAGGTTGAAAACCCATCACCTGATCCCGTCGGGGGTCTTCTTTGACGGAGGCCTGCCCTCCGGCGGACGCGGCGCTCAGGGAAACGAAACTAATCTTAGCTTCTAAGAAAAAAATCATTCATAATGTGTCCGGAAATAAAAAACCCGGCCGCCTGGGCCGGGTTTCGAAGACAATCGGGTGTTATCGGCATTCCGTGCAGACGGATAATTCTTCGAAGGACGTGCCGGTTTTTTTGCTGATGAATTTCAGCTGATCGACCGGAGCAAAGAATTTTCCGCATTTCGAACAGGCCTGCATTTTAAACGTGCGGCCCCAAATTTTACGTTTATCGCCGGTTGAGGTCATGACGATGTGATCGGTCGGGCAGACATAAGCGCATGCGCCGCATCCGATGCAGGCCTCGGATTGCTCCATAAACGGCGTGCCCACCGTCTTGTGAGAACCGCGGGCAAAAAGACCGATGGCGCTGACACCCACGACTTCCTCGCAAACGCGGACGCAGGACCGGCATAAAATACACGTGCCCTTGTCGGTATCCAGCGCAAATCGAAGCTGAGGGGCAATGCCCATCTCTTGGGCCATCTTCTGCAGAAGACCGGATTCCGGGCAACGGGCCAGAAGCAATTCCATCACCAGCCTGCGGACATTTTGCACGCGGTCGCTTTTCGTGTTGACGACCAGACCCTCTTCGACTCCATACAGACAGGAGGTAACAATCCGCGTCCGGTTGCCTTTTTTAATTTCCACCACGCACAGCCGGCAGGCTCCGGAGCGGGATACGGATTCATGCGCGCACAGGGTCGGCACCGAAATTCCCGCACCGCGGATGGCTTCCAGAAGCATCGTGCCTTCGGTCGCCGCTACGTTTTTTCCGTCAATGATCATATTTACCATGGTTTCTTCCACCTCTTATTTCACCAGTATGGCGTCAAATTTGCAGCTTTCGATGCAGGCGCCGCAACGGGTGCAAAGATCGTTGTTGATCGTATGCGCCTGCTTCTTTTCGCCGGTAATGGCTTGCACCGGACAAACCCGGCTGCACAGCGTGCAGCCCGTGCACTTTTCAGGATCGATGCTGTAGGTGATCAGCGCCTTGCACACACCCGCCGGGCAGCGATGTTCCCGAATATGCGCGTCGTATTCCTGCCGGAAATATTTGATCGTGCTTAAAACCGGGTTGGGCGCGGAGCCGCCTAAAGCGCAAAGCGATCCGTCGGCCACGCCGGTGGAGAGATGTTCCAAGAGCTCAACATCGCCCTCCTTGCCTTTTCCCGCGCAGATGTCTTCGAGAATTTCACGCATCCTTCGCACGCCTTCCCGGCAGGGAACGCACTTGCCGCAGGACTCCTCCTGTAAAAAGGCCAGGAAGTATTTCGCCACATCAACCATGCAGGATTTGTCGTCCATGACGATCATGCCGCCCGAGCCCATCATCGAGCCGACTTCGTAGAGCTTGTCGAAATCGACGGGCAGGTCCAGAAGGCTCTCAGGAATGCAGCCGCCGGAGGGACCGCCGGTTTGCACCGCCTTGAACTTGCGGCCGTTCGGGATGCCGCCGCCCATATCATAGATGATTTCCCGAAGCGTCATGCCCATCGGCACTTCAATGAGGCCGGTGTTGTTGATCTTGCCCACCAGGGAAAAGATCTTCGTGCCTTTGGAGCCTTCCGTGCCGATCGAGGCGTACCAGTCGGCGCCGCGGGTGATGATCAGCGGCACGTTGGCCCAGGTTTCCACGTTGTTCAAAACGGTCGGCTTGTCCCACAGGCCTTTTTCCACCGCATGGATGTACTTGGCTCGCGGTTCGCCCGCGCGGCCTTCGATGGAGGCGAAAAGCGCGGAAGACTCGCCGCAGACAAACGCGCCGCCGCCTTTATTGATATGGATGTCAAAAGAAAAATCGGTGCCCAGAATATTTTTCCCCAAAAGCCCCGCTTCCTTGGCGGCGGCAATGGCCATCGTCAGGTGCAAGACGGCCAGAGGATACTCGTTTCTCACGTAAATATAGCCTTCCGATGCGCCGATGGCGTAAGCGCCGATGATCATGCCCTCGAGAATGCTGTGCGGATTGCCTTCCATCAGGCTGCGGTCCATGTAAGCGCCGGGGTCGCCTTCGTCTCCGTTGGCGATGACGTATTTCGGCTCGCCGTGCGCCCGGCGGGAGCCTTCCCATTTGACGCCCGCGGCAAAACCGCCGCCGCCTCGTCCGCGCAGCCCCGCTTTTTTCACTTCACTGATGACCCCTTCGGGGGTGAATTCGGACAGGGTTTTGGCCAGCGCCGAATAGCCGCCGATAATCAGGTAATCTTCGATGCGGGTGGGATCGATCATGCCGTTTTGCCCGAATACGAGGCGCAGCTGCTTTTTGTAAAACGGCACTTCTTCTTCCTTGAGCACCGTTTGCTGAGTGTCCGGATCGCGATACAGCAGTTTTTCAAGAACTTCGCCCGATGCGACGGTTTTGGATACGATGTCGGCGACGTCTTTTTCTTTCACCTGCTGATAAAAAATCTTCTCCGGATGGATAACGACCAGCGGTCCTTTTTCGCAGAAGCCGAAACAGCCCGTGGCCCGGACTTCCACATCCAGTCCCTGTTTCTTGATTTCGGTTTCGAGTTCCTCTTTAACCTTGATGCATCCGTATCCTCGGCAGCCGGTGCCGGCGCAGATCGTCACCAATTTTTTGTTCGGGTCAAAGTCTTTCTTCAAGGTTTCCTGAAGCTGGCGCAAGGCCTGAGGATTGGAAATTTTCTTCATGACTGCGCCCCCTCTTTATTGATTTTGCCGACGATTTTATCGACTTTGGCCATCGTGACCTGTCCGTGGTATTCCGTGTTGATGACGACCACGGGGCCCAGCGCGCAGGCGCCCACGCAGTTGACGGTTTCCAGTGAAAATTTGCCGTCGGCGGAGGTCTCGCCGGGTTTGATGCCCAGCGTGCGCTCGAACTTATCCTGAATGGACGAGGCGCCGCGGACATGGCAGGCGGTGCCCATGCAGATTTTAACGACATGTTCGCCGCGCGGTTTGAGGCTAAACGCGGTGTAGAATGTGGCGACTTCGTACACGCGGCTCAGCGGAAGGTTCATGGCGGAAGCCGCCGTTTTAAGCGCCTGCTTGGGAAGATAATTGAAGGCTTCCTGGATATCCTGCAGCACGGCGATGAGCGCGCTTTTTTCGCCTCCGTGCTTTTTGACGATTTCTCTGGTTTTGGCTGAATAATTACCGGTTTTTTTCATGCTTTTCTCACCTCGGCTGTTTCGGGTTACTCATTGCCCGTCTTGAGATATTTGGTCTTTTCGACAAGCTTTTGAAATTCCGTGTCGACTTTGTGCTGAATCAGGTCGATGTCTTCATCCGTCAGATGGCGGAAGCGTCCCTGGGGTTTGAAGTAGTCCCGGATCGGACGGAGCTTTCGGGGCATGTCCGGAGACATGGAGTAGTGGCCGTTTTCCACTTCAAACAGGGGGAAGACGCCCGTTTCCACCGCCAGCCGCCCCATGGAAATGGCGCTGTGGGACGGAGAACGCCAGCCGGTGGGACACACCGAGAAGCAGTGAATGTAGGAAGGCCCTTCAATGCTCCGGGCTTTTTGAAGCTTCCGGACAAAATCCAGCGGAAAGCTGGGGCAGACCGTCGCGACGTAGGGAATGTTGTGGGCGACCATGATCTCCGGCATGTTTTTCTTCCAGGTTTTCTGGCCGATGCTGACCTTGCCCGCGGGCGCGGTCGTGGTCGATGCGCCCATCGGCGTGCCGCTGGAGCGCTGGATGCCGGTGTTCATGTACGCTTCGTTGTCGAAGCACACGTAGATCATGTCGTGGCCGCGCTCCATCGCGCCGGAAAGCGCCTGAAACCCGATGTCCATCGTGCCGCCGTCGCCGGCCATGCCGACGACTTTGACATAACGATCGTCAATTCTTCCCTTGCGGCGCAAGGCTTTGAGGCCCGCTTCCACGCCCGAGGCCACGGCGGCCGCGTTTTCAAACGCGACGTGAATCCAGGGAACCCGCCAGGCGGTTGTGGGAAACATGCTTGAGACGATTTCCATACAGCCCGTCGCGGAGGCAATCACCGTGTTTTCGCCTAGCGCCTTGCACATGAGCCGGACCGCCAAGACTTCGGCGCAGCCCGAACAGGCGCGGTGGCCGGGAGAAAACAGCTCCTGGTGGTTGATCAGCCTGGGCGCAAATAAATCAAAATTTTCTACGATATTCATTATTCTCTCACTCCCCAGAATTCATAAGTATCCGCTTTCTTGTTGCCCGCATCCGCCATCACGGTTTCGACCATATTGGCGAAGTCGGACACCGTAACGTCCCGGCCGCCCAAGCCGATGATGTAGTTGTAAGCCGCCGGGCGGGACGCCTCCGCAAAAAGGGCGGATTTGATTTCCGAAAACACAGGGCCGCCGGGGCCGCCGAACGACACGGCCCGGTCGGTGACGATCAGTTTCTTGGTGTTCTTTATCGCCGCTTTCAATTCCGCAAACGGGAAGGGGCGCCACAGGCGAAGTTTGACAAGCCCCGCTTTAATTCCCCTGGCTCGCAGGTCGTCGATCGCCAGGCCGGCGGTTTCTCCCATGGACCCCATGGTCAAAAGCACCACGTCGGCGTCATCGGCCCGGTAGCTTTCCACCGGTTTATAACTGCGGCCGAATTTTTCTTCCCATTCCTTCCAGACGTCCAGAATGACTTTTTTGGAATTTTTGATCGCTTCGTCCTTGGCCTTCATGATTTCCGTGAAATAGTCCGACATGGAGAAGGCCCCCATCGTGACGGGGCGTGAAGGATGGAGCGTCGCATGAGGAACGAACGGCGGCAAAAAGGCGTCCACTTCTTCCTGGGTGGGCAGCTCCACCGGTTCGACCATGTGCGTGAGCTGAAACCCGTCGATATTGACGCAGACCGGAAGCATGACGTCCGGATGTTCGGCGATCTTAAAAGCCTGGATGGACAGATCAACCGATTCCTGGCCGTTTTCGGCGAATACCGTAATCCAGCCCGTGTCGCGCTGGGGCATAATGTCGGAATGGTCATTTAAAATGTTGAGCGGTCCGGACACCGCCCGGTTGGCGATCGCCATCGTAATCGGCAGGCGCATCGCCGAGGCGATGGGCAGGAGTTCATTCATCAGCAGCAACCCCTGAGAAGCCGTCGCCGTATAGGCGCGCGCGCCGGCGGAGGATGCGCCGATCACCGCGCTCATGGCGGAATGTTCGGATTCCACCGTGACGAATTCGGCATCCAGAACGCCGTCGGCCACCAGGTTGGACAGATGTTCCGCGATATGCGACTGGGGGGTGATGGGATACACGCCCGCCATGTCGATCCGGCACAGCGCCACGGCTTCCGCCACGGCCACCGTTACTTCTAGACCTACGCGTTTGTGCATGTCATCCCTCCTCCACCATCTTGATCGCGCGGGGCCAGCATTCATGCGCGCAGATGCCGCAACCCTTGCAGTAGTTCAAGTCCGCTTTAAAAAATCCGTTTTCGCCCTGCTGCACGCAGCCTTCCGGACAAAACACGTAACAGATGCCGCACTTGATGCACTTGGCGTCGTCCCAGATCGGGCGCTGCGACCGCCAGCTGCCGGTGTGGTATTCACTGGCGCTGCCCGGTTCAAAGACAACACAACCGACCGGAAGTTCCTTCCACGTTTTCAATGCCATATGGTTTAACCTCTTAATTGCTGATTTGTATTTCGTCGTAGGCCCGTTTCATCGCATTTAAGTTCTTCTGGGCGATCCGGCCGAAGCGGTGCTCGATGGAGGCTTTCATGGCATCAAGCTCCATTATGCCTGTGATCTTCAGAAGCGCGCCGATCATCGTCGTGTTGGCGATGGGCACGCCCATCTCCTTGCGCGCGATGCCGGTGCCGTCCACCGTTGCGACAGGACCGTCGAAATTCAGGTCTTTTTTGATTTCTTCAGGCGTTTTATGGGTGTTGACGATGACCTTGCCGCCCGGTTTGAGGCCGTCGAGAACGTTGACCAGACCGATGAGGCTCGAGTCGAGCACCAAAACCACATCCGGTTCATAGATGCCCGATCGGACGTTGATTTTTTTATCATCAATGCGGGTGAAGGCGGCCACCGGCGCGCCTCGCCTTTCCGGGCCGAAACTGGGGAACCCCTGGGCGTATTTACCGGCGGCGATCGCTGAAACAGCGAGTAATTCCACCGATGTTACCGCTCCCTGGCCGCCCCGGCCATGCCATCTGACTTCAATCATGCAGTTCCATCTCCTTAAATAAAAAATGACTCGCATCCATATTATGAAAACAATATCGAGTCAATATTTTTTCGAAAAATGATAAATAACTAAATATTTCAAAGGATTCGCCATTTCTCCTGCTCGGCGCGGTACAGATCACCGCCTTGAGCGTCATTGATGACAATGAGCGGCAAATTGACGACAGTCAGTTTGCGGATGGCCTCGGGCCCCAGATCCTCGTAGGCGACCAGTTCGACATCTGTGACGCATTGGGAAAGCAGCGCGGCAATGCCGCCGATCGCGCCGAAATAAACCGCGCCGGCATTCCGGATGGCGTCAATGACTTCGGGCGAGCGGTTGCCTTTGCCGATCATCGCTTTGAGCCCGTGCTCCAGAAGCGCCGGCGTAAAGGCATCCATGCGGTAGCTGGTGGTGGGGCCGATTGAGCCGATCACGCGGCCGGCGGGCGTAGGCGAGGGGGCTGCGTAAAAAAGAGTTGATACGGACAGATCGACGGGAAGCGGCAGGCCTCTGCGGAGCGCTTCAAACATCCGGCGGTGGGCCATATCGCGCGCGGTGAAAACCGCGCCGCTTAAAAGCACTGAATCGCCCGCGCGCAAAGACGCGCAGGTCTCGGCGCTAAGCGGTGTGGAAAGAGCAATCGGATCGTTTTCGGTTGCAGCGCTCATAGGATTACAGAATCTTTCGAACATGTCGGGCGACATGACACTGGATGTTGACCGCCACCGGCAGAGAGGCGATGTGGCAGGGCATCATGTCCGCGTGAACAGCCAGCGCGGTCACTTGGCCGCCCAGGCCGCCCGGGCCGATGCCCAGCGTGTTGATGGCTTCTTCAAGTTCTTTTTCCAGACCGGCCAGCCGTTGATCCGTCGGATGAGGCGTTCCCACCGGCCTCAGCAGCGCTTTTTTAGCCAGAAGGCAGGCCGCTTCGAGGGAACCGCCGATTCCCAGGCCCACAATGATCGGCGGACAAGGGTTGGCCCCGGCCAGGGACACGGTGTCCAGAACAAATTTTTTAATGCCCTCGATGCCGGCCGAAGGGGTCAGCATGGCGGCCCGGCTCATGTTTTCCGATCCGCCTCCCTTGGGCATGGCCGTGATAGCCAGCGAATTGCCGGGGATGATGTTGAAGTGAATGACGGCCGGCGTGTTGTCTTGCGTGTTTTCCCGCGAGAGCGGATCGCAAACGGATTTGCGAAGGCAGCCTGCCTCGTAAGCCCGCCGCACGCCTTCTTCGACGGCGGCGCGCAAATCGCCGCCCGTGATCCGGACATCCTGGCCCAGCTCGACGAACACCACTGCGAGTCCCGTGTCCTGGCAGATCGGCAGGGCCTCCTGCCGGGCGATCCGGGCGTTGTCGAGGATTTTGGAAAGCACATCCCGTCCGATCGCCGACGCTTCCTTTAATAAGGCCTGCTCCAGCGAGGCCCGGACATCGTCTCCGAGGCAGGTGTTGGCCTCGATGAAAAGCTCATAAACGGCTTTTGTGATCGTTGCCGCATCAATGTCGCGGATAAGATTCGTCATCGGATTTTTTCCTAATGTTACATTCCTCTCCGGAATTCCAAGGATTTCGACAGGGTCATCTTGTCGAGGTACTTCAGATCGCCGCCCATCGGTACGCCCATGGCGATGCGCGTGATGCGCAGCGAAGCGTCTTTGAACAGTCTCGTAATCAGAAGCGCCGTGGATTCGCCGTGAACATTGGGGTTGGTCGCCAGAATCAACTCTGTGATGTTTCCTTCGGCGACGCGCTTTTGCAGCTCCGCCAGGCGCAGATTGTCCGGGCCGATGCCGTCGAGCGGGGCGAGCGCGCCGTGCAGAACATGGTAGGTTCCCGAAAATATCCCGCTTTCTTCAATCGCCGCCAGGGCGTCGGGTTCCTCCACCACGCAGATGACCTGCCGGTCGCGGGCGGGATCCGAACAGATATGGCAAAGCTCGTCTTCCGACGGATTCAGGCAGATCCGGCAAAGCCTGATCTTGCTTTTGACGTCAACCAGGCTTTCGGCCAGTTTGCGCACGTCGTCTTCCGTGGCGCGCAGAATGTAGTTGGCAAGCCGCGCGGCCGTCTTTTCTCCAATGCCGGGCAGTTTGGCCAGCTCGGCGATAAGCCTTTTAATGGGCTGTGCGTATGCTTTCATAACAATCTACAAACCGGGAATGCCCAGCCCTCCCGTGATTTTGGCCATTTCCTGCGAGGCCATCTCCTGGGCTTTGCGGACGCCTTCATTGACCGCCGCGGTGATGAGATCCTGAAGCATATCGATGTCTTCAGGGTTGACCACGTCTTTTTCAATTTTGAGCGAGACGATTTCAAACTTGCCGTTGACCAGCACGCTGACCATGCCGCCGCCGGCTTGCGCCTCGACGGTTCGGCCTTCGAGCTCCTGCTGCATCCGGCCGATTTTTTCCTGCATTTTTTTCGCCTGCTTCATGATGTTGCCGATATTCTGCACGGTTTGCCTCCCTTGTTTGATCATGACCGCCCGGGGGTCATGGTATGGACTTCTTATCACTGATTGGTTTGATTTCCACCAGTTCGGCGCCTTCAAATGCGTCGAGCACTTTTTGCAAAAGCGGCGACTTGATGGCCTCCCGCTTGATTTCGTTGATCGGAGCGCCTTTGCGGGTGTTGGCGCCGTTTTCCTGAGGCGGGGCGTTGGATGTGGCGAACCGGACTTGGATCGATTGCCCCCAGCAGAGGTTTGCCAGCCGCTCCAGTTCAGCCTTCTGGGACGTTTCCGTAATGCTGTCGAAAAAAATGTAGCCCGCGGGAAAGTGCAGCGTCAGGCAGCCGTTTTCCGGCCCCGAAACGGTGGCGGCATCAAGCTTGGCCCCCAGCAGGGGATTTTCTCTTTTGACGAAGTGTTTGAAGTCGATGGGGTTCCCCGCTCCCGTTGAGAAGCGGACCTGCGCCGAAGACGCCGCAGGAGGGTTCTGAGCGACGGGGGCGGCGTCTGGACGCGCCTCAGGCGTCGATGGACGCGAGGGGGCGGTTCCGGACGAGGGGGTTGCCTCGAGCCGTCGCGTCAGCGCCTCCAGCGAGGCAAGCATCTCGTCCACCGGCAGAACCGGTTCCAGATAAGTCATCCGGACCAGGATGGTTTCGAGCTTGATGCGCGCGTCTGGACTGCGGCGCAGACTGTCGGCTTCGGACAGCAGAATGTCGAGGTATCGCTGCAGGGTTTCCCGGGTGACGGTTTTCACCTGCGGACCAAGTTTTTCGGCCTGTTCCGTCGCGATGTCGAAAGCGGAGGCGTTCGGGGCAATCTTGACCAAAAGCAAATTGCGGAAGTGTTTCAGGAGCATTCCGTAGAAGTGCTTCATGTCGATGCCGGCCAGATACGCCTCGTTCAGAAGCGTCAGGCAGGCGGCCGCGTCGCGGTTTAAAACCGCTTCAGATAGGTCCAAAAGAAATCTGCGGTCGGCCAGTCCCAAAACGGCTTCGACGTCCGCATCCGACATGTCCAGTCCCGCGTAGGAAATGACCTGATCGAAAATGCTTTGCGCGTCGCGCATGGAGCCGTCTCCCGCCTCCGCGATCCATCCCAGGGCCGTCCGACTGACGGCGATGCCTTCCTGCTTTGCCACGTTGGCGAGGTTGTCGGCGATCTGTTGCACGGAGATGCGGCGGAAATCGTAGCACTGACAGCGCGAGAGAATCGTGGCGGGGACTTTGTTGTTTTCGGTTGTGGCAAAGATAAAGATCACATGATCCGGCGGCTCTTCCAGCGTTTTTAAAAGCGCGTTGAACGCCTCGCGGGTCAGCATATGGACTTCGTCGATAATAAAGATTTTATAACGCGAGACGGCCGGCGCGAATTTGACATTTTCCCGCAGTTCGCGGATTTCATCGATCCCGCGGTTGGATGCGCCGTCGATTTCGCGGACGTCCATGGAGGTTCCTTCGGTGATCTCCCGACAGTTGGAGCAGACATTGCAGGGCGTGTCGGTCGGGCCTGTTTCGCAGTTTAAGGATTTGGCCAGGATGCGGGCGATCGATGTTTTGCCCACGCCGCGGGGTCCGGAAAACAAAAAAGCGTGGCCGATGCGCCCCTGGCTGATGGCGTTGGCCAGCGTCCGGACGACGTGCTCCTGTCCCGTGACTTCATCGAAGCGCTGCGGGCGGAATTTTCGGGCTAAAACCAGATACTCCAAGCGGACCTCTATGGATGCGGGGTTTTTTGCGCCGGAAAGCGTGTCTTCTGGCTTGAAGGTGACCGGGTTGACCGCAACACACGAAGGGATTTGCTGCCGCTGCTTCCTTCCGGACCTGACGGGGTTCACAAACCTCCGTTGTACGGGACCCGGCCATACGTTTCAGACGCTAAAGCCGTCCTCTTAATGGATAAAGTCTAAGGAATCAACTGAAATTTTTCAAAAGTCCATAGACCGCCGGATTGATTATCGGTCCGGCTGCAAAAAAGGCGTGTCCGATTCAGCGGCATCGCCTCCCCGGGCGACGGGAATCGACCGATTTGCACCGCGCGGGCACGCCGAAATCTCTTGCGGGTCGGCGGATCGACCGAGCCCCGCGTCAATCGGTCAACCGGTAGCGAAAAGAGGCGATGATGTGCAGGCGCGTCAGGCGATAGGCTTCCGGCAGAGGGTAAAAGGGCGCCGCTTCGCGCACCGTCGCCAGCGTGGACTGATCCAGACGCTCGGAGCCGGAAGACGACAAAAGCAACAGTCCGGTGAGCGATCCGTCCGCCTCCACGGAAATCTTCACGACCGCAACGCCTTCCTCTCGCCGCTGGAAGGCGTCTGCCGGATACATCCAGATCCGCGAAATCTTTTTCTTGAATTGCGACAGGTATCGGGCGTATTTGACATCCGCGTTTCCCAGGTTGACGGTGTCTTCGCGGACGGCGTCGTCGTTGTCGTCGGAGGCGCGCTCATCCGGGTCGTTCTCGCTGCGGAGCGCCTCTTTTTGTCCCGGCTGGGCGATTTCATCCGGGTCCGTCATCTTCACGTTGAAGATTTCGGCGGTTCGAGCGGGATTTCGCAAGTCGATGACGCTTCCGGCCCAGATTAAAAGCGCATGCCCGACAATCGAGATGATCACCGGCCACAGAAATATTTTTATGGAATCCATAGGATGCTCACCCGCGCCGGATCATATACGGCATTTGCCTCAAAAGCAACAATATGATACCGGTTGTGGCCTCAAGGAGGCTTGATCGCGCGATGACACAGCGAGACGAAATCGACCAAACGTATATGAAGACGGCGCTTGAGGAAGCCCGGTTGGGCGGCTTGCAAGACGAGGTGCCGGTGGGCGCCGTGATCGTCGTCGACGACCGGATCGTGGCGCGCGCGCACAATGCCCCGATTTCGCTGAATGACCCGTCGGCCCATGCGGAAATGCTCGCGATTCGGCAGGCCGCCGCTCTTTTCGGCAATTACCGTCTGTCCGGGACGACGCTCTATGTGACGCTTGAGCCCTGCCTGATGTGCGCCGGCGCCATTGTCCAGGCGAGGATCGAGCGCGTCGTTTTCGGCGCGGCCGATCCGAAAGGCGGCGCCGTCGTTTCTGTGTACCGGATTTTCGATGATGACCGGCTCAACCATCGCGTCTGGGTCGCCCAAGGGGTTCTGGAGAGGGAATGCGGGGAAATTTTGAGTAGATTTTTTAAGCAAAAGAGGATAAGAGCCGATTCGTCCTTGAAATGACACGCGGAGAGATGTCTGAGAGGCCGAAGGAGCACGACTGGAAATCGTGTGTGCGCCCACAAAGGTGCACCGGGGGTTCGAATCCCCCTCTCTCCGCCATTACAAGGCAATAAACCTGTCGTCTTCCATTCGCGGAGAGTTACCGAAGTGGTCGTAACGGGATCGACTCGAAATCGATTTGGGGGCCAAAAGCTCCCACGGGGGTTCGAATCCCCCACTCTCCGCCATCTTTATTTTTTGTGATGGTCTTCATCCTTGACTTTGCCGGGCCGTTCGAGTAAAAGATGACCGGTCCAAGCCAAGTGGCCTCAAAAATAATAAATGTGTTTCGGATATGTCACCTTTTAGTTGTCCATCTTGTCTTTCCCAATCATCTGACGGGGCGCTATGCGCCTTTTTTTATTTAGAAAACAATCCAAGCCCGCGGGGGCAAAGGAGGAAATAGATCATGGTCAATTCAAGTGCGAAAGAAGGCAGGGCGCCGACGCTGGGCATCAACAGTCTGGGCCGCATCGGCAAGTTGACGCTTTGGCATCACATCGGGCGGAAGTATTTCAAGGAAATCGTCGTCAACCAGGGCCGCGAAGTCGGCACGGGGCTCGATACGATCGCCCAGTTGATTGAAAAAGACGCGACCTACGGATTGCTCCACCGCTTTCTGTACGGATTGAAAGGAAAACCCTGCATCCAGATTGTGGACGACAAGGCCGGCAAGATGATCATCGACGGCATTCCGGTGACGATATTGCGGCAGGACAGAAATCCATTGAACATTCCCTGGCGGCAATTCGGCGCGGACGTCGTTGTGGACTGCAGCGGAACCTTCAAAGATCCGACGACGCCGGTGGACGACAAAAAAGGGTCGATCCGCGGCCATTTAAACGGGGGCGCCAAAGTGGTCATCCATTCCGCCCCTTTCAAAATCAAAAACAAGGCGCTGTCCACGCCGGAGGACACCACCACGCTGATTTACGGCATCAACCACACGGCCTTCGACCGCAAGAAGCACGTTTTGGTGTCGGCGGCCTCCTGCACCACCACGGGCCTGGCGCACATGGTGAAGCCGCTTCTGGAAAATGAGGAAACCAGCCGGATTCTGACGGCGTCGATGTCGACGATTCACGCCGTCACCAACACCCAGAGCGTTTTGGACAAGCTGCCCAAAGCCGGTGAAAAAGACATCCGCAAAACGCGCAGCATCCTCAACAATATTATCCTGACCTCGACCGGCGCGGCCAGCGCCCTGGCGGAAGTCATTCCCGAAGTCAAAAACATCGGCTTCATGGGAGACTCCATCCGGGTGCCGACCAATACCCTGTCGCTGATTATCCTCAACGCCACTTTCCAGGGCAGGCTCAACGACAAGGGCGACGCGGCCAATATCGACACCAAAAAGCTCAATGAAATTTACCGCAAAGCCGCCGAAAGCAACCCGGAAAACCTGGTCCGCTTCACTTTGCAGCAAAATGTGTCCACCGATTTGATCGGCGAAGACGCGGCGGTGGTCATCGAAGGCCAGTTCAACCATACAAGAACCGCTTTCATTCCGGTGGATCTGTCGAATATTCCCGATCTGCCGGCGGGGGTGCTGGCGGCCGTCGGCGAAAAACCGCTGCAACTGCCGGTTGTGCATGCCAAAATTTTCGGCTGGTACGACAATGAATACGGCAGCTACACCAACCGGATGGCGGATCTGACCGTTTATATCCATAAAAACATCGGCTGATCGGTTTTGACAACAAACCCGCAAGGCGCCGCCTTTTTTTTCAGGGCGGCGCTTTTTTTGCGCCGGATCAAACGACAAAAGAAAACTTTTTAATTTATTCAAAGTGTTCTATGATTCCCCCAAGTCCCGGCGGCAAAGTAGAAGGGCTGGGCGTTGTCAATTTTTTTTTTCATAGGAGCGGGGTGTGACCGAATCCATCGGAAAGAAGAAAGAAACGATTGCCCATGGGCCTTCAACCCTTTCCGCCGCAGATCTGCGCAGGATCGAGGTTCAGTTCGCCTCCGCGACCAAGCAGGTTCGCGAGCTTTCGGACTTTATCCGCATTGTCTTGAGTCTTTCCCCGTTTGGTGTCTGCATTTTCCAAAACGGCCGGCTGATCTTTACCAACCGGGCCTTTTCCGACATGGTCGGATTCGGCGCCGGGGAATTGCGGGGCAAAAACCCCGAATCTCTTGTTTTGGAGGAGGATCTTGACCACCTCCGTAAAGGGATTTTATCCATGCTCCGCGACCAGGCGGAATCGTCCCTCATGTTCCGGGTCGTCACGAAAGATGAGACCGTCAAATGGATTCTGGGCTCCTTTGCGATGATTTCCATGAACTCTCAGCAGGCGGTGATGGGCAACTTCGTCGACCTGACGGAAGGCAAAGTGATGCAGATGGCTTACTCCGATCCGCTCACCGGGCTGCCCAACCGCAAGCTTTTGTCGGATCGTCTGGAGCAGGCGGTTTTATCGGCCAGGCGCAGAAAGGCCAGGCTGGCGGTATTGTTTATCGATCTGGACGGCTTCAAGTCGGTCAACGACACTTACGGACACGACATCGGCGATCGTCTGCTGATTGAAATCGCGGCTCGGCTGCGTGAAGTCGTCCGCCGGGAAAACGACACGATCGCGCGAATCGGCGGAGACGAATTTCTGATTCTGCTGACGGATGTCGCCGAATCCGGGCATGTCGATATTGTGATCGGGCATCTGTTTGAAAAATTCCGAACCCCCGTGTTTCTTGAAGAACCCGCCTTAAGCATTCCGGTGCGTTTCAGTGTCGGCGTTTCGTTTTATCCGGACCACGGCGAAAGCGCCGAGGCGCTTGTGGCCGCCGCCGACCGGGCGATGTATGCCGTCAAGAAAACGCCGGGGAAAAACAGCGTCTTTTTCTGCCGCGACTGAGCGGTTCGCGGCGTTTCAATAAACGACCCTCCCGCTTCTCAAACATTACAGTGTGATCGAGTAATGCTTTTCGGTTTCACTTTCATGCCGGCCTTCGTACAGGGCGCCGCTCCAGCCGTCGATGCAGATGAAATCGCCGCTGCGGATATGCTGATCATCGATCGCGGCGAAGCCTTCGGCTTCGTAGACCTTCAGTTTGGCCAGACCCACCACGCCCACCTTTCCCAGTTGCGGTATTGTTACGGCCGCATGCGAGGTGGCGCCGCCTTTGGCCGTCAGAAGACCGTCCACCTGCAGCAGCACGCCGACGTCGTCCGGCACGGTATCGGGCCGGATCAGAATAAGCGGCGTCTTGGGCTCGGAGTGCCGGAAACGGTGGATGTCGTCTTCCGAGTACACGGCGCGGCCGCACAAAGCGCCGCCGCTCACCCCGATGCCCGTTCCCAAAAGCGCCTCCCTGAGGGCTTTGGTGTCTTTAAACCGCCGGAATCTTTTGGTCTTGATCTGATCCATATCGCGCGTCTGCAGCAGGAACAAATCCTTTCGAGCCGGGCCTTCGAAGGTGAACTCGATTTCCTGATGATTGAATCCTTTTTCGTAAATCATCGCTTCCGCGATGCGCACCAGCTCCGAGAAAATGTCCGGGAATTTGCTTTCCAGCGAAATGTCGGTGTTGCGTTTTTCGGCCAGGCGCTGCTTTTCGGAAATCGGATAGGTTTCCACCAGACCCGAGACGATGTCATCGCCCTGGACGCCGAAAATAAAATCTCCGTAAAGCGTGACGTCCGTCGAGGCGCTTTTCGGATCGCGCGTAAAAATGACGCCGGAGCCGGACTGCTCGTGCAGATTGCCGAACACCATGGCCTGAACGATCACCGCCGTGCCCCACTCGTCGGACAGATGCATCTGGCGGCGGTAGATCTTGGCCTGGTCGGAATACCAGGAATCAAAGACCTGCAGGACTGCGTGGCGCAACTGCCTCATCGGATCGTCCGTCAGCGGAATGCCGGCTTCGAGGATGGCCTTTTTATACGCCAGCGCGATCTGCTTCATCTGTTCGGGAAGGAAGGATATTTTTCTTTCGACGGAGAATTTGTGTTTGAAGGACTCCATAATGGCGTCGAAAAAATCGCGCTCAAGTCCCTGAAACATGCCCCAGGTCTGCAAAAACCGGCGATAGGAGTCCCAGGCCGCCCAACCGAAATTTTTCCTGCGGCTTAGCGTTTCGGCAATCGACTCGTTGACGCCGACGTTGAGAAACGAGCGCATCATGCCCGGCAGCGAGACGGTCGCGCCGCTGCGGACCGACAGCAAAAGCGGGTTGCGGCGGTCGCCGAACCGGCGGCCGGTTTTCTTTTCCAGGACCGCGATTTCGCGGTTGACGCGGGCGGCCAGGTCGCTGAAGATGTATTTGTAGCCGTAGACCGCGTCGTAGCAGCGGAACACTTCGGTGGTAATGATGAAGCCCGGCGGCACGGGAAACCCGAAAGCATACATCTGCTTGAGGAAATAGCCTTTATTGCCCAGAAGGATTTGGTTGTCCATTTTGGGGCTGGGCGAATAGATGGACGAGACGGCCATTTCCTGATTGTAGACCATCAGCCGGGTGAGCGTCTTCTTATTGTCCTTGAATTTTTCGAGTTCCGCGTTGAGGGTTTTAATCACGGCGTGAACAAAGTTGTCGAGCACCTGCAGGCCGAACGCCGAAGAGATCATGCCGCGAAGGAAATTTTCCGACACTTGATAGACATGATTTTCCGATGAAGGCCGTCCGTCCGCCTCGGCCTGTCCTTCCATCTGGCGGATGATCGCCGTGAGATTTCCTCCGTGCACATCGATGTAGTAATCCCGGATGATGTCCTGGATGCCCCGGGAAATGAAGCGGAAGATATCGATGTACTGCTCCATGGAAAACTGCTTGATCGGCAGCGCGCTGGTGACGTAGCGAACCTTGGACACCAGGCTTTCCGTGGCGATGCCTTCGAGCTCCAGCGCGGTGATGAAATGCCAGATATAGGAATGGACCTTGATGATGGTCTGTTTGGTGATGAATTTCAGATTCAGCGATTGGATGAGCTCCTCGAACAGCATGGTCGCAAGGCTCTCCAGGCGCAGCGTCAGGCCCAGCGCGTCGAATTTGTCCTCATGGTACGTGCCGTACATGGAGGGGATGCCCGCGGCGATGTGCCGCTTGTAATAGATGTTCTCAAAGGACTGCGTTTTTTCCGCAGACAGAATTCTGGCCTTGAGCAAACCCAGAAATTTCAGAATGACCGTCAGGCTGCGGCGATAGTTCCTGGTTTTGACGGCGCGTTTGAGCGACAGGATATCGGCCTTGGCGAACACATTTTGCAATTCCAGATCGCGGATCAGATCGATGTATTCGGGGTAATACTTTTTGTGAATCAACTGATAGATCCGGATCATCAGCCTTACCCGTTCCCGGTCCGTTTGGCTGATCTCCGTCAGAGGGTCGATTTCCCGGGCGATCCGGGCCGCGTCCCAGCGCAAAAACTCAAGCGTATCTTGGTTCACGATGTCCATCAGGCGGACAAACGCCCGGTGCATGCCGTCGAAATATTCTCCGGCGGGAACGACCTCTTCATAGATTTCATCGGGAATGTGGCGCCGCAGGTGGGTTTTGTCGCCCGTGCGCCAGTAGTGAAAAATGTCTTCGGCGAAGGCGACCAGAAGACTGTTGCTTTCCACATGCGACTGTTTGCGGAAGAAATCGATCAGGCGGTCCTTGCGGAAAGACAGCTCATCGACGCGCGTCGTGATGTCTCGCAGCTCGCCTTCCGCGCCGATCTCGCTGAAATAGACGGGGAAAAGCCGACCCAGCTGCTTGACGAGATTGTAAGCCGGCGCGATCTCCGTATTGAGCAGCCTCGAGATGTCGCGCTGGATCAGATCCGTATCGCGGACGAAAACCCCGCCGATCTTCAAATGGATAATCAGCGCGGAGATCAGTCTTTTGGTCCAGCGCGGCTTCAGACCGATGATTTCCAGCCAGGCCCGGATGGTTTTGATATGGAGGGGATTGACGCAGACCTGCCAGTCGGTGGTGGCGCCCTGAATCCGGGGATAGGCAAAGCCGTAGGCGATGAGCTCGTCGATAAAGCAATCCGCCAGCGGATGGGTGTTTTGCGCGAAGACCTCTCTGGCCAGCGTGACGATGCAGTCGATGCTCGCGGCGCTCAAATCGCTCATTGCCGCGCTTTGTTTCAAAAAGACGAAAATCCGCCGGATGAACTCGTCGGCGTTTTGCGCGGCCCCTTTTTGAAAAACCGTTTTAATCGCGTGGTTGATCTCCCGCATGGCGCCGGCATGAATATCGGAAAGCCCCGGCGCGGCCATGACGGCCAGAAGAAAATTCAGTTTAATCAGATGCCCCCGGCCGGAAAACGCCGATGCGCGTTCCAGCTCGTCGGCCGCTGCGAGGTAGGCGTTGACGATCTGCTGGTAGTCGGGCAAGGCCAGATAATCATGGCGGCGCGTCAGGGCCTCCGGGTCGGTGTCGGGCGCTTTCAGACGCTGTAAGTGGCGCTTGAAGGTGTCGTGGCCGAGCGGCCGCAGAATCGCTCGAAAGGCCTGTTCGCTTTCGGGATCCGGCGCTTCTGCGATGCCGGGCCAGGAAGACGGATCCGGCTGGGTCAGCCAGTATTCATAGGTGATGCAAAAAAGGCGCTGAAGCAGGCCGTCGAGCTTGGGCGACGGAAAGTCGATAGTGTTGTCTTCGAGCGTCCGGATCAGTCGCTTCAGATGCGACGAGGATTTTTTAAAAAGCCCTTTTTGCCGGTCGACCATTGCGCTCAGGCGGTCGATAAGGTCGGTCAGCAGAAACAAATTCTGTGAAAGCCTCTCGCGGCTTTGTTCCAGCACCGTATCGGCGAAATCGAACAGATAATGAACCGCGCTGTCTCGCACCTCTTCATTAGCGGACGAGGTCATGATGTCGAAGTAGATGCTAAGCAGCATCGACAGGGCGAGCCGGCCTTCGGGATGGTTGTTGAAAACGTGGAAGTCGCCGATCGAGATGGACTTGAGCTCTTTGAGGACATAGTCCCAGTTGATGAACGGGTGGTGCAGTTCGGTGAGCATCTCCGCCGTTTTCTTCCGGACGCCGTAATGCTTTTCAACGATGCTCAAAAGCGGGTCGTAGCGCGACGGAATTTCCACCGTGGCGGCGGTCCGCTCAAGGTTGACTTTGAGGGCCGACGAGACCCAGTCTTTTTTTTGATCTTCGGGAGGCGATGCCTTAGACGTCATGCTTGCAGCCTTCAGTTTAAAAATATTAAGACGGTTTTCCTTCGCCCGGGCAGTCCGTCTGCCGGATGAGGCCCGAGGATTGAAAGATCTGTTGCACGTCCGCGGCGCGCTCGACGGTGAAGCCGATCACCCGGCGCTTTCCTTTGAGGAAGGCGAAGAAAATCCGGTCGCGCTCGGGGCGGCGCGCATCGCGGGGAAACCAGATTTTGAAATTGCCCGTGCCGTGGATGCGGTATTTTCCCGTCCACAGCGAGCTTTCCTTCACCGTGATCTTTTCAATGTCGCTTTGCAAAACGCGGCGGTCGCCGCCGAAAATTCCGTAATGCCGGAAGGTCACCCGGCTCGGCGTGATTTCAATGAGCGCATCGGAATACAGGATCGGCTCAGGCATCTTCGGAGTCCCGTCGCATGCGTACCCGCACGGAATCGGCGTGGGCGTCGAGTCCTTCGATGCGCGCGAAGCGTTCCGTCCGGGCGGCGAGCGTGTCGAAAGCGGCCTTTGGAAACGACAGCACGCTCATCCGTTTGCAGAAATCATAAACCCCCAGCGGAGAGGAAAACCGCGCCGTGCCTTCCGTCGGCAGAATGTGATTCGTGCCGGCGATATAATCGCCCAGCGCCTCGGGGGTGTAATGGCCCAGAAAAACGGATCCCGCGTTGGTGACCGCCCCCAGCAAGGCTTCCGGGTCGGCCGTCATCAGCTCCAGATGTTCCGGAGCGAATCGGTTGGAAAGCGCGACTGCCTGGGCCAGATCTCTCGTGAGAATGATCGCGCCGTAAGCAGCGAGCGATTTCTCGATAATGCCCTTTTTAGGCAGTCTGCGGGTCTGGTTCCCGATTTCCGCGGCCACGCGTCGGGCCAGCTCTTCGCTGGGCGTGAAGAGAACCGCCGCCGCCATTTCATCATGTTCGGCCTGCGCGAGCAGATCGGCCGCCGCGAAAGCCGGATCGGCCGACTCATCGGCGATGATGACCACTTCGCTGGGGCCCGCGATCATGTCGATGGCCACCTGGCCGAAGACCAGTTTTTTCGCCGCCGCCACATAGGCGTTGCCCGGACCGACGATTTTATCGACTTGCGGCACACACCGGGTGCCGTAAGCCAGCGCCGCCACGGCCTGCGCGCCGCCGATTTTAAAAATGCGATCGACCCCCGCGATGTCCGCGGCCGCCGCCAGAAGCGGCGCCAACCGGCCGTCCTTCGACGGCGTGACCACAATGATCTCGCCCACGCCCGCGAGCTTTGCCGGAATCGCCGCCATCAAAAGCGTGGATGGGTAAAACGCCTTGCCGCCTGGCGCGTAAATGCCGATGCGCGAAAGCGGCAAAACGCGCTGCCCCAGGCGGGCGCCTTCCGGATCGGTCATCGACCAGTCGCCGGCGATCTGATGGCGGTGGTAGGCCTCGATGCGCGAAGCGGCCAGCTGCAGAATATCCCGGTCGGTTGCATCCACGGCCGCCGCGGCGTTTCGTCTTTCCTCGCCGGAGGCTTCCACCGTGTCCGCCGCAAGGAGATGACCGTCGAACTTTTTGGTGTATTCAAAAACCGCGTCGTCGCCGCGAAGCGTCACGTCGCGGATAATCTCCGCGACGGTCGCCAGCAAGTCCGGTTCGAATGCGGCGCCCCGTGAGCGCAGCTTGCGGAAGAAATCGGCAAAGTCCGGCGCGTCTGCAGAAAAGATCTTCATGTCAGCTTGTTATCCTTTTCATTTTCGCGCCCAGCGCGGAGAATTTTTTCTCGATGCCTTCATAGCCGCGGTCGAGATGATAGACGCGCGAAATCTCCGTCGCGCCTTGAGCGACCAGACCGGCCAGAATCAGCGACGCCGAGGCGCGCAAATCGGTGGCCATCGTCGGCGCTCCGAAAAGCTTCGGCACGCCGCGGACGACGGCGGAGCCGCCCTGAATCGCGATGTCGGCGCCCATGCGGGCCAGTTCGCTCACATGCATGAAGCGGTTTTCAAAAACCGTCTCCGAGATGACCGACAGGCCCGAGGCGATGGTCATGTACGCCATCATTTGCGCCTGCAGATCCGTGGGAAAGCCCGGATACGGCAGGGTCTTGATATCGACGCTATGAATTTTCGGCGCCGCTTTCACCTTCAAGCCGTCATCGATCGGCTCGATGGTCATGCCGGTGTCGCGAAGCTTATTGGTGAGGGCTTCAAGATGCTGGGGGATGCAGCCCCGCACGTTGATTTCGCCGCCGGTCATGCCTGCGGCGATCATAAACGTGCCGGCCTCGATCCGGTCGGGAATGATGGCCGCTTCCGTGCCGGAAAGAGACGTCACGCCGGTAATCGTGATCACATCCGAGCCCGCGCCGGAAATTTTCGCCCCCATCCCCTTGAGCACATCGGCCAGATTCACGATTTCCGGCTCGCGGGCGGCGTTGTGCAAAACGGTGACGCCGTCGGCAAGCGCCGCCGCCATCATGATATTTTCCGTGCCCGTGACTGTGGGCAGGTCGAAATAAATCTCCGCGCCTTTGAGCCTGCCTGCCGTCGCTTCAATATAGCCTTCGCGCAGGTCGACTTTCGCCCCCATATCCTGAAGGGCTTTGATGTGCAGATTCACCGGACGCGCCCCGATGGCGCAGCCGCCGGGCAGTGAAACCCGGGCGCGGCCCGTGCGGGCCACCAGCGGCCCCAAAACCAGAATGGAGGCCCGCATCGTTTTGACCAGATCGTAGGGGGCGACGCTCGACGTGATGGTTTCCGCGCAGACCTCCAGCGTCCGGTCGCCTGAAAAGCGCACGCCCATGCTGGCCAAAAGTTTTTTAATGGTCTTGATGTCCATCAGATCCGGAATATTGGAAAACGTGCAGGGCTTGGCCGTTAAAAGCGCCGCAGCCAGAATCGGCAGGGCGGCGTTTTTCGCGCCGCTGATCGAAACGTCGCCTGCAAGCGGCTGGCCTCCATATACGACAATCTTGTCCAAATTTATAGTCTCCTTCCCTTTGCCACGCGGGGCCGTCCCGCATAATCGGCGCGAATGGCGATGTGTTGATACCCGCGGCCGGCCAGCATCGCTTCGACCGCGTCGGCCTGCGTCGCGCCGATTTCCAGTAGTAACCAGCCGCCGGATTTCAGGCGGCTTTGAGCCTGATATACCAGTTTTTCATAAAATTCCAGACCTGTTTGTCCCGCCCACAGAGCGGTTTTCGGCTCAAAATCCTTCACGCCCGGCGGCAGGCTTTCATACTCCGCCTCGGCGATATAAGGCGGGTTGGACACGATCAGGTCGAAAAGACCAGAAAGCGGTTCAAACAGATCGCCCTGCACAAAGCGGATTTTTGTTTCCAGTTGATATTTCTCCGCGTTTTGCCGGGCCAGGCGAAGCGCGCCGGGCGAGAGGTCAGTGGCCGTCACCTCCGCGTCGGGTATCTCCGCGGCCAGCGCGATCGCAATCGCGCCGCTGCCCGTGCCGATGTCGGCAATCCGCGGCGCGGTGAGACCGGCCTTAAGGCATAAGGCCAAGGCCTCTTCGACGATCACTTCCGTGTCCGGCCGGGGAATGAGCACGTCCGGGCCGACGGCCAGAGTGAAACGCCAGAAATCTTTCCGTCCGGTGAGATAGGCAACCGGTTCGAAGCGCAGCCGCCTGTCCAGAAGCCGGCGGTATTCGGAAATCACCCGGTCGGGCAGCGTCCTTTCCGGAGATTTCAGAAACGCCACCCGGTCGCAGCCCAGGCAGTGCGCCAAGAGCACCTCCGCATCGAGCCGGGCCGTGTCGATGCCGGCCGCGCCGAGCTTTTTCGCGCTTTGATTAAGCAGTTCAAAAATTGTCACCGGAGCGTTCCTTTCAGACCCTTACAAAGGCATAACTTCCGGCGAAAATCCAGATGATTGTTGGGCGGGCGCAAGCCATGAACACTTCTTTGATGAAATAACGCAAAAGCCCCCGCGCCGCTGAAAGCGGAAAACTGCCGCGGATTTTAGACATGCGGCCTTTAAAAAATAATTTGCATTTTTAGGGCTCCACGTTTATAAACACGCATCTTCACATCACCACCTATACCTATGACGATGAAAACCGCCTGACGCAAGTTGTCACGGGCGGCACGACCGTCAACTATGTTTACGACCCGTTCGGGCGGCGCATAGAAAAGGAGGTTAACGGAACCCTGACGTCCTACGCCTACGACAATGAAGACATCATCATCGAATACGACGGCTCGAACACCGTCAAGGCGCGTTACACGCACGGCCCCGGCATCGACGAGCCGCTGGCCGTCCAGAAGGGGTATGCGTGGCAGTATCACTGCTACCATGCCGACGGGCTGGGCAGCATCGTGGCCATGACCACCCCCATGGGCTTGAAGGTGAAGACCTACAGCTATGACGCTTTCGGCAGGATAACGGAATCCGGCATCGGCGGTGGCGATAATTCATACACCTACACGGCAAGAGAGTACGACACGGAGACGGGACTGTACTATTACAGGGCAAGATATTATGATCCGAAGGCGGGGAGATTTATAACAAGAGATCCGATTGGATTCACAGGCGGGATTAATCAGTATGCATATGTGGGGAATAATCCGGTGAACTGGGTGGATCCGGATGGGCTCAGAGTTTTTATTCATCGTCTAGCTCCGCGATGGAATCCCAGAACACAAGCACCAAGAACAAAGCCTACGCCGCCGGAGCCGCCTCCAGTTAGGCCAGCTAATCCGAACGATCCGAAACAACCGCCGACAGACGGATGGAGATTATACGGGCCAGAAAGACCAGAGCCATTACCACCTTGGCGCGCGTATGAACCTATATCAGGGCCAGACATGGGCGTCTCAGCACCTCCGATCAAAACACAAGATCAATGCAATGATCAGGGCCCTTATGATCCACTGCTAAATCCTAAAGGCGATCCATCTATATAAAAAAAGGATATGTTATCGGTGAATAATGCGAATGATGAATAATGGGTGAAATAAGATATGCAAAAACTATCTTCGAAAAAATTCGATGAGGGTATTGCTTTAGCAAATAATTATTTTGATCAAGGTCAATATGAAAAAGCGTTGGAAGTCTATAGGTCGCTCCAGAAATCAACATTATCACATAAGCAGAAAGCATGGATCGAATATGGAATCGGTCAAATATTCGCGCTGTATAATAAGGATCAAGAGGCCATTGCATCTTTTAACAACTCATTGCTCGAATTATCTTCTGATGAAGACAACGCGGCATTAAAGGCTTTGAATTACTATAACCTGTCTCTGTTATACGGTGAACATGACAAGGCCCAGGATCATGCCGAGGAAGCGTTGAAACTTTTCAACCTCGCAATCGGCGAAGAAGGCGGCGATTTATCAATACGGGAGGCATATGAGTATATCGCTGAACTA
Organism: Syntrophaceae bacterium; assembly: GCA_018436925.1. Classification (GTDB taxonomy): domain Bacteria; phylum Desulfobacterota; class Syntrophia; order Syntrophales; family Smithellaceae; genus UBA8904. The sequence goes on from JAHDKI010000004.1 coordinate 65,241, forward strand.
CATTTAAGGAATTCTTCTTTCGAGCAAGCTCTTTCCGCCTATGGAAAAGCGATGGACTCAGCAGCTAGTGTTGAAGAAAAATTGCCGATACTTAACGGTATCGCTGTAATACAAGGCAAAATGAAGAATTATGACAAAGCCCTGAAATATTTTTCTGATGCATTAGAGATGGCGAGAAAGATGAAAGAAGCTCCCCTGTCTAAAATATTCTTTGATATGGGGCTGGCTGCCTATGAAAACCGACACTTTTCTGAAGCTGTCGATTATCTCCAGGAAGCGTTACGTTTAAAAGACGCTGCTGGATTTTTAAAGATTAACAGGGCGTATGAAGTTCATATTCGTCGTTATTTGGCTGATGCCGCACGTGAATCAGGAAATGATCCACTACTAATCATCCAGCTTTTCGAATTGGAGAAAAATCTGAATGAAGATGATATCTATTACGCAAATGTAATGCTCATGCTTGGACATTACTACTATAAGCTTCGAGATGATATAAGGGCCCGTGACTATTATAGTCGTGTGTTGTTATTGAAATCAGCCAGTGATGAAGAAGTCGTCATGGCAAAAGATTGTTTAAGGAGATTTTCGCTCAATTAGATATGACGATGAAAACCGCCTGACGCAAGTTGTCACGGGCGGCACGACCGTCAACTATGTTTACGACCCGTTCGGGCGGCGCATTGAAAAGGAGGTTAACGGAACCCTGACGTCCTACGCCTACGACAATGAAGACATCATCATCGAATACAACGGATCGAACACCGTCAAGGCTCGCTACACGCACGGCCCCGGCATCGACGAGCCGCTGGCCGTTCAGAAGGGGTATGCGTGGGAGTATTTCTGCTACCATGCCGACGGGCTGGGCAGCATCGTGGCGATGACCACCGCCCTGGGCTTGAAAGTGAAGACGTACAGCTATGACGCTTTCGGCCGGATAACGGAATCGGGCAACGGCACTCAGCCCTACGCCTACACGGCAAGGGAATATGACTCAGAAACGGGGCTTTACTACTACAGGGCAAGATATTATGATCCGGTTGCGGGGAGGTTTATTAGCAGAGACCCGATAGGCTTCAACGGTGGGGATGTTAATCTTTATGCGTATGTAGGAAATAATCCTGGGAACTGGGGTGATCCGGAAGGATTTGCGAAATACAAGCCCCAAAAACACAATCCACCTAATCCAAGCCCATACAAAGATGAACCAGACACACCAGATTCTTGGGAAAATCGAAATAACCCAGGTCCGCCCAATGCTGCTTGTTGTTCAGAAGGTTGGAAAAAGGACATCTATCGAAAGTGCGTTTTTAATGAAGTCTGGTCAGATTTAACGCTTTATGGATTTTCATTTGCCTTTATAGGTTTTTCTTCAGGGCCTGTAGGTATAGGTGCAGGTGTGGCTATAGGTATTGGCACGACCTTTAGGATAGCAGATTATTGTAAGAAAATGTCAGAAACATGTAACTATAGTAGATAGTAGGAGGCAGTTCTATGCAATTATTTAAAAAGATGTTTCATGTAAATATGTCTCCGAGACGGATAATATTAATTCCAATAATGTGCATTATTTTTGTCACATACGACATTGTCATGACGTACATAAAGTTTATGGATGGCAGGCAGATAGAGAAATCTCTTTTTTGGGCACTTGCTGTCAAGGTTCTATTTTGCGCCATGGTGCTTTTCGCATACAAAAATAAATATTGGAGAATGGGTTTTTTAATTTTAATTATTTCTTCAGTAATACATGCGTTTGCTAGATTACCCATAGGGATGGCTTCAGTGTATGTGGTGATGCTTCATTATGTCTCATTTTTTATTGTGGTGTTAAGTGCTGTCTGTTTCGTAGTCATGTTTATTAATGGGGAAAAAATGAGAGACGCTTCTTGAACACGACCAAGGGGGACGCCCTTAAGTTATTAAGTTAACAAATCAATGCGACGGTTGTATAAGGCTTTCTATGCCAAGATCAGCCAGATTAGATGCCCCCGGATGTCTGCACCACATTATGATTCGGGGCATTGAACGAAGGAAGATATTTCGAGACGATGTTGA
>JAHDKI010000011.1 GCA_018436925.1 Syntrophaceae bacterium
GGAATAAGGCTTGTAGCGGGCCACGGTTACTCCTTCATACATGGATTTAAATCAAATCAGGTGCGAAATATTTATAAAGGTTTGCTGCTCACGATACAAGCTTTTTGACAGAAAATCGGACTTTTTCTACAGGTTCAACGACATAATCAGCCGGAGCGTAGCGATCGGCTGCATTTATTTGTTGAACTTTTTACTATCTAGCTTGGCTAATATTGATGGCGCAAATCTTTCACTCATCCCCGCGATAAAACCAACTACAATAATTGCTATCTCAAGATGACTTGTTTTAGAAAATACCGGCACGAATATTTCCATGCGAACCAACAATGAAGCTAAAAAGGCTGAGAGCATCCCCGCAACTATTCTATACATGCTTTCGAGCTCATGAAGATCCTTGCCCGATAGACAATCTAAACTTTCATTTCCCATTCGAAATATTATTGACAAAAGTGCACCTAGACCCCCTGCAATAACGGACAAACTGGTTATAAAAACAGTGTATCCCAACACCATGGTGCTGTAATCACGAAACACCCAAAGGATAAGACCCGCCGTAAATATTATAGCTGATGTGTTTCCGGCCCTTGATAAATACCAACGACGAGATAATTCTTTACCTCTTTCCACGAGATAATGCTCAGCTTGCCCGAGAATATCCGCTGCTTTTTTGTAATCATGCTCAAGACTTCTAGCTAATGATTCACCAAGTAGGCGCTTATAATTTAAACGATTTTTATCAGAAAGGTGAATTATTGGCTTACATTCTAATAGCGCAACCGTATTAAGTATCTCATTATGTTTTGCTGGTATTTCTGGCCCTTTTTCGTCATAATCATCCGTAGTAATCCAATCTAGGTCTTCGCTATTGTCAATAAATACGATAAAATCTTTAGTCTCTAATATGAGGTGTTTTAGGTTGAGAACCCCCCATTTTTCTTGATTGTAGTCAATACACATAGGCGCCCCCAGTTAAACGATAGCAAATGGAAAAAAATCTTGACGTCTGCCCGCATTGAGAACAGGTTTTTGAGGTGCATTTTTTTTATAAGTCATTTCTTGCGCACGTTCAAACGCTTTATCAAGTCTCACTATGCCATAAGAACTAGTGTTCTTTGGACTAAAATCTCTCGGTGCTTTTAACAGCTCTTGAGTAAAAATCCCACCGCTACCATCATCTCCAGCTGCCTGGTTAATATCACACGAATAAGCAACAATGCGACCTTCAGAGCACGCCATGATAGCATCGTCGAATATTTTTCTATAATCTATAAATCCTTTCGCGGCACTTTCCATAAATGCATCCATTATTGCACGTCTAGTTTCTTTTTCAATTTTGACTATATGCCTACACACATCAACGACTAAGAAATGTCTCGCGTTTCTAGGGTTAATGCTACTAATTGATATTGTCTCTTTTTCATTTAAATACATAACTGTTTCATCAAGCCCCTTGCCGACTTGATGTTCTCCATGCCCAGAACATGTTATAAAAACATAGTCTTTATATTTTGCTGTTTCGAGTGCCCTATTTACTGCAGCAGGGGGTTGATCTACAAGCGTGACAATTTCAGATTCTTTCCATGCCCCACCAAGATTGGATAGCAGAAATTTTTTAATGTCGTTTACGTCTACAATTACACCTGGTAACTCAGGTTTTACTTTGGCAGCACCAATCAATATTGCTTGTCTTGTAGCCATTAATCAGCCTCCTTTAAATCTTTTATAGTTCAACGACGAGCTAAGCCGGAGCAGCACCGCAGGTGCTGCGATCGGCTTTAGCGCCTGGTTGGCTTTTTTAATAAATTCTTTCGATCAATATTCTTAAGATGATGATTCAAATAATGCTCAACCTGCATATAACGTAGGATTATCGATTTTGATTCTTTCGTTTCTATGGCTGCACAATTGCGTAATTCGGCCAAGCACTCTGAAAACTTCTCATTAATTACAAAATCAATTTCTACTTTATGCTTACTCTTGATGTTTGTTCGAATATGCTCAATGTCACGCATTTGATCATGTTTTGTATCTAGGCCTGAAGACTTTACGATGGGTGACCAAAGCATAAAATGCATTTTGTAACCGTGAAAATACTTTTTTGCATATTCAATATCTTTGCCGAATTTTTCTGTAAGCTTTTGAACATTATTGGGCTGGCGATCTTTGACGTACCTCAGGCCAGTTGTCAGGTGAACTGCAACTTCACAAACGTATAATTCTTTTTTCTTAAGATTAATGCCGACAACGTCAATCTCACCTTGTACATCTGGTGTATATAGATTTTGCTGGATAAACTCGCAGTGCCTTACGTATTGCAAATAAGCCGCAACTATTTCTTCACCGACATTCATGATAATTCCTCAAGCCAACAATTAATATACCGACTGCATAATACCCGGTTCCGGGTACTTGAGACGCTACAACCCTTTTTAAAAAACATATTGAAAATCAAGCAAATATAAATTACACACTGCGTAATTAGTCCTTAATACCCATAAAAAACACAGTGCGTATTTTATGGGAATTTTGCCAAATTCCCGCAATTACCTGTACTCTTGTCCAATGGAGGCGTTGTAATGAATCATTTACTTCCGGACTTTCAACAGTTCCTGCTCAATCGTAAGCTGGTCCCCGAAAACCAAATTCCATTTTATGCCCTTTGGGCCAGCAGGTTTATTCGTTTGTTGAATGCCGAGGATGATAAACCAATGTCCTTAAGAATTCAATTGTTTATTGATGCGTTAAAAAAAGACCCAAAACTGCTTGACTGGCAACTTGCACAAGCCAAAGACGCCGTCACGCTGTATCTGGATCATTTTTTGCCGGATCCGAAATCTGAACCCTCTGCCGTCAGGCCCGGTAACACCGTTTCCGCTTTTCCCGATGCGGGGGCCATTCATCGTAAAATTCGAGAAGCGATACGCGTCAAGCATTATTCCCGCAGCACGGAAAAAACCTATCGTGAATGGTTTCAACGTTTTTACGACTACCTGACCAAAACCAGACAAAAGGATTGGACAACACAGGGCGCCGATGAATATGATGTTCGTGATTTTCTAACGTATCTGGCCGTTAAACAGCATGTGTCCTCGTCAACGCAGAATCAGGCGTTCAACGCCCTTTTGTTTTTGTTCAGAAACGTTTTGCAGATGGATTTAAAGGAAATCGGACAAGCCGTGCGGGCAAAGCGTGGACCAAAGCTACCCGTGGTGCTGTCTCTTGATGAAGTCCGGCTATTACTGACCCATTTGTCGGGAAGAAATCTTTTACTGGTCCACGTTCTCTACGGCACCGGAATGCGGCTCATGGAGGCGGCCCGGCTTCGTGTGAATGACGTTGATTTCGGTTTAAACGCCATCTTTGTTCGAGGCGGTAAAGGAGATAAGGACCGAACAACCATTCTGCCGGATGCCGTTAAAAAACCACTGAGAGAGCATTTGACGGAAGTCAAGAAGATTCATGAAAAAGACCTGGCCAGGGGATATGGCGAGGTCTATTTGCCTGATGAACTCGAACGAAAATATCCGAATGCGGGGAAAGAATGGCGCTGGCAGTATGTGTTTCCCGCAAATAATCTGTCGGTTGATCCACGCTCAGGGAAAGTGCGCCGCCATCATATCAGCGCCGATGTTATTCAGAAAGCCGTTGCCGAGGCGGTTCGCGTGGCAGGCATCCCCAAGCATGCCACGGTGCACACGCTGCGGCATAGTTTTGCAACGCATCTTTTGATGGCCGGGGTGAATATCCGAGAAGTTCAGGAGCTTTTAGGACACAAGAATGTGGAAACGACCATGATCTACACGCATGTGCTGCGCGATCTGTCGCACGCGCCACAAAGCCCGCTTGATGCGCTTCTGGCTGACAAAAATGACGGTCGCAAAAAGTAGCCCCTTACCCTTCTGAAGAAGCGCAACTTAAAACGTAATCACCTGAAACTTAATACTTCTCTCCTCACACCTAACGGCTTGCGCCGACGCCGATCCGGTCGCAGTAGTTTGCTATCGGGCAGGCGCTGCACAAAGGCGAGACGGGTTTGCAGGTTTTTCGGCCGAAGGCGACCAAAAGAGTGTTGTAGATGATCCAGTGCCGGCGGGGCAGTTTTTCGCGCAGGGCCATTTCGGTTTCATCCGGGGTTTTGGTTTTCACGTATCCCAGGCGGTTGGATATCCGGTGAACGTGTGTGTCGACGCAGATGCCGTCTTTTCCGTAGGCCAGCGTGACGACGAGATTGGCGGTTTTCCGCCCCACGCCTTTGATGGTCAGAAGCTCGTCGAGGTCGTCGGGAACGGAAGATCCGAATCGATGGATCAGATCCCGGCAGACGGAATGGATGGTTTTGGCTTTGTTGTGGTAGAAGCCGACCGGGAAAATGGCCTTTTCGATTTTCGCCAGCGGGATTTTCAGCATTTGTTCCGGCGTGGCGGCCAGTTCAAAAAGCTTTTCGGTGGCAACGGCGGTCACTTCGTCTTTGGTTCTTAAGCTCAGAAGCGTTGAAATGAGGATGACAAAGGGGTCGCGCTGGTTTTCCGCCAGGTGGGTCACGATGGGCATTTCACCTGTTTCCAGCTCTTTTTTCAATAGTTTCACAACATTATTCATTTCATGGTCTTGCATGCGCCTGCGCCCGCCTCCGTTTTGTCATGAATTGCGAGGCTGTCCATAGTATGACGCTTCGAGGAATGCAAGTCCCGAGACCGCCTGCCGTTCTTTTTTATTGACAGCACTTTTATATTTATATATTTCCTTCCAGCACTTCTGCGTGTATCTGATGGAGACGGGCATTTCAGGGAAAGCGCTCCGCCCCCGAAACATCCCAGAAAAAAAGGCAGCAGTCGTCCATCCGGCAGGCAGTCTCGCGCCAATTTTTTGCGAGGGGTCAGGCAATTTTTATGCAAAAAACCAAGAAGTACCCGATCAGCCAGCCGGATGAAAGCGGGCGCCGAAAAAAACGAACCGGACAGGTCGTGGTGATCGAAGACCGCTGCAAAGGCTGCGGTTTCTGCATCGCCAACTGCCCGCGTCAGGTGCTGCGCGTATCTTCCACGTTCAACAAGAAGGGTTATCATCCGCCGGAGGTCATCGATACGTCCCGCTGCGTCAACTGCCATTTTTGCGAAATTCTGTGTCCGGAGTTCGCCATTTACAGCATGGAAGATGAAGATTACGTTGAATAACCGAATGATATAAGGAGTACGACGTTGCTGGCTAAAGAAGTTAAAACAGGCATTCACTTTATCAACGGCGATGAAGCCTGCTGCGAAGGCGCCATTGCGGCCGGTTGCCGTTTTTTCGCCGGCTATCCGATCACGCCCGCCACGGAAGTCGCCGAGGCGATGTCGCGGCGGCTTCCCGAAATCGGCGGCATCTATATTCAAATGGAGGATGAAATCGCCTCGATGGCCGCCATTCTGGGGGCAAGCTGGGGCGGGGTCAAGTCGATGACCAGTACATCCGGGCCCGGATTTTCACTGATGATGGAAAATATCGGCCTGGGGGTGTGCACGGAAACGCCCTGCGTGGTGTGCAACGTGCAGCGCGCCGGCCCCAGCACGGGGCTTCCCACGGCGGTGGCCCAGGGCGATATGATGCAGGCCCGCTGGGGATCTCACGGGCACTATGAAATTATCGCGCTGGCTCCTTCAAGCCCGCAGGAAATGTTCGATTTTACCATCCGCGCTTTCAATTTAAGTGAGTACTTCCGGATTCCCGTTCTGCTTATGGCCGATGAAGTGGTCGGTCATATGAACGAGCGGGTCGTGATTCCCCGCGAGGAGGAAATCGAAATCATCAACCGGCGCAAACCGACGGTGCCGCGCGAAGATTACCTGCCCTATGAAGCCGATCCGGACGGCATCGCGCCGATGGCCACCTGCGGGGAAGGCTACCGCGTTCATGTCACGGGCCTTACCCACGACGAACGCGGCTATCCGGTGATGGACGCCAAAACCCAGGAAAAAATGGTCAGCCGGCTGGTGGGAAAAATCCGCAATAATCGCGATAAGATCATCAGCACGAAGAATCTGTATCTGGACGATGCCGACGTCGTGGTGGTGTCTTACGGCATTACCGCCCGGTCGGCCATGCAGGCGGTTTCCAACGCCCGCAAAGAGGGCATTAAAGCGGGCATGGTCAAGCTCGAAACGGTCTGGCCCTTCCCCGAAGAGCTCATCCGATCCCTGGCGCCGCAGACAAACGCCATGATTATGGCCGAAATCAACGGCGGCCAGATGGTGCTGGAGCTCGAGCGGGCCGCCTGCGGCGCCTGCCCCGTTTCGCTGGTGTCGAATTTCGGGGGCTCGATTCTGCACCCCAATCTGATCGCAAACGCTATTTCCAAAATGGCGAAAGGAAAAACATGACCACAGCAAAAGCTCAAAAATCCGTTCCGCCCCATCCGATGGATTCGCTTCTTCGCACGGAGAGGATTCCGCATATCTGGTGTCCGGGCTGCGGCATCGGCACGGTCTTTTCCGCGGTGCTGGCCGCCATTAAGAACACCGGCTGGGATCCCGACGATATCGCGATGGTCTCCGGCATCGGCTGCACGGGCCGGATGGCCGGCTATATCCGGCTGGATTCTTTCCACACCACGCACGGCCGGGCGCTGCCCTTTGCTACGGGACTGAAGCTTGCCAAACCGGAAACGAAAATCATCGTGGTTTCCGGCGACGGGGACTTGTTCGCCATCGGCGGCAATCATTTCATCCATGCGGCGCGACGGAACATGGACATCACGGTGGTCTGCGTCAATAATCTCAACTACGGCATGACGGGCGGCCAGCAGGCCCCCAGCACGCCTCTGGGCGCAAAGACCACGACCACCGTCAACGGCTCGCCGGAAGAACCGTTCAATTTCTGCAATCTGGCGGCCTCGTGCGGCGCGACCTATGTGGCGCGCTGGACGGCCATGCAGGTGCGGTCGCTGCGCAGTTCGATCGGAGAGGCCCTGCATAAAAGAGGGTTCAGTTTCGTGGAAGTCGTTACGCCCTGTCCTTCCTCATTCGGGCGGCGCAACCGCATGGGAACGGCTCTGGAGATGCTGAAGTTCTATCACGGCCGCTCCGTCATCCGCAGCGATATCGACCCCAAGGATGCCACGATGGACATCGACCGGGAAATCGTCGTCGGCAAATTCGTGGATATTGAAAGGCCGACGTTCATGGATCACTATGAACGCATCAACCGCGCGAAAATGCCGCAATGGCTTTCGATGCACCCGGATCATCAGAAAACTCGGTGAAAAAATACTATGCCTGACAAACGCGAAAAACATGTTCTGATCACGGGGTTCGGCGGCCAGGGCATCGTCATGGCCGGAGACATTCTGGGCAAGGCGGCTACGCTGTTTGATTCCAAACACGCGACCATGGCCCAAAACTACGGCCCGGAAGCGCGCGGCGGCGCCTGCTCCAGCCAGGTGATTATCAGCGGCGAGGAAATCCTTTTCCCCTGCGTGGAAGAACCCGACATTCTGGTCTGCATGAGCCAGGAAGCCTACACGAGAAATGTCAAATCCCTGAAACCGGAAGGCACGCTGATCTGGGACACGGATCTGGTCCACACCAAAAAAGCCGACATGCAGTACAAAACATTCCACATTCCGGCCACACGCTTTGCCGAAGAACTGGGCGGGAAAATGATGGCCAACATCGTCATGCTGGGCTTCGTTTCCGCGGTGGAGCCGCTGGTGCACACAGACGCCTTGAAAAAAGCCGTTCTCGATTCCGTTCCGCCCGCCACGAAGGATCAAAACCTGCGCGCCTACACCAAAGGACGCGAATACGGCCTGTCGATTATCAAAGGAACGATTAAGCAGGAGCAGGCCAAGCATCAGGAATAGAAAAAAGGCTCAAGGCGCAAGGCCCAAGGCAAAAGGCAAAAGGTCAAAGGATACAAGGATAAAGACAAAAATATCCTAAAAAGCCCCTTTGAGATAAACTCTCAAAGGGGCTTTTTAGATCCTTGTGCCTTGGACCTTTTGCCTTGATCCTGATCTTTAGTTGTAGCCTTCTTCGTAGGCCAGCATATCCAGATGCAGCGTGGCAATATCTTCGACATCGAGGTTCGCTTCGCCGGCGGATTTCGTCACCTCGACAATTTTGATGTAGCGACGGCATTTGTTGCAGACGTCGACGCGATAGCGCTCTTCGCCTTCCACGGCGAAATAGGCCAGCGAATGCTGCTCTTCGTTGCCGCAAAACGGACATTTGATGCGGCGGAAATTCCATTTGTAGCCGCACTGATGGCAAAACAGGTATCGTTTTCCATCTTCGCTTTCCCGAATTTCGCCGATTTTCGGCTCTTTGCCGCAAATGGGGCAGTAGCCTTCGCGCCAGCCCGCCTTTCTGACGGCGTCGCCGTATTTTTCCGCAACGGCTTCCAGCTCCGGACGAAGGCTTTCTTCAATAAATAAATCAAGCAAATCCAGATATTCCTCGTCCTGCGCCTCGCCTTTGAGTTCCTTGACGGGAACATCTTCTCCCCCGTTGAAAGATGCGCGGGTTACGGATTCCCAGTCAAAGTCTTCATGGGCAATGAATTCCCGGACTTTTTCCGCGGCAGCCGGCATTCGTTTTTCGGCAATGTCGACAAGCGACTGGAAATAGGCTTTTGGCCGGGACAGATCGTACTTTTTGCCGGTCATGTCGACAAGCGGCAGGCCGCCTTCCATTTTCTGGGGAAGGATCTTTTCGTCCACGGTAAAGATGGCCTCAGGCATGTTGTTGCGGTACTCTTCCCGCAGGATTAATATTTCCCCAAGAATATCCAAAAGATCGGTGTAATGAGGATTGGCGGATTTGTAATCCTCTATTGTTTTCAGAGATTTAGGCAGCGTTGCGGCCATAGGTCAGTTTCCTCCATCAGGATCAATTGCGAGCTTTAGATTGTCAGCAACTGTGAAGCATAAGATATTCACGGCAGTGCAAAAAGCAAAACGCAATCTGCCTATATCCGCTTTCCCCCGCATCTTCAAGCAGTATTTGTCCCGGCCGGCTCGCCGGGATCCTCAGAGACTTCAAGGCCGCGAAATCTCACGCTAAAAGAAGATAAACGTCACGACAATGAACAAAACGACTAAAATGGGTATGGAATATTTGAGCATGTAGCCCAAAAAGCTGGGCATTTTGACGCCCGCCTCTTCGGCGATGGATTTGACCATAAAATTCGGGGCGTTGCCGATATAGGTGTTGGCGCCCATGAACACCGCGCCTGCGGAAATGGCGGCCAGATAGGGTATTTTCTCGACGATCAGACGGGCCACCGCCGGCGCCTCGGGCAGGCCCGGATAGAATTTCCCCAGCGCGCTGTTGAAAAAAGTAAGATACGTTGGAGCGTTGTCCAGAAAACTCGACAAAAGGCCGACCGCCCAGAAATACTGCGCGGGGGAATCAACCCGGCGGATCAGGGCTGCCAGCGCGCCTTGTTCTCCGGCTTTGAGAATGTCGAGCGCGGGTATAATCGTCACAAAAATGCCGGCAAATAGATACGCGACTTCCAGAATCGGGGCCCAGGTAAATTCGTTGCCCTGCCTGACGTCTTTCTTTGTCAGCTTCAAAGACAATAGCCCCATGGCGATCAACGTTGCATCTTTGATCAGATTCTCAATGGTCTGATGAATGCCGAAAAGATCGACCTCCCCCAGGTGCACCGTGCCGCTGAACAGCACCGCGGCAATCACGCCGCCCAGAAAAACAAAGTTGCGCTTCCCTTCGATGCGGATCGGCTCCGGCGTCGTTTCGGGCGCCGCGGTCCGGCTTTCTTTTCTGTAATAATGGCTGTCCACGATGAAGTACAAGATCAACAAAACGACGCTGGCAAACGCCATCTGAGGCAGGATGTTGAGCGTCCAGAAAAACGGCACACCGTGCAGAAACCCCAGAAAAAGCGGCGGATCGCCCAACGGCGTCAGCGCGCCGCCGATGTTGCTCACCAGAAAAATGAAAAAGACCACGGTATGGACTTTGTGCACACGCCAGGCGTTCGACCGCAGGATGGGACGGATAAGCAGCATCGACGCGCCGGTGGTGCCGATGACCGACGCCAGAAGCGTTCCGATGAGCAAAATCACGGCATTCACCGCCGGGCTGCCGGTGAGAGACCCGCGCACATAGATCCCCCCGGACACGGTATAGAGCGCCCATAACAGCAAAATAAAAGGAACGTAATCAATGAGAAGGATATGCGCGATCTCGTGAACGGCGGCTTCGCGAAAGAAATACAAAAACGGCGCGGCAAAAACCAGCGCCCAGAAGGCCGAAACTTTGGGAAAATGATGATGCCAGAAACGCGGCACGGCCAGCGGCAGGAGCGCGATGGACAGCAGAATGCCGGCAAACGGCAGCGCCGACCAAAGCGGCAGTTGCGCGCCGATTTCCACAACGGCAGCGCCCGCGGGCTCACCGGCCAGTCCGGTTGCAACCGGCGCCAGGACAAGCATCATCAGACACAAAAGACTCAGACGTGCGATGGTCTTGATCATAAATTAATGGATTGCGCCACCGGGCTCCGGATGGCCGTCACTTGGCAAACTCCAGAACCGGCGCAAAGTTCCTTTCCCGTATCACCTTGTCGGCGACGGAATTGAGCAGTTTGTTGTCCGAGCAAAACGCAACGCCGATGCCCGCGTGCTTTATCATACAAACGTCGTTTTCACTATCTCCGATTGCAACGATGTTGGAAAGCGGGATGTCGTACTGCTCGGATAGATGCAAAAGAACGTTGGACTTGCAGAAGTTATGGTTGCACTTGCTCCGGGACGTTTTGATGAAGCAAGACGGCACTTTCACTTCTCCCGTGGCCTTGGCCCGGGAGAACTCCAGTTCGTTGGCTACGCTGAAATGCGCCCCGATACGATTGGCCACCTGAGCGGCGACAAAATTATAACTGTCGGAGACGATCCCCACGACATATCCCCGCTTTTTGAGTTCCTCGACGACCGCGGCCGAATCGTCGACCACGTCCATGCCGTCGGCCACGGCAATCAACTGTTTGATGTTGAACCCCTTGAGCAGCTTGGCGATGAGTTTTGTGATCAAAAAGCTTTCGTCATTGGCGCTGATGATGTCGAGCAGTTCTTTGCTGAAATGAAATTTTTCGGCCGCTTCGTAGATAAAACGGCCCTTCAGCACCGTGTTGTCCATATCGAAGACGGCCATCTTTTTGAGGCCGACGACGCTTTCTTTGACGGCCAGGTCCATCTGGTCGAGAATCATGGTCGTGGTCTGAAGCAAATCAAGGTTGAAATTCGGGTGTAGCCGGGCCCGCTTGAGAATGGCGCGGGAGACTTCTCTGGCCATCGGTCCCAGAAGCTGCCATTGTTTCATTTTGTTTTCAATCGCGCCGATATTCACCTCTTTGATCTTCGCGCCCAGTTCAATCATGTCCAGTAGAATGCCGATATCGACGCCGTAGTCGTTTTCAAAATCCACCCGCTCCAGAAAGCCGCGCTTGCCGGCAATCATGCCCGACAGCGGCTGAGAAAAATCCAGAGCATGGGGAAACAGCAGGCTCAAAAGCGGCTTGGCCACAAGCTCCGTGACGCGGCCGGCCTGCCGTTCAAAGGTGCTTTTGACAAAATCACAGTTCTCTTCCAGGATCGGTCCGACCAGCAGATCAATCAGATTGTGTTCGTAATTTTCAATATCCGCATCGATATAGACGAGAATATCGTTGGTCGCCACCGTCAGGCCGTCCAGCATCGAGGCGCCTTTGCCCAACTTCGTGCTGGTCATGACGCTGGCGCCGGCCTTTTTCGCCACGGCCACCGTGTTGTCGAAGGAATGGTCGTCGACAACAATAACTTCATTGACACGCGCCGACTTTTTCGCAATCGCGACGACCTTCGCCACCGACGCCTCTTCGTTGAGGGCGGGAATGATCACACTGACCATGGCGAGCCTCCTCGATGTCCGGCAGACACCAATTAAGACGTTTCCCGCTGAACGTAGAGCGTCTGAGTGGGATAGGCAAACTCTATTCCTTCTTTTGCGAACCGTTCGAAGATTTGCAGATTGATGTCTTCCTGAATGTCCATCCAGGTATTGTAATCCGGCACCGTCACATAATACACCGCTTCGAAATTCAAAGAGAAGTCTCCGTATTCTTTGAAATGAACACGGTCGAAACGCGCGTCGGCTTTCTTATCGATGATCTCCGAGACGATCCGCTTGGCGAGTTTCAGTTTTTCAACCGGCGTCTGATAGACCAATCCGAAACTGAAAACCACGCGCCGTTCAGCCATCCGTTTGAAATTGCGGATACGGCTTTTCAGCAGGTCATTATTGGAAAAGATCAACTGTTCGCCGCTGATGCTGCGCAGACGGGTGGTTTTAAGGCCGATGTGCTCAATGGTTCCCATATGCGAATCGACCACGATAAAATCGCCGATCACAAAAGGCTTGTCCAAAACAATGGATAAAGACGCCATCAGGTCTCCCAGAATATTCTGCACCGCAAGAGCCACGGCAATGCCGCCGATGCCCAAACCTGCCACCAGACCGGTGATGTTGACGCCCAGGTTGCCCAGAATCAGAAGCAGGACGATCGCCCATAAAAGCACCCGCGCCACAAAACCCAGAAAACTGATCGTGGTGGCGCTGGAGGTGTCCTCATCCATTTTTTTCTGAATCGTCCGGCCCAGCGCAAACGAAATACCGGCGCTGGCCCAGAGTCCGCCCTGCACGATCAGAATCAACATGACGATTTTATCCCACATTTTCTCGACGGCGGGCTTGAGTTCGATCACATGGGAAGCGGCAAAGGCGGATGCTACCAGCAAAATCAGAAACTTCGTGTTCTTCAGCATGCTGACCACGAGGTCGTCGATCGCATTGTCGGTTTTCGCGGCCAGTTTGGACAGTTTTGAAATGGCGATCTTCTGCGCCACTTTCAGAAGCGTGAAAACGATCAGAAGGATGCAGACGGCAATCGTCCAGTTCTGCAGGCTATTGCCCAGATAGACATTTTGAAAAAAATCCATTCGCAACTCCTTGAAACAATGATCGGCGTTCGGCTTGAGTTCCCCGGACCGGACTTAAAACTACCTTTTTTCCGGAAGAACCAAAACGGGCAGCAAAACCGAGTCAATAATGTTGACGTCGGTGCTGTCAAACATGGAGGCATACAGCTTGCTGCGGTGCCGATGGCCGACGATAATCAGGTCGTTTTGCTGCTCTTGGGCGTATTTGACGATTTCCTCCGCCACGGCGCCCTTGAGACTGGCATAGACGATATCCACCTGCTCCAGAACCGCTTCCGGCACCTCTTTTCGCACCCGCAGCGCAATGGCGTCTTCCTTGTCCGCCGGGTGCCGGTAACCCGCCATGGGGTCGTTCACATAAACGATATGGATCCGGCTTTTGAACATTTTCGCAAAATCCAGCGCCTCGGAAAGCGAACCGATTGCGTCTTCGTCAAGGTTGATTGCGTAGAGCATATTTTTAAAACACTGCATGATGTCCTCCGTTGAGTGAGCGAAATTATACATATCATCAAAGACACATGTCAATGACTTCCGGGTCAATGTCGGCCTTAAAAGGGTTGAAAAAATAAGGCGCTTTAGGTACGGTTCTCCCAGAAGGAGTTTTTATGGATCTGGTCGCCTTATTTGATTCGGAACTTTTCAAGCTGGTGATTTTGCCGCTTTTCATCTTCTGCGCGCGGATCTGCGACGTGACGCTTGATACGCTTCGAATCATCTACGTTTCGCGGGGCATGAAGATCCTGGCGGCCGCGATCGGCTTTATTGAAGTGCTTATCTGGCTTATGGCGATCACGCAAATTCTCAACAACATGACCAATGTCACCTATTACTTCGCCTATGCGGGCGGCTTCGCCATGGGCAACTTCATCGGCATTTTCATTGAAGAAAAAATGGCCATCGGCACGGTCGTCATCCGGATCATCACGCAAAAGGACGCGACCGAATTGCTCGACTATCTCAAATGCGACGGCTACGGCGTGACGCACATCGACGCGCAGGGCGCGATGGGTCCGGTGAAGCTCATTTTCACTATCGTCAAGCGTAAAGACATTCAGAAGGTTCTGGAGCACATCCGCAGGTTCAATCCATTGGCGTTTTTCACCATCGAGGACATCCGCTCCGTCCGAAAAGGCGTGTTCCCCCTGATGAAACCCGAACGGGCCGTCAAACACAGTTCGACGACGCCCTGACCCTTTTAATCCCGAATGCGTTTTTTCAGTTCCCGGATCAGATGATTGAGCAGATCCGCCGCGTCGGCGGTGACGGCGACATCCGCCATCTTCATCATGGTCGCCTGCGGATTTTTGTTGATCGCGACGATGAAATCCGCTTCGCCCAAGCCCGCCGTATGCTGAATCGCCCCGCTGATGCCGAAGGAAAACAGGATTTTCGGCTTGATGTGCTTGCCCGCCTGCCCCACCAGCGCGTCGTGGCCGGCCCAACCCGCGTACACGACGGGCCGCGTCGCGCCGACATCGCCGCCTAAAAGCGCCGCCAGATCGTCGAGCTTTTTGAAATTGTTTTTGTTGCCCATGCCGCGCCCGCCGCACACGATAACCGTCGCGTTTTCAATGGTGTGGTCGCGCTCGGCGGCCCGTTCGTATTCGATTACGCGCACGCGGGGAACGGGCAGATCCTCAGGCAGCGGCAGTCGCTCGACAACGGCGGTCCGCTCGGCGTTGTGAGGAATCTCCTTAAAAGTTCCGGGTCGCACGGTGGCCATCTGGGGACGGTGCTCTTCGGTCACGATTTCCGCGAGCATATTGCCGCCGAAAGACGGCGCGACCTGCACCAAAAGCCCCTCCGGCGTCATGTCGAGTCCGACGCAATCGGCCGATAGGCCCGTGCCCAGACGCTTGGCAAGCCGGGGCGCAAATTCACGGCCGAAATCCGTCGCGCCGATGAGCAGGATATCCGGATTCCTTTCGCGGGCAAGCTTTTCGACCAGCGCCAGATAATGTTCTGTGCTGTAGCTTTCCAGCGACGGATGATCGATGGCCAGAATACGATCCGCGCCGTGCGCGGTGTATTCCATAATCCACTCTTCGATTTCGTGGCCGACGACCAGCGCACAAACCTCGGCGTCGATGACCGAGGCCAGATCCACCGCCTTCGAGAGCAATTGCAGCGTCACGCGGTTCTGGTAATAATTGCGGTAATCCCCGAAGACCCAGATGCTTTTCTTCCGGCTTTTCATCATTCGTCGGTCCCCGCCGGGTCGTTCGCCCTTTTTTTCAATTCAATGGACTTGCCGATCACGGCGCCGATTTTCCTTTGATACCTGTCGAGAAACTCGGAAACCGCGCCGGCCGCCGCTCCGGTAATTTTAACGTTTTCCTTCTGCGCTTTTCGGATGAACACCCGGCGCACTTTCGTTCGCGACCCCTTTTCACGAAGCAAGCTTGGCGAAAGCCCAAGATCCGCGGCGTCAACCACGGTCAATTGCCCCCGGCAGAAAGCGGCCTCAAGCCCCGCGAACGGGGCGTAGCGCGGCTTGTAGCGTTCCATGGAAATCGTCACCAGGGCGGGAAACTCCATTTCCAGCGTTTCGCGGAACTTATCCACCAGACGGCGCACCTTGAGCGTCCGGCCGGAGATATCCAGATGCTCCGCGTAGGCCGCGGCCGGCAAATTGAGTTCTTCGGCCAGTTGAGGGCCGACCTGCGCGGTTTCACTGTCCGAGGTATACGCGCCGCACAAAATCAAATCCACTTCGGCAACCTGCCTGGATATGGCGGCGGCCAGAACCGCGGAGGTGGCGTAGGTATCGGACCCGGCGAGCATTTTGTCGCAGACCAAAACGCCGCGATCGGCACCCAAAGCCAGCGCTTCGCGCAGCACTTCTTCGGCGGCGGGCGGACCCATCGTCAGAACCGTCACGTCCGCACCCATCTCCTCTTTAATTTGCAGGGCCGCTTCCAGCGCATGTTTGCAGGCCGGATTCATCATTCCGGCGGCCAGATCCCGGCGCAGCGTGCCGGTTTTTTCGTCCCAGGGCAGTTCGGTGACCATCGGCACCTGTTTGACGCATACCGCGATTTTCAACATAGCTGTCTCATAAAATGGGCTGGGATAAAACGGCTCGGGCAATGACGACGCGCTGAATTTCACTCGTGCCTTCGTAAATTTCCGTGACCTTGGCGTCGCGGAAATACCTTTCAACATCATATTCCTTGCTGTAGCCGTAACCGCCGTGAATCTGGACGGCCACGGAGGTCACTTTCGAGGCGACCGAGCTGCAGTAGAGCTTGGCCATCGACGCTTCGCAGCCGAACGGCTGGCCGGCATCCTTGAGCTCGCAGGCCCGATACAAAAGCAGACGCGCGGCCATGATTTCGGTGGCCATGTCGGCGATGTAGTTTTGAATCGTCTGCTGAGAGGCGATGGGTTTTTTAAACTGCTGACGCTCCTTGGCGTATTTCACAGCCGCCTCCATCGCGCCCTGCGCGATGCCCAGAGCCTGGGCGGCCACGCCGATCCGGCCGTTGTCGAGCGTCGCCAGACCGATTTTCATGCCGTCGCCCAGATGGCCGAGCAAATTTTCCTGCGACACCCGGCAGTCTTCCAAAAACAGCGAGGACACAGGATTGGCCCGCATGCCGCAGAGATCTTCCAGCTCGCCGCGCAGAAAGCCGGGAAGTCCGCTCTCGACGATGAAGACGGAGCTTTGCAAACGGTTTTCCGGAGACGACGTGAGCGCGAAGATAAGCGCCACATCGCAGACACCGCCGTTGGTCACGAATATTTTCGTCCCGTTGAGCACGTAATCCGATCCGCTTTTCACGGCGGTCGTTTCCACGGAGCCGGCGTCGGAGCCGGCATTGGCCTCGGTCAGGCTGAACGCGCCGATGACTTCTCCCGAGGCCAGTTTCGGCAAGTATTTCTCCTTCTGGAAGGAAGAGGCAAACTGCAAAAACGGATAGACGGCCACGCCGTTGTGCACAGTCACGCACAGGCCGACCGCGGCGCACACCCGGGACAGTTCCTCGACGACAATGGCGGCGCTGATCGAATCCAGCGCCGCGCCGCCGTATTCTTTCGGCGCCTGAAGACCGAAGTAATGCAGAGGCCTCATCTTTTCGATGACCTCCCGCGGGAAAATCCGGTGCTGATCGATTTCCGCGGCAATCGGCGCTAATTCCGTTTCAGCAAAATGCCGGGCCGTCGACCGGATGAGCTTATGCTTCATGCAGGGGTTGAATTGCAATGCTGTTCTCCGCCAAGCGCGGGCGTCACGGCGTTTTGGTTCTGAAGATCCAAGGCCCGCCCGCGAAATGTATCTGGCATATAGAAAAAAGACGCGTTATTGTCAATCAGAGATTCATCAACGATTTCCGCAAAGGACAGGCGTATGAAAAAAGGCGTCGCCATGTTGTTGTTGCTGGCATGGAGTCCGGCTCCGGCGGACCCGGCGGGTGGCCGCTCATCAACTGTTTTTTTTCACCCCCGGCGGCGTTCTGAATGTCTTTAGCGAGCTGACGATCCGATAAATTCAGGGTTGAGCCTGCTGATTGCGCATGGCTGAGAGCTTTTCTTTGTCCAGATAGTATTTTCCGCCGGGCGTCTTTTTCACCAGACCGTCGGAGATCAGCACATTGAGCGCGCGGGGACGCAGATTTTTGGTTCCGACGCGGAAAAAGTTCTTTCGCTCATCCTGCAGCGCAACCGCCTTTTTCTCGCTGAACGCGCGCGCATCTTCCAGTTCGGCAATGATTTTAAAGCAGATCCGCCGCAGGCCCAGACCCGACAGGTACATGGCCAAAACGACAAAGACGACAAAAGCGATGATCAAAAGCAGAATTTGAACATAGACGGGCATCGCATCCCCCTCAAAAGGATTATCAAAAAATTCATTTCACCGCTTGGCACCGGCAAAGGACACTTTCCAAAGCGCCACGTCATAGGCCTGCGCGGGCAACGATTGTCGCCTCCAGGTGACGCCGCCGTCGGACGTCATCAACACGGCGCTTCTGGGCAGATCCGGCTCGACCGACTCCATACGAAATCCGACCGCCCAGGCTTTGTCGTCGGACATCGGAGAGATCCCTTCCATCATATACGGATAATGGTTGGCCAGGCGGGCGTCGAAAGCGCCGTTGGTCACGTGCACACGCGCCGTAAAACCGCCGTTCCATCCGCCTCCGTTGCAGGCGATCCAGACAATATCGGCGCTTGAGGCGTTGATGTCGTCGTAATCCGCCGTCCCGGTCAGCGAATCGATGGATCGGGTCCAAAAACGGCCTCCGTCGATTGTTCCCCACAGGTGCCCGTCGGAATTGACCGCGGCCCAGGCCACTTCGCTCGAAAAAGCCGAAACGACCAAAGGACCGTGGCCGGGCGTGACGTCCGGGAGGTATTCACGAGTCCAGGTCAGACCGCCGTCGGGAGAGTGAACCACGCCTTGCTCACCGGCAGCGACATCGACAATCCAGATGTCCGGCCCTGCGACATCCATCCGGTTGACCTGGGTCATGGCGATGACCTCGCCTCCGCTATCCCGAACGTCAACAAGGGCCCAGCTCATCCCGCCGTCAGCCGTATGCAGAACATCGCCGCCGAGGCTGGCCGCCCAGGCCTCCGCCCGGCTGATGCCCTTGACGCATTTGATGTGCCGCGAGATCATCCCGTCGGGGAGGGTCTGCACGCTCCAGGTATCGCCTCCGTTTGCGGTGAAAAGGATGGCGCCCGCGTTCGTTTCGATGTCGGCCGCGCCCGCGGCCGCCCAAACCACCCGGGACGACACGACGCTTATATCATTGCCGATCAGACCCTCCAGCCCGTCGGGCAATGTCTGCAACGACCATCTCGCTCCGCCGTTTAGGGTTCTGAGAATTTTAACCGTCGAGAGGCCCGTATCCTCATCTGTTTGCGTGCCGATCACCCACCCGACGCCGGGCGAAGGCCGTAAAACGCCCTCGTCCCCTCCGGCGCAAGCGCCAATCAGGACCGCCAGCGCAAAACACAGCAAATAGCGGCAGGTTTTAGAGATCATCTTTTCTACAACAGTTTGACTTCCCGAGCGGCTTTCGCCACGACATAACAGCGTTCCGTATTCGATTTCGGATCAACGGGATTGACGAAGAATCCCGGCCGGTCCGGCTGATAGCCGGTGGTTGTCCCCACCATCTTTTCTCCGTCTTGAAAAACCACGGAGATCTTGCGTCCCAGGACGGCTTTGGCTGGATCGAATTCTTTCTTTTCGTCGTAATCCGGATTGCCATCGAAGTCTTTTACAAAAAAGACGGCTTTCAAATCTCCGATCCGGATTTCGACCGGCTTGCCGCCGGCAGCCTCTCCCGCGGGCGCGACGTGAAAGGTTTCTTTGTTGGGGAAAAAATCGCTGGTAATGCCCTTGACCAGGCGACCGTCCATGTAGTGGATGACTATTTTATTCTGAAACATGTGCCTGCTCCTTTACGGTTGATGGGTTGAACAAAAATCGGCCCCGGCGGCACGCCCGTCATCCGGATTTTTTCCCCGTGATCGATTCTACGTTTATCCCAATGACCAGGACTTTGTCCAGCGCCTCCTCCGAATAGCTCTGCACGACGTCTCCTGAAAACTTCTCCATTAAAATATTGAGCGCCTCAATTTTGCCGGCCCTGTCTGAAATGAAGAAGGCCTGACCGAAGCCGACGACGCTCCGATAGGCCGTCCCCCAGGAGCAGGCCGTCTTTCCCTTCACAATGCCGTCTTCGAAATCGACTTCAAAACACACCTGCGGATTCTCGCGCAGCGCTTCGACTTTTGCGCCGGCGCGCGCGCTGTGGAAATATAAAACCTTTTCTTTGAAGGCGAAATTCACGGGCACCAGGTAGGGCCGCCCATGATGAACCATGGCCAGGCGGCACACGGTCGCCTTTCGCAGGAGGGCCAGTACTTCATCCGGATTCTCAATCTGCTTGTCGGCGCGGCGCATAAGGCCCTTTCTTCGGTCTTCCGTCAGGCCGGAAGAAAACTTGGCAGATTTTGTTGAGTTGTGGTAGAGGTTGCAAACTTTTCAAATCGGCCCGGTATCGGCTTTTTTACCGGAATCGCGAAAAAAAGTCGATGATTTTATGGATCGGGCGGAGCGAAGCATGAGTCCTTTCACAGATCAGGCGATCGGCGTTTTTGATTCGGGCATCGGCGGCCTCACGGTCGTCCGCGCGCTGATGGAGCGTTTGCCGTTTGAAAACATTATTTACTTCGGTGACACCGCGCGCGTGCCTTACGGGATCAAATCGGTGGAGACGATCAATCGCTATGCGCTGCAGATCACGGAGTTTCTGCTGCGAAAAAACGTCAAGCTGCTTATTGTCGCCTGCAACACCATGGCGGCGGTGGCCTATCAGGCGATTCGGGATCTGTCTCCGGTTCCGGTTCTGGAAGTCATCGGCGCAGGGGCTGCGGAGGCCGCCGCGAAGACGGTCAACAGAACCATCGGCGTCATTGGAACACCGGCCACCATTAATTCGAACGCCTACGCGAGGGCCATCCACCGCCTGGATCGGGACATCCGGATTTTCTCGCAGTCTTGTCCGCTTTTCGTGCCGCTGGTGGAAGAAGGCTGGCTCGATCATGAAGCCACCCGGCTGACAGCGGCGGAATATCTCAAGCCGGTTTTGGCCGAAGACATCGATACTCTGGTGTTGGGCTGCACGCACTATCCGCTTTTAAAGCCGCTTTTAGCCGATATCGTCGGTCCCGGCGTACGCCTGATCGACTCGGCCGAAGCCATGGCCGAGCAAACAGCGGATTTGATTGCCGCGAAAAAGCTCGAAAACGCTTCCGGCGATCCCGCGCAGTATCTTTATTGCATCAGCGACGTGCCCTACCGTTTCCAGACCATCGGCGAACGTTTCCTGGGGCGAACGCTGTCTTGCGTCGAAACGGTCAGACTTTGACCCGTAAGGAAGTGAAAACAGATGAAAGTTCTGCTTGCCGGCCATAATCTCGATTACGATCTGATTCGTGAGCTTAAAAATGCGTCTTCTTTTCAAGAGGATCTCACGCCCGAGACGATTTCCGCCGCCTATGCCCGCATCAGCCGCAGCCCGAAATCCGTCGATGATTTAAGGCGCGACGCGCGCGCCGAAGTCGATAAGGCCAGACGCTCCAACCGCAACATTGTCTTTGACATGGGACATGCCTCCGTCGCGGAACACGCCGTGTTCAACATTGATGTGATCGGCGTTTCGCGCCTGCTGGTCGAGGAAATCGAAAAGTTCCGACTCTGTTCGTTTACGGAAAAATCGCAGCGCTATGTGCTGTTCAACAAAGACTACGTCGTGCCGGAAGAAATCCGCAAAGCGGGAATGGACAAAGACTTCACACAGATGGTCGATCGGCAAAACGATTTGTACGCCGCCTTGTACGAAGCGCTTCGCCCGTATGTGTTCGATCAGAATCCCGATCTGGCCGCCGATCCGTCAAACCGTTCCATGCTGGAAGGATGGGCCAAGGAAGACGCCCGCTACGCTATTTCGCTGGCCACCGAAACGCAACTGGGCATGACGGTCAACGCCCGGAATCTCGAGCTGATGCTGCGCCGGCTTTCGGCTTTGCCGCTCGCCGAAGCGCGCCTCTTGAGCGAAAATCTTTACCACGCGACTCAAACCATCGCCCCGTCACTTATTCGTTATACCCAGGCCACCGACTATGACCGTCTCACGCGCGCCGAATTACGACAGGCGGCGCAAGGCTTGTCTTTGTCCCGCCAGGCCGCCGGTACGGAAGTGAAGCTGATCGGGGCCGCCAAAGATGCGGATCTGCGGGTTGCCGCGGCGCTTCTGCTTTCTTCTACGCAACGGACTTACGACGCCTGTTTCAAGCAGGCAAAAAAGATGACGGCGCGCGAGCTCAAAGGACTTTTCAGGACGGCGTTTGCGCACCTTCAACCCTATGACGCGGTCCTGCGCGAGTTTGAATACGTTGACCTGTTTTTTGAACTGGTGATGAGCGCAAGCTGTTTCGCGCAGTTCAAGCGCCATCGCATGGCGACGCTCGTCTGCCAGGACTATGATCCGGCGCTCGGAGTGACCGTCCCGCCGGCAATTCGCCGGGTCGGCCGGCAAAAGGAATTTCTGGCCATGATCCGGGAAACCAACCGCCTGTTCGAATCTCTTCGGGAAAAGACACCGGAGGCGGCCCCCTATGCGCTCACCAACGCGCACCGCCGGCGCGTGCTGCTCAAACTCAACGCCCGCGAGCTTTACCATGTAGCGCGTTTGCGCTCCGACGCCCACGCCCAGTGGGACATCCGCGCCCTGACCGACAAAATGCTTAAACAGGCGCGCCGAACCATGCCTCTGACGCTTTGGATGGCCGTCGGCAAAGACGGCTTTGCCGCGAGACGGGCGTCCGTTTTTGCCGGACGCCGCTAGTTTCTTTTCGGTGCTATGATCACGCGCTCTCAACGAATTCTGCTTTTGTGCGCGGCGACGCTGGCCGCCTTTTTGATGCCTTTTATGGGATCGGCCGTCAACGTCGCGCTTCCGGCCATCGGTCAAACCTTTTCCATGACGGCGCTCTCCATCAGCTGGGTGGCTTCCGCCTTCTTACTGGCCGCGGCGATCACGCTGCTTCCGGCAGGCCGGCTGGCCGATCTGCACGGCCGTCGCACGGTCTTTCTTTCCGGCGCCGTTATTTTCGCGGCCGGCTCTTTTTTTAGCCTTTTTCCGCAGACACAGGCGGTCTTCATCGGATTGCGCGCCCTTCAGGGCGTCGGCGCCGCCATGACCTTTTCCACCGGAACAGCTATGCTGATTTCAGCCTATCGGCCGGAAATCCGCGGCCGGATTCTCGGCATCAACATCGCAGGCGTATACATCGGCCTCACTGTGGGTCCTTTCATCGGCGGCTTGCTGGTCCAACACCTGGGATGGAAAAGCATCTTCGCGCTCACGTCGTTGATGAGCCTGGCCGTCGCGCTGTGCGCCTGCGGCATCGGACGGGAGGAGCAACCGCCCGCGCGCGGAGAGCCGTTTGACTTCTCGGGCGCCGCGCTTTACGCTGTGGCGTTGCTGATGCTGATGTATGGGATTTCACAATTGCCGTCGCCTGCCGCGTGGGCGCTTTGCGCCGCCGGCCTTGTTTGCCTGGTTTTCTTCGTCAGAAAGCAGCTGGAGAAAGCCTTTCCGTTGATTAATATCCGGCTGTTTCAGACCAACCGCGTTTTCGCTTTTTCTAATCTGGCCGCGCTGATCAACTACTGCGCGACGTTCGCGGTCACGTTTATTCTGAGTCTTTATTTACAGCACGTCAAAGGCCTTTCGCCCTTCGAGGCGGGAACGGTCCTTGTCGTCGAGCCTTTCCTGCAGGCGGTTTTCTCTCCTTTGGCCGGGCGCCTTTCCGACCGCTACGAACCCCGGGTGATTGCATCGGCAGGCATGGCATTGACAGTCACGGGGCTTTTATGTTTGAGTTTTCTTGCCGCGGAGACGCCGCTGGGACATATCGCCGCCTGCCTGGCCGTTTTGGGAATCGGTTTTGCGCTGTTTTCCTCGCCGAATGTCAACGCGATTATGAGTTCCGTGGACAACCGTTATTACGGCGTCGCCTCGGCCACCCTGGCCACGATGCGCATGGTGGGCCAGATGCTGAGCATGGGCATTGCCATGCTGGTCTTCGCCGTTATACTGGGCGAGAAAAGCCTGTCGGCCGAAACCGGCGGCAGACTGATTTTAAGCGGCAGGTTGATATTCGGCATTCTGTCCGTCACCTGTTTTTTAGGCATTTTCGCGTCGCTGGCGCGCGGCCGCATGCATCCGCGGGGATGACCTCGCGGCGGGGCGCAAATCACAAAACGGGAGAATCCCGGATGGAGAAACACCTGGTCAGTTTCGGAATCGGTCTTGCCGCAGGTCTTTTCGGCGGACTGATCGGCCTGGGCGGCGGATTCATCATGATTCCGCTCCTGGTCGGGTGGTTAAAACTCGACCAGTGCCGGGCGCACGGCACATCTCTGGCCGTCCTGATTTTCACGGGGTTGAGCGGCGCCGCCACCTATGGCTGGCACGGCAATGTCAACTGGCCTGCGGCCATTGCCCTGGCCGCACCCGCCGTTGTCACGGCGGCCGCCGGCGCGCGTCTGGCTGACCGCCTGCCGGATTGGAAACTCAAGCGGGCCTTTGGCGTCTTTTTGATCTTCTGCAGCGCTCTGCTGCTTTTGCGGCCTTGTTTTTCGGCGATCGCCGATCATCTCCCGGCGCACATCATGCTCGCGGCCCTTCTGGTCGTCGGCGCCTTCACCGGGTTTCTCTCGGGTCTGATGGGCGTCGGAGGCGGAACCATCATGGTGCCGGCCATGATCCTTCTGGCCGGATTCTCGCAGCATCTGGCCCAGGGAACAGCCCTTCTGGTCATGGTGCCGGCGGGCCTGGTCGGCGCCTGGACCCACTGGAAGCTGGGCAATGTCGCCTCCGGCCTGCTTTACGGGATGATTCCCGGCATTCTGGTCGGAACCTTTATGGGAGGGTCGCTCGCCCAGTTCATTCCGGAAGATCCTTTACGCTGGATGTTCGTCTTCGTCGCGATTTACATGGGCGTCCGCTATGTGGCAACCGTCAAGCCGGATGTCTGCTGACTTCCGGGAAAAGGCACGCCGATTTGCCGATTGTTTAACCGAGGCATTGAACACATTTGCAGCAAGATCCGCCGAATCAGACAGGACGCAACGCCATGAGCATAAGAGATCTTATGGATAACAAAGCTAAAGTCATTTACCTGGAAGATCGCATCCGCCTGCTGGAGGAAGAGATTGAGACGCTTCGCCGGCAAAATCAAATTCTTGCTGAAGCCCAGAATATTCAGAACATGATTCTCAAAAAGTCGCTGGTGGGTTACTATATTCTCTCCGGCGGGGTGTTCCGCTTGGTCAATTCGAGAGTTGTCAATTACACAGGTTATACACAAGAGGAAATCATCGGAAAGGACGCGCATTTTATGGTTCACCCCGATGATCAGGACACCGTCAAAAAAAATTCTCTAGAGATGCTGGGCGGAAGCCTTTTGTTACCCTATGAGTTTCGCATCATCACCAAACAACGGGAAATCCGATGGATTCTGGAAGTGGTTGCCTCGATTTCCTTTGAGGGAAAGCCGGCCATCCTCGGCAGCGCCATGGATATTACAAAGCAGAAAATAACGGAAGACCAATTGTCGCAATCGGAAAATCTCTACAGAACCATTTTTGAAACGACCGGAACCGGAACCGTGATTATCGAGGACGACAAAACCCTGTCTTTGATCAATTCGGAATTTGAACAAATCACCGGATATTCAAAAACGGAATGGGAGGGGAAAAAAACCTGGGTGGATCTGATTTATGAAAAAGACCTTCCCCGGCTGGAGGAATATCACCGATTAAGACGCATTGATCCCAATTTGGCGCCCAGAACGTACGAGTTCCGCATTGTAGACTGCAATGGAAATATTAAAAACATGCTCAGCACGAACTGCCTGATTCCCGGAACAAGAAAACACGTCTGCTCGATTATCGACATCACGGAGCTTGAAGAAAAGGGAAGTGAACTGCTGATCAAGACCCGCAATCTCGAAGAGCTCAATACGGCGCTGCGGGTTATGCTCAGGCAGCGGGCCGAAGACCGTGAAGAGCTGGAGCAAACCCTCATGGCCGGCATCAAAGATTTGGTTTTACCTCATCTGGAAAAGCTCCGTAAAGGGGGGTCGGATCATAGCCGGCAGATCTATGCCGATCTGATCGCGTCGAATCTGGATGAGATGTTTTCGGCCTTTTCGCGCAAGCTCTCCGCGCGCTTCAAAAGCCTCACCACCACCGAGATTCAGGTGGCGCACCTCATCAAAAGCGGAAAGAACAGTAAGGAGATCGCCGATGTTTTAAACGTCTCCAGCAGCGCCGTCGACGTTTATCGGTATCGGATCCGGAAAAAACTCGGCTTAAACAATCAGAAAGTGAATCTCCGATCCTATCTTTTAAGCTTGCCTTAACTCATTTCTATACAATTAATGTATGGAAATAGTTTTGATTATTTCATATTGACACTGAATATCTACCATACTAACCTGCCTAGCAATGAAAATCCGGGAGGTGAAACGTTTTTCCTGATTTGTGCCGGATGTGAGAAATGATTGCCTGGAGGCGCAAAGACTTCAATGTTCTAAACCGAAGCCAAGCCAGGGATTCAAACTGCCCGGAGAAAACAGGGCGACACAGCCGCACAGCAGGTCACGCAAAAAAGATGTGCCAGATGTAATCAACCCTTCTATTTCTATCAGATAATTATAGGAGCGTGTGATCTCATGGACATGAAGCGAGCGTATTACGAAGATATTGAACTTTTCAAAAGCGGAACCATTCTTTTTTGGACCATCGTCTTGCTGGTGGCGCTTTTCACCCTGCCTCTCATATCATCCAACTACTATTTATACCTTTTCAATTTGATTATGGTTCACGTGATTTTAGCCGTGGGCCTCAATATTCTGGTCGGTTCAACGGGACAGATTTCGCTGGGGCACGCCGGGTTTTTCGCCATCGGCGCCTATGCGACGGTCCTTTTAATGACCAAACTCAGCATCCCCTTTTTCCCGGCGCTGATTCTTGCGGCCTTTATCGCCGCCTTTTTCGGTTTCATCCTGGGATTGCCCGCCCTGCGCCTGGAAGGGCCGTATCTGACCATCGCCACGCTGGCGTTCGGCCTGGCGATCATGCACATTATCGGGCATACGGAGATCTTCGGCGGCCGCTCCGGGCTGCGCGCGCCGGAGCTCAATATCGGCATTCCTCAATTCGGATGGAACTTCTCTCTGACAACGGATCTAAGCAAATATTATCTCATTCTCATTATCACCATCGGCATGGTCCTGGCCGCGATCAATATTTTAAAAACAAAAGTCGGACGAGCCTTTGTCGCCATTCGCGACAGCGATATCGCCGCCGAAGTCATCGGCATCAATCTGACGATTTACAAAACCCTGTCTTTCGCAGTCAGCGCTTTTTATGCCGGAATTGCCGGAGGGCTTTTCGCTTTTGTGCTGGGATTTTTCGATCCCGTGACCTTCAATATGTTTTTATCCATCTACTTTCTGGTAATGATCGTCGTGGGCGGCCTGGGTTCCATCATGGGCTCTATCACGGGGGCCGCTTTTATTACCTACCTGATGTACGCTCTTTTTAAAAATATTCGGGACGTTCCCTATCTGGGAGAATTTCTGGTCAACATTTCACAACGCTGGCTGTCTATTACGGGAATGGACAACTTAAGCGCCATCGCCCTGGGGCTGGTGATGATCGGCATCATGATCTTTGAACCCATGGGATTCTTCGGCGTCTGGATCCGGATTAAGAAATACTGGAAGACCTGGCCTTTTTAAACTGCAAAAGGGGGAAATATGCCGTTCGAACAGCTGTTGGTCGAGGGATTGGCGATGGGCGCCTGCTACGGTCTTTTTGGCCTGGCGGTCGTCATTATTTACAAAACATCGGAGGTCATTAACTTCGGCGCAGGTGAAATGGCCATGTTTTCGACCTTCATCGTTTTCCACCTGCTGACCTTCTATAATTGTCCCTTCTGGCTTGCCCTGCTTTCGGCAATCATCTTTGCCGCCGTGCTGGGGGTTTTGGTCCAGTACATTTTCCTGAGACCCGCTAAAAATCCCACCTTGCTGAGCCTCATCGTCATCACTTTGGGCGTGGAAATGCTGCTTATGGGTTTTGCCAGTTGGAAATGGGGCGCCGAACAGCAGGAGTTTTCCCTTCCGATATCCTACATGATTACTTATGAACCGATTGAGGGCTTTATTATCAGCCAATGGGCTCTGGCCGTGTTCATCATTGCCGCAATCGTGGTGGCTTTCCTGTATTTCTTCTTTAATCACACCAACCTGGGAACGGCCATGCGCGCCACGCAGCAAAACAAGCATGCGGCAAAAATCATGGGCATCAACACAGACCGCGTGTTTGCCTTTTCCTGGGCGTTCAGTTCGGTCATCGGGCTCATCGCCGCCGTGCTGCTGACCGCCAAAACCATTTTAGACCCTCAATTCATGTTGGAGCCGTTTCTGAAAGCTTTTGCGGCAGCGGTTCTGGGGGGGCTGATGAGCATCCCGGGCGTGCTCATCGGCGGCGCCATCATGGGACTGCTTGAGAATTTCTTCGGCTATGCCTGGCCGGTCTGGAAACCGATCACAGCGTTTCTCGTCATCGTCTTGATGCTTTGCGTGCGCCCCAGCGGCTTGTTTGCCAAACACTGGGTGAAAAAGGTGTAGGTCCGATGAAAGCAACGGATCATGAAATGACAAAACCAAACAGGCTTTTCAGGCCCGCTTTGTCGCGCCGGACCGGCTGGTTTGTGCTGATTTTTATTCTATTTGTCGGTTTGGCCTCCTCGGCCTTCAGCCAATCAACCGCTGATCCCGAGGAAAAAGCGGTTCTCAAAGCCGTACGAACGTTTCTTGATGCGGAAATCCGGCAGGATTATCCGGCGGTATACTCTTGTTTCGCCCCTTCGTCCGTTTATCTTCGGACGCATACTTATCAGCAGTATCTGGCCCAGGCCAAAGCCGCGCCCTATCGCGTTGTCGAATATCAGATCGTCCGGATAAGCTATATTCAGGATAATAAGGATCCCCAAACCATATCCACCGCCGACAGGATCGCCGAAGTGGAAGTGGAAGTGACCTTCGCCTATCCTGAAACAAACCGTCGCTCCGTGGTGAACATCGGGTTCATTTTTCTGAAAGAAGGAGGCAAGTGGTATAAAAGCTGAACCGCACTAACCAATGCAGGATGATGTTAAAAAAAGGAGGAAGGGCTATGGATGCAAAAAGAGGAATGGGAGTAATGCTTTTTTGTTTTTTGGCCGTTTTACTTTTGGCCTGGCCGGTTCAGGCTGCCACCGAACGCGGATTTGACGATAAGGAAATCCGCATCGCAGCGTGGGGTCCGCAGACGGGACCTGCTGCGCCTTGGGGCGCCGTGGCTCGCGGCAGCAAGCTAATGTTTGATATTGTCAATGAAGAAGGCGGAATTCACGGCCGAAAAGTCAAATTCTTCGTCCGTGACGACCAGTACAATCCTTCCCAGACCGTCGCCGCTGTTAAAGAATTGACTGAACGCCATGGCATTTTCGCCTTTGTGGGCGGCGTGGGCACGGCCTGCTGTCAGTCCGTTTATCAAATTCTTCTGGACAACAAAATCATCTGGATTTCCCCCTGCTCCGGCGCCAGATCGTTTTGGGATCCGCATAATCCCTACCTGTGGAATATCTGGGTTACGTACGAAGATGACTCCAGCATCCTGACCAAATTCGCCGTTGAAAAAAAGAAGTTCAAGAAAATCGCCATGCTTTATCAAAACGACGACTACGGTTTGGACGCCCTGGATTCCGTGAAATACCGCCTGAGCAAGTATAAGATGGAATTGCTGACCGCCCTGCCCGTCGAGCCGACGGAACGGGATCTTTCCTCGCAGGTGGCCAAATTGAAGGCCTCCGGCGCGGAAGCCGTCATCGGTTACTGCTCGCCCACCCAGGCGGCGATCGCGCTTCGCACCAGTGTTTCAACCGGCTTCCGTCCGCAGTGGTTCCATTCCTACAACTTGTCGGATTATCCGCTGATGAACAAAATCACCGACGGCTTATGGTCCAAGGAAGGCGTGATCACCAGCGGGTTCTTTGTTCCGCCTGATGCCGACCATCCGCTCATCAAAAAGTACCGTGCAGCGCAGGAAAAAATGGCGCCCACGGAACGCTGGGGCATCTTCTACCAGGCGGGACTCGTCGTTGCGGAACCTCTGGTCGAAGCGATGAAAAGAGCCGGCAGGAATCTGAGCACTGCAGCGGTTAAAAAAGAACTGGACAGCTTAACCGATTTCCAGGGTGTGGGTCCGAAGATCACCTGGACGGCGACCAATCATAAGGCCCCCAAGTCCGTCCAGATCTGGCAGGCCGGCCCCAACGGCGAACTCATCGTCCTTCAGGATTGGACGGTCAACGAAATCAGCCGGCACTGATGCGGCGTCCCCCGTCCTGCGGGGGCGGTTTGACGCGTCCCCGCAGGATTTTTTGGACAAATATGAGGAAATGAAATGGGCTATTTCGATATCGACCATCTCAGCATCAGCTTTGGCGGCTTGAAGGCTGTCGATGACATCAGCTTCAGCGTTGACAAAAATGAAATCTTTTCGATCATCGGACCCAATGGATCGGGAAAGACCACCATCTTCAATCTGATCAGCGGGATTTATCATCCCAACGAAGGAACCGTCAGACTGGAAGGAGAAAATCTGGTGGGAAAAACCCCCGATCGGATCGCCAAAAAAGGCATCGCGAGGACTTTCCAGAATATTGAACTCTTTTCCAATGCCACGGTGATGGACAACCTCATGCTGGGCCGCCATATTTTCATGCACACCGGCGTCTTCGGCGGCGCCTTCATGTGGGGCAAACGTTCGCGGGCCGCACGGGAAGAGATCGACCATCGCGAAAAGGTTGAGCACATCATCGATTTTCTGGAACTGCAATCCGTCCGGGATCAGTTTGTCGGAAGCCTCGCCTACGGCAAGAGAAAGCTTGTCGAGGTGGGTCGCGCGCTGGCTCTTGAGCCCAAAATCATGCTGCTTGACGAGCCGTCGGCCGGCATGAACACCGAAGAAAAAGACGATCTCACGATCTGGATCAAGGACATCCGGGAAGATTACAATGTAACGATTTTGCTGATTGAACACGACATGAACATGATCATGGGGATATCCGATCGCATCTTTGCCATGAGCCAGGGGCAGAAAATCGTCCTGGGAACGCCCCAGGAGGTTCAGAAGCACCCGGAAGTCATCAAGGCTTACCTCGGAGAGGAGGGCGCGGCGTAATGCTGAAAGTCAAAAACATCGAGACATGGTATGACCTGATCCGCGCGCTCCACGGCATCTCCTTTGAAATCAGGCAAGGCGATGTCGTGGCGTTGCTGGGGTCCAACGGCGCCGGAAAAACCACCACGTTGAAAACCATCATGCGCCTTTTTTATGATCTGAAAGACGAGCAACCGGAAAAGGGAACCATCGAATTTCTGGGAGAACGCATCGACCGCAAAGAAACGGCCGACATTGTGAGGATGGGCATCGGGTATGTTCCGGAAGGGCGCGAGGTGTTCCCCGAGCTTACCGTCCTGGAAAACATCATGATGGGCGCCTATACCCGCAAGGACCGCAAAAACATCAAAGACGATCTGGAGAACGTCTACCACCATTTCCCCATTTTAAAGACCCGCAGCCATCAGCAGGCCGGTTTGATGAGCGGCGGCGAACAACAGATGCTGGCCATCGGGCGCGCGCTCATGAGCCGGCCCAAACTGCTAATGCTCGACGAGCCGTCGCTGGGATTGTCGCCCCTTCTCACCAAGGAAATATTTAACATCATCAAGAACATCAACGAGAAGGACGGAGTGACGATTCTTCTGGTGGAACAAAACGTCAACATGGCGCTGAAATACTCCAATTACGCCTACCTGCTGGAAAACGGCCGGATTGTTCGCGCCGATAAGCCGGAGGTGCTGCGGGAGGACCAGGACATCAAAGAATTTTATCTGGGAATCGCAACGGAAGAATCCGTCAAAGGCTATAAGCGTTACCGCAGAAAAGTCCGTTTCCGTTAGGCCGGTCGGGACCTGAAAAAGACATGAGGAGATCCGCTCTCAACGATCAAGGAGAAAGTATGGCCCAGTCATTGGAAGTCAAGACATTGCCCAAGGCGTTTCTGAACATGGTGCAAAAGCAGCCCGACCTCATTGCCATGAGAAGAAAGGATTACGGTATCTGGCACGATATTCCCTGGAAGGAATATTACGAAAACGTCAAGCATGTGGCTTTGGGTCTCCATGCCCTCGGCGTCAAATACAAGGACCATGTCGCGATCATCGGAGAAAACCGACCGGAATGGCTCTATTCGGCGTTGGGCATTGTCTGCGCGGGCGGCGCCTGGGTCGGCGTTTACACGACCAATCCGGTTGCGGAATGTGAGTATGTCGTGGGCCATTCCGACGCTGTCGTCTATATCTGTGAGGATGAGGAACAACTGGACAAAGCCCTGGCCTTCCGGTCCAAGACCCCCATGCTGCGTAAACTGATCGTCTGGGAAATGGAGGGTCTCAAGCATTTTGAAGATCCTATGCTGATGAGTTTCGATCAGCTCCTGGCGCTGGGCAAAGAAGAAGACCGGAAGAATCCCGACCTCTTCAGACAACTGACCGAGCTGGCTCAACCGGACGATATCGCCGGCATCATTTATACCTCGGGAACCACGGGGCCGCCCAAAGGCGCTCTTCTGGCGCATGAGGGGTATTTATGGGTCGCTCATTCCGCCAATCAGGTCACACCGCTGACCTGCGAAGACGAAACCATCTCTTTTCTGCCGCTCAACCATGTCTACGAACAGATCTTCGATATCATGTACCATCTCACCGTCGGACAGATCGTAAACTTTACTGAAAACACGGATACGGTCATGGCCGATATGATGGAAATTTCTCCAACCATGTTCCATGCCGTTCCCCGCATCTGGGAAAAGTACTATTCCGGAATTGTGCTGAAAATGGCCGATGCCACCTGGTTGAAGCGCAGCCTCTACGACATTGCCGTGAGAATCGGAACCCGCTACAACAATATCGCGCTGACCGGAAAAAAAGTTCCGCTGGACCTGTCCATCTTGTACCACATCGCGTATTTTGTCGTATTCCGGAAACTCAAAGAGCGCTTGGGGTTCGACCGCGTCAGGGTGGGCGTTTCCGGCGCCGCGCCCATATCTCATGAAATTCTGAAATTCTTCCAGAGCATCGGCATCCCCATTCGCGAAGGCTACGGCATGACGGAAACCACCGGCATCACGCACATGTCCAGCGAAGTCGACTTTAAAGTGGGAACCGTCGGAAAAGCTATTCCAGGCACGCAGGTGAAAATCGCCGACGACGGAGAAATCCTCGTCAAACATCCGGGCATTTTCAAAGGCTACTATAAGGATGAAGATAATACCAAAGAAGCCCTGGTCGACGGCTGGATGCACACAGGCGACGTGGGCATGATCGACGAAGGCGGCTATCTTAAGCTGACGGACCGCAAGAAAGACCTGATTATCACGGCGGGCGGCAAAAACGTCGCACCCCAGTATTTGGAAAATCTTTTGAAATTCTCCCCCTATATCAATGACTCCGTCGTCATCGGAGACCGGAGAAAATACCTCACAGCGCTCATTGTCATCGACGAGGAAAACGTCACCAAGTTTGCGCAGGACAACAAAGTGCAGTTTACGACCTTTGCCTCCATGACCCGCGCACCGGAGGTGATCGCGCTCATCCAGGAAGAAATCAATAAAGTGAACAATCAGGTCTCCCGCGTGGAGAACATCCGTAAATTCAAGATCATCGACAAGAAGCTCTATACGGAAGATGGAGAA
Organism: Syntrophaceae bacterium; assembly: GCA_018436925.1. GTDB lineage: Bacteria > Desulfobacterota > Syntrophia > Syntrophales > Smithellaceae > UBA8904. The sequence goes on from JAHDKI010000011.1 coordinate 33,385, forward strand.
GTCACCCCGACCATGAAGGTCAAAAGAAAATCCATCAATGCACAGTTTAAGGATCTGATTGAATCGATGTACCGCGAAGGCGATTAGTTCACCCCGGCCGCAGTGTGAGGCGATCCGGCCCTGCCTGATTCCCCGGCTTTGCGGACAGGGGAGGTCTCTTTCGCCTCTTGATTTTTCTTGCGGCCTCCTATATGAGAGCGGCCGGACGGCGCGTTGGAACAGGCCCCGGATCGCAAACAGATGGACCCAAAACTCCCCGAACCTTCCTGTCGGGAAGGCAGCCAGAACACGAATCCCTGCATGAGCTGCGGTGCATGCTGCACGGTGTTCCGCGCATCTTTCTACTGGGCCGAAGCCGATGACGCAACCCCCGGCGGCGTTCCGCTTGCCCTGACCCGGCAGATCACGCCGCACCGGCTGGCCATGCGACGAACTGAAGGCCCCCTGCCGCGTTGTGTCGCGCTTCTGGGAACCCCGGGACAGACTGTCCGCTGCGCAATTTATGACCGGCGTCCCTCGGTTTGCCGGCATTTCGATCCCGCCTGGGCGGCGGGAAGGGACAACCCCCGCTGCAATTCGGCCAGAGCCGCTCTCGGCCTTTCACCGCATGAGCCCAACTTGCCAAATCTTCCCAAAGCCGCCTGATCCCGACAGACTTTTTCACCCCGGAAACACGCATCGACCTTCATTGCGCGCCAGGTCATTAACATCTTTGCCGGGAATGCTCGTCTTCGAGCCAGACGCCGGTTTCTATGACGGACATCCGCCTATCAGCCATAATCATAGGTTATTATTGATGATAATTTGATTATGCCCGTCACCCCCCCCTTGAGCAAAAGAGTCATTTTCCGAAAGCAAGATTTGTGGCAGATCATAATAATCCCGGCACAGCCACTAAACGATTTGACGGAACTTGAAAATAAATGGTAGGACTCCACCACACTATTTCACTATTTCAAGGAGCCAATGCCATGACGTCCATTAAAATATTTATCGCTGCGTCCATCAGCCTTTTTTGCCTGATCGCCATGCAGGCCTGCACCTCTTCTATGGTGAACCTGTCGCGCTGGATGGACAGACACAAAGCGGATTTGTCGAAAAAATCCATTTCCGTCGGCGACCACACCATGGTTTACCTGGATGGCGGCAAAGGGGAGACGATCATTTTACTGCACGGTTTCGGGGATTCCAAAGACAGCTGGGTGGCATTCGCCCGCCCGCTGGTGAAGCATTACCGGGTGATTATTCCGGATCTCCCGGGATTTGGAGAAAGCACGAAAAAAATGGACGCGTCCTATACGATCGACGCGCAAGTGGCGCGCCTCCACGATTTTACCCGCAAGCTGGGACTTCAGACGTTTCACATCGCGGGGAATTCCATGGGCGGGCTGATCGCCGGCATTTATGCGGCCGATTATCCCAAACAGGTCTTAAGCCTGGGCCTTCTGGACACGGCCGGCGTGGCCGACCGGGAGCAAAGCGTCTTTATGGCGGAGATGGCCCGAGGCGTCAATCCTCTGCTGGTGAAAAAACCGGAGGACTTCGACCGGCTTTTGGCATTTATGTTTTTCACCCCGCCCGCCCTGCCGACGTCGGTGAAAAGATACATTGCCGATCAAGCCGTCGAAAATCATGATTTCAATTTAAAAGTTTTCAATGAATTGAATCTGGGCAACATGCTTGAGGCGCGCTTTGCCGACATCCAGGCAAAAACACTCGTGATCTGGGGAGATACCGACCGCGTCTTTCCGGTATCGAGCGCGAAAGTGATTGAAGCGGGTATTCCCGGCGCCAAGGCCGTTATCCTTGAAAAGTGCGGCCATCTGCCGATGGTGGAAAAGCCGGGAGAATCGGCGACCCTTTACCTTGACTTTCTTAGCGCGGCGCGAGCGGCAGCATCTCCGATTTTCGCCTTCTGCATTCAGCCGGAGCCGATCGCGGCATGAACCGGGTTTTTCGCTACGACCTGACCGTGCCTAAAGACGCAGAAGATCAAAACGGGCACGTCAACAACGTTGAATACCTTCGATGGATGCAGGACGCCGCCATGGCGCATTCGGCATCCTGCGGCTGCACCGCCGCAACCTCTGCCGTCGGCGCCACCTGGGTGGTTAGAACCCACAAAATCGAATACCTCAAACCCGCTTTCGCAGGCGATTGCGTGGCGGTTGTAACCTGGGTATCGAATTTTCGTCGGGTTTTATCGCTGCGCAAATACAAGATTATCCGCCCGGCGGATCGGGCCCTGCTGGCTGAAGGAGAGACCGACTGGGTGTTTGTGGACGTCCGGAAAGGAACGCTCAAATCCATTCCCAAAGACGTCAAAGCCTGCTTCGATCTTCTTCCGGAAGATCAGGAAGATGCTTTGTCGCCGTCGTAAAGCGCATCAGCGTCCAAGCAGAGAACACAGCCCCGCGTATGCAAAATAGACGGCAAACGCGATCAGAACGACCGCCAGGGCCGCGATCAGGCTGCGGTAAAGCCGATCGGTCAGAAACCGTCTTCCTCCGGCCACCGCCGCGGAGATGAAGGAATACCAGGCCAGATCCGCCAGGATGTGGCCGGCAAAGAAAAACAAGACCCCCCAGACTCCGAACTTCAGTGAATACAGGATATAACCCAGGCCGATGGTCGCCCACCAGATGCTCCAGTACGGGTTGGCGAGGCTCATCAGGATTCCGCTTGCGACCGGATGGGTTGTGCGGCTTTCCGACGCGGCCAGGGAAAGTCTGAGCGTCGGCAGGGATCGAAGCATACCCACCGCCATCCAAAGCAGAATGCCCGCTCCCGCCAGAGCAATGATCGTGAAAACCGCGGGCTTTTGTAAAAATGGCGCCAGGCCCAGAAGCAAAGCGCCAATCAGCGCCATTTCCAAAATGGCATGGCCGCCGATCAGCAGGGGGCCCGCAATGAACCCCCGGCGAGAGCTTTCAGCGATGGTAGCGGTCAAAAGCGGACCAGGCATCAAGGCGCCCGAAAGGGCAATCACGAAAGAGGATCCGAAGATCAGGGCAAGGCTCGCCGGCATCAGTTCCCCTTGCCGCTTTTGTGAATCTTGCGGGTCTGTTCAACCCCGCGCCCCGGCAGATAGCTGTATTCCTGGTAAAAATCGGGGCCCAGGCTGTCCTGCCAATTGATGCGAATCAGACAGGGCAGCGTTTTCAGATATTCGAGATTGGCCGGCAGCAACTCGGCATCCATGTCGCATTGGTTTTTATAATAGACCACCGTATAAGGTCCAACCTGGATGGTTTGATGCTGAAACCAGTAGGCCGCAATCCCCAGTGCCAGAAAAAAAATCGCGGCGGCAAGGGCAATCATTGCAACTTTGAGCTTCTTTTCCTGATCCATTTACTCTCCCCAAGCTTTCATTCTCATTCCGGTTGCAGCGCATGCTAGCAAAATTTTGTTCATAATTCCATCTCCAGATCCGCGCTGATGTCCTTTTCCGATGATTGCGGGGATTGACTCAGACAGACGATTGAATTATCCTGCTTGCGTCAAAGACAGCTAAGCCGCAGAAGGCGGCAGGCAGACAGGCAAACCATGTTTCACTTCTTCAGGAAGGAGGCAACCGTGCCGCGCATCGATTTGAATGTCAAGGCGCCGGGGTTCACCCTCCCCGACATGAATGGCCAAAGCGTGTCGCTTGACGACTTTGTACAGAAGAAAAACGTTTTAGTCGTTTTCAACCGCGGCTTGTTCTGACCGTTTTGCCGCGCGCACATGGCGCAGTTGCGCCTCGACTACGAAAAATTTGCGGCGTTGGACACAGAGATCCTTGTGGCCGGACCGGAAAACGATCGCGCGTTTCGCGAATACTGGCGTAAGGAAAATCTGCCCTTTATCGGCCTGCCGGATCCGGAGCACAGCATCCTGAAGCTCTACGGACAGGAAGTCAAGCTGTTCAAACTCGGCCGCATGCCCGCGCAAATGCTGATCGACAAGAAAGGCTTCGTCCGGTTTGTTCACTACGGCCGCTCCATGGCGGACATCCCGGACACCCGGGAAATCCTTGATCTCATCAAAACCCGGATGATGAACCCATGAAGCATGACATATCCATTCAAGATCATATTTTTCTGATTATCCTTTCCGGCGGGATCTCACCTCGGGAGTACGGCACCGTCGCGAAAGACCTGGTGAATCTGCCGCAATGGAAACCGGGAATGCCGGTGCTGATCGATTACAGCTACATTGACCTGTCCAAGGAAACCGGAAAGGATGCACAACAGTATGTGCAGGCTATCGCCCCTTTCAGAGCCGGACTCGGTAATGGCCGCCTGGCCTGCGTGAACACGAATCCGGCGGATTTCGGTTTGGGCAGAATCTGGCAGAGCTTTATGGAGTCGATGACGGATCTCGAAGTCGGCATCTTTTACACTTATGATGAAGCGGTGCGCTGGCTGACCGAACCGGATCAATAAAAATCACACCGCCGACGGCAATGAACAAAACATTTATCGATTGCGCAAAAACCATCTACCGCACATCTGCGCCGCGCTCTTTGAGCAGGTCGCGCAGAATCAAACGATGGCAGCGCGACTCATCGGCGCAATAGCACCCGACGGAAAAATCGGTTTGATGCGACAGCGCAGCCAGGAGATCAAGCGTTTTTCGATGATCCGGCGTGGACATCTCCGCGCGATAGTTGCGGACAAATGTCTTCCAGTTCCGGTCCGAAAGCGGAGGCTTGACGCTTTTTAAAAGCGCTTCCGAAGGCGCGAGATTGGGATACCACACATCAAAGAAGTTTCGGAGCGCATACTCGTTTTTCGGCACGCCGCGGGGCGGGCGCCTCACGGTCCCGATCCGCAGCCCTTCTTTGGGCTGTCTTTCGCTTCCCAGACGAACCATTCGAATACTCATAAATGCCTCCTTAAAACCGCCGCTCGGCGCTCGGGCTGCGCAGGACTTCCGCGATAAGTCAGCCTCCCATCGCCCAGGCCGGCAGCACCAAGGCAATGTCAGGAAAAGCAATCAGCAAAATCGTCGCCAGAATCAAAATCAGCAAAAACGGCACAGCATGCCCGATCACTTCCAGATACGGCCTTCGGAAGATAAGCTGCGCGGTAAAAATATCACATCCGAACGGCGGCGTGGCCGACCCGATGGCGGCCTGGAGCGTGACTAAAACCCCCAGCAGTATCGGATCGACGCCGGCTCCGACCACATACGGCTGAAAGACGGGGCTTAAGATGAATATCGCAACGATCGGGTCCACGAACATGCAGGCGATGAAATAGACGACGACGACGACGGCCATGACTTTGAGCATGGACGGATCATTGCCGAAAAGCGGCGGCAGCAAGACCTCGGGAATCTGAAGAAACCCGATCAGAAAAGAAAAAGCCTGGCCCGCACCGACGAGAATAAAGACGACCCCGGTGATGACGCCGGTTTGCAGGCACGAATCGACAAGCTTTCGAAACGTGAGGCTTCGGTACACGGCCACCTCCAGAATCAGAGCGTACAAAACCGCCACAGCCGCCGCTTCCGTGGGGCTGAACAGTCCGGCATAAATTCCGCCGACGATGATGGCTGGAAAGCCCATCACCGGCAAACCGCTTTTCAAAGCGGCCAGGCGCTCCGTCCAACTTGCCTTTTCGAGCAGCGGAATCCTTCTCATTTTCGAATATGCGTAGCAATAGGCGGAAAACAGAAGCAGAATCATCAATCCCGGGAAAACGCCCGCCAAAAAAAGCATACCGATGGAGGTATTGGTCGCCACGCCGTAAACGATGAATCCGATACTCGGCGGAATTAAAAAGGCGATATCGCTGGCGTTGATAATCAGCCCCAGAGTAAAGGAGCTTTTATACCCGGCATCCAAAAGCATCGGGCGCATCGTGCCGCCCACCGCCGCAACCGTCGCCTGTGTGGATCCCGAAACAGCCCCGAATAGCGTGCAGCCGGCGCTGGTGGTGATCGCCAGGCCGCCCGGCAGATGTCCGACAAAAACCTGCAGCATGCGAATCAGACGGCCGGCGGATTTTCCGCTCGTAATAATACTGGCCGATAAAATGAACATCGGCACGCAAACGAGCGCTGGCTGTGAAACACCGGCCAGGATCTGCTGAACCATCGCTGGAATCATCACGCTCGCCATATCCGGCATGTAGATGACAAGGTACAGAATCAGCGACCCCAGAAGCGTGACCATGAAGGGAAAGCCGAAAAGCAGCATGGCGGCAAGCGACGCTCCGAATAATCTCATGCGCTGCCTCCTGCCGCTTCGTCTTCATACTCGCTTTTCTGATCCGGCGAAAGCCACGGGTCCGGTTCAACCATATTCTTCACAATGGTTCTCAGATACTGAATCGCCGCCAGGATAAAACCGATCGGCAAAATAATGTAGAAAATCCAGCGAGGCAGTCGAAGCGCGGGCGTGGTGTGTCCCATGGCCATGGCGTTTTGCAGATAGTCTAAGGAAGCCCAGGCCATGATCGCCATCACGACGGCGCTGACGAAAGAGATGATAACGATGAATATTTTTTCCATTTTCGGAGGCATGGCGTCCAGAAACGCCCCCATGCGAATGTGGCGCGCACGGCGGACGCCGTAGCTCAGGCCGGTGAAGGTCAGCAGGATCACCAGAAATGAAGAGACTTCTTCAGCGAAATAGATGCTTTGAAAAAACGTTCGGGCAAAGACATTGGCAATCAGCAAAACGGCAAGCGCGGCCACGCAGAAAATCAGCGCCGAAACTTCAAAGGCGTTGACGGCGTGTCCCACAAACCGGTTGATCTTTCGAAGCAGACCCTTTTTCGGCGGGCGGTTTTCCTCCTGCGTCATGCCTGAATCCTTCATTGAGACGGTTCGTTCATCCTCAGCGCCTTTTTGGCGTTTTCAATATCGGCGATGAGCGCATTGAGAAGCTCATCCGCGCCGTCGCCGCCGATGTCGCGATACAGAGGATAAACGGTTTTTGCCATCTGCGCAAACTGAGCCGCTGTTTCATCGTCGATTTCAATAAACGTCAGCGACGGCTTGGCGGCTTTCATCTTTTCTCTATCCAAAGCGTTTCGCTCGTTGATCCAATCTCCCGCAGGCAGGATGGCATCAATCCAGAACTTCCGCATTTCCTGCTGCACTTTTTCGGGCAGCCGGTCGAAAAACCGCTGATTCACGGTGGGAATGCCGATGAACGGCTCTCCCTTAAGCAGGATGAAATAGTCCTGGACTTCATAAAACTTCATGCTGTGTGCGGCAAAAAGCGGATTCACCTGGGCGTCGATGAGCCCCATCTGCAGTCCGCTGTAAACTTCTCCATAGGCCATGGGCGTGGGGCTGGCGCCGAAGGCCTTGTAGTTTTCGACAAGCATCTTCGACGACATCAAGCGCAGCTTCAACCCCTTCATATCTTCAGGCGTGCGAATGTCTTTTCGGGAACTCACCCACTGCCAGCCCTCAAACATAAGGGCCAGAGGAACCAGTCCCCTTTTTCTGAAGGCCTTTTCCAAAAGCGGCAGAAATCGTCCGTGACGCGCCATCCAGTCGAGCACTTCCGGCACATTTTCGGACGGGAAAATATAGTTCAGCGCCAGCGCCTGCGCCTGAGGCACAAACGAACTGATCCAGGCGTGATCGGAAAATACAAACTGGACGATGCCCATCTGGGCCAGTTCGTTGATATCGCCGGTCGCGCCCAGAGTGCCGTAAGGATAGACATCAATCCGAATTTTGCCGCCCGACCACGTCCTCATGTGGTCTGAAAAGTTTCTCGCCCAAACGGTCATGAAATCGCCTTCGATCTCTTCGGACGCGAGTTTGGCGTTAATGGATTTGCCCGTGTAATCGGCGGCGTGGAGGTTGAAGACCGGCAAAATCAAAAAGATCATGCAAAGCCATATTATTCTTTTCATGATTGAGCTCCTCGGGAAGGTTGATTCGCGGATTGACTATACGGGGAGACTATAAAAAAAACAGACCGGCAAGTCAATGAAATATTGGCCGGAACGATTGCCGGATAAGGGTTTGGCCGCTTTTTTCTTGACGAAACCGCCTGCTCCCCATAGGATGTCAGACGTAATGTATCATCGTCAACGATCAAAAAATATCATGCGGTCCGCTGACCCATAACCACAACCCGATGAGACCCTCGCCCGGCAAGAGATTTTTCCGCTTCCGGGCGGCTGTCTTTGCAAAGGAGTTCACTGATGAAAAAATGTTTATTGTGTCTGATTATTTCAGGCCTTGTGTTTCTCGGGCCGCCAGCCTGCGCGAAGGCGGATGTCGTCGAGCTTGAAAACGGATCGAAAATCGTCGGCCAGGTCTTAAAAATAGGGAACGGACAACTTGTCGTTAAAACAGATTTCGCGGGATCCATCACGATCGATCTGGCCCGCATCGTTTTGTTCCGCACTGAAGCGCCGATGCACCTGCATTTCCCCGGCGGATACCGCGTCTCCGGCAAAATCACTTATACAAAAGAGCAGACCCGTATCGATCAAACCGGAGGGGACTCGTTTATCAGCGCCGCTCCGCCGGAACACGCCTGGCCGGAAGGCGCGAGAGATCCGATGGGGCGCCACTGGAGCTATGAAGCGGGATTTGATGTGGCCGGCAAAACAGGAAACGCAGAACGAGTGAGCGCCGGCGGCAGGGTTTCGGCCAAACTTCAGGGACCGGACGACCGCCTGCTTTTATATATGCGCTACGCATACGCCAAAGATGACAGCGTCGAAAGCGATAATTCCATTGTCGGCGGCATCGATTTTGAATCCTATTTTCGAGAAAAACATTCCTGGTACGCCCGAGTAGAGCTGGAATACGACCGTATCCGGAAAATCGACCTGCGAACCACAGCCGCCACCGGTTACGGCTATTTCTTTTTGAAAAAACCACACCACTCGCTGCGAGGCAGAGCCGGTTTGATGATTCGCCGCGAAGAGCGCCGCGACCAGCCTGCGGCCTCGACACTCGGATTGGATCTCGGAATTTCTCACGGATACCGCTTCGACAACGCCTGGACAATCTCGACCGACGTCACCTACACACCCAGCGTGGAAGATTACCGCAACTATCGTATCTGGCACGAAAGCCTTTTTGAAATCCCGCTGGTCGCCTCTGAAATGTGGAAACTGCAACTGGGCGTGACCAACGACTACATCAGCCGGCCGGCGGATCACAAAGACTACCTGGACACCACCTATTTCGGCCGGTTGGTCTTTTCCTGGCAATAGAAGCGCGCCGACGCTTCAGGATTTTAACACGGCCGCCAGGACATCGGCCGATGCGCCGGCGTAAAACGTCTTGCCGATTTTGACGACCGGCCTTCGGATCAGACGCGGTTCCTTGACCATCAGATCGATCAGCTCTCCGTCGGAAAGTTTGCCCGGATCAAGGCCCAGCGCCTTGAAGCTGGGGGAGCGGAAACTGAAAAGGTCGGACGCAGGGCGACCGGAAAGCAGATTTTCGATTTCGGCGCGGGTAAAAGGCTCTTTAAAAAAATCCCGCTCCGACACATCCACCTTGTGCTGCGAAAGAAACTCTTTCGCTTTGCGGCAGGTGGTTCACTTGCTCCAGCAGTAAAACGCCACTTTCATGTGACCTCCCTCTTTCTTTCCGGTATGCCTTTATTCTTTGGCCAATGCGGCCGCCTGCTGTCTGGCCCGCGTAAAGGCCGCGGTGCTGATAGTTCCTTGCGGCGCGGAGGACTGTGAGGCCAGCTCATTCATTTGCCGGACTCGTTCCTCGCTGGGCGGGTGCGTGCTGAACGCATCGGAAAGATTCCGCATCGCCCCGCTATTCGTTTTTCCGCCGCTTTTTTCCATTTCCAGTAATTTCTCATAAAATCTTCCGACCTGGTTCTTATCGTATCCCGCAGCCACCGCCAGACGAAACCCGATCCGGTCGGCCTCCATCTCATCTTCACGGGAATTCACTAAAAATGTGTATTTTTGAGCGAGCAACCCGCCACCGGCTCCAACAACTCCGCCCAGGGCGGCGGCCTTGGCCAGACAGGCGGCATCGCCTTTTTCGCAAAGCAAAGCGCCCAGCCCCAGGCCCGCTGCCGCGCCCACCACGGCGCCTCCCGCCGCGTACAGCCAGGTTTTCTTCTGCGCCTTTTCCATGGCAAACATGCGTTCGGCCGTATGACGGGCTACCACATGGCCGATTTCGTGCGCGACCACGCCGGCAAGCTCCGCTTCATTTTCTGCCATGGCAATCAGCGGCGCCGTCACGAAAATCGTTCCGGCCGGCATGGCAAACGCATTGACCTGCTGCGCATCGACCACGGTAAAGGAATACTTGTAGGGGTTGCCCTCCAGATTGTTGGCGCGGACAATTTTCATTCCCAGATCGGAAATGTATTTTTGCAGTTCCTTGTTATCCGCCGCCGGATAATCTTTGAGCATCTGAGGCAGCGCCTCCTGAGTCAAGCGACGTTCATCCTCAACCGTCAGAGTTGTCTCCTGGCCGACATTGGAGCCTTCCCGGTAGCGGGAACTTGACGTCGGCGCGCACCCGGCGGCAAAAAGCAAAATCCCCATCATGATTACGGCCCAGATTTTTTTCATGGCGCTCACTCCTCAAACAATCCATTTGATTCTTTTGAATGCTTTATAGCACAGATGCCAAAACCTTGCTAAAGGAATAACAAACGACGGGGGAAAGAAGGACAAGACGAACCAGACATATTTCCAATTCAAGGCCTGCCGGGGCGGCACGTCTGAGCGCCGCCCGACGGGCGCGCCGCTTTACGCGTTCTTCCTGTTGCGGCGCGCCCGTCCGGCTTGAAAACACAGAGCCTTTCAGCTTCTGCTAGAGGGTTGCAATCGGACCGGACGTCGATGCGCGAATACAGGCCCAGGCGGCACGCATCGCGTCCCGTTGCCACCATTTATGAATTGTTTTTTCTGACTGTCCCTTCCTCGTTGGCCACTTTAATGGCCGCGACAACGGCATCGGCCGTTACAGGGATAAGCTCATTGTGAATCGTTTCTTTCTCGGCGCAGGCAATCGACGCGATTTTGCCCAGATCCGCTTCCGTCAAACCGTCAAGCCCCAAATCCGCAAGGGTCGTGGGCAGACCGACCGACTCGCAAAAGGTATACACCTCATCGATCATCTCTGAAGATTTATCCGTCAAAAACAGCGAGGCCAGCACGCCGAAGGCAACTTTTTCCCCATGGTACGATTTGTGTTCCTTGTCCAGCGCATTGAGGCCGTCCTGAATGGCGTGAGCCGCGGCAAGGCCCGCGCTTTCAAAACCAACGCCGGAAAGCAGCGTGTTGGCTTCTACGACGTGCTCCAACGCCGGAATAACGACGGAGTGCCTACAGGCCATCTTCGCGGCAACGCCGTATTCCAAAAGCGTTTCGTAGCACAAGCGCGCCATCGTCTGGGCCGTCATCGAGCTGTGCGCCCGAACCATATTTTTAGCGGATTTGAGTTGGCAGGATTCCGCCTCGAACCAAGTCGAAAGCGCGTCGCCCATTCCCGCAACCAGAAATCGTTCCGGAGAGGCCGCGATAATTTTTGTATCCACCAACACCACGTCTGGATTCCTTTTCAACATCAGCACGCGTTTGATCCGTCCTGTATCCGGACGATAAATCACGGAAAGCGAGCTGCAGGGCGCGTCCGTGGACGCGATAGTGGGAACCACAATAACCGGCGCATTCATTTCATGCGCCACGGCCTTGGCGGTATCGAGCGCCTTGCCGCCGCCGAGACCGACCACCACGTCACAGGACTGTCCTGATGCGATCCCTTTAAGACGCGTAATTTCTTCATCCGAACATTCCCGTTCGAATTTCTCCGCCACCCCCTCCATGGAGTCCTGAGCGGAAGCCAGGATCCGGGGAACGATTTCGGCGAAGGTCGACGGGCTGCCGATGATAAAGGCTTTCCTACCATAGCGCCGCACCCAATCCGTCAGGCCGTCCAGAGCGCCCGCGCCCTGGATGTATTTTCCGGGAAACAGTGTTGCTGTGATCATGTGATTAACTTTCTCCTTTCATTTATGACGCCGTCGTCAACCAAGTTTTCCTATCCGCTCAAGCTCGCCGGCCACTTCCGGCAGACCAAGCGTTTCCAGCGTTTTTCTCGTGGGAAAACTGTTTTGACGATTCCATCCGTGCAAATCATAATATTCATCAAGCATCTCATTATACTTTTTTTCATCGAGTTTCCACCCGGCAAGATTGCCCGATGGAATCGGCTCGCAAAGATCTCTGGGCGTCGGCATATCGGCGCGGCGGTCAAAATCCGTAAATCGCAAATTCAGGGCTTTCTCCAAATTCAATTGGCGCATGGCGATGCGCTTTAGATCGTCGACGGTAGTTTCCCATCCCGTGGCATCCGAATACAGGCGGGCCATCTGCGGCAGATCGATTTGTTCGAGATCCCAGCAGGTGGTGCTGTACAAACAGACGCCCAGCGAATTGGCAATGCGCGAAAGCGCCTCCATATACATGACGATGCGGGCTTTGCCGGTATAGTCAAGCGGTTGGTCCACATTATCCGCGCCGTAAATCCGCGCCGCTTTGTTGCGGTCGAGCTCTCCTACGGTTTCGATCACAATGGCGCCCGTGGTGTGGCCGCCGCCCCGGGTCGAGGTGGCGGTGCCCAGAAGCCATCCGTTGGAGCCACGGCACTGCTCGTAGAGATCCTGCCCCTTGATGTGCATCGCAAAGTAGCCGCTTTGCCGCCCGACGATATCGGCCGCCCGGGCGCAGCCTTCAGCCAGAATGTTTCCGAACCCGCGGCGATAAGCAATCTTTTCAATCCAGGCAAGCGCCGCGGCGGCATCGCCCCACACAAGCGGCTGCCCGTCCGTATCGTTTTCCGTCAGAATGCCTCTCTGGAAGCATTCCATCGCCCAGCCGATGGCTCCGCCTGCCGCATCGACATCAAGCCCCAACTGGTCGCACAGGGCATTGGCTTTAAACAGGAAGGTCGGTTCGGAAACAGCCAACCGCGTCTGCAAGGTTCCCATGGCTTCATGCTGACAGGCTTCCGTTCGAAGCCCGGCATAAGGGCCTTCCGTGATGTGCAGATGGCGTCCGCAACCCAGCACGCAGCCCGGAAAGCTTTGCCTTGCAACTTCGAATTTTTCGATAGTTGTGCGCGGATCAATTTTTCTCAGCATGTCTTCGGGAATGGCGCATTCCTGAAAGTTGCGATACGGCAAACCGCAAACCTCCTGTTTGCGCGGCAGGCAAGATAGCGTTCCGTACTTGCGGAAAGCCTCCTTGCTTTTTGCTTGATCGAACATCTTCCGGACATCTCGCACCGCGTCCATAAACGCCTCTGGACGGGCGACGCTGACGGAGCCGGTTCCGCGCGCAACCAGCGCCTTGAGATTCTTCGATCCCATCACCGCCCCCAGGCCGCAACGCCCGAAGGCCCGGCCTTTATCCTGAATAATGCAGGCGCCGCGCACCAGGTTTTCGCCGGCCGGACCGATCGACACACAATGCAGCGTGTCATCGCCCAGCTCTTGACGAATGCCGTCCAGAGTTTCCCAGGTGGTCTTCCCCCAAAGGGATGAGGCATCGCGCAGTTCCGCGCGATCGTCGCAAATCCAAAGATACACGGGCCGCGGCGCCCGTCCTTCCAACACCACGCTGTCGAAACCCGCGTATTTCAGCTGGCCGCCCACGTAACTGTCGCTGCAGCCGCTGGCCCATCCGCCGGTCAGCGGTCCCAGGCTGCTTGCGTTCATTTTGCAGGCGCCCGGCGCGGGAGTTCCCTGAAGCGCGCCCGTACCGAAAATCAACAGATTTGCGGGATCAAACGGTGTGACCCATGATCGCAATTCATCATATAAAATTTTTATCGCAATGCCGGACGAGCCGATCCATTCCCGGGCCAAGCGCGATGTCGGCTCAGTCCGCATCTCGCCGCTTGTCAGATTCACCCGAAGGATTTTCCCGCCGTAACCCAAAAGTGTCATCAAAAAGTCCCTTCCGGTTGCTTTTCGCGATCGCCTAAAGAAAAAAACTCATCAAGGATGGCCGTTAAATCGGATTCTTCACGACAGACATCCAGACATAAAGGACGCGCAAGCCCCCGGCAGCGATCGCAGGCTCTTCCCGCGGGGCCGTCTTCTTTCAGAAGCAGAACATTATAGCCGGCGCCGGTTGTCTTTTCGAGAATCTTGATGCTCGACAACGACGGATTGTAGGCTCCGGTATGATGAAAAGAGCAAATCATCTCGCAAGTCCGGCAACCGCCGCAACTGGGCATGTCTCGTTTCATAACGGCCCTTTTTACGCGTCTTTCAGCCGATCGCTGAGAAAGGCGATTTTTGCGGATTCTTCAACGAGTTCAGCCAAATTTTGCGCCTCGGTCAGATGCCGGCCGGCCGCCAAAATGCCGTGACCGGCCAGAAGGGCGGCTTTTATGGACGGATCCGCAAAGGTTTCTTCCACGAACCGACCCAGCGCCTCGCTGCCTTCTTCGCCTTCCGGAATGACGGGCAGGCGTCCGAGAATCCTTTTCCCGTGCACGGTGAGAAGCGGAATCTCGCGAGCCAGGACCGCATAGGCGGTCGCACAGGGAGAGTGGTAATGCACGACCGCTCCGACCTCCTTACGGACTCGATAGATGCTCAGATGCGTGCCGATTTCCTTGGTGGGCTTGGCGCTTCCCTGCACAACCCGCCCTCTCGCATCCGCAAGGACAAGGTTCTTCGTTTGCACATCATAAAGCGACAGGCCGCTGGGCTTGACTAAAAAAAGATTATCGCTCAGCTTCATGCTGACGTTTCCCCCTGTGGAAACCTGCATGCCGGTTTCCACGGCTCTTCGGCAAATCTGAACAAACAACTTTTTTTCGTCGGGGCAGGACAGCATCCTATCTTCCTTCAGGGGTAATCGGGTTTGAAAGAAACGCTCATCCCATGACCGGTCAGGATCTGATCGGCGCGCGTCACGATCTTTTCCATGCTGTCAAACATGTCGAAAACGTTGACATAACGCCCCATAGGCGTGAACAAAAGATTGCGATGTTTGTCGGGCTTGAGATTTTCATCGGCAAAGACGGCGTCGCCTGCAATCACATACAGCCCCTGGGCGGTTTTAACCGCGACCGACTGGTGGCCGGGGCAGTGTCCCGGCGTGGGGAACAACGTGATGTAATCGTTATAGGCAAACTCTCCGTCCACGGTTTGAAATTCGACGCCTTGAAAAGGCGGGACCACGCCCAGTTTTTCAGACTCGTAGGATTTATGGTACAGAAGGTGAGGATCGCGCGCAAAGGCCAGTTCCTTCGCGTGCACAAAGAAGCGGGCATTGGTGAATAGTTTCATGTTGGAGCAGTGGTCCCAGTGAAGATGTGTAAAGAAAACCGCATTGATATCTTTCGGCTGCACGCCGAGCTTTTCAAGCCTTTCGTCAATCCGGAAACCTTCCGGCTGGTAGGAACCTTTATGATGCCAGTCGGCCGTTTTTGTCTCGCTCATTCCGGTGTCCACGAGGAATTTATCTTTTCCGTTGGTGATGTAAAACGCCCAGGTGGGAACTTCCACTTCCATTCCGTAGCCGTCGCCCGGCGTAATATAGGCGCCCTTGTCCAAGCGGATAAAACCCGTATTTAAAGGATGAATGCGCACGTCCATCGTCACTCCTTCAACGTAATACATTTGGTTTGTCAAGCATATCCATCATCTGCAAGAAGGCCTCGCGGATGAAGGCTTCATCATTGATATGGGCATCGATTTCAAAAATCCCGATTTCCTTTTTGACGGCTGTTTTCAGCGCATCAATAAATTGCCGGTCGGCCTGCGGATCGTAAAACGGTTTTCCGACGGCATTGGGTTCCGAAAACCCTTTAAGCGGCAGCAGGATCACAACGGGGCCTGCCGCTTTATTGACTTTTCGCGCAAGAAAATTCGCCGCCCGCACCATTTCGGCTGCCGTGGCTCGTACCAGGGTGATGTTCGCGTTGTGAACAATGTGCTTTCGTTTTTTCCACCGCGGCGGCAGCAAGTCGTAGCCTTCCCGGCAAATGTAGTCGATCGCCCCCGGCGCGATGAGCCACGGAACACGTAAACGCGACAGCACATCAAGACGTTTGCCGCCCGGAGCGAAGATTCCGCCGCCGACTTCGTCGACGATTTCATGGGTCGTCCAATCCAGAACGCCGTCGAAGTACCCTGCAGCAGCCATTTCTTCCATCACGGTTCCGCCCGTACCGGTCGCATGGAAAAGAATCATTTCGAAATGCCTGTCTTCAAGCAGGCGCTTCATTTTCATCAGCCCCGGCGTCACCACACCAAAAGCCGTTGCGCCGATCACCTTTTTGTCGCCTTTATGGAGGGGACGATACCCCTTGACCATCCCCAAAACAGCGTGCACCGCATTTTCCAGAATTTGCCGGAACACATAGTTCAAACCGAAAACATCCGTAACGGACGGAAAGACCGCAATGTCTTTCGTGCGCAGGAAGGGTTTCATGTCGCCTGCGGCAATCGTGCTGACCATCACCTTGGGAAAGCCCAGGGGCAGCCCCTGCATGGCCGCCGTGCCGATCGCGGTGCCCTGGCCCCCGCCGACGGCGATGACGCCATGGATCTTGCCTTCACGGTAAAGCTCGGAAACCCAAGCCGTGAGGCCGTCCGTCATGGTCTGGATGATTTTGCCCTTGTCGCGGGTCGCTACCAGTTTCGCCAGATCATACCCCGCTTTCCGAGCCACTTCTTGTCTGGAGATATCTCCCGCCATAAGCGGTTCACCCAAAGGACCCGGATCCGCGACCACGGCCTCCAAACCGTATTGCCGCACCAAATCCCTGATAAACAGACATTCCTCACCCTTTGTATCAAGCGTGCCGATGATGAGAACAGTCTTTATACTTTCACTCCCAGACATTGAACGACCTCGTCCATGCGGCAACTCAGTTCATCCAGAGTTCCGCACATGCGAATCTGGCCTTTTTCCATGATGTAAGCCCGCTGATTGTCGCTGAGCCGCATGGCGATTTCCATGTGCTGCTCCACAAGCATGATGGTCCTTCCGTCTTTTTGAAGCTGTTTGATGATTTCCATGATCTCGTGCACGATCTTCGGTGCCAGCCCTTCGCTGGGTTCGTCAATCAGCATCAGTTTAGGCCGGGTCATCAAACCTCTGGCAATCGTCAACATCTGCTGCTCGCCGCCGGAGAGGTTGCCGCCCAGATGCTTGATGCGTTCCTTAAGCCGGGGAAAGTAGTTGAAGCACATCTCCACCATGGCGTCGCGCTCGTCGGGCTTGGTGTGCATGAGCGATCCCAGTCGAAGATTCTCCAAAACAGTCAGGTTGGGAATGATGCGCCGGTCTTCCGGGATGAGCGATATGCCCTTGCGGGAAACTTTGTGAGGAGGCAAACCGGCAATGTCGTCACCGAACAGTTGAATCTTGCCCGATTTCGGGGGCTGAACACCCATAATTGTTTTCATCGTGGTGGTTTTTCCAACGCCGTTTCGTCCCAAGAGCACCACAATTTCCCCTTCTTTGACCTCCAGGGACACCCCCTGCAGAATATGGCTGTAGCCATAGAAAGTATTTACGTCTTCCAGCTTTAACATGCTCCCACCTTTATCCCAGATAGACTCTCTGTACTTCTTCGTTGTCGCTGACCTCGCGGGGTGTTCCCTCCGCAAGCGTTCTTCCCTCGTTCATGACCAGGATTTCTTCAGAAATGCTCATGACCACGCTCATGTCGTGTTCAACTAAAACGATGCTCAATCCGAGATCCGTGTTGAGCTTTTGGATCATCTCGGCGCAATGATTCGTTTCCGCGCAACTCATACCTGCCGTCGGCTCGTCCAGAAGCAACACCTCCGGTTCCGTGGCCAGCGCAATGCCGATTTCCAGATATCGTCTTTCGCCGTGCGACAGCGTCGACGCCGGCCAGTTTCTTTTTTCCTTGAGCTCCACCTGCGTCATGATCTGTTCGGCCTGTTCATTAATTTCTCCGAAGGACGCAGCCTGTCGCCAGAAGTTAAAGGACGTCTTGCGGACCTGCGCGGCGATCCGGAGATTTTCAAATACCGTCAGACTTGGAAAAATGTGATTGATCTGATAGGTCTTGACCACGCCCAGACGGGAAACTCTGTTTAACGTCATGCGGGAAATGTCTTTATCTTTCAGAAAGACCTTTCCTTTCGTCGGGAGATAGGCGCCCGCAATCAGATTGAAAAGTGTCGTTTTACCGGCGCCGTTGGGCCCGATGATGGATTTGAGCTGACCTTTCTTCAAGGTGAAATCCACTTCATCGACCGCTTTAAGTCCACCGAAGTATTTGCATATCTTATCCGTCCGCAACAGCATACAAGTCTCCTTCAACTATTTGCTCGCCCGTCTCATCCGGTAGGCCGCAATTTTCTCTTCCACGGTTCCCATAATACCGCCCGGGAAAAGCAGGATGATGGCAACGAAAATCGATCCCACAAACAGTTCCCAGCGCGGCGTGATAAGACTGATCGTATTTTGGAGAAACAAAAAGACGCCCACGCCCACCAGGGGTCCGAGGAAAGTGCCTTTTCCGCCCAGTATGGTCATCATCACCATCGTGCCCGACGTGAGCCAGAAAAGCGTTGTCAACGGCACGTAGCCGAGATAGACGGTATTGAGGGCGCCGGCGAGTCCCGCGTAAAACGCCGAGATCACGAGAGAGAAAAATTTTACCAGGGTCGTGTTGTAGCCGCAGGCCTTGGCGCGTTCTTCGTTTTCCCGGAAGGCCTGCAAGAGCTTGCCGAAAGGAGACTGCAGAATCCGCCAGGTGCTGTAAAGCATAATGGCGGTGATCACCAAAACGAAGTAGTAAAGCGGCAGCGGTTTACCCAGTGAAAAGGAGAAAAGAGCCATCGCGGGAATATGGGTCAGGCCGTCTTCACCGCGCGTGATCTCTTTGAGCGGTGATAACGCGAGAAAGTACAGCATCTGGGCAAACGCCAGTGAAATCATGGCGAAGTAAACGCCTCTTTTCCGAATGGCCAGAGCGCCGATAAAGCACGCCAGGATCATGGGCGCCAGAATGCCTGCTACGATGCCCACGAAAAGGTGCGCATCCAGATAGCGAAAGGCCAGCCCGGCGCTGTAGGCGCCCAGACCGAAGTAGGCCGCATGCCCGAAGGACAGAACGCCCGTGTACCCTAAAAGCAGGTTGAACCCCATCCCAAAAATGGCCCAGATCAGTATTTCCGTCGCCAGAGGCGTGGAAATCACCAGAGGCAGAAACAGAAGGACGAAAATCGCCCCGTAAACAACCAGAGGTTTGGGAGGAGCGTGCAATTGCTGTATTGTATTTGTGCTGTTGTCAACCATGTTGAATCTTTCCTCTCTCTTAATGCAAATAAACCTTACAATCGAATCCTGAATCCATCTTGTCTTTATTCCGTCGAAGCATTACCCCCAAAAGCAGGACGCGCCAAAACACGATATTCAAATCCTGCGCACACAGATCACTCTCTGCCTTGCTCTCCGAAAAGACCTCGGGGCCTCAAAAGAAGGATCAGGGCCATGCAGAAGTACATGGATACGGACGAATACTCTCCGGCAATAAACGCGGTGAAGGCGACGACCAGCCCGATTAGAAGGCCGCCGACAATGGCTCCACCCAAAGACCCCAAACCGCCCACCACCGTGACGACAAACGCCGTCATGGTCATATCCACACCCATGTCCGGCGTGGCCGACATCATCGGCGCGGCAATAGCCCCGGCCAGAGCCGCCAGGCCGACGCCAATGGCAAATCCGATTGTCCAGATACGCGACACATTGATGCCGAGGGTCTGCACCATCAGAGAGTCGCGCGTCGACGCCCGAATAATCATGCCCAAATCGCTTTTCTTGAGGAAGAGCCAAAGAGAAATGATCGCCACCAGCGTAAACAATATAATAAAAAGACGGTAGCCGGGAATAATGACGGGACCCAACGCGATAATGCCGCTTAATGCTTCAGGATAATTGACCGGTTTACCGATGAGGCCGAAAATGATTTTAATGAGATCCGGAATCGCCACGGAGAGACCGAAGGTGAGAAGAAGCGGCAGCAGAGGATCCTTGCCGTAAAGAGGCTTAAGCAGGATGAACTCCACAAACATGCCGATGATGCCCACAATGATGACGGCGCTGACCAGCCCGATAAAAAAGTTCCCCGTGAGCGAGACGACTACAAAAACAGCATAAGCCCCCAGCATGGCGAACGTACCATGGGCGAAATTCACCACGTCCAGAAGGCCGAATATGATCGACATTCCGCTCGACAGGAGCACAAAGATGCACCCCAGGGCAATTCCGAAAAAAAACTGCATTGCTATAACGTTCCAAGGAATCTCGAACATAAAACCTCTTTCCAACCTCTTTATTTTATACGGGGGGAGGAAGATCCTCCCCCGTGATGGTCAACCCGGAAATCATTTGGGCAGTTTAATATTCACAAAGGGAAGCTTCTTGGCGTTGTCCTCACAGGACATCACGATCGAATCGCCGGGAATCTCCGCGACGATGTCCGCCAGATCCCATCCCTTGGCTTTGGCGCCTTTGCCTTTAACCAGAACGTAACTCTGGATGCGCTGCTGGTCGCAACCGCGGACATATTCCTGGCCCTTGGTCAATGTGTATTTTAGATCGGCCATGGTATCCATGATCTTTTTCTTGTCGGACACCGTGCCCGCTTTTTCGATGGCCATAAACAACAAATTGGTGGCCACGTATCCGCACTCGCCGTCCTGCTCGGGCGGAGCGCCGTATTTTTCCATGAACTTATCAACAAACTTCTTGGCTCCCGGATATTTATCCCGCAACTTCCAGTAAAAGCTCATTCCGCCGATCACGTTTTCATTGTAAGCGGAACCCAGTTCCTTGATGGTATGCTGCGCGGTTTTCGTGCAGAAGATCTTCATGTTCTTGGTCAAACCCAGTTCGCTGGCCTGCTTGATGGCCGCGGTCTGGTCCGCGCCGAGATTGTTCATGACAATGAAATCCGGTTTTGCCGCAAGAATCTTGGCAAAGTAGGTGGAAAAGTCGGTTGTACCCAGCGGAACGTACACGTTGCCCAGATGCTGACCGCCCATTTGCTCGCTTTGCCACATCCAGCCTTCGAGCAGACTGTGACCCCAGCGGTAGTCGGCGGTGATCGAAAACCATTTTTTCCCGACATTCTCAAAGGCGTATTTGGACACCGCAAGGGCCGCCGAATACGGAATCACCATGAACGCGGCACCGTACTCGCACTGATCGGAGCCTAAAACCATATCCGACATGCAATAGGCCACGTAGGGGGTTTTCGTCTTGCAGGCGAATTCATTGATTGCCAGGGAGATGGAACCCGAAAGCGTTCCGCCGATGAAATCGCATTTTTCTTCTTCAACCAGTTCCTTCGCACGGCGGATCGCCACGTTGCCTTTGAGCTCATCGTCTCGATAAATCCAGACGATCTTGTGGCCCAGAACGCCGCCCTTTGCATTCCACTCGTCCACCGCCATCTGTGTGGCACGCATCTGATCCTGACCTAAAACGGCATAAGCGCCCGTCAACGGATGCATGGTTCCATACTTGATGGTTTTCTGCTGAGCCGACGCAGGGGCCGGCGCAGCGACCAGCAAAGCGGCGCTGATCATTCCGATCAGAAGCATGACAAGGCCGGTCTTGTGTAAAAATCTCACATGTTGCATCTTGTTTCCTCCTTTACTGAACTTTATTGAATTCGACGGACATCATGATTCCGTTTTGCTTTTTTCTATTGGATCGTCCATCCGCCATCGACCGCCAAAACGTGACCCGTGATCATGTCGGCAAGATCGGAGGCCAGAAATAAAGCGGCGTTGGCCACCTCTTCGGACGTCACCATGCGCCCAAGAGGGATACTCGCGAGCACATATTTTTTAAATTCCTCGTCCTTGAACATCTGCTCGGTAAACGGCGTTTCAACAAACGTCGGCGCGACGGCATTCACCACAATGCGGTGTTTGGCCCACTCCAACGCCAGGGTTTTGGTCAGTTGATTGACCGCTCCCTTGCTGGAGCAGTAAGCCGCTCTTAAAGGCAACGCGACGGAGCCGGCCTGCGACGAAAGATTGATAATCTTTCCGCCGCCGCCTCTTTCGATCATGTGTTTTCCGGCTGCCTGCGAAACAAAGAACATGGCGCGCAAGTTGATGTTAATGATGTCATCCCAGTTCTTCTCTGAAACCTCTTCCGCTTTCTGGGGGCGGTTGATGCCGGCGGAATTCACCACTATGTCAATTCTACCCATCGCGCTCACAACGGCGTTCACCAGCGCCTGCGGCCCTCCCAAGGCGGTAATGTCCTGCGTCTTGTATTTTGCCTCAATCCCTTCCTTTTCCATGGCCGAAGCAACGTCTTGAAGTTTATCCTCAAACAGGTCGTGCAGAAAAACTCTGGCTCCGGCCGCTCCAAACGCCCAGGCAATGGCTCCGCCCAAGCCCCCGGCCGCCCCCGTGATCAGGGCGACTTTATTGTTTAACGTGATTTCCGCGCGTTTCATTTTCTGGTTACATCCTTTCTTGGCCGATTGAACCGCTGACTTAATCTTCCGTGAGAACCGCGACGGCCCGCAGAGGCGAACCGGTTCCCTTGCGAATTTTCAAAGGCAGAGCGATAAAGGTAAAACGTTTGCCCACAACCTTGTCGAGATTGCACAAATTCTCAATGTGCGTAATTTTTCTTTCCGCGCAGACGGTATGGCAGGGATAGGTTTTATCGTACCACATGTCCGGGCTCGAGGAGTCCACGCCAAAATTCACGCAACCTTCATCAATGATGAACTCCGTTCCTTCCCGGTCCAACCCCGGATAGTCGGTCATGTATTCGGGCTTGCCGTAGTAGCGATCGTACTGGCCCGTGTAGAAAAGAATGGTGTCGCCCTTGCGGATATCCAGATTCCACTTCTTGAGTTCCTCTTCGATTTTCTTCCTGCCGAACTGCGTCTTCTGGGGAATATCGCTCACGTCCAGACAGATCGCGGAGGTGATGCATTTGGCAAGCGACAACTCATCGATGGATTCCGCATCGGGATCGCGGGAAAGATGGCTGACCGCATCAATATGTGTCGGGCCGTGATCGCACAGCATGATCCCTCTGGTTTCGTAGGAAAACCCCGTACCGAGCTGCCGCTGGCATTCTTCATGAGACAGATGCGTCCAGATCACCGTTTTGAGGTGCCCCGGATAGACAGGCATGCCCTGATATATTTCTTGTGACAGATCGATAATTTTTCCCTTAAACATGATTGGCCTCCTTCTTGTGTCGTTCAATCAACGCGATTTCCTTATTTCAAAAGCTCTCGGGAAATGACCAGTTTCATAATCTGGTTGGTCCCTTCATAAATTTGCGTGATTTTCGCATCCCGCATCATCCGTTCAAAAGGAAACTCCGTCATGTAGCCGTAACCGCCGGCAATCTGCAGCGCGTCGGTGGTGACCTTCATGGCCGTGTTGGAAGCGACCAGTTTCGACGCCGCAGACAAATAGCTCCGATTCGGATCATCCTCGTCGATTAATTGCGCGGCTTGATAAACCAGGCTTCTGGCCGCGTCGATTTCGGAAGCCATATCCGCCAGCATCCAGCTGATGCCCTGAAACTGGCCAATGGGTCTTCCGAACTGGATCCGTTCTTTCGCGTATTTGATCGCCTGTTCCAGGGCGCCTTTGGCAACGCCGCAAGCCTGCGCACCGATAACCGGTCTGGAGCGATCAAGGGTTTTCATGGCGTAGACAAATCCCTTTCCTTCCTGGCCGATCAGATTCTCCGCGGGAATTTCGACATTGTCGAAAACCAGCTGCCCCGTGGGCGACCCCTTGATGCCCATCTTGCTTTCCCAGCGGGCCACCGAGTATCCCGGCGAATCCGTCGGAACGATAAATGCGCTGATGCCTTTGACACCCTTGGAGGCATCCGTCATGGCAAAAACAGTAATGAGATTGGCCACCGGCCCGTTGGTGATGAAACATTTTGTTCCATTAATAATGTACTTATCCCCTTTTTTCACAGCGCGAGTCGCCATAGCGGCCGAATCCGATCCGGCGCCCGGCTCCGTTAAACCGAAAGAAATGATAACCTCACCCGTGGACACCAAAGGACCGTACTTCTTTTTTTGTTCTTCCGTCCCGCCGATAAGAATCGGATCCCAACCCAAGGCCTGTCCCTGGACAATGAGCGATGAACTGACACAGGCCCTGGCGATTTCTTCGACAGCCAGGCAGGTATAGAGATGACCCTGGTGCGTTCCGCCGAACTCCTCCGGCACAGCCAGACCGAACAGACCCGTTTCCTGAAATAACTGTTTCAAATCCCAGGGAAACTCGCCTTTCTCATCGATTTCGGCCGCGCGCGGCGCCACTTTGTTGTCGACCATTTTTTTCAACTGACCGACAAACATTTTTAACTCTTCCGTGTGCAGTAAATACATTGTCTCTTCCTTCTTTATTTTTTCTTCAATTAAATCTTCTCGCTGGAGTTCCGTTTTTGTAGTCGTTTAACCATGATCGCTTTGTATCCGGATTGAACCACCGCGTTATTTTGATTAATGACTTCCAGGTACAAGGTCACGACTCCGCGGTCGGACTTGCTTTTGCTTTCTTTCTTTTCGTGGACCTTGAATTTCACCCGGATCGTGTCGCCGAAGAAAACCGGCGCCTGAAATTTCCAATCGTGGACGCTTAAAAACGCTATGGCTGTTTGATCCAGAAACCCCGTTCGAAAGAGCAATCCGTGGGAAATGCCCAAAATCAGAAGACCGTGCGCGATTCTCTGGCCGAACTGATTTTCTTTGGTGGCTTCCGCGCTGGTATGCAGCTCGTTATAGTCTCCGCTTAAAGCGGCAAACATGACAACATCCGTTTCCGTAATGGTTCGAGTCGGTGTGTCAAACTCTTCAGTTTCTATCCAGTCATCAAAATATTTCCGTGTCATATCCGAACACTTCCTTAAATCTCATTGAACCGGAGGATGAGAAAACCTACTGCTCCTGCCTTCGTCCACCCAGGTTCAACCGTTTTCCCAAACGAGCAACATGCATGCCACATCAGATTTAATATGTCTCAAGATACCGATACGAAAACGATCGGCCGGGCCAGGCCAGACAGTTTTTTGGCAATCTGTTTCTTTTTCTTCAAAAAACATATTATTTTTGAATAGATGAAGTCATTGAAAGAAAATTTGAGTACAGAGATAAGTGTTTCGTACTCCCATCCGGGGCAGCTTTTACACACGAAAGTATGGGTATCTGAGTTCCAAGACACGTAAGAAGCGTCCGTAAACATCGTACAAAACGATGACCAACAAGTGTAAGTTTTCAGAATCGGTGCAATTTATCAACAGCCAGCCACCGGTGATAGCATTAACAAAAGAATTGTTTTTTAACATGTTACAAATGATTCAAGGATTTCCGGCTCGCATTGTTGCTAAAATGCACCACAACCTCGCGTTCTCTTCATTTCAGCTTATCTATCTGATAAATATAAGAAATAAAGAAATCCGATGGTGCGGAAATGCACCATTTCCGGCTTTGACCATTTTTTTCAGCTACGCACTAGCTCGCTTTGGGGAAGAAAAATGCCCACCCGGATGACAAACGCCTGGTCCCAAAAATAGTTTTATCGTCCGCAGTCCGGCAGCTTCACGTGCTTCAGGAAAAAAAGACACTTGGCCGACTTCACTTTATCGATTTCACGTCAAGTATTTTATGTCACTGAATTTCATACGGATTATGAGTGTTCTGCCCTATTGGGGGAGACTTATAACCGCCTGGCTTTTTAAACAAACAGCTTTTCACCATAGACGACCTCCGGACAAAACGCAGCAACAGAACCCGGAATGGCCAAACAACAATCGGCCCGGTTCATTTCAGAATGAGTTGTCTGGCATCAATCCTGCTAAAAGCTCAAACATCCAATCCCGGAAGATTTGCCGATCCGGAAAGGACATTGAGCAACGTGAGCCGAAGGTGGAGGAAAATGATGAAGTGGGAAAAAGCGTATAAACAGAAACTGGTCAGCGCCGAAGAGGCGGTTTCGCATATTCAATCGGGCAACCGCGTCGTGGCCGGCCACGCGGCGGGAACGCCAGAACTGCTGCTTAAAACCATGGTTGAGTTCAAAGAGCGATATCACCATGTAGAAATCGCTCACCAAATCGCGATGGGACATACGTTGTACTGCCGGCCGGAATGTCAGCCTCATTTTATCCATAATTCGCTTTTTGCCGGAGCCGGCTCCAGGCAGGCGATTCATGAAGGCCGTGCCGCCTTTACCGCGGTCCACAACAGCGATCTGCCCCGATTGTTCACGGAAAGAATTCTGCCGGCCGATGTAACCCTCTGCATGCTGTCCGTGCCCGACCAGCAAGGGTACTGCTCTTTCGGCGTGTCGGTGGACTACACCAAACCGGCCGCCGAAAGTTCGAGTCTGGTGATTGCCGAGGTGACGCCGAATATGCCGCGCACACTGGGCGATGCTTTCATCCACGTGTCGGAAATCGATTATATCGTCGAATGCGACACGGCGCCGTTGATTCTTCAGCCGCCGACCATCACAGTAATTGATGAAGCCATCGGCGGATACTGCGCCGAACTGATCAAGGACGGGGATTGTCTTCAGCTTGGCATCGGCGCCGTTCCCGACGCCGTTTTGAGCTTCCTCAAAGATAAAAAAGATCTGGGCATTCACACTGAAATGTTTTCCGACGGCGTGGTCGATCTGGTCGAATGCGGCGTCGTCAACTGCGCAAGAAAAAACTACCACCGGCGAAAAATGGTCGCATCGTTCTTTATGGGCACGGAAAAGCTCTACAAATTTATCGACGACAACGCTTTTGTCGAAGCGTACTCTTTCGACTATACGAACGCTCCGGAAGTGATTTCCAGAAATGACAACATGGTCTCGATCAACTCCGCCCTTCAGGTCGACTTCACCGGCCAGGTGGCATCCGACACTATCGGCTACAGGCAATACAGCGGCACAGGCGGACAGGCCGACTTCGTGCGAGGCGCCACCCACTCCAAGGGCGGCCGATCCATTTTAGCTTTTCACTCAACAGCCCGGGGCGGCAAAACATCCAGAATCGTGCCCCATCTTGATGAGGGCGCGGTGGTCACAACAACGAGAGCGGATGTCCACATTATCATCACCGAATACGGCATCGCCGATTTGAGAGGGAAATCCTTTTCAGATCGCGCCAAGGCGCTCATCTCCATCGCGCATCCAGATTTCAGGGAGGATCTGTGGAGGGCCTATCACAAACATTACCGGTGATCACGCATCGACTCCGTCATCGTGAAAGACAATGCCGGAAAAGGCACAACGGATGATTGAACGGACGGAAATGCCGACCTACGCCGGCCGCTCATGCTTCTTGAGCTTGCGAGTGATTGTGGAATGATCGATTTTTAAAACGGCGGCGGCCTTGCGGGCGCTGCCGTATTTTTTTATCGCATTTCTGATCAAGGCCATCTCTTTTTCTTCCAGATATTCCTTAAGCGGCATCTCCCGGTCGATTTCAGGATCCGGCGCCTTTCCCCGCATGTCATGGGGAAGATCTTCCGGATCGATCCGCATTTTGTCCGTCACGACGGAAAGCCTTTCAATCACATTGGCCACCTCCCGCACATTGCCGGGCCAGGCATAGGACACAAGCAGGTCCATCGTTTCCTTGGTAACATATTTTTTCTTCTTATATTTCTGATTGAAAGCGTTGATAAAATAATTCACCAGGTGAGGAATGGCTTCTTTCCGCTCACGCAATGGAGGAACGATGACGGAAACCACATTGAGGCGATAATACAGATCCGCGCGGAACTGGTTTTTTTCGACCATCTCCTTAAGATCCATGTTGGTGGCGCAAACGACGCGCACATTGACCTTTTTGGCAACGGTGCCGCCGACGCGGACAATCTTGAAATCCTGAAGCGCCCGCAGCAATTTCGGCTGCAGCGACAGCGGCAGGCACTCCACTTCATCGAGAAAAATCGTCCCCTCGTCCGCCAGTTCAAAAAGACCGATTTTCCCTTCTTTCTTTGCGCCTGTAAACGCGCCGGATTCATAGCCGAACAGTTCGCTTTCCAGAAGGGATTCGGGAATGGCGCCGCAGTTGATCTTGACTAAAACCCCTTTGTCATACCGGGGCGAAATCCTGTGGATTTCTTCCACCAGACGGTCCTTGCCAACGCCGGTCTCCCCGTAGAAAAGCACTGTGGCGTCCGTTTTACCGACGCGCTCCACCATTGCGCACACATCGCTCATCGCCTGAGAAGCCACGACAAAATCTTTGCCGAAGGTTCCCACTTCCTGGATGGTCTGGAACTTCTCCTTGTAGGCGGCCGCAATCTGCATGGAATGTTCAACCTGCTGATGCAGCTTGATGAGCTCGGTCATATCCCTGTCATTGGTGACGACCATGACAATCTTGCCGTGATCATCAAAGATCGGGTTGCCCGTGACCAGAATCTCTTTGCCGGATCGGAGTTTCTGCCGGATCGTCGCGCGCTTTCCGGTTTCGAGGACTTTGAGCGTGACGCTTTGATCAATGAAGCCTTCCCGAACCAGGTCGCGCATATTCCGGCCGATCACTTCCTCTTTCTTGATACCCGTCATCGCCTCGTAGGCGGAATTGACCATAATGGTATTGGCCTCCCCATCGGTGACATAAATGCCGTCGTACGAGGATTCAATGATGGCCTCAATCTGTTTACTCAATAGGGGAATGCTCTTGAGCATTGCCTTGGTCCCTCAATGAAGTGGCGAAAACACTGCAGCGGGTGAATGTGTTCTGCGATTTTCGTGCAACACAAACCCGCCAACTCGGTTTTGTGTTGAAGTATAAAAAGCGCCTGTTTTTATGTCAAGAAAATCTCGTGCCGATAAAATAACGTCAACGCTTTTGAGGAAAAAGATTCGCGGAAATACCGACGCAATGAGGGAAATGAAATGGTGCCCCTGGTGTGAGTCGAACACACGGCACACGGATTAGGAATCCGTTGCTCTATCCTTCTGAGCTACAGGGGCAACCTCTTAGGCCGCAAGAGGGTGTGGATTTAACACGCTTTATAAACCGTGTCAATGCGGCAGAAAGCGGGCTTTCATCTCCGACACATGATTTTCAAGGATTTTGTCCTCGGTGAAATCCCTCAGCTTCAAAGCTTCCGGCGTCGTTTTCGAAAGCGCGCAGGCAGGCGTCAGGCCGATCAATTCCGACTCCAGAATATCGACACCGTAAGCTGCGGCCAGATCCCGGACCTGATCAAAGATCTCTTTCAAAGAGGTTTCCCGGCAATCGACCAGATTCATGGAGACCTGCGCAATATTCCGGGTTTTCAGCAACAGGCCGATGGCCCGAACATGTTTAATGCCGCCTGCGGCTTCCCGGATTTTTGCCGCGATGGCCCGGGCCACATGGATGTCGCCGCTTGCGAGATTGATGTTGTAAGCCACGAGCGGCAGACGGGCGCCCACTGCGGTTGCGCCCCAGCGGGGATCAAAATCGGGCCCGCCGATATCCGGCGCTTCCCTCGGGTCCGCGATTTTCCGGCCGAGCGCTTCATATCCGCCGCGGCGGACGTCCGCCAGTTGCCGACGCTTTTCGGTCAGGGCCGCTTCTGCGTAAAAATAGACGGGCACGCCGAAACGTCGGTGAAGTTCGCGGCCGAAACGATGCGCAATCTTGACGGCGTCTTTCATTTCGGCTTCGCCCAAGGGAATAAACGGCACAACGTCCACCGCGCCGAGCCGGGGATGCGCGCCGCCGTGGGCTCGCATGTCGATTTGCTCGAAGGCGCGACCGGCCGCGGCCAGCGCCGCGGCCAGGATATCGTCCGGCTTTCCGATAAAAGTAAACACGCTGCGGTGGTGATCCACATCGGCGCTGTAATCCAAAAGCGCAACGCCGGCTGTCTCCTCAAGGACTTGAGCAATGGACCGGATGACGGTCCAATCGCAACCTTCGCTGAAATTAGGAACACACTCGAGAAGTTTCATATTCATACCTGATGGAAGATCCGGGCCGGCAACTCCAGACACGAAAGTTTTCCGCCGTAAACCGCGCCCGTGTCGATGCCAATCTTGTTTTTGGACAGGATCGGAGCATGCTTATGCGTGTGCCCGAAGATCACTTCTTTGCCGAAATCAAATTCGGAATCGATAAATTCATGACGGATCCAGACCAGATCATGCAGCGTCTGTTCCGTAAGCGGCACGCCCGGCCTGAGCCCGGCATGCACGAAGATATGGTCTTCGGTTTCATAATAGGGAAACAGTGCGTTGAAGAATTTCAAATGCGCCGGCGGCACCTTGGATTTTCTCGTGCGGACGGCGTCGGCAGAGGTGATTCCGTAAGCCTTAAGCGTCGCCCGCCCGCCGTTTTCCAGGTAGAGATCCTCATCGAGGCCTTCGAGGTACCGAAGAAACATATATTCATGGTTGCCGCACAGGCACACGAGGTTTCGGTAGCGCTTTTTAAGCCCCAAAACATAATCGACCACATCCGGTCCGCCGTCTTCTCGATCGATGTAGTCTCCCAGAAAAACGAGAGTATCCCCGGCCGGATCGGCGGCAAGACCTTCTACGAGCCTGACGAGTTTGTCCAGGCAGCCGTGAACATCGCCGATGGCAAAGATTTTTTGCATATCCTTCAATCCAACAGAGCCGAGGTAAACTCCGTGCTGTCAAACGCCCGCAGATCGTCGATTCCTTCCCCGACGCCGATGTAGCGGACCGGAAGGCCCAGTTCGCCGGCAATCCGGACGACCACACCGCCTTTGGACGTCCCGTCGAGTTTGGTCAGCACAATGCCTGTCGCGCCGATGTCCTCTTTGAACATTTTGGCCTGCGCCAGAGCATTTTGCCCGGTGGTGGCATCGAGCACCAGCAGAATTTCATGGGGCGCGCCGGGATATTCCCGATCAATGACCCGTTTCACCTTTTTGAGCTCTTCCATGAGGTTGGTGCGCGTATGCAGACGACCGGCCGTGTCGATGATCATAACCCCGGAAAAGCCGGCTTTCATTTTCCCCATCGCGTCAAACGCCACTGCGGCGGGATCGGCGTTCATCTTCTGTTTGATCACCGGCGCGCCGACGCGCTTTCCCCAGACTTCGAGTTGCTCGATGGCCGCGGCGCGAAATGTGTCGCCGGCTGCCAGCATCACGTCATGGCCGGTCTGGCGAAACTGATGGGCCAGCTTGCCGATCGTCGTCGTTTTCCCGCTGCCGTTGACTCCGACCGCCATGATCACAAACGGCTTGCCTTTGGCGATCACAAGCGGCCGGTCAACCGACCGGAGGATGTCGAGCATCCGTTTTTGCATGATGCTCTTGATCTGGGAGGCGTCTTTGAGTTCTTTCCGGCTGACGCGGCTTTTGACCTCATCGAGCAGGTCATAGGTAAACTGCGGACCCATATCCGCGGTAATGAGCAATTCTTCCAACTCGTCGTACAGAGTCTGATTGATCTCCTTCTTTCCCAGAATCAGATCATCGATATCCGTGGTCAGAACCTCTCGTGTTTTGGCCAGACCGGATTTGAGCTTTTCAAAAAAATTAAACTTCGCCATGAACCTTTTCCCTTTCAGCGTGACCTGCTGATCCATAGCGATTTTTCGCCCGGATGTAAAGCTTTGTTGAGGGGGAAGCCGGCGCTCCGGCGGGACATTAATTGAGTGTCACGGACACAACCGAAGAAATGCCCTGTTTTTGCATGGTCACGCCGAAAAGCGTGTCGGCGACTTCCATCGTGCTTTTGTTGTGCGTGATCATGATGACCTGGGATTTTTCCGCGACGTTGCGGATCAGACGGTTGAACAGATTGGTATTGGCGTCGTCGAGCGCCGCATCGACTTCGTCGAGAATCAAAAACGGCGACGGACGATACATCAAAATGGCGAAAATCAAAGCGATGGCCGCAAGCGATTTCTCTCCGCCGGAAAGCAGACTGACGCTCTGAGATTTCTTGCCCGGAATCTGAATGTCGATATCCACGCCGGTTTCCAGAAGATCGTTTTCATCCGTCAGGTGCAGCGAACCGCGACCGCCGGGGAAAATCTGCGCAAACACTTCTTTGAAACAGGCATTGACGGCGTCAAAGGTCTCGGCAAACCGGTCGCGGGAAATTTTGTTGATGCGGGTGATGGTCCGCTGCAGCGAGGCCAAAGACGCATTGAGATCGGTCAGTTGTTCGTTTAAAAACTGATATCGTTTGTCGAGCTCTTCGTATTCGCTCAAGGCCAAGAGATTCACTTCGCCGAATGTTTCAATGATTTGACGGTCTTTTTCCAAATTTGTTTTAAGCTGCTCGATTGCCGATGCCTCCGGAACGATAACCTCGGACGCGCCGGCCGCCAGGTCGACATCGTGTTTTTCCAAGATGGTGTTTTGCAGATTTTCTATACTTATCGCGGTTTCCCGCAACTGAATGTCCCGCTCGCCGGCCTGACGCCGTAGATCGTCGATTTTCTTTTTAATCTCGCGAATTTCATTTTCATAAACTTTGAGCTTTTCATCTTCAGCGGCCTGTTGTTCCTTCTTCTGAACCAATTCGGCCTCACAGGCCGAAAACTTCGCATACAAGTCGCCAAGCAAGGCCTGATCGGCTTCGACGGCAGCCGTCAATTCTTCAATCTGCTTTACAAAAGCAGCAATCTCCTCACGTTTTCGCACCGCATCCTGCTCATTGACCCGACGGCTCTCCTCCAGCCGGTCAATCGTGCGCAAATCGGCGTCCTTTTTCTCCGACAAAGACGCCACAAGGACTTTCTGTCCCGTCAGGGCGCGCTCCTGCTCGTCAATCGCCGCGCGCGACTGCTGTTTCCGGCTGTTGAGCGCGGAAATGCCTTCATTGAGCGCCTTCTCTTTTTCGTCATGGCGTTGCGCGTCCGTCCCGATCGCCCGGAGCTTCTCCTGGGCCTGCTCGCCTTCTTCCCTGATGCTGCGGAGATTATACTCCAAAACGGCAATCCTCTGGGTCAGCCGCTGCGACTCATCCTCGAAGCGCTCAATATCTTTCCTGCGCCCGTTGATATCAATCTCCAACTGATGCAAGCGGTTTTTCAAACCGCCGAGCTCTTCCTCCCAGCGGGTGATGGCGGATGCCTGTTTCTTTTTTTCTTCCAGATTTTCGTCAAGCCGGCGGGTCAGGTTAACCAAATCCGTTTCCAACTCGGCGATTTCACGCTTGGTGGCCAGGAGACTGCGTTCAACCGCAGAGCCGCTGCCGCCGGTAAGCACGCCCTGCGGGCTGATGGTGTCGCCTTCCGGCGTCACGAACGTGCCTTGAAAACCGTTTTGCTTCCACAGAGAAATGCCGGTTTCAATATTCTTGGTTAACAGGACATCGCCCAACAGACCGTCGGCGATGCTTTGAAATTCTTCCTTGACGACCACTTTTTGCAGCAGAGGTTCGGCTTCTTGCAGATGCAAAGCCCCGTAAGTGGGTTTGTGATGAGCACGCAATTCCACAGGCACAAAACTGCCGCGCCCAAGCCGATAGCTTTTCAGATAGTCGATGGCTTTGAGGCCGTCCTCCTGATTTTTCACCACGACATACTGCAGCTTGTCGCCCAAAACGGCCTCGACGGCCGATTCATACTCTCTGGGCACCTGAATGTGATCGGCCACTACGCCGCAAAACGTATCGGCGCCGGGTTGTTCATCTATGACTTTTTTGACTCCGTCGCTGGACCATTTGTAGGCTTCCTGGAATTCGATCAGCGATTGCAGGCGGGAGGTTTTGCCGCCGATGTCCTCTTTGATCTGTGCGATCGCCTCTTCCGCCAGTTGCAAGGCCGTTTTCGCCTGCTGGAGCTCCTCGGCAATGAGCTCCTTTCTTTCAGCCAATTGTCCGGTTTCCTCTTCCAGGCCGCTCAGACTGTCGGCAAGCGTTCCCAGTCGAGACGTCAGATCTTCCAGTCTTTTTCTGTCTTCTGCGATTTCCCGGTTTTCCCGTTCTTCCCTTTTCTTCAAATCCTCCAGGCTCCGGCAAAGGCTCGAAGCCATATTGCTTACCCGGGCTTT
Source organism: Syntrophaceae bacterium (assembly GCA_018436925.1). GTDB lineage: Bacteria > Desulfobacterota > Syntrophia > Syntrophales > Smithellaceae > UBA8904. The sequence goes on from JAHDKI010000011.1 coordinate 67,339, forward strand.
TTCCGTGATGACATCCATGTAGAGAATTTTTTGTTCTTCGAGGCGGCTGTTGATTTCCCGGTCGGCCTCAATCAGACCCTGAACTTTAAGATTGCCGGCATCGAGTTCTTCCTGCATCCGGGAAAGGGTTCCGGTTGCATTGGATACGCTGTCGCGCAATTTTTCGATCTCCGCCGCAAGCCCCGCCTGCTTGTCCTGAAGCTGGTCAATCTCCTCAAGATTCTTCTCTTTCCGGTCCGCCGCGACGGTTATTTGTTGGCGGGAAAATTCAATGCCTTTTTCTTTAATGTTGATGGCATTTCGGATTTCGTAAAGCTCCGCCTGATTGAGGGCAATGGCCTCTTCCGCTGCGATCAACTGCGTCTTCATCTCTTCAAGCGCGGATTCTTTCGCTTCGAGGTGAGCCAGCTGCGAATCCTCCTGGCCGCGCAGCTCGTCGCGCAGAACCTGCATTTCACTGCTTCGACGACAAAGATCGGCATAAGCCTGGGCGGCCAGAATCAGCTCCGCTTGTTTCATGCGTTGCTTGATTTCTTTGTACTGTTCGGCGCGCTTGGCCTGACGAGAAATCGCATTGAGCTGGGACTTGACTTCCTTATTAATGTCGTTGAGCCGCACAATGTTCTGTTTGGTCGCCTCCATTTTCCGGACGGCGGCCTCCTTGCGGCTTTTGTATTTGGAGACACCTGCGGCATCTTCGATAAACAGCCGGCGGTCTTCCGGTTTGGCTTCCACCAGATTCGCCACCGAACCCTGCTCAACCAGCGAATAGGTCCGGGCGCCGACGCCTGTTCCCATAAAGAATTCACGAACATCCAGCAGGCGGCAGGGCGTCCGGTTGATGCAGTATTCGCTTTCTGCATCCAACACGACTTTGCGCGATATGGACACTTCTGAAAGCTCGCCATAAATGCCCGGAAACGTGGAATGATTTCTCTCAAGCGTCATGACGACTTCAGCCATGCTTACCGCGGCGGAATCTTCAGAGCCGTTGAAAACCACATCATCCATTTTTTTGCCGCGCAACGCTTTCACGCGCTGCTCGCCCATCACCCAGCGAATCGCATCCACAACGTTGGATTTGCCGCATCCATTCGGTCCGACAATCGCGTTGACGCCCTTTGAAAAATCAATGACGATTTTGTCGCGGAATGATTTGAATCCGGATATTTCCAATCGTTTTAATTTCATAAACAATCGTCCCACGACAGGTTTGAGAATTTGGCAAAGACTAACAAAAGACCTATTCTTTGTAAAGAGAAAATACAACAAAATGTATGGCGATAAATTTATACCACAACATGTAGTGTTTTGTGATTTTCTTTATTGTTTTGAGCGTTTGTCGAAAGTCGACTGTGGATTAAGCTCGACAATTCCATCGAACGGGGCTTGGCAGACGTTGCAGCGGCCTGCATCGAGCCTGACGGCCCGGATTTGATAACCATAGCGTTCAATCAAAACCGTTTTGCAGTTTGAGCACAGCGTATTCTCGCCTTTGTCTCCCGGCACATTGCCGCTGTAAACATAATGGAGCCCCGCTTCATGGCCGATTTCCATAGCTCGATGCAAGGAGGAAACAGGTGTCGCCGGTCGATCAGGCATTTTATATTGCGGGTGAAAGCGGCTGATATGCCAGGGAATTTCTTTCCCCAAGCCGGCGATGAACGCCGCAATATCCCGTAATTCGTCTTCTGAGTCGTTAAGTCCCGGAATTAAAAGGGTGGTTATCTCGACCCAGATCCCCAGCGTCTTCATGCAGCGAAGCGTTTCTAAAACCGGGTTCAGGCGTCCGCCGCAGTACTTCTTATAAAATTCATCCCGGAAGGATTTCAGATCCACATTGGCCGCATCCAGATAAGGTTCAATCATTTTCAAGGCTTCGGAGGTCATAAATCCGTTGGTGATAAACAGATTGAGCAAACCCCTGTCGTGTGCAATCGCGGCTGTCTCATAGGCCGTTTCAAAATAAACGGTAGGCTCCGTATAAGTATAGGCCACCGATTGACATCCGGCGCGGATCGCCTGATCGACAATTGCGCCGGGAGATACATCTTCACCGGGAATCATTCTGGTTTTTTGCGGAGATTGCGAAATGGACGCATTTTGACAAAACGCGCAACGGAAATTGCATCCGACGGTCGCTACGGAATAGGAACGAGAACCGGGCAAAACATGAAAAAATGGTTTTTTCTCAATTGGATCGACATGTTCGGCAATAAGCGTACCGTAGACCATGGAATACAACGTCCCGTCCCGGTTTCCTCGAACGCCGCAAATCCCGAATCTCTCCGGGGCAATGACACAACGATGAGCGCAAAGCGAGCATTGTACGCTCTGATCCTCGTTTCTCGAATAAAGAAAAGCCTCGCGGATCATTTTTCATTTCTCCTTAACATTCCCCGCACCGCATCGGGCGCGGCTGCCGGAGCAGAGCGTCGCTTGACATCAAAAACGTTCAAAAGCGGATTCTGGACCGTCCTGTACGTATAAGTAACGGGGAAAGAAACACAGACAAACGCGCCTAGCGGGTTGTTTTTCTGAGGCAAAATCTCTTCCAGTTCGGAAAAAGCACTGTAGAACATATCCGGCAGGAAAACCGCGCTGCCCCAGGATATAGGCGGCCGCGACATCGCTTTGCCGATCATGATTTCCAGATCGCTGCGTCGAAGAAAGCGCAGCGGCGCCGATGGAGAAAATCCGAAAATCTTTTTAAGCCGTCTTCTGGTCATAGCGGGGGAACACGGATTCAACAGGCCGACCACCACACGATTCCGGCTGACTCGAATCGCCTCCGCGAGCGCCTTTTGTGGATTGTTTGCGGTTTCCAGAACACAAATCAATGAGACAACATCGAATTCGTTGTCAGAAAAGGGAAGATCCTCCGGTTCGGCCAACCGCAGATCGGCGGTTTGTCCAAGTCGGCTGCGGGCAATGTCCAACCACGTGCGGGTTGAGGCCGTGCCGGAAAGAGCGCAACCAGACTGCCGGAACATCTGCAGATAAAGTCCATTTCTGCATTCGACGTTCAAGACGGATTCATTCGCAACCGGGACCGCCAGCTCGAATAGCAAATGCTGAATCCTGGAAAAAATCAATCTGCCCTTTTCGGTCGCCAGCCAGCGATCATAGGACGCGGCCGGAATGTATTCGACAGTCATATCCGATCCCTTCGACAGAGGCGATTATACTCGAAACGCTTATCTTTATCATCTGTTCGATTCACCCGCCGATATCAGACATGTCGCGATGACATTTCTTTAAGTGCCGGTCTGTACAGTCCAGATCGTGATGTGCCGGTTTCAGAAGAATGGCCTGGGAAATCAAATCTTGCAAAACGTCGTCATCACATGACGCCGACAACGGTTTTTTCAAATCGATTTCCTCGTCACGAAGCAGGCAGGCGCGCAATTTGCCGTCCGCAGTCAGACGCAGACGATTGCAGGTGGCGCAGAAATGGCTGCTCACAGGATGAATAAACCCGATTTCTCCCAGACCGCCGGAGAGGCGATAAATTTCCGCGGGGCCATCTGATATGAATTTTTTCTTGCCGAGAGGCTCCAGTTGATAATGTTCCATGATCTTGTTTCTCAGCACGGACATCGGGAGAAAACAACCCTGCGTTGCCGTATTGACCTCGCTGATCGGCATCAGTTCTATAAAACGAATCTGGAACGGCTTGTTAGCAGCCAGTCGCGCAAAATCCAGAACTTCATCGTCGTTAAATCCTTTAATCGCTACGACATTGATCTTGATCGGGGAGAATCCCGCTTTTTCAGCGGCCGCAATTCCTCTGAGCACCGATTTGAGATCTCCTCCCCGCGTAATCTCGCGATAGCGATCCGGATTCATCGAATCCAGGCTGATATTCACACGGCGAAGACCGGCTTTATAAATGGCCTCGGCCATATTTTCCAGGAGTATGCCGTTGGTCGTCAGACTGATATCCTGCAACCCTTCAATTTTCGCAAGGCGCGAAACAAAATCGACAAAATCCCTTCGAAGCAACGGCTCGCCACCGGTCAGTCGAACCTTGATGAGCCCCATGCGAACCGCTGCCGATATCACTCGGAGAATATCCTCATAACTCAGAATATCTTCATGGCCTTTCAAGGAAACGCCTTCCTTGGGACGACAATATTCACAGCGCAGATTGCAGCGGTCCGTAATGGAAACACGCAAATAGTTTATGGTGCGTTGATAGGTATCATGCAGCATCGGAACAAAAACCCCTTACAGTATATGACTCGCGTTCAATAGCACAAAGACTCCGACAAAACAACTTGTGCCTGATAAACGGATAAACCATCGTCATCATTGAACTAGATGTTTGCATTTTTCATCCAAATCATCGCTTGACAGGCGCATCAATCTCGATTAGACATGAAACCTCATCAGTCCTGCCTGTTGTTGAAGTCATCCTCACGCCAGCGCAAGGTCAAACAATCGGGAGCACGAATGGAAAAGATACCCATCACCAAAGAAGGCTTTGATAAATTGAAAAAAGATTTGGACATCCTTAAAAATGTTCAAATTCCCGAAAACATCCGGGACATTGAAGTGGCCCGAGCCCATGGCGATCTCTCCGAAAATGCCGAGTATGCAGCAGCCAAGGAGCGGCAGTCGTATTTGCACGGCAAGTTGCAGGAACTCGAAAATAATTTGGCCTGCTGCAACATCATTGATTTAAAAAACAAGATCGGAGATAAAGTCGTCTTCGGTTGTTTTGTGACCATCGCGGATATCGACGGCGAAGAGTCGGACGAAATTAAATACCAGCTGGTAGGCCCTCTGGAATCCGATATCAACGTCAATAAAATCTCCGTGACGTCGCCAATTGGAAAAGCCTTGATTGGGAAAAGCATCGAAAGTGAAATTACCGTGAAAACACCCGGCGGTACGCGCCGTTTTCAGATTATCGATATTTCTCCGGAGTAAGCTCTGATCCATATGAAAAAAAGGCAGCCCTTTTTGCAATGGGCTGCCTTGTTTTTTCGAGGTCTATTCGTTCTTACTCTGCTCTTTTTTTAATGCAGGGTTGATTTCTCAGCAACACCAATGCGGTTAATGGCGCGAACTAGAGCCAGGCGCATTTTTTCATATTCGCTGGACTCCTTGGACAACCCAGCAAGCGCTGATTCCGCTTTTACTTTGGCCCTTTCCGCGCGATCTTTATCGATCGCATCGGCGCGTTCCGCTGTTTCAATCAAAACGGTTACTTTGCTGGCCGTAACTTCAGCGTAACCCGTGTTGACGGCATAAAAGTATTTCTTTCCATCGGCGATGAAGTACAATTCGCCGATATCCACGGAGGTTAGAAAGGGCTCATGGCCTCTAAGCACGCCGAACTCGCCTTCCGTTCCGGGAATGGTGACTTCTTCCACTTTTCCAGAAAACACCATTTTTTCCGGTGTGACCACTTCAAGTGTCAATAAATCTTCCGACATAACCTTCCTCGCTTATCAGGAGAGTCTCTGAGCTTTTTCGATCGCTTCTTCAATCCCGCCGACCATGTAGAAGGCCTGCTCGGGCAATTCGTCATGTTTGCCTTCGAGAATTTCCTTAAAGCCCCGAACCGTATCCGCCACCGAAACAAATTTTCCTTCCGTTCCTGTAAACTGCGCCGCAACAAAGAAGGGCTGCGACAGGAAACGCTGAATCTTCCTGGCCCGGCTGACGGTGATTTTGTCCTCTTCCGAAAGTTCATCCATACCGAGAATCGCGATGATGTCCTGGAGGTCTTTATACTTCTGCAACGTCACCTGCACCTGGCGGGCGACCTGATAATGTTCTTGGCCCAGAACGTTGGGATCAAGAATTCGGGAGGTGGAATCCAGCGGATCCACCGCGGGATAAATACCGAGCTCGGCGATCGGACGGGACAACACGACGGTTCCGTCCAGGTGCGCAAAGGTGGTTGCGGGCGCCGGGTCGGTCAAGTCGTCGGCGGGCACGTACACGCACTGCACCGCTGTAATCGAGCCTTTGGTGGTTGACGTAATGCGTTCCTGCAGACCACCGAGGTCAGTGGCCAGGGTCGGCTGGTAACCGACGGCGGAAGGCATGCGGCCCAGAAGTGCCGAAACTTCGGAACCGGCCTGGGTGAACCGGAAAATGTTGTCGACGAAGAACAGCACGTCCTGACCTTCCACATCGCGGAAGTATTCGGCGGCGGCCAATCCGGTCAAAGCCACGCGTGCGCGGGCTCCGGGCGGTTCGGTCATCTGGCCGTAAATCAGAGCGGCCTGCTTGATAACACCGGATTCCAGCATTTCGCGGTACAGATCGTTTCCTTCACGGGTTCTTTCACCCACACCGCAGAACACGGAGATGCCGCCGTGGTGCATGGCGATATTGTTGATCATTTCCATCATAACGACGGTTTTGCCGACGCCTGCGCCGCCGAACATCCCCATCTTACCACCGCGGGGGAACGGAACGAGCAGATCGATAACTTTAACACCGGTTTCCAGAACGTGCACAGAAGTGTCTTGTTCCAGGAAGGCGGGAGATTCACGATGAATCGGAGCCATGTTCTGAGCGTTGACCGGTCCGAGACCATCCACGGGGCGACCGACCACATTCAAAATACGTCCAAGGCCTTCTTTGCCGACCGGCACCATGATCGGCGCTCCGGTGTCCTTGGCCCTCATGCCGCGAACCAGACCGTCGGTGATATCCATGGCGATGCAGCGAACGACGTTGTCGCCCAGATGCTGCGCAACTTCCACCACCAAGTTATCTTCCTCGTCATTGATCGCGGGGTTGGTAATCAAAATTGCGTTTAAAATGCTGGGCAGATTCCCTTCTTCAAAAGCCACGTCAATGACCGGACCAATAACCTGAACAATCTTTCCGATATTCATAACTATCTCCTTGCAAATAGTCGTAATGTATTTTTTTCACGCGCGACGTGCCGCCGCAATATCATCCTTTGGCCAAAGCTTCCGTTCCGCCGACGATATCCATCAGTTCTGCAGTAATTGCCGCCTGGCGAGCCTTGTTCATTTTTAACGTAAGCGATCGAATCAATTCCTCACAGTTGCTCGTAGCGTTGTCCATGGCCGCCATGCGCGCGCCGTTTTCACCGGCCGACGTCTCCAAAAGCGCTCTGAAAATCAGAACATGAACGTACATCGGCAACAGCTTCTGAAGCAGAACTTCCTCCGACGGTTCATACGAATAATCCACATTGGATTCGCCGTCGCCGTCCATTTCCTGACCGATCGACGGAAGCGGAAACAAGCGAACCACCGAAGGACGCTGAATGGAAACATTAACAAACTGATTGTAGATCAAATACAGCTCGTCATACTCTTCTTTGATGAACGCGGGGATGACTTCGTCGGCGATTTCCGCAGCGAGAGTCATGTCAAACCGGCTTAAAACATCCACTTTGTGGGCGAGAATGTTTGCTTTTTTCCGGAAATAGTCCCGCCCTTTCCGGCCGACATTGATCATGCCGACTTCTTTGTTTTCGGCGGTCTTTTCCCTTAGGAATCGTTCCGTCGCCTTAATCAGGTTCGTATTAAAGCCGCCGCACAAACCGCGGTCGGATGTCATACAAATCACCCGAACTCTTTTCGGTTCGCGGACCGCCAGCAACGGATGGGATATGCTCTCCGCACGCCCTGCCAGAGAGTTCAGCACGTCCATGAACTTCCCGGCGTAAGGCCGGAAATTCTCCATTTTCATTTGCGCCGACTTGAATTTGGAAGCAGCGACCATGTTCATGGCGCGCGTAATCTGCTTCGTTTTCTGAACGGCACTAACTTTTCTTTTAATATCTTTGAGCGAGGGCACGTAAAACTCCTCTCAACCTTTATTGAAGATGACCGTCGCGTCTTTTATCAGGCAACGACGCGGTTTGAACCTTTCAATTAGTCAGCCACAAAAACAGAGTCGAAAGCCGTCAGCATATCTTTCATCTTTTTCTCCAGATCAGGAGAAATAATCTGTTTTTCGTCTATTTCCTTCAAAATATCTGCGTGTTCGCTTTTCACATAGCTCAAAAGCTGCTGTTCGTAAACGAGAACCTTGTCCACGGGAATTTTATCAATGAACCCGCGGCTGCCGGCAAAGAGAACGGTTACTTCTTCGCCCAGAGACATGGGTTTGAACTGCGGTTGTTTGAGCAATTCGACCAGGCGCACGCCGCGGTCCAACTGGGCCTGCGTGGACTTATCCAGGTCGGATCCGAACTGGGCAAAGGCCGCCAGTTCACGATACTGGGCCAAATCGAGCTTCAGCGTCCCGGCAACCTGCTTCATCGCCTTCACCTGAGCGGCGCCGCCGACGCGGGACACGGACAGACCAACGTTGATGGCCGGACGAATACCGGAGAAGAACAGACTCGGTTCGAGATAGACCTGACCGTCCGTAATCGAAATCACGTTCGTCGGAATATAGGCCGACACGTCACCGGCCTGGGTTTCGATGATCGGCAAAGCGGTAAGCGACCCGCCGCCCAGATCGGCGCTGACACGCGCCGCTCTTTCCAGCAGCCGGGAATGGTTGTAGAAAATATCACCGGGATAGGCTTCACGTCCGGGCGGACGGCGAAGCAGAAGCGAAATTTGACGATAGGCCACGGCCTGTTTGGACAAATCGTCGTAAATGATCAGAGCATCCTGTCCGTTGTCGCGGAAATATTCGCCGATACTGCAACCGGCGTAGGCTGCGATGTACTGAAGGGTGGCCGGATCGGAGGCGCAACCTGCAACGACACAGGTGTAAGATAATGCATCGTTCTGTTTGAGTCTTTCCACAACCTGCGCCACGGTGGATTTTTTCTGGCCGATGGCGACATAGATGCATTTAATGCCGGTATCTTTCTGACGAATAATGGCATCCACGCAGATGGCGGTTTTACCGATCTGGCGGTCGCCGATGACCAATTCGCGCTGACCGCGTCCGATCGGCGTCATGGCGTCAATGGCTTTCAGACCCGTATACATGGGCTGGTTAACCGGCTGGCGCTGAATCACGCCGGGGGCAACCATTTCAATGCGGCGGAACTCTTTGGTTTCGATCGGACCCTTGCCGTCCAGCGGGGTGCCGGTCGCGTCGATAACGCGTCCCAGCAGGGCTTCGCCGACGGGCACCTGAGCGATCTTTCCGGTTCTTTTGACGATGTCGCCTTCCTTGATATGAGTGACTTCACCCAAAACGGCAACACCGACATTGTCGGCTTCCAGGTTGAGCACCATCCCGAGAATCCCTCCGGGAAATTCCAGAAGCTCCATGGCCATAGCATTTTGAACGCCGTATACGCGAGCGATACCGTCGCCGACGGAAAGGACCGTTCCCGTTTCGCTTATGTCAAGCTTCTTCTCGTAGCTTTTGATCTGCTCAGAAATAATTTGACTAATTTCTTCCGCCTTGATTGTTTCCATGCCTTATCTAGCCTCCCCTAAGAGATTCCTCATATTGTTTAACTGGCTTTTGATGCTGCCGTCATACAGCGTATCACCAACACCAATTACGATGCCGCCTAAAAGATTCTGGTCGGTTTCAACCGTCACATCCACCTGCTTGCCGGTCATTCTTTCCAGAGCGGATGTTACATAATTCAGCATATCCGCAGACAAAGGAAACGCGGTCTTCACGGTCACGCGCAATTTTTTCAGCGCCTCGTCCATCATTTGCCGGTAGCAGCTTTCAATATCCGCCAGAACATCCATTCTGCGTTTGTCGATGAGCAACTTCAAAAAATTTACAGTCATCGGCGAGAGCTTCATTCTTGAAATAATCTGTTCGAGCACTTGCTTTTTGTTGTCCTGCTCGAAAATCGGATTGGCAAGAAATTCTTTCAAGGACTGGTTTTGAGATACAACGGATGAAAACTGCCGGAGCTCGTCATAATATTTTTCGAGCATTTTTTCTTCCTCGGCAATCTCAAAAAAGGCGCGGGCATAACGTTTGGCAATATTGCTGATCAATGTTTGTTCACCACCTTATCCATGTATTCCTTGATCATGGCTTCATGATCCTGAGCGGTAATATTTCTTTTGAGAATGTCTTCGGCCATTTCAACAGAGAGCTGGACGGCTTCCTGACGCAACTGAATGGACGCTTTTTTGAGCTCCTGTTGAATGCGAGCCTGAGCATCTTCCTTCATTTTGGCCGCAACCTTGTGGGCATCCTCGATGATTTTCTGCTTCTCGGTTTCGCCCTGGGCTTTGATCATCTCGAAGATGCCGTCAATTTCCGCGGACGCCTTGTCGATTTTTTCCGAATATTCTCGATACTGCGATTCAGCTTCCGCCTTTTGTGTGGAAGCGCTTTCGAGGGACTCTTTAATCTCCTTGCGGCGATCGACAAAGAAACTTTTCATCCGCTTGCCTAAAAGCCAGACGATCAAACCCACCAGAATGGCGAAATTAAACGTTTTTTCAGCAAGATGAATCCAGTCGTCCTTGGTATAGCCCCCGCCTTCTCCACTGGCATAAGCCAGCGACGCGAAAGCCAGGACAAAGATAAGAGTCAGAATCAGATTCCAGCGGATGGTTTTTAACAGACGATTCATTGAACGCTCCTTCCCAGAACCTTCGTTGCAATGTCAACAGACAACGTCCTGGACTGGCTTTGCAAAACCTGCCTTGCAGCGGCGACTTCCTTTTCCATCTTGTCCTGAAATTCCTGGGCCATGGCGGGAATTTCATTGCGGACCGCATCGAGAACTTTTTGAGCTTCCTTCGAGCCCTCGGCAATCACTTCTTTTTTCAGGTCGGCGGCCTTCGACTTGGCCAGATGCAGCTTTTCATCATACTCCGCCACCCTCTTTTCGACAGACTCTTGAAACAGCCGGACTTCATTGTCGAGCTCTTCAAGCTGTTTTTTTCGCCGGTCAATAATGGAAAGGATGGGTTTGTAAAGAAGAGCATTCAGGATGAACATGAAAATAATGAAAATGGCCATCATGACCAGAAGCGTATAATCAGGAATTACTTGAACCACAACGCACCTCGCGCTTGTCTTTATTAAAGCCCTGCTTGAGAATGACTCTCAACCGAACGGGACTTTGCGGAAAATGTTAAAGACCCCTTTTGATGACACCTGACTGGAGCTGATCGACTGCAAGACATTCTGACATTTGCCTGAGAGCCTACAAGCTTCCCGTAAGGGCGGGACTTACTAATCATACAGTCGATGGCTTGTCAAGCTTTTTTATGACCGGCGGTCTAGAATTTTTAAAATCGCTGTTTAGAAAAGAATATCCAACAGATAACTTATTCTAATCCACCGTGCGTTCATTTTTTTTCGACGAGGATTCCAGCATGTGTGACCGGCCGTCAAATAACGCCCCTTCCTGCATCACAAAAACAGGCGTGCGCACGTCTCCAAACAATCTTCCCGTGGCTTGAATACTGATCTTTTCTTTCACCTCGACGGAGCCGTGCACTTCTCCGCCGATGAACACCTCGTTCACTACAATATTGGCCTTCACCATGGCGGATTCTCCGACATCGACAGACCCTTCACCAAAGATTTCCCCCTGGAAGTCGCCGTCAATGCGAACCATCCCTTTAAAGATTAACTTGCCGACAAACTCCGCCCCCTTTCCCAAAAAAGCCTTGAGTTCCTGTGCCTCCTTTTTCTTTTCCCACATGATCGTCTCCTTAAATCCGTTCAGAGTTAGACTCCCTGCAGATCCCCTCAGCGCTGGAGAATGAACCTCCGCACACTGACATTCATCAGCAATCCCACCGCCGCCAGAAGCGTAACCATCGCCGAACCGCCGTAGCTCATAAAGGGCAGCGGAATGCCCACGACGGGAAGCAAGCCTAAAACCATACCCATGTTAATGATGACCTGCCAGGCAATCAATGCGCTGATACCAAAGGCCAGCATTGTGCCCAATAAATCCTTCGAATGCAAGGCGATTTTCAGTCCCCAGACGATCAGCGACAGCAACATACTCAGAAGAATCATGCCCCCGACAAATCCCCACTCTTCGGCGAACACCGAAAAAACAAAATCGGTCTGCTGTTCGGGAAGAAACTTCAATTGTGTTTGCGACCCTTTCAGGAATCCTTTCCCGAAAAAGCCCCCGGAACCGATCGCAATCATCGACTGAAGGATATGGTAGCCGGTACCCAGAGGATCACGCTCCGGGGCAAGAAACGTCAGAAGACGTTCTTTCTGATAATCCTTTAAGAAATGCCAGGCCAGCGGGATCATGCACAAGAAAGCGCCGAATGCGATCAAAAGCGATTTCCAGTTGACCCCCATAAAAAGCGCAATGGAGGCGGCAATGATCACAAGCATCAATCCCGTTCCCAGGTCGGGTTGTTTCAGGACAAGCACAAAAGGCACGGCAACCAAAACCATGGGAATGAGCAGCTCCCGAAGCTTGTATGGCTCCATCGATTTATGGTCATCAAAATACCTGGCCAAGACAAGGATCAACATCAGTTTCGCCAGCTCGGAGGGTTGAACGGTGATCGGTCCGAAGACCAGCCAGCGCTGCGCGCCGTGAGACGCGTGCCCAAAAACCATCACCGCGACAAGCAGCACAAGGGTCGCGCCGTAGATCACATAGGCAAACTCATTGATGACCCGATAATCAATGAGAAACATGATGACCATAAATACCAGACCGACCAGAATCCATTGAAGTTGCTTAAGGTAAAGCGGCGCGACCGAATCCACTTGCGAAACGCCGGAAGAATAAATATTCACCACTCCGATGCCGCAGATGGCAAGCACCAGCCCCAACAAGGTCCAGTCAAAATGCTGGAAAATTCGACGATCAAACTTCAAAAAAATCATATTTATGCCGTTTCACTCCAACGATAGGATCGTAAAGATGGCATTCTAGCCCTACTGCCTGTGTAGGTTTTCATCGGTGGCCAGCAACTCCGGAGCCTGCCATCCCATTTGAGCTTTCTTTTTCCTGTCAAAGTGCGCCGCCAGGATTAGTCGGGCAATCGGAGCGGCCACCGCGCCGCCGGACCCTGCGTTCTCTGCGATCACCGCAACGACGATTTCCGGATTATTCGCGGGCGCAAAACAGACGAACAAAGCATGGTCTTTATGGAAAGCGGCAATTTTCTTTTCGCGTCTGGCTTTCTCATTTTGCGGCAGGCCGATGACCTGCGACGTTCCCGTTTTTCCGCACACCTCCGCGTCGGCAAGTCGGGCGGCCAGACCCGTCCCCCCCGGCGCGTTCACCGCGCCCCAAAGGGCTTTTTTCAAGATCGCCTGGGTCTGTTTGCTTAACTTGACGTCTCCTTTTTTTTCCGGATGAAATTCCTTGAGCGTCTTGCCGTCGGGCCGTTCGATGCGCTCAACCAGTCGAGGACGCCATAGCGTTCCGCCGTTGGCCAATGCCCCGTAAGCCACAGCCAGCTGCAGCGGCGTGGTCAAATTAAAGCCCTGCCCGATGGACACGGAAATGGTCTCGCCCAATTGCCAGGGCTCACCGCGGCGGGCCATTTTCCAGTCCCGGGTCGGAATCAAACCTTTTCTTTCGTGGTTCAGAACGATCCCGGTATGTTCGCCCAAGCCGAACTGTTTGGCATAAAAAGCAATTTTATCCACCCCCAGCATTTTACCGACCGTGTAAAAATAGACATCACAGGACTCCACGAGCGCGCGGTTCAAATCAACCGACCCATGGCCATGCTTCTTCCAGCAACGATAGATTCGATTGCCCAGTTCGAAGGTGCCGTTGCAGTGTATTTTGGTTTCCGGCTTGATGATGCCTTCTTCCAGAGCGGCGGCGGCAACAATCAACTTATAGGTCGATCCCGGCGGATACTGACCGGAGATGGCCCGGTTTGAAAGAGGATTGAGCGGATTGGTGTGAAGCTGGATCCATTCTTCCTGCGGAATTCCGCTGTTGAAAAGATTCGGATCAAATGAGGGGGCGCTGACCATCGCCAAAATCGATCCGTCACGCGGATCCATCACAACCGCCGCACCGGCCTTGCCTTCAAAGGCCTTCCAGGCGGCTTTCTGGATGTCGGCGTCAATGGTCAAGACCACATTGGCGCCGGAAACCGGATCGATCCGGCCCAGATTTTTGATTTCTTTGCCGTGAACATTCACCTCTACGAGTTCCGCACCATGCCGGCCCCGAATATAGGAATCGAGAACCTTTTCCAGGCCAGCCTTTCCGAGAATATCTCCGGAAGAGTAATCGTCGGCGCCGCTTAAAAGCTCGTCCTTGCTGATTTCCCCGGTGTACCCGATAATCGGCGCGAGCATTTCGCCGTCCAGATAGAGCCGAACCGGGGTGACATCCACATAAACACCCGGCAGAGTCATGGCATTGGTTTCCACCAGCGCGACTTTTTCCAAAGGAACATTTTTTTCCAACCGCACGGGCAGATAGGGTCGGAGCGTTTTTGTGAGGGCGGCGTCCGCCCCCAGTTCGAAAGACTTCGAAGCATAGAGCGTTTTGAGCGTTTCGAACACTTGCTGGTGATCCCTACCCCGGCTCGGCATATACAGCACATCAAAAGACGGCCGGTTATCGACCAGTGTGAGCCCTCTTCGGTCCAGAATCAGTCCCCGCAAAGGCTGGATCTTTCGAAACCGCACGGAATTATTTTCCGACTTCTGTTTCAACTCATCGCCTTTGATAACCTGCAGGTACCACAGACGGCACACAATCACCAACGCCGCCGCCATCACGATCGCGATAATGAGGTTCAGCCGCTGACGATATTCAGAAGGTTCCGGCCCGTTGCGAAGAGTGCATTGATTTTCCATAGATCATTTCCTCGATCCGGTGCATCGCATAAAAAAAACCGACGGCCATGACACTGACCATCAAGGCTTGCGGCAGAAACACCGACAACAGACTGCCTGCGAGGTTGATTCCATAAATCCACTGATAGAATAAAAGCAAAAACAAGGTCTCCATCAGCGACAGAATCAGACTGAAAAAAGCGATGATATATAATTTTTCCGTAACCAGCCGTTCAGAGACGAAAAAAGTCAACAGAAAAACCACCATATACACCAGCATGAAAAGTCCCATCACCGAGCCGGTCAGACAGTCAAAAACAAAACCCATGACCAAAGCCAGAATCAATCCTCGGACGACATTCAGACGAAAGCCGGCGCAGATCACCACCACCAGCGAAGCCTCAATGACCAGCCAGCCTGAAAAAAGCACATCCGCCAGGACGGTCTGCGCCACGACCAAAGCCACCGCCCAAAATGGCAAGACGAGATAAAAAATCATTTCCCCTTCGCCTTCGTTTTGCCCCCGTCAGCCGTCTCATCCACAATGATCATCACTTCCTCCAACTTCGAAAAATCTGCGAAGGGGGAAACCCTGACATTCGCAAATAAGCCGACGTCCTGCCGATCAACGCCGCTGACGACGCCAATCAAAATTCCTTTGGGAAAAACATTGCTCATTCCTGACGTGATTACAAGATCCCCCTCTTTGACGTCATGAATCTTGGAAACGTATTTCAAAAGACAGCTGCGCGGCCCGGCGCCGCGAAGAATACTCTGCACTCGGGTACGCTGCACCAGCACGTCCACATTGGAGCTTTCGTCGATGATTAGCAAGACTTTGGCGGCGTGCCAGGACACGTCCGTGAGACGACCGATCAATCCGGGCGACGCAACCACCGGCATCCCGGTTTTCAAACCGTGTGCGGACCCTTTATTGATCATGATGGTTTTGGACAAGGCCGCCTGTTCTCTTCCAATCACGTAGGCCGCGACAAACTTAAAATCGTAATGGCGTTCAAGCGCCAAATTCTGGCGCAAACGGTCAGCCTCAAGATGGTCCTCTCTGAAACGGACCAGATCGCTGTTGAGTTCATCAATGGTTCTGCGGAGCCGGCGGTTTTCTTCCTGCAGATTGACCAGATAAACATAGCGGTTCCAGGCGTCGCCGATCGTCCGGATGGATGCGGTCAGGGCATTGTGTAAAGGCGCGGCGGCCTCCAGAACCAGTTTTTTGGCGAATCCCGCGCCGGCCTCCTGCCTGATCTGGGAGGAAAGCACAATTAAAGCGGCAAAGAAAAGCGCTGAAACAAAGATGACGATCCGAAAGTTTTTAAAAAACATGCCTTACCTGAAAAGGGAAACGGTCCGGCCCGCATGTTCACACTTGGATGGTAACCTCTTTGAGAACATCCAGCTGGTCTAAAGCCATACCCGCGCCGCGAGCGACGGCGGATAAGGGATCATCGGCGATGGTGATGGGCAGACTCGTTTCCTCGCGCACCAGCACATCAATATTTTTCAGCAGAGCCCCCCCTCCGGTCAGAACAATACCCCGGTCGACGATATCGCCGGCAAGTTCCGGCGGGGCGTTTTCCAGCGCGTCTTTGATGGCATCCACGATTAATGTGACCGGCTCCATAATCGCCTCGCGGATTTCTTCGGAACTGGTTTCTATCGTTTTTGGAATACCGGAAATCAGATCGCGTCCTTTCACGTCAATGGTCTTGATTTCTTCCATCGGATAGGCGCAACCGATTTCCGTTTTGATGATTTCCGCCGTTCTCTCACCGATGAGCAGACTGTATTTGCGTTTCATGTACTGAACGATTTCCTCGTCGATTTTATCGCCGGCCACTCGCACGGATTTGGAATAGACGATCCCGGCCAGGGAGATGACCGCCACCTCGGTTGTGCCGCCGCCGATGTCCACGACCATGGAGCTCGTCGGCTCGGCAATGGGCAGCCCCGCGCCGATGGCCGCCGCCATCGGCTCTTCAATCAGGTAAATTTCGCGGGCGCCGGCCGATTCTACGGTTTCGCGAACCGCTCGCCGCTCCACCTGCGTGATGCCCGACGGCACGGAAACAATGATCCGGGGGCGGACCAGCGACTTTCGGTTGTGCACACACAGAATAAAATGCTTGAGCATCGCCTCGGTAATGTCGAAATCGGCGATGACCCCGTCGCGCATGGGGCGAATCGCGACGATGTTGCCCGGCGTGCGCCCCAGCATGCTTTTGGCTTCATTGCCTACCGCAAGCACCTTTTTCATGCCCCGGTTATCCTTATGCACGGCAACCACGGACGGTTCATTGAGAATGATCCCTTTGCCCTTCACATAGACCAGGGTATTGGCGGTTCCGAGATCAATGGCCAGATCGTTGGAAAACTTGCCCAAAATATAGTCAAACAGCATGAAGCCTCCTGCTTTGATTTTTTTTGCAAGACCCGTGAAAATTTTTGGTTGTATAGCCTATTTCCAACCCCTAAGCAACGCATTTTTAAAATGTGTTTGCAATTTGCAAATGACTGTAATACTGTGCAAACCCTCTGTCCAAAACCAGAGAGCGACAAACCACATCAACTCGAGGAGAGACGGTATGCTGAAGTTTTTCCGCAAGCACGCAAGAGGCTGGTTCATGCTGGCCTTTATGGGGATCATTATTTTTGTGTTCGTCTTGTACTTCGGAACCGACCCGGGATCGAGAACCGCGCGCGCGATCGCCGTCGTCGACGGCGTCGTCATCAGCGAAAGCGAGTACTACAACGAATACGCCAAAATGATGGACATGGTCCGTGCGCGTTTCGGCGGAACCGTTTCGGCGGAAATGATCAAACAGATGGACCTCAAACAGGCAACTTTCGACAGTCTGATCAACCGGCAGGTCATTATCGCCAAGGCGGGCGACCTCAACGTTCAGGTCAGCGAGGATGAGCTTTTCACGATGATCACGGCCATGCCCGATCTTCAGACGAACGGCGCTTTCGACCGGCGGAAATATGACCAGCTTCTGCGCTACAACAAAATGACGGAAGATGACTTTCAGGCGGTCCAGCGCATTAACCTGGCAGCCAACAAAATTGAAATTATCCTTCGTGAAGGCATCAAAATCTCCGACGCAGAAATCTTTGAGCTCTATGCTCTGCAAAACCAGAAAATGAACCTGGCTTTCATAGAAATCTCGCCTGGCGCCATGCGCGCGGCCAACGACCCGTCGGATGACGACCTGGAAGCCTTTCTTAAACGCAATGCCTCGGCGTTTCTGGTTCCCGAGCAGCTCAAAGTCAAATACCTTCATTTCTCCGCCGACGCCCATGCGCCGGCCAGCCTTCCGGAGGCGGATATCCGCGACCACTACGACCGCACCAAAGCGCGCTATTCGAACAAAGACGGCGCCTTGCGCCCCCTCGAATCGGTCCGGGACGCCGTCGTCCGTGAATCGAGGCAGATCAAGGGCAAGGAAGCGGCCTATGCCGCGGCCAAAAAAGCGCACGACACCATTTATCAAAACGAGAATTTCGACGACTACGCATCAGAGCTGTCTTTGAAAATTCACAGCGCAGATTTCTTTCCGGTTAATCAACCGCCCAGCCCCTTGTCGGATGTTGCGGACATCGAAAAACATCTGTCGGGTCTGGCCAAAAACGATATGAGCCGCGTCCTTCAGGCGGAAGACGGATTCTATCTCATTTTCGTCACGGATAAAAAGGATGCGTTTGTTCCAAACCTTCAAGAGATTAAACCTCGCGTCCGGTCCAGGTATATCGAGCAGGAACGAATCCGTCTGGCCCAGCAAGCGGCGCAAGACATTCTGGCCGCCCTCAGAAACGGCGATTCGTTTGAGGCCGTGGCGCGTACAAGGGGCTTAAGAATCGACGAAACCGGCTTGTTTCAACCCGCCGGCGATATTCCCAAACTCGGACCGAATCCTGAGGCGGTCGAACTGATTCTGCCTTTGACGCCGCAAAACCCCTATCCTGAAAAGCCCGTCAATTTCAACGGCAGACAGGTCATTTTCAAACTTAAGGATTTGACTGAACCGGATATCCGCGACTTCGAAGCCAAGAAAGATCTCTACGGACGCGTCTTGGCGAAGCTTAAAAAAGAACAAGCCATGAAATCCTGGATGGAAGGCAACAAGGAAGCCATGATCAAAGAAAAGCGGCTCAAAATTCAGCGACAGGTTTCCGATCTGTAAAAAAGCGAAAAGGGAAGCGTTTTTGAAAAAACTAAAGACGCTTCCCTTTTCTATGCCTGGTGGAGCTGAGCGGGATCGAACCGCTGGCCTCTTGAATGCCATTCAAGCGCTCTCCCAGCTGAGCTACAGCCCCGTTGAGTCCCAAAAATGTGCAGCCCCCTTAACACGCGTGTAGGAGGCTGTCAACAGTTTTTAACCTTCCTGTTTTTAGCTTGACTTTTACCTTTTGGCCGATATAATCGCGCCCGTGCCGGAGTGGTGAAACTGGTAGACGCAGAGGACTCAAAATCCTCCGGGCGCAAGCCCATCTCGGTTCGATTCCGAGCTCCGGCACCATCATATTTCCCCCTGCCCGGATGATGGCCCGTCAAGCCCCCCTCTTTTTCAGGAGCCGACAACAGGAAATCGTTTCAGGAAATCGATGAAAATCCCGTGCTGCGGTCTTAAGTCGAATTGTTTGAGGTAGATCAGATGAAACTGTCGCGCGAGATGGAGTCTCTCCACCGGGATTTCCACCAGCAATTTTTGCTCAATTTCGCGTGACACGGCATGAACCGACAAGACCGACACGCCCAGACCCGCAAGAACCGCCTCTTTAACCGCCTCGGAGCTGCCCAGCTCTCCCCGAACATTAAATTGAGCCGCGCTCAAAGAAAAACGTTCTTTCAGAACCTGTTCAAAGACCTCTCTGGTGGCAGAACCCTTTTCCCGAAAGACAAAAGGTTCTCTCATCAGATCCCGGACGGACACGCCTCGTTTTCGAGCCCAGCGATGACCTTTCGGCGCAACCAAAATCAACCGGTCGCGCCATAGAGGCACGGCCGAAAGCTTTCGGTTTAGCGGCGCCTTCCCGATGCATCCGATTTCCACATCTTTATCCAGAACCATATTCATCACTTCTTCGGAATCTTCCATCTTGAGAAAAATCCGGATGTCGGGATGCAATCCGGCCAACTCGCTCAAGGCGCGCGGCAGAATATAAGTGGCCGGAATGGTGCTCGCCGCCATGCGGATGTCGCCGCCGGTCGCAACGGAGAGCTTCTGAAATCGCTCGGACGCGTCGGCTCGGAGCTTCACCATCCGCATCGCCAGATCAAAAAGCACTTTGCCTTCAGGCGTTAAAGAAATGCCGTCATGGCTTCGGTTGACGATTCTGGCGCCCAATAATTCTTCTATGTTCCGGATGGTTTTCGTCAGAGCCGGCTGCGTCAACAACATCTGTTTGGCGGCGCGGCTGAAATTCCGCTGCTCAACCAGGCAGATCAGGGCCTCCATCTGCGAAAGCGTGATATGTTTGAATCTGTCATCCATTATGTCATGCCCATAACACAGAGCTTTGGGGAAGTAAAAAACAATCTTCCCGGCGCATTGATCGTCCTGGCGTGAGCCCCGAAATTTATCTTACCGCTTCCGTATTGGTGTGTTATGGTACAAGCAACACGCAGGCAGAGATCCCGGAATATCTTCCGGCGGTCAATATACAATAAAGGAGGTCTGTTATGAAGCTTTCCGATCTGTATTCATTAAAAGGAAAAATCGCTTTGGTCACGGGAGGCGGCCGCGGCATCGGGAAATTCATCGCCACGGGTTTGGCTGAGGCCGGCGCGGATATTGTTCTGACATCAAGAAAAATCAAAAATCTCGAGGCCGCCGCGCAGGAGCTTGCCGCCGAATACAAGGTCAGAACGCTTGCGATCGCCTCCGACATGGCCAAAGAAGAAACAGTGGATTCCATGCTTCAGGAAGCGGTTCAGAAATTCGGACGGATCGACATTCTGGTTAACAATGCCGGCGCCACGTGGGGCGCGCCGACTCTGGAATTCCCTCTGGATAAGTGGGATCAGCTTTTCAATGTCAATGTCCGCGGCGTCTGGATGCTCACCCAGAAAGTCGCACGCCTGATGAAAGAACAGGGAGGCGGCAATATCATCAATATTTCTTCGGTCATGGCGTTCCGCGGCTCCACGGAAGAGGGGCATCCGGCCATTCCCTATAACTCAACCAAGGCGGCCATCAATCTGCTCACCATGAACCTCGCGGTGAAGCTCGCCCCTTACAATATCCGCGTCAATGCCATCGCTCCGGGCTTTTTCGCCACCGATATGATGGCCTACGTGGAGAAACCGGAATTTCAGGCCGTCAAGGCCGCCATTCTCAAAGAAATCCCCATGCGTCGCATTGGAGAAACGGACGACATGAAAGGTGTGGCTGTTTTTCTGGCCTCGGCGGCTTCCGCCTATATGACTGGCCATGTGATGGTCGTTGACGGCGGCCAGATCGCCAAATAAAGCAAACCGATGAACGAAAAGCCGTGCATTGCCGATCCCAAAGACTCGTCAACGGTGATTCTGGTTCGCGAGGACGGTTGCGCTCCCTGCGAAGTGTTTTTAGCCTGCCGCCATGAGCGCCAGTCGTTTATGGCGGGGGCCTACGTCTTTCCCGGCGGACGGGTGGATGATGCGGATTTTACGCTGACGGACCGAATTTCGGTTCCGGCAGGCTTCGACGCCCCGGCCCGACTACAGGATGATACCTTAAGTTCGGCCCGAGCTCTGGCTCTTTTTATCTGCGCGATCCGGGAAACCTTTGAAGAAACGGGAATTTTAATTGCTCATACGGCCGACGGACAGCCGCCTGACGGTCAATGTCTGATCCTCTGGCGAAATACGCTTAGAGCCGGCCGAAAATCATTCCGAGACTTAGTCCGCGACGAAAATCTTTTTTTCCCTCTCGATGTCCTCGTGCCTTATGCCCATTGGATCACGCCGGAAATTTTGCCGAAGCGATTCGCCACCCGGTTTTTTTTGACCGCGTTGCCGCCCGGACAAAGCGCGACAACCGACAACGCCGAAATGACCGATTGTCTGTGGATCGCCCCGAAAGAAGCTCTCCGTCTTTATCGCAAGCAGGATATTCTGCTCATGCCGCCCACCATCAAAACGCTTGATGAGCTTTCAGTGTTTGCGACGCTTGATGAGCTTCTGGCCTTCACGCGACAAAAGACCTTCCATCCCGTCTTGCCCCAACCCGACGGCAACCTTCTGAAACTGCCGCACGATCCCGAATACGGCATAGCGCCTTTTCGAACACCGCCTTGTGCCGGTGAACCTTCCCGCCTCATCCTTGCCGACGGAATCTGGCAGACCGGCTTTTATCCTCAAAAATAAAGCCCCGTATCCCCTTTAGGAATTCGAGGGGGCTTTTAGAGAAAGTCTGCAAGGCTTCAATCGCTAAAATTGCACTTTCGGCGTTTCTTTAGCCGCTTCGGCAACTTTAAAGAACGTCTCTTCCTTGAAGTCAAACCAGCCGGCGATGATATTGCCGGGGAACAGGCCAATGGCTTTGTTGTAAGCCTCGACCTTCTGATTGTATCTCATTCTTTCCACGGCAATGCGGTTTTCCGTACCCGCCAGTTCATCTTGCAGTTTAAGAAAATTCTGGTTGGATTTCAAATCCGGATACCGCTCCACCACTAAAAGCAGACGGCTCAAAGCGCCGCTCAATTCATTATTGGCCGCGATCTTGTCCGGAACGGTTCCTGCGCCTCCGACTCTGGCGCGGGCATTGGTGACCTCCAGAAGGACCTCGCGCTCCTGTTTGGCGTACCCCTTGACGGTTTCCACCAGATTGGGAATGAGGTCAAAGCGCCGCTGCAGCTGGTTTTCGACCTGCGCCCACGCGCTTTGCACTTCAATGCGCATTTGGTAAAAAGTATTTCGTTTGCCCGCAACGAATGCCGCACAGGCAAGGACGATGATCGCCACGACCGCGATACCGATCAAGATGCCTTTTTTCCCTGAATTCATATCCATCCTCCCGATGTGTTGGTTTTACAAATTTTCCACGATGGCGCAGGCCTTATGCGCCTCCCGCAGATACGAAACAAACGTCCGGGCGCTCTCGTCCCGGGAGAGTTTATCTTTTTTTTCCTTGATCAATAAACAAAGATTGAAAATATTCGCGTCCAAACCGAAAACGCTGCCGGCCTGAGCCAGGGTTTCCGGTTTGCTCCGCGGCGCCTGCCCCGTTTTTAAATAGATCATCGCATTGAAAATGGAAACCAGCGACGTCAATGAACGGGCGATCAGATCCCGAAGCCGGCGTGGCGCTCCTTCGGATTCAACGAATCCTTCGCGAAGCCAAAGAATTTTTCCCTTGAGCTCCCGTTCGATTTGCACACGCAAATCATCCGACCTGAAAACCAGCGGGGCTAAAACATTTTCCCCGTAAATCAGCTCGCAATTGATCTGCATGTTCAGAAACTCGATCGGATAGGCATCCAGCGACGAGGCGATGAAGTCCTTCGTGAGAAAAAGCGGAACAGCCACATTGGCTTTGCGCCATTTTTTCACCGGCGCGAAAGCGTCTTCGAGCCGGTCGATGCCCGCAGGCGAAAGCACCACCAAAAGATTGATATCCGACTTTCCCTTAAGATAAGAACCGCCCGCCGCGCTGCCATACAGCATCAGCGAGACAAGGTCCCGACCGTAGACAGCCTGATAATCCCGCGTCAGCGGCGCAAAAATATCTCTGGGTTGATCCGGTATTTTTATCATTTTTCTCTCCTGCCTTGCTCGTCTAAAAACTTCGTCCGGCGCCGCCGCCGCCGCTCATCCCGCCGCCAAAACCGCCGAAACCGCCGCCGAAGCCGCCGCCTCCGCCACCCCGACTCCCGCTCGTGGCCAGCAAAAGCAAAATCCAGGGAAGCATCCGACGCCCCTGTTTCGTTCCTAAAAGCACGACCGCCGCGAGCAAAAAGAAGATCAAACCCAGAAGATTAAAGCCCTGCTTTGCGGGACGGGAAGACGAGCGGTAAAGCGGCGAGACGCCGGTCAAATCCACGCCTGCGTCCTTGGCAATATAGGCGGCGCAAACCAAAGCCGCATTGTAGAGCCCCTTGCCGGTTTCTCCAGTTTTGAGGTAGGGCACAACATGCGCATCGAGAATTTCACCCACGCGTCCGTCGGGCAGAATCCCCTCGACGCCGTAGCCGGTTTCAATCCGGATCTGCCGGTCTCCGACGGACAGAAATATTAAAAGGCCTTTGTCTTCTCCCTTTTTGCCGATTCCCCAGGCACTGTAAAGGCCATTGACATACTGATTAATGTCCGAATTTTCTCCGATGGCGGACACGGTCACGACGACGATGGCCGTCGATGTTTTATGCCACATTTCAGCTGCCAGGATTTCAATTTTCCGGGCGTTTTCCGCGTCGATCACGCCGGCAAAATCGTTGACTGCGCGTCCCTGAGGTCTTGGATAAACGCTTTGCGCGCAAAGCGGGCAGGCCGACAGGACAAACAACGCGGCCAGACTCAAAAAAATGGTCAAATGTCGAGACAAAAGAAACTCCGGACAATCCTCAACGTGGATTCTGCTGCAAACGCGAGAAACTATCCCGTAAAGCGCCGCTTCTGTCAAGACGCAAAACTTTTTATGCAGATACCGCTTGCCAAAAACGCCTCCGGACGCATAAGAAAACATTGTTGACGGAAAGGTCAAAACATGAACCCGAAAATTTTGCTCATCCATCCGCCTTTGGTGAAACCCTCGGAACCGCCTGCGGGCATCGTGAAACTCTCAGAGTGCCTAACCGCTCATGGTGTTTATCACGATATTCTTGACGCCAATCTGGAAGGGATTCTTTCGCTGACGGCAACAACAGTCAAAACGCAGCAACCTGTCGGTCGATGGGACGCGCGCGCCTGCAGAAACCAAGACGTCAATCTGGCCGCCTTGAGAGATCCAAAAACCTACAGAAGTTTCAGCCGTTATGCCCGGGCCGTTTCGGATTTCAATCATATTTTACAGCTTGCCGGCAAATCCTGCGGCGTACACCTGTCATTATCCGATTATGTCGACAAGCGCCTCTCGCCGCTTAAAACCGACGATCTTTTCGAGGCGGCTTCGCATCCCGGGCGGAATCCGTTTTATCCTTATTTCTCGAAACGAATCGGCGACGCGTTGTCCCAAAACCCGGAGTATATCGGCTTTTCGCTTAACTTTTTAAGTCAGGCGATCTGCGCAATGGCCATGATCGGTTTCATCAAGAAATGCCATCCGCGACAAAAAATTATTCTGGGCGGGTCGCTGACAACCTCCTGGATGGCGCTTGCAGGCGGAAAGAACCTTTTTGCCGGACTGGTTGATCATCTGGTTGCCGGACCGGGAGAAAAAACGTTGCTTGAACTGCTCCGTGCAGGAGAAAACAAAGACGGCTTTTCCTGCACGGGCCTGCGCCCGTTGGATCGACTGTCTTATTTATCTCCGGGACGCATTGAACCCTACAGCGCGGCCAGCGGCTGCTGGTGGCGCCGGTGTTCGTTTTGTCCGGAAACCGCGGAGGCGAATCCCTACCTGCCCCAGCCGGCAGGCCAAGTCATCCATGATTTGCACAGGCTGACCCATAGCGTCTCACCGGCGCTTTTTCATTTGCTAGACAGCGCCATCGCGCCTTCGCTTCTGTCGGCGTTGATCGTCAATCCGCCGGGCGTTGCCTGGTACGGCTTCGCACGTGTCACGCCTCATCTGGCCGACGAGGATTTTTGCAGGCAGCTGAAAGCCGGCGGCTGCGTCATGCTTAAACTCGGCCTCGAATCCGGCGATCAAACCGTTCTGGACCGACTTCATAAGGGCATCGATCTGCAAGTGGCCTCCAAAGCCTTGCGATCGCTCAAAAAATCAGGCATCAGCGTCTATGGCTATTTCCTTTTCGGCACACCGCCGGAAGACGAAGACGCAGCGAAGCGAACACTCGATTTTGTCTGTCGGCATGCAGGCAGTCTTTCGTTCCTTAATCTCTCGTTGTTTAACCTTCCCGTGAACAGTCCTGAAGCCCGAACACTGGATACCGAAGATTTCTCTGACGGAGACCTATCGCTTTATCAGAATTTCCGCCATCCTGCCTGCTGGAACCGTCCCCGAGTCCGCGAGTTTCTTGAGAAAAAATTCAAGAAGCACCCTCTGATCCAACCCATCGTGCGTCGCAACCCGCCTTTTTTTACCTCCAACCACGCGCCATTTTTTAATCTTTAGCTTTCCCCTATTGACAATGCCTAGATGTTGTGGTTATTTGCTCACATTCATACAAGATATAGTATTTTTTGACCCTTTTAAATTTCAAGGAGTTATGCCGCATGACGCTGAATTCATCCGAACCTGTTTTGCCGAATTTGACTAAAAACGCGATCACTGTTCTGGAACGGCGCTATCTCAAGAGAGACTCAGACGGCAAGGTTCTGGAAACGCCGGTTCAGATGTTCCGGCGCGTGGCCGACACCATCGCGGCGGCGGATGTCACTTTCGATCCCAAAACAGATCCGAAGAAACTGGCCAATGCCTTTTACAACATGATGGCCGGGCTGGAATTTCTGCCGAATTCACCGACACTCATGAACGCGGGACGCGAGCTGGGACAACTGTCGGCCTGCTTCGTTTTGCCGGTGGGCGATTCCATGGAAGAAATTTTCGACGCCGTCAAGCACACCGCGCTCATCCACAAATCCGGCGGGGGGACGGGGTTTTCTTTTTCACGGCTGCGGCCCGCCAATGACGTGGTCATGACGACAACCGGCATCTCCAGCGGACCGATTTCTTTCATGCGGGTGTTCGACGTCGCAACGGAAACCATCAAACAGGGCGGCACGCGGCGCGGCGCGAATATGGGGATCTTGCGGGTGGACCATCCCGACATCATGAACTTCATTATGTGCAAGGCCGATCACAAGCAGCTCAACAATTTCAACATTTCCGTCGGGCTGACCGAAGCCTTTATGAAGGCCGTTGAACGCGACGAAAATTACGATCTGCTCAATCCTCGCAACGGTCAGGTCGCAGGTTCGCTCAATGCGCGCAAAGTTTTCAATCGGATAGTCACCCAGGCTTGGGAAAACGGAGAGCCGGGCATTGTTTTTCTGGATCGGCTGAACCGCGACAACCCCACGCCGCATGTCGGGATGATCGAATCCACCAATCCCTGCGGAGAGCAGCCGCTTCTGCCTTATGAATCCTGCAATCTGG
This sequence comes from Syntrophaceae bacterium, assembly GCA_018436925.1. Classification (GTDB taxonomy): domain Bacteria; phylum Desulfobacterota; class Syntrophia; order Syntrophales; family Smithellaceae; genus UBA8904. The sequence continues at coordinate 94,254 of JAHDKI010000011.1, forward strand.
GCTCCATCAATCTGGCTAAAATGGTGTCCGAGGGAAAAATCAACTGGGATCGACTCAAGGAAGTCGTCTGGCTGGCCGTGCATTTTCTCGACAACGTCGTCGAAGCGAATAAATATCCGCTGCCCGAAATTCAGAACATGACTCATGGCAACCGCAAAATCGGCCTGGGCGTTATGGGCTGGGCGGACATGCTGATCCTTTTAGGCATTCCCTACAACGCGGAAGAGGCCGTCGATTTGGCCTCCAAAGTCATGCACTTCATCAACGATCAAGGGCATCAGGCCTCGCGGTCGCTGGCCAAAACACGCGGCACGTTCCCCAATTTTAAAGGATCTCTCTACGATAAACGGGGCGAAGAGGAAATCCGCAACGCGACCGTCACGACGATCGCCCCCACCGGAACAATATCCATTATCGCCAACAGTTCATCCGGCGTGGAACCGCTTTTTGCCGTCTCCTATGTCCGGCAGGTTATGGACAATGACATTCTGGTGGAGGTCCATCCTCATTTCGAAGCGATCGCCCGCGCACGGGGCTTCTATTCGCCTCAGTTGATGCAGACCATCGCCGAACGCGGCACCCTGCACGACATTGAGGAAATCCCCGAAGACATTCGCACACTGTTTGTCACCGCGCATGACATCACACCCGAGGTGCATATCCGCATGCAGGCGGCTTTTCAGAAATACACGGACAACGCAGTCAGCAAGACGGTCAATTTCGCCAAAAGCGCCTCCATTTCAGATGTCGCCAGGGTTTACGAATTGGCCTATCAACTCGACTGCAAAGGTGTCACGATTTACCGGGACGGATCCCGCGACCAGCAAGTCTTAAGCACCGGAAAAAAGGAAGAAGCCGGCGCGGCACCCGGAAAAGAAAAAGCCACCGCCAAACGCGAACGACCCAAAATCCTCAAAGGCTGGACCTACCAAATGCAAACCGGCTGCGGGCCGCTGTATGTTACGATTAATGAAGACACCACGGGTCTGTTCGAGCTGTTTACCACTATGGGCAAGGCCGGCGGTTGCGCCGCCTCTCAGAACGAAGCCATCGGACGCATGGTGTCTTTAGCCTGGCGAAGCGGCTTGCAGGCGCGTCAGGTTATCAAGCAGCTGCAGGGCATCTCGTGCCATTCCCATTCCGGCTTCGGAGAAAACAAAATTCTGTCCTGCGCGGATGCCGTGGCCAAAGCGATTCAATCCCATCTGTCCGCCAACGGCGATAAGACGCCGCATGAAAAACGGGCCTTTTTTAAAGGCGCGTGCCCGGATTGCGGCGGTATTATTGAACACGAAGGCGGCTGTGCCGTATGCCGCATCTGCGGATTCAGCGAATGCGCGTAGCTGGATCAAAACAGCGCTTTATAAGTTGTCAACCGAGTCCTTAGTGAGCGTAAGTTCATCAAGACAAGTATCCGCCTGTCGGATGAAAAAAGCTTTATGGATTCTTTCGCGACTGGACCTCTTGATCTCTCGGCCGCCTTCGAAGCATCAAGGGCGTAAACAGGGAAATCCATCGGGACCGAGTGTAAAGTCGGGGACAAGAGTCGCAAAAGATATCGAGTGCGCACTTGTCTTCCCAGCACTGGATGGGCCGGTTCCGGTTCAGAATCAGACGCCCCAGATGGTCGGCGCGATTCGACCCCTTGATCAACACGAGATCGCCTTCTTTCAACTCCTTCTGAAGATAAGCCGCAGCCTCGCAAACCGATGGGAAACCTTGAACAGAGCTGTCGTTTTCATCTTTTCTGGCGCGCAATGCGCGGTGTGCGCTCGGACCGACGACAATTACGAGATCTGCAGCCGCACGCGCCTCACGGCAGATTTTTTTATACTTTTTTGTATCATCCTTGCTGGAGTCGGAAACCGATCCGATCAGCACCACTTTCCGGGACGCGTTCGCGTCTTTTATGAAGGCAAATGCCGCAGGAAGCGACCAGTAAGGGGCTTTAATATCATCCCGGATAAACGTCACGCCGCCGATGCTTTCAACCGGTTGCATCCTTCCTTCGTAAGGGGTAGCCTGGGCGACGGCTTCGAGGGCCCGCTCAAGCGGAAGGCCGACCGCCAAAGCGACGCCCAGCGACGCCATCACCGCCGTCGCCGTGTGCTCTCCATGCAACTGCGTGCGCGCTGAAAAGGTCTTATTCTGAAAACCCAAAGACAGGATCAGCGGATCAGGCCATTGACTTTGCGCATCCAGCAGCCGCAGCGCGGCGTCGGGATGGCGGCCGAACCACACGACGCGGCAATGACACCGCTTTCCAATAGCCTTAACTTCCGGATCATCGATATTGAGAACGGCGACGCCGTCGGAAGGCAGCGAACGGATCAGTTTCTCTTTTTCGGCAATCAGTTTGTCCCTGCTTTTGTAAGCGCTGATATGATCCGTGCCGATCAGGGTTAAAACCGCAATATGCGGTTGAAAGACCGAAACGGGAATATCCATCGTGCCGGGTCCGTAGGCGCCGATTTCCGCCACGCAGTATTGGTGGGCGGCGTGTGTGTGCAAAACGGCAAACATCACATCCGTCGTCATATTGTAGGAAGCCACGGTTTTTCGACAACGCCCGAAATGAGCCAAAATCGATGCCGTCAGCTCTTTCGTCATTGTTTTGCCGGCGCTTCCGGTAATTGCGATAAAGCGGACAGACTCCAGTTTTTTACGGCGTCCGGCCGATAAAGCCCGCAGGATCGACAAGCGGATGGATTTCAGTCGCTTGATGGTCGTATTCAGGGCATGCAACAGCAACGTCCTCCATCAAACCGGAAATCTGCTTCGAAGCGATAGACGAAAGACTCCGACGTTTATCCCGGTGTCAGTTTAAAACGGAACCTATCCAACGGAGCCTTTTTTCTTCTTTTGGTGAGGCTTGGTTTTCCAGCGCTGGTGAAACCAAAACCACTGATCAGGATAGTCGCGGACGATGTCTTCAACGATTTTGGTAAAACGCTGCGTGTTGACCTGCAAATCCGCCTCGTAATCATCCGTGCAGACGGCCTCGATGGCCGGCTTGACGATCACCTTGTATTTTCCCGATTTTTGCCTGGCCGGGAAAATGGCGATGACCGGCGCTTTGGAGCGCATGGCCATCACGGCAAGCCCCACGCCGGAGCAGGCGGGTCGGCCGAAGAAATCGACGAAAACCCCTTCATACGCCGCGACATTCTGATCGCTGAGAATGCCGATGATCTGGTTTTCTTTCAGCAGCTCCATGATTCGCTTGCCGGAGCCGCCTTTTGGAATCAGATCATTGCCGTAAAGCGTCCGCACGTATTCGACCAAGTTATCCAGCATCGGATTATCCAGCGGCCGGTAGACAATGTGAAGAGGGTTCGCATAAATGGGAACGGCGATCGGCAGCAGCTCCCAGTTTCCGAAATGCGCAACGATGGACAAAAGGCCCCTGCCTTTGGCAATCGCCTCCACATAATTTTCGTAGCCTTCGATCTCGACCCATTCATGAATATTATCTTTGGTGAGAAAAGGCATATCGAAGAATTCCGCGGCGACAATAGCGAAATGCCGATACACGCCTTTGGCGATTTTGATGATTTCCCGGCTGTCCTTCTCCGGAAAGGATCGCTGCAGATTGTAAAGAGCCAGCAGACGATTTTTTGCGCCGGCATGATAAAACAGCCTAAACAATGACACAAAAATTCCCTTGCGTATTGCGCGCGGAATGCAATGGCCAATCCGCAAAATGGTTTTTGTGGTCGCAGTCGGTTCAACAGGCATGGCTAATCCTTTTTGGAGACCTCAATATAACAAGCAACAATTTCGATTAAAGGCTTCAGGCAATCCGTTTCCATTGCATTCATTGCAGTCCGGCCGCCTCCAGTTCTTTCTTTTTGAGCATGATCAGAACCGCTGAAATCGCGCCTTCCGTCATTCCGGGAATCCGTTCCATTTGGCCCACCGTCGCAGGCGAGATCCGCGTCAGCTTATCCTGAAGCTCATTGGAAAGACTAGGCACCGTCTTGTAGTCGAAATCCGGAGGAATTTTTTTTTGCTCCTGCTCCTTGAGCTTGCGAACGGATTCAGCCTGACGTTTGATGTAGCCTTCATATTTCGTTTCGATTTCAATTTGTTTTTTAACAAAAGTATCCGTCTCCGGCTCGAAACCCGGAAAAGCGGTCAAATCCTCATAGCCGATTTCATTTCTCCTTAAAAGACCATGGAGTGTCGTCGCCTGGGTCATCGCGGGGGACTTGAGCCTCGCCAGCTTTTCGTTGACTTCCGGCGAGGGCTTGACGATGACCGATTTAAGACGGCCGATTCCCTGGTCGATGCGTCTTATTTTTTCCTGAAGCGCCTGCCAGGAGAGTTTGTCCACCAATCCCAGCTCGCACCCCCTGCCCATAAGCCTTATGACGGCATTGTCTTCGCGCAAAATCAGACGGTATTCAGCGCGCGACGTGAACATCCGGTAAGGCTCATCAACGCCGCGTGTGACCAGATCATCAATCATCACACCCATGTATGCTTCCGAGCGATCCAGAATAAAAGGCGGCCTGCCTTGCAGGGCGCATACGGCATTGATGCCCGCCCAAAGGCCTTGCGCCGCGGCTTCTTCATAACCGGACGTGCCGTTGATCTGACCGGCCAGATACAGTCCAGCGATAATCTTGGTCTCAAGCGTCATCTTAAGCTGGGTGGGCTGAATGAAATCATATTCAATGGCATAGGCAGGCCGCAGAATCTCGGCCTGTTCCAATCCTGTCACGCTGTGGACAATGGCATATTGCATCTCCAAAGGCAGACAATTGCCCAGTCCCTTGGCGTACATCTCCTGCGTATCGAGACCCTCGTGTTCGAGCACCACCGGATGGCTTTGCCGGTCGCCAAAACGCATGACCTTGTCTTCCAACGATGGGCAGTAGCGTGCACTGACGCCCTTGATCACGCCGGAGTACAAAGGTGAATGGTTGATGTTGTCGCGGATCAGGCGATGAGTTTCCGGAGTCGTTCCCGAAAAGTACGACGGAAGACGCTCGGAGCGAAGCGTCCTGGTGCTGAAAGAAAACGGGTTAGGATTCGGATCGCTGTCCTGGCGCTCGAGCACCGAAAAATCAATGGTCGAGGCTTTAAGCCGGGGCGGCGTGCCGGTTTTCATCCGACCGACGTCGAAACCCAGGGCCTTGAGCTGATTGGCCAGTCCCACGGAGGCCAGTTCTCCCGCCCGTCCCGACGATGTCTGCGAGGTGCCGATATGGACCAGACCGTTTAAAAATGTTCCGGTTGTGATGATGATTTTTTTCGCGCCGTAAAAATGACCGCTGGCATCACGAGCGCCTGCGACTCGGCCGTCTTCAACAACTAAAGAGTCCACCATGGCCTGCCGGACGTGGAGGTTTTTCGAATTTTCAACTACGGCCTTCATCGCCAAACGGTAGAGCTGTTTGTCGCATTGCATCCGTGTGGACTGAACGGCCGGCCCCTTGGAGGCGTTAAGCAGGCGGAAATGGACGGCGGTTTGATCCGTGATTTTACCCATCTGCCCGCCCAAGGCGTCGATTTCTTTCACCAACTGGCTTTTGGCCAGCCCCCCGATCGCGGGATTGCAAGACATCAGCGCAATTGAATCGAGATTGATGTTGAAAAGCATCGTCTTTGCGCCCAGGCGCGCGGCAGCCAGTGCCGCTTCGCAGCCGGCGTGACCGCCGCCGATCACCAGGATGTCATAAAAATCCGTCAAAGTCGTTTCCCCTGAAGCTGGTTAACGGCTTTCGCCGGGGCGAAGTCCGGATCCCGTGTCTCGCTGCGCTTGCACGGAACGGCGAAAGGTGTAATATGCGTTTCTACGGTATGGACTTTAAAAATACAACATAAAAAACGAGGACGCCCTTGACCAAACCGGATTTCTGGAAAAACGACAAACAGTATTACGATCTGAAGAGCTACTGGCGCAACCTGTTCGGCTGCACGGTTCACAAGCTTCAGATCGACGCAGGTTTCACCTGTCCTAACCGTGACGGGCATGTTGCGATTGGCGGGTGCATCTACTGCGACGGACGGGGATCAAAACTGCGTCAGATGGGTCCGCTGCCCTGTGTGGCCGATCAGATTTCCTCCGGAAAGCAATATTACAGACCCTCGGCTTCAAAATTTATCGCTTACTTCCAAACATTCACCAATACCTACGCGCCGGTGGGCCATCTAAAGAACGTCTATGATGAGGCTTTGGCACAAGAAGACATCATCGGTCTTTCCATCGGGACGAGGCCGGACTGCCTGGGGCCGGACGTGGTCGACCTTCTGGCAGGCTATGCCAAGGATCATCATGTCTGGGTCGAACTGGGCCTTCAGTCGATTCATGACCGGACGCTTCAATTTCTCAACCGCGGCCACACCTATCGCCAGTTCCTGGATGCGGTCGGCGCGCTGGCCGGCAAAGGATTGAACATTTGTGTGCATATTATTATTGGACTACCCGGTGAAAGTGACGAAGATGTACACAAAACCGCAAAAGCCCTGGCGACCCTGCCTGTAGGCGGCATCAAAATCCACTCCCTTTTAGCGCTCGATCAAACCCGGATGGGCGAGTTATTCAAACAAGGCGCAATCCATTTGATATCCAAAGAAAAATATGTGTCACTTGCCGCTGATGTCCTTGAGCTTTTGCCTCCGTCCATGGTGATTCAGCGGCTCACCGCCGACGGCTACCGGGATATCCTGCTTGCGCCGGCCTGGGCAAAAAATAAACTCGATGTGCTTAATTCCATTCACAAAGAGCTGAATCGGCGCCAAAGTTATCAGGGAAAATATTTCAGAAGTTAATCCGTCATTTTCTAAATCCGATTTGTTTAAGGCCCTCAATGCTGTCTAATCAAACGGCAACCCTATTCGTCATCAATAAATTAGTATTGGCGGATGAGCACAAAAATTGCTAAATGCTAAAGTCAATTCATTGAGGGGATTGGCGGAACCTCCTGTTCTGTGTAATGGGTGTATGATCGCAATTATTGACTATAACGCAGGAAATATTACGAGCGTGGCCAGGGCGCTTGCCGCGCTCGGACGGGATTTCATCATTACGGATGATACCAAATTGCTCGATTCGGCAACCCATGTCATTTTTCCGGGAGTCGGCGCGGCAGGCGAAGCCATGGATTATCTTCGCAAAAAGGAATTGGATGCCTGGCTTAAATCGTGTTATCACACAGGAAAACCGATTATGGGGATTTGTCTGGGTACGCAGATCATTCTAAATGCCTCTGAAGAAAATGACACCCAGTGCATCGGTCTGGTATCCGGCTTAACGAAACGCTTTCCCGAACAATGGGATGCGGAGGGCGCGAGGCTGAAAATCCCGCACATGGGTTGGAACGGCATTTCGCTTCGGCGAGAACATCCGGTTTTTGCCGGTCTGAACACAGCCTCCGAGTATTATTTCGTACATTCCTATTATCCTGCGCCTTCAGATAAATCGGCCGTTTTGGCAACGACCGACTACGGCATTACGTTTTGTTCGGCCATCGCGATGAAAAATCTCGTCGCCGTGCAGTTTCATCCGGAGAAAAGCGGCCGGCCCGGTCTGCAAATCTTGAAAAACTTCTGCGACTGGAGGGGAAATGAGTAACGAGCGGCAACGCCCAATGCAGCAGGCGGACTCGTACGCCCTTCAGGGTATTTTCCGAGGTCGCCATGCTTAGCAAAAGAATTATACCCTGCCTCGACGTCCGGGCGGGCAAACTCACCAAAGGCGTCAAATTTCAAGGCAATGTCGATATCGGCGACCCGGTGGCGGCGGCGCGCGAATACTATGAACAAGGCGCGGATGAAATTGTCTTTTATGATATTACCGCCTCGTCGGACAAACGCGACATCATGATTGACGTTGTGCGCCGCGTGGCGGAAACAATCTTTATTCCGTTTTCCGTTGGCGGCGGCATTCGCACCCTCGACGACATGAGAAAAGTGATCGCAGCGGGCGCGGAAAAAGTGAGCGTAAACTCCGCCGCAGTGGAAAATCCACAAATCATCGCACAGGGCGCGAAAGCTTTCGGCAGCCAGTGTGTGGTGCTGGGCATGGACGTCAAAAAGGTCGATGTATCCCGCCAAATCCCCTCAGGTTACGAAATCGTTATTGAAGGCGGCCGCAAATATACTGGCATCGATGCGTTATGGTGGGCCAAAGAGGGACAGTGCCTCGGCGCGGGGGAAATTTGTCTGAACTCGATCGACGCGGACGGCATGCAGGACGGCTATGAGGTCCACCTGACCTCGCTGATTTCCGAATCGGTTCAGATTCCGGTGATCGCCTCGGGCGGCGCGGGAAAGCCCGAGCATCTGGCGGATGTTTTAACCACAGGAAAAGCCGACGCAGCCCTTATCGCCTCAATGGTGCATTACCGGACCTACACCATCTCGCAAATCAAGGACTACCTGAACCGGCGCAATATTCAAACGCGGATGCTTTGGTAGGGCCGTAACGGTTTGATCCCCCGGATATGATTATTGTGCTTGACGAATTTTCATTTGTATTCTTAATATCCGCTGATTAAATTATTATCAACTTGGCGTTAATCGCCCGGAAGGCAGAATATTTAAAGAGTCAGGAGGCGAATATAAAGTGGATTCAAAACGTTATGAGTTAAATGTTCAGCTGGCGCAAATGCTTAAAGGCGGCGTCATTATGGACGTGACCAATGTGGAGCAGGCCAAAATCGCCGAAGACGCTGGCGCCGTAGCCGTCATGGCGCTCGAACGGGTTCCGGCGGATATACGCAAACAAGGCGGGGTGGCCCGCATGTCGGACCCGGCGATGATCGCTGAAATCAAAAAAGCGGTCACCATTCCGGTAATGGCCAAAGCCCGAATCGGCCATTTCGTGGAAGCACAGCTTCTGGAAGCCCTGAAAATCGACTACATTGATGAAAGTGAAGTTTTGACTCCCGCCGATGAAGAATGCCACATCGACAAGACGACATTCTCGATTCCTTTTGTCTGCGGCGCAAGAAATCTCGGAGAAGCCTGCCGCCGCATCGCCGAGGGCGCGGCCATGATTCGCACCAAAGGCGAGGCCGGAACGGGAAATGTGGTTGAAGCGGTCCGCCACATGCGAACAATGAATCGCGAAATCCGGCAGCTTGTCCAGATGCCGGTCGAAGAAGTCACCGGATTTTCCAAAGCAAACGGCATCCCCTATGAAATCGCTTTGAAAGTAAAAGAACTCGGCAGGTTGCCGGTGGTGAATTTCGCCGCCGGCGGTCTGGCCACCCCGGCGGATGCGGCGCTGATGATGCAGTTGGGCTGCGACGGTGTTTTTGTCGGCTCCGGTATTTTTAAATCAGCCGACCCGGCCAAACGAGCGCGCGCCATTGTTAAGGCCACCGCATACTATAACGACCCGCAGAAGGTGCTGGAAGCGTCGATGGGACTGGGCGAAGCCATGCCGGGCCTGGAAATCGGGCAGATTCCACCGGAACAAATTCTGGCGGGACGGGGCTGGTGATATTCCGCATGACCGTGCTTCCGATAAGAAAATCGCCGGACCTGATCGGCGTTTTAGATCTGCAAGGCGGCGTTCATGAGCACCTTGAACATCTCGACCGTCTCGAAATACCGAGTCGACGGGTGAAAGACGCAAGCGATTTCACCGGCCTTGCAGGTTTGATTCTGCCGGGCGGAGAAAGCACCTGCTTGGCGCGCCTGATCACGATTTTCGGTCTAAAAGACGTCATTTTACAGCATTATCGGCTGGGAATGAAAATCTGGGGCACTTGCGCCGGTGCGATTCTCCTGGCCGAAAAAGTTCTCGGAGAAAATTCTTGCCTCGGCCTGATCGATATCGAAATCGAAAGAAACGGATTCGGCAGCCAGCTTGACAGTTTTGTCGCCGAGTCAATGATCCCGGCTGTTTCGGGAGAGATTCTGCCCCTTACATTTATACGTGCCCCAAAAATTCTCAAAACGGGAAAAGAAGTTAATGTTCTGCTGCGAATTGACGATTATATAGCTGCGGCCGAAAATGACGGCGTACTGGTCACGGTTTTTCACCCCGAACTCACAGGCAGTGTCGCCTTTCACCGCTACTTTTCGGAAAAATGCGGGTTGACGCCTCAATCGGAAGCAGCAGTCATCAGTGACTGGGGTATGTTGAGCTGGATGAAACACGCGCGCATCGCATCTTAAATTTAATGGCCGGATATCCGGATCGCTATCAGAACTTCTGAAAGATCGGCATGGATGTAAAATTTATCAATCCTTTTATATACGGAACACTGGAAGTCATGGAAAAAATGGCTTTCACCAAGCCCGTCGCGGGAAAACCTTACGCCAAAACCGACGAGACGGCCCGAGGTGAAGTCTCCGGCATTATCGGCATGACCGGAGACGCAGACGGATCGCTTGCCATGAGCTTCAGTGAATCCTGCATTATCGGCATTGTCGAGAAAATGCTGGGCGAAAAAGTCACGGAAATGAATCGTTCGGTGCTCGACGCAGTTGGTGAGCTTACTAATATGATTTCCGGTTCCGCCCGAAAGTTAATGGAAAAGGATGATCTGAAAGTCATTGCGGCTATTCCGACCATCGTCTTCGGCCGGGCACATACGGTTCGACACGTCATCAAAGGCCCAAGTATCGTGATCCCCTTCACCACGAGCATGGGTGAATTTGTGATCGATGTCTGTCTCAAGTCCAATGTGAAACCCAAGCAGGAAGAAATACCGCAGGCGGGAGAAAAGAAACCTTTCGATCCAAAAGCCCATAATCCGGCCGTTTTCGGCAGACCGTCCATGCCGAAGGCAGGACCGGACATTTTAAGGGAGCAAATCGAAAAGGATCTGGCCAAAGCCGGTCCGGTCGAGCACAAAAATGCCGCGGAACGAATCGACTATCTTAAGCAAGTCCTTGAAGAAACGAACAAAACGAGAAGCGCCATTCTCAAGCAAATGAAAGAGCAGCCCTTTATGGAATATACGCAGCGTCAGCGTTATAAGAAGGCTCTGCCTGCCTATGACGCTAAAATCAAAAGGCTGAAACTCGACATTGCCGCAGCGGAAACAATTCTGAAAATGTCCAAGGATGATTTGGAAAATCCGACGATCAAACCTCACTTTCAGCATTACCCGAATACCACGAACAAGAAATGACCGTCCTGCCCGATGACCTGAAGATGATTTCCGTCATCAAAAACACTTTTTTCGCCAATGCCCGATACTGGGGCGGACTCAATCAGTCATTCTTTTCAAGCGGGAACCTTTTCGCCATCAACACCGGCATCGATTCAGCGGATCTCAATATGGCCTGGAACGAGATTCCGCTTGCCGCTTCCGATCGCGACGATATCAAATCCATTGAAGACTATTTCAAAAGAAAGTCTCTCCCCTTCTGGTGGTGGCTTTTCCCCTCGACAAGCGCGTCCTCGTGCGCGGAGATTCTCGCCCAAAACGGCTTCGCCTCGGTGATGAGCATTCCTTCGATGGCAGCCGAGTTGACAACATCGCCTTATCAGACCGAAACAAGCAAATCCATTACGGTTCATCAAGTCAACAGCCTTCACGATCTGGCCGTTTGGGAGGAGATCTCGTTTTCGGGGTTTGAATTTCCAGATAAGACAAAACAGCAATACAGGCGCTTTACAGGCGCTTTCAATCTGGACGCTCGTTCGCCTCAAAAATTCTTTCTGGCTTTCTTTAACGGAAAGCCTGTTGCAACCGCATTGTTATTTCTGCACAAGGATGTGGCGGGGCTCTACTTTGTCACAACCCTTCATGACTTTCGAAAAAAGGGAATCGGTCTTGACCTGACACACACCGTCATGCGCTTTGCCCGGCAGGCCGGCTCCCGCTATATCAGCCTTCAGTCTTCTCCGGATGGTTTCCGGATCTATCAGGAGGCGGGATTCCGGGAATATTGCCGGGCAGAGGTGTACGCGCCTACAACCTGATCCATTTACAGCCCTTGATCACAGACCATTGCGGCGTTCTGCACGGCGCAGTCTGCCGGCTGTAAGCCTCCGGCACCGATCGAAGCCAGTTCGTGTTTGGCCGCTTCCAGCTGGGCGCGAAAAACCGGTTCTGTGTGAAGCTTGGCCACCACAGCCGCCGCGATCATCCGACCTGCTGTGACGTCGCTTTGCCAGTGCGCACCGCAGATGACACGGCTTTGCCCGAAAGCGTATCCCCGTTTGAGTATCACGTCCGAGCGCTCCGGCATCAGTTCAGCCAGAATCAGCGCCCAGGTCCAGCCAATGGCCGTGTGCCCGGAGGGATAGGATCCGTCGCGGCGGAGATTGTCTTCATCTTCCGGCTTGCAGCTCGGCTCGCCGTGGACCATAAACGGTCGCGGCCGCTGGTAGTGTTTTTTTGCCTTATAAGTGGCATATCCGGCATCTGCAAGGGTCCGTCGTAAAAGCATATACAAATGAGGCGTGGCCGAGGGATTGATGTCGATCCCTGCCGCACAGGCAAAATGGCCGGCCGCTTCCGGAAAACTCAGAGTCGCGTCCTGTATGGCCAGCGCCCAGCGCGGCGTGTTTTTTAAAGATCGGGTTTTTCGATACATTTCCTGATCCGCCGCAAAGGCGGATGAATCCGTCGAAGGCGGTTTCGGCAGCAGAAAGTCACTGTCGGGCGCGTCCGAAAGCGCCAGATAGCCCTGAAGGATGCCGGGAAGAACTTCCGGCACACTGGTCGGGGGAGCCACCGGCGCGGGAGATAGACCGGCGCAAGCGGCGAGCACGGTCAGGCAGTAAACGGTCCCGACGAACTGAATCCAAGGACGAAAAGTTCGTGTAAGTTTTCCTCGTATAGCCCGTCTATGATGATTCAGCATCAACGTTCTCCCAGCATTTTCGTCTTTGTCGTTTTATAGGCGGGAAGCTTTTTCAGGGATTAATCTTACGCCTTTTAAGTTCCATCCGGACTTCAATCCGGCGCTGCCTCAAATCTTCAGCCGTGTAGCCGGTTCCTCCCGTCCCGACGCCAACCCCGCCGCCGACCCCTCGTCCGAAGGTGCCCAGGCCGACGCTGAATGACGGAGAACTTTGTTTTTCCTGTTTTTCAATTTCGTCATTGAGACGGTAAAAATACTCCAGCAACTGCTCATCGTTCATTGTTTTCGGATTCTCCGCCAATAGATCCGTTGATTTTGCGGCGCAGCCTGCAAGGATAAAGGCAAACACCGCTATCGATGCCGCAAACAGAACCGCCTTTTTCACGTTTAACATCGGAACCTCCTTTTTTCTGTTCGTTTTAATCGGCCCCGGCAGCTTCTCTTCGCCCGGCCTTATTGTATTGTTGCTTGATCAACTCTAATCTTTCTTTCACCAACCTGCCTTTTTCGGTCTCGCCCTGACTTTCGTAATGCACCGACAGGGCCGACAGATGCGCCCACAAAGGTCTCCGCCAACCGTTGGCGGCGGCGGTATCGATCGCCATTTGCGAAATGGCTTCATTGCCGGGCAGATAGCGTATCCAAACCCCTGCCGCAATCAGACGCGAAAGCGGATCATCGATATTCTGCAGGGCGAGAACGGCCCGGGGCGAATCTGCCGCTTGCGCCGCTTTTAGAAAATCAGCATACCGGTTGTCCAGCAACGCCGGATCCACTGCTGATAAATTTCCTTTCAAAAAATGGCAGTAGGCCATATGAGACGCAGTCGGAGCCAGTCGGTAGAGTCTGGCAAAAGGAGCTGTGTCGAAACGCTCAAGGCAGGCCGTATGCAGCGCGAATTGGGTCAGGAAGGCCAAAGACAACCATTCCAGATCATTGCCTGCCGCGAATGCCCGGCGGGCCTTTTCGAAGTGCGGCTCTGCGGCGTCTTCTTTGCCGGACAGAAAACTCTGCTTGTACTCTTCGAGATGGCGGTAGCCTCTCATCTTCCAGTCGGGCGCCGGCTGGCCGCCCGCGCAGGACAAGATAAGCACACACATGCAAAGCGTCAGCGTTTTTTTCATGGCGTTTTAAGCTCCGGCATTTTTTTCGATCCGACCACACCGTCAAGCTTTTGGACAAGATTGTCGATCGCCGCCACTGCGTCATCAATATCGGAACGCAATATTCGGAAGTCCTTCATCCCTTCCGACGTGTCGGCGCTGATGCGGTTGATATTGTCGATGGTCTTGTCAAGCTTTTGGAGCTTTTGGAGCACGTCCTTCAGGATGGCGTTGACCTGCGGCAGCGCACCCTCGGGATTATAAAGCTGGGCGTCTGTTTTGGCCAGCAGGCCGTCGAGTCGCGCCATGATGTCGTCGAGCTTGCGGAGGGCCTCGTGAACCGCATGAATGCTTTCCTCATCGGAGACGGCCATCTCCAGAACCGATTTCTTACCGGCAAGGTTTGAAGTGATTTTCTCCGCATGGCCGAGCGTTTTGTGCAAATCCCCTCGCGGGTCTGCAAGCGTTCTCGTCAGCCGCTCCACATTGTCGGCAATTTTCGTCAGGCGGTCGAGCATCGGCTCGATTCGAGCAATGGCATCGTTGATGTCATTGACGACGGTGACCTCGGGAATGACGTTTTCGGACAACGCCGGGCTGCTGAGGTTGTCCGTATTCACCACGATCCGGGCGGCTCCGATCAGCGGACGATAAAGTACGAAGCTGCTGCCGGAGCGAATCCACTTGACATGGCGGTGAGGAATGCGGATGCGGATGAGCACCAGGCCCTCATCACTGAGCTCAAGGCCGTGAACGACTCCGATATTAAAGCCCGAAAACACCACCGGCATGCCTTCGGTGAAACCGTCGCCCGATTTTGACGACAAAGTGAAGGTATGGACGGTTTCAAAAAGTCCTTTCCCCATTGCAAGCGCAGCCAGCGAAACGGCGATGATGGCCGCCGTACACGCCACAAAGAGTCCGACTTTGAATTCGCGGCTTATCGGCATAGTGCACCGTATTTGTCTTTCATCCAGCAATAGTCGAGAATAAAGCAACGCATGAACAAATCGGAAATGCCGTCGAGCGCGCCCAACAAAAAAGTCGCGTCCTGCAGATGAGGAAATATTTGAAATGGCCGGTCAATCACGATCAGGGCATTGCGAATCATCGCGGCCCGCAAGAGCATCGCGCAAAAGCGCTCTTCAGCTGTGAGCGCAGGATTGCGCCGGTTGGCGATATGCGACAGGCCCAGGCGCTCAAGACCCGCGGACACGAAAGCCTGGGTCTGCGCCTTTGTCCAGTTTTCGTGATACTCTTTGATCAGGGAAATGTTCATCATCACATTCTGATTAGAGATCAGCGGCACATCCGCGCCGACAGGCGCCGTCTGCTCCGGATGCGCATCGGTCAATTCCTGCCGGCGCCGCTTAAGGGTTCGGTCGGAATCAAATAGATTCAGAATAATCTGGTCAGTAATGACAGCACCTCTATTATTAAAATCGCCGCAAACACATTCACCATGCCGCGGGAGACGGTAATCGGAATGCTCGTCAATTCGCGGGTGGCGCGAAGACCGAACCGGATCGGTATTAAGGTCACAAAAAAACCGTAAACCGCGCATTTCACAAGCGCGATAAATATAGCAGAAAAGCTCGTCGAGTTTAACAAAATGTTTGTATAGACATCAACGCTCATATCGAAGATCAGGGCGGACAGCAGGAGGCCACTGGCCATCAGCACAATCGAGAACAAGGAACTCAACAAGACCATCGACAGCATGCCGTTGATAATTCTCGGGACCACCAAGTAATCCACAAGATCGATCCGGAACATTTCGAGAGCCGTGAGTTCCCGGTTGCTCTTCATGACGGCAATTTCCGCGTTGATGGCCGAAGAGGACCGCAGGGTGATCAGCAAAACCGTCAACAACGGCGAGAGCTCCGTGACAATCAAGCCCATCAGAACATGACCGAAGTATTCCGCAAGGCCCAGAGTCTTCAAAGACTGAAAAACAATGCCCACGAGCAGCGAGGCGAAGACCACGGACAAAGCCAGAAAGACGGGCAGAATCTGAACAGAGGTGAAATAGATCTGATTCACCAGGACGTTTCTCGTGGCGCGGTTGTAAGCGGCGGGATGAAGCAACCGACGGACGACTTTGCCGGAAAAAATCAAGGTGTCGTGAAGATTATCAACGACGGAAATGATCACTTTCCCGGTGCTTTCGAGCCCATGCATTACATTGTCTCCTTTTTCAAAGCCGACGTATCCTAACATAACACAACGCCAACTACAAACCGGCGCATCGCTAATATCGCTTTGACATTGACAAAAAAGTTGGGGTCGTTATATTGACCCAGAGTTTAGAAAGCCGGGGTGCAGAATTTTAAATCTGGGCTTGTCCGATAATCGGAGGGATTATGAAATCAACGAATAGAAAAACATTCTTTATGTTTCTGCTGGCCTTTCTGGTGGCCTTTTTCATTGTGTCGCTGGTCGGCGTTTTACGATCTTCCTTTACAAAAACCGGAGCGCCGGAAATTCCGGCAGCGCAGGCGGTGTTGCCGGAAGTCCCCGTTAAAGTTCCCCTTTCTTTCACAGAACTTACCGACAAGGTAAAGCCGGTCGTCGTCAACATCAGCACGACCAAGACGTTTCGAGGTCAGGGTTTCGCATCGCCCTTCGGAAGGTCTCCATTTGGAGATGAATTTTTCGAACGGTTTTTCGGCGACATGCCCAGGCGGGAATTCAAGCAACGCAGCCTGGGGTCCGGCTTTATCATCAGCAACGACGGATATATTTTTACCAATAATCATGTCGTAGAACAAGCGGACAAGATTTTGGTCAAAATATCAGACGGCAAGGAATACGACGCCAAAGTCATCGGCCGCGACGCCAACACGGACATCGCCCTGATCAAAATCAAAGCCGACAATTCTCTGCCCGTTGCCGACATCGGCGATTCGGACCAGGTCAAGGTAGGGGAGTGGGTGATTGCCATCGGCAATCCCTTTGGGCTCGAAGCGACCGTTACCGCCGGGATTGTCAGCGCCAAAGGACGCGTCATCGGCGCCGGACCGTACGACAACTTTATTCAAACCGATGCATCAATTAATCCTGGCAACAGCGGTGGCCCCCTCTTTAATATGGAAGGGAAAGTCATCGGTATTAATACAGCAATCGTCGCCCAGGGGCAGGGCATCGGGTTTGCCATCCCGATTAATATGGCGAAGAGCATTTTTAACGAGCTGAAAACCAAAGGGAAAGTAACACGAGGATGGCTTGGTGTATCCGTTCAGGATATTACCGAAGATATGGCCAGGAATCTTAATTATAAAGCGCGCAGCGGAGCACTGGTTTCAGAGGTCTTCAAAGGCGACCCGGCAGATCAAGCCGGCATTAAAGTAGGCGATATCATTATTGATATTAACGGCAAGTCCATTAAAGACATGCATGAGCTGCTACTGACGATAGCCGGTCTTAGTGTCGGCGACAAAGCAAAAATGAAGGTTCTGCGTGATGGAAAGGAGCTCTCGGTGACCGCCGTTATCGCGGAACGCAAGGACACCCGGCAGGCGGCCGCGACCGAATCCGGTAATGGTCATTTCGGCATATCGGTGCAGGAGATGACCGATGACATCGCCAGACAACTCGGTGTGCCGAAATTCACCGGCGTGATCATCACCGAGATTGAACCCGGCAGCGCCGCCGATGAAGCCCGTCTTCAGGCAGGAGATATCATCTTGCAGGTGAATCGAGTGACCGTCAAGTCGCTGGAAAATTATCGCAAGGAGATCGCCAAGGCGGCGGACAAAAAAAGCGTAACCCTTCTCATTAAGCGGGGGAACTCCAACTTTTTTGTCGCCCTGAGGATGGAATAACGATCAGCCGGAAGTATCGTATTCGACGGGCAGGCCTTCAAAGCCTGCCCTTTTTTCTGAAAATGAACGGTAACGGCGCGTTGATCAAAATCAGGTAAACACACCGAACTCCATCGAGATTTGTAAAAAAAATGAAGCTTTTTGATTATCCAGGCGTCATCCATCTCCATTCCGCCTATTCGTATGATGGACACGCTTCCCTGTCTTCCATTTTAAATGACGCGCACAACGCCGGCATTTCTTTTTTGATGTTGACCGATCACGATCATCTCAAAGCCAGGGAGGAAGGATGGGAAAGATGGCACGACGACGTACTTTTAATCGTCGGACAGGAAGTTTCTCCTCGATTCAACCACTATCTGGCGTTTAATATTACCGATCCGATCGCCTTTCCAGGCGACCCGGAAGGGCATCACCCTCAAGTATACATCGATCAGGTCAACGCCCAGGGCGGATTCGGCATCATAGCGCATCCCGATCATGAAGGCACGAAAACGTTTCACGTGAAACAATACTTATGGAACGACTGGCATGTAGGCGGTTACGCAGGTATCAGTGTCTGGGATTTCATGACGGATTGGCAGATGAGCCTGACCAGCTACCTGAGAGGACTGCTCAGTTTCCTTTTTCCGGCTTATTTTCTGCGGGGCCCCAGACAAATCACGCTGGATCGCTGGGACGCACTCAACCAGGTCCGAAAAACGGTCGGCATTGGAGAACTCGACAATCACGCCAGCATAAAAAAGCTCTTCGGCATTCCATTTATCGCCTTTCCTTTTGAAAAGGCCTTCCGATTTATCCGAACCCATGTTTTAACCTATGCACCCTTCACCGGTCAGAACGAACATGACAGGCAATTGATTTTCGAAAGCCTGCTGTCGGGACGATGCTATTTTGCACTGGAATATTTTCATGAAGCCAAGTCCTTTCTGTATTCTATTACACATAACGGACAGTTTTATACAATGGGCGACTCGTTTACCTTAGAGTCCGATGCGCAATTGAACGCCTCTTTTCCTGCAAAAGCACATATTCGCCTCATTCGAAA
The DNA here is from genome assembly GCA_018436925.1 of Syntrophaceae bacterium. Taxonomy (GTDB): domain Bacteria; phylum Desulfobacterota; class Syntrophia; order Syntrophales; family Smithellaceae; genus UBA8904. Next base: position 113,012 of record JAHDKI010000011.1, read on the forward strand.
CGGGCAAGAGCACCTGACGGCAACAGCAAAAGAAGTATGCGTTCGGATCAGGAAACCGGGCGTGTATCGCATTGAGGGCCGCCTCCGGATCGGGGGAAAAATCCGTCCGTGGATTTTCTCTAACCCGATTTTTGTCAAATAAAAAACGGGCTGTTTCACGTGAAACAGCCCCCTTCCTGAATGATTATTTCCTGATCTTTTACTTTCGCCTCGGATGTAAACCGTGGCATTTCAGGCTTTGCCACCTACGCCCGTTGGTGAAGCCACTGCGAATACCGGTGCATCTTCGCCAGAACCTTAACGGCTCGTTCCGGACTCGGAAAAACAATGCCTTTATATTTTTCTCCTTCAATGTCGATGACGGTCCGGGTCGTTTCGTCCGTTAGAAGATACACGCCAATAACCGGCTTGTGATACTTGCCCATGATCCGTACGGTTTTTGCAACCATTTCGTATTCGTAGGCTTTGAGCAATTCCAGCGAATCGTCTTTGAATTTCTGGTCGTATGCCGTATCCACAGCAATCGTCGAATTTAAAACACCTTCGATCATCACCCTTCGCCCGATGATTCCCATGTGAATGATGGCGTCACATTCTTCCCACTGCAACAGCTCATCGGCAATCGCCATGTGGATATCCGTATTCATTTCCGCGACCAGATCGACGGGATTGGCATGACTCCAAAACGGCGGAAGCCAGTTATTGATTTTTTGAACAATTCTTTCTGACAGGGGTTGAACCACCAGACCGTTTTCTGAACATAAATCCGACGCGACGACGCCCCAACCTCCGCCAAGGGTTAAAATCGCCACACGATTGCCCTGCGGCAAGGGCAATGAGGAAAAAGCTGCGGAAAGATCGAGCAGATCCATCGGTTGATCCGCGCGAATCACGCCCGCTTGAGTACATGCCGCGTCAAAAACCTTTGTATTGGACGCCATTGCCCCGGTGTGGCTGGCTGCCGCCGAGGCTCCGGCTTGCGTTCTGCCGCCTTTGAGGGCGATCACCGGTTTTTTTAGGCCGACGCGTCTTGCCGATTCATAAAATCTGCGCCCGTTCTTAATGCTTTCGATGTACATGACAACCGTTTTCGTTAAATCATCGACTTCAAAGCCATCCATATAGTCTTCAATCGTGATCATGGACTCATTGCCTGACCCGCTGAAAGCCCGGATGCCGATGCCTTCCTGTTCGGCAAACGCCAAAAGCTGGGTTCCCATATTGCCGGACTGAGCGACCAGAGTGGTTCCGCCCGCCTTGGGCCGGACATGCGTTCCGGTACAATAAAGGGATATGTACGGATTGCATATCCCCATTGTGTTGGGACCGAGAATTAAAATGCCCGCGGCGGCGGCTTTTCGGATCAATTCTTCTTCCAGGGCTTTGCCTTCCGGTCCCGTCTCTCCGAAACCGGACGATATCAGCAATACATTTTTAATCTCTTTTTCCTGAAGATCAGCAATCAAGGGAATCACCCGATTCGCCGGAATCGTCACCACCGCCAGATCAATCGGCTCTGGAATATCCAGAACGGATTGATACACGTTCCTGCCGGCGATTTCGCCTCCTCGTGGATTAACCAGAAAGACCTTCCCTGCGAATTTCCCGGCGATCACATTTGAATACATCAACTGGCCCCATTTGCTCAATTCCGCTGAAGCGCCGACAAAAGCGATGGATTTCGGATAAAACAGATTGCCGATATGGCGGGGATCAACCGGCGGCCGAAATACCTTCTGCTGGTTGCGGGGTCCCAAAACCACCAAAGCGTCAACCGCTGTGACTTTTCCGCCGGGCGATACGATCAGCGGGTTGATGTCTATCTCACAAACCTGGGGCAGAGTCATCGCAATTTCGGAAAGTCCTGTCAGCACCCTCACCAGCGCGTCCATATCCGGCTCTTTCTCCCCGCGGAAAGCTCGGAGGAGTTTTTTGGCCTGAATCTCCCCAATCATTTGTCTGGCCTCGATTTGGTCCACAGGGGCTAAACGAAACACGACATCTTCGAGCGCTTCCGTAAACACACCGCCCAAACCGAACATGATCGCCGGTCCGAATTGCGGATCGAAGAATAATCCGGCCACAAACTCCCGCTTGCCTTCCACCATCGGCTGAAGCAAATAGCCTTCAAGATCTTCTCCTGCCGCCTCCTTTATATATTGCGCGGCTCTCATCAGATCATCTGGCGTCTGTATGTTGAGCTTGACCAGACCCCGTTCCGTTTTATGCGTCAGCTTGCTGCCTAATCCTTTCAAAACCACAGGATAGGCAACCCCTCTCGAAATTGCTTCTATCTCATTGATATTATTGTATATTACCTCATCCACCCCGGGAATGCCGTAACACCGCAACAAGTTTTTTGCTTCCGCCTCCGTCAGGGTGCTCCTTCCTTCCCTGGCGGCCAATTCAATCACTTCCTCTGGTTTCATAAGACGACTCCTGATTCAAAGATATCTTGACATCCGACCTTTTTGCGATGCATGATTCGCCCCTTGCGGCAGTCATCGACGCGTGCCGAATATTTTTTCCACAGACGAGCAAAATCATATGACCGAAGAGGCCATAAAGCAAGTAAACATTGACAACCGTCTGGTCGCGATAAAAGGCCTTGAAGACGCGATTGAAACCGTCCATCAGGCTTCGAGCAAACAGGAGGTGGAAAAGATTGCCGACGCGCTCGTCGACGCAATCTCAAAACAGAACTATGTTCCGGCCTCGGCCCGCCCCGCTTATGGACGTGCGCTATTGCGGGAATACAAAATCGCCATGAATCTTCCCGTCGATGAAGAACCCGTTGTCGGAATGACCGTCTTCGTTTTGGGGATGGGCTGCGCCCGTTGTGATCAGCTTCTGTCGGACCTGCGCGATGTCTTGTCCGAAATGCAAATTGCCGCAGATTTAAGGCACGTGACAAACCCTGTGGACATCGCCCGCTTCGGCGCTAAAGGGATGCCCGCTTTGGTGATCAATAAAAGCCTCGTCTGCGCCGGGGTGGTCCCTCCGAAAACCAGCCTCCGCCGATGGATCTCGGAGGCTTTGGGCGCCTGACTTATTTCTGGCAACCCGGGCAATAATAGGTGCTTCGTCCGGCCTGTTTAACGCGTGCGACGACTCCCTTGCAAAAACGGCAACGCTTTCCTTCCCGGCCGTAAACCGCAAGTCCGGTCTGGTTCTCCCCCGGCGCTCCAAAAAGATCCCGCCAATCGGATATCGACGTCCCCCTTTTGTTGATAGCCGTTTTTAAAACGGCGCGGGCCCGGCTAAACACCTTGCCCCACTCGCCGGGACTCAAAGATGCGGCCGGGCGAGCGGGTTCGATGCCTGCGCGATGAAGAATCTCGCACGCATAGATATTGCCGATTCCCGCAAACGCTTTTGGATCCATCAAAAGTATTTTTACCGGCGCCCGCCGGCCCGCATGCCTTTTGAAAAAAAGCCTTCGGTCAAAACCGGTGAGCAAATCATTTTTTAAAGCGGGCCGGCCGGTTTGCACAAGGTTGACGGTCGCGAATCGCCTCGGATCGATCAGATCGATGTCCGTGTTGTCGAACCGAAGACTCAGTCGAACGTGAGGCCGTCTCGCCCCGTCCGGCTTCGCAAACAACCTGCCCGTCATCCGAAGATGAATCAGCAGGCTTCTTTGGCTATCGAAGTCCATCACAACGGTCTTACCATCGCGCCGCACATTGCGGACAATCCCTCCGGTCGCTTCAGGCAAAGCGTCTATCTTCGAATCGTAAACCGTCAGGCTCAGAAGGCGTCGCCCTCTAATCAGCCCGTCGAGTTGTCGGCACAGGGTTTCCACTTCCGGCAATTCCGGCATTTCGCTCCTTTCGGGATTGAGCCAAGAGGGAGGATTGACCAGCGTCAACCGTCTTCATCCGCCTTCCCGCCGATCCGCTGCGTTTGTCATTAATGCTTACCGGATTGACGGCCGCTGGCGCAACGCCTTTTTTCTCGAACAGGATCATCCGAAAAAAAATATTTTGCAATTTGATGTGAAACTGCAAAAAATCTATTGACAATTTTTTTTGCTTGCGTAAATTCGAAACTAACAAACGCCGCTTTTCCGCGGCTAATTTTTTAAGCGGATTCCAGTTCCGCAAAGGAGGATCAATGGAAAACGAGACCCTGTTCAATGAGGAGGCGGAACCTCCTGGTCATCCGACCGGTCTTGTCGCGCCACAGCATGAAGCAACGGAGGTTCTACCGTTGACCGCATCAAACGCCCAACCGTCCCTGGTTAAATCCAGGCCTGAAAGACTCTATTTTCCCTTTAAAGACTCCCCCCGCGCCAAAGCCTTTAGAAAGAGATTCTACCCGGAGATCAGCCGCATCGAATGGTTTGACTGGCGCTGGCAGCTACAGCACGCCATCCGGGATGTTCAGTCATTGAGCGCCGTCATCTCGCTTTCCGACAGCGAACGCCAGGCGCTGATGCACCCGTCCGGCGATCTGCCGGTCGCCATCACCCCTTATTACGCAAGTCTCCTTTCCGTCGATGATCCCTCCTCGCCGTTGCGCCGCTGCGTGATTCCGGTGGTTGACGAATGCCTGCACACCAAGGGCGAAGAAGAAGACCCTCTTTGCGAGGACGCGGACTCACCCGTTCCCGGCATCGTTCATCGCTATCCCGACCGCGTCTTGTTTCTGGTCACCGATATCTGCGCGACCTATTGCCGCTACTGCACCCGGTCGCGCATTTTCGGACGCCAGCATCAATGCTTCATCGACACGGCTAAATGGGAAAAGGCTCTGGCCTATATCGAATCCAATCCGAACATCCGAGACGTCCTGCTGTCCGGCGGCGATCCGCTGACTCTGTCCGACGATCGCCTGGAATGGCTTTTGTCCCGGCTGAAAAATATACCCCATATCGAGATTCTCCGAATCGGCACGAAGGCGCCCGCCGTGTTGCCGCAACGCATCACGCCCGCGTTGGTCTCCATGCTGAAAAAATACCATCCGCTTTGGATGAGCATTCACGTTACCCATCCCGACGAGCTGACTCCCGAAATGAGCGCCGCCTGCATCCGGCTTGCGGACGCCGGCATTCCTCTGGGAAGCCAGACCGTTTTGCTGTCCGGAATCAACGACGCGGTTGCCACCATGACCCGACTGGTCCATGCGCTTTTGCAGGTTCGCGTACGTCCCTACTACCTCTACCAGTGCGACCCGATTCCCGGCTCCTCTCACTTCCGCACACCGATCAGCAAAGGGCTTGACATCATCAAGGGACTGCGGGGTCATACCACCGGCTATGCCGTGCCCACCTACGTGGTGGACGCACCCGGCGGCGGTGGGAAAATTCCGCTCCTGCCCGAGTACGCCATCGGCTGGGACCAAGGAGATCTGCTCATGCGCAATTATGAGGGTCAGGTTTTCCGGTATCCCGACAATTCCGCTGAATCGAAGGACATTCATTAAGGATCAAAATGAACTGATATGTCCGACCGTCCCTCTCGTGCGTCAAACAGCGTCCCGCGAAAACTCGTCATTGGCATGACCTATGACCTGCGGGACGACTATTTGCGCGAAGGCTTCTCGCTCGAAGAAACCGCCGAGTTTGACAAACCCGACACGATCGACGCCATTGAAAATGCCCTGACTGCGGAAGGCCATCGTGTCGAACGGATCGGGCATGTGCGGTCGTTGATGAGCCGCCTGTCCGAAGGGCGTCGCTGGGACCTCGTTTTCAATATCGCCGAGGGGCTTTCCGGCTTCGGTCGTGAAGCCCAGGTCCCTGCCGTGCTGGACGCCTATTCCATACCCTACACGTTTTCCGATGTTCTGGGCCAGTCCATCACGTTGCATAAGGGCATAACCAAGCACATCGTTCGGGATCTGGGCATCCCAACTCCGGATTTTGTCGTGATCTCGGATCCTGATGATCTTCTGTCTGTAAACCTGGCCTATCCGCTTTTTGCCAAACCCGTGGCGGAAGGAACCGGTAAGGGCATTTCCTCACGATCAAAAATCGACAAAGCGGAAGACCTCAAGACCACCTGCCTTTATCTTCTAAAGCAGTTCCGGCAACCGGTGCTTTTAGAGCGCTACCTTCCGGGACGGGAATTCACTGTGGGCATTGTCGGCACGGGCGGGAAGGCCAGAGCTTTGGGCGCCATGGAAGTCCTGCTCAATCCCGAGGCGGAGAAGCATGCCTATTCCTATGAGAACAAAGAGTTCTATGAACAACGCGTCCGCTATCAATTGGCGGATGATGAGGAAGCCGGGAAAGCCATCGACGTTTCTCTGGCTGCCTGGCGGGGGCTGAATTTGAAAGATGCGGGCCGCATTGATCTTCGTTCTGATGCGGACGGAACACCGAATTTTATCGAAGTTAATTCGCTGGCCGGATTAAATCCCGTCCACTCTGATCTGCCCATTCTTTGCCGACTGGTGGGCGTTCCCTACGAACGGCTCATCTCCGATATCTTAGCGTCCGCCTTGGCCCGCGCCGGCCTGGCATAAACGAGGTTTCCATGAAGACGGTTGCTATTGTGCATACGGATGTGGCGTCCGACGCAGGCGATGACGAACTCGACTGTCTTCGACAGGCGGACGTCGTTTCCGACGCCCTCACCACGTTGGGTTACCGAATCGTCCGGATGCCGTTTGTTCTGGATCTGGAAAAAAATATCCGCTCGCTTCAGGCCCTGAAACCCGATATCGTCTTTAACCTGGTGGAAACGGTCGCGGGCCGCGGATCGATGATTCACTTCGCCACGGCGCTTTTTGACTATTTAAGGATTCCCTACACAGGATGCCGCAGCGACGCCATGTATCTGACATCCAATAAACCCCTTGCCAAAAAGTTGATGTTTGGCGCCGGCATCTCCACGCCGCGATGGATGACTCTCGACGGTTCTTTTTTCGGGGGCGGAAATGTCGATACCTATCTGCTTAAGGCCTGCTGGGAAGACGCGTCCGTCGGACTGGATGAGGATTCCATCATCCGCTGCGCAGACCGCACGATTCTTGTCAACGCCCTGCGAAAGCGATCAGCCCATCTGGGCACGGACTGTTTTGCCGAAGCCTACATTGAGGGACGGGAATTCAATCTGGCTCTTCTGGGTCGTCAAGACGGCCCCTTGATTCTACCGCCTGCAGAAATGCTTTTTAAAGACTACCCTCCCGGCAAACCCAAACTTCTGGATTACCGGGCCAAGTGGGTTGAAAATTCGTTTGAATACGATCATACCGAACGCACGCTCGACATTGCTCCGGAAGATCGGATGCTGACCGGACAGCTTTGCGCAATCGCCCGCGCCTGCTGGGATCTTTTCGGTCTTCGGGGCTACGCCCGGGTTGATTTCCGCGTCGATTCCTCGGGGCAACCGTTTGTTCTGGAAATGAACGCCAACCCCTGTCTGTCTCCGGACGCCGGTTTTGCTGCCGCGCTTGAGCGCGCTACGATTCCTTTTGCCGATGCGATTTCCGACATTCTTCAGGATGCCGTCATTCCTTAATCTGTGGAGGACTTTGTTTTGTGTTAAAACCCGTTGTGTTGCTTTTCTTTTCGAATTTGTTCATGACTTTTGCCTGGTACGGACATTTGAAAAATCTCAACAGCAAACCGCTGTTTCTGGTGATCATCGTCAGCTGGGGCATTGCCTTTTTTGAATATGTGCTTCAAGTGCCGGCCAACCGGATCGGTTTTCAGCATTACTCTCTGGGGCAGTTGAAGATTTTGCAGGAAGTCATCACGATGATCGTCTTTGCGGGTTTTGCCATCCTGTACATGAAACAACCGCTGAAGATGGATTTCTTATGGGCTGCGCTGTGCATGGTCGGTGCGGTCTACTTTATGTTTCGCGGCGGCATTGGCCAGCAGGGTTGAACACGATGGATGATTTGATCTACAGGCGGCAGGTTCGTTCTTCAGACCCCGACCATATTGAAGCGATTGTCCGCTCCAGCGGTTTTTTCTCCGAGGCGGAAATCGCCATCGCCAGGGAACTGGTCTGCGACCGCCTTGAGCGCGGGCCTGAGAGCTCTTACCAATTTCTCTTTGTTGAAGACCAAAATGGCGTTTTGGGCTATACCTGTTACGGTCTGGTTCCCGCGACGACCGGAAGCTATGATCTCTACTGGATTGCCATCGCCGACACAGTCCGCGGCCGGGGCCTGGGCAAAATTCTTTTGCGCCAGACGGAAACGCGCGTCGCCGAAATCGGCGGCACGGCGATCTACGCGGAAACGTCATCCCGCGCCCAGTATGATCCGACCCGTCGTTTCTATGAACGATGCGGCTATGTCGCCGAGGCTGTATTGAAAGATTTCTACGCGCCCGGGGACAGTAAAATCATCTATTCCAAGGCCCTGTAATCGACTTCCTCAGTCACAAAACCAACCCGATTCTCGTTTTTCTCTCCTTGCAATTTCAGACATTATTCGCTAGAGCAAAACCGGCTTTTGGACCACAAAACCGTCTCGATGAAAGGGGGGGTCCGCACATGCGCCTGTTTCCCAGAGAAGAAAATTTTTTTGAATACTTTGAAGAGCTAGCCCGGAAAATCGAAGAAGGCGGCGAGTTCTTTCTTGAGATGACCCGCCAGCAGGACTTCACCGAACCCAAAGTTGCCAGGCTCAAAGAAATCGAACATGAAGCCGACGTCATCACGCACAGAACCTACGAAAAAATGCACAAAACGTTTCTGACGCCCCTGGACCGGGAAGACATCTACGCGCTGGTCAATAAAATGGACAGCGTCCTGGATGTCATCGAAGCCACGGCGATTCGTGTTCACATGTACAAAGTTAAAAAGCCCGATGACGCCATCGTCCGGCAGGCGGAAATTCTTAATGAAGCCATAAAAAAAATTAAAGCGGTCGTTTCCGGCCTGCGAAACATGAAAAACTCTCAAATGATTCTGGACGGCTGCGTGGAGATCAATACGCTGGAAAACGCCGGGGACGTTGTGCTGCGCTCCATTATCTCCGAGTTGTTTGCCAAAGAAACCGATGCCATTGAGTTGATTAAATGGAAAGAAATTTTCGAGCTGATCGAAGAAGCGATTGATGTTTGCGAGGATGTCTCCAATATCGTCGAAGGGATCGTTCTAAAACATGCTTGAATCGGCAACCTTCGTTTTTTTTCTCATTGCCATAGCATTGGTTTTCGACTTTTTGAACGGTTTTCACGACGCCGCCAATTCCATCTCAACCGTCGTGTCCACCCGCGTTCTGTCGCCGAAGTTTGCCGTTCTGTGGGCGGCTTTCTTTAATTTCTCCGCGGTTTTTCTCGTTGGAACCGCCGTGGCCCACACAGTGGGAAAAGGCATTATCCAGATCAGCATTGTTGACAACCTGGTCATTTTTTCCGCCTTGGGCGGAGCGATCGCCTGGAATCTGATCACCTGGTATTATGGTCTGCCCAGCAGTTCATCGCATGCGCTCATCGGCGGCCTGATCGGTTCGGCCGTTTCGAAAGCGGGTCTCAAAACACTTGTCTGGACCGGTATCATCAAAACCACCTTGTTTATTTTCATCTCTCCGGCAATCGGTCTGATGCTCGGTTTTATCTTTATGGTGATCTCGATGAATTTCAGCCGATACTCCAACATCGCCAAAACGGATCGTCTTTTCCGAAAACTCCAGCTCTTTTCCGCCGCCGTCTATTCGCTGGGACATGGCATGAACGACGCACAAAAGACCATGGGCATCATCGCGATGGCGCTATTCAGTCAGGGATTGATCGGAGACACGTTCCACATCCCCGTATGGGTCATCATTTTGTGTTATACCATGATTTCTTTGGGAACGATGTTCGGCGGCTGGAGAATCGTCAAAACCATGGGCACCAAAATCACGAAGCTTCAGCCGATCGGCGGCTTCAGTGCCGAGACGGCGGCAGCCTGCTCCATTATCGGCGCTTCGGTGGCCGGAATTCCCGTCAGCACGACGCACACGATCACCGGCGCGATTGTCGGCGTTGGGTCCAGCAAAAGGCTTTCCGCCGTTCGCTGGGGGGTTGCCGGAAACATCATCTGGGCATGGCTCCTAACCATTCCGCTGTCGGCGCTCATCGCGTCCGCCCTTTACTTTTTCACCCGATTTGTGGTGCTATAGCGCCGTCCTTTCGACGCTTTTTCAAAATCCCGTTGATAATTTTGCTTTTTTGCCATAAACAGCTAAACAGTCTTCGGAGCTTCGCAAATTCGTTTCTAAATCGGGAGAATGGCCAGCATGACGCCGAAAACTTTACCGTTTACAAAACAGCAGATTGAGACGATCATCGACCGCCATCCGACGCCTTTTCATCTTTATGACGAAAAGGCGATTCGTGAAAACGCCCGCGCGTTCAACAAAGCCTTCTCCTGGAACGATGGCTTTCGGGAATTTTTCGCGGTTAAAGCCGCCCCGAATCCCTATTTGATGAAAATCCTCAAAGCGGAAGGATTCGGCGCCGACTGCAGTTCTCTGGCCGAACTGATCCTTGCCGAGAAAACCGGCATTACCGGCGAAAGCATTATGTTTTCATCCAATGACACTCCGGCTGAAGAATTCCGCCTGGCCAGAAAATTAGGAGCCATTATCAATCTCGACGATATCGGCCATATTCGCTATCTGGAAGAATGCGCGGGACTTCCGGACCTCATCTGCTTTCGTTACAATCCCGGACCGCTCAAAAAAGGCAATGTCATCATCGGACATCCCGAAGACGCCAAATACGGTTTTACCCGCGAACAGTTGTTCGAAGGCTATCGGATCTGCCGGGATAAAGGCGTCAGGCGCTTCGGCCTTCATACCATGGTCGCCTCCAATGAGCTCGACGGCGACTACTTCGTGGAAACCGCCCAGATTCTTTTCGAACTGGTCGTCCAGATTTCTCACGCGCTCAACATCCGGTTTGAATTTATTAATATCGGCGGCGGCATCGGGATCCCTTACCGCCCCGAACAAAACCGCATCGATCTGGAAGCCATGAACCACGGCATTCGTAAAAAGTATGAAAGCATCATTGTCAAAAACGGCATGGCGCCGGTCAAGCTCTACACCGAATGCGGCCGCTGCATCACCGGTCCTTATGGTTATCTGGTTTCGAAGGTGCTGCACATTAAAGACACCTATAAGCAATTTGCGGGACTCGACGCCTGCATGGCCAATTTAATGCGGCCCGCCCTGTATGGCGCCTATCATCATATCACCGTGATGGGCAAAGAAAAGGCGCCGCACAACGTTATGTATGACGTAACCGGCTCGCTTTGTGAAAACAACGATAAATTCGCCATCGACCGCATGCTGCCGCGCCTGGAACCAGGTGATATCTTAGTGATTCATGACGCGGGGGCGCACGGTTATGCGATGGGCTTCAACTACAACGGGAAGCTGCGCTCCGCCGAACTGCTCCTGCGGAAAGACGGCTCGGTTTTGCCGATTCGACGAGCTGAAACCGTCGACGATTATTTCACGACACTGGATTTCGCGGGCTTAAAGACGTTTCAGGGTTGAAACCACTGTTCCTGGCGGCAAAAAGGATCGCCGGCGCGTTTCTGCGCAACACCTGACGGATTAATCCAAAATCCGTCAGGTGTTCCTCACCATCGGCTTTTTCCATTGCTTTTTCAAAAGACGGAATTATATTTGGCTCATGTCCAAAGATAAGGTGCCGTCCACGCCGGCTATACTGACACTCAAAACGAGACACGCCGATTTCTCCGTGCATCCCTACCCTTATGAAGAAAGGGGAGGCACCCGGTTATCCGCCCGAAAGCTAGGCGTGGACGAGCATTGCGTCATCAAAACGCTGGTGATGGAAGACGAAACCGGGAGGCCTCTGATGATCCTCATGCACGGAGACCGGGAGGTGTCCACCAAAACGCTGGCCCGCGCCCTGGGGGTGAAAACCATCCTGCCTTGCAAGCCTGAAGTCGCTCATAAGCATACAGGGTATCTGGTGGGAGGAACATCGCCTTTCGGTTTGAAAAAGGCGATACCGATCTATATGGAAAAAACGATCGCGGATCTTCCGACAATTTATATCAACGCCGGTGCGCGCGGTTTGCTCGCCGCCATGCATCCGCATGAGCTTGTGCGGATTCTTGAACCGGTTTTAGTCAGCGTTGCGATAGAAATTTGCCTTTTGCGCAAAAACAAGTCATAATGCCGGCACGATTGAGGAATGAAACATGACCGAATTTGTGATCATCCGCTGTCTGACTTGCGGAACAAAGAACCGAATTCCGAAACAGAGGTTTTCCGGCCGACCGACCTGCGGCAAATGCCACGCCCCCTTGGACGATCTGATTATCCGCTGCCTGAAATGCGGAACAAAAAACCGCATGCCGGAAGAGCGTCTGAATCAAAAACCGCTTTGCGGCAAATGCAAAGAACCGCTGGTCATCGCGCCCCAGAATGTCAAACCCGCTGAAATTACCGACGACTCTTTTTCCCGGGAAGTTCTGGCTTCGGAAACCTCCGTCCTGGTGGATTGCTGGGCGCCCTGGTGCGGCCCGTGCAAGTCTCTTTCCCCGATCATTGACGAGCTCGCCGTCGATTACGCCAACGGCGTTAAAGTCGCCAAACTCAACGTGGATGAGAACCCTCGCACCGCCTCGCAATACGGTATTCGCAGCATTCCCACCCTGCTTTTCTTCCGAGAAGGAAAGCTTGTGGAACGTCTGGTCGGCGCGTTGCCAAAACAGGAAATCGAAAAACATCTGCTGGCAATTATCAATACAAACTAGCAAGAACGGACCTCTCATATTCATGGAGCACAAGAAAAAAGCCTACAGCTGCAAAATTTTCACCGTCTGGGAAGAAGAGGTTCAATTCGCCTCGGGGGCGAAAGCAAAACAAAGCTGGATTGAGCACAAACCGACCGTCGCAATTGTCGCCGTTAATGAAAACAAAGAACTGCTGATGATCCGACAGTTCCGGCTTCCCACCGGCGGCGACTTTCTGGAAATTCCCGCCGGATCTTTTGATGACGATGGAGAATCTCCGGTCGACTGCGCGCAACGGGAACTTGCGGAAGAAACCGGTTTCCGCGCCGGACGGCTCACCGAACTTTTCGCCGGCTATCTGCTGCCCGGCTATTGCAACGAGTATATGTATTTTTTTCTGGCTGAAGATCTGGTCTATGATCCGCTCATCCCCGATGAAGATGAGTTTATTGACGTCATTCCCCTGACTTTTGACCGGGTGTTTGAAATGGTCCGAGCAGGAGACATTCCCGATGCAAAGACGGCGCTGGGGCTTCTTTTGGCTGAACGCTACTTGAACAACAAAACAAATTTTTCAAAGACATCTTTGTGAAAGTGATCCAGCATTTCTTCCTTCATCAGTTTTAATGCGCCAAATGGCGACAATTGCGCCTTGTAGGGACGTTTGGAGACCAGGGCGTCGAAAACATCCGCGACGGAACAGATGCGTCCATAAATGTGGATATCCTCTCCCCGCAGTTTGCGGGGGTATCCGCCACCATTGTGACGTTCGTGATGCTGCAGGACGATCAATCGGCTTTCAATGCTGATTTGTTTGGTTTCTTGGAGAATCTTGAACCCCATGCTGGGGTGCTTGCGCATGATGTCCATTTCCTCATCGGTGAGTTTGCCGGGCTTTTTGATGATGGCTTCGTCAATATTCACTTTCCCCAGATCATGAAGAAAAAAGCCCGCGCCGAGCGCATGCATGTCATGCCGCTCCCCTTTTCTGAGCAGAACCTTTGACAAGGACAATCCCAAAACGCCGACATTGACGGAATGAATATACGTATCGTAGTCGTAAGACGTTAATTTCAGCAAATGACTGTTCGTAGCGTCATCGGTGAGAATCAGATCAACGACATTCACCACGCCTTGCTTGAAATCGGAAATTCTTTCCGCACTGGGATTTTTCCACAGACTTCGAAGCATATCCACCGAGTGCAGTTGCACGGCCTGGGCCTTATCCTCCGGAGACGCCTCCTTATCGGTCAGGATTTCTTTGAGCCGATCGGCTGTTTCTTTCAAATCCTCGCCAAAATTTTTTTCAGGCTGATCAATCTCTTTTTTGATCTGATCAGCCTGAATCCCCTTGGCATCATTAATTGCAACTTCCCGGATGCCGTGATCGATCAGCTTCTGAATTTGTTTTTTAGACGTAATTGTAAAGCTGTTGCGTAAAAAAGGATGGGCGTGCCAGGCTCGCGGCAATTCCACAAACATGCCGATTTTAAGGTGTTCTATAGGAATGGTTTTCTTCATCGACCTTTGCAAGCGCGTTTTGAACAAGGATCCGGATCATCGACGCGTCATTGTTGGCATTGCTCCGCTTCCACGCCGCCCATCCCGGAGCTTTTATCGCAGCATCTTTTCGCGCTTTTCCAGCTGCAATTCCAGATTTTTCAATTCATGCAGATCCATCTGCAATTTTTCGTTTTCCTGTTTGAGTCTGACGATGTCCGCAGCGCATTTTTCCTCCTGCGCCCTGAACTGCTCCTTTATGGCGGCAAGTTCCCGCATCGCCTTTTCCTCAACCGCTTTGGACTGCTTCTGTTCTTTTTGAAGCCGCGCATCAAGACGCGAGCGTTCTGAAATCAGATCGATGATAACTTGTGCGGACTCCGCCCACCGGCTCTGGGGATGTTCTTTCAAAAGCCTTTCCAAAACGGCCTTTGCCGCATCGTAGCGGGGAGGCTCGTGGTCCTTGGACAGTTCCGCCAAAGCCTGGCTGTAAAGCTCCTTGTCGGACGGACCGTTGGCAAAAAGCCGTCCATTGGCTGGACCCGACGATGCCGACCCTTCCGGCGTTTCTTTGATCCCTGCGCACGCCGACAGACCTATCAAAAACATCAACCAACAGACCGCAATTTTATAATGCATCTTCCAAATCCAGTGTCTTTTGTTCCGCGTTCGACATTGCCAGTCGATGGTTTACGACATCATCCTCTGTGACATAATTGCTCCCCGGCAGCGTCTTGGCGTACTCCTTGAGTTCCGCGACGGCTCTTCCCATGGTCAAAGCATCGGCAAAACGGGTCCCATCATCGACAACCAAAGCGGCTGTCACCGTCACCAAAGGAAATTCCCGAATGATTCCATGCCGATCCCGACCTATAAAATACCCGTTTGCCGCGTCTTGATCGCTGTAGAATCGGCGGATACGATTCTGAAAATCCGCCACAAGTTTCCGGCAGACCGATTCAACCTCGAAGGGATCTCCAATCAGCACATAGTCGTCGCCGCCGATGTGACCCAGAAAGAGGCCTGTTGCCGGATTTTCATGGATATACCCGCTGAGCACGGCCGCCACTTCCTTGATGACCTCGCTGCCCCATGCGTACCCATATTTATCGGCAAAAGGTTTGAAATTATCAAGATCCACCTGGCACAACGCGAACTTTTTTTTCTGCCCTAAAAGGTAATTGATCCGGTTTTCAATGGCCAGATTGCCTGGCAGACCGGTTAGCGGACTGGCATCCAGGTGCAGGGCCTCAAGCTCTCGAAGCCTCTGCGTCATGTGGGCAAAGGATTTAGCCAGCGCGCCGATTTCATCGTCCCGTCTGGCTTCTATGCGGTGATCCAGTCGCCCGTCGGCAATCATCGCCGTCGCTTGTTGAAGCTGTTTGATCGGTTTGGAGATGCTGCGGGTAATCAACAAAGCCAAAACAATCCCTAAAAGAAGACTGGAAAGCCCCAATCCCAGCGTCAGATTAACGGCCGTCCGGCCCTGGCCGGCCACCAAATTCATCTGTTCATTAATTTCCTTGTCCGTTGTCGCCTGAATGGCCCGCAACAATTTGGCGATGGCCTCGATGGATTGCCGGCTTGCCGTATCGGAAAGCTCTCTGGCTTCCGCGTCACGCCCGTCCCGGATCAGGCGCCCTTCCTCGTTAAACAGGTCTTTGAGGCGCTTGTGAAATTGGTCAATTTCATCAATCGCCTGGGCGGTTGTATCCGTCACGGGAAGACGGCGAACCTTCTCGAGAGCGGCCTGAAACTCTCCGGATCGCTGGTTGAAAATATCTTCGAGAACCGGATCCTTGAGAATCAAAAACCGCCGTTCGGCGCTTTCCTGAGCCACCAGGGCATCGGCCAGCTTTTTGGACTGTTCCAAAAGAACAAACCGGTGCGCGGTAATATCATAGGCGACCTGATAAAGTTTTTGTAAATTGAAAAGAGCATAAGCGCCCGCCGTGACGGTCAAAAGGGCCATAAAAAGGTAACCCAGTAATAGTTTTCGGCTGATGGTAAGCTTCATTGGGCGCTGTCCGAATCATTCCGATGGCGCATCGGAACCGCATTAATATATCGTGAAGTAGCACAACGCTCAAAAGGCGTAAAGAACAAACTGTTTAAAAATATCAACTTTCTTGCGCCTTTGCCCAGGAAAGGGTCTTGCCTCCGGCATAAAGTTTTGTTAGACTTCGTCACAACCTCATAGGACATGGATGACCTAATACCAACCGCGTCCCGTTGAGGAAAGAGCGCTCTTTTGAAGCACTCCTCTTGAGGAAGGAAAAGGCCGATATGATCTATAATGAAGAATTTGAAACCCTGCCCAGGGAAGCCCTGCGCGCTTTGCAATTCAAAAGGCTCGAGCGGATTCTTCAGCGCGTCTATCACACTGTCGGGTTTTACAAGAAATCCTTCGAGCGGGCCGGCGTTTCCGCCGAATCCATCCGCAGCCTGGATGATCTTAAGCGGCTGCCCTTTACAACCCGTCAAGATCTTCGGAATAATTATCCCTTCGGATTGTTTGCCGTACCCATGAGCAATATCGTTCGCCTTCACGCCTCCACGGGAACTTCCGGCCGTTCGTCCGTTTTCGGATACACATCCCGAGACATCGACATCTGGACGGAACTGGCTGCAAGGTCTTTAGTTGCGGCGGGTCTGACCAAAAACGACATCATCCACAACGCCTTCAGTTACGGCCTGCTGCCCGGCGGTCTCGGCATGCACTACGGCGCGGAAAAAATCGGCGCCAGCGTCATTCCCATGTCCGACGGCAACACCAAAAGACAGGTCATGTTGTTGCAGGATTTCGGTCCGACCGCGCTTTGCTGTACGCCATCTTACGCACTGCATCTTGCCGAAACAGGCAACGCGTTGGGCATGGATATGAAGTCCCTGAACCTTCGGGTCGGACTTTTCGGCGCGGAACTCTGGAGCGATAACACCCGCCAGGCCATAGAAACCGCTCTTGATATCAAGGCCCTCAATGTTTTCGGTCTGTCAGAAATCATGGGGCCGGGCATTGCCGCCGAATGTCTGGAAGGCCGCCGGGGCATGCACATCTTTGAAGATCACTTTCTTGTGGAAACCATCAACCCGGAAACAGGAGTGGTTCTTCCGGAAGGCGAAGAAGGCGAGCTGGTCCTCACCAGCCTCACTAAAGAGGCCTTTCCCCTGATTCGTTACCGGACGGGCGATATTTCCCGCCTGATTCCCGATCCCTGCCGCTGCGGCCGCACCCATATCCGGATGGAACGGGTGCTCAAACGCAGCGACGATATGCTGACGATCCGGGGCATCAATATCTTCCCGGCGCAGGTAGAGGCAATTCTCCAGGATATTGACGGCGCTGAACCGGATTACCAGCTGATTATCGACAAAGAAGGAGCTCTCGACGCCGTCGAGCTTAAAGTGGAGGTCGGAGACAAGTATTTCGCTGAAGCTGGCGGCGTGAAGGAACTCCAGGCCATTGAAAAACGCATCATCAAGGATATGAAAGATTACCTGAGCATTTCTCCACGAGTGAAACTTGTCGCACCCCAGACGCTTAAGGACAAAGACCGTAAAGTTATCGACAAACGCACGATTTAGAACAGGGAGGACTCCATAGATGAAGGTCGAACAAATCTCCGTATTTCTGGAAAATAAACCGGGATCTCTTGAACACGCCACGCGCGTTTTAAAAGAAAATCAAATCAATATCCGGACCTTGTCGCTTGCGGAAACGTCGGATTTCGGCATTTTGCGCCTGATCGTCAACGATGTGGAAAAAACCAATCAGGTTCTCAAAGAAGCAGGATTCCGGGTCAGTAAAACCATTGTCGTCGCTGTTGAGGTGCCGGATCAGCCGGGCGGCTTGCACGCCATCATGGCGGTGCTGAATCAGGAAGGCATCAATGTGGAGTATTTGTACGCCTTCGTCGAAAAAAGCGGTCAGAACGCCGTCATTATTTTCCGCTTCGACAATCCGGAGAAAGCCATTGAGGTTCTTTTGAAACACAACTTCACGGTCGTGCCGGGCGCCAAACTCTACCAGTTCTAAAAAAAGCGGCGACCCTCCCGGCTCATCTGCCCCCCGGGTCATGTGATGTTTGATGGACCGTTTTGAACAGGATATGCTTTGAGGTCGAAACAGCAGGCCGCAGCCCCCGGATTGGCTGACGCAGTCCTTGTGGCGCTTGTTCGCCGGGGGTTAATCATCGCCGGCTTCTCTGTGCAGAGGAGCGCCGCATTCCTTACACTTGCCGTCGGGGCCGATCACGCCGATGCAGGCTTCATCGCTGCATAAAATTCTTTTTTCCCAATCCTCATCCGTATCTTGCAGGCCCGTTTCTGCGGCCATGTCGCCACCGGAAACGGCCGGCGTCTCCGCTTCCCGGCCATGGCCCTCCGGCAAGACGCCTTCAAAAACTTTGCCGCATTCCTTGCATTTGCCATCGGGGCCGATCACGCCGATGCAGGCCTCATCACTGCATAAAACCCGTTGATCCCAGTCGATCGTCTCGTCAAAAATGATTTCCGTCATGCCCTACTCCACCCTCGATATGTTGTCTTCATATGACGGTCCGGCGGAAAAGTCAAATCGAACCGGCGGCTTTGAGTGTTCCTTTCCTTATTTATTATCCCTTGACGCATGCGACGGATTTCAGCCTCGCCACTTTCTTCGCAATACCGGCCGCATGAACCACATCCACAACATCGTTCAAATTTTTATACGCGTCCGGCATTTCTTCACTTAAGGTCCCTTTGCTGCCGGCCATGACCAAAACGCCCTGCTCGGCAAGCTCCCGGCTGATCGAACGCCCCCGTCCGGATTTGAGCGCCTGCGTCCGGCTCATCACCCGCCCTGCTCCATGGCAGGCGCTGCCGAATGTCTCGGACATGGCCTTTTGCTGGCCGACCAGAATATAAGACCCAACGCCCATATCTCCCGGAATCAAAACCGGCTGGCCGACCTGTCGGTAGCGAGCGGGCACCGATTCATGCCCGGCCGGGTAAGCACGCGTGGCCCCTTTGCGATGAACACAAAGTTTTCTGGCGGCGCCGTCGATGTCGAAGGATTCAATTTTAGCAATATTGTGGCAGACATCGTAGACTAGGCGCATGTTCAGCTCCCGTGGCGCGACGCGGAGCGTCCGTTCAAAAATCTCCGCAGTCAAAGACATCAAAATCTGCCGATTGGCCCAGGCATAATTGGCGCCGCAGGCCATGGCGGCAAGATAGTTTTGACCCCGAACCGACGAAAGCGGCGTGCACGCCAGCTGCCGGTCCGGAAGCGCGATGCCTGTTTCAGACTGATGCTTGACCATCAGAGCCAAATAATCATCGCAGATCTGATAGCCTAAACCGCGCGACCCCGTATGAATCATCACGACGATCTGTCCATTGCTCAAACCGAAGGCTTGAGCGGCCTTTTCATCAAAGACCTCCTCAACCACCTCAATTTCCAGAAAATGATTGCCCGACCCCAGCGTCCCCAGCTGGTCCTTTCCCCGCTCGAGCGCGCGTCTGGAGACATGATCCGGGTCGGCCCCGGAAAGACAGCCGCCGTCTTCCGTCGTCTCCAGATCATCGGCCGAACCGAAACCGGCTTTCACAGCCCATCGGGACCCCTCTTCCAGCACTTTTTTCTGATCTTTTTGGGAGAGCTTCACCTGTCCCGTGGAACCCACTCCCGAAGGGATTCCCTTATAGAGCGCCTCCGTAAGATCCTGAATTCGGTCTGTAACATCACAAAGCGACAGATTTGTCGCTATCAAGCGGCAGCCGCAGTTGATGTCGTAACCCACGCCGCCGGGCGAAACGACGCCCTCTTCTAGATCGAAAGCCGCTACGCCGCCGATGGGAAAACCATACCCCCAGTGGATATCCGGCATGGCCAGAGAGTATTTCACGATGCCCGGCAAATGGGCGACATTGGCCACTTGTTTTGCGCTTTCGTCGTTTTTCAACAGATTATAGATTTTATCATTGGCATAAATGATTCCCGGCACGCGCATAGCGCCTGTTTCGGGAATCAGCCAGCGATTTTCATCGAGTTTTTTGAGTTGGATTGACTGCATGGCGACACCCCGTCGAGAGACCCTGGGATCAAACATCAAAAATCACTCTCGCCTTCCATCCGTTTTTGGTTTTTTCCACATGAAGGCCGGAATAGGTCACTGCTTTGAGTTCGGTTTTGACCGATTGTGTTTCCGGAGAAAAAGGTACTATATGCAATTCGGCCACAACAGTCCTCGACCCGCACGCCAGGACACGACACGCGTACACGATCATGCCCTGCCCATTGAATAGATATAAAATTTCCCTCAAAAAGTTAACGAGCAGATCGGCCGAATCCAATCCGTCTACAGTAATTGTTTTTTTGACCCCCGGATGTGTTTTTTGTCCTCCGCCGACCAGCAAGACCTCTCGAATCGACTCGGCCGCATGGCTGAAAAGCTCTTTCTTCGTTCGCCCGCAGATTTCCATCCCGATATCCGCGGTGTGGTCAAAAAAAGCATATTTTTTCATGGAAAAAATATAATTCACAAGATTTGTTCGCGCAAGTCCCCTTTCGGCGGATTCAGCCGGAATGGTTTTGCCCAACGGCCGGAGCTCAAATCTTTGAACCTTCCGGGAGGGGGGGGTGTCTATGCGGGGGAGTGTCGCCGTGACGAATGAAAGCAGGGACTGATTTTGAAACCAGCCCCTGCTTCCGGCTATTGTTCATCCGGTTCTTCGTCTGCGTTTGCCGAATCGAGGTCATTGACTCCGTTTTCAGCGGCGTCGTCTTTCTCCGATTCCTGTGTGGTCCGGGCGACACCCACAAGCTTTTCTTCCGGTTCGAGATCGATGAGTTTTACGCCCTGCGTCACCCGATGATTGATCGGCACTTCCTGAACCTTCAAGCGGATGACATTTCCGGTTGAACTGATCAGCATGATATTCTCTTCGCCCTGAACCTGGAGCACGCCGGACACATTGCCGACTTTCGCTACGGTTTTGAGATTGATCGTTCCTTTTCCGCCGCGGGACTGCAAACGATATTCCTCCACCGGCGTGCACTTTCCATAGCCGTTTTCGGACACGGTCAGCATGTAGGTGCCGCTCGCCGGAATTTCAACGCCGACGACCGAATCGCCTTCGTCCAGGTTGATGCCGCGGACGCCGCGGGCCGTTCTGCCCATGTCGCGAACCTCATCCTCCTTGAATCGGATGGACATGCCGCCGCGGGTGGCCAGAAAAATGTCCTGATCGCCCAGGGTCAGCTGCACATCGACGAGTTCGTCTCCTTCATCGATGGAAATCGCAATAATCCCTCCGGCACGTGGATTGGAATAGGCCGCCAGATCCGTTTTTTTGATCGTGCCGTTTTTCGTCGCCATTACGACAAACTTGTCGGAAACAAATTCACGGACCGGCAGCGTCGCGCTGACTTTCTCTCCCGGCGCCAGATTGACCAGGTTGACGATGGCTTTGCCTTTCGCGGCGCGTCCCGCTTGAGGAATTTGATAGACCTTAAGCCAGTAAACTTTTCCGGCATTGGTAAAGACCAGAAGATAATGATGAGTGGACGCAACAAAGATTTTCTCCACGAAATCTTCTTCCTTCGTCCCCATGCCGACCTTCCCGCGGCCGCCTCGATGCTGGCTCTTATAAAGGCTCACAGCGTTGCGCTTGATGTAGCCGGCGTGCGATATCGTCACGACCATGTCTTCTTCCACGATCATGTCTTCGATGCTGATGTCTTCCGTACTGGCCACGATTTCCGTGCGCCGTTCGTCTCCGAATTTCTGTTTGATGTCGTTGAGCTCATCGATAATCACTTGCAGGACTTTCTGCGGATCGGCCAGAATGCCTTCGAGTTTGGCGATGAGCGCCGTAACGTCCGCGTATTCCTCGTCGATTTTGGCGCGCTCAAGACCGGTCAGTCGCTGCAGCCGCATCTCTAAAATGGCCTTGGCCTGAATCTCGGATAGGTTGAACTTTTCACAAAGGGCGGCCGATGCCTCTGCGGGATTTTTCGACGCCTTGATGACTTTGATGATCTCATCGATATTGTTGAGGGCGATGATGTAGCCCTCCAGGATGTGCGCCCGCTCCTTGGCTCTGGCCAGCTCGAACCGGGTGCGCCGCACCACGACGTCCTGCCGGAAAATGACAAATTTTTCCAAAACCTCCTTGAGATTGAGCGTCTGCGGACGCGCCTCGGAAATCGCCAGCATAATAATGCCGAAAGAGGTTTCCATTTGCGTGAATTTGTACAACTGATTGAGAATGATCGCGGAATTCTCATCGCGTTTCAGATCGATGACCACCCGAATGCCTTCGCGGTCGGATTCGTCCCGCAGATCGACGATGCCTGAAATTTTCTTGTCGCGGACGAGCTGTGAAATCTTGTCGATCAGCGCCGCTTTGTTGACCTGATAAGGCAATTCCGTGATGACAATGCTTTCCTTGTCGTTGCGGGCGTTCTTCTCGATGAGCGCGCGGGCGCGTACCCGGATGATGCCGCGACCGGTTTTGTACGCAGCCAATATGCCTTCGCGGCCGTTGATAAAGCCGGCCGTCGGAAAGTCGGGGCCGGGAATATGCCGCATCAGTTCCTCAATGGATATTTTCGGATTTTTGATGAGCGCAATGGTTCCGTTGATGACTTCCGTCAGGTTGTGGGGCGGAATGTTGGTCGCCATGCCGACGGCGATTCCGGACGATCCATTGAGCAATAGCAACGGAACCCGCGTGGCCAAAAGCGACGGCTCCAGAAGCGATTCATCATAATTGGGAATATAATCGACCGTGTCTTTATCCAGATCAGCCAAAACGTCCTCGGCAATGCGCGCGAGGCGAACTTCCGTATACCGCATGGCCGCGGGCGGATCATCGTCGATCGATCCGAAATTTCCCTGGCCGTCGACGAGCAGATAACGCAGCGAAAAGTCCTGCGCCATGCGCACCAGCGTGTCGTAAATGGCCGCATCTCCATGAGGGTGATAGCGGCCCATGATATCGCCGACGATGCGGGCTGATTTTCGATAGGGTTTGTTGTAACGATTGCCGCCTTCATACATGGCGTATAGAATCCGACGATGGACCGGCTTGAGGCCGTCGCGGACATCGGGAATGGCGCGTCCGATGATCACGCTCATGGCGTAATCCATGTAGGACTTTTTCATTTCATCTTCTATATTCACCAGCATTTGCTTATGGTGGATATCTCGTTCCATTTTTTACTTCCTCTCTATTAAATATCCAGATTGGAGACATGCAGGGCGTTTTGATAAATGAAATCCCGGCGGGGTTCCACCTGATCTCCCATAAGTGTCGTGAAAATCTCGTCCGCCTGCACCGCGTCTTCCACGCCGACCTGCAAAAGCGTTCGTTTTTCAGGATTCATGGTGGTTTCCCAAAGCTGCTCGGGATTCATTTCACCAAGACCTTTGTATCGCTGAATCGTCAAGCCTTTCTTTCCGGCGGCAATGACGTAATCCACCAGCGCCCTGGCGGATGGCAGAATCATTTCGGCGGAATCATCGGACTGATCGCGATAGGGCGGCTCGCCCAGCACCGACACTTGTTCCAGCAACTGCCGGATTTCGAAAAACTGCGGAGACGAATAGGTTTCCCGGTCCACGCAGGTCGTCAGGACATGACCGTTATGCTTGATCTTGAAAATCATTTTGAAGCCGCCATGATCCGGATCCGTCACGACGCTGTAAGTAACGGCCGGATTGTCGGCCGCCTTCAGTGTTCTTTCCGCAACGGCTTTCAGATCCGCTTCGGTTTTGAAGCTGTCTTCAGAAAGACCGGGATCGCCCGCCAGAATCCGGATCAAATGACGGTCGCGCTGTTCTTTTTCCAGACGGTCGAGCATTTCCTCAATCCGCATGATTTTTTTAATGACCGCAAGCAGCCGGTTTCCGTTAAGCGGAAAAGGCGTTCCGTCGTTCATTAAAAGTTTAACGCGATCGACGCCGTTTTCCAGGATATAGCTTTTCATGGCCTCTTCGTTTTGAATGTAGAGCTCTTTCTTTTTGTCTACGACTTTGAATAAAGGAGGTTGGGCGATGAACAAATGGCCTCTTTCAACCAGCTCGCGCATCTGGCGAAAAAAGAAGGTCAAAAGCAAAGTGCGGATATGAGAGCCGTCCACATCGGCATCCGTCATGATAATGACTTTATGATAGCGCAATTTACTGACATCGTAATCCCCCGCGCCAATACCCGTTCCCAGAGCGGTGACGATAACCTTGATTTCTTCATTCTGAAGCATTTTGTCAAAGCGCGCTTTTTCCACATTGAGAACCTTGCCGCGCAAAGGCAAAATCGCCTGATTTTTGCGATCTCGTCCCTGCTTTGCGGATCCGCCTGCCGAGTCTCCTTCGACCAGATACAGTTCGCTCGCCGCCGGATCTTTCTCCTGGCAGTCAGCGAGTTTTCCAGGCAGCGAGCCGACTTCCAAAGCGCTTTTTCGTCTCGTCAATTCGCGGGCTCGCCTCGCCGCTTCCCGAGCTCTGGCCGCTTCAACGCACTTACTGAGGATCTGTTTGGCGATAGAGGGATTTTCTTCCAGATAGCTTCCAACTTTTTCATAGATAATGCCTTCCACAAGACCGCGCACATCCGAGTTCCCCAATTTGGTTTTCGTTTGTCCTTCAAACTGAGGATTGCGGACTTTGACGCTGATCACAGCCGTCAGGCCTTCGCGAAGATCTTCGCCTCTAAGGGACTCTTTTCCATCTTTGAGAATTTTGTTGTTGGTTGCGTAATTATTGAACACGCGCGTCAGCGCGGAGCGGAACCCAACCAGATGGGTTCCTCCTTCAATAGTGTTGATGCTGTTGGCAAAAGAAAAGATGTTTTCCAAATAACTTTCATTATACTGAAACGCCACTTCGACGTTACAGTCTTCCCGCGCACCCGTCACATAAATCGGATCCTTATGAAGAACCTTTTTATTGCGGTTGATGTACTCCACAAATGAAATAATGCCGCCTTTGTAAAAAAACTCCGATGATTTATCCGTTCTTTCATCAGACAAAAGAATTTTCACGCCGGAATTTAAAAAAGCCAATTCCCGAAGACGATTGGCAATGACATCAAAACTGAATTCCGTTTCTTCGAATATTTCATCGTCCGGTAGAAATGTGACTTTGGTGCCTTTGCCCCGGGTTTTTCCGACCATCTGCAGAGGAGCATCGGGAATCCCCTTCTTGTAAGTCTGAGTGTAGGCGTGACCGTCTCGCCGAACCTCCAACTCGCAATACTTAGACAAGGCATTGACAACAGAGACGCCGACGCCGTGCAGGCCGCCTGATATTTTATAGGACTCATTATTGAACTTCCCGCCGGCATGCAGTTTCGTCATCACCACTTCAGCTGCGGATACCCCTTCGGTCTTATGCATATCGACAGGAATACCGCGTCCATTATCATCGACCACAATGGAATTATCGACTCGAATTTTCACTGAAATCGTATCGCAGTAGCCGGCGGCCGCCTCATCAATACTGTTATCGACCACTTCATACACCAGATGGTGCAATCCATCTTTTCCGGTGGACCCGATATACATGGCAGGCCTTTTACGAACCGCTTCCAGGCCTTCTAGAACTTTAATACTATCCGCGTCATACTTGTGTGTCATAATCGTTTTTAACCTGCTCCTTCAATCGCTTGTAAATCTTTCATTAAATTAAATCTTCAAAGGCATCACGATGCACAGATATTGATCCCCCTCGGCCGGCCTTACGATGGTCGGCTTTAATCCGACACCCACCTCCAGCAAAACCTGATCCGTTGAAATGACGGAGATGGCGTCGATGACATAATTCACATTAAAACCGACATCCATATCTTCCCCGTCAAAACCGATATCGATTTCTTCTGTGGCTTCTCCAACATCAAGATTGGTTGAATTCAGCGTCATTTTTCCGGCGGCAAAAGACAGGATCACTCCGCTGTAACGCTCGGATGAGACGACATTCATTCTTCTTAGCGCGTGCAGAAAAGATTCTTTGTCCAGCATCACTGAGACGCCTTTTTCCACCGGAATGACCCTTTTGTAATCCGGATACTCTCCATCGACCAGATTGACTTTCAAAATCGTGTTTTCCGTTTTAACGACGAACATATTTTTATGCAAACCGACGCCGATGATGTCATTGTCATCAATGATTTTTTTAATTTCCATCAATCCTTTTCTCGGAATAATGACGCCTTTAGTCATTTCCGGACAAGGATCCGCCGTCAGCGCCTTGGCTACAGCCAGTCTATGACCATCTGTCGCGACCATTCTCCAGATGTACTCAGAGCCGTCCGTCACGGTCTCGAGTAAAACGCCGTTGAGATTCCTTCGGCTTTCATCCATCGCCATGGCAAAAGAAGTCTTATTGATCAGATCTTTCAGAATTTGGCCGGCGATATTGTAAAAGGTCAGATCTTGAACATCGGCAACCGCCGGAAAATCATCGGCAGGCAAACCGGGAATTTTATAAACCGCGCGTTGACTGGTCACCTTGACGATATTATTGGCGCTCTTTGTAAAATGAACCGTTTCTCCCTGTATTTCCCGAACCATTTCGTGAAGCTTTTTTGCCGCCAACGTAATTTCTCCTTTTTCGGCAACATCCGCTTCATAATCTGAAATCAGACTGATTTCCCTGTCTGTGGCGATAATTTTGAGTTTGTTATGATCCGTTTTTAAAAGGACGTTATTGAGTATCGGCATCGTTGTTTTCTTTTCGACAATGCCCAGTGTTTTTTGAATGCCATCGAGAAAGGTATTTCTGTTGATTTTGAATTCCATTCCCCGTCCCCCTTTAAAGATATTTCTTTATTTTTTGTCTTAAATAAAAAATCAGTAATAGTAACCGTTCCGTGTGGATATGTGGATAGTAAAGTATTTCATAATGAATCACCTATCTTGCACATTCATGCCCGTGTGAATGACTCGGGGATGAAAATGTTATGTTTTGTGAATGATCGCATCTTCAATATCCTGAACCATTTTTTTAAACTTCAGATCTGAATCGATGGCGTTTATCATTTTGTTGTTTGCGTAGATCACTGTGGAGTGATCGCGTCCGCCGATTTTCTGTCCAATGTCCGGAAAGGAATATTTCGTTAACTTTCTGGATAGATACATCACGATCTGGCGCGCCAGGACAATATTTTTATTTTTATTTTGCGCTTTGATGTCCGCAATTTTGACATTTAACTTCCCCGCCACGATTTTGATAATTTCCTCAATAGTGACATCCTCCTGATTATTGCTTTTAATCAGCTTTCTTAAGACCTCTTTCACTAAATCCAAGTCGATCTCGCGATTGGTCAACGAGGAATAGGCGGAAATTCTTACCAGGTAACCTTCCAACTCACGAATGTTCGATTCCGCGTGAGAGGCGATATAATGCGCAACGTTTAAAGGCAGGTGGACTTTGTTTTCCTGCATCTTCTTTTCGATTATGGCGATTTTGGTTTCAATTTCAGGAGGTTGAATATCAGCAATCAACCCCCACTCGAATCGTGACCGTAAACGGCCTTCAAGATTAGGAATTTCTTTCGGAAATTTATCACTGGTGACAACAATCTGTTTACCCGAGTCGTGCAACGTGTTGAAAGTATGGAAAAACTCTTCCTGCGTTCTTTCCTTGCCGGCTAAAAAATGGATGTCGTCAATTAGCAAGCAACTGATATTACGATACTTTTCTCTAAATTTAGGCATTCGGTCGTAACGAATGCAGTTAATCATCTCATTCATGAATTCTTCTGCGGAAACATACATGACATTTAACTCCGGATGGTTGGATGCCGTCATGAGGCCAATCGCGTTTAAAAGATGGGTTTTTCCCAACCCGGAACCGCCGTAAATAAACAACGGATTGTAAGTTTTGGCAGGCTGTTTGGAAACGGCAACCGAGGCGGCATGGGCAAATTCATTGCTTGGCCCCACGACAAAGCGGTCAAATGTGTAATTCGCATTGAGAAACGAGAAATTCCGGTTTTTGGTCGTTTGCGGTTCAAGAACATCTTTCTTTCGGTCCACCACTGCTTCTTTTTTGGACGTTGAGACTTTTTCTCTGTCCTTGCTTAAGACAAAGTCCACATCCACATCCATTCCGATCACCTGGCGAAGCGAGTTTTTAATCATCGGAATGTAATTTTCGATAAGCCAATCCCGAAAAAACTTGTTCGGCACAGATAAGGAGATGCACTGATCTTCCAGGGCGAGAATTTTGACCGGTTTAATCCAGGTGTCAAAATTCTGCTTTGAGACTTTTTCCTGAATAATTTTTATTGTTTTATCCCAAACGGATTCCACAATACACCTTTTTATAGACAGAATTATCAACACATGTTGATAAGTTGCGACGGCTGAGTAAAATTACAACTCATCCAGAAGGTAGCGCGCAAGGCGGTTGAGCTCATCCAAAGAACGATACGAAATATCAATAGAACCTTTTGAAGCCGTTCCCCGGATGGAAACGCGCGCCTGGCATTTTTCGGCAAGCGATCGTTCTAGATCTTTAATATATCGATCTTTAACGTCTTTTTTTACATTTACGTCCGGCGCTTCCTTGATTTTACGAATCCATTTTTCGGCATCGCGGACATTCATGTCTTTTTTTAAAATGACTTGCAGCAGCGACATCTGGTCTTCGGCGGACGAAAGAGCTAAAAGACACCGTGCGTGTCCGGCGGTAATCTTTTTTTCCACAAGCGCCGTTTTCGCCTTTGGAGGCAGTTTCAACAGTCGCAGCGTGTTGGCAATGGTCGAACGATCCTTGCCGACGCGCGTCGAAATATCTTCCTGAGTCAGGTTGAATTTTTCGATCAGCGTGACATAGGCGTCCGCTTCTTCCAGAGGATTAAGCTCTTCGCGCTGAATGTTTTCAATGAGCGAGATTTCCGCCGCCTCAAGGTCTGATGCCTGGCGAATGACAATCGGAACCTCCCTGAGGCCGGCCGCCTGGGCGGCGCGCCACCGTCTTTCCCCGGCGATGATTTCATAACCGGTTTCGACTTTGCGAACGATAATCGGTTGAATGATGCCGCTTTGCTTCACGGACGCGACAAGCTTACGTTGCTCTTCATCATCGAAATGCTTGCGAGGCTGATAGCGGTTCGGACGCAACTCTTCGATACCACAAGATATTTTTGTGGTTTTGCGGTCTTTGTCTGCGGATTCAAGCAGATCCGGAAAAATAGCGCCAAGGCCTTTCCCCAGAGCGTTTTTCTGCGCCATCTATTTCTCTCCCAGAATGATTTCCTGCGCCAGCTCCAAATAAGCGGTAGCGCCGCGAGACTTGACATCGTAGAGAATCACCGGCATGCCGTGGCTCGGGCTTTCAGAAAGCCGAACATTCCGGGGAATCACCGTTTGAAAAACCTTGTTACCCAAGTGTTTGCGAACATCCTCCGTGACTCGGTGCGCCAAAGAATTTCTCGAATCAAACATGGTCAATAAAATTCCGCCTAAAGACAAACCCGGATTTAAATTGGCTTTCACGAGTTTTACGGTATTGAGCAAATAGCCCAGTCCCTCCATGGCGTAATATTCACACTGAAGCGGAACAATTAAAGAATTTGCCGCGACCAAAGCGTTAACCGTCATAAAGCCGAGAGAGGGTGGACAGTCGATTACTATAAAGTCATAAGATCTGTCCAGAGATAATAAAAGACTTTTTAGGCGGGTTTCACGTTCTTCCAGATGGATGAACTCAACCTCCATACCGATCAAATCCTGATTGGCCGGAACGATGTCCAGCAAATCCAGGGCTGTGGGGTAAATCACCGAGGGCAGAGATGCCTGGCTGATCATCGCATGATAAAGATTGTTTTCCGCGAAAAGGTTTTTATCCAGTCCCAGGCCGCTTGAAGCGTTGCCCTGAGAGTCCCCGTCAATGAGCAAAGTTTTCTTTCCCGAGGCCGCCAGGCAAGCGGATAAATTGATGGCCGTCGTTGTTTTTCCCACGCCGCCTTTTTGGTTTGCTATACATATGATTTTATTCATTATTTAATGAGCGTCTTCCGAAAAAGTCATTTGGAAAAACCGTCCTTTCGACTAGCACAAAAAAGGTTTTTTTAGAAGGGTTTTTTCAGTTTTCAGCTCATGTGAAAGACGATAATTTTGCGTGCGGCTTCAAGAAGCGGATTCTTTATATCATATTGATTTATTTGGCAATTTTTATTTGCTGGCAGGTGGTGTTGGACAAGCGCCAATTCATCTTCAATATCCGCGCTCTTCATGGCTATCAACAGGCCCTTTGGAGCCAAAAAAGAAAGGCTCATCGACACAAGCTCCGGCAACTTGAAAGCCGCCCGAGAGATTACCACATCGTGCCGCTTTTGGCTTTCAGGATGCATAATGAGCTCTTCTGCGCGGTTTTGAATCACCGTGATGTCCGACATGTTGAGGACACGGCGGATATGTTTGAGAAACGACACTTTCTTTCGATTTGCTTCGATAAGAGTCAGGTGGATGGAGGGCATGGCAATCGCAAGGGGTATGCCGGGAAAACCAGCGCCCGTGCCGATGTCGACAACACTGGCGTTTGGGGGGGTGATGAAAGGCGCTGCGGTCAGAGAATCCAGAAAGTGGCGGGTCACGATATGCTTGATCGTACTGTCTGCAATCAAATTGGTCTTGGCATTCCAGCTGCGAAGCTCGGCCGCGTATCTGCCGAAACGATCCAGGGCGGTTTCGTCAAGCCGCAGGCCCAGGGCTTCGGCTTCGCGTTGAAGAAGACGCATGTCTTTTTCCATGAACGCGACATAACAAAAATCACCTGCAGCGGCAAACACTAAAAACAATCAACGCTAAAGTTTCCGGCTTGATCAGACGAAACCATTCAGACAATAGAGGGGTTTTGCTATGAACGAAATTTCCGCCATTGTATCGGCGCTGACATCGATGAACCATGTTCGGGTGCAGGAACAGATCGCCATGAGCGTCCTGAAAATGAACGCTGAAGCCGAAGCTGCGCTCGCGGACATGCTCATCCAGAATGCCCGTGAGATTGCCTCCCTTGCCGACGCCTCCGTCGGTTCCGTGATCGATATTTTTGCCTGAATTTCTTACACGCTGCCTTGTGCAGAATTTCCCGATAGCCTTTTAAGAGCCGATAGGATCTTCTCCGTGGCGAAGCGCATCAGTCTGTGCTAAACGTGCCGCACCGGGAAACGAGGAGGAACGGGATCATGTCGTTGGCAGACGGGACGCCGCAAAACATCAGCATCGTTCTATATAAGCCCAAGTATGCGGGCAATGTCGGATCAATCGCTCGGGCGGCCAAGAATATGGGGATTACGAAAATCATCGTGGTCGGTGTTTCCGATCTCGATGCCGATCAGATGTATCAGCGTTCGACGCATCTGGCTGCCGATGTTGTCGACGCAATCCAATATAAGCGCACACTCGAAGAAGCCCTGGCCGATTTCGCTTATATCGTCGGGACAACGGCCCGCCAGGGCAGGGGTCGCGGACCCTTTGTGTCCCCTCGCACCGCCGCGGAAGCGATTGCCTGCGTTGCGCCCAAAAATAAAGTCGCGCTTTTGTTCGGTCCGGAAGATACGGGCCTGTCCAATGAAGAAATCCGCTATTGCCAAAGTGTTACGACTATTCCGACATCGGACGCTTTCCGGTCGCTCAATCTGTCTCATGCCGTGATAATTTTGAGCTATGAAATCTTTCTTGCCCTCTCGGAAAAATCGAAAACATCGCCCGTGGCGCCGAAATGGGCCCGTTCATCGGAAATTGAAGGTATGTATGCCCAACTGAAAACCACGCTCGCTGCGATTGGTTTTCTGCGTCCGGAAAATCCCGACTATTGGATGATGCACCTGAGACGATTTTTTTCCCGATCCGGGCTTCTGGCGAGGGAGGTGAAAATTATTCGCGGCATCTGTCGTCAGATCGATTGGGCCGCGGGCCGGTCGTCATCCAACAAAAAGACTTGACATGAAAAGGAATTTGCAGTTCAAGGCGTGGGCTAGGCGACCCCGGAGCCGACTTTGCCGCCCGGGTGTTCACTACAGCCGCGTCTTAGTGATACAGATATTTAACAACCCTTTTGCAACGGAGGTCTTATTTCAATGAGAAAGATTTTTTCATTTACCGGCGCCAAAAAGATCGTGTTCGGCAACGGCTCGCTGCTTACGTTGGCTGCCCATATCAAAGAACTGGGCGCCAAAAAGCCGCTGGTGGTCATGGATAAAAACCTGGCCCAAACCGGCCTTAAGGACAAAATCGCCGAGGTCCTCGACAGCGAGGGCATGAAGTTTGTCGTTTACGGCAAGATCGATCCGGAACCTCCCATTGAACTGGCCGATGAAGGGGCGTCTGTCGCTATGAAAAACAAATGCGACCTCGTCGTCGGCATCGGCGGCGGATCGGCTATGGATACGGCCAAAGCGATTTCCGTGATCGCAACCAACAAAGGCAGCGCGGTCGATTATCTCGGCCTCAACAAAGTGCCCGCGCCCGGTTTGCCGAAAATTATGATTCCCACCACGGCCGGCACCGGCGCCGAAGTGACGTTTACGGCTGTTTTTGTCCGCAAAAATCTGAAAAAGAAAGAAGGCATGAACAGTCCGCACTTGTATCCGGAACTCGCGCTTCTGGACCCGACGCTCACGTTGACCTTGCCCCCCGCGCCCACGGCGCAGACGGGACTGGACGCGCTTTGCCATGCCGTCGAATCCTATACCTCCATTAATGCCTCTCCGCTGAGCGAAATGTTTTCCTTGGAGGCGATTGCCTTGATTGCCGAGAATCTTCGCACCTGCGTGCATGACGGCAAAAATATCGCCGCTCGCGAACGGATGCTTTTAGGCAGTCTCTATGCCGGTATCGGCCTGGCCAACGCGGGCGTCACCGCCGTGCATTCTCTGTCTTATCCGCTGGGCGGCCAGTACGGCGTCGGGCACGGCTTAGCCAACACGCTGTTGTTGCCGGCTGTGATGGCGTTCAATCTGCCGGGAGCCTTGGAAAAATTCTCGGACATCGCCGAGGCGATGGGCGAATGCATTGACGGTTTGTCGGCTCGCGAAGCGGCGTATTTGGCGGTGGACGCCGTAGAAGCCCTGATTGACGATTGCGGCATTGATGCGTCGATTCGCGATTTCGGCGTGAAGGAAGAAAATTTCGGAGCGCTGGCCGACGTGGCGATGACCGTCGCGCGGCCTCTGGAAAACAACCCCCGCAAAATGACCAAAGAAGACATGATCGCGATTTACGCGCAAGCTTATTAAGAAAGGAAGGATAACGATATGGCAGGAGCGGAACTGATCGGCCAAGAAGAGATCAAAGAAGTGATGGATGTGATGCGAACCGGCGTGCTGATGCGCTACGGTTTTGACAAGGAGCGGCAAGGCGTTTTCAAGGTCCGCCAGTTCGAGGGGGAATTCGCTGAATATTGCGGCGTGAAACACGCCCTTGGTGTGACTTCAGGGTCGGCGGCGCTCAAGGTCGCGCTTACCGCCATGGATATCGGACCCGGCGATGAAGTGCTGGTTCCTGCTTTCACATTTCTGGCGACCTATGAAGCTGTTTTGGAAGTGGGCGCCATTCCGGTCATGTGCGACATCGACGACACGCTCAATTTCGATCCGAACGAAATCGAAAAAAAGATGACCAAATACACCAAGGCCGTCATTCCCGTACATATGTGCGGCTCGTCGGCTCGGATCGACAAGATCGTGAAAATCGCCCGCAAGAACAAACTCATGGTGCTTGAAGACAATGCCCAGGGCTGCGGCGCGAGCTTCAAAGGCAAGAAATTGGGCGGCTTCGGCGACATGGGCATTTTCAGTTTCGACTATTATAAAACCGTGACAACCGGCGAAGGCGGCATGGTCATTTCCAACAACAAGAAACTCTACCTGCGCTCCGAATGGTATTCCGATCACGGCCACGATCACAACCCCAAGGTCAGCCGTGCGCTCGAGGGCCGAACGATCCTGGGATTCAACTACCGGATGAACGAGCTGCAAGGCGCGCTGGGCTTGGCTCAACTGCGCAAGCTTGATTACATCATCGCCGAACAGAAGAAAAACAAAGCGGTCATTAAAGACGCGCTGGCGCAGATTCCCGGTGTGGGTTTCCGGACGCTGCCCGATCCGGAAGGCGATTCGGCAACCTTTTTGGCCTTCAACCTGCCCGAAGAGAAACAGGCTTTGAAATTCCAGAAGCTGCTTTCCCAGGGCGGTTTCGACACCACCTGCTACAAGAGCAATCTGTGGCACTATGTTCCCAACTGGGAGCACTTCCTCGCGTTTTCCACAGCCAATTCCAAGAAGTATCCATTCAAGGACAAGGGCTACAAAGGCAAAGTGAAATATTCCCGGAAAAGCATTCCGTTTGCTGAAGACATGCTGGGTCGCACGCTGGTGGCCGGCATCGCTGTAAGAATGAGCCCTGAACGACTCGACGCGATTTGCAAAGCCATCGAGAAAGCGGCTGTGGGCCTGTAGATCTCCGAGACGGAGAGGATCCCGATCATTTTCTGTCCGGCAGGCGGCGTGAGTTGTGAGCCGCCTGCCGGACAGCTTGTTTGTGGGCGGTTGGATCAGAAAGGTGTGCGGGGATGAACAAAATTCATTTTTGGAAAACAGCAACCCTGGCGAATGAACTTTCACAAAACCGAATTAGCGAAACGCAGGGATTCTACTATTTTCTGGCCAATGCCGTGCTGTTAAGCATGCTGGTGTCATTTAATCTCTACCTGGGCGTGGAGGGCAACTGGCTTTTCGGGTTTGAGGCTCTGGCGCTGGTGATCGTGACCGTCGCGGGGCTTTATCACTGTTTCAACGCCAACGGCGGTCCGGTGGGAAAACAGTTTGTTCTGCGGGCGACGTGTTTGTCGTTTCCCCTCTACCTGAAAATTTCCATCCTGGCGCTCATGACGGGAAGCATTATTGGTCTGACCGCGGGGCTGTTTATCGATGCGGAAAACACCGAGCATGAGCTCGCGTATCAGCTTGTGGGGACCCTCTTTTTGATCGGGTTTACATCAGGTTTTTACTGGCGGCTCGGGCATCACCTGCGATCCATTCGGGACCAAAACGATACAAAAACCCAAGACGGGCCGTAAGACAACAATCGGTTCAAATTCAGGCAGCCGCCTCAATTTATTCGCCGCCGTGAGCGCCTCGCTTCTTCGGATGGGTTTCCTTGACGGCCAGACCCGCGCAAATGGTAATGGCCAGCGACAACAGACAAACCTTAAAGACGGAAGAATAGGCTTCGACCGTATATGGACCGCCGTGCGGGCCGATGCGGTCGAGATACCATCCGATGAGCGGCTGACCCAGCGCCGCGCCGGCAAAAGGAAAGATATTTAAAATGCCCGTGGCCGTGCCTGAAATCTGCAGGGGGAAAGAGTCCTTAATAGCCGAATAACCCACCACGACCATACTCGACAGAAAAAAACTGAAGAAGAAGAACCATAGATATAAAAGCGGCAGCGGAAACCGTCCGGTAAAAAAAGCCATCGGAAGGAATGTTCCGAAGGCGCAGATCTGGCTTAAAACCAGGACTTTTTTACGCGAGTATAAAACGCGATTGGAAAGCCAGCTCATGAAAGGCGAGCCGATAATCAGGCCGACGGCCATCATGGATAAAACACCGCCCGCCTGAGTGCGCGTCAAACCATGAACATGCATCAGGAAGGGGCCTCCCCATAGGCCGTTAATGCTCAGCGAAACCAACGCGCCAAAGAAACTGCAAAGCGCCGTGGGCCAGAAGCGCCAGGATCGGATGACCAGCCAGATGCCGGCCAGCATGCCGATTTTAATTTTAGCGCATTCCTGCTCTTCGCAATGATGGAGCGGGTCGAAACCGGCCTCTTCCGGACGGTCGCGAACAATCATCCAAACCAACCAGGCGACGAAAAGGGTCAGTAGGCCGATAACGATCATGCTTCCCCGCCAGGTGATCGCGTCGCTCAATAGCGCCAGCGGCGTTGACGCGGCAAACGCGCCGATCCCTCCCAGAGACATTAACAGTCCGCTCATTCTGGAGAATTGATCCGATTCAAACCAGTGGGTCAGAATTTTTAGGGTGGGAATGAAAACCATGGCCACACCCAGACCCACCAGAACACGAGCAGCAATGGCCAGCGTGATCGTTTGGGAAAGGCCCAGCAGAATCGATCCCGCGGCGCCGAAGACAAAGAATAAGACGATTGAGCGGCGCGGCCCCCAGGAATCGGACAGAAGACCGGCTGGAATCTGCATCAACCCATAAGGATAAAAATAAGCGGAAGCCAGAACGCCCATAAGCGCGCCGCTGGTCTTCAGATCCGTCATCATATCCACAGCGACAACCGCAGGCGCCATGCGATGGAAAAAAACCAGGACGTACGCCGTGCCGAGAATAATAAAAATCAAATAGCGGTATCGGATCTGGCTCATGATCAAGAGATTCGGATGCTCATTGAAGAATGTAAGGCGCAGCTTGACAACTGGACCTGTGCCCCGCGCGCAGGAAAATCGGTTTCAGTAAAGTCCTTCGACGGGCGGACTTGGACGCACCGCTTCAACAAGGTTGCAACGCCACATCATCACTCATTGGGGTCGATCAGCATCAATTTGTCGCCGATTTCGACGGAGGAGCCCGGTGAAACAAAGATTTCGGAAAGCTTACCGTCGATTTCCGCCGTGACGTTGGTGAGCATTTTCATGGCTTCAAGGACGACCAGAACATCGCCTTTGCTCACCTCGTCTCCCACGGCAGCCGGCACCTGATTGACTACGCCTTTGATGGAGGCGCGGACGTCGCCGGCCAGGGCCAGAGCCTCGATTTCCTTTTGTGACAGGGTCTTGGCCTTGATCTTATCTTGGGTCTCATCCTCGATTACGGTGAGAACCGGTTCGGGGTGGTAGTCCACGCCCAGAATCGTCAGGTAGGAACCGTCCTTGGTGCGCCGGTGCGGTCCGATTTCGATGGTGTGATGCTTTCCGTAGGCATCCGGGAATTCGAATTTCTCTCCAATGTTGAACCCGCCGCGTCTGAGCCATACGGAAGGCGGCAGCACCCAGGTCTTGCCGAATTTTTCTTCGAATTTGAAAAAGCTCACCGCGTCATTGGGGTGCTGCAGATACAAGACCAGCTCGTCATCGGTGGCTTTGCGTCCCAGCGCGTGTTCCAGCATCCTTTTTTCGATGTCCAGATCGACGTCGTCGATTTTCTGATAACCGGCTTCCCGCCTAACGATTTTTTTCCAGTCCTTTCCGAAGACCGCCTCATAGATTTCCGGTGCGGGTTTATAAAACGGAAACTTGCCGTAACGCTCCAGCATCAGATTCTTCAGATCATCGCTGGCGTCCTTGTAGCGAACCCCCTTGACGACATTATTGGCGGCTGTCGTCCAAAGAATTTGGGATCCGGGAGTGACGCTCCAGAAATTGCCCAGCTCGACCTGCACCCGGGGCAGCTCATTTTGAAGGATTTCAGGCATCCGGTCGAGGAAGCCGCCTTTAAGAGCCTGCTCAAAACTCGATCCGGTCGCGCCGCCGGGCAGTTTGTGGATTTGCACCGTCGGGTCGAAACCGAAGAACTGCGATTCGAAATCTCGGTAATAAGGCCGCTCGTGCCGGAGCTTATTGGACGTTTCAACAACCGCCTGCTTGCTGAGGCCGACGGCTTGAAATCCGTAATCCTCCAGGGTGTTGACGGCGGTTAAAAGCGGCGGCGGTCCATAGAAACCGGTAAGGGCATGGTCGCTGGCGTCCACGATTTTCGCGCCGTTTTGCACGGCCGCCACAATCCGGCCGATTTCATTGCCGTCGGTGTTGTGTCCGTGATAGTGAATCAGCAGATCCGGATACTTCTGCAGAATCGCCCGGACGAGCTCCCCGATGCGCTTGGGCGACCCCAGACCGCCGTGATTCTTGATGGCCAGAAGGATATCCGGCCCGGTGACGTCGAGAATTTCCCCGACCTTTTTCACATAAAACTTATTGGTGTGCTCCGGTCCCGTGGAAAAACACACGGCGGCTTCGAGAATGCGCCCGGCTTTTTTGACCTCTTCATAAACCGGTATCATATTGGGAATATAATTTAAAAAATCAAAGACGCGCCAGACGTGCACATAACGGGCGAAGGTCTCGACCGTGAGGCGGATGACGTTTTCCGGATAAGGCCGGTAGCCGAAAAGATTAATGCCCCGGCACAGGGTTTGAAAAAGCGTGTCCGGCATAAAACCGCTTAAAACGTCCAGCTTTTCGAGCGGATTCATTTGCTTGCGCAGCATATCGACGTGCACGGAGGCTCCGCCCGTGATCTCCAGAGAAAAATAACCGGCTGCATTGCGCTCCGGGGCGACAAGAATCTGCGTATGGGGCATGATCCGGTTTTTAAAGTCGGACTGAGAAAGGTCGCGTTCGGTATTGGTGACATAGTAGCCTTTCGTCCGGCGCATTGTATCCAGCACGGAGCGTACTCCGTGTTGCTGCAGGATTTGGGGCGTGATTCTTCCTTCGGGTAGAGTCCTCATAAATATTGCTCTCCTTGCAACAGCGTCATGTTGGCGCCATCAATAGGCGTAGGGATTGACTTTCCGCGCGTGGATCTCCGCGATCAACTTGGACAGCCTCGCGATTTCCCTTTCCGTTTCTGGGTAATCGAACAGCTGCGGATGATTGTCGAGATAGTCCGTTGTAAAGCGGCCTTCACGGAAATCCGGCTCATCACAGATGGCCAGATAAAACGGGATCGTCGTTTTCGGTCCGACAATCAGAAAGTCTTTAAGCGCCCGCTTCAGGCGTTGGATTGTCTGATTCCAGGAATATCCCCGGACGGTAAGCTTGACGAGCAGGGAATCATAGTCGGTTGGAATTTTGTATCCCTGATAGACGATGCCGTCGAGGCGTATTTCCGGCCCGCCCGGCGATTGATAGACCTCCACCCTTTTACCGCCTTCGGGCATAAAGTTGTTTTTCGGATCCTCCGCATTCACGCGAACCTGGATGGCTTTCCCGACCAGGTGAACCCGCTCCTCGGGAATATTAAGCCGCCCGCCTTCAGCCAGAATCACCTGCTGGCGGATAATGTCGATGCCGGTAAGAATCTCCGTGACGGTATGCTCCACCTGGAGACGCGTATTGACTTCCATGAACCAGAATTCGTTGGTCTTCGGATCGACCAGAAACTCGACCGTGCCGGCATTGACATAGCCGGCCTGGCGCGCGGCGCTGATGGCGGTGGCGTGAATCGCGTCCAGAACATTCGACGGAAGATCCGCCGGCGCGATTTCAAGCAACTTTTGGTGGCGGCGCTGGATGGAGCAGTCGCGAGTGCCCAGATGTAAAACGTTGCCGTGCTCGTCGGCAAGAATTTGAACTTCAATGTGCCGGGGCGATTCGACGCATTTTTCAATATACACATTATCGTTTCCGAAAGCGGCAAGCGCTTCGGAGCGGGCCTGCGGCAACTGGATGCGCAGATCGCCTTCGCTTGCAATTTTGCGGATGCCGCGCCCGCCTCCGCCTGCCGAGGCTTTAAGCATAATCGGATAGCCGTGTTCGCGGCCGAAGGTCACGGCGGCCTGAAGACCCTTCTCTCCGCCCGGCAGTGTCTCGGTTCCGGGGACGAAGGGAATGTTGGCCCGCTTCATGATATCCCGGGCGACAACTTTGTCGCCGAGATTTCTGATCACATCCGGCGGCGGGCCGATAAAGATAATGCCCGCGTCGCGGCAAGCGCTTGCGAGATCCGGATTCTCCGAAAGAAAGCCGTATCCGGGGTGGATGGCATCGGCGCCGGATTTTTTAGCCGCCCAGACCATTTTATCGATATTCAGGTAATCCTTTCGCGGCCCGTCTCCGATGAGAATCGCCTGATCGGCGAAGCGTAAAAAATAGGCTTCACTATCCGGTTTTTCATAAACGGCTACGGTATCGAGACCCATTTCCTTGACCGTCCGGATGATCCGCAGGGCGATTTCCCCGCGATTGGCGACCAGTATCTTTTTAATCTTTTTCACAGACATCCTTCCTTTATCGTTTGTATTCCGCCGGGGTATAAGGATAAAACCGAATAAAGAACCATTTCGACAATCATAATGGTCATAAAAAAGTTGTCAAGCCGGATGACGCGCTGTAGTGGCCCGGTGGCGGCTTTCGCACTTGGCGCGATCAGCCGGGGGCCTCTAAAAAGGAGAATCCCGTGTGGACCTTCGGGATTCTCCTGTGCATCGTCTGGCGGAAGTGCATGGGAATCGAACCCACCCGGGACGGTTCTAGCGCCCCGCACTGGATTTGAAGTCCAGGAGGCCCACCAGTGACCTTGGCACTTCCTAAAAAGCGTCGATTCTTTTAACTTTAATGGAGGCGGCTGTCAATGAACAAATGTCCGGCCGAAAAGCGTCATCAGATTTTTAGATCCATCAGGGCTTGATCCATTTCATCGGCAGTGATGATCGTCAATAGGTTCGCTACAAGGGCATAACGGGTCACCATCTGGTCGGCGAATTCTTCTGCCAAGTTCACATTTGAGGAGAGTCGTTCTTCGCCGGTTCGTTCATTTACACCCAGCGGAAAACCCGGCGAGTTGTTTTGCGTGAGGCTCACGCGAACGCCGGCCGGAACCGTTTCCTGCAGAACCGCCGTGGTTGACCGGAACCCGTCTGTGTTGACGTTAGCGATATTGCTGGCATTTACATCCAATCGGATTTCGAAAGCGCGAAGTGCGGTTAATGCTGTGTTTAAGGCCTGTGACACGCAGAACTCCTTTTGCCGATCTTTTACCTTGTCTATCGGTAAATGGCATTAAAAACTTTAAATTTCCGCGCGATCGCGGTTTTGGGGTGAAAGTCAGTCTTTAATGCCGGCAATCTCTTTAGCCAGTCTCTTTTTTAAATCGAAATTGGCCAGCCTCGCGATTACGATGCGTTGCGCCTGCGGTGAGCCGGCGCCGTGCATGGATTCCGTCCGGTAGCCAACCGCCCCCGTTCCCAGGGTCAGGTTTTCAATAAGCCGCAAAACCCGCATGCGGGCTTCCGTGGCGACATTTTGTACGCCCTGGAAATACTTATCGATGTATGGGCCGATTTCGGGATGACGGAAGTCCTGTTCCGAAGGCAATGTGACCATCAAGCCGCCGGCGATGTCCTCGGCCAGCCTTGCGATGTCGTAAGTAAAACGCGTCACATTGTGTTTGCAGACATTGGCGAGCATCTGGTCGATCTGATACGCCCCGGACGGCGTCCGCCAGCCCTCCATTGAACAGGCCAGCGCGCTGGAATAAATCGTTTCGTTGAGGTGCGTCATTTCAACCAGCTTGTCGCGCACATGCGAGGCTTTTGCGACGCCGCAATAGTCGGCCGAAAGCGCCGTCGCGCCGATGAGCACATCGCCGACGCCGACCTTGCAGGCATAGCTCGGGCGATGGTGGCCGCCGAACCGTTCAACCATCATGCCGACAAAGTCCGTCTCACCGTTCATGAAAATCCGTTCCTGAGGCACAAAGACATTATCAAAGACAACCAGCGCCTCATGGCCGCCGAAGCGGGAGTTGCCTGTGTCGATGTCGCCGCCCTCAAGCTTGCGTGTGTCGCACGATTGCCTTCCAAGAATCATGACGATACCCGGCGCATCCGTCGGGACGGCAAAGCTTACCGCATAGTCTTTGTCCTTCTCCTGCATGGCGATTGTCGGCATGACCAGAATCTCATGTGAATTGACGATGCCGGTCTGATGCGCCTTGGCGCCGCGCACGACAATGCCGTCGGGGCGCCTTTCGACAACGCGCAGGTAGAGGTCCGGATCTTTTTGCTGATGCGGAGCCAAAGACCGATCGCCTTTCGGATCGGTCATGGCGCCGTCCACAACCAGGTTTTCCTCCTGGACACGCAGGAGAAATTTTTTAAAGTTCGCATGATAGGATGATCCGGTCTTTTCGTCGATTTCGAAAGAGGTGCTGTACACGGCGTTAATGGCGTCCATGCCGACGCAGCGCTGGAAGCAGCAGGCGGTTTTCTGCCCCAGCATCCGCTGGCGGCGGACTTTTTTAATCAGGTCTTCGGTAGAAGAAAAGACATGCGTAAACCGGTTGATTTTTTTCCCCGTCAGGTGAGAAGCGGCGGTCATGAGGTCTTCATGCCGGGGGTCGAGCGCCAGTTCGTAGGTTGCCGCCACCGCGTTCATCGACGGGACGAGAATCGGATGGTCGACCGGGTTGTCAATCCGCTTTCCGAACATCCACAAGTTGAGGTTGAGCTTGCGCAAACTCGCAATATAATCATCTCTTGTTTGAATGGTCATAGCCTTTCCTCCCCGGGTTAAAAAATTCTTTTGCTGGATTTGAATATCTCGACATTGAATTAATTGTAGCGACTCTGAAGGAGCAACACAAGACCTATTCCTTGAGGTCCCGAATCAGCCCGCGCGGGCATCGCAACCAGATTTTCATTGACATCTTCATGTTTTTCTGACACTTGAGCCGCTAGTGTCACAATCTTAATAGAGTCCGGATGCTCCGTCGAGAGGGGCGAAAGCGGAACGATATTCAATATAGCCGGTGTTCCGGCAATTCCCCGAGATGATATAAGGGTCAGGCAGACGCCCTGGCCTTGATATACAACCCAAAAACCAGGTCAGAGAAGCGGTCTTGAGCTTCAGGCTCTTGTTGCCCTTTCTTGATGCTTGTCCTGGTCTGGCGACGACGAGTTCGGATTCATCATCGTCACGTAAAGGATAGAGATTCGTGGACAAATCCATGAAATTATTCGTGCCGGAAGAGGCGCGCCTGGCAGAGGTTGCCTACCATCGAAAGCAGAACTTTTTTGTTTTAGCTGCCGGAGCCCCTTCTATCCTTTTTTTCGCCTGGTTCTACTTCTATCTCGGTAAATACTTCCAAAGCGCCCTTTTTATTCTTTGGCTCGTGACGATTGTTGTGGGTATTCTGGATTCCAGTCGCCACCAAACCGTGAAGAAACTGGCCCTGAGCAAGCGCATTTTTGCAGGCATCGGATTCGGTCTATTTGCGACCAATTTGCTCACAGGGCTCTGGGATCCCGATATTTATTATATCGTCTTGCCCTGGACCTTTGCCTATGCCGTAACGGCTGTTTTGTTTTACGGAAGAAAACAAGGGTTTATCCTGGCGATGCTTTTT
The DNA here is from genome assembly GCA_018436925.1 of Syntrophaceae bacterium. GTDB lineage: Bacteria > Desulfobacterota > Syntrophia > Syntrophales > Smithellaceae > UBA8904. Next base: position 156,275 of record JAHDKI010000011.1, read on the forward strand.
TGCAGCGCGGCGATCTCTTTTATCCTGATCAATGAAATGCCGCCCCTGACCGCAAGAAACACGAAGCTGTTCGAGTACAATACCATCGCCGTATTGGTCATGCTTTTATTTAACTGTCTTGTTTATGAAAAAGCCAGGATGAAAGTTCAAGATGAACTTGCGATTTCACAAAATCAATATCGTCTGGCCGAGTTGCGACAGCGGGAAACCAATATCGAACTGACGGAGGAAATCGCCCGGCGCGAGCAATTCGAAAAAGCGCTGGCGGAAAGCGAACTGCACTATCGCGCGCTTTTTGAAGAATCCACCGTCGCGCTGTGGGAAGAAGACTTCTCCCGGGTTAAATCGTTTCTGGACAGCCTTCCCGAGGCTGAAAGCCATGATCCAGCCGCCTTTTTGCAGCAGCACGTTCCGGATGTTGCGTTTCTGGCCGATCGGATACAAACCACTGCCCTGAATCGCGCGGCGATGAAGCTTTTTAAGATTCAGCGGGAGGATAAAATCCCGATGAATTTGTTCTCCGTCATGCATCCCCGCGATCATGAAAAACTCGTGTTACAGATCGCCGATCTTGTTCAGACGGGAAGTTCCCGATGGGATTGTATTTTTCAAGACGGCGCCCGACGCCTCTATCTGTCCGTCATCAGCTCGATTCCGGCCGGCTATGAGGACAATTGGATGAAGGTGTATTCCTCCATATACGACATGACCCAGCGTATTGAAATGGAGGAGGCAAAAAAGCGGATGGACGAGAAACTCCAAAACGCCCGCCAGATCCAAGCTATCGCCACACTGGCCGGAGGGATCGCCCATCAGTTTAATAATGCCCTGGCGGTCATTTACGGAAGCCTGGATCTTTTGGAGATCCAGGCCGGCCAGAACCCGGAAAGCAGGCGTTTCCTGGTGTCTTTGAAAACGTCGGCCACCCGGATGAGTCATCTGACGGATCAACTGCTGGCTTACGCGGAAGGGGGGAAGTATCAGCCTCAGGAGTTTTCCGTCAATGACCTGATACAGGATTTGACCGGCATCAAAAACGCGCCGCAAGGGACGGGCATCAAAATCAAGGTTCTTCTGGATCAAGCCGCGCCGACAATCAGCGGCGATATCACACAAATCAAAATGGTCCTTGAAGCCGTCTTGTCCAACGCTTTGGAAGCCTTAAACCGCACGGAAGGCTCTGTCACCGTTGCCACCGGCAGACATAATGTCACCAGGGAGGGATCAGCCACAAACGGTATGATTGAACCGGGCGAATATCTTCTGATCCGCGTTGAAGACGATGGTTCAGGCATGGACCAAGATACGCTCAACCGGATTTTCGAACCCTTCTTTACCACGAAAATTCACGGCCGCGGACTCGGAATGGCGGCGGCATTCGGCATTGTTCGCAACCATGACGGTTTAATCACGGTGGCGTCCGAACCGGGAAAGGGCACGAAAGTTTCGATTTATCTTCCCGCCTCACGATCCCGGCAACAGGCGGAATACGCCTGACCGAAAAAAAAGGCGGCGTTCCGTGAAGAACACCGCCCTTTTTATCGGTCTTTAGAGAACGGCCGCGACCGTTCTGCGCGCAGCTACTTTCTCAAGTCCGCCGGTTTTTTGTAGCGCTTGGGATCAACCCATTTGGCCACATGAGGTTCGTTTGCCTCGCAGGATTCATGAAGGAAAGCGACCTCGCCGTCCTTCTGGAATTGAACGATCAACTGATAGTAGTAACCGGGCAGATCGACATAGGGATTTTCCGGGTCGACGCGCACGCGGGAATGATAGAACGGTTTGATTTTCTTGGTCTGATATTTCATTTTACCCAGCGAGTAGGTGGTTTCCACATCTTCCATCGCCTTGATCAGCTTATTGATGTCGTTCGTGCCGCCGGCTTTTTCAATCGCCGCCTTGAAGTGGTAGATATCGGCATAGGCAATATGGACGTGAATCTGCATCGGAATCTTGCGCGCATGCGCTTTTTTCACCAGAGGAATGGTTTTTTCCGTAAGCGGAATATCATCCAGGTCCGTGTAGGAACTGACGGTTCCCAGCGCTTTGCCGCCCGTCATTCTCCAGAAATCCTTGGTCTGGGCGACGCCGCCGTAGAAATTGACCTGAATATCGCGCGCCGCGGAATCCGCCCACTGTTTGGCGAACGATTCCGTGTCGGTAAACCAGGAGCTGATGTAGAAAATCAGATCGGCGTCGGCCTTTTTGATTTCCTGGAGAAGAGGAAGATACATTGTTCCGCGCGGTTTGACGGCTTTGCTGTAAACGACTTCCAGGCCGCATTCCTGAGCCATTTTTTCCCAGGTCGGCAGGTTGATGTAGGAGATGCCTTTTCGCCATTCGGTCGTCCAGGCCAGATCTTCCCACAGGAAGGCGATCTTCTTGACTCCCATGTATTGCGGCATGGTTTTGCAGAAGAAATACTTGGTCTGCCCGTAGTGGGCCGGTTCCGGATCCCAGTCGCGGAAACAGTGATCGTACTTCGGCGCCTCATCAATGATTCGCGCCGTCAGCTCCGATCCCATCGGTCCGTTGAACACCAGGATGTGCGGATACTGCTTGGCCAGCATGCCGGAGGCTTCCTGAACGGCCAGGCAGATCTCCGAGCGTCCTTCCACCGAAATGAATTTGGCTTTGTCTTCAATGACCAGCTTACGAAACGCCTCCACGGACAGAGACGTATCCCCCTTGTTGTCCATCACAATGTACTTCACCGGCCGTCCCAGAATGCCTCCCGTGGCGTTGATTTCCTCCACCGCCATCTTCTGGATGTCCATGCAGGGCCTTGTTCCGGGAGAAGCCACCATACCGATATAGCCAATGACGAAAGGCTCTCCCTTGGACTGAGCCTGAGACAGAGACGGTGTGCCGACGGCGGCCGCAACCAGCAGCATCAAGGCCGCTAACGCAAAAACGGAAATACTCTTTGCTCGCTCCATTCTGCTACCCTCCTCTTTCTTGACGAACAATGATTGCGATCAAACTTCTGCCGAATATTTGATCCTTCTAATCGCTTAAATATTTATTTTGGATATAGTCGTTGTCCTTGCCGATCTCGCTGGCCACCCACTTGACTCTCGGAGGAGATTCAGACATTTTCACAAAATTCGCGCTGATGGTGTATTTGCCCAGCTTTTGATCCTCAACCTCCTGAAAGGCCCCGCGGACGTGCCATTGTTTATTTTCCATGGCCTGTTCGGGTGTCATCAGTTTCATCACAATGGGCACCCCGCCGCCGCGCCATTTGGAGCGGGCGGATTTTTTGCTGTAATTGAGCGCCATGGCGACCAGTTCATCGGCGGTGAACTGCAAGGTTTTCTCTTCGATGATCCGGTGTAAATGCAGAGCCTGTTCCAGAATATCCGGAATGCGGTCGGAAGAGTAACGCCAGTCGTCTTCCTGCTCCCAAAGGCCCAAAACTTTCAGCAGGGCTCGAAAATCGTGATCGCGCGGCGCGGCGATCGCCACCAGGCCGTCTTTGCATTTCCAGTGACCGTAAGGGTAGAGGATAAAGTCCAAAACGCCGATGCGCGGCCTAGCCTTTTCCCAGGTGAAGCCGATGCTCGCCGGAATGCCGACCATGGACGAATAGGCATCCATCCCGGCCACATCCACCATCTGGCCCTGGCCGGTATTTTGCCTGTGAATTAAAGCCACCGTAGCCCCCAGAGCGCCTGAAAGCCCCGATATGTACCAGCCCGCCCACATGCCGCCGCGAAGCGGCCAGGTGTAGGGTTCTTTTTCCGTGGCGGGGGCGCCCATCTGCGCCGGCAGGCCCGAACCGGCCTGAGACGTGATATCCGTATCCGGCATCCGGGCCGCCGCCTTGGCCTTGTCCGTGTATTGTCCGTAGGCGGACAAAGCGACGTAGATCAGCCCGGGATTCAGCGCGCTTAACTGCCGATAGCCGATGCCCCATTCATCCATTTGCCCGGGAGCAAAGCTTTCGATCACAACGGCCGCCTTCTTGGCCAGCCGTGCAAAGACTTGACGGTCTTCCGGCTTGTTTTTTATATCCAGGGTCATGTAGCGTTTGTTGCGTCCTTCAAACATGAACGGGATACCCACGCCGTCAACGGTCACGCCGAAAGGGGTGATCTGACGAGCCGGATCCCCTTGCGGCGATTCAATCTTCACAACCTCTGCGCCGAATTCGCCCAGCAGACTCGCGCAGATGATGCCGGCGAAGTTCGCTTCGCTCAAATCCAGCACCAGAATGTCGTCGAGGACTTCGGCTTTGCCGTCGATTTTCATCATGTCCGCAAGCCTTTTGCCGCGATCGGCTCCGCGAACGGCGTGTCGGGTGTAGATTTCTTCCTTCGCGCTCATTTTTTGACCTCTTTTCCGTAGTTATAGACGGGGTCCTCGTTGAGATTGTAATATACCGGCGGCTTCAGACCCGGCCGGTCGTCATAGGTTCCGATGACCTTTTTCTTTTCGAGTTTTTCGATTTCCTCCTCCGACAGGCCCAAAAACTTTTTAAGAACAACTCGATTGTGATAGCCCAGCGGACGCGCCAGCCATTTCGTGCGTGAAGGGGTTCCGGAAAGCTGTGCCGAGGGCCCCGCGATCACCAGGTCTCCGTACATGTCGTCCCGGAAGAGCACCACGCTTCCGCGGTCGCGACGCCACTTTTCAAAAGCAATGCTGTAGTCGTCCGCCACGGACGCGGCCGGAAACTGATTCGTTTCGGCCAGAGCGAGGATATCATCGCAGGATTGTGACTTCACCCAATCCGTCACGATAGAGGTGAGAGCCGCCGCATTTTCAGGCTTCAGGCGATCCAATGTCTGGCTGAATCGCGGATCCGAGGCTAATTCCGGTTTTCCGATCGCCGTCGTGAAGTGCGCGAATTGCTCTGAGGTGGCGCAGGCCAGAGCGATAAATTGTTCATCGGCGGTTTTGAAAATGGAGGCGGGCATCATCGTGGGATCGGTGTTGCCCGTTCGTCCGATGGCCTTGCCGGTGACGGAATTGTAGGTGTAATGAAACAGCAGGCGCATCAGGCCTTCGGTCTGCGCCATGTCGATATACTGGCCTTTGCCGGTTTTATTCCGGTAATAGATGGCCATCAGCACAGCCAGCGCCGCGAAGTTGCCCGGGACGAAGTCGCCCACGTAATCCGGCAGTTTATAGTAGATGTCCGTATCCGGATAGCCATTGAGCTTCAAAACGCCGCTGGCGCCCTGAGCCAGAAGATCCCATCCCGGAAAGTAACGCATGGGGCCGTACTGGCCGTACGTCGAGCAGCTCAGAAAGATGATTTTAGGATTGATTTTGGAAATTTTTTCGTAGCCGATCTGCCAGGCGTCCGCCGTGCCGGGCGCGAAATTTTCAATGACCACATCGGCGTCTTCGGCCATTTTGTAGATCAGCTCTTTGGACTGACGCAAGGCAAGATTCACCGACAGAAAATACTTGTTTTTGGTGATGTTGTGCCAGATGGGGTTGGAATGCTTCCAGTATTTCCCCCAGTAGGTGGCCGGACGCCACAAATCGCCGTAAAAGGGCAGCTCCAGTTTGATGACTTCCGCGCCGTAGTCGGCCAGAAGCCTTGCGGCAATCGGGCCGAAAATCACGTGCGAGAAATCCAGCACGCGAATTCCTTTCAGCGCTTCGGGCTTTGAGGCGGCTTCATCCGGATTGAAAAGCTTTGCAGTGTAAGAAAAATAGTCTTCCATGGTTATCTCCCCAGATATGCCTTTTTCACGAGATCATTTTTCATCAGATCACCGGCCCGGCCCTCGAGCACGACTCGGCCTTCCTGAAGAATATAGCCGCGATCGGCCAACTGTAGGGCGCGCAGGGCGTTTTGTTCGGTCAACAAAATCGTCAGACCCGTTTGGCGCAGCTTGCCCAGAGTTTCATACACGCTGTCCACAATCAGCGGGGCCAATCCGATGGACGGCTCGTCCACCATGAGCAGCATGGGATTGGCCATCAGGCCCCGCCCGATCTTGAGCATCTGCTGTTCTCCGCCGGACAGCAGGCGTGCCGACATGTTGGAGCGTTCCTTGAGCCTGGGAAACAGGCTGTAGACATATTCCAGCGTCTGTTTTCTTTTCGACCAGGACGATTTACGGTATGCCCCCAGTAGAAGATTTTCCTTGATCGTCATGTAAGGAAAACTTTTCATGCCTTCAGGCACCTGCACGATTCCACGATTGACAACCCGGTGCGACGGCATTCCCTGAATGGCTTCTTCGCGAAACAGTACTCTACCGCTGGTCGGCTGCATCATGCCCTGAATCACATTCAGAATCGTGCTTTTACCGGTTCCGTTGGACCCCAAGATCGTGACGATTTCCGATTGCCGGACATTGAAACTGACCCCATGCAGCGCCGGGATCACTCCGTAAGACGCATTGAGTTCATCCACCTCAAGCATAGTTCCTCCACCCTCTGCCCAGATATGCTTCGATCACATCATCATTGTTGACCACCTCGTCCGGCGTGCCCTCCGCCAGTTTCGCCCCGTAATTGATTGCGACAATCCGGTCGGCCGCCTCCATCAGAACCGCCATGACATGCTCAATCCAAAAAACCGTGACTCCGAATTCTTCTTTGGCGCGGCGGATCATTTTTATGGCGTTTTTGGCTTCTCCAGGGTTGAGGCCCGCCATGACTTCATCAATAAACAGGAGCTTCGGTGTGGTGGCGAGAGCGCGCGCCAGCTCCAGCATGCGCAGTTCGTAGAAGGTCAGATCGCGAGCCAGAATATTTCGTTTACTGAAAAGCCCCACAAACTCCAGGTAATGCGTTGCATCGTACATCGCATCCTGAAAACTCTGATTGATTCTTTTCTTGCCCGATATCGAACTGGCTAAAACGCTGGTAAGCGCGGTCAGCTCCGGAAACGGCCGAGGAATCTGATACGTTCGGGCCAATCCCAGATGAACCCGCTCATGCCGCTTCATCCTGGTGATATTGACGCCGTTTAATTCAATTTCTCCTTCGTCCGCGGCCAGGTAGCCGGTCAGGCAGTTGACCACGGTCGACTTGCCGGCGCCGTTGGGTCCGATGAATCCCAGGGTCTCTCCTTCATGAATTTCAAAAGAGACCTTATCCACCGCCAGGATGCCGCCGAAGTGTTTGGTAAGATTGCGCACTGAAAGCAAGGGAGCCATGGCTTTTACCTCCGCACATGAATGGTTGGCAGATACTCGCGGTAACGGCGCTTCCGATAAAGGCCGAACAACCCCTCCGGGAGAATGAACAGCAATATCAGGAGAATGATGGGAAACAGCAGGGGCTGAATGGGCCCCATAAACCGGATCATCAGCATTTCCAGAAACGCGATGAAATAGCCGCCGACGACGCATCCGAAAACCTGCGCCCGTCCGCCGATCATCAAGACCAGCAGAATCTTCAGCATAAACGTGAGCGGCAGATAGGTGATGCCGGCAAAGGAGCTGAAGTAATGCGCGTAAAACCAGCCGATCAGCCCCACCATCGTGGATGCCGCGACAAATGCGATGATTTTGACCTTATTGATATTGACGCCGATGGAGTGCGCGACTTCTTCGTCGTCGTTGATCGCCGCCATGATCAGGCCATAGCGCGATTTCAAAACTTTATTGATAATCCACAAATAAGCGAACATGAGCGCCGTGGAGAGATAGCCGATCAACAGGAAATTGATTTTTGCGTTTCCGGTGTTCAAAAGAGGGACAATGCCGAATAGCCCCGTGTCGCCTTTGAAAATATCCGTGTAAATGAAGGTTACCTCCAGAAAGACCAAAGGCAGAAGCAGCGTCAGAAGAACATAGTAAAGCCCCCGTGCCATGATGACCAGCGGACTGAACAACAGCGCCGCAATCATGGCCGTCAGGAGAGCGAAAGGCAAGGTCATCAAAGGACCCCAGCCGAACGCGATGCTCAAAAGCGCTGCGGTGTACCCCCCCACGCCAATGTAGAATTGCGGGCCGAAGTTCATGCGTCCTGTGCCGATGGTCATGAGCGCCAGCGGCATGGCGATGGCGGCGTATATGTTGGCGGAAATCATCGTATTGATGATGCCGGGGAGAAAAAAATAACAGGGGATGGGCAGCAAAAAGAGGATGGCGGCCCACATCAGGGTGTTTCGCCAGTAGCGGGGTTCCAGCGTCCACTCCCACTTCTTGGTGCCCAGCCGGATAATAACGCGATCACGTTTTAATTCAGTTTCTACCATAGCGATTCACTCCTTGCTAAGCCTTGAGGTCGGATAACCAGAATAACCATCACAAGAATCAACGCCGATAAATTCATAAACCGGGGCTCTCCGATGACAAAGCAGACGATGGCGTGCGTGAATCCGATCAGAAAGCTCGCGATAATCGTGCCCTTGATGTTGCCCAATCCGCCCAGAACCGCGACCAGTATGGCCGTCACCATGTACAGCCATCCCATTCCGGGCTCGACCGACCACACCGGCGCCACGATGAGCATGCCGATGATCACCGGCAGCAAAACAATCATCATGGTGAACATATAAAGCGTTTCCACATTGATGCCGACGATTTTCGAGGAATAAATATCCTGAGATAAGGCCCGGATAGCCATGCCGGTTTTGGTTTTGATGAAAAAGAAGACGAAAGCGCCGGTCATCAAAAGCGCAATCACCGCACCGATAATCAATTGTTTGGGGACGACGATTTTTTCACCGTAGCCGATTTCATAAATGCCGTCCGCCAGTGTTGTTTGCAGATAAACGCCGGCCTGAATCGGATAAAAGTAATTGGCGGCCTGCTCAACAATTAATGCAACCAGTAAAAGAGCCGTTAACAGAACGTCTTCCGTATACATATATTTTTTTATCATCCCTTTGTAGATGAGGACGGCGACAATGAATTGAATGAGCACCATGCCTAAAATGGAGGGGATCAGAGGCCATCCCAGCGCCGACATGAACATCCAGGTTCCGTAAACGGTCAGGGGGAAGATATAAGCGTATCCCAGATGAAAGATTCGCATTACCCCGCAGATGAGGGAAAAGCCCAAAGCGATCAGCAGATAGATTGATCCCAGAACAAACGTGTAAATGACGACGGTCTGAATATAAGTCCACATGCCGGTTCACCCTCTTTTGGAATAAGACGGACCAAACTTTTAAAATGCCCGACGGGACGACCTTTTTGCGGAAAAGGCCCTCCCGCGACCCGCTCAAAGTGAATGCACGATGTTGTGGAAACGCCGGAACAAATAACAGGCATTGCCGCCGCTTATTCCGGTAATTCTGTCGCGTCCGGACGATTGGAAATGACTGAGTCTTTTTTGCGTTTTGAGGTGCTGCCTTTCCGGACGCTCCGTTGTCCGGTTTGAAAGGAAGCTTGGTTGGGGAAGTAGAAAAACAAGGCCTTGGAACCAGGCGCTTGTCGCATATTGGTTAATAACCGAGAAAGATGAAGAACAGGAGGTTAACACGAATCCTCCAAAGCTATCTTGTGATGGAACTGTTTCCTGTTCAGAACCGCTGCTGCCTGCGGTAGATATCCGAACGAACGCGTGCCGTCAAATCTGCTTTGAATGGTTCTTCATGCAACGCCACCGCTTCCTGCGATGATGGCTTTTTAATAGGAAAAGATAAAGCGTTTGTCAATGTTTTTTTGCAGGACAGGAAAAGACGCTTCTCAAAGCGGGAATATTTCATAATAATCGATCTGATTTGAAAGGCTTTGCTCGATGGCGCTTTGCTCTGCCAACGGAAAACGAAGACAGACGCCGCAATCCGAACTCAAATGGCGGGGCACCGGAATCAGTCGGCAGGCGATGCCTGCGGCTTTCGCGATTTTTTCCGCTCGCAGTGCATGGCTGACGGAGTGGAAAAGCGCAACGGCCTGTGGAGTCGGAGCGGTCATATGACGGGTCTGTGTCCTTTCCAAAATCAGCGCGCCGCCAGCCGGCCGACCGCGGTCAGAGCGTCGTCGACATCTTGTTTTGTGTTGTAGAAACCGAAGCTGAAGCGCACCGTGCCTTGCGGAAACGTGCCGATGTTGCGGTGAGCCGAAGGTGCGCAATGCAAGCCGGGCCTGCATAGAATGCCGTATTCTTCTTCGAAGAAAAGCGCAGCATCTGAAGGCGTCACGTCTTGAATGTTGAACGATACGACGGCGGTTTGCCGCGCGGCATTATTCGGCCCGAAAACGGCGACGTGCGATCGCATTTGCCCGAGCCCGTCCAGAAAGCGGGCCGTAAGCGACATCTCCTTTTGACGAATGGCCTCCAGAGAGGTTTTCGCGATCAGGTTCAGCCCTGCGCACAGGCCTGCATATCCCGGTGTGTTGGGTGTGCCGCTTTCATACTTATCGGGCATGAAGTCGGGCTGCATTTCAAATTCCGACCGGCTGCCGGTGCCGCCCATCATGAGCGGCGCAATGCGCTTGTCCAACCCCTCTCGGATAAAAAGGGCGCCCGTTCCCTGAGGGCCGAAAAGCGATTTGTGGCCGGTGACGGCCAGTAAATCAATGTTCATCGCCTCGACGTCGATCGGCAGGGCGCCGGCGGTTTGCGCCGCGTCCACGCAAAACATGACGCCGTCTTTTTCCCGAACGATCCGGCCTACCTCGGCGACCGGTTGAATCGTTCCGGTCACGTTGGAGGCGTGCGTCATGACGACCATTTTTGTGTTCTTTCGAAACGTTTTAGAAAGATCGGCGGGATCCAGCTCTCCTTGAGGAGAACTGGAAACGACGGATAACTCGATGCCGTGCGACTCCAGGTGCCGAAGCGGACGCATGACGGAATTATGTTCCATGCCGGTGGTGATCACATGATCGCCAGGACGAAGCGCTCCCAGAAGGGCGATATTAAGCGCTTCGGTGGAATTTTTTGTGAGCACCACCCGCAGCGGATCGTCGATATGAAAAAGTTTTGCAAGCGCCTCACGCGTTTCATACAGGGTGCGTCCCGCATCAATCGACCGCCCGTGTCCGGAACGGCCGGGATTCGCGCCGATGTTTTCCTGAAAGATTCGCATCGCCTCGATCATCTCGGAGGGTTTGGGATAAGAGGTCGCCGCATTATCCAAATAAATGGTTTTCATAAGCGAAAAAACGTTTACCCCCGGCGGAGTCTGAAGTCAAGCTCTGCGCCGGGGGTATTTTAAAATGATCTGTTCCGAGTCAGTCTTTTGATGTCTCAACGACGATATCCAGTCCTTCCTGGCGATAAATCGTCTTTAGGCCCCGTTTTTGCGCGAGGCGCGACACATTCTCTTTTGCCACTTCGTTGTCGACGAGCACCTCCAGGTTGATGTCTCCTGCCGCAATCGCCTTGTCCACCAAGACGACAGGCTGAGGGCAGGACAATCCTCTTGCGTCAATGCGTTTTGCTGTCATGTTTTTCCTTCCTTTCCGTTTATGCGGATGCTCTGTCGCGTTGTGTAAAACCGATGACCAGACAGAAAATCAATCCTGCAATCACTGCTGCAGGTCCAAAAGCCGCCGGACCCGCCGGAGAACTGGCCATCGCAAAGTTGTGGGCGAATCCCGCGCCGACAATCATCCCCAGTGCGAAAATGGCGGCGTCCATATCGCCTTCGCCGGATAGAAAGAGTTGCCGTCCCGGACAGCCGCCCGCCAGGACAAACGCCAGACCCGCCAGCGTCATTCCCAGAAAGTTCCATACGAAGCTGGTGTGCGCCACCGGCTGTTTTTCAAAGCCGGGATGAAATTGCCCCAGAACCAAATTGGTTAAAAACGCAAAAACCAGAAGCGCGGCCACGCCGCTGATCAGATGAAAATCCTTGATGAGCATGACGTCGCGAAACGCGCCCATCGTGCAAAACCGGCTGCGCTGGGCCAAAGCGCCGATGCCCAGACCCGCGATCAAGCTGATGAGGACTGGCGCGGCCATCGAACCGGGTCCCTTCACGCTGAAAAAAATCGGTCCGTTGGGCGAGAAGGACACCCTGAAAATCAGAAGGAGAAACAAGCCGACCATCAAAGCGGGAAAAATCCAGCCGCTGGCTTTTCGCTGTGCATACGACCGTCCGAGGCTGTATCCGTTTTTCAAGAAGAGCACGCCGATAAAAATACCGAACGCAAGCCCCAGGATTCCCAAAATCGCGTTTCCGTCGCCGCCGGCGAGTCTCAACAGTGCGCGCCACGGGCAACCCAGAAAGACCAGCGCTCCGATCATTGCGAAAATTCCCAGAAAGAACCGAATCAGGGGAGACGATCCGCCGCGCGGCTTGTATTCCCCGGCTAAAATCGCCGCAAAAAACGCGCCGACCACAAAACCCATAATTTCCGGACGCAAGTACTGCACGACGTCCGCGCGGTGCAGGCCCAAAGCACCCGCGATGTCCCGCTCGAAGCAGGCCACGCAAATGCCCATGTTGGGCGGGTTGCCGAAATACTGTAAAAGCGCCGCGATAACGCCGATGACGGCGCCGACGACTATGATCCCGATCCGACCGGCAAAAATATTCCGCATCAAAAAAGCCCTCCTCTTTATTGAAGATGGCGCGTTGTAGCAGAGTCGGTCCGCAAAATGCCAATGCAAAATATTTATTTTCAAATAGGAACCATAACTATCTGGAATAGACTCTTTGAAGAATATTCTGATCTGGAAAGGATCAAAAGACACAAGCCCCGCCGGAAGACTCCGGCAGGGCTTGTTTTTCTTGAAAAGGCCGCTTTCTAAGGAAAGATGGCATGAACATGCCTCAGGCGGCCGGGGTTGCGATATTCTATTTATAAAGGGCCTGGAGCTGCTCTCCATATTTGTTCATGACGATGGGCCGTTTCAGCTTCATCGTCTGAGTCAGCATGCCGTTTTCCACCGTAAAGTCTTCCGCAATGAAAAGATACTTCTGCGGCACTTCATACCCGCCATACGTTTTGCGCAGGTAATCCGATATTTCCTTGGACAGATAATCCGTGAGCGCTTTGTCCTTAAGCGACTCTTCGAGCGTGCCTTTCAGAAGCGGTTTGATATTCGCGTCCGCCGAGAGCGCCGCGAAGTCGGGAACAACAATGGCAACATTGTAGTCTTTGCCGTCGCCGTAGAGCATGATATTCAGAATCCAGCGGATCAGCTTCGCCTCGTTTTCGATGCCTTCCGGATGGACATACTTGCCGTTGGCCAGTTTGTATTCGTCCTTGAAGCGGCCCGTAATATGCAGGAATCCGTCTTCATCGATCCAGCCGCGGTCGCCGGTGCGGATTCCGGAAAATCCGTTCCATTTGTCCGGCAGCATGACTTCGGCTGTCTGCTGGGGTTTGTTGTGGTATCCCATCATCACGTGAGGACCGTAAACCAGAATTTCACCGTCTTTGCTGTCTTCGCCCACACGGGATTTATCTATCACCACATGCATGTTTTTATCGACTTTACCGACCGTGCCGTATTTATTACCATACTTCGGAGAGTTCATGCTGACCGTAGGACCCGTTTCCGTAAGACCATAGCCGTCGAATGTGGGCTGGCCGATATCTTTGAAGAACAGTGCAATTTCGGGTTTGATCAGCGCGCTGCCGGTCACGAAGAACTTGAGAGCTCCGCCGAAGACATTGCGGACCTGCGAGAACACCAGCGCGTCGTAATCTTTAAACTCTTTTGTTTTCTCCGGCAAGTCTCTGTTTTTAATGGCTTCAGCCACCGCCGCGTCAAAAAACTGTTTTTTGACCGGATCGGCCGCCACCCCCTGCTGAATGGTGTCATAGACCTTGTTGACGATGCGGGGAACAACGGAGAGTCCCGTGGGTTTGACTTCCTGGAAATTCTGAATCAGTTTTTCAACGGATTCAGCAAACGCGATGCCGCCGCCGCAATGGACGTAATCGTGGAGATCGGCCGCCAGGCCGAAAACGTGCGCCCAGGGAAGAATGGCCACCACGTGCATCGTTTCATTCAGATCAAAACCATCCACACCCGAACGGGCGCATAAAGTGAGACTGCCGTGAGAAAGTTCAACCCCCTTCGGATCGCCGGTGGTGCCGGAGGTGTAAACGATATTGGCCATATCCGACCATTTGGGCTTGATCGACGGCGCGGGGTTTTTCTGGCCCATTTCCTCGAGAGCCTTCATGGAATTGTCGCCCTCGCCGTAAACAACGAATATCTCCTTCAACGTGGCTATTTCTTTTTTGAAATTCTTGATTTTTTCGTAGACACTGGCGTCACGGGCAAACAAATACTTCACCTCGGCGTCGGTGACGATGTACTGCATCACTTTCGGAAGTTCCTGCAGATACATGGGAACGAAAACACCGCCCAGGCCGTGTGTGGCCTGTTCGAGAATATACCATTCCGTGCAGTTGTTGAGAATAACGCCTACGGTCTCGCCCTTGGAAAGCCCGAGTTTCGCGAGCGCGCCTCTGAGGTTATTGACCCGGTCTGCAACCTGCTTGAAAGTCACCCATTCATATTGACCTGAAGCCGGATTTTTCGTTCCAAACAGCCGATTGTTCGGATACTTGACCACGCTCTGTTCGAAGAGATCGACCAGATTATTGGGATTGTCATACACTTTATCCATACTCATTTCATTTGCCATAACTTCACCTCGTTTTAAGATTTATGTCTTCCCGGGCGCACAGCGTCGGGGGAAACCCCAACTCACTATTGAAAGAGCGGATTTTGGGCGGCCATTTTGTTTCGTTTTTGCACGGACACATGGAATCCGGACAGGCACTTGCCGCAGGGCAATCACTTCAGGCCTTGATTCACGGCTTGCGGTAAACAAGCCGATGTCTCACCTCGGTGGCCCGATAGCGTTGGTTTTTGCTCCGCAGCGCGCGCAGTATAGGAAAAACGATTCGACAAGTCAACGAATTATTCATTTTTTATTGACGGCATGTCGGTGCATTTGGACGGCTTTCCCGCAACCGCTTCGGGCGTTCAGAACGGGGCGCATCCTCGACCATTCTCCATATAAAAGGGGGATAAAACAATCAAGGGTTTCAAAGTGTTTCTTATGCCGTGTTCGTTTTTGCATTTGCTTTGCGGATGGCCGGTTCGTGCGCGCCCGGAAGCGTCATCGGCTTAAGCAGAGCACTGAATCAACCTGCTGCGGCGCCGGTCACAAGGGTGAAAAGGGCGTCTTTGAGCAAAGTGGATGGCATCTTTTCATTCGCAAAGACCGAAACAAAGTTGAATCAATAAATAAGGTAATGCGCAAGTCTTCCCAACCGGAAAAGGATTCGCCGTTTGCCCTTGCGGAAAATTCGGCCGGTATGGGTTTATTGATCAGGCGTTGACAACTGCGTCTGGCCATAGTAAGCATTTGCGCATCTGATAAAAACAATCCTTCGCCCCATCTTCATAAGGGACGATTCCTGAGTTGACTGCGAAGGGAGATGAAGCCAATGAAGGTCTGGAAGACTTTTTTTTGTCTTTTTGTTTTATTGGTCTTGGCGCGCGTGCCGAGTGCATCCGCCCAGGACGTGGTGATCGGCTTTTCAGGACCGCTGAGCGGTCCCGGCGGCGGTTACGGTCAGGATTGCTCAAGCGGCATTGAGCTGGCCGTGAAGGAAATCAGCTCAAACGGCGGCCTGACCATCAAGGGGCGGGTCTACCGTTTGCGATTGGAGAGACTCGACGACCGGATGGATCCCACCCAGGCGGTCAGCAACGCTCATCGGTTTGTCGCCCAGTACAAATCCCCCGTGATTTTTTCGCCGACATCTACAGCCGTCGGCGCGCTCGCGCGCATCAATCAGATTCCCGGCAGTTCGTTTCTTCTGGCGGCCTACACCAGCATTCACACGTATCATGATTTGGGCAACAGGCTTCTCGTCAACCCCACAACCGACTTTTTGTCCTACATCAACGCCCAGTCCGATCAGGCCTGGAAAAGAGGCTGGCGAAGCGGAGCAATGGTTGTGACTTTCGGCGCTTATGGAGACGCCTGGCGTCGGGCATTCAAGCAGGTATGGAAGAAAAAAGGCGGGCGGATTCTCGGCGATTTTCCTGTTAATTATTACACAGAGACGGATTTTTCCGCACCGCTGGCGTCAGCCATTGCCGCCAAACCGGATTTTCTGCTGATCGGCGGCCCCTCGGCCACGACGGCCCTGGTGGTGGAACAGGCGCGGGGCATGGGTTTTAAAGGCGGCTTTATCGTGACCGATCAGGCCAAACTCGACGCGATTGCCCGCATGCTCAAAGACAAACACAAAATGGATCAGATGATCGGACTGGGTTCCGTCTCCGACCTTCCGCTTCCGGCCGTGGCGGATTTCAGGCGAAAATATTCCAATGCCTTCAAGAGGCCTCCCAGCTGGGAGGCTGCGCTTCACTACAGCATGATGCATGTCCTGGCGCGAGCCATGGTGCAGGCGGAGACGGTTGACGATCCTCTGGCGATTCGAAAAGCGCTGGAAAAGATCCTGCCCGTTGCCGGCGATGTCTATCCGTCAGAGCTTTTTGGCATCGGTGAAAACGGTGTGATTTACTGCGGCGGCGTCATCCAGAGCGTCGACAACGGCGCTTTCAGCAAAACCAGGTATTTCTTGTCTTTTCCAAAAACCCGGGAAGAGTTTGAAAAATACAAACAGCTCAGCAAAACCCGCGAACCGGAAAACATTCGCTGGTGGCCAATTCAGTAATTTCAGCCCGTTATGAGCGTCGCTGCCGCCCCGGAACCCGTTCCGGGGCGTTTTTTTGCGGCTTTTTGAATTGATTAATAAATTCTTGCCTGAAACGACAATTATTGATAAAGGCACGAATATTTTTTAGAGATTTTTGATAAGTGATCCACCTGACCGACAATCGCTTACAAAACGATGGTTCACTGCATAAGAATTGACGCTTATTTTTTTTCAAAAAGCTCAAAAATATAAAATAAAATCGAGAGGTAGAACATTATGAGAGATGTAGTTATCGTCAGTGGTGCCCGCACGGCTGTTGGAGATTATATGGGATCCCTTTCCGGTTACAGCCCGGTGCAGCTGGGCGTCACCGTTTTAAAGGCGGCCATTGCCAAAGCCGGCATTGATAAGAATATGATTCAAGAAGTCGTGGCGGGGCAGTGCAACCAGGCCGGCGCTCCGGGAAACAGCGCCCGCCATATCGCGTTGGGCACGGAACTGCCTGTGGAATCCTTTGCGTTCACAGTCCATCAGCAGTGCTGCTCGTCGATGCGAGGCGCTGACCTGTTGTCTCAGGAAATTATGCTGGGCAAGATCGACATCGGCGCGATCGTCGGCATTGAAAGCATGAGCAACGCCCCCTATCTGCTTTTCGGCGCCCGCAAAGGGTATCGCCTCAATGACGGCGAAAAGATTCAGGACAGCTTGATGATCGGCGGGTTGGTGGACGCGCTTTTGGGCTACCACATGGGTATCACGGCGGACAACATCGCGGATCACTACAAAATCTCCCGCCAGGAGCAGGATGAATGGGCGCTTATGAGCCATCAGAGGGCTTGCGCGGCCATTGATAAAGGTTTTTTCAAGGATGAAATCGTTCCGGTCGAAGTGAAAACGAAAAAAGGAACGGCGATCTTTGATCGCGACGAACATCCCCGCGCCGACACCAGCATGGAATCGCTCGGCAAACTTAAGCCCGTTTTCAAAAAAGACGGCACGGTCACCGCCGGGAATGCCTCCGGTCTCAATGACGCGGGATCCTGCATGATTATGATGACCGCCGAGAAAGCCAAAGAACTGGGCCTCAAACCGATTGCCCGCGTGGTGGCGTCCGCTCCCGGTTCCGTCGAACCCCGCATCATGGGGATGGGCGTGGTTCCGGCCGTTCACAACGCGCTGAAATTCGCCAACATGAAACTGGCCGACATCGATTATTTTGAACTTAACGAAGCTTTTGCCGCGCAGGTGATCGGCTGCAACCGAGAGCTCAAGATTCCCCTGGAAAACGTCAATGCCGTGGGATCGGGCATCAGCATCGGCCATCCGGTCGGCGCGACCGGCGCCCGCCTCATCATCACCATGATGGGCGAGCTCAAACGGCGCGGAAAGAAATTCGGCTGCGCGGCGCTTTGCGCCAGCGGCGGCCCCGGACATGCGTTCATCATTGAAATGCTGTAATCCACAGGCACAGGCCGCTTTCGGGCGGCCTGTGCCATTTGGTGTTCCCATATCGGGCGATAATCCGGCAGGGTCAATTGACAACCGAAGATTCGTCAGCATTTTAAAAGGCAATAAACTAAAGCTTTGCAAGGCTTTCTTATCGCAAGGCCAGGAGGAAAAACATGGCTCTTAAAACACCCGAACAGTATGAAGACAGCATCCGTAAGATGAACTTCAAAATTTATTTGATGGGAGAAAAAGTGGACAATTGGGTCGATCACCCGATCATCCGTCCCTCTCTCAATTCCGTCAAAATGACTTACGCATTGGCGCATAAGCCGGAATATGAAGACCTGATGACGGCCAAATCCCATCTTACCGGAAACAAGATTAACCGTTTCACGCACCTGCACCAGAGCACCGAAGACCTGATTAAAAAGGTGAAAATGCAGCGTCTTTTAGGCCAGCAGACGGCCTCTTGCTTTCAGCGCTGCGTGGGCATGGACGCCATGAACGCCGTCGACAGCACCACCTATGAAATGGATCAGAAACTCGGCACTCAGTATCACGAGCGGTTCATCAAGTTTCTTAAAAAGGTTCAGGATGAAGACCTTACGGTCGACGGCGCCATGACCGACGTCAAAGGCGATCGGGGACTGCCTCCCCATAAGCAGGCCGATCCGGACATGTATGTTCATGTGGTTGAGAAAAACGACAAGGGCATCGTTGTGCGCGGCGCCAAAGCTCATCAGACCGGCGCGGTCAATTCACACTGGATTTTGGTGATGCCGACCGTTTCAATGACAAAAGAGGATGCGGACTACGCTTTGTCTTTTGTTTGTCCGGCCGATGAAAAAGGCATTTTCTACATTTACGGGCGCCAGTCGTGCGACACCCGGAAACTCGAAGGCGGCACGGTTGACGTGGGCAATTATCAGTTCGGGGGCCATGAAGCCCTGATGGTTTTCGACAACGTGTTCATTCCCTGGGAAAACGTTCTGATGTGCGGTGAAACGGAATTTTCCGGCATGCTGGTGGAGCGTTTCGCCGGGTATCATCGTCAGAGTTACGGCGGCTGCAAGGTCGGCGTGGGCGACGTGCTCATCGGCGCGGCGGCGCTCGCCGCCGATTACAACGGCGCGGCGAAAGCTTCTCATGTGAAGGATAAACTCATCGAGATGACGCATCTGAACGAAACGCTCTTTTCCTGCGGCATCGCCTGCTCGGCTCAAGGGCACAAAACCGCGTCGGGCACGTATCTGATCGACCTGCTTTTAGCCAACGTCTGCAAGCAGAACATCACTCGGTTTCCTTATGAAATCTGTCGTTTGGCCGAAGATATCGCCGGCGGCATGATGGTGACGATGGCCTCGGAGAAAGATTTCAAAAATCCCGAAATCGGCAAGGTGCTGGAAAAATATCTGCAGGGCACGGCCAACGTTTCGTGTGAAGATCGCGCGCGCGTGATGCGTCTGGTGGAGAATCTGACGCTGGGCACGGCGGCGGTCGGCTACCGCACCGAATCGATGCATGGCGCGGGGTCTCCCCAGGCCCAGCGCATTATGATCGCCCGTCAGGGCAATCTGGATCAGAAAAAGAATCTGGCCAAGAACATCGCCGGCATCAAGGAAGAAAAGAAATAGTTTCCGCAGCCCTTCCGGCAGCCATCGCTTGCCGGAAGGGCTATTCCCCCAGCGTTAAACTTCCATTTTCAACCTTAAATCTTTTAACAAGACGCGTTGCTATTGCTTGAGGCAAAGGCGGCCTTGCGAAACTGTAAAAGTATTTTTAAGCAGGGAGAATTGCATGAACCTTCTTCGCGTATCCATGAACACTAAGAAAATCTCTTTTGAGCCCCTTCCCGGCGACTGGGCGCATCTAGGCGGCAGCGCGCTTGCAGCCAAGATTATGAATGCGGAAGTGCCGCCCCAGTGCGATCCTCTGGGGCCGGAAAACAAGCTCATTGTCGCCTGCGGACCACTGGCCGGAACGCGCGCCCCGCAATTGGGGCGGATTTCCGTCGGCGCTAAAAGCCCGCTCACGCAGGGAATCAAAGAAGCCAATTCCGGCGGCCCGGCCGGCCAGTTTCTCGACCGGCTCAATATCCGCGCCATCATTTTTGAAAAAGCGCCGGACAGCAAAAAACTGTTTTTGCTCTATATCAACAAAGACGGCGCCAAACTTCTGTCGGCGGATGACTATAAAGGCATGAAAAATTACGCGCTCGCGGCGGCGCTGCAAAAAAAGTACGGAGACAAAGTGGCCATCGTGTCCGTGGGTCTGGCCGGCGAGCGCCAGTACAAGGGCGCGTCCGTGTCGCTGACCGATATTTTCGGCGATCCATCGCGAAACGCAGCGCGTGGAGGACTCGGCGCCGTGATGGGTTCCAAAGGCCTCAAGGCGATTGTCATTGATCCCGCCGGCGCAGAGCAGCTTAAAATCGCCCGGCCCGACGATTTTCGCAAAACCGTCCGGGACTGGGCGGATATTCTTAAACACGATGTGGCCATCAGCCTCTACACCCGTTTTGGAACGCCCTTTGCCATAAACAATTCCGCCGGCCACGGGACGCTTCCGGCCATGAACTACCGCTCCGGCCGTCCCGAGAATTTCACCGAGGTCAGCGGCCACGCGATTCAGAAGATTCTTTTTGAACGGGGCGGCAAGATGCACGGCTGCATGCCGGGGTGTCTCGTCCAGTGTTCAATCATTTACCCCGATAAAGACGGACAGAAAATTTGCGCCGCCTATGAGTACGAAACAATTGCGCTTTTAGGAACCAATCTCGGCATTACCAATAACGACGAGATCGCGCGTCTGAAATTTCTGTGCGATGATCTGGGCCTGGATGCCATTGAAACCGGGGCGGCGCTGGGTGTCGCGGCCGAAGCCGGTAAAATGAAATGGGGTGACGCTCAAGGCGCAGCCAGGCTTTTAAATGAAATTGAAAAGGAAACGCCGCTGGGCTTTGCGCTGGCCAACGGCGTGGTGACCACCGCACGTCACCTGAAGACGGACCGCGTGCCGGCTTTCAAAGGCCAGGCCCTGCCCGCGCATGATCCGCGCGCCGTCAAGGGAACGGGGGTGACGTACTTTTCCTCGCCCATGGGCGCGGACCACACGGCGGGACTCACTTATAGGCTTCCCAAAGAGAAAAAAGAGCAGGTTGAAACCTCGCTCAAAACCCAGATTAAGGCGGCCGCCTGCGACGCGTTCGGCTATTGCCTCAACTCCGTTCCCGGATCCGCTTCGATCTACCGTTTTTTCGCCGATCTGATGAACGCGCGCTTTGATCTGAATCTGTCGGAAGACGATGTGATCAACACATCCAAACAATTGCTGCGCGATCAGCTTGCGTTCAATGAAAAAGCGCAATTCAGCCAGATCGATAAAAAAATCCCCAAATTTTTCCGCGAAGAGCTGATTGCGCCGACGTCCGCCGTTTTTGATGTTGAAGAAGAAAAAATCAAGGATCTTTGGAAGGGCCTTGATGATTTCAAGGAAAAGGGAAAAATTCATGAGATTCGCATTCCGCCGTCGCCCGAAATTCTAATGGGCGAAGGTGTCTCGAAAATCATGGACAAGAAAATCAAGGATCTGGGTGTCAGCAAGATTTTTCTGGTGACGGATCCCTTCATGTTTCAGTCTGGACGGGCTTCGGAAATCCAAAGCCAGCTTATAAAAAGCGGTCTGGAGGTCGTCACCTTTTCGGACGTCGTTCCCGATCCGCCCATCGAGCTTGTTGAACGGGCGGGGAAGCTCTATAAAGAGGCGGGTTGCAACGGCATTCTCGGCCTGGGCGGCGGCTCGTCGCTCGACACGGCCAAGATCATCGGTCTGCGCGTTTCTCATGGCGGCGAGCTGCGTGAATATGAAAGCATTATCGGGGGCGGCTCGAAAATCAAACCGATCCTTCCGCCGGTTATCACGATACCGACCACCTCGGGAACCGGCAGTGAAACCAATCCCTGCGCGGTCATAACCGACAAGGCCAGGGATCTGAAGTTCATTTTAATGAGCAACAATTTGATGCCGAAACTGACGGTTGTTGATCCGCTTTTCACCAAAACCATGCCGGCGTTTCTGACGATTGAATCCGGCATCGACGCGTTGGCGCACTGCATCGAGGGTCTGGTCTGTACAGCGGAGAAATACCACCCGTACTATGAGTCCAAGGCGGTTTACGGCATCAAACTGATCGGCCGCAGCCTGTTGAAAGCCTATAAAAATCCGGACGACATCGAAGCGCGCATGGATATGTGCATGGCCTCGATGTGCGGAGGCCTCGCGCTGCTCAAAGGGTTGGGTTCAGGCCACTCCATTTCGCACGCACTGGGCACGCAGCACAAACTGCCGCACGGCCGCACGGTCATTTACGGATTGCTGGCCTTCGTCATGGCCAATAAAGAGACCTGCCGAGATGCTTTTTCGGAAGCCGCCTATCTTCTCAACCGCTCCAATGATCTGGAGGAGGCGCTGCGAAAACTTTACACCGATTTGGACATCAAGATCAGCCTCAAAGATTACGGCATCAGTAAAAAGGATCTCAAACAGGTCGCTTTTCACGCATCGCGCGAAGCGGTGAACCTGGCCACCGATCCCGCCTCACCCAGCCAGGCGAAAATACTGGACCTGCTCACCGCGATGTACGAATAGCCTTTTGCGGGGCGGAGTGGATTAAATCCACCCCGCCCTTTTATTGCAAATAATCCCTTCTCTCCTGTCTTCATGCGTTCTATCAAATTCATTGACTTGGCCCTTCTTTCTTCATTATACTCCGTCGTCGCCCTAAGAACGTCTGTTCAAACACAGGAGGCCTTCATGAAACTTCTGCGCGTTTCCATGAATTCCCAAATGGTATTGCATGAAAACCTGCCGGAAAAGTGGGCGTATTTGGGCGGCAGCGCCTTGATTGCCAAGCTCCTCAATCGGGAAGTGCCGCCCCAGTGCGATCCTCTGGGGCCGGAAAACAAGCTCATTGTCGCCTGTGGACCGCTGGCCGGAACGCGTGCGCCGCAACTGGGACGTGTCTCTGTCGGCGCGAAAAGTCCTTTGACCCAGGGCATCAAGGAGGCGAACTCCGGAGGGCCTGCCGGCCAGTATCTGGATCGACTGGGGCTTCGCGCCATCGTCTTTGAAGGTCGGCCTGAGCCGGGCAGGCTTTTGAGCCTCATCGTCACGAAAGACAAAGCCGAGCTCGTTGCGGCGGATGACTACCAGGGCATGAAAACGTACGCGCTTGTGTCGGCCATTCATGAAAAGTACGGCGACAAGGCGGCTGTCATCTGCACGGGACTGGCCGGCGAGCGCCAGTACAAAGGCGCCTCCGTGTCGCTCACTGACATTTTCGGCGATCCGTCGCGAAACGCCGCGCGAGGTGGACTCGGCGCCGTGATGGGGTCCAAAGGCCTTAAGGCGATCATCCTCGATCCGACCGGAACGGAGCAGGTGACGCTTGCCGATCCGGATGCGTTTCGTTCCACCGTGCGCGAATGGGCGGAAGTGATGAAACACGATGTGGCCATCAGCCTGTATTCCCGCTTCGGAACGCCCTTTGCCATCAACAACTCCGCGGGCCACGGATCGCTTCCCGCAAAAAATTACCGCTCCGGCCGTCCGCAAAACTTCACGGCGGTCAGCGGCAACGCCATCCAGAAAATTCTGTTTGAACGTGGCGGCAAGATGCACGGCTGCATGCCGGGGTGTCTCGTCCAGTGTTCGATTATCTATCCCGACAAGGATGGCAAGAAAATCTGCGCGGCCTATGAGTATGAAACGATCGCGCTTTTAGGGACGAATCTGGGCATTACCGACAATGACGCGATCGCCCGGCTCAAATTTATGTGCGACGATCTGGGACTCGACGCCATTGAAACCGGCGCGGCCCTCGGTGTGGCGGCGGAAGCCCGCAAGATGAGGTGGGGCGACGCCAAAGGCGCTGAAAAGCTGCTGGGGGAAATCGAAAAGGAAACGCCGCTGGGGTTTGCGCTGGCCAACGGTGTCGTGACCACCGCCCGTTACCTGAAGACGGACCGCGTTCCCGCCTTCAAGGGTCAGGCGCTGCCCGCGCACGATCCACGCGCCGTCAAGGGAACGGGGGTGACGTATTTTTCCTCGCCTATGGGCGCGGACCACACAGCGGGTCTGACCTACCGCCTGCCCAAGGATAAAAACGACCAGATCGCAACCTCGCTTAAAACCCAGATTAAAGCGGCGGCCTGCGACGCGTTCGGCTATTGCCTCAACGCGGTGCCGGGCGGCGAACCGGTTTATCCGTTTTTTGCCGCGCTGATGAACGCGCGCTTCGGCCTGGCGATGACCGAATTCGACGTGGTTAAAATCGCGAAGGAAACCCTCAAGGATCAGCTTGCGTTCAACGATAAAGCGCAGTTTTCCAGGGTCGATAAAAAAATTCCCGCCTTCTTCCGCGAGGAACTGATTGCGCCCACGGAGAGCGTTTTTGACGTGCCGGAAAAAGAGATCAAAGCCCTCTGGTCCGGTCTCGATGCGTTCAAGGAAAAGGGTAAAGTCTGGGAAATCCGCATTCCGCCGATGCCGGATATTCTAATGGGTGAAGGCGTGGCCAAAAGCATGGGCAGAAAAATCAAGGCCATGAAAGTCAACAAAGTTTTTCTGGTCACGGACCCCTTTATGTTTCAATGCGGCCGCGCCGATGAAGTCAAACAAATTCTCGCCAAAAGCGGTATCGAAACGGTCGTCTTTCCCGACGTGGAGCCGGATCCGCCCATTGAGCTCATCGAACGGGCCGGCAGGCTTTACAGGCAGAAGAAGTGCGACGGCATTGTGGGTTTGGGCGGAGGCTCGTCGCTCGATACCGCCAAAACCCTGGGGCTGCGCGTGACGCATCCGGGCGATCTGCGAGAATACGAAGGGATCGTCGGCGGCAACGCCAAAATTCAGCCCATCTTCCCGCCGATCGTCTGCGTGCCGACCACCTCCGGCACGGGCAGCGAAGTCAATCCCTGTGCGGTGCTCACGGACAAGGCCCGCGATCTGAAATTCATTCTGATGAGCAATGCTTTCATCCCGAAACTCGCCGTCATCGATCCGCTGTTCACGAAAACGATGCCCCCTGCCCTCACGATCGAATCCGGCATCGACGCGCTGGCGCATTGCATTGAAGGCATGGTGTCGCTGGCGACGCCCTATCACCCGTATTTTACGACCATGGCGCTAAACGGCGTGAAGTTGATCGGGACCAGCCTGACTGTTGCGTATCGGGAGCCCGACAATATGCGCGCGCGTACTGACCTGTGCATGGCGGCTCTCTGCGGCGGCCTGGCTTTTCTCAAAGGGCTGGGTCTCGGGCACGCGCTCACACACGCGATCGGCGCGCACTACCACCTGCCGCACGGCCGCGCGGCGATCTTCGGTCTTTTGGGATTTGTGATCGCCAACAAAGAAACCTGCCGCGACGCGTTTATGGATATGGCCTATCTGATCAACCGCTCCGACGATCTGGAGGCCGCCCTGCGACGGCTTTACGGCGAACTGAACATTGACCTCAAGTTGAAGAACTACGGCCTGAAAAAAGAAGACTTAAAGGAAATCGCTTTCTACACCTCGCGCGACGCGGTGAACATGGCCACCGACCCGACGTCGCCCGGCCAATCCAAAATTCTGGAGATTCTCACGGCGATGTACGAGTAGACAGAAAAATCCTTAGGGCTTTTGGAAATTTAAATTATTAAAAATAAATATATTTGGAGGCGCATTATGGAATTCAGGTACGATGTTCGGGATTTGAAGTTTATCTTGAAGGAGTGGCTGCCGACGGAAGAAGTGCTCGCCTGCGAGCGCTACAAGGACAACTTTTCGATGGATGACATTGAGATGCTGCTTACCGAAGGTTACAAGGTCGCCAAAACCGTCGTCAACCCTATCAACGCGCCGGGCGACAAAATCGGCGTGAAGTTTGAAAAAGGCGTGGTGACGGCCGTTCCCGGGTTTAAAGAGGCCTACCGGTTTTTGCAGGAAAACGGCTGGGGCTCATCGAGCGAATGCATTCAGGTGGAAACGGGCATGCCGCTCATTCTTTACAAAGCCTGCGCCGAGATGAACACGGCGGCCTGCCCGGCGCTCACCTCCTGCATCAAGCTCACCTCCGGCGCGGCCAATTTAATCCTGCGTTTCGGCGCAGAGGAAGATCAAAACCGCTTCGTCCCCAAAATGCTCTCCGGCGACTGGCAGGGTACGATGTGCCTGACGGAGCCGAACTTCGGCTCGGACACGGGCGATATCATTACGCGCTCCTACCCCACCGACGATCCGCGCGTCTGGAAAATCAAGGGCACGAAGATGTTCATCACGGCGGGCGACCAGGGCACCTGCGAAAACACCATCCACCTGCTTTTAGCCCGACCTGAAGGCGGGGCGCCGGGATCGCCCGGCATAGGGCTTTATATCGTTCCCAAATACTGGGTGAACGATGACGGGTCGATGGGCGATTTCAACGATGTGACCACCGCCGGCGTGGAGCATAAAATGGGCCTGCACGCGCAGGCGACTGCTTTGCTGAATTTCGGCGAAGAGGACAATTGCCGGGGCATTCTGCTGGGGCCGCCGCCCGATGCAAAAGGGTATTCGCAGGGGTTGGCGATGATGTTCCACATGATGAACGAATCGCGCATCGGCACGGGACACAACGCCAACACGCAAGGCGCGGCCGCGTATTATTTCGCGTCACAATACGCCACCGAGCGCATTCAGGGCCGTCCTTTCGGCATCAAGGGCGCCGAACGCGTTCCCATTATTCAACATGAAGATATCCGCAGGATGCTTCTGGATATGAAAGCGCACGTCGAAGGCATCCGCGCCATGATCTTCAAGGGCTTTTATTATCTCGATATCGAAGGCAATTCGACCGATAAAGAGAAGGCCAAAAAGTGCGCCTCGTTTGCTGAAATTCTCACGCCGATTGTCAAATGCTACGGTTCGGAAGCGTCTCTGGGCGTGATCGCCCAGGCCATTCAGGTGTTGGGCGGCGTCGGCTACACGATGGAATATCCTGTCGAACAGTACTTAAGAGATTCGAAGATTCTCACCATCTGGGAGGGCACGTCGTTTATTCACGCCAACGACCTTATCGGACGGAAAATGCGCATGAAAGACGGAGCGCCTTTTGCCGCGTGGCTGGCGGATATTCAGAGTTTCATCGATGCCAACCTTCAGACGAAAGGTTTCGAAAAGGAAATGGGGAATCTGGCCCGTGCGTATCAAGCGGCGGTGGACGTCAAAGGCACTTATGACGCCTGGTATGCCGACATGGACGCCAAGCGCGAGCTCATCCCGCTTTTCGCCCAGAGGGCGCTGTTCGTCTTTGGACAGGTTTATGTGGCGATGTGCCTTCTGGATCAGGCCCTTTTGGCGGCCAAAAAATCCGCGACTCTCAAACCCGGCGAAGGCGACTACCTTTTTTACGCGGGCAAAATCGCGTCGGCTCGATACTACGCCAACAACATCCTGCCGAATGCATCGATGCTGGCCTCGCTCATTAAAAGCGAAGAGGATTCGGTGCTGACCTGTCCGGAAGAAGCGCTTGTAGTGAGTTAAAGGCTCAAGGTTCAAAGCGCAAGGTTAAAGGTGCAATTTGGAATGAATTTCAGGAGAATAAATATATGAAGGAAATTTATCTGGTGGAAAGTGTGCGAACCGGCATTGCCAAGGCCGGGAAGAGTTCCTGGTTTACGAATCTGCGGGCCGACGACCTCTCGGCGCTTGTCATGAATGAGGCGATTCGCCGGGCGGGACTCGTTGATAAAAAAGAAAAAATCGATGACGTCATCTGGGGCGGGACGGCGCTCATGAAAGACATGGGCTCCAACATCGGCCGCTACGCGGGTATTATGGCGGGCTTGCCGCACAGCGTGCCGGGCTGCACGGTGGACCGCTTCTGCGCGTCGGGTCTGCAATCGATTGCTTTTGCCATCTCATCGATCAACATGGGCTGGGCGGATCTGATTCTGGCCGGCGGCGCGCAGCACATGACGCATATTCCGATGGGAACGATGTCGGATCCGAACCCCCGGCTTTCGGAATTTTGCGATCCGAAAATGGTCTCGATGGGCTACACGGCGGAAATGGTGGCGCGCAAATACGGCATTTCCCGCAAGGAACAGGACGAGATGGCGGTGGAAAGCCATGCCAAGGCTCATGAAGCCACGCAAAAAGGGCTATTCAAGGAGGAGATTCTGCCCATTGAAGCCGATGTTCCGCAGGAGGACGGCTCGACGAAAAAGATGATCGTCGATCGCGACCAGGGCATTCGTCCGACCACGACAATGGAAACGCTCGCCAAACTCGAGCCGGTTTTCATCAAGGATGAACAGGGAACCGTGACGGCGGGTAATTCCAGCCAGACCAACGACGCGGCCGCCTGTATTGTGGTGGCGAGCAAATCGGCCTGCGAAAAATTCGGCCTGAAACCTAAAATGCGACTGGTCGCCTACAGCGTCGTCGGTGTTGATCCGGCCTATATGGGCATCGGCCCGGCTGTGGCGGTTCCAAAGGCGCTTGCCGAAGCAGGACTGAAAAAGGAAGACATCGGCCTATGGGAGGTCAATGAAGCCTTTGCCGCCCAGGCGGTTTACTGCACCAAAGAACTGGGCATCCGCAATCACAAGCTCCTGAATCCGAAAGGCAGCGGCATCTCGCTGGGGCATCCACTGGGCTGCACGGGCGCGCGCATCGCGACGACCATCATGCACGAGATGCCGTTTTACGGTGTGAAATACGCGGTGGAGAGCATGTGCATCGGCCACGGCCAGGGCGCAGCAGCCGTCTGGGAATGGGTGGGATGAAAAGCCGGCCGGATCTTCCCGATGGATCGGTTGATCGCACAGGACATGGAGAAACCTTTTTCGAAACTGAAGAAAAAGATGACTATGGGGTTTTTGAATTTTTGGAAAAGAAAGATTCCCGGACGAGAAAAACCGGAGAGTCTTTCTTTTAAAGAATGGGTGAAAGCTCAGGCGGACCAAGAGTCTTACTGGTTTCACAAGATGGCCTTGTTTGAGGATGTCGAAACGGCCGGCTGGTCGAATCCGCTTGTCGAGAAATTGCCCCACTTCGGCCTTCCCGATGACATGACCGGAATGCGCGTGCTGGACATCGGCTGCGCGGAAGGATTTTTCTCATTCGAGGCTGAACGGCGCAATGCCGGGGAAGTCGTGGCGATTGATTCCTTCCCCGATTCAATTCGACGGTTCAATATTTGCCGCAGCGCCTACGGTTCCCGAGCGACCGCTTATCTATGCAATGTCTACGATCTTTCTCCCCGAACCTTTGGGACGTTCGACATGATCTTTTTTTTCGGCGTGTTGTATCACCTGCGTCATCCGCTGTTGGCTTTAGAGAAAATCTTTCAGGTGTGCGCCGGATCGCTCCTTTTGCAAACCGCCGTGATTGAACCGCCCGGGATGACGGATACGCCGGTGGCGCAATTCCATCCGTTCGGGATGCAAAGCGGGACGGTTGAAAAACCGCTTTACGATCCTACCGTTTTCTGGATGCCGAATAGCGCATGTGTTAAAGCCATGCTCGAGCATGTCGGATTCCGGCGGATCGAGTTTCTGAATGCGGATGCGGGCGTGGTTTACCGGGCGCGCTCGCCCGTGGAGCAAGCCGGTTGCCGTCCGGATGAAAGGAAAGCCCCGTGGTCCTGATTTCCGGTTGTTCCTTAGGGAGACGTTTTTTAATCGATCCTGCAGGATAGGGGCTGCCGGTCCTGAAGCGGTTATCCCGCGAGGGGTTGCAAACGGCAGTCTTTTTAACGGGATGATCGTGCAAGGCAGCACAAGAAGAGCATTGTTTCTTTTTTCGAGGAACCTCTAATGACTGGAGCAGAAGCAATCATCAAGACCGCGGCGCGGGCGAACGTGGAGATTTGCTTTGCCAATCCCGGTACGACCGAATTGGCGCTGGTCGCGGCGCTCGATTGCGAAAAATCAATCAGACCCGTTTTGGGGCTTTTTGAAGGCGTCTGCACAGGCGCGGCCGACGGCTACGGCCGGGTCAAACAAAAGCCGGCCATGACGCTTCTGCATCTGGGGCCGGGGCTGGCCAACGGCATTGCGAACCTTCATAACGCCAGGCGCGCCCGCACGCCTGTTTTCAATGTCATTGGCGATCATGCCTCCTGGATTCGACCTTATGATCCGCCTTTGAACATGGATATTGCCGCACTCGCCCAAACCGTGTCGGGCTGGCACAAAACATCCGATTCGGCCGGCACGCTCTCTTCGGATACGGCCGCGGCGCTGTCCGCGTCCCGCTGCGGGCAGATCTCAACGCTGATTGTTGCCGCCGATCATCAATCGAAGACCTGTCCGGACGCGATTGTTGAAGAAGAATCGTTTTCTTTTCAAAACGTCGATAGCTCGATGATTGTCCATGCCGCCAATCTGATCAGGAACGCGAAAAGACCCGCGCTGATCCTGTCGGATAAAGCGCTGCGGGCCAGGGGACTGGCAGCGGCCGCCCAAATTCGCGCCAAATCGGAATGCGATCTCCTGATGGTTACATTTCCCGCTTGTTTTGAGGCGGGTGCAGGCCTGCCCGTTTTGAAGCGCATTCCGTATTTTCCCGATTCAGCCGGGAAGCTTTTGGCGAAATATGATGCTTTTGTTCTTGTCGGCGCTCCCCAACCGACCGCTTTTTTCGGATACGAAGGCGGCGCAACGCTGCTTTTGCCGGATGAAGCTCCACGGGTCCGCATCGACACGTTCAAGCAGGATGCGGCCGCCGTTTTGGAAGCGCTTTCTTCTTTCCTGGGGCCGGATGTCGGACGAGAAGCGCTTGCACCGCTAATGGGACAGCAGGCGATTCCGGGCCTGCCTACAGGCGCGCTGACCGCCGAGAAAATGTGCGCGGTCGTTGCCGCTCTTCAGCCGGAAGGGTGCATTTTGGTGGAAGAGGGGATTTCTTCCGCCGTATCCTATTATTCCCACTCGCCTTATCTGAAGCCTTACACCCATTTGACGCTCACCGGCGGGTCGATCGGCATGGGCATGCCGCTGGCTTTGGGCGCGGCGCTGGCCGAACCGGATCGTCAGGTGATCACGATCCAGGCGGACGGATCGGCAATGTACACGCCGCAGGCTTTGTGGTCTCAGGCGCGGGAGCAGGCCAGGGTGATAACCGTGATTTGTTCCAACAGAACCTACTTCACGATTGAGCTGGAATATCTTCGGGCCGGGTACGGACAGCCGGGTGAGGCCGCCCGGTCTCTAATGAGTCTGGATGCGCCGCCCCTGGATTTCGAAAGCTTAAGCCGCGGCATGGGGGTGCCGGCCGCACGGGTTGATACGGTCGAACGGTTTATCGCCGAATTTCGTAAAGGTCTCGCCCACCAAGGCCCCTGTCTGATTGAGGCGATCCTGAAATGAGCACGAATCCCGACAGGCTGCCGAAGACGATGTTCTATATTGATTATGGAAAGGGCGGCGCCGCCTCCTGCCTTCGCCTGAAGGAAGGTCCGCTGCCTTTAATCGGAGAAGGAGATGTTCTGATTGAAGTCGCCTTCGCAGGCGTAAACCGGCCCGATGTTTATCAGCGCATGGGACGCTATCCGCCGCCTGCCGGCGCCTCGCCGATTTTGGGCCTTGAGGTTTCCGGTCGGATTGTCGCCAAAGCCCGGGATGTGACCCGCTGGAATATAGGCGATTGCGTCTGCGCGCTCACTCCCGGCGGCGGGTACGCGCAGTACTGCGCCGTTTCCGCGTCGCACTGTCTGCCGATTCCGGAGACGCTTTCGCCTGCCGAAGCGGCGGCGCTGCCGGAAAACTATTTCACGGTGTGGTCGAATGTCTTCAAAGCCGGGCGGCTGCAGGCCGGTGAAAACTTTCTCGTCCACGGCGGCGCGGGCGGCATCGGCTACACGGCCATCCAACTGGCGAAAGCATTCGGCGCAAAGGTATTCACCACAGTCACCGGTGAAAACCAGATCCAGGCCGTCGAAAAGCTCGGCGCGGATGTCGCCCTGGATTATAAAAAACAGGATTGGGCGAAAGAAATCAAGGCCATTGTCGGATCACGGGGCCTCGACTGCATTCTGGATTTTGTCGGCGGCCTCTATATTCAGAAAAATCTGAATCTTCTGGCAGTCCACGGTCGCCTCGTGCAGATCGCCTTCATGCAGGGGGCGAAAGTCGAACTCGATTGCCTGCCGATCTTGACCCGCAATCTGACTTTTACCGGCTCCATGCTCCGTCCGCGCTCCGTGGAGGAAAAAGCCGCGATTGCCCGGGATTTGCTTACAGAGGTTTGGCCGCTTTTCGCGAGCGGAAAACTGGGCGTTATTCTTTCCGCGGTTTTCGCGCTGGCTGAGGCGGAAAAAGCGCACGAGAGAATGGAAGCTTCCGAGCACATCGGCAAGATTGTTCTCGAAGTGAAGGGCTGAATATGGCGTTGAGCCGCAACGAACAGATCGAAAAGCTCAACCGTCTGAAAACCGCCGGGTTGCTGCCATGGATGTCTCCGGCGCTCGTGATGATCACCGCAGGCCTGATTCTGGTTGGAGCGTTTTCCGGTCGGCTCATTTATTATCTTGCGGCGGGTCTGGCCGGATTTGCGGCGCTTGCCGCCCGCCTGGTCATTCCTTTCAGGCTTGATGCGGCCAGAGGTCTTTCAGAAGGCGTCCGTCAGACGGGAACCGTGGAGATCGAGAAGAAAAAAACGACGATGGACGCGCATGAATTTCAATCTTTCACGGGTTTGGTCTGTCTGGACAACCGCCCGATGTGGCAAATCGACTTCGCCCAGCCCGACGGTTGGGAACCGATCTCAGGCGTGCATCCGGCCGAGCTGGTCTTTATCCGGGGGAAGGACTGGCCTGTCGCGCTGCTTCTGGAGGCGGGAATTCTTTATCCGTCGGTCAGGCCCAAACGCCTGTCGAGATTTTAACTTTTGCTTGACAATTCTATGACCATCGGTATAACGGACAAGCTCTGCTTATTGAAATTCCTTCACTATCCAACCAGTTGACCGGACGGTGGAAAGCGACAGGGAAAACCGGATCACAAAGCCGTCGGATGGATCGCATAGCGGCTAGAGACGAAAAAATAATCGAAAGTGAGGAGAAAGAACATGAAGATCGAAGATGTGAAAAATGTTTGCGTTGTCGGCGCCGGCAACATGGGGCACCAGATCGCCCTGCAGTGCGCTCTGTCCGGCTATAAGGTGGTTTGCACGGATGTCATTCCCGCTGTTTTGGAAAAAGCGGAGAAATTCGCGGACACCTACCTGGCCGGCCGCGTGCAGAAGGGCAAAATGACGGAAGATGACGCCAAAGCCGCCCGTTCGCGAATCTCTTTCACCGGCGAGCTGAAAGACGCCGCAAAGGACGCCGATGTCGTGATCGAAGCCGTTCTCGAAAGAATCGACCTCAAAAAGAAAATCTTCGCCGATCTGGACAAGATTTGTCCGCCTAACGCCATTTTGTGCTCCAACAGTTCCTTCATCGTCAGCTCCAGAATTGCCGATGCGACCAAACGCCCCGCTCAGGTTTGCAACCTTCACTTCTTCAATCCCGCGCTGGTCATGAAACTGGTTGAAGTCGTACAGGGGCCTCATGTGTCCGACGAGACGGCAAAATGCATGATGGACTTCTGCCTGAAAATCGACAAAATTCCAATTCACATCAAAAAGGAAGTGGACGGCTTTGTGCTCAACCGCATTTTCGCCGCCATCAACAAAGAAGCCGTCTGGATGCTGGAGATGGGCGTGGCCTCTTATGAAGACATCGACAAAGCCTGCGTGTACGGCGCCGGCCATCCGATGGGTCCGTTCCGCCTGATGGATCTCACCGGCATCGATCTGGCTTACGACATCGGCATGAGCCATTTCTATGAATCGGGTGATGCGGCGGATCTGCCCAGCCCCAGCGTCGTCAAGAGATACACGGAAGGCAAGTATGGCCAGAAAACCGGCGAGGGCTGGTACAGCTACAAGAAATAATGTGCATTAGCGCGCCTGCCGGGACTGATTGCGGTCTCAAAGGCGATTTTCATTGGAACGCCCCGTCGCGCAAACGACGGGGCGTTCCTGCTTCTTCGCGATGAACGATAAAAAACGAAAAGCCCTGATTGTTGAAGGCGGAGGAATGCGAGGTATTTTCGCCGCCGGCGTTCTGCACGCTTTCGGCTCGGCCGGATTCGACCCGTTTGATCTGTATATCGGCGTTTCCGCCGGTGCCTGCCACCTGGCCTCGCATCTGGCGGGCCAAAATACGCGCAACTTCGACATCACGCTTCGGTATTCGCTGGCCCCGGAGTTTATCAATCTCCTGCGCTTTTTAAAAGGCGGCCATCTGATGGACCTGGACTGGATGTGGGAGCAGACCATCGCCCACTACCGGCTCAATCTCCGGCAGATCGAGGAAAAAATGCGGGTTCACCAAAAAGACTATCTGATCGTGGCGACGTCGGTCGAAACAGGCCTGCCGATGTACCTTCGTCCCGATGTAGAGACACTGGAGCATTATCTGAAAGTGTCCAGTTCGCTTCCGATACTCTACCGCAATCTTCTGGATGTCGGCGGCGAAAAGGCCACCGACGGCGGCATGGCGGATTCTCTGCCCGTCGGCGAAGCGATCCGGCGGGGCGCCGCTGAAATCACCGTGATCCGCTCCAGGCCGTCTTGCTACATGAAAAAGAAAAGCGCTTTGTCGCTGGCGATTTTTTCTTTATACTTCCGACAATATCCGAAACTGGTGCATGCATTCAGAAATCGCGCGGCCAATTACAACGCCTCGGTGGCATTGATGCGTCATCCCCCCGCCGGCGTCCGTGTCATAGAAATCGCCCCGCCTGCGGACCTGGCGGTCGGTCGCACCACGAAAGATGAAGCCTCGCTTCGCCGGGCCTACGAAACCGGGATAAGCCATGGACTGCGCCATATGCGTGCGGTTGAAAGACAGATGTGAGGGAGAGGCCTTGGAAAATATTTTGCTTGCCGTATTTCTGGTTTTGTTTTGCGGACGAACCCTTGTCCGCTTCGGGCTTGAAAAACTCAATCTCCGTCGTTTGAAAACCCTCGGCAAGACGGTACCTGAGGTTTTTAAAGGCGAAATCGACGAAGGCATATTGAGCAAAACGGTGGACTACACGGCCGATCAGTCCCGTCTGGAATCAAAGGAGGCCTTGACGGGCGACATTGTCGAGCTGGCCGTGTTGTTTCTTCTGTTGCCGGTGCTGGCGGGCCGGCTGGTCCATATGGACGTCCATCCGATCGTCCAGGCGCTGATTTTTTTCGGCGTGCTGGCCGCTTTAAGCGGCCTGGCCGGTTTGCCTTTTAACCTTTACCATACTTTCATGCTGGAAAAAAAATACGGGTTTTCCACAATCACCTGGAAATTGTGGCTGGCCGATTTTTTGAAATCCATTGTGATTTCCGCGATTCTGCTGGCCATTCTGATTGGCGCATTGATGGCCTTTATTCTTTATCTGCCGAAAAGCTGGTGGTTGTGGGGATGGATTTTTTTCACGCTTTTCCAGCTGGTTTTGTTGTGGCTCTATCCGGTTTTGATTGCCCCGCTGTTCAATCAATTCGAGCCGATCAAGGACGATGCGCTCAGAGATCAGATTCTTCGCATGGTCGAAAAAGCCGGTCTGCGCACCCAGGGCATCTATCAGGTTGATGAGGGCAGGCGCTCTCGCCACACCAACGCGTATTTCACCGGCATCGGCAAAACCAAACGAATAGTGCTCTACGATACCCTGCTGGCCTCCCACACCCATGATGAAATCGTCTCGGTGTTGGCTCATGAAATCGGCCATTGGAAGAAAAAACATATTCTCAAACAGCTGGTCTTTATGATTTTAGCTTCCGGGGTTCTGTTCTATCTGATCTACCGGGTCGCTGGATGGACGCCGCTATACGGCGCTTTCGGTCTGGACCAGACGCCGGTTTACGCGGGGCTGTTTTTAGTTTCGGTCTATCTGAGCGCGGCGGCCTTTTTCTTCAAGCCCTTAGGCGCCGCGATGACGCGCCGTTTTGAACGTGAAGCCGACCGGATGGCATTTGATTTAACCGGCACGGTTCAGCCGATGATCAGCGCTCTCAAACGCCTGGCAAAAGATAACTTGAGCAATCTCCATCCGCACCCCTGGTATGTGAAATTCTATTACTCGCATCCGCCCCTTGTCGAACGGATTGAATATTTGCGGGCAATGGATTATAAAAGCTCTAAACTTCAGGAGTAGCTTCGGATATGCCGATTTACGAGTTTTACTGTAAAAGGTGCAATACGCTTTTTAATTTCTTTTCAAAAACGGTCAACACGGATAAAATCCCCAAATGCCCCCGCTGTAAGACCGCCCGGCTCACTCGCCGGATGTCGATGTTTTCAGCCATCACCGGAAGCGCCAAGGAGGCGGACGGCGATGATCCTTTCGCCGGCATGGATGAGGCCAAAATGGAAAAAGCCATGATGCAACTGGCGGCCCAAGCGGAGCACATCAGGGACGACGATCCGCGAGCGGCGGCCGCTCTGATGAGAAAGCTCTCCGAGACAACAGGCATGACCTTGGGCGACGGCATGCAGGAAGCGCTTGAGAGACTCGCCAAAGGAGAAGATCCGGACAAAATCGACGCGGAAATGGGCGATTTACTCTCCGAAGACGATCTTTTCAAACGAAAGCGGTCCGGGAAGATGAAAAAGAAGGCCCCGACAATCGATGAAACACTTTATGATCTTTAATGGAGAAGGCATCATGAAGGGCGGCAGGCATGAAGCTTTTTGAAAATGTTTCTCTGGGCGGGCTGACGCTGGCCAACCGGTTTATCCGCTCGGCAACGGCGGAAGGACTTGCGACAACCCGGGGATATTGTTCACCCGTCCTGACCAAATTCATGGTTCGTCTCGCCAAGGGCCAAGCCGGGCTGCTCATCACCGGGCACACAGCCGTAAGCCGGGAAGGCAAGGCGGCAGACAGGCAGTTGTGCCTGTGGCAGGATGATTTTATTCCGGCGCTCGTCGATATGACCGCCCAGGTTCATGATGCGGGGGGGAAAATCGTTATGCAATTGTCGCACGCAGGCATCTGGGCTGAAAGCGCCGTGACGAAAGAGGCCGCGATGGGGCCGATGCTCAGACGATGCGGCGATGGCACAATCTGCCGCGCCATGACCCGCAACGACATCCGGGACACCGTCCGGTCGTTTGCTTTGGCCGCGGCGCGGGCCAAGACGGCCGGTTTTGACGGCGTCCAGGTGCACGCCGCGCACGGCTATCTGCTTAGCGCCTTTTTGTCTCCGGCTTACAACCGTCGGCGCGACGAATATGGCGGAACGGTAGCCAACCGAGCCCGGTTTCTGATGGAAGTGATAGCGGCTGTTTTCGACTCGGTGGGACCGGGCTATCCCGTTTTAGTCAAGCTCAACGCCTCAGACTACCTGCCCGACGGGCTGACCCCCCAACAGATGATCGAAACGGTAAAGCTCCTGGAGACGACGGGAATCAGCGCGATTGAACTCAGCGGCGGCACGAAAGACTCCGGCGCCTTTGTGCCGGCCCGGCCCGGACGCATATCACAGGAAGATGAAGGCTACTATCGAAGCGAAGCCGCCGCCCTCAAAGCCGGCGTGAAAATTCCGGTCATTCTGGTGGGAGGAATCCGGTCGTTGGAAACGGCCGCCGACTTGGTCGCAGATGGCGCGTGTGATTTCGTGGGCCTGGCGCGTCCCCTGATCCGCGAACCTGATTTGATCGCGCGTTGGCAGGCGGGCGATCGCCGGCCTTCATCCTGCGATTCCGACAATCTCTGCTATCGGCCGGTTCAGGCCGGAAAGGGGCTTTATTGTCTGAACAAAGCCCGGGCGACGCGAAATCCCGCAAACGGTGGAAAAATCGGTCAGAGGTTGTAGCTGTTCCTATCCGGCCCCTGAAGGAGTTCCCATGAAGCGCAGCGCAGGCTTTCTTTTTCTTGTTGCGATGGTTCTTTTGCTCACTGGCTTCCACTCTCGCGCGGCAGCCGATGATGCGGCGGCCGATTCCGCGACGGCGACAAAATTGCGCATAGTATTCATCGTGGTGACAACGGAAGCCAAAACATCGGAGCGTTCCGTCACCTGGGTGGTTCCGCAGGAAAAACTTCAAACCTACATGACTCAAAGGGTCCGTTCTCTGCTTAGCGACCAGGGCATTTACGAGCTGGTGTCCGAAGGCGAGCTGGAAACTCGGATGGAAGGGCGCAAGGTTTCAGGATGGCAATGGAAGTCCGACGACTTCGACCTGGTTAAGCAGGCGGGTCGGTTGTGCAAAGCCGACTATGCGTTGT
Organism: Syntrophaceae bacterium; assembly: GCA_018436925.1. Taxonomy (GTDB): domain Bacteria; phylum Desulfobacterota; class Syntrophia; order Syntrophales; family Smithellaceae; genus UBA8904. Next base: position 194,529 of record JAHDKI010000011.1, read on the forward strand.
ACGTTGAACGCGCCTGGCGGACGCACCTGGAATTTGACATGCGTCTGATGAACCTGGCAACCGGGCGGGAGTTTGTCGTTGCCAACTATATTCCCAACGACACTCTGCGACGCCTGCCTGGCGATCAAAAAAAAGTCGCCGGCATCGAAGCGATCAAAATCACCTACCGGCAACTGTTTTCAGAAGCCAAAGGCGATCTGCTGCAGACCGCGATTGCCAAGGGAAAAATCGCAGAAAAACCCGCCGTGCCTTCGCCGGACGAGGCTAAGAAGCCGTCCGACCTTCAACCTCCGGCGGAACCTCCGCCGGTCAAGCAGGAAACGCCTTTGACGCCGACGGAAAGCCGTGCGGAAAAGACATTATCCGATGACGAGCTCTCTCAAAAAGAAACCCAACCGGATCCGATTCCACTGACTTCTCATCCGTCAAAACGGCCGGAGGTCAAACAAACCGACCGGCAGGCGGCGTTTGAACAGGCATTGGATCAGACCTTATCCGGAAAGGATCAGCCAAGCTCCTTGCCCCGTTTGGTGGTCTTTGATTTCGACGCGACGGACAACCTCAAAGTCATCGGTCTGATCTTAACCGAATCCCTGCGTGAAGCGCTTCTGGATATGGGCGGGTTTGTATTGGTCAATCGGGAAAATATCCTTAAAATTCTCGATGAGTACAAACTGCGGTCATCCGGTCTCGTGGATGAAACCCAGGCGGTCAAACTGGGGAAATGGTTGACGGCCGATGACGCGATCGTGGGCAACCTGGCGGTTTTGGGCAACACGTCCATTCTGCAGGCCAAGCGGGTGAATATCGAAACGTTGGGAACCGTGTCCATGGGGTCGCTTCGGTGCGAAGCAGGCCGCGAAGATGAATTGTTGGACCGGATGAGCGATCTGGCGCGCAAGCTCTCACGGTAACGCGCGCGGCGGCGGGCCCGGCGGAAAATCACTTTTTGAATAGATCTTCAAGCCGGTTTCTGGTGTCAACGGACCGGCGGCCCTCGGTTGCGGCCGAATCCCCAAACCGGAAATAATCGCAGAAGTTGGACCGGATTTTATCCACGACCCGTTCTGCCTGAGTTTCCCGGCAATCGTTATACGCTCCTGGTTCGTAAAACGCGCAATTTCGGCAGCAGTGCAAATCGGCGCCGCAAAAAGCGCATTGCTCGCGTCGTCCGACGCGATCGGCCGCATCCACTTTTTTTCCGCAGGCGTGGCAAATCATCATGTTTGTGCCATACAGTCGCGATCCGGCCGGTGTCAAGCGCTTTTGTGTCATTAAGGCGTGAAATTCCTCTCTTGATATGATATGGGACACGCCTAACTGACATTCGGGGGTAGGCATGGCCGATAGATCGAAGATCGGTATGGAGTTTCCGCCTTATACGATTAAAGTCGAAAAAAACAAAATTGCCGAATTTGCCGCGGCGCTCGCCCAGAAAGAAGATATCCGCGATATCAAATCTTTGTATCAGCACGAACAGGCGGCTTTGGATGCGGGGTATCCCGGCATCCCCATGCCGCCGACTTTTGCCATCAGTTTCGTGTTCTGGACCGGCGGCGGACTGATGGGCATCATTCGGGAATTGGGGGTTGATGTGGCCAAACTTTTGCACTCGGAGGAAGATTACGAGTATTTGGCCCCCATCTGCGCCGGCGATACCATCACCCGCAAAATGAAAGTGGCGGACATGTATGAACGGGGGAGGAAAGAGCGCGCCGGCCGGTATTTCATGGTGACGGTTTTAGAAACGCAACTCATCAACCAGCGAAACGAAGTGGTCCTCAACGCGAAAACCACGTTTATCGAGAGATAGGTTCGAAAACCATGGCGCTGCTTTATGATACGATTTCGGTCGGAGATGAGATGCCGGCCTATACGACCCAACCGATTACCCGAACACATCTGATTCGTTACGCGGGAGCCTCGGGCGATTTTAATCCGATTCATCACGACGAAACGTTCGCTCACGCCGTCGGGCTGGATAATGTGATTGCCCAGGGCATGTTCATTATGGGCATTGCCGGCGAAGCGATCACCGCCTGGATCGACAACCGTCAGATACGAAAATTCAATGTGCGCTTCCTGACCATGACCGAACCGGTCAACCTGGATGATTACGAAAACACAAAAGCTCGAGCGACCGTCACCGTGACGGGAAAAGTGGTCGACAAATTTGAAGAGCAGGGAGAAAAAAGAATCCGCTGCGAGATTGTCGCCCAGGATGGCACGGGCAGCAGAAAGTTGTCCGGGTTTTTCATTGCCGCGCTGCCCTGACCCGGCCGCGGCTTCACTGATCCGCAGGGGATCGACATGTCCGCCCGAATTCTGGTTGTAGATGACGACGCCGTGGCCTGCGAGTTTCTTCAGGAGGCCCTTCTGCGCGACGGCTATCACGTCGAGGCATTCACGTCCGTATCCGAAGCTCTGGATCGGAATCTCAACGACTATGATTTGCTGATGTCCGATATCCGCATGCCGGATATGGACGGTCTGGAATTCCTGAAAATCGTGCAGGCCCGGTATCCGCTCTTGCCGGTTGTCCTGATGACCGCTTACGGATCTTTGGAAACCACCATGGACGCTTTGAGCATGGGGGCGTGGGATTATATCAGCAAGCCTTTCTCGCCCGATGATTGCCGCGCACTCGTCAAAAAAGTTCTGGAACTTCGCGACCTGCGCAACAACCGGACGGTTTTGCAGCCCCGAACCGAAAAAGATGATAAGTTTGTCGGCTCTTCCGCCGTGATGGTCGACTTCTATAAACAGATCGCCCGCGTGGCCGATTCTCCGGCAAGCGTGCTGATCGAAGGGGAAAGCGGAACCGGCAAAGAGCTGACCGCGCGGTCGCTGCATTCGATGTCGTCGCGGCGGTCCGGTCCCTTTATCGTTGTGCACTGCGGCGCCATTCCGGACAATCTTCTGGAATCGGAGCTTTTCGGATATGAAAAAGGCGCCTTCACCGGCGCCGACCAGCGGCATACGGGTTTGATCGAATCGGCGGAAGGCGGGACTATTTTTCTCGACGAGATTTCAGAAATGTCCACCGCCCTGCAGAGCAAACTGCTGCGGTTCATGCAAAACGGCGAGATCCGGAGGATCGGCGGCCATGAAGTCCGCCATGTTGCGGTGCGCGTGGTTGCCGCCTCCAATAAAAAAATCGACGACGAAGTCAGGAAAGACAGGTTTCGCCTTGATCTTTTATACCGCTTTATCGTCCGCCTGCGGGTTCCGTCGCTGCGCGAGCATAAAGAAGACATCCCGCTTCTGATTGATTCGCTGCTTGCCCGGTTCGGCTACGCCGGCGTGCGCCTGTCTTCCGAAGCCGTTGAAACGCTTATGCTCTATGATTGGCCCGGCAATGTGCGCGAACTGGAAAATGTTTTGCAGCAGACCCTGCTTTTGTCGCCGTTTTCCGTGATTCTTCAGGAGCATCTCCCGGAACGGTTTCGTCATCCGGAGCCATCCGGCAATGCCGGGGCCAAGACGGAGATGACGCCTCTGGAGGCGGCCCAGCGCGATCAGATTCTTCGCACACTGATCGCCACCGGATGGAATCAAACCAGAACCGCTGAAGTTCTGGGAATTGATCGGAAAACACTCCGCCTGAAAATCCGCCGCTGGGATCTCTATAAAGACAGGCCGGAGGATGATAAACCCGAGTCGCCCCCCGGCAAGGAACGCTGAGACGTTTTGAGGTCGTCTCCTATGAGAAGTTATTTTCTGGCATCCTGCTCGGGCAAACGCAAATAGATGTGGACCGTGGTGCCCAGCTGGGCCCGGCTTTCAATATCCAGTCGGCCGCCGTGCGCTTTGACAATATCTTGGACAATGGCCAGTCCCAAGCCGCGCATTCCCTCCTCCTGATGCGAACTGAAAAACGGTTCGCAAACCCGGTTGAGCACATCGGGATCAATTCCCCGGCCCGTATCGCTGATGCTGATCTTCATAAACCGCTTCTCCGCCGGCCCGGCGGCAATTCGGATATCGCCCCCGCCGGGCATGGCGTCAAGAGAATTCTGAATGATATTGAGAATGGCCGTTTGAAGTCGATGGCGGTCGGCATAAAAGGGCTGGTCTTTGGCATCGAGCCGCACATCGATGTTCACGAGATTTTTCGCCATGAGCGGCTCGATCAGCGGCAACGTTTCGGAGAAAATATCTTCAAGCGTCAGCAGTTCGAAATGCGGTTCGGGCAATCGTGTGGCGCGGCGGACATTCTGAATCACATGATCCAGGCGCCGGGTTTGTTCAACAATCAGCTGCAGCTTCCGAACCGCATCGGGAGGCAGTCCCTCTTTTTCCAGCAGCAGCTTCGCGAGTCCGGCGATGGAATGCAGCGGCGTTCCCAGGTCATGCGCCAGATTCGCGGTCAGATGACCAAGCGCCGTCAACCGCTTGAGATCATCGACCTGCTTTTGCAGCGAGACCACTTTCAGGGTTTCTTGGCGCACCCGGTCTTCCAAATGACGGGTGAGATCGAGGTTTCTGGCCATGGCATTTTGAATGTCGTCGGCCATTTTGTTGAAATGATCGGCCAGCTGCCCCCATTCATCGCGGCGGGCCATGTCGACGAGCTTGATTTTGCCGCCTTTCTGAGATTCGTCGATCGTGTCCATAAGCGTTTTGAACGGACGGTCGATGATCCAGCCGTAACTTAATCCGAACAAAAGCATAATGACGGCGATCAGACCGGCGCTGCTGACGATGAGCAATCGGCTCGCGCGGGCCAGGATTTCCGTGTTGGCGCGTGTGAAGGTCACGACGGCAATGATGACGCGATGGTTTTTGGTCTGGCCGGGCATGGGGTATAAAAGACCGACGGCCGGTCCTCCGTCCGCGTCCAGACGCACATAGCGAGATTTCCGGGCGGCCGCCGCCTGCGCAATGACCTTTTCGGACCATTCATAGGACATGCGGCTTGTTCCGGCAACGTATTCCACCTGCTTGTTTTTCACGACGAAAATATCAATGCGCCCCAGTCGGATATCGGATTGTAAAAAATCCTTCAGAGCGGAATCCAGCGTGGCGATGCCCCGGCGGGTTGGAAAATGCTCATAAAACGTCGCCACCGTTTCCGCGACGCCTTCGATTCTTTTGGCCTGCTGCTCCACCAGAATTTTGTCCAGGGCCGTAAGCTGAATAAAACCCCAAACGGCCATGGTCAATGCCAGCCCGCTTGCGGCAAGCGAAATCAGTTTGATCCGCAGCGGAAGCGAATCGAACTTGAAGGCCATGCGATAGAAGGTTTCTTTTATCTTCATGCCTCACACATAACATAACCGATTGAAAATTCCCACGAGCCTCAAGCCGCAGCCGGATTCAAACTAAAAAAGGATGGGCCGGGGGCCCATCCTTTTTACAGTTCACCTTTTCAAGCCTTCGCAAAAAACTTATTTTGCCGGAGCAGGAGCTGCTTCCTGTTTTTTCTCTTCTTTGACCGCTTTCTTCTCGGCCTTCTTTTCGGCTTTCTTGTCGGCAACCGGTTTTGCGGGTTCGGCGGCGGCCGGGGCGGCGGCCGGGGCGGCGGCCGGTTTATCGGCTGCGATCGCAACCGTACAGAACACAAACATCACTGCTACGACAAATAATGCAACACGCTTCATTTTTTGATCCTCCTTGTTAAACGGGTTAAATGTTCTCCCCTGAACATCTTACAGGGGCCTTCTCATACCATCCGGGCGCTTTCAAAACGCCGGACCTTGTCATTGTTTCTCCGTCCGGCGGGACTCCTTGGCCACCCGGACAATTCTCACGGCAAGAAGCTTGCCTTTTTCCTCCGTATAAACAATCTTGACGGTATCCCCGACGGTAAGGCCTGCCGGGGGCGCGCCGCACTCAAATTCCATGATTTCCGAACTTTCTTTAATCCGGCGTTCGATCCGGATAAGCGCCCCGCTAATCTCAACGACTGTGCCCTGCGCATTCATGGCGGCTGTTTTCATCCCGGGCCGAGCCGCCTCATTTCCGGTTGCCTGGATCTGTCCATGCAGACCGAGACCGCCTGCCAGAAACAGAAAAAAAATGATGGTTATTTTCGCTGTTCTCATTAGATCCTGTCTCCGCAACCTTCAGAACAGCGATGAGCAAGGGATATGCCACAGGCAAGCTTTGAGAGGATATTTGTAATTTATTGAAATATTAAGAGATATTGCGACAGAGAGAAATAGCAGATAGAGGGGACGCCGGTTCCGAAAGAGGAGAATTTCCTCAGGCTGGAGAAAAAGTCATCGTCTCAGGACATCAGCCGCCGATAGACCACGCAATGCAGATAGAAAAACCAGGCGGCCGGTCCGCCCAGACGAAGCAGAGCCGCCGCAACGCGGCGGACTTCTTTTTGACGCGGCACTTTCCGGTCGGCCAGATAAATGCTCAAAAGCCCCCGGTTGATCAGCTGGTGAAATTTCGCATGCGGCAGAACCGCAACGCTTTCTTGCGCTTGATCGTAGAAGTGGCCGATCCTTTCGGACATGGCGGCGGCATCGGGATAATAGAAGCAAAAATTCAGATCGCTGCCTGCGCGGTCTTCATCCTGATCAATCAGATAATCCAAGAGAATATGCAGTCCCTGCACCCAGGGGAAATAGGCTTTTTGAATCGCCGCGATCAGGTCTTGCGTCACATCGTCTTGGTAAAGATGCGAGACAATGCAAAACACGCCCAGCGTCGATCCCGAACAGGCGGCGAATTCGTACCAGGTCATTGGGGGCAGGTTGCTTTTTTGAGCGTCAAACCAGGCCTGAAGCCTCGGGACGCGCTCGGAGACCCTCACATGCTTGTAGACCTGAAGGTCGCAGTAAACGCGGGCCAGTTCGTGAAGTGCGCGGCGCGCCATGGGAAAAGCTTGCAGTTCGTGAAGCGCGTTCTGACAGGCGCGAACCAGAGCTGCCAGGTAGCCCCCGTCGTCCTGTTCTTGGCGAAACCGGTAATAGTTGACGGGCGAGGCATCGGGAGACAAAGCATGGAGAATCGCCTCGTGGAGTGCCCGAAAATCCTCCGGGTCTTGCGATGTGCTCCGGTCGCACAGATTGTCGAGATAATCACTGATGGTTTGATAGGCCACAATAAACCGGATGGCCTTCTTGAAGTGTTTTCCGGCCAGCAGACCGTAAAGAGCACCGCCTTCGCAATGAAACGTTTTCGTTTCAATGCTTCCAAGCGCCTGGCGCCGAAGTTCCGGATCGGGAATGGCGGCCGCCCTGTCCTTCCAGAAACGGAGATTTGCGTGCGCAACCGGCTGAATCTGCAGAATCATCCGGGTCGTCAGTGGAATGAGATGCGTTGGTACGCCCAATGGTTATCGCCCCTTTCGACTATGCGCATGCCTTTAACACAGACATGCCCGAATCACAAGAAAACCGCATCTGCCGGTTGACCCCGGTTGGCCGATCATGTTAGCACCGCTTTTCAGAAGGTTCCGGAGGCGGCTGATGGTTGAGTCATTCACGAATTCTGATGTGGTGGTCATCGGCGCGGGCGCGGCGGGTCTGATGGCCGCGGGGCGCGCCGCCGAGTGCGGCGCTTCGGTTGTTGTGCTGGAAAAAACGGATGGTCCGGGAAAAAAAATTCTCGTCAGCGGAAAATCCCGGTGCAATCTGACCAACAGCGCGGATCGCAATGCATTTCTCGCGATGTATGGGCCCAACGGCCGCTTTCTTCACGGCGCGTTTTCCCGTTTTTTCCGTCCGGAACTTCTGGCCTTTTTTGAACGGCAGGGTTTGAAAACCAAACTTGAACGGGGGGGCAGAATCTTTCCCGTGTCGGACGATGCGCGCGACGTGGTCGGGGCATTTGAAAGATACCTGTCCCGCGGCGGTGTTCGGACGGTTTTCAACGCAAAAGTCGAGGCGATCAGGGCGGGCGACGCCGGCTTTGTGGTGCAAACAGCGCGCGGCGATTTTTCCGGCCGAACGGTTGTCATCGCGACCGGCGGCGCCTCCTGGCCGAAAACCGGCTCCACGGGCGACGGTTATGCGTTTGCGCGTTCGCTGGGTCATCGCCTGGTCCCGCTGCGGCCCGCTCTGGTGCCGCTCGTTGTGAAAGAAGCCGCTTTAGCCAAATCCATGCAAGGGGTTTCTCTGCGCAACGTTCGCGCCACGGCCTTGTCCGGATCGGCTGATACAATCGATGTGAAGGTCGTTCCGGCGGCTGACTATGGGCGCGGCGAGAAGAAAAAGCCCCGGCTGCCGGTTCTGGAAAGCCGCTTCGGAGAAATGCTGTTCACCCATTTCGGTCTCGGCGGACCGATCATTTTGCTGATGAGTCTGGCGGTGGCGCAGGCGCTTGAGGCCGGCCCCGTCTGCCTCCTGATTGATCTCAAACCTGCCGTCGCCCGCGACGAACTGCGCAAACGCCTGCTGATCGATCTCAACGCATCGGGCAAAAGAAAAATGTCGACTCTATTGAAAGCATACTTGCCGGCCAAAATGATTGAACCGGTTATGGACCTTGCCGTCATTGATTCGAATTGCCCCGCTCACCAGATCACCGCCGTCCAAAGAGAAAAGCTTCTCGATACCCTTAAAGCCCTTCGGTTCAACATCCACGGGACGCTGCCTCTGTCCCGCGCCATCGTTACAGCCGGCGGCGTAGCGCTGGAGGAAATCAATCCGAAAACGCTCGCGTCCAAAATAGTTCCGGGGATTTATTTTTGCGGGGAAGTGTTGGATATTGACGCGGACACGGGCGGCTACAATCTTCAGGCGGCTTTTTCCACGGGCTATGTGGCGGGGGAGTCCGCGGCGCGTTTGGTTTTGCCGGGGTGTTGCGCCCGCAGCGCCCCGGACGAAGGCTAGGCTGATGTCAGAATCCGGCGGACCCGATCGAGTTCCTGCTGGTTATCCACCTCCACGGAATCGTGCGGCGTGACGACGCATTTGATCTTATAACCGTGCTCCAGCGCGCGCAGCTGCTCCAGCGCTTCGAGTTTTTCGAGTTTGCCTTCGGGAAGCTGGGTGAAAATATCCAGAAAGTCGCGTCTGTAGGCGTAGATGCCGTGATGCTTGTAGTAGTCGGCCGTCAGTTTTTTATCGCGGACGTAGGGAATCGTTGCCCGGGAAAAATACAAGGCAAAGTTTCTGGCATCGAGCGCCACCTTCACGGCGTGCGGATGCGTGATTTCCTCGGGAAGAACGATTTTGTAAATCAATGTGGACATACAAAGCGTCGGATCATCCAGAAGCGGCGCGATGACCTCATCCACCTGCACCGGTTCAAAGATCGGCTGATCGCCCTGAATGTTCACGACAATGGCGTCGGGTGGAAGGTTGAGGGTTTTGACGGCTTCGGCGATCCGGTCGGTTCCGGACCGGTGCGTAACGGCGGTCATGACGGCGTTTCCGCCGAATTTTTTCACCGCGTCGAAAATACGGGCGTCATCCGTCGCCACGGCGACATAGGGAATCGCTTTGGCGCGCGCGACCCGTTCGTAAACATGCTGGATCATCGGTTTGCCGCACAAATCGGCCAAGGGCTTGCCCGGAAACCGGCTGGATTCATAGCGTGAAGGAATGACGCAGACAATCGCTCTTTTCATAGTCAGCGTCCCAGATGCGGATCCGTCTTTTGCAGGTAGTTGACGACATAATCCCGCACCGAGTCTTCCAGCGATGAAAACGCAACCGGACAGCGGGCGGTCTGAAGTTTCCCCATGTCCGCCTGCGTAAAGTACTGATACTGACCGCGCAGGGATTCAGGCATGTCGATATACTCGATATTTCTTTCGCGGCCCATCGCCGCAAAGACCGCCGCGATCAGATCATTCCAGGTTCTGGCCTGTCCGGTTCCCAGATTAAAAATGCCGTTGACCTGGCGGTTCTGAAGCAGCCACCACAGGACATCGACGCAATCCTTGACATAGACGAAATCGCGCATCTGTCCGCCGTCGGCATAGTCGGGCAGGTGAGACTTAAACAAACGGACTTTGGCCGTTTCCAGAATCTGGTGATAGGCCTTGAAGATCACGCTGGCCATGTCGCCTTTGTGATATTCGTTGGGTCCGAACACATTGAAAAACTTGATGCCGGCCATGGTGTCTTCAAGCTTTTCGCGCAGCACCCACAAATCAAAAAGCTGTTTGGAGTAGCCGTACATGTTGATCGGTTTAAGGCCGGCGATTTTTTCATGGTCGTCGGAAAAGCCCAGCGCTCCGTCTCCGTAAGTTGCGGCGGAGCTGGCATAGAGGAAGCGCACGCTGTGCAGCAGCGACCATTTGGCCAGAGCCCTTGTGTAGGCGAAGTTGTTGGCCCAAAGAAAATCCGCATCGCGCTCCGTGGTGGAGGAGCACGCCCCCATATGGACCAGGGCGTCCACTTCAAAGGGCACCGCGTTGCGATGGACGAGACTTAAAAATTCATCTTTGTGGAGGTAGTCTTCATAGCGCAGATTCACCAAATTCTTCCACTTCGACGACGTTCCCAAACGATCGACGATGACAATATCATGGATTCCTTCGGCGTTGAGCTTCCACACCAGGGCGCTGCCGATAAAGCCCGCGCCGCCTGTAACGATAATCATACAAAAGGCTCCTTTACCCGGGATCGTTAACGTGTTTCCCTAATACCGATCCGGCGGACTGTCAATGAAGAATTTCTCGCCCCCGCCTGCAGCATGGGCATCGGAAAGCGAATAAACGGCTTTATTCAGGCGAGTCTGCGCTTTTTTTATAAACCGCTTGAGTGCGGGTGTAGAAATCCCGGTCCCAGCGGCCGTGCTCCGGAAGGCCGATTCCGGAGGCTTTCCAACCCAGAAATGGCGCCTGGGCGGAAATGCGTGTTTCGGCCTCGTTGATATGGATGAGCCCCGTCCGGACCTGATTAATAAACCGGTCTTTGGCCTGTCCGGAGCGGGTGTAACAGATCGCCCGCAGGCCCTGGCGTACAAAGTTGCAAAGCGCAATGCCGTCGTCGAAATCTTTTGCGCGCATCAGGATTGCCAGCGGCCCGAAAGTTTCATTTTGAACCAAAGGAGAATCGAAGCCGACATCGGTCAGAACCGTGGGTTCAAACCAGCATCCATGAGGAAAGGCTTCCGGAATGCGTCCGCCTGCGAGCAGGCGCGCGCCTGCGTCTATCGCCGCTTGCACTTGCTGTTCCATCATCGCCTGGCGCTCTTTCGAAATCAGGGGGCCGATTTGTGTGCGAAGATCGGATGGATCGCCGATGCGCAGAGCGCAAACCGCCGCCGTGAATTTTTCACAGAAAGAATCAAACACGTCTGCCACCACGATAATCCGGCGGGGCGCCGTGCAACGCTGGCCCGAAAAACTGAAAACGGCGCGTGCCAGATCCGAAGCGGCCTGATCGATATCCGCATCCTGTGCAACCAGCACGGCGTTGTTTCCTCCCAGTTCAGCCTGCAGGGGAATGCCCCGCAAACCGCATGTGGCGGCGATCTCGCGACCCGCCTCTTCCGATCCGGTAAACGAAACCGCGTCGATTTCAGGGCAGGCAAGAACCGACCGGGCCGTGTCCGCATCGCCGAAAAGCACGTTTACGACATTTGCGGGAAATCCGGCGCCCAGGAGGGATTCCATCAGTAAACGAACCAGGACGGGAGATTGCAGCGCCGGCTTCCACATCACTGTGTTGCCATAGGCGAGCGCGGGCGCGAGTTTGCCGACGGGCAGGGCCAGAGGATTATTCCACGGCGTGATGATCGCGATCACGCCCCGCGGCCGGTAGTTCACGGCGATATCCGGGGCAATCGGCTCCCGGTCCTCGGTGGCCATCTCTATTGTGTTTTTCAGCAAATCGATTGCGTAATCCACTTCGGCCTGCGCCGCCGCTTTGGGTTTGGCGACTTCCTGAACAATCAGATCGGTCAGTTCCCGGCGAGCGCCATCGAGGTTTTCCATCCAGGTCTTTAAAAGACTCACCCGGCGGTCAAGGGGAAAGCCGGTCCACTGTGTGCGGGCCTGTGCGCAGTGCGCCGCCGCTGTCCGCGCTTCGCGGTCTCCCGCAAGGGGAACCAATCCGGTCAGACGCGACCAATCACAGGGGTCGCGCAGTTCCCGCAGCCTGTGTCCGGCTGTGTCCTGCCAGCGGCCGTCAATGAAGGCCAGCGGATGAACCCGGACATCCGGATTTTGCGTTGTTCGCAAGGGGCCGTCTTTTTCCGGGGGAAAGAGTTCGGAAACTGTCGTCGACCGGCAGGCCCGATCGGCCAGATGCCGAACGACCAGATCGGCGTGATGCGGGGCGTAGGAGGCAATGGCGTCCGTCACGAGGATGACCTGGTATTTCCGTTCATAGGCATCCAGAACCGTCGCCTGGATGCAGGACTGTGTATGCACGCCGGCGACCAGTAGCGTGTCGATGCCCGCCTGTCGCAGATCTTTGTCCAGGTCGGGGTTGCCAAACGCGCTGTAAAAGGTCTTAAAATAGATGGATTCGCCGGCAAGGGCGTCCAGGCCCGCAGGCGGCATCGCGCCCGGTGTGCCTTCGACGCATCGGCTGTCCTGGTTGCGTTGCCAGTGCGGCATCCGGTTCGTGCCGTCGGCGCGGACAATCGTTCGCGCATGAAGCACGGGAAAGCCCTCTTTCCGGCAGGCGGCAAGCAGGATTTGCACCCGGTCCAGAAGCATCCGGCGCGGCGGCGTCAGGCGGGGGTCGCCCAAAAAGTCGTGTTGCAAATCGACCAGCAAAAGCGCCGTGCGAGCAGTCATGGGTTGTCCCCGGCGATGACGGTTTCTAAAATCCGTTTGGACATTTCTTTCGTTCCGACAACCACGCTTTTTCCCGAGGCGATATCCGCCGTGCGGAAACCGCGATCCAGCACGGCATCGACGGAACGGATCACCAGATTTGCAGCCTCGGGCAGGCCGAGGCTTTCGCGCAGCATCAGAGCGACGGACAGGATCTGCCCTACCGGATTGGCCCGATCGGAACCGGCCAGATCGTAGGCGGCGCCGTGCGCCGTTTGATAAACAGCCTTTCCGCCTGCGCCGAAATTTCCCGAATAGGACATGCCCCGGGAGCCCAGAAGCAGCGCGCCGGCGTCCGCCAAGACATCGCCGAACATGTTCGGAGAGACGACCACATCAAAAGCGCGCGGATTGGCGATGAGCTGATATACGGCATTGTCGATTTCCAGAACCGTCAAGTCGATCCGTGCGTCTCTGCAAACCTGATGCGCGCAGTCCTGCCAGAGTTCACTGATTGAGGGAATGCCTCCCGGTTTAGTCGTCACGCAAAGTTTGCCGCGTCTTTTGCCTGCGGCTATACAGGCGCTGGCCAGAATTCTTTGGACCTGGGAGGCTCGATAGCCGAAGCGATGACTGACCAGCTTGTCGCCTTTTTCGTCGGTTGCCGCTGCGGATTCGCCGAAATAGAGCCCTCCGGTATTTTCACGCACGGCCAGAATATCCACGTCCTCCAGATGACTTTCACGCAGACAGCCTGTGTCTTTGAGGGCGGGGCTGGGCACAAGCGGTGTGAATTTGCAGTAAAGATCAAAGCGGGCGCGCAGCTCATAGACGAAGCGGCTTCCTCCCGGACCGCACAGAATCGCGCCTTGTCGGGAAAAAATCTCCGAGCAAAAATCGATCGCTTCATCGGTCAGGGCTTTGCCCGCTTTTACGATGGCCGGTTTTCCGATCAACCCTCCCTTGCGGCAGTCGATTTTTCTTCCGAATTTTTCGCACACCGCTTCGAGCAGTTCCAGGGCCGGCGGAACGATTTCCGCCCCGATGCCTTCCCCGACAAAGTATCCCACCACAAAAGGATCCGCCGGAGAGGTTTTCGGCCATCCCGCAATGGCCTCCGATGCCAGACAATGGGTTTTCATAAGGTTCCCTTTGCATTTTCTATAGCGGTGTTTCCTCTAAGCACGATTTTCTGCCACAAAGCCGTCATAAAAGGCAGCATTTTCGGCCAGCGTCCCACGTAGATTTCGGCGTACTGACGCAGAAGGTCATCGGCGCCGGCCGCCGAGCCGGTTGACGTCAGAGGGGGGTGAAACTCCACGGTAATGTGTCCGTCCGGGCTCAGTTCAGGAAAACAGAGAATGAGCGGCGCGCCGGTCTGCGCAGCCAGGTCCGCGGCGCCCGAACGGAAGGGAAAAGACCGGCCGTACCTCGTGACAACGGTTTTGACGCCCCCGGTCATGCCGTCTCCGGCGATCCAGACCGCGCCGCCTCGCTCAAGAGCCAGGCGCGCCTCTTTGATCCGGTCGACAACCAGAATCGTTTTGAGCTCCTGCACGCGAGGCAAGTCGTTGACATTCAGGAAGTAGCTTTCCAAAAACAGGCCCGAACAGATGCGATTGCGGATGCAGGAATAAAAAACCCGCGTGTGCGGAAAGACAATCACAGCGCCTTTTCCCTCAGACGCCGCTTTTTCAAGATGCTCTTTTCCTCTGATTTTAACCCACTTTTCGAAATTCGATTTCTGCGCCAGCAGAAACTCCCGCCCGACAAACCAGACATTGGAAAGCAGATTCAATTCGGAAAGCGCCTTTGCCTGATCGGTCTGGCCGGTCAACTCGAGCCATTGCCGGAAAACCCGGATCTTGCGACGGTATAAAAAAGAGGAGCTGGGAAGAGAAATCCAGAACTTTTGAAGACGCATATAAGCGTCGTACGACGGAGAAACTGCCTCCAGAGATGGCGACAGGGATATCGCCTTGGACTTAAACCGCCGAAGCAGATTCGTGAGTCTCAGCGGCCACGGAAGCGCGATGCGTTCAGGCAGAGGCGGCCGTGTCCCGCGGGTTTCGAGAATCTGCGCCATTTTGGAAATCGTCGAAGCCAGAAGTAGCCGACTGATGGGGTCGGTGATGTTCAACTCCTGCGACAGCCGTGTTTCGAGCTCCAGCGCCAAAAGCGAATCGCCGCCCAGTTCCAGAAATGGATCGTGAATCCCTACGTCTTCCAGATCAAGCACGTCCGCCCAGATCTCCGCGAGCCGTTTTTCTAAATCGCTTCGCGGCGCCGCATACGCATTCGACAAATTCGGCCGCGTTCTTCCCGGCGCGGGCAGAGCCGCGCGGTCGATTTTGCCGCTGGCCGTTCGCGGCAGCGTTTGCATAAAAACAAAACGAGACGGAATCATGTAGCCGGGGGCCTGGCGTTTTAAATCTTCCCGGATGCTTGTTGCCGTGACAGGATCCCCTGCCGTAATCTCCAGATAAGCCACCACAGTGGCATCTCTCCCCGGTGCGCTGAATGCGACAGCCGCCGCGTCGTGCACTTGCGGCAATGATCGAAGCATCGAGTCGACCGCCTCCAGATCAATCCGCAGGCCCCGGATTTTTACGCGCTGCCCTTTGCGGCCGCAAATCTCCAGACAGCCATCGGTCCGCAACCTCGCCAGATCCCCGGTTCTGAAGGCTTTGCGTCCATCCGGCAGGATGTTGAGACACTGTGCGGTCATGTCCGGCTCGCGCCAGTAGCCGGCAAACAGGTCCTGACCGATTGCAACAAGTTCGCCTTCCTCGCCGGCCGGCGCCGGATTGCCCTGCCCGTCGATAATCTGAACATCTTTTCCCTCGACTGGAAAGCCCGCGGGAAGCTTCTCTTCCGGGGAAAGAGCCTGCAAAACCGGATCGTCGCGCCGCCATTCCCTTTTTGCCAGCAAGTTGGTTTCCGTCGAGCCGAAGCCGTGCATCAAAACCGCTCCGTCGGCCAGCCGGTCCAGAAACCGCCTGGCATTGCCTGCGCTTACGGCGCCGCCGCTTGCGTACACATAGCGTACGGTCTTTAATGAAATATCTGAGCTCTCGTCGAGAAAGCGCTCCAGAAGGGCTGACGGCAGTTTCAGCAGCGTGATGCCGTGTTCGTCAATCCAAGGCGCCAGGCGGTTCAATCCCCGTGTTCGGGTGTCGTACAGATAAACGCTTGCGCCGGCCAGAAGCGGGCCGAAAATATCCGGAAACGAAGCTGCAAACTGCCAGGGAATCACGGAGGCCTGGCGGTCGGTCGGGCGAATCTCCGCCGTGTCGACATGCTGCAAGGCCCGCTCGTAAATGGCCTTTCCGGTCGTCATCACGCCCTTGGGGCGGCCCGTGGAACCGGAGGTGTACATGATGGCGGCAACGGCTTCCAATTCGGATGGGTTGAAATCCGCCTCCGCGGAAAAAGGCGCTGCCGCGGCGCCTAAAGACAAAAGCCGGTCCGATTCGCCGCAGATTGCGGAAGCCAGACCGGCAAAATCGTCCTCGTATACAAGAAGCGATGCCTCGGAATTCTCCCAAAGATAGCGCAAATACGACTCATCTTCCTGCGGCAGCAGGGGGATATAACACCTGCCGGCGAGCAAAACGCCCAACAGTCCCGTCACAGCTGCGGCGGTTTGACCCGCCAGAATGCACACTCGAGCGTCTTTTGAGTCGAGGCGATTTCCGATTGCCGTTGCAAGATTGCGACAAGCCCTTGCCAGGTCTTCATAGGTCAGGCTTCCGTGTTCATCAACCACCGCCTTCGACTCAGGCCTTTGCGCTACCTGATTGAAAAATTGCTCCAGGATTGATAGACGGCACGATATTTTGAAATTGTTATCGATGATGACCATGAGCGCCCTTTTGGCTCCTCAAAACTGAGGGCGTTTTTGCTGGCGGGAAACTAGCATAATTCAACCGTCCGGGCAAACAAATGCTCAAATCGCCGAACGCCAGGCCATAAAAAACCCCTCAGGACGCAGATCCTGAGGGGCTATGTCTTTCAGATCATGACGACGCAGGTTACAAAAGCGATCAGGTGACGATCGTTTTCACCAGTTCGATGACCGGGTTGGTGAACAGCGCCATCAGCACGCCATACAGGGCGAAGGCCCCGACGGCTTCCGTCGTATACATCTTCTGATACTTCCTTTTGAGCTGAACCAGCAGCAAGCCGCCCACAATCAGCATGCCCAGTTGGAAGTAAGGGAATTCCGCTGCGCCCGCCGCCGCGTATTCCGCGAATCCGAAAGTTGCGGTCACGAAGACCACCGCCGCCGCTGTAATGATCGTTCCTAATGTCTTTTTCATGATCTGTTACCTCCTTTTAAGGTTTTGTGTTTCTTTTGCCTTTAGATAATGAAATCTTCATGCCAGATTTTAAAAAAGGACGAAAATAGTTGTAAGCAATGAATATAATAAAACAATAATTGATACTGTGCGTCGCCGGATGGGTCGGCAGGCGCGCTTTTTTAAGATCTGATTAAACGGAACTTTAAAAGCCGTTTAAAATTATTTGCCGCTTTCTCCTGTCGGCGGCCATCCATCGGATCGGGACGGGATGTCTTAAAAAATCAATTGTCCCGATAAGGCCATCCGGGAGAAAAACATATAAAACACTACCTGTTGTATTTTTTAGTTTGACAAAGTCTATATGTAGGGGTATGATTCGCCTCAAACATGACGGGGGTTGTTCACGGCGTGAAGATTGGCCGTGAAAACCTGTCGCGACCGGCGAATGCGGCAATCTTCAAAACGATTGACGAATCACATTGAGAAAACCGGAAAGGCGCGATAGAGTGTAAACCTTCCTAGCAAACCCTAAAAAAGGGCGGATCGGCATCGACCCGCCCTTCTTAATTTGACCCTGAAGGCGTTTGGCGTGGGCCGTCACTTCAGCATGATTCTCGAGTCGACCACCAGGCAAGATTTCGGGTTGCACATCACGGGATTGAGATCGACCGATTCGACCACGTTTTGCAAATCCATCATCAGCTTTGAAAAATTCACAAGAGTCTTTTTGAGCGCGGCCAGATTGACGGGTTCAGAGCCGCGATAGCCGGTTAATAGTTTTTTCGCGGTGAGCTCGTCGAGCATATTATCCGCGTCGCGGGGTTTGAGCGGCGCCATGCGCAAAGAGACATCTTTATAAATTTCGACGCCGACACCGCCCATGCCGACCAGAATCATGGGGCCGAACTGAAGATCATTTTTGGCGCCGATGATCAACTCCAGTCCTTTCACCATTTCGGCAATCAGCATGCCGACGAAACCATCAATTTGCTGAAACCGGGCAAGCGCGGCAAGAAGCGTTTCGTCATCGCGGACGCCGACCACGACGCCTTTGACGTCGGATTTGTGAACAACAGCCGGCGAAACGATTTTGGCCACCACCGGATATCCGATTTTGCGCACGATGCGCAGAGCCTCCTCCGGCCCGGTGGCCACATCGAACATCGGGGTCTGAAAGCCCGACAGCGAAAAAATCCTTTGCGCGTCCGGCTCCAGCACCCAGCCCCATTTCTTTGATTTTTTCAAAAGATCCGAGATGTCTTTTTTCAGCATGGCTTTTTCCTCATCAGGCCCTTGGCCATCAGCACCGCGCCTTCGATGGACGGAGAAACGGGCGTTCCATTCAATTCAAAGCCGTCGATCATCATGTTATATTTTTCGACATGCGGAACGTACGCGATAATCGGCTTTTTAAACTGCTTTTGCACCTGGCTCAACCGAACGCCGATGTCGAGCGTCACGCCCGGCAAATAAGGCAAAAGCAGAACAATGATGCAATCGACTTCGGGCGACGCGGCCAGTGTGCGGGCGCAGGCCACAAAATCGTCGTCCAGCGCGCTGCCGGTCAGGTCCACCGGATTGCCCATCGACGCGATGGATCGGATACTGGGGTTTAATCCGTTTTGCAGGGACGCTTTCAGATCGTCTGCGAATTCCGGCACCGACAGACCCGCCACGGCGGCTGCGTCCACGGCCATTGCGCCATGCCCGCCGCTGCCGGTGATGATGCCGATGCGCCCGTCGATGGGTTTGGTGTAGGAACTTAAGACTTCGCAAAACGAAACCAGTTCCTGCTCGTTGGCCGCTTCAACAATGTTGTGCTGAGCAATCGCCGCGGCAAAACTTGCGTAATCGCCGGCCAGCGACGCGGTATGGCTGGAAACCGCTCGATGCCCGGCTGCGCTCTTTCCGGACTTCATAAGAATCACCGGCTTGGGAGAACAATCGGCCGCCAGGACAAACTCGCGGCCTTCCCCTTCGGCAAAGCCTTCGACATAAAATGCGATCACCTTCGTCACCGGATCGGACAGAAGGTATTTAAGCAGATCGATTTCCCGAATCAGGGCCTTGTTGCCGATGCTTACCGCCTTGGACATGCCCACGCCCTGCTGAGTGAACTTGATCATCTGATCGACCAAAATGCCGCCGCTTTGACTGATGAACGCCACGTTTCCGGGAGCGGGCTTGATCATCCGCTCAATGGGCAGAAAAAACGTGTCCACGCGGAAGGGAACAAACAGGCCCAGACAGTTGGGGCCAAGAAAGGGGAATTTCGCTTCCCGGGCGACGGCGACCATGCGGTCCTGAAGATCCTGGCGGCCGCCCTCCGCAAATCCGCCGGAGATGATCGCTGCGGATTTCACGCCTGCGCGGATGCACTCGGTGAGAATGTCCGGAACGAAGTCCGCGCGGGCCGCGATGACGGCCAGGTCGATTTTTTTCGGAATATCGACAAGGCGTTCATACAGGGGTTCGTCATGCAGTTTTCCGCCTTTGGGATTGACGCCGAAAACCTCGACGGGATAGCGGTGATTGTTTTTTTCGAAAATCACGTTGGCCGGATGGCGTTCATTGGCGGATGAAATGCCGATGACCGCAAGCGTCCGGGGTTCAAACAAAGGTTTCAGATTCATGAAGGCCTCTTTTGTTGAAAAGCGTCTTTAGTGAACGGATCCGACGGCATCGTTCACAAACAGCGCGCGGCACGGCGGCGCGCCCTGAATCATTAAAAAATTGATCTGCCGGCCGGTGATGCCGCCCGATCCCCGGTGTGAAAAAAACACGTCGGGATGACATGTCGTGCACCAGCCGGACGTTTCAATATTGTCCTGCGGCACGCCGAGATCCAGAATTTGCAGCCGGTTGGCTTCCGGAAGATTCAGCATCAGGCGGTCGCGGCGCTTTGCGGGCGCAAAAAAGGTCCGCGCGTGCGGGACGTGTTCAAAAGCCCTCGCCGTCTGTCCATCCACCTCGTAACAGCAGGGCCCGATGGACGGGCCGATGGCGGCAAGAAGATCCGAAGGCAGAGATCCGAATTGACGGACCATCATCCGGACCACCTTGGCGGTGATTCCGGAGGCGGTTCCCCGCCACCCCGCATGGACCGCGGCGATGATCTTCTTCATTTTGTCCACGATGAAAACAGGAACGCAATCAGCCGTCTTGATGCAGATGGCCAGGTTTTCGCGGCGGGTCACCATGGCGTCATAATTCAGCGGATCGCAAGAGTTGTAAAAGTCACCGTGGGGCGGGATGACAAAAATGCCGTCGGCGTGCACCTGGTTTAAAACCAGAAAATTCTCCAGAGGAATCTCAAAGGCGGCAGACAGCTTGTCCCAGTTGGCCAGAACGTGGAATTCCTCGTCGCCTTCCCGGAAGCTCATGTTGAGGCTTTGATAGTCGTCGCGCGACGTTCCGCCGAGTCGGGTGCAAAAGGCGTGCGCCAGAAAATCGCACTGTGCAAGCAAAGGCGATTGAACATAGCCTATTCCGTTTTTTGTAAGACGCGGGAACATGTTCGCTACTTTAGTCGATCGGTCCGGTTTTGTAAACCGGCATTTGGCGAGCCGCGAAAAACGGCGATCAGCGCTTCCATCTCCTTCGGAACGGGCGCGGAAAACACCAAGCGCTCGCCCGTTTTGGGATGAAGAAAGGACAGCTTTGCCGCATGAAGGGCATGCCGGTCAAAATTTTTCAGCGCGGGGGCAAGGCCGGGATGATTTAAGGACGATCGTTTCGGCCCTCGTCCATAGGTCGCGTCGCCGACAACGGGATAGCCCTTCTCGGACAGATGCACACGGATCTGGTGCGTGCGGCCGGTATGAATTTCGATATCCAAAAGCGTTGCGGCGCCAAATCGTTCCCGGACTTTCCACAGCGTCAGCGCGTTTCGGCCGTGCCGGCTTTTCGTGGACATTTTTTTGCGGTCTTGCGGATGGCGGCCCACCGGCAAGGTGATTTCGCCGAAGCTGCCCTTGACGTCTCCCCAGACCAGCGCCAAATACTGTTTGTGGACATGGCGGGTTTCAAATTGGCCGGAGAGATTGCGGTGGGCCTCATCGGACTTTGCGGCAACGAGAAGGCCGGAGGTTTCCTTATCCAGACGGTGGACGATCCCCGGCCGCAAAACGCCGCCGATGCCGGAAAGATCGCCGCAATGAAACAACAGCGCGTTGACGAGCGTCCGGTCGGGATTGCCGGGCGCGGGATGCACCACCATGCCGGCGGGTTTGTTGACCACAATGACCGATTCGTCTTCATAGAGGATGTCTAAAGGAATCTCCTGAGGAACGGCCGCAGCTTCAACCGCCGCCTCCAGATGCAGGCTCACCGAATCGCCCGCTTTGAGATGCTGGCTGACTTTCGGCAAAACGCCGTTGACGAGAACATCGCCTTCCTCGATGGCGGCCTTGATTTGCGAGCGGGAAAAGGACTCGTCGCAACCGGCCAGAAAAACATCCAGTCGCAGGCCGGCGTGCCGGTCATCAACTTGAAATACCAGATCCTTTGCGCCGGAGACCTCGTCGCTCAAGGAAATCGTCCTTTCTTAGGAACCGACGGCAAAGACCAGCGCATCGGCGATCCACTGAAATTCCTCTTCGGAAACGGTGCGCAAATCGATGAGGATCTCTTCTTCATTCACCCGCACAATGACCGGAACGGCCGCCCTGCGAAGCCGCGCCTCCAGGCGGCTGGGCGAGATCGCGGCGGATTTGACGGCCACGACCGCCGTGGGAATGTCCTGCGTCGGCAGCGACCCGCCGCCCGCGGCCGATTTGTCTTCCTTGATCGTATAGCTGATGTCGGGCGGGCCGACGCGTTTTAATTTACCGGCGAGCTTTTTGGCTCTTTTTTTCACATCGGCCAGGGGCTCGGTCAGCGCCTTAAGGGCGCGAAGGTTTGCCAACGCCCGGGCCGTCGTCAGATACTGCATCAGCGTGGCTTCCAGCGCCGCAAGCGTAAACTTGTCGATGCGCAGTGCACGGTTGAGCGGATTTTTTTTGATTCGGGCAATGACGTCCGTTTTGCCGACGATCAGGCCCGCTTGCGGTCCGCCCAGAAGTTTATCTCCGCTGAAAGTGACCACATCCACGCCGGTTTCCAGGACTTCGCGCACCGTCGGTTCATGCTGCAGGCCGTAAGGCGAAAGATCCATCAGGCAGCCGCTGCCCAGATCGTCATAGACGGGAATGCCATGGTGCTTGCCCAGCGCGACCAGCGACAGCAAATCCGTTTCCTCGGTAAACCCCACAATCCGGTAATTGCTGGTGTGGACTTTGAGAATCACGCCGGTTTCGGGGCCGATTGCCTTTTCATAATCGGACAGCCTTGTCCGGTTGGTGGTGCCGACTTCGCGCAGAATGCCGTTGCTTTTGCTCATCACATCGGGAATGCGGAACTCGCCCCCGATTTCAATGAGTTCCCCGCGGGAGACGACCGCTTCCTTGCGCTCGGCCAGTGTGTTGAGGACAAGCAGAACCGCCGCCGCGTTGTTGTTCACAACAAGCGCGTCCTCGGCGCCGGTCAGAAGGCACAAAAGCCGGCTGACGGAGTCGTAACGCAGACCGCGTTCGCCTTTTTCAAGATTGAATTCGAGATTGGAATAGCCGCGGCCGACTTCCGCAATGCGTTCCACGGCTTCCGGACATAAAGGCGCGCGGCCGAGATTGGTGTGCAGAATCACGCCGGTGGCGTTGACCAGCCGTTTGAGTTTATACTGATGCAACCCGTCGATGGCCGCTTCAACCGCCGCCACGACGGATGCGGCCTCGGATGTTATCCGGGATAGCTCCTTGTCGCTTGCGGCCAGAATCGTCT
Organism: Syntrophaceae bacterium; assembly: GCA_018436925.1. Lineage (GTDB taxonomy): Bacteria > Desulfobacterota > Syntrophia > Syntrophales > Smithellaceae > UBA8904. The sequence goes on from JAHDKI010000011.1 coordinate 217,290, forward strand.
CCCGCAGCGTCTGCACGGTGTCGCGGCACACGTCGCGAACGAGGTCGCGAGACGCTTTGGCGTAAACATCCTTTTTTTCCAGAAGACCGATCAGATCGTCAATTTTCGGAAGATTTTTCAACAGCGCTTTTTTCCGGTCGTCCATGTCCATACTCCGCTTTTCCACCGCCTTAAGACAGCCCCGCCTGCTTGCGGCAGTAGTCGCGGAAATTATTCACCGCGACGAAAAATTCCCGCATCATGATCACCCACAGATACCGTCCGGTTTCGGTCAGACGGTATTCCGGTGAAAAGTAGCGAAAAGAACCGGCCAGCGTAAAGGCGATCATTTCCTTCCACAGGGTTTTCAAAAACCGGCCGTCGTATTTCTTTTCGAGGTCATCCACATTGAGCCGAGTGGAAAAAAACTTCATAAGAAAATCATAGCGGATCCGGTCGGGCAGGCCGAACTTGCGCGCCGCGACCAGAGGCAGATTGCCTTGCGACACCTCCGTAATGTAGCGTTCAAGCTCAAAGGTGTTGGCATAGCAAACGCCGTTTATAAAGCCGATGGCGCCGCTGCCGAGTCCCGCGTATTCCTCATAATCGACCACGTATTCGTCGATCATCGCGTCGGCCTTCTTTTTACGCGAAAAGCACCAGGCCGACGAGGCATCGTAATCTTTTTCCAGCCGCCGGAGGATCAATTTGAAAAGCGATTTCTCACGGCCGAAATCGATCTCGCCCAGGGTTTCTTTCATCAATTGCTGCGTCAGCGTCGAGACCATCAGCGGATAAAACGTCATCTGATCGATTCCGATTTTAAGCAGGGTCGCCAGATCCGCCTCCAGCATCTCAGGGGTCTGACCGGGAAAATTGAAAATCATATCCGCGTTGAGCGTGTCGAACGACCCCAGGGTTTCGGCAAGCCTCGCGGCGATTTCGGCGCCGGACCCGTACTTGTCGTAGCGCGCGATGACTTTGAGCAAATCGTCGTTGAACGTCTGGACGCCTACAGACAGGCGATTGACGCCCGCCCGGCGCAGGACATCCACATGGCGCGCGGTGAGATGGTTGGGATTGGTCTCCACCGAGATCGATTGAATGTCGAACTCCGATCGGGCCAGCGCCAGCAGCTCGGCCAGTTCGTCGATCAGAATCGTCGGCGTGCCGCCGCCGGCATAAATGCCTGAAAAACGGTAGCCTCTGTCTTTATAAAGCCGGATTTCATCGCGCAGCGCGGCAAAATAGCGTCTGGCCAGGGTTTCGTCAAACCGAATCCGGTGAAAGGAACAATAGGGACAAAGCTCTTCGCAAAAGGGAATGTGAAGATACAACAGACGGGGCAGCGTCTCATCGCAGGCGCCCAAATCCGGAATCACCCCTTCTTCGAAGGCGAGCGCCCGGGCGAACGCGCGGCGGGCGGTTTGAGTAACAATTTGACTTATCAATGCTTTAATGTCACCTGGCGTTTCAATCTTTCGTTTTTTCCGCTTTAGCAAACAATCGGCCTTTTTGGCAAGTTGTGATTGCTTGAAATGCAAGACAATCAGTGTTATATCCCCAAAAAACAGGAAAACGGTTGCATAATAAATGGCGCCCAAAAGAGTACTAACCCTTTGGAATGACGAAGGTCTTAATAATCAGGATATTCCGGTTCTCCGGAAAGTATCCGAGGAAATCGCCGTTCCGTTCGATAAAGAAACAAAACAGCAGATTCAGGCGCTTGTGGATTCTTTTTTATGCCGCGACGATGCTTCGGGCCTGGCGGCCCCTCAAATCGGAATCAACAAAAGAATGATCATTTTTCGCAACAAGACCGGCGATTCGGACAAGCCTCTGACGATGGACGACTGTGATGTGCTCATCAATCCCCGGATCACCCAGACGCGCGGAGAAAAAGTGACGGCCGCCGAAGGCTGCCTGTCTTGTCCCGACGTGCAGGTTGACGTCAGCCGTTTCCCGGAAATCAAAATCCGCGCCGTCAATGAAAAAGGAGAAAAAGTCTCCAAGCGGTATCTCGATTGGACGGCGCGGGTCGTTCAGCATGAAATCGATCATCTCGACGGAACCCTGATCGTCGATTACGAGGGGAATCTGTATTACCCCAAGAACAAACAGGCCCTGATCGACAAAATTTTTAAAGAAAGCTAGCATCGGGCGTTGCACCGTTTCACCCCCCCTGCCGGCAAGGCAGGTGGCAGTCGTCGCATCATTATCGTTATTTACACATGGCTTGATTTGACTCCATTTGTTTGGGCAGGCCGTGATATTGCCCGCTTTTTAAACCGGGCGGATCGGAAACCGGAAAAAAGCATGAAAAAAACACCCCTGTATGAGAAGCACGTGTCCCTGGGCGCCCGAATGATCGACTTCGGGGGATGGCTCATGCCGGTTCAGTACACGAGCCTCATGGATGAGCATCAGGCCGCACGCCAAGCGGCCGCGCTGTTCGACATTTGCCATATGGGGGAAATCCGGGTGACGGGCCCCGGCGCGTTCGATCTGCTGCAATATGCGCTCACACGCGATCTGGCCGGGCAGAAAAACGGTCAGATCAAGCTCTCGGCGCTTCTCACGGACGAGGGAGGCATCATCGACGATCTGACCGTCTATAAAATGGGCGATGAAACCTTTCTGCTGGTGACGAACGCGACAACGCGGGAAGCCGATTTAAGCAGGGTTTCGGCGCTCCGGGACGAAAAAGGCTTTGATTGCCGGATTGAAGATGCGAGCGATCAAACCGGGAAGCTGGATTTACAGGGACCGGCCGCGGAGGCCATTTTGCAGACGCTTACGGATGCCGATCTGCACAACATCCGCTTTTATCATTTTGCTGAAACAAGCGTTGCCGGGGTTCCCGCGCTTGTCTCCCGCAGCGGGTACACGGGTGAAGACGGATTTGAACTCTATGCCGCAGCCGATTCCACCGGCCGGATTTGGGATGCGCTGATGAAAGCGGGAGAGCCCCGCGGCCTCAAACCCGCCGGGCTGGGTGCGCGCGACACGCTTCGCCTGGAAGCCGGTATGCTTCTAAACGGCCAGGACATCACAACCTCGGTCTGCCCGATGGAAGTGCCCTACGCCTGGCTGGTCGCCTGGGAGAAGGACTTCGCCGGACGGCCCGCGCTCGACGAGCGCAAACGCCGGGGCATCGCCAGACAACTTGTCGGCTTTGAAATGGTCGGGCGCGGCATCGCACGGCATGGACACCCGGTTTTAAACGGGTCGCGGGAAATCGGCGTCGTCACGTCCGGCACGTTTTCACCGACGCTGCAAAAGGCGATTGGTCTGGCTTTTCTCGATTCGTCTAGCGCCGCGCCGGCCACGCCGCTTGCCGTCCGAATCCGCGAACATGAAATTCCGGCAAAAATTGTTCCTCTTCCTTTTTACAAAAGAAAAAAATAATCCTCTCTCAAAGGAGATGAATCATGTCCAAACCCAATTCCTCAGACAGACTGTACTCCAAAGACCACGAATGGGTCCAAAGCCAGGCTGACGGCTCGGCGGTCGTCGGCATCACCGATTACGCGCAGGAAATGCTCACCGACATCGTCTTTGTCGAATTGCCGGACGTCGGCCGCGTTGTCGCCAAAGGCGAGGCGATGGCGGTTGTGGAATCCGTCAAATCCGTCTCCGACGTTTATGCGCCCCTCGGCGGAGAAATTATTGATGTGAATCGGGCCCTGGAGGACAAACCGGAGCTGATCAATTCCGACGCTTTCGGCGAAGGCTGGATTGCCAAAATTCAACCGGCCGATCCGGAAGAAATGGCGGCTCTGCTTTCCGCAGTAGACTACGATGCCCTGATTCAGCAGGAAAAACATTAATTCTTAAAGGACGGCCTCATGGATTACTGCCCGCATACCCAGGCTGATACGGCCGACATGCTGCTTCAGGCCGGTGTCGGTCGCGTGGAGGAACTGTTTAGCGACATTCCCGACAAGTTCCGTCTGAAGAAAATTCCCGACATGCCGCCGGCGCTTTCCGAACAGGAAACCGCGGCGCTTCTGAAGACCATCGGCGCCCGAAACCGGCAGCCCAGGCTGACGCTTACCGGCGCGGGGGCTTACGCGCATTACATTCCCGCCGTGGTCGGCCATCTGGTCGGTCGGGCCGAATTTTACACCGCCTATACGCCCTATCAGGCGGAACTCAGCCAGGGGATTTTGCAGGCCATCTATGAATACCAAACCATGATGGCGAGGCTCACCGGCATGGATGTCGCCAATGCCTCCATGTACGACGGCGCGTCCGCCATGGCCGAGGCCGCCGTTTTGTGCGCCAGGATATCGAATCGAAATAAGCTTCTCATTGCCCGATCAGTCCATCCCGAATATCGGGAGGTGGTTGGGGCTTATTGCCGGGCAAACGGATACGAGCTTGAAGAAATCCCCTTCGGGACCGCAGGCCAGCTCGATTCCTTCACCGTGCTCAATCAGATTGATGACACCGTGGCGGCGGTGATTCTGCAAAGCCCGAACTTCTTCGGCTGTCTGGAGGATGTCGAGCAGATTGCCGGGTCCGCCCGCGCCAAGGGGGCGCTGCTTATTGCCGGCTTCACCGACGGAACGGCTTTGGGCATTGTCAAACCGGCCGGGGAATGCGGCGCCGACTTTGTCGTCGGTGAAGGGCAGAGCTTCGGCAATCCGCTCAACTACGGCGGCCCCTATCTGGGCGTTTTCGCCGCCCGCGAAAAATATCTGCGGCGGATTCCCGGAAGGCTTGCCGGACGGACGGTCGACAAAAACGGGCGGCCTGGATACGTGCTGACGCTGCAGACGCGCGAACAGCATATCCGCCGGGAGAAAGCCACCTCGAACATCTGCTCCAATGAAGCGCTGTGCGCGCTCGCCGCGGGGATTTATCTGGCTGCGCTGGGCAAAAATCTTCGCAAACTCGCTTTGTTGAATGTCTATAAAGCGCAGTATCTCAAGTCCAAACTTCTGCAGCTGCCCGGCTGGAAAGATGTGTTTTCGGCACCGGGCTACAATGAATTCGTCGTCACCTGCCCCGACGCGCAGGCGGTCAATGAAAAGCTTGAGCAAGAAGGCATTATCGGCGGCTATGAACTGGCGCCGGACTATCCCGAGCTGGAAAGTGCGCTGCTTTTCTGCGCGACGGAACTGGTCTTGAAGGAAGACATCGACCAAATCGTCCGGATTCTGAAATAGGGAGAGGTTTATGGAACTGATCTTCGAAAAAAGTAAAACCGGCCGGTGCGCCGCCGATGTGCCCAGAAGCGACGTTCCGGAAATCGCCCTGGAAACCCTGATCGACGCAAAATATCTGCGCGATGACCTGGACCTGCCGGAAGTCTCTGAAATCGACCTGGTCCGCCACTACACCAATTTGTCTCGTCGAAACTTCGGCGTGGACATGGGGTTTTATCCTCTGGGATCCTGTACTATGAAATACAACCCCAAAGTGAACGAGACGCTTGCGGCCCAGCCGGAATTTACGTCGCTTCATCCTTACGCGCCCGATTCCTTCGCCCAGGGCAACCTTCAGCTTCTCCACACCATGCAGCGGCTTTTGGGCAACATCTTCGGCATGGCGGAGTTCACGCTGCAGCCGGCCGCCGGTGCCCACGGCGAACTGACCGGCGTGATGATGATCAAAAAGTATTTCGAGCACAAAGGCGAAAAGCGGCGCCTGATTTTAATTCCAGACACGGCTCACGGAACCAATCCCGCCTCCGGCGCGCTGTGTGGCTTTGAAACCGTTACGCTGCGGTCCAACGCCGAAGGCGGCGTCGATCTGGATCATCTTGCGGAATTAATGACCGAAGACGTGGCGGCGCTGATGCTGACCAATCCCAACACGCTGGGCCTTTTCGAACGCAATATCGAAAAAGTGGCCCAACTGGTTCACGAAAAAGGCGGTCTGCTATACGGCGACGGCGCAAACGCAAACGCCTTCTTAGGCAAAACACGGCCCGGCGATCTGGGATTCGACGTCATTCAGCTCAATTTGCACAAAACCTTTTCCACGCCGCACGGCGGCGGAGGTCCCGGCAGCGGGCCGGTGGGAGTGAGCGCCAAACTCGTCGATTTTTTACCTATTCCCCGGATCGTCCGCAAGGGACAGGAATTTCACTGGTCGGAGAACTTCCCTCTCACCATCGGTCGCGTCCGCGCCTTCTACGGCAATTTCAGCGTCATCGTCAAAGCCTACGCCTATATCCGGTCGCTGGGCGCCGAAGGGCTGATCCGGGCATCCGAAATGGCGGTGTTAAACGCCAACTACATTAAAGAACGGCTTAAAGCCCACTTCGAGCTTCCCTACGACCGCGTTTGCATGCATGAATGCGTTTTTTCCGGCAGAAGGCAGGTTGCCGAAAGCGGCGTGCACACCACGGACATGGCCAAACGCCTGATCGATTTCGGCTACCATCCGCCGACCATCTATTTTCCGCTGATTGTTCCCGAAGCCATCATGATTGAGCCTACCGAAACGGAAAGCAAAGAAACGCTGGATCGGTTCTGCAACGCGATGATCGCCATCGCCCGCGAGGCGAAAGACAATCCCCAGAAGGTGAAAGACGCGCCGCATTACACGCCGGTGTCCAGGCTCGATGAAGTGCTGGCCGCCCGCAAGCCCGACGTCTGCTGGAAAAAACCGTAGGGCCGTAAAATGATTGCAGCAAAGGTCCGTTTTTGCCGACTATGAATGCCGAACCCCGACAGACACTCTTGCGCAAACCGCCCTGGCTGAAAGTGCCGCCGCCTTATGCCGGACAAAGCCACGGCGTCCGGAAGACCCTGGCCGGCCTCAAACTGCACACGGTTTGCCGGGAAGCGGCCTGCCCCAATATTGCCGAGTGTTTTGCCAGCGGCACCGCAACCTTCCTCATCCTCGGCAACATCTGCACGCGCAACTGCCGATATTGCAACATCGCGCACGGCCTGCCGACAACGGCTGACCAAACCGAACCCGCCCGCCTGGCCGCCGCCGTTGCGGAAATGAACATCCGATACGTGGTCATCACGTCCGTCACGCGCGACGATCTGGCCGACGGAGGCGCGAAAGTTTTCAGCGATTGCATCCGGACGCTGCGCGAAAGCCGGCCTTCGTGCAAAATTGAAGTGCTGATTCCCGATTTCGGCGGCAACCCCGAAGCCCTGCAAACCGTGATCGAGGCGGGGCCCGACGTCATCAATCACAATATCGAAGTTGCGGCGTCTTTGTATCCGCAACTGCGGCCCCAGGGGGATTACCGCCGGTCGTTGGACCTTCTGAAAAGTATTTCACAAACAAGCAGAGTTTCCAAAAGCGGTTTCATGGTGGGCTTCGGCGAAACGCGAGATGATCTTACGCGCCTGATGGACGATCTTGCGTCTGTGTCCTGCGAACGGCTCACCATCGGGCAGTATCAACAACCGTCGCGCCGCCACTGGCCGGTAAAGAAATATTACCCCCCGGAGGAATTTGCCGAACTCAAATCCATCGCCCTCGCGATGGGGTTTCGGCATGTGGAAGCAGGCCCGCGAGTACGCAGCTCGTATCATGCGGCCAAGGCCGAAAATGATTAAAAACCTCTCCTTGAATTACACAACGCGTTGTGTTACCGAATGTGTAAAGGAGGCTGGCTATGGCAACAAATCTTGCTTTGGATGACAAGCTGATTGAAGAAGCGCGCAAGGTCGGGAACCATAAAACGAAAAAAGAAGCCGTCACAACCGCGTTGAAAGAATACATTGCCCACCGCAAGCAGAGGGACATCGTCGGGTTGTTCGGTACACTCAAGTTTTCGGAAGGTTACGACTACAAAAGCGCGAGGCACAGATGAATGTATTGGTAGACACTTGTGTCTGGTCGCGGGCGCTTCGACAGGCATCGCCGGATGACGTTTTGGCGATTCAACTCAAGCGCCTGATTATCCAGGCCCGGGTGGTTTTAATCGGTCCGATTCGTCAGGAACTGTTGTCCGGGATATCCGAGACCCGCCAATTTCACGTATTGAAAGAAAAACTTGCCCCTTTTGAAGATTTGCCGCTTACAACCGAACATTTTGAAAAAGCGGCGGAGTTCTGTAATCTGTGCCGTCGCAAAGGCATACAGGGATCGACGATTGATTTTTTGATCTGTGCCGTTGCGGCCCTTGAAAATATTGCCGTTTTCACTGTGGACGGGGACTTTGACCACTATAAAAAGCACCTGCCCTTTTCTTTGTTTTCACCCGAATCAGATAAAGGATAGACAATGGACGAAACATACGATCTGATCGTCATCGGCGGGGGGCCCGCGGGGATTTCGGCGGCGAGGCTGGCCGCGGCAAAAGGCAAGCGGACACTCATTCTTGAAAAAGAAGGCTGGGGCGGAACCTGCACGCACCGGGGCTGCATTCCCACCAAGGCGCTTCTGACCTGCAGCAAGTCTTATTCCGATTTGAAGAAATTCAAAAGGCTGGGCATCCGTACGGGCGAGGCGGCCATCGACTTCGGCGCCGTCAAGAAACACCAGCAGCAGATTGTGCGTGTGGCGGCGCTCGGAGCGGAAAAGACCCTTGCCGACGCGGGCGTCGACATCCGTATCGGTGAAGGCGAAATTCTTTCCGCTTCCGAGGTTCGCTATACGGATGCCGGCGACGCGGCCCAAACGCTGAAAACAAGCCATATTTTAATCGCCTGGGGTTCGGTTCCGCAGATGCTTGCCGGCGTCGCGCTGTCCGACCGCGTGATGACCTCCGACGGCATCCTTGGAATCGATGCCGTTCCCGAAAGCATTGTCATTGTCGGGGCGAGCTTCATCGGTGTGGAATTCGCAACGCTTTTTGCCGAACTCGGAGCGAAGGTCACGCTCGTTGAACTGCTCGACCGGATATTAACCCTGGAAGACGATGAAGCGGCGGCGCTCATCCATCAGGAGCTGGTTCGGCAGGGTGCGACCGTCCATACCTCGACGAAACTACTCAAAGTCAGTGAAACGGAAGAAGGCGTCACGCTGAGAGCTGAAAAGTGCGGCGAACCGCTGGCCGTGACGGCCGACCGCGTCCTTCTGTGCACCGGCCGCAAACCGCTATTGCACCATGCCCAGCTTGAGGCGGCGGGCATTCGTTATACCGGCGCGGGCATTTTGGTGGACGAGAAGATGATGACCAACGTGCAGGGCATTTACGCGGCGGGCGATGTCACAGGCGGCATGATGCTTGCGCACCGGGCGGACGTTCAGGCGCGCGCGGCGGTCGAAAGCATGTTCGGCTGTGCAAACGGCGACTATAATGAAAACGCCATTCCCTCCGTTGTCTATTGCCATCCCCAGATCGCCCGGGTCGGCTACACGCAGGCCCGGGCCGCCGAGGAGCATCTCGACGTGAAAGTTGTCCGGTCGTCCTACAGCGCCAACCTGATCGCCCGGGCCGAACTTTCCGGACAGGGATTTGCCAAAGCCCTTTTCCACCGCGAGAGGATCATCGGGGCGACCGTCGCCGGCGAACAGGCGGCGGATCTCATATCGCCTTTGGCGCTGGCTGTGGCCAACGGGCTGACGAAAAGAGAGCTTCGTCGGTGGGTCATCGCGCACCCGACGCTGAGTGAAGTGCTGGGGCCGCTCGTTTCGGATTGACGGTGCATCGCCCGGACCGCTAACAGGAGATTGCTATGAAAGTCATTCATTATAAGGATATTCCGGCAAAACACATCGACAACGATTCCGCCCGGGGCGTGGCCGCCCGTTTGGCCGTCGGCTCGGAAGACGGAGCCAAAAACTTCGTTCTGCGCGTGTTTGAACTCGCGCCGGGAGGCTTTACGCCCCGCCATACGCACGACTGGGAGCATGAACTTTTTGTCCATTCGGGCCAAGGCGAGGTTCTGGGTGAAGGAACGTGGCATCCGGTGCGGCCCGGAAGCGCCGTGTTTGTGCCCGCCGGCCAGGAGCATCAAGTCCGCAACGCGGGGGGCGATCCGCTGGTTTTTGTCTGTCTGATCCCGGCCGGTCCGCCGGAGCTGTAATCGTCTTTGGCGCCCGGCGGAAAACCCGGGACTTTCAACCGAAGGGGGAACCATGAAAACCTCCGTCAAAAAGCGATCGAAAAAAGCCGGTTTAAGGCCGGGGTCGTTGGTCCATGTCGGAACCGCCTATGAGGAACAGCCGAGAATTCGGCTGGTTCGCTACGATGAAACGTCGCTGGTTGAAAAGGATATCCGCTCTGTTTTCGAACTGGCCGATGAAATGAAGCTTCCCGGCATCTGCTGGATCAATCTCGACGGCCTGCAAAACGTGGATCTTCTGGAGCAAATCGGCACCCTTGTGGGCATCCATCCGCTGGTCATGGAAGACATTCTCAATACGGATCACCGCCCGAAAGCCGAAGATTTTGAGGAGTATATCTTCGTTCTGTTGAAAAAGCTCCATCACCGGGCCGACCGGAACTTGCAATCGGAGCAGATCAGCGTTCTTTTCGGCAAGGGCTTTGTTTTGTCCTTTCAGGAAAAAGAAACCCCGCTTTTCGATCCTATTCGGGAGAGGCTTCGTGCCGGCGTCGGAAAAATTCGCAAGGCGGGCGCGGATTATCTGGCCCACCATTTGATGGATGCGGTTGTGGATGAGTATTTCGTCGTTTTGGAAGACATTGAAGAAAGAATCGAGTCGCTGGAAAACGACCTCGTCGGACAAAGCAGCGCCGCCGGCCTGCATCTGATTCATCGCCTCAGAAGAGAGTTGATTCTGCTTCGGAAATCCCTGTGGCCGCTTCGGGAAGCCATCAGTCTTCTTCAGCGGGCGGATTCGCCTTTGATTGCGGATTCCGACCTCATTTACTTTAAGGATATTTCCGACCATATCATCGCGATTATCGACACGGTGGACACCTTCCGGGACATGCTCGCGGGCATGCTGGATATCTATCTTTCGTCCACCAGCATCAAGCTCAACGCCATCATGAAAGTCCTGACCGTCATCGCCACCATTTTCATGCCCCTGACTTTCCTGGCCGGCGTTTACGGCATGAACTTCAAAGTCATGCCCGAGCTGGACTGGCACTGGGGCTATCCGGCAATTTGGGCCGTGATGTTGACGGTCGCGGGGGGCATGCTTATACTCTTCAAAAAGAAAAAGTGGCTGTAGGCGTAAAGCAAAACGGTTGCAAACGATTTGAAAATGTGCTCAAGGTAAACCAACAATTCAACTGACTCAGGAGGCTTTAAAAACATGCAGGTCTTTTCAGCAAACGATATAGTCGAAGTCGCCGTTCGCATTGAAGAAAACGGAATCACCTTCTACAATTTCGCCGAGAAACTCGCCAAAACGGAAGACGCCAAAAAGCTGTTTACCATGCTGGCCGCCGCTGAAGCCGCCCACAAGCGGACATTTGAAAAACTTCTGGCCGACATTGAAACCTATACCCCTCCGGAACGCTACACCGGCGAATACAGCGACTATCTGCGCAACTATGTGGACAACAACCTGATTTTCACCAAAGAGGTTATGGACAAACAGCTGGCGAAGGTCTCCGACACGGTCGGCGCTCTGGAATTCGCCATGCAGCGCGAACTGGATTCCATTTTGTACTATCACGAAGTGAAAAACCTGGTGCCGCAGGCCCAGCATGAAACGATCGAAAAGATCATCAACGAAGAAAGAAAACACTACGCGATGCTTCTGGACATGAAAAAGAAGCACGCCTGCTGAGTTCAAACCAACCCAAAGCATAGAAAAAGCCGCCTCTTAAGGCGGCTTTTTTTTGGGTTCGGACACAGTGCAAAGTCCCCGCAGATCGGACGGGCGCAAAAGCGGCAACACTCAAGGCGCGTCGATCTCGGAGGGCGCAAGCCGGGTCATAACGACTTGAGCCTGGTGAGAACCTTTTGAAATCTTTCCTCGGGGATCGGCTCGTAATCGCGCGCCACGCGTCGGCCGTTGTCATCATAGATCTCCGTCAGATAATCGATATTGCTTACGGCGATCAAATAATTTTTTTTGGGCAGATAGACAACCCTGGAGCAGGTCATCCGGTATTCGTATCGGGGGTCGTCGCATTGCGCGTGAATGAAATCTTTTTTCAGCAACTCATCCATCATTAAAGCGACCGCCACGGGCATCCCTTCAGAGGGATAGCGCGTCAGCTCAATCGGCACGCCGTCAACGTTCAGGATAAAACCGACCTCTTCGGCAGGCATTTTATCGACAGCCTCTTTAGCCGCCGAGGGCCCGCCGAAAGCGATCTGATAGGTCTCTTTCTGAATCGTCTTCGACGCCATGACTTTTGTCAGAATCAGGAAGATAAACGAACTGTGGCTGGCGAAGTATTCCCGTTTTGTTTTCAGATCTTCTCCCAGAACCGGCTGTATGTCCATACCGGTTTTCTGCAATTTGCGTATCATCTCGTCATTGGACAGGTTTCGTAAAACCGCCGCGCAGGCAACGATCATGAAAACCGCGATCACGCTTAAAACCTTATACCGCCTTAAAAATGTCATGCCCGGATTCCCCCTTTGCAATAGTTGCCTGCCGAGGATAATGCCGCCTGCCTGTCTTCATCATTCGGCCGTGACCTGCTCAACGTCGTTAAGCGAAGCTTCGTAGCTGATGCGCCCCCCGTATTTGAATTCCGTAATGAAAACCTGATTTCCCCGAATATCCGTGATGACGGCGTTTTCATGAACGGCGCCGTCTTTCATCTCTATGCAAACCGCTTTGCCGATGTAGTTTTTCAATTGCTTGTTGCCGATCTTTTTGACGGCTTTCTTTTTCGGCGTTTCATCGTCGCGAGTAAAACCGGCGTTGGAGGATGATGCGTTGTCGGGTTGCGCCGTTTTGCCGATGATGATCGCGGGGCATGAGCAGGGCCCCTTGACGCCCTTCTCGATGCACTGAGCGTCGTCGATGACCAACTCATACAATGTTTCCGAACCTTTTTCCGAATGCATGATGAAATGCATTTCGATGCGGTTAGTCAGAAACACCTTGGCGCCCGTTGTGACTTTGTCTTTGCCCAGCAGCACGCTTTCGGTGCTGTCGAGCACTCTCTCCTCCGGGTAGCATTGTTTTGCCAGGCTTTTGGCGTAGTTCTTCATTTTCTGGGCCCAGGCGGGCTCGGCGGCCAAAGCCATGACCAGCAACAGTAAAAAAAGGGTCCATGCCGGATTCCATCCCGGCCTGCGGCGCTTTGTCGAAATGGTTGCATCCATAGTCATCCTTTGCCGAAATGGCGGCGTCGAAAGCCGCCTGGTTTTGCAGGAGCGAAAAACGCATGCGCCTTGCGGCAGGCGTTTCTTGGTCCTGTTGGGGGCATGTTCATCCCGAGCGCGCTTTTCATCAAAACCGGCTCAAGCTCATCGATGCGATGCCCGTTCCGTTTCTTTGTAATTTATTGAACGGTTCGTATTCTAAAGCGAAAAAACGATTTGATCAAGACAAAGTACGCGCGATCCGGCCGGATTGCAAAATGCCGCGCGCAAGCCATTAAGGCTCTTTCCGGATCGTGCCGCCCGCCCGATCCATGGCGGCTTTTTCAAATGATGACTGGAAACCCGGCGAAAAATTCATATACTGCGGAATCGGATACCGCAGGCCCGCGGCATGCGTCTTTTCCAGCCCTTCCATCAGAAGGTCGAGCTTGTCTTTGGGGCAGGAAAACAGAACTTCGTGATCCTGGGCGCCGCCCCAGATCCGGTCGCCGTTGCCCAGCGTCACATACTGCGGCTTTCCGGTTTGAAGAGTTTTGGTTACGCCTTCATGACAGGACCCGACTCTGCCTGCCGCGCTGAATTCCAGGACGCCGCCTTCCATATACAGATAGCCCTGAATAAACCGCATCGCCTGCGCCGGCAAACAATATATCAAGACCGTATCCGGCACGACTTTGGTCCGGCTCAAAGGGCTGATAATCAGCCCGGCGAAGCTGAAATCCGGACCGTGAAGATGCTTCCGGAAGGCCTGGTTGGTTTCAGCGTCTTTGGCATATAATCCGACACAGAATTCGTCGGCCCACCGTTTGTCTTCTTCCGAAGGGACGTCCCATCCGTACACCTCGCGCGCCGGCTTGCAGTTGATATCCGCCGGCGTGACGGCAAGGGTCCAGCCGTATGAACGAGCCATCTTGAAATTCTGACAGACAAAATTCTGAACCCCCATATCCTTTAAAGGGCGTTTATAGTCGGGCTGAATTTCCGCTTCCGATGAAATCAGTTTCACCGCCAGCGGAAAAGTCGCCGGGCGGATCAGGGCGTCGATCCGCCTGCCGTAATGTTGATACCGCTCCAATTCAGTTGTCATCCATGCCTCTCTTTCAAGCCCGCCGGGCGTAAGCCCGACGCCGGAGCAAGCCGCTTCGCGCCCCGGCATATCCTTTTTTTGTCGTGTCCACGATAGTCCGGCACACGCCACCAACAAAACCCTTCCGGCTCAGGGCAAACCGGATAACTGCATGATCACGGTCGGCACCCCCGCCGGATTGATTCCGCCGGTTGTCTCATCGACAAAACCGCAATCGAGGTATAGCTTTCTTGCGGATTGACCCGCGCCCACCGTCGCCGCGAAGGTTTCAACGAGGATTTTTTCCCGGCGGTGAAGGTGGTCAATGGCAAATAAGAGCAATTGCCGGCCATAGCCTTTCCGGCGGTCTTTTTCCGAAACGGCAAACCACAGGATTTCGTTGGATGCTTTGGAAACAACGATGCCGCCTTTTAAGATAGTCTGTTTTTCACCGGGCAACGGGCGTATGCAAAAAGCCTCTCGATTTGAAATCGCGCCTTTTAAGGCGTCGCGAAACGGCGCTTCATCCGCCATCGGGCCGAACAGCGGCTCGACCTGCCGGGCCAGCGCGATCCACGCCTCAAAATCGTCCAATGTCGAATAGATGACGTTCATTGTCTGTTTCCCGGAATGCCTGATAAACCGGCATTGCTTTGTGGCCCCCGCGCGTTTCGAGCTGTTAACTTTTTGATGTCCATTTTAAATACTCGTTGGCTTTGTCATGAAATTGCTTTACATGCTTTTCAATTTTCTTAGAGTCGCACAATTGGCACATCCAGGGTTTGCCTTTGCCCGTGGGGAGAACCATTTTGCGCCGGCCACATTTCTTACAGACAAGAAAATCATAAACATCTGAGACCGGTTCAAACAAGTCGCATTCGACATCGGGCCTTGCTCCTGCAAGCGCGGCGACATCTTCCATCTCGTATTTATTGCTCAGAAACAGAAACTTAAGCTTTCTAAGCCGGGCAAGAGGCAAAAGACCGTCTTGATCCACCACCACCGTGTGAAGGGATAACCAGTAAAGTTGCTGCAAGGCAATCAGCGGCTGAAGCGTTTTGACTTTCAAGTATTTGATGCTGTTTGAATCGCCTGAAATCGACAAGCCCTTCAGGGTGGTTAATTTTTGAGTAAAAGTCAGATCAGAACAAGCCCGGATATTTTCCAGCTCCAGCCAGTCCAGGTTGGGCAACTGATGGAGCGGTTCAAGAGGGGCTAAAGAGGGAGAGCTGCCTATATGCAGGTATTTAAGGGTTTTAGCCTTAACAATATGTTGTATGGATTTTATGCCGCTCCATTTTATATAAAGCCCCTTTATTGTTTTCATTTCGCATACGGCATCGAATAACTCTTGGGTCGCGCGCGATGAAAACCAAATATATTCAACTTTATCAAGACGCGGTAAGACGTCGCACCATAACTTGACCAATTTCTTTTGCTCATCCGGCTTAAGGTCGGTCTGTGTGCAGGCAACGTTGATTCGGTCGCCCCCATCATAGTCGGACGGATATCGTATCGATTTTGGCGGAAAGTCTTTTGTCGGGCGGTGATGCCAGAAACTCTGCGACGGCTGTGCCTCCTCGCTTCTCAAATGCCTTTCCTGTTTCACCAGATCGAGAAAACC
The DNA here is from genome assembly GCA_018436925.1 of Syntrophaceae bacterium. GTDB lineage: Bacteria > Desulfobacterota > Syntrophia > Syntrophales > Smithellaceae > UBA8904. The sequence continues at coordinate 233,089 of JAHDKI010000011.1, forward strand.
CTGCAGCGTCTCTTTTAAAGATTCGGCTTGAGCCTTTTCTCTATAGAGCGTGAATTCATCCTTGCTATCGGTCATAACTGCTCGGTCTCATATTATAAGTTAACGCCAAAATGAAGCGGCGCCGGATGCTGTGATCGGCTGCATGAATCGCACATGCCTGTTTACAGCAAACTCAACAAAACCGGCCGGGTCTTGAATAAACTTGCTCGTTGCGAACCCTTGCCCGGTCAACGCGCGTCACCGCCGCATCAGCGCAAACACGCCCCAGCCCAGGTATTCACGCGTGTAGGCGGCATAGCGCACGGGTTCCGAAGTCAGTTGGGCGCGAACCTCTTTCGCCAGCTCGTCGGCGGGATTGGCGTCAAGCCAAAGGCGCATGGTGAGCCATTTGGCCGCCTCGTATCTGTCCCAGCCATCCTGGTCCGCCAAAACCATTTCCACGACGTCGTAGCCCAGGGGGCCGAAAGACGCAAGAAGGTCCGGAAGCACAAGAAAGTCGGAGCTTGCGTGGGCAAGACAGCTCTTGGCCACATCCTCCGTCGGCGGCATCTGACGCCAGTAGGGCTCGCCGATAAGGATGATCCCTCGGGGCTTGAGGCTTTGCGCCAGCAGTTCGATCGTGCCTGCGACTCCGCCGCCGATCCACGTGGCGCCGACACAGGCTGCCACATCGACCTTTTCGCCGGAAACGAAGCCTGCTGCATCGCCATGGATGAACGTGACTTGATCCGCCACGCCAAGCTCTTCGGCCCGGCATTTCGCCTGCTCGGTGAACAACCGGCTCATGTCGATGCCGGTGCCGGTGATCCCGTAGTCGCGCGCCCAGGTGCACAGCATCTCGCCCGAACCGCTGCCTAAGTCAAGCGCTCGGGCTCCCCGTTTCAAACGCAGCGCCGAGCCGAGCGCGGCGAGCTTTTCGGGTGTGATCGGGTTATGAATGCGGTGAGCGCTTTCGGTGATGTTGAAGATCCGTGGAATATCCAATGCAGAAAATCTCCTTTCAGGTGTAAATCGATTCGATCGTTGCCCGACGAATCTGTTGAATACCGCCGATGAAAATTTATGAGGTTTTTTACCCCTTATTGTCACACGGTTACTGGGCCTTCTCAGCGATCGAATTTTGTACTCTTCAGCCGTGGAAAGACTTTGTTTGCTAATTATTATATGTCTTCACTTTTTCATCAAATAATTGGCCACCGCTTGATAGGCAGGCAATGAGGTCGGATCAATCTGCGCGTTTTTCGCCGCGGGGAAAGACGAAAACCGCACGATGACCATCTCGGCGGCCGGATCCACATAGATGGTTTGTCCATGAACGCCTCGTGCAGCAAAAGCACCATGCTTATTATGGAAAATCCACCACATGCTTCGGTAACTGCCGCCTTCAAGCGCCTTATAGCCGGCCTTGGCGAAAGCTTTTTTGTCGCCGCCGGCTCGAATTTTTTCCGTGACCTCTTTCGGGAACAATCGTTTCCCGTTGATCATTCCGCCGTTAAGCATTAGAAGCCCGATGCGTCCCATGTCTCGCATGCCGGCACTGAGTCCTCCTCCCGCAAAAGACGTTCCCTTGGCATCCACGGTTATATATGCATCCTGTTCCGCGCCCATTTTGCTCCAGAGACGTTCCGACAATAGCTGCGCCAAGTCCTTGCCGGTGACCCGCGATAGAATCCAGCCCAGTGCGTCCGAGTTGACGGTCCTATAGCCGAAAGCTTCGCCGTGGACGCCGCCTTGTTTGACGATTTGTAAATATTCAAAATAGCCGTTTGCGCCTTCATAACCCTTTGGTTTCGGCAACGGGCTTGCTGCCTTCGAGTAGACCCAGATATCCGCGGTTGGATCAGAGTAGTCCTCGCTGTAGTCAAGCGCTGTGGTCATGTCCATGACTTGGCGCACAGTTGCGCTGCCAAATCCACTTTTCTTGAGTTCCGGGATGATTGAAGAAATCTTTGCTGTCTCGTCAAGCCGTCCCTCAACCACCAAAATCTCGGCTAAGAGTCCCGTAAGAGACTTAGTCATCGACATCGCGGCATGCTTGCCCATCGCGTCAAGACAACCGAAGTACTTCTCATAAACAAGTCGGTTCTTGTGAAGGATAAGAATGCCGTCGGTATAATTTGCCGGGAGGGATTCCTTCCATGTCAGGGGTTTTCCGCCATCCATGGGTTTAAAGGTCACAGTGTCAATGCCCTCGTCAAATGCAAACTCTAATGGGACCGGCGGGTTGAGGCCTTTGCTAATTTGCTTTGTGGGCATCAACTCCCGAACGTGGCATACCGTCCATCGCAATTTCGGAAAACTGAAGAAATCAGATTCCGGCTGCATAATCAGCTTATCCGGCGGCGGCGGAAAACCCGTCATCCAACCAAGCTTCTTGGGGTCGGAGTCCTCTGCGTTCAGATATGAACTGGATTGCGCATTGGATTGGGCGAAAAAGCCTGATAGGGCCAGGATGCCCATGAGTATAGAAAGGAGATTACGGATTGAGCGCTTCATGATGATTTCTCCATGCTGGTTAATGCAGTTCTCTTCATTAAAAGCGTACAAGTCTGTTGAATACCGCCGAAGAAATGATTCGGAGGAATTTTATCCCTCAGTTTCGTAAAAATCCATTCGGGTTTGAAAGGTCTTGAAATCAGTGTTTTCATTTTGGGCCTGAAACAACCTTTCTCCAGGTGAACAGTTAATCGGCAATCGCCTTCATCTGACAACCCTGCTGACTGTGCGCTGAATGGATTTGCTGCTTCTTTCTTGCTTCATTTTAATACCAGGGTCAATAGTTTTGTCCGATTGATCAATCGCGCCGCCGATTGCGGGACATCTCCTAAATCGGCAGTCGTCTTCGGGTTAACGCGAAACGTCCGAAAATCTGCCGGTTTAACAATTCCAGAGGGTTTCCCCTTGGCGCCCTTTGAACGGGCATTCTCTCTTTATCGGGATGTAAAACCGCTTCAATACCCGTAGCCGGTCGTCTTTACCCATAGTGACGCTCAACAGCAGTTTCATGTTTGGTTCTCCAAAGATGAGCCGGACCCGCTGACCAAGATTTTCTTGACTTGCAGAGTCGTTCTTCCTATGCTTTCTCAAACTCTGATGGAGCATATCATGTTCCCCAAAGCGCGTTCCGAATCCGTCCTTTTTATCACGCTGGATTCCTGCCGTTATGATACGTTCATCGATGCGGACATCCCGAATCTGCGCAAGGTCGGTCCGATTTATCGCGCGATGGCTCCCGGCAATTTTACTTTTTCCTCTCATGCGGCGATGTTTATGGGGTTTACCCCTGGAGTCGCTGAAGCCGAAGCATCCTTTGTCAATCCCATGGTCGGCAAAATATTCAAGATGCTGGGCGGCGGATTTTCCGGTCCGGGGAAACACCGCTTTATTCTGGACGGCGAGAACATCGTCGACGGTTTCAAAAAAAGAGGCCACTATTGCTTGGGGACGGGAGCTCTGTTCTGGTTCGATCCGGCCCGTAAGACGGGCCGCGTGCTGACCCGCGATTTCTCCGATTTCTTTTTTCCCGGCGATACCTATCATTTAGATAAGCAGTTGGCCTGGCTTAGTCAGGCGCTTAAACATAACGATCGCCCGGTATTTCTTTTTCTGAATATCGGCGAGACCCACTTCCCTTACTATTTCAAGGGCGCCCCCTGGGACAGAAAAATAAATCCCTGCCAGCCGATGGCAGGGAAGGCCAACGACGCGTCGGAATCCCGGCGTCGCCAAAAAGCGTGCCTGGAATATGTGGACGCGAATTTGGCGGCCCTATTGGAGGCGTTCGCCGGGGGCAACACAATCGTTTGTGCGGATCACGGCGATTGCTGGGGTGAAGATCATCTTTGGGGGCACGGGATGCATCACGAGAAAGTGCTGGAAGTTCCCCTGATGATTCGTTTGACAGGCGATTGTGATTCGGAGCAGGCTTTTTTCCGAAAACTTCTTAGAAAGCTTCAACAGAATATGACCTGATTCAAGGCGCAGAGGAAGAAGCTTTTCGAATTCATGCAGATTGGCGGTTAACGACCCTTTGTTGACTGATTGAAAGTTGTTCAGCGGGAGCGTCGGCATGTGTACCCTATCTTGTCTCCGTTTTGGTGAGTCTCAACTGTCGCGCGACGAGGTCACAGGCAAGCGGGTCCTGGAAGTCGGCGCACTGAATGTCAATGGCTCGCTGCGGGAGCACATCACCCATCTTAAGCCTTTGAACTATCTGGGTGTGGATATCGTACCGGGCCCGGGGGTCGACGAGATCTGCGATATCAACCATTTATTGAATCGCTATGGAAAAGAAAGCTTTGACCTTGTGATTTGCACGGAAACCCTCGAACATGTGCGCGATTGGCGAAAAGCCGTCTCGAACTTAAAAAATATTCTAACACCGCACGGGGTGCTGCTTTTAACAACCCGGTCGAAAGAATTTGCCTACCATGGCTATCCGTTTGACTTCTGGCGTTATGGCGTGGACGATATGACGGTCATCTTCGGCGATCTGGCGATCGAAAGCAATGTCAAAGATCCTGCGGCGCCCGGCGTGTTTCTCAAGGCTCGCAAACCGATCCATTTTGTCGAGAAGAACATGGGGAATTATGACGTGTACTCCATTATCAGACATAAACATTGCAAGGACATCGGCAATTTTTCTATTCGTTTATTCAAGGTGAAGACTTTTGCGCGGGTATGTCTTTCGCGGATTTTGCCCAAGGCAGTGAAGTCCGCCGTTAAAAATGCGGTTGGAAGCGAGAGCTGAAGGTTTTTATGAATCCCCTTGTGACGTTGATGATCCCCACGTATAACCAGGCGCCCTATCTGCCTGATGCCATCCAAAGTGCGCTGAATCAGGATTATTCCAATCTGGAAATCGTCGTTGTCGACGACTGTTCAACGGATGAGACCTCCGACACGGTAAAAAAGTTTTTATCCGACGGGCGCCTGAGATATTACAAAAATGCGACAAATCTGGGCAAGACAGCCAATTACAGGCACGCTCTGTACGACATTGCCCGGGGGGACTGGGTTTTGAATTTGGATGGTGATGATTATCTGACGGACGATCATTATCTTTCCTTTGCGATGAAAGAGATCGGCCGTCATGATCGAGTCGTTCTCTTTACCGCCGGCGTAAAGCACAGAGGAGATGGTTTCTCCAAAAACCAGCGTCTCGTCCGCAGACAGCTATTGATGGACGGAGAAAAATTATTTTTTAACTGGCATCAATATAAAATTCCGCATTTGACAAGTTTGTATCATCGACCAACGGCTTGCCGTATCGGATTTTACGACGTCGATATATCAAGTGCCGACTGGGAATCTTTATTGCGTCTGGTTTGGCAGGGGAATGTCATCTTAAGCGACCGGATCGCCGGCGTATGGCGCAAGCACGATGAAAACCTGTCGCGGGCAATGGATTATTCTCAGTTTGCGGCCAATTTTGCTTTGATCGCGAGGCCTTCAGAGTATGCGGCGGGCAGAGGCCGGAATAAAGGACTGCTTGAAGCGTGGGAAAAAACCATGATCAGCGCGATTATGAAGGGCCAATTTAATGAAGTATGGCGGGGAGTATTGCGCAAACACAGCTGGCCGGAGATGCTGCGTTTCATCTCTGCGGTCAGAAACGATCGCCCGGAGTTCCTGGGCACCTGTTTCCAGCCCAAAAATACCATACACTTTTTTTTGTTCCTGTCCGCGACCGCGCTGAACACCGTGCGGCGGGGCCTTGAAAGGACGGCGGCATACATAAAGAAGAGTCTCCAAGGCTTCCTTGGGCGATGCATGCCGGGCCGCAAGGAAAGCCGGATGCCCGGAAGCGCAAAAGTGAAATGAAAATACTCATGCTGCATAGCCATTATTCGGACATCGGAGGGGCGGAAGTGATGGTGAATCATCAAATCGCCAAACTTCGGGAAAGAGGCCATGAAGTCTTTTATTTCGCTTTCGGCGAGAAGGGCATTGATGAGAAAAACCTTACCGTTATTCAAGAACCGCAATCCAGATTTCTTAGATATTTTCATCAATTTTTTATTCATCCGCGGGGGTATGCGAAACTCAAGGAAGTCATAAAAACTTTCAATCCCGACATTGTCCACCTTCATAACATTGATAAGCACTGCCTGACCTTTCTTTTACCCATTTCGCATCATAAAACGTTTCGCACCATCTATGATTTTGGCATCGTTTGCCCCTGCGGCTGGGGCGTTCACAAAGATGACCTGAAGGTATGCCGGCAGGGCATCGGCCTGAAGTGCATAAAGCATGGTTGTATTCACCCTCTTTTATACCCTCTTTACCGATATTTGTTTCAGATGAAACATCATATTCAAAAGAGGCGCGTGCATGGATATGCGACGGCAACAGAATTATTGAAAAAGTATATGCAGCAGCAGGGTTTCAAAAATATATCCGTTTTCCCGTATTTTCCCCCTGAACGGATCACGGTTTTAACAAGTTCCGTTCCAGCAAAAAAAATTCTTTTTCTCGGCCTTTTGGAAAAACATAAGGGATGCGAATCGCTGATCCGGGCATTTTGCATCGCCGTTGGCGATATTCCCGATGCCACGCTGACCATTGTCGGTTCGGGGTCCGAACAAGCCCAATTGAAACATTTAACCCGCTCTTTGAATGTAGACGGGAAAGTTCGCTTCGTCGGCAATGTGCCGCATCGGGAAATCAAGAAGTACTATTTGGAAACGTCCGTTGTCGTGGTGCCGTCTATCGGCATGGAGAATTCGCCGATCGTGGCTTATGAAGCTTTGTCTTTCGGAAAGCCGGTGATTGCGACCCTTAGAGGAGGAAATCCCGAACTGATCCAGAACGGCTATAATGGTTTTCTGGTTGAGGCCAATGATGCAAAGCAGATCGCCGACGCCCTCGTCAAAATCCTGCATGACGACAATCGGGATCTTTACGGCATGTTGGCGGCAAATGCCGTTGAGTCGTCGCGGCGGTACGATATCGACAAATTCGTTGATCATTTGGAAAAAGCGTATAGCGAGTTGTAAACACATGACCGTACAACCCTGCAGAGGCGTCACAGAAAATCGATCCGTCCTGGTTACCGGGGGATCGGGATTTATCGGCAGTCATTTGCTTTTCCATTTATTGGATATGGGTTTTCGTGTCCGTTGCTTCGACCGGGTGAAACCGCCGTGGCTTCAATCCGGTATTGAATTTATAGAAGGAGATTTTACCGCCTCGCAGAGTTTGGCCTCTGCGCTTAAGGGCGTCGATATTCTGATTCACCTGGTTTCCACGACCTTGCCCAAGACCTCCCATGATGATCCGCAATTTGATGTGATGTCCAATCTGGCAGGCACGATAGGCCTTTTGAATCAAGCTGTGCAAAGCCGCGTCAAGCGCCTGATTTTCATTTCTTCCTGCGCGGTGTACGGCAGACCGGCTGTCAATCCGGTTTGCGAATCCCACCCGACGAATCCGCTTTTTTCCTATGGGATCGTTAAATTGGCGATAGAAAAATATCTGCGCATGTACTACGACCTTTACGGGTTGGAAAGTTGCGTTCTTCGTCTTTCCAATCTTTACGGAGAGCATCAGCGCGCGGATACCGGCCAGGGGGCAATAGCGATCTTTTGCGATAAGGCATTAAAAGGAGAGCCTATAGAGATATGGGGAAGCGGCGCCGTGGTTCGCGATTATCTTTATGTGAAGGATGCCGTAGAGGCCATCACCAGAGCCGTTCTTTCGGATGAATCCGGCGCAGAGATCAATATCGGATCAGGCAAAGGCGCCAGCTTGAATGAAGTTATCGAGACGATTGAGTCGTTGACAGGCGGGAAAATCGAGCGCCGCCACCTGCCTTGCCGGCCATTCGATGTCGAAGAAATCCGCCTGGATATTGCCGAGGCGAAAAGAAGACTGGGTTGGGAGCCGTCCACCGATTTGCGAAAGGGCATACAGAAAGTGATTGACTGGATGAAAACCGGCAAAAAATATATGAGATTTCATTCATGATGCATAAATTGATAACCATTCCGGAAATTATTTACTACAAAGCCTTTGCGAAGATCAAAAGAATCGAAGGCTGTTTTTACAAACATAAAACCATAGATCAAACGAAACGCATCGTGCTGTATCTTGATTATCCCAAATTTATTCATTTAGGCGATACGTTGTGGTTCGAGCCGATTGCCAGGATGCTTGCCGCCCTTGCGGATCTGGCCGTTTGCTGCAATCCGCAGATGGGATTTTATTTTCGACGACTGGGCTACACAGTAATCGACAAATCATCGGTCCGCACCGGGGACTTGCTTGTTGCCCGCACAGAATTAGCCCATCCGCTAAGGGGTAAAGATGTGATTTGGGTGAACTTTAACTTCAGCAGGATAACACGGCCTGTTATTAATAAGGTGATAAACGATGTGTCCGCTTGTTTCGGCGTCCCCGCGGGAGAGGCGAAGCCCCGGGCCATAGAAATTAGCCCGCAGGAAAAGAATCGTGTCGCCGAAAAATTTAACCTTGATCCGGAGTCCGATTATGCCGTTTTTAATAATTACATTGATTCTCACAAACTGGGAATGTCGCATCGCGACCGGCTTAAAGCGGAATCCGCTTTGCTGCGGTTCGCCGCGAAATTTAAAAATGACTCGGGTGTCAAACTTCTTCATGCGGCGACAAAAGCCGATCAAGCAAAGGATACCCGTCATTATGATTTTGTCGATCTGGATTTACGGGGTCTTACAAGCATCGAGGAGTGTTTTGTTCTGGCGTCGCTGGATAACGTCGTGAAATATGCCGGCTTTGATACCTTCTGGCTTCACCTCTTTAATCTGTATAATAAAGCCAGTTATATCATGATCCGACCGGGGTTTTCCGAAACCTTGAAAAGGCAGATAAAAAACTATGTGGCTGTTCCTTACGAGGCCGAAAGCGGCAAAGTGAATTTTATTAACTGAACTGTAAACTGCGGTTGATCGCCATGGCACACATTTCCCCCGGCTTTGAGAACATTGAGAAGAGCGAGAGGCGTAAGATAAGTCGTCTAACTTACGTGGCCAAAAAAATACAATACATCGTTCGCCAGGCGCTGTTTAAAGAATCCGGTCAGTTCATCCATTGTCTGTCATCCCGGTCTCAGATCGCCTGTCCGGAAAAAGTGGGGTTTTATCTGGATAATCCGACTTTTATCCATTTAGGGGATCAACTCTTTTTTGAGCCGGCCGTCAGGCTGCTTGCCGGGACATTCGATACCTGCATCAGGCCCACGTCGGCAATGATGGAGTATTTTACCCACTGCGGCGCGAAAGTGGTGAAAGATGATGAAATATTTAATTGCGACGTGATCGTCACCCGTGATGAATTGCTTGCCGACGTCATTCCCAAAACGAAAGGCAAAGCCGATATTGTATCGATCAATACGTATTCAGATAACATGCAACACCGGATATGCAAGGCCATCACGCACGGCCTAGCTCATGTTTTTCAAATACCCATTCCCGATCATTTCTGTTTCACGCCCTGGATTCCTCTTGTTCCCGTCCGAAAAGCCGTTGCCGAAAAAGTGCTTTTGGCGCCTTATGTGGATTCCGGATGGTTCCGGGTTAGGCGTTTTGACGTGGAGCAATTGTCCGCCCAGGCGAAAATATTTGCCAAACAATCGGGTTTGTCTCTTTGCCTGGTTGGGGGCGCCTGCGACGCCGCTTGTGAAATTCCCGGCTGCATCGGATCCGAGTTCGAAGATTGGCGCGGACGATTCAATCCCTATCAGTTTACACATATGCTGGCTTCCGGACATGTTGCCCGGGTCTTTACATTTGACACGTTCGTCTTTCACGCCGCCGTGGCCTCCGGCGTGCCGGCCACCATTAAAATCAGGCGGCGCTCACCGAAAAAAAGACAGTTCATTACGGAACACTATTTGCCCGCAGATTTATGCGTAGGCCAGCGGATAGATTTCATATAAACGGGCCGACACGTCGCACCACCCTCTGAAGCTGAGAGGTCATACTTTGCCTTGCCTGGCAGGGCCTTAATATTAAGACCCTGAACATTCATTCCTTAAAACAGCTTCGGGTTTATTCGAAGCGTCCGAAAAGCTGTTAAACTAACAATTCAAAAGCCGTCCCTCCCGCTCTATCTTGATCTTCTGCAACCGGTTGTTGGGCGGTTCCGGATGTTATTACAGTTGCGCCCGTTTGAGAAGCTGAGCGTTTACCGCCACGACCACTGTGCTTGCAGACATCAATACCGCCCCTACGGCCGGTGTGAGGAGGATGCCCCACGCGGCCAGCGCGCCGGCGGCCAGGGGAATGGCAAAGATGTTGTAACCCGCCGCCCACCAGAGATTCTGGAGCATCTTCCGATAGGTCGCGCGCGACAACTCGACGATCTTCGGAATGTCACGGGGGTCGGACCGCACCAGCACGATGTGCCCGGCCTCCACGGCGACATCGGTACCAGCGCCGATTGCAATCCCTATATCGGCGGTGGCCAGAGCAGGGGCATCGTTTACGCCATCACCCACCATCGCGACTTTCTTTCGCTGATCCTGCAGCTCGCGTACTTTGGCGGCCTTGTCTTCGGGCAGCACCTGCGCGAACACTGTGTCGATGCCGAGTTCAGCGGCGACGGCATCTGCGACTGCCTGTGCATCACCGGTGAGCATGGCCACTTTGATCCCCCGGGCGTGTAACGCGCGGATTGCCTCGCGAGACTCCTTCCGGATGGCGTCGGCCACGGCGAAGACCGCCAGAGCCTTGCTGTCTCGGAGCAGATAAATGGCGGCCTGCCCGCGACCAGCGGCCGCCTCTGCGGCCTTGCGAAGCGTGTCCGATACCTGCGCGTTTTCTGCCTTGAGAAGCGCCGGACCACCCATGTGATATTCCACGCCCTCAACCGATGCAGCGACACCCTTTCCCGCCACAGCGCGGAAACCATCCGCTGGCGGCACATTGAGCTTGCGATCCAGCGCCGTCTTCACAATGCCGCGCGCGATCGGATGCTCGGACTCCGACTCCACTCCGGCCGCGATCCGTAGCATGTTCTCCTCGGAGTCCCCTTCGGCCACGGCCATCTCTACCACCCGGAACTCCCCCAACGTGAGTGTTCCGGTCTTGTCGAAGATTACAATATCCAAATTTCTGGCTTCTTCCAGTCCGCGCCGATCCCGCACGAGAAGACCGTTTTGAGCGCCAAGGGTTGTGGAAATCGCCACGACCAGCGGCACGGCCAAGCCGAGGGCGTGTGGACAGGCGATCACCAGAACCGTTACCACACGAATAATGGAGAAGTCGATGGATGCACCAATGAACTGCCAGATCACCAGCGTGAGAACACCGGCAATGATGGCGACTTGGGTTAGAATCCGGGCCGCACGGTCGGCCAGATGCTGCGCCCTGGATTTGGATGTTTGCGCGTCGGCCACCAGCCGCATAATTCCAGAGAGCTTAGTCTTTTCACCCGTGCCGGTAACCTCAATGCGTAGCGAGCCCTCGCCGTTGATGGTTGCTGCGATGACCTCATCGCCCTCCTTCTTTCTGACCGGCCTGGACTCGCCGGTAATCACAGCCTCGTTGAGATCGCTCGTGCCCTTCTGAATCAGGCCGTCGGCCGGCACGCTCTCGCCGGGACGGACCAGCACGATATCGCCCTCGCTAAGTTCACTGAGCGGGACCTCCTCCTCGCCCTGATCAGTAACCCGGGTCGCAGTATCGGGGAGGAGCTTGGCGAGTTCCTGGAGCGCGCCCTGCGCCTGTGAGATCGAGCGCATCTCGATCCAGTGCCCCAGCAGCATGATAGTCACCAATGTAGCCAGCTCCCACCAGATGGCATCCGCCTGAATGAAACCAAGCTGGACCACCCACGAAAAAATAAAGGCAACCGCAATGGCGAGAGAGATCAAGGTCATCATGCCCGGCAGTCGCGCCTTCAGCTCGTGCCAGGCGCCTTTCAGGAAGACCAGGCCGCCGTAGAGAAAGACGGCTGTGCCGAGAACAGGCGATATCCATATCGACCCGGGGAACTCGGGCGCCTCGTAGCGAAAGATCATCTGAATGTGTGCCGCCCAGAAAACGACTGGCAGGGTGAGGATGAGCGAAATCCAGAATTTGTCACGAAACATCTCCGGACTGTGCCCTGCATGCTGGTCGTGCCCTGCATGATCTTCCGTTTTCTTTAGGTGTTCGTCATGCCGCTCAACGCCTTTGTGCGGCGCGGTCTGATGGTGGTGATGCTCGTGATGCCCGTTATGGTTCATGACGTCGCCTCCTCAATGATCGATGACATGCCCGCTTCATCACGGGATATGTGCCTGGTGTACGAACAACACGCAGTGCTGACCGGTGGCACGGATTGCGGTGTTGCGAAGCTTCCCTCGCACGACCAAGGCAACCGTTTACGCTACTGGTTTAGCGTCTTCTATTGAGAATAGGCTCTTTTCAAATCTCTGTTAGTTTTATTCGATACGTCCGAATATCTGTTAACTTAACAAATTAAGGGCGTCCCGCTTGGTTCCGCTTGGTTCCTTAACAATTCAAGGGCGGTCTGAGGGGTGCTCTTGAATCGACATCATTTCGCTTGCGAGACCCGGCGAAGTCCAAAACACCGTGCTCCACAGAAAGGGGTTAAGCTCTTTCTTTAGATTAACCACCAGCATAGCCCCGGTATCCATTTGCCAGATTCCAAGATCATTCACTTCCTTAATGATTGTATTTCCCCTGCTTCCCTTTAAAATTGCAGATGTGCCGGCAAGGATATTTCTTAAATTGGCTCTTGCTGAATAGAAATGGGGCGGCCCAAACGTACCATGGATATATTGAATCAGCTCATCATGACGCCAGCGCGGCACATCGATTTTTGCATAGGTTAAAATATCATCTTTATACCAAAATACGACATTCATCGCAGGAATACTGTTCCATTTAAACAGATAATCCCCGCAGTAAGAGTTCCCAAATTGAGTCTGTTCCTTTTGACAGAGCCAATGCAAATTAAACGTCTTTTTTGCATCCGACATGTTGACTGGCTCCAGGCGATTAAAGTCCAGCAGTAATTCACTTTTAGAATGGAAAAAGTACTGCCGGTAAACGTAACCATAGTCTGAATTCCAAATCTGATAAACCATGAAGAGACCTATCGCAACTAATAGGCCAAATAATAAATATTTCTCTCTCTTGGTTTTAAGTCTTGATGGTGTATCTGAATTTGTGGTGACACGTTTTAGTTTTCGTTCCTTCTTCCACAATATAAAAAAAGCGATAATCGTTAAAAGCAACAATGGCCCAAAAGTATAATAGGCCCACGGGAGAAAACTGCTCATCAGTCTTGGCCGCCAAAATGCTAAAAGGGAAAGCATTACCAGACCCAAAAGAATTCCTGCCGCCAATCGCATCCTCTGGATCGTTTCTTTCATTTTGACGTCGTCCTTCAATTCAAAGGCATCCGTCTTCAATAATTCTGTTTTATCAGATTCGTTTTCCTGCAATTTTACTTTTTCACTTGTCTCTGATGATTCATCTTTGATCGCACCTGCTATATTCTTAAGGATTGTTCTCGTAGAGCCCCCACCCGCTTCAACGGCGCTCCCGAGTGCATTAATGAATGCAAGTGAGATGACCAATGCTAATATAAAGGGCAATAGCAGAATATAAAAAAGTAGTTTGACGATCAAAGGGAGTTGATCGTCTGGCACCCATACCATAGCGAGCCACAGAAAGGCTAAAGCTACGCAGATAATGGCACCAATAATCGACAAGGCAACTTTCCATTTTCGCAATTGGTCATCAGATGTTACTTTTGAAATGATTTCCCTGTTACGGAAATAGTATTTGAATAGTTTATAGGAGATGACTCCAAATGGCAGGATGAAAATAATTGTAAGAAATACATTTCTGAACATATTTTATTCCTTTTTATTCGTGCTCAGTCCTAACATAACGAAAAGCTCGCCATGTGCGTATGCGATCGGTTGTAGCAATTTTGTCATTAGTTTATGGCGCTATCGTCACGGACATCTTTTTTGTGAACCTTGCTTTCACATCTGCCTGATTGAAGTAATAAAGGCACCAAATGGCAAATGCAGCATAAACGATGCTTTGAACAGAAAGAATGCTTAAGCGACCGCTTGAAATGATAATACTTATAATACCCGGCAAGGACTGAAAAAGGAATATTGCAGTAATTAAGATAGTGAGTGGGCGCGACCATGTCCTGTAAGAAAATAAACCAGCGCCGGCAATCAGTCCACAAACTGAGATTGCAATCGATATCAGGATATATATGGATATAATACTTTTAGCCGAAGTCGGTGAAAGTCCTCCGCCATACGAGAGCGCACCGAGATTGGTGAATATGCTGCCAAGACATAGAACTATCAGCATAATTGCCGTAACTTGAAATAATGAAGGTTTTTTCATATGGAATTCTCCTTCCTTAATAAGAAAATTTTCATTTTTATAACAAAACAACTTAATGACAGGGGCGATAGCTTTGGACGGTTTTAATATTTCTTTTTCGGAGAATCTCTTGAATCGTCTTTCTCGATATCTCAAAACTGGAACTTTAATTCCTTAAAACGGCTTCGGGTTAATTCGAAGCGTCTGAAAATCTGTTAACTTAACAAATTAAGGGCGTCCCACTTGGTTCTCGCTTGGTCCACCAAGGGCGTCCCGCTTGGTCCTCCTTGACGAACGTCCCCTATATTCCCGCAGGGGCTGTCTAGCATGTGGTGCGCGGTTCAAACTCTTTGTCAGATTATTTATGATACCGTAACCATAACCATATCCCAATGTGAGCTAAGAAAATCGTAAGGCTGAGACTTAGTACAGTGCAACCTTGCCAGCATAAAAGGTTGCATCTATTCAGTGCGAAAAATACACCTGTAGCGACTGCTAAGAAAAAGAGTATTGCAAATAAATGAAGCGTTATTTCTGCTCCAATCTGAACACTTATTTGCGCATTACCTTCGAAGGCTTTCCAACCATTTACGATAGTATGATCATTTGAGAGCTTCTCTCTTAGATATTGCAATGTTTTTGCGTGCTGCGCCCGAGCATCACCGATACGACGGATGGATGCATAAATAATAGTGTCTAATATTTGAAGAAACACGATGGTTAATCCGCCAACAAATATTGTCCAATCTGATACAGGACTGCCATTCTTCAAGAGGAACCCTAAAAAGCCGAAGAATCCAGCCACTAGCGTAAAAAAGAATGTGATATGACCTGAGCGCAATTTTTCGAGGTGCCGGTAATGTTCATACGACTCTTTGAATTCTTCGAGAAAATAATCATTTTCGCACATCGTTTATTCCTTCCTCTTTGATAGTAATATTACGTGCGGCGCTGCTGACATTAATCTTTTCGGACTTCCTCAAAATCACTATCATCAATAACTTCACTTAATTTCTCGGGTTCAACTATTATGTTTTTATCTTTTCCTTGTATCTTTGAGTAAATGCTTCCACCAAGCATTAATAACATTAAAATTCCATACCAAATGATGCCTAGCAAAAAGATAACGCCACCAATTCTGATGATCCATCCAAGAACCGGTAATTCATAAGCCCACTTTATTGTTTTGAAAAGCCAGTTGTTTATTGGATTAATCGCAATAGATGGTATGAACAATATTAAAATGTATAAAATTATTGAACCAATCGTAAGCAATAAATCGAACCACGCATCGTTTTCAATGCGTGCGATCAAAGAATAGTCATAAGACATATGTGCTTGTTTGCGTTGCTCATAGGCATTGCTAGAAAATCCCATAAACAGAACAAAACCACCTATGAGCGGAAATATGATTAATTTCCATCCGCCGCTTTCATCTTGAAGAGAATTTAATGTTGTTAGTGCGGTTAAAGATATAAGAAGATACGCTCCAAACGCTTTGACTATTAACAACGCTCTGTCGAATTTTATGGCTGCAAATAAAAGGGCGAAAGGGAGAACGAATACCCATTTCCAGAGAAAGCCAAACACAATATTTATTATTCCAAGATAAAATATAAAAGCGAATAAGTTCATGTTTCACCCCACTACCATTATTGATAACGTATAATATTTTTCGCACAATTGAGGAGTAGCCCTCGATCTGGTAAAGGATTTGTTGCTCAAGACAAAAACAATACCATCAGGAGGGCTACACATGGAGACTAGCAAAACATTAAAGGAAAACAAAGGGGTAAAATCAGGTCAGATTA
>JAHDKI010000038.1 GCA_018436925.1 Syntrophaceae bacterium
CCACATACATCTCTTCAAATCGCATCTTCCGGATCTCCTGTAGCATCTCCGTCCGTCTCATCCGTCACCTCCACCGAGGCAACTTATCAACCGGACAGTTTATGTGCTACAACACCGGACAAATCATTTGCTTCTTACACAAAGATCATTTTCCTTGCGCCTGAAAAATGGAGGGACTATGATACATTGCAAAGATTCGCGCAAGATTTCAGGAAGCGGCGATGAAGGTTCCCTGGCGTGATGCCGCGATGGATTATTTTTTGTTGATGCTGGTCGATAGGCGCCTCCTTCGGCGCTGATGACTGCCTGTAGAAAACGGATCACCGCGATACGGGTTGGCCGGGAGGCGTTTGAAAGGGTGTGCCGAAGCGACATCGGCGCATTTTGCTCCGACAGGCAAACCGGCGAGGGAAGCAAAACTTTCAATCTTTAAACGTTTCGGTGACTTGCTTGATAAAATCTTTTTCACGGCTTCAATATGCTCCGGCATCGGCCGATGCGCCGCTGGTGATCGCCCATCGCGGCGCATCGGCCGATTATCCGGAAAACACACTGGCCGCCTTCGACGCCGCCATCCGGATGGGCGCGGATATGGTGGAGCTCGACGTGCAGCTCACGGCCGACGGCGAAGTGGTGGCCCATCATGATAAAAAAGTCTCGCGGTGCACGGACGGGAAAGGGGCCGTTGCCGCCTGCAGTCTCGCCGCGCTCAAGGCGCTCGACGCGGGAAGCTGGTTTGACAGGAAGTTCCGCGGCGAAAAAATTCCCTTGCTGTCCGAGGTTCTGGCTTTATGCAAAGGCAGGGCGCCGCTCAACATCGAAATTAAAACCGATGCGGTGACGGATGGTGCGGAGGGCGGCATTGAGGAGCGGTGTCTGGATCTGGTCGCGCGCCACGGCATGACCGGGCATGTCGCTTTTTCCAGTTTCGATCCGAGAGCGCTTTTGCACCTCAGGCAGCTCGACGCGTCGTTGACGCTTGCCGTCTTGTACGAGAAGCGTCTCTATGCCGATTGCCTGCCGTCGCAAATCGTCAAACAGGTCGGCGCCGATGTCTTTCATTGTTCGCGCTGGCAGCTGACCCGCCGATGGCTTGACGATCTCAAAGCGCACGGCATTCCGGTGAACGTCTATACCGTCAACCGGGAAGGCGACATGCGGCGGTTGATCGCCAAAGGCGTGAACGGCCTGTTCACCAACCGCCCCGGTGTGCTGAAACAGATTTTAGAGGAGCTCCGATGCAAACCGATACAGGAAAACCCAAAACGCTGAACCTTTCCGCCTCCATGATCCGCAGCATCATGCTTGCGCTGGATGCGGTCATTCGGATCTCGGGAACCGATCTGCGGGTGCACGGGCTCGCGCAGGTGCCGGATCAACCCGTGCTGTATGTCGTCAATCACTTCACACGGATGGAAACCGTTCTTCTGCCCTACGTGATCAAAAAGCACGTCGGAAAATATCCGGTTTCGCTTGCGGATCAATCTTTCTTCGTCGGCCGTCTGAGGGACATCATGATTCGCGGCGGAGCGATCTCCACGGCCGATCCCGACCGGGATAAAATCCTGATCCGCATGCTTTTAACCGACGAGCATCCGGTGCTGATTTTCCCGGAAGGCGCCATGATTAAAGACAAAAAGATCATCGAAAAAGGCAAATATCTGATCAACACGGCCACCGGAAGCCGCCCGCCGCACACGGGCGCCGGGCGCATCGCGCTGCGCTCGGAGTTTCTCCGCCGGGAACTGCGGCTGCTCAAAGACCAGGGCGATGAAAAGGGCATCGCCGCCATCGCTTCGCATTTCGGATTCGATCCGGCGGGCATCGACGGTATCATCGCTAAAGAAACGTTCATCGTTCCGGTGAACATCACCTACTATCCCGTGCGGGCCAAAGACAATGCCCTAAGCCGGTTGGTCAACCGGTTCGTGTCCGATCTGCCGGAACGGATGCTCGAGGAGATTCAGGTGGAAGGATCGATGGTCGCAGACGGAGTGGACATCGATATTCATCTGGGAACGCCTCTGGCCGCCGGACAATATCTTGAGGCGAATGCCGGGATTGCTGAAATGCTCGCGGACGAGGGGCTGTATCTCAATCCGGCCGAGCTTAAACATGCCGCGCCGTTCAAAAAAATCTACATCGCCATGATGTACGACTATATGCGGGCGGTCTACGGGATGACGACGGTCAATCTGGATCATCTGGCCTCCTATTTACTGAGCCGTTGGCGCAAGACGGCCGTTGCCGAAAGCGATTTCAAAAACCGGCTCTATCTGGCCGTCGGGCATTTGCGGGCGGTCGGTATGGAGAATTGCCACCGTACGCTTTTGCAGGACCAGATGCATCTGCTTTCCGACGACCGGCATGAAAAGTATGAAAATTTCATCGCCGATCTGGCGGCCGACGGATTGATTACGCGTCAAAACGGCAACCTTTTGAAAAATCCGAAGCGTTTCAGCAAGACTTACGCCTTTCACTCCATCCGCCGGGACAATATTGCGGAAGTGCTCAAAAATGAAATCGAGCCGCTTGACGCACTCACAGCCGGACTGGATCGGATCTTATGGTATCCCGCGTTCTACGTGTGCCGCAAAATTCGAAACCAGGTTCGGCTCGAAGACCAAAGCCGCTTCCAGGAAGATTATGCGCGCTATGCCGTCGATTGCGAAAGCAAACCCGCAGCCATCGGGGAACCTTTCTTTTTGAAGAAATTCTGGTCCTCCCGCGGTGTGATCCTTGTTCACGGCTATATGGCGGCGCCGGAAGAAATCCGTCCGCTGGCGGATTTCCTGTTCCGGCACGGCTACAGCGTTTACGGCGCGAGGCTTCGCGGTCACGGCACGTCTCCGGAAGACCTGGCCTTGCAGACCTGGCCGGACTGGTATGAATCCGTCAACCGTGCTTATATCGTAATGAAAAACAGCGCCAAGACCCTGGCGATTGTCGGCTTTTCCACGGGCGCGGGGCTTGCGCTTCTGCAGGCGGCCGAAAAACCCGGTGGTTTCGCCGGCGCCGTCTCCATCAACGGACCCGCCCGTCTGCAAAACCGAAAGTCCCGCTACGCGCCGGTTGTGGTCGGCTGGAACAAACTGCTGGGCGCGTTTGGCCTCCGCAAGGGGAAAATGGAATTTGTCGCCAATGATCCGGAAAACCCGCACATCAACTACACGCGCAATCCCGTCGCCGGTGTTTCGGAACTTGAGCGCCTGATGAAACATCTCAAAACGCGGCTTGGGCGTGTTGTCGATCCGGTGCTGGTCATTCAGGGGTCCGATGATCCGGTTGTTCATCCTGCAAGCGGTGAAGCGCTCTATTCATGGGTCGGGTCGGCCGGCAAAGAGCTTGTGCAAATATCCGCCGACCGCCACGGCATCCTGCGCGGCGAGGCGTCCGATGAAGTCAACCGGAAGGTTCTGGCGTTTTTGAAAAAAGTGATGAAATAAAGGACAAAGGCGAAAGGATAAAGGCGAAAGGATAAAGGCGGCACCTTCAGCCTTTCGGTGTGAGTGGATCAAAGCGGTCTGCATGCGCTTTTTGTATGGTCAAAGCACCCGGCTCGCCGGCGTTCTGCGCAGAAGCGCTGTGACCAGCCAGCTTGCCGACAAGGCCCCGGCGAAAACGATCAAGAATTTTACCATCGGCGGCAGCGGCTGCGACAACAGGGCGTACTGGATCCAGATCACAAAGACATAGTGAAATATGTAAATGCCGTAGGCGTTGGCGCTTAAGCTGTCCGCCGCGGGGCGGGCCTGATGGAAGAAGGCGCGCGCCAGGCCCGTCGCGCCCAGGCAGGTCAGCGTGCAGCAAAGACAATACAAACTCGCAAGCACAAGACTCATCAGCCATCCGGGAAGAGGCATCGGCCCCAGCGCGTGTTGCTCCAAAAGCCCGTGCGCCAGATAGGTCAGCCCGCCCAGCATCAGCCATATCGGCCAAGGCTTGAGATTCTTGCGCGACAGGGACCGGCCCGGGTCGGCGCTTCCCAGGAAAACGCCAAACAAAAACCAGACGAAATATAATAGACCCCGCCAGGTATGAAAATACAGCGGGCCGATCACATGCATCCAGTGGCCCGGTTCAATGAACAGCCGAAGCGGTAAAGCGGCGGCCAGGCTGGCCAGAAGAAAAATTGCGAACAATTCCTTCGCGGAACCCGCCGTCCAGGAGCATTTTTTCATGAAATCCGGAAAGAGCCGGTACGCCCCGGCCACGACCGCGCCGTAGGCCAGCAAAACCCAGATGAACCAGGCCGGTCCGCTCGTCCAGCCGTCGGCGGTAAAAAAGCGATACAGGTAATGACCCTCGAGGGCCGCGTTGCTTTGAAGCCAGGACGGATAGTAGGCCAAAGGTGCAAGGACCAGGGCGCAGACGATAAACGGAATGCCCAGACGCTCAAGACGGTCGGTCATAAATCGGCCCGCGCCTTTGCGGTTTAAAGACGGAAGGATGAAAAGCCCCGATATGAAAAACATCAGGCACATGAAGAACATGTCGTTCCACCCCACGAAAAGATCAAGCGGCAGAAAGCGAACCGTGTCAACGATGGGCGTCGAAGATTTCATATAGTGTTCGGGATTGTAAACGCTGACGGTGTTATAGGCCAGCGAGGCATGATGGGCGACCACCAGCATCGTGACACTGCTGCGCAGGTAATCCATGGAGATATCGCGTTTCACGTCGTTCCCCTCCGGAAGAATCGCTCAACGTTCAGGCAACCTGCAAGGCCGGGGTGACGAGTTCTGATTCGGAAAAGCAGGCTCAAGAAGCATGACCTTTTGTGAATAAAAAGCCCTCCGGACATTTCATTCACGGAGGCGCACTATAGGCAATTTGCCGTTGCCTGTCAATGACGGCGCATCGCCCAATCGCAATGTGATGAATGGATTCGGTTCCGTCTGAAACGGTAACCCGTCGGACACCCGGCGACGATCGGCTTGACTTGCCCTGTTGCCTTCTTTATACTGCACCTCCAAACAGAGGTTTTCTTCTAAAGACTAAAACTGAGGAGGTCATTTATGGCGCAGGAACCAGGAGTCCCGGATGCCCCGAAAAAAAAGTCGTTTGTTTTCTGGATCGGATTGGTTGTCGTCGTAATCGTTGCCCTTGTCATCGTCGGTAAAAGCGCGCAGTTTTTTATAAATAAAACAGCCATGAGCCGGTTTCATGACAAATTAAAGGCCTATGATCAGACGCCATTCAATCTGGACTCAGAAGAAGGTGTCGATCAGGCTTTACGTAATCTTTACACTTTATACGATGCCGCTGCCGAAAGCATGCCCGCCTTCAAATGGAAAAGTTTCAACCCGGATTCAAGATTCGGTAAATTCTATACCAGCCGGAATATTGAAAATATTTTATCCGACCTCCAAACGCGGAAAGAAGCTCTGTACCGGGATATGAAAGAAAAAGCGGCGGATGAAGAAGATCTTTACGGGTATGATATTTCTGAAGTCTTTCAAACCTTTTGGCAATATGAACATTGCGTCATCAGGAAACTGCCGCGCCTGACGAGGCGAGAACGTGAAATTGCGCGCGCCGCGGAACAGTTGGCCAAGGTAAGCGGCAATCTTCCCTATTGCAAGCGTTCGGATATCCGTCCGCTGGCCTCCCGCTAAACGGCTTCCCGCGCAGTTTTACGAGGGGCTCTCATCGGGTTGTGGACCGGGCGTTTCTGACAGTCGGCTGAGAATAAAAAAAAGCCGGGGCGGCAACGCCCCGGCTTTTTGTTCTTTTACTTTAAATTATTTCTTCTTTGCCGTTTTTTTGACGGCGGATTTTTTGGCCGCCGGTTTTTTCGGAGCGACTTTCTTTGCCGCCGGCTTCTTCGCCGCGGGTTTTTTAGCTAAAGCTTTTTTTGCCGCCGCTTTCTTTACCGCCGTTTTCTTAACGATCTTCTTGACAGCGGTCTTCTTCGGCGCAGCTTTTTTCACGATCTTCTTGGCCGCCTTTTTAACCACGGTTTTCTTCGCCGCCGGTTTGGCTTTTGCGGTCTTGACGGCGGCGCTCACGGCTTTTTTAACGGCCTTGGCTTTTCCGACAAGCGCTTTAGCCTTGGCCATCACTTTGCCGGTTTTTTCCGCTGCGGCTTTTTTGACCGGAGAGGCGTTGGTGATGGCGGCCTGCGCCGCAGACAGTCTGGCGATCGGCACGCGGAAGGGCGAGCAGCTCACGTAGTCCAGGCCGGTCAGGTGGCAAAATTCAATCGAGCTCGGCTCACCGCCGTGCTCGCCGCAGATCCCGACTTTCAATTTGGAATTAATCTTTCGGCCCTTCTCGACGGCCATGGCCACGAGTTTGCCCACGCCGTCGCGGTCCAGCACACGGAAAGGATCGACCGGGAGAATTTTCTTGGCGATGTAATCCGGCAGGAATTTACCCGCGTCGTCGCGGCTGTAGCCGAACGTCATCTGCGTGAGGTCATTGGTGCCGAAGGAGAAGAAGGCCGCCTCTTTGGCGATTTCATCGGCGGTCACGGCCGCGCGCGGCACTTCGATCATCGTGCCCACGGAATAATCGACCTTTACGTCCATTTCCGCCATGACTTTCTCGGCGGTGGCGACGATAATATTTTTCTGAGACGCAAGCTCTTTGACCGTGCCGACCAGCGGCACCATGACTTCGGGACGCGCGTCGACGCCTTCGCGGACCAGCTGACAGGCGGCTTCAAAAATGGCCCGGGCCTGCATTTCGGTGATTTCCGGGAAGGTGATGCCCAGCCGGCAGCCGCGATGGCCCAGCATGGGGTTGAATTCATGCAGGGAGGCGACTTTGGCTTTCACCGCGTCGATGGAGATGCCCATCTCGCGGGCCATTTCCCATTGGCTGTCTTCTTCGTGCGGAACGAATTCATGCAGCGGGGGATCGAGCAACCGGATGGTGACGCCGTAGCCTTCCATAGCCTTCAAAATGCCGTAGAAGTCTTCGCGCTGCATGGGCAGCAGTTTGGCGAGCGCCTTTTTACGGCCGTCGAGGGTGTCGGCCAGAATCATTTCGCGCACGGCCTTGATGCGGTCGCCTTCGAAAAACATGTGTTCGGTGCGGCACAGGCCGATGCCCTGCGCGCCGAAGTTGCGGGCCGTAGCGGCGTCCGCGGGCGTGTCGGCGTTGGTGCGGATGCCCAGGCGTTTGAATTCATCCGCCCATTGCATGATGGTGCCGAAATCGCCGGAGAGCTCCGCCGGAATGGTTTTGACTTCGCCCAACATCACTTCACCGCTTGAGCCGTCGAGAGAAATGTATTCGCCTTCGGCGATGACATTGCCGTTGACTCGAATTTCCTTGCGGGCGTAACTGATTTCCAGATCGCCGCAGCCCGACACGCAGCATTTGCCCATGCCGCGGGCGACCACCGCCGCGTGCGACGTCATGCCGCCGCGCTGCGTTAAAATGCCCTGGGCGGCCGTCATGCCCTTCAGATCTTCCGGCGAGGTTTCAATGCGCACCAAAATGACTTTTTCGCCCCGGCTTTTCCAGGCTTCCGCGTCGTCGGCGTTGAACACCACGCGCCCGGTGGACGCGCCGGGAGAGGCGGGCAGACCCTTGGTGATGACGTTTCGGACCGCCTGCGGATCAAAGGTCGGGTGCAGAAGCTGATCGAGCGACGCCGGATCAATGCGCACAAGCGCGGTCTTCTTGTCGATAAGCTTTTCGCCCACCATATCGACGGCGATTTTCACCGCCGCGGCCGCGGTGCGTTTGCCCGTGCGGGTCTGAAGCATCCAGAGATGATCATCCTGGATGGTGAATTCGATGTCCTGCATTTCTTTATAATGTTGCTCAAGCCGGGTGTAGACGCCGACGAGGTCGCCGTAGGCCCCAGGCATGTATTCTTCAAGTGATGGATACTTTGCGGCGCGGTTTTCTTCGGAGACGTTGTTGTCCTTGGCCCATCGTCGCGACCCTTCCAGCGTCACCTGCTGGGGGGTGCGGATGCCGGCGACCACGTCTTCGCCCTGCGCGTTGATAAGGTATTCGCCGTAGAAAAGATTTTCGCCGGTGGCCGGGTCGCGTGTGAAAGCCACGCCCGTGGCGCAGCGTTCGCCCATATTGCCGAAAACCATCGCCTGGACGTTGACGGCCGTGCCCCAGTTGTCGTCAAACCCGTTCATCTTGCGGTACAAGACGGCGCGGGGCGTGTTCCAGGACAGAAAGACCGCGCCGATGGCGCCCCAGAGCTGCTCCTGGGGGTTGGTGGGAAATTCGCGGCCGAGTTTGTCGAGAATCATTTTTTTATAGCGGGCGACCAGTTCCTTGAGGTCCGAAACCGTCAGATCCAGGTCGGCCTTCACGCCGCGTTCGGCCTTGAGCGCGTCCATGACGTCCTCGAACGGATCGTGCGCGTCTTTATCTTCGGGCTTAAGGCCCATGACGACGTCGCCGTACATCTGGACGAAACGGCGGTAGGAATCCCAGCCGAAACGTTCGTTGCCGGATTTGCGGATAATGCCCAAGACGGTTTCATCGTTTAAGCCGAGGTTCAAAACCGTATCCATCATGCCGGGCATGGACACCCGCGCGCCGGAGCGCACCGACAGCAAAAGCGGATTGGCCGCATCGCCGAATTTCGCGCCCATGACGTTTTCCACTTTTTTGAGCGCCGCGGCGATTTCCTTGTCCAGACCGGCCGGAATCTGTTTGTTTTGCTTATAGAATTCCACGCAGACGTCGGTGGTGATCGTGAATCCCGCGGGAACGGGAATTCCCAGCTTCGACATGACGGCGAGGTTCGCGCCCTTGCCGCCGAGAAGGTTTTTCATGGAGGCGTCGCCTTCATTGATGCCCTTCCCGAAAGTGTAAACACGTTTAGCCATATCTGTATCTCCTTTGAGAAAGAATTGTCCGGTGTTCGATGATCGGGCCGAAAGTTAATAAATGAAATACCGGGGACTGTAAAGGTTTTTTTCTTCCCCAAGTAAAAACCCCCGCGAAGGGATGCGCGGGGGCTTTTACTGCTGGTACTATATATAGAGGGAAGGGTTTAGCTGATCAGGGTTTTGAGCGCATCGACGACCGGAGCCGTGAACATGGCGACCAGGATCGTGTACAGCGCAAAGGAGCCGATGGCTTCGCTTAAGTACAGCTTGTCGTATTTGCGTTTCAGAGAAACGATGATCAATCCGCCGATAATCAGGCAGCCCAGATGGAAGAAGGGGAAGCTGGCTTCGCCCGTGGCGCTGATCTGAGCGAAACTGAACGTGGCGGTGGTCAGAACGATAAAGCCGACTAAAAGAGCGGTTTGCAATACTTTTTTCATGATCCTGATCCTCCTTTTATCTGAGAAGAATAACTTATTTTTGACCTGTACTAATGAAAAATGCGTGCCACAATGCAGCCGGCCTGTTTAAAATATCGTAAGTGTCTGATATGGAAGGGTATATAATTTTACTGGTTGCTTTTTAGGTCTACGCCCGGGGGATTTAAAGAAATGTCGCGTTGAAAGAAACGTTCAATCGAAGGTTCGCGGCAGCAAAAAATATCGAATTTCAGGCATCCGCCGGAAAGGGTTTTCCTTTCTTCAGGGTTAAAGAGACGATGGCCATCAACGCCAAGATGACGATATTGATTTCCCACAGATGCCGGTAGGAGCCGAACCGGTCATAAATCAGTCCGCCCAAAAGCGGGCCGATGGCCCCTCCCAGACCGACAAAGAAGGTTAAAAGACCGTAAATCGATCCCAAAACATGACGGCCGAAACGGTCCGAAACCAGAATCGGCAGGATCGGAGCCAGGCATCCGTAGCCGAAACCGTAAACAGCGGCGGAAAGATAAAGGAAGCTTGTCTGGTCGGCCCGCCAAAGCAGAATCGTGCCCCAAAGGAGAATGAAAATCCCGAGAAAATAGGCATATTTCGGGTCGTCAACCCGGTCCGACAGCCAGCCGAAAAAGAATTGTCCGAAAAAGCCGCTGGCGGATATGACCGCAAGCGATGCAGCGGCGGCGATCGGGTCGATCTGCCGGTCCATCGCGTAGGCCACCTGATGCACGAAGACGGACATGATCACCATCACCGTCAGCCCCTGCCCCAAGGCAATGGTCCAGAAACGGCCGTCGCGGAAGATGAGGCGTGTCGGGATGCGTTTTACGATTGCCGGGGCGGCAATCCGGCCCGCCTCGGGCGCGTCTCCATCGGGGAGCATACCATGGGATTCCGGATCGGTGCGCCCCATCAGAGCATTGCCGATCACCAGGCCCGTCAGGCAAATAATGATGCCCAAGGCCAATAGCCCTGCGCGCCATCCAAGATGCGCATTAAGAAATCCGGCCAGAGGCGCCAGCGCCACGGTTCCGAAGCTGATGCCCATGGTGGCGATCCCGATGGCGACGCCCCGCTTTTTGACAAACCATTTCCCCACCGACGAGCTGCAAACAACCACTCCCAGACACGATGCGCCCGCGCCCGCCAACAGGCCGTAAGACAGGTAAAATCCCCAGGGGGTCGAGATGAGCGAGGTGGCGAGAAATCCCGCCGCGGCCAGAAGCGCGCCCAGCGTGATGATTCGGTTCGGCGCGGCATGGTCGAGGAGTCGCCCGGCGATAATTGATCCGGCGGAATACACAATCATATTGATGGCCGCGGCAAGAGAAATGACGGAGCGCGACCAGTCATGCTCCAGGGCGAGCGGTTTGACGAAAATACCGAAACAGTATCGGGCGCCGTAGTTGACCGCCAGAATGAGAAAAGAGCCGGCAACCACAGTCCAGCCCCAGAAGATTTTTTCAGGATGCTCCTTCATATGAGGGCCTGCTTTACCATTTGAGGGGCTTGTGCTACAAGCGAATAATCATGACGCAAAAGGCCTTTCATAAAAAAATCCCTTTTAAACGCCATGGGCCGGCCCGTTCGAAAACACAAACCCGCAGACCCGTTCGGGAGATCAAGCCCCGTATCGCTGCTGAGCTGAAAGGCGTGTTATCCCGGATCGGCAGGCCCGATCCCGCACCGTTTTTGCCCGATGACTTTCAACTGCGGGCGCTTGCCGCCATCCGCGAAAACGACTGCCTGGTGATTGCGCCCACCGGGTCGGGGAAGACCTGGATCGCCCGGGAGGCGATCCTGTCGGTTCTGGAGAAAGGCGGAAGGTCGTGGTACGCCTCCCCGCTCAAGGCGCTTTCCAATTCCAAGTGGGTGGAGTTCGGCCTGCACTTCGATCCGGACAACGTAGGCATCCTCACCGGCGACACAAAGGAAAATACGGAAGCGCCGATTATTGTGGGCACTACGGAAATTCTGCGCAATCAGCTCTACGACGCGATGCATTCGGGGCAGGATCTGCGCTGCGACCTGGTCATCCTCGACGAAGCCCATTACCTGGGCGATCGCGACCGGGGCGTTGTCTGGGAGGAAATTCTCATCTATCTGCCCGCGCGCGTCAATATTCTTTTACTGTCGGCCACCATCGGCAACGGCGAGGAAATCGCCTCGTGGCTTTCATCTCTGCGCGGACGACCCTGTTCGGTTATCCGCGAAGAGAAGCGTCCCGTTCCTCTTTATCCTTTGTTCTTTCACCCGTCGGGCTGTCTGCACCCGTTTCTCGAAGGCAACAAAGCCCCGACGGCGGTGTATGAATTTTTTCGGCGGGAAAACCGGCCGGTTCGGGGCCGGCGGGATCTGCCTGATTATGCCGGGATTCTTCAGGTGCTCGAGACATTCAATCTGCTTCCGGCCATCTTTTTTTTGAAATCGCGCGCGGAGTGCGACGCGGCGCTGCGTGTTCATTCCCGTCTGGCCGGGCTGCCCGATCCGCAGCCGATGGAAGACGATCTGTATGATTTGTTGGACCGCTTTCCGTCGCTTTCCGGCCACCGTCAGCTTCCGGCGCTTCGCCGGTCGGGACTGGCGGCGCATCACGGCGGGCAGTTGCCGGCCTGGAAACTTCTCGTTGAAGAAATGATGATCCGCGGGCATCTGCGGGCCATTTTCGCCACGACCACCGTTGCCGCCGGCGTGAATTTCCCCGCGCGCACCATCGTGCTTTTCAATTCCGATCAGTTCAACGGCCGCGACTTTGCGCCGCTTACAGCCACCGAATTCCGGCAGATGACCGGCCGGGCCGGCCGTCGGGGCCTGGATCACATCGGTTTTATGCTCGCGGTGCCGGGCCGCTACATGGATCTGGTCCACATCCGCCGGATGCTTTTTGCCGCGCCTGAAGATCTGGCCAGCCGAATCCGCAGCGATTTTGCCATGGTTTTAAATCTGCTTTTGTCTCAAAGGCCCGAGGATGTGAAAACCATCTTTGAAAAATCCTTTGCCGCCTGGCAGCAACGGCATGGCGCACCCGCAGGCGCGCCGGCCGCCGATTTCCTGTGGCGGGACTTTCTGCGCCACCTGACGTTTCTGCAGGAAGAAGGCTTTGTTGACGCGTCGGGGCGGCTGACCGCCGACGGGCTGTGGGCATCGCGTCTGCGGCTCGACGAACCGCTTTTGCTCGCCCAGTGTCTGCGAGATGATGTGTTTCCCGGCGATAATGAAAGGCTTCTGGCCGCCTTGCTGGCGGTTTTTGCCTATGACCGCGACGACGACATTCATTTCCGGGAAAAGGACCTGCCGCCGAAACTCGGGGCGGCCTTGCGCAAAATGATCCTTTCGGTCCGGCCGCTTCTGAGGCGGCTTGAGGCGGCGGGTTTTCCGGTCGCGCGACCGTATCCGGCAGCCGGCGCCGCGATGTATTTCTGGGCGCAGGGTCGAAACTGGGAGACGATCATCCGGCTTACCGGCATCGCGGAAGGCGATATGGCCACACTGGTTCTTCGCACGGCGGAC
This sequence comes from Syntrophaceae bacterium, assembly GCA_018436925.1. Lineage (GTDB taxonomy): Bacteria > Desulfobacterota > Syntrophia > Syntrophales > Smithellaceae > UBA8904. The sequence goes on from JAHDKI010000038.1 coordinate 12,767, forward strand.
AATCTGAGACAGATCGCTTCTCTTCAGGATTCCCATCCGGATGTCGCCGCCTGCGCCTGGCGCGCCCGCGAGGCCATCCTGCGGGAACCGGTGTTGTTTTTATAAGGGGAAAGGAGAAAGGCTAAAGACAGAAAGCAGAAGGCAGAAGGCAGAAGGCAGGGACTCTTCCTGTCTTTTTGGAACGGACCACTTTAAGGAGGTGCACGTATGTATGAGAAGAAACCCTGGTTGACCTTTTATTCGCAGGTTCCGCATTCCATTGATTATCCCCGTGTCACCCTGTATGAAGCGCTTTTGCAGACCGCCCACGAAAGGCCCGATGACGTCGCCTACGACTTTCTGGGTTACACCTCAACCTATCGCCAGTTCATTTCCGACATTGATTCCTGCGCCGACGCGCTGGCCGCCCTGGGGCTTGCCGCAAGCGAGCGCATCACCATCTCCATGCCCACATCCCCTCAGGGCATCATCGCCTTCTATGCCGCCAACAAGCTGGGCGCGGTGGCCAGCATGATCCATCCGCTTTCCACCGCCAAAGAAATTGAATTCTACCTCAATGTGGCCAAAAGCCGCTTTGCGCTGACGCTGGATGCTTTTTACGCCAAGTTCAAGGAGGTTAAAGACGCCACGCCGCTTTCAACGCTGATCCTGGCGCGCATTCCGGATTATCTGGGTTTCGTCAAGCGAATCGGCTTCAATCTGACCAAGGGCCGCCTGATTCCCAAAGTCCCCCCGGATCCGATGGTGAAATGGTGGGCGGATCTGATGAAGAGAAGCTATCCGAAGGCGGCGCCCGCACGGATGGGCACGGATGATCTGGCGGTGATCCTCTACAGCGGCGGCACTACGGGGGTTCCCAAAGGCATCATGCTGTCCAATATGAATTTCATCAGCGAAGGCAAGATGGTTTCGGAATGGGGTAAGCTCGACAACGCCACGTCCGTGCTGGCGATTTTGCCGATCTTTCACGGGTTCGGTCTGGGCGTGTGCATCAATGCCTGCTTCATGGGCGGCGGCAAAAGCATTCTGGTGCCGATTTTCACGCCGGAGACGGTGGCCGATCTGATCCGAAAGCACAAGCCCTCGTTCGTGATCGGCGTGCCCACGCTCTTTGATGCGCTTGCGCGCAATCCCAAGATGTCCAGGGCGGATTTGAGCTGCCTGAAGGCGACGTTTTCCGGCGCCGACATGCTGCCCCGTCCCGTCAAAGAGCGCTTCGAAGCGATGGTGAAAAAGCAGGGCGGCAATGTTCAGCTTCTGGAAGGCTACGGGCTGACGGAGGCCGTGACGGCCATCATGGCCACGCCCATCGGCAGCTATCGGGAAGGCAGCATCGGCGTGCCGTTTCCGGACATGCTGGCCAAGATCGTCAAGCTCGAGACGCTCGAGGAAGCGCCGATAGGCGAGGAAGGCGAAATCTGCGTGGCCGGCCCCGCCGTCATGCTGGGCTATCTCGACCAGCCCGAAGAAACCGCCAATACGCTCAAAACCCATGCCGACGGCCGGGTCTGGCTGCACACCGGCGATATCGGCACGATGGACGAAGACGGATTTTTCTATTTTAAACTGCGACAGAAAAGAATGATCAAATCCTCGGGGATGAACGTTTATCCCGCGCAGGTGGAAGAGCTGCTGTACCGCCACCCGAAAGTGCGAGACGCATGCGTCATCGGGGTGCCGGATGAAGCGCAGGTTCAGGCGGTGAAGGCCTTCATCGTCTTGAAAAATCCAGACGAGGCGGGCGCCGCCGCTGAAAAGGAACTCATCGACTATTGCCGGGAGCATCTGATTAAATGGAGCTGCCCCCGGTTCGTCGAGTTCCGCGACGATCTGCCCAAAACGCTTGTCGGCAAGATTGCCTATAACGCGCTGGAGAAACAGGAAATAGCCCGACTCAAGCAGGAAGGAAAATTTTCCGGGTAAGGAAATTTTGCCGGCCGCCTTCTAATGCACGGGAAAGACGGCGAAGATCACGGCGCTCCAGACGGAATGCGATACGATCAGCGCCGCGAGGTCGCGCCGCCACAGATACTGCGCGCCCCAGAAGGCGCCGGCCACATAGGCCGCCATGGTCAGCATGAAATTCATGGAAAAGATATGAATGCTGCCGTAAATCAACGTGGCCAGCAGGTAGCCCGCCTTGTTTCCGTATTTGGCCATCAGGTTTTCCTGAAGGAATCCCCGCCAGAAGATTTCTTCGCCGGGGCCGGTGATCAAAAGCAAAAGCCCGAAAATGAGCCGGGGGTCGCAATCGGCGCCCATGCCGTAGATGCCGCCGACCTGGGCCGCGGCGCCGGGCACGATATACGGGGAAAGCACATAGCCCAGATAAAAGACGCCATACAGCAAAGCCGCAGAAAGCAGCCCGATGAGAACAGACAGGAAAGAGGGAGTGATCTTCGGTTTCTGAAAATAGAAAGAATAGGCGCAAATCAGCGCGACCGACAGGCCGATCTTAATCCAGAAATTCCCCCACGGCAGGCCGAAGGTGAAAGCCCAAAGGCCCGCGGCCAGTAAAACCGCCGCCCAGATTTTCATAGACGCACGATCCTGTCGAGAAACAAAGCCAGCATCAGCAAAATGCCGAAGACCGTGTCAAACTGGGCCGTGAGCGCATCGGCCATGTCCGGCACCTTCTGCCGGAAGGTTTTCAAAAGGCTCCACGCCTTCGGCACGGAGAGGAACACAATGAGTCCCCACAGACTCATCATGCCCAAAACGATCATGCCGAAAACATAGACATACGCCGCCAGAATCAGTCCGGCGAAAATCAGCAGGCTTTTTTCGAGCCCCATGACGATGCTGACGGTTTTGACGTTTTGCCTCGCGTCGAAGGCGATGTCGCGCATGTTGTTGGCAAAAAGAACCAGCGCCACCAGGATGCCGAACGGGATGGAAATCAGAAGCGGTTTGAGCGAGACCGTCTGGGTCTGCACCGCGTAGGCGCCCTGCACCATCAGCGGCCCCCAGATCAGAAACACGGCGATTTCTCCGAAGGCCCGGTACTTAAAGCCGACGGGGCCCGCCGTGTAAAAAACAGCCGTGAGCAGGCCCACCGCGCCGATCCAGAGAATGTGCCAGGACCGCAGATAAGCGATGAAAAAACCGATGACGGCCGTGAGGGCGAAAAGCACAATGGCCTGGATCAGCACCTGCCTTGCCGAAAGCATGCCCGACACAATCGGTTGCGGCCGGTATTTGACCGTCGGGCAATCCGGCGTATCGATTTTATTTTTGGAATCGAAATAATCGTTGATCAGATTGGCGGCGGCGTGAAAAAACACGATCCCGACAGCGGTGAGCACAAACCACGGCCAGGAAACCGGCGCGGTTTCAGCGGCCAGAAGCGTTCCCACCGATACGGAAATGAGCGACATGGTAAACGACCAGGGTCGGGTGACGACGATATATTTTTTGATGTCCATGGCAAAATGCCTTTCTTTTTAATCAAAAATCGGCCGCTTTCGCTGGCTTGCGGCGACCGGCGACAATGTGTGTCTGCCTAATAATATCTCAGCGGCTGTGTCAAGTTTTTTATCGGCGGGACCGGCTCGTGTTCTTCCGGGTCAGCCGCTCCGGCGCCGGAAAAACGAAATATCCGGTTGATAAATTGTTTGATTTGATTTTAATACAAACCATCTTGAATTCGTTTGGAGTTTGGGTGAAGACCTTTTCTTACAAGCTGGCCGTTTTTTTGTCCCACCGCCTGGGAGTGTGGTTTTTCCGGACCTTTTCGTGGTTTATCGCCACGGGTTATTTTCTTTTTTTCCCCGCCCGGGTGAAAGAAAGCCTGACATTCTACCGGGCGGTTTTTCCGCAAAAAGACCTGGCCGGCCACCTGTATTGCGTCTGGAAGCAATACCATCATTTTACCGATGTCTATGTTCACCGCTTCATCCCCTGGGCGGCCGACGAGGCGAGCTTCACCCGCGAGGGCTGGGAGCACCTGGAAGAAGCGGTCAGGCGGAAAACCGGCGCGATCGTCGTCATGTCGCATATCGGCAACTGGGAGCTTGCGGCGCAAAAGCTTCAGGCGCAGGGCCTGCCCATTATGCTGTACCTGGGCGCCAAACACAAAGAACAGGTCGAAAAAATTCAGAAAGAAAAGCTTGCCGAAACAGGGGTCCGTGTGGTGGCCACCGACGAAAACGACAAATCGCCCTTTGCGCTGCTTGACGGCATTGCCTTTCTTCGCGAAGGCGGCATCGTGTCGATGGCCGGAGACCGCCTGTGGGGCATGCAAAGCTCCGTGACCGTTTCCTTTCTCGGGCATGAAGTCCGCCTGCCCGACACGCCGCATCTGTTTGCGCTTTTGACCGGGGCGCCGCTTATGACTTTTTTTGTTCATGAACCCTCGCCGGGCCGATACGCCGTGACGGTTTCTTCCGGGCGGACCGTGACGGCCGTTTCCCGCGCGGAGCGTAAAAATGTCATTCGGGCCTCCGCGCAGACCTACGCCGACGACCTGGCGCGCTTTGCCTGCGCGCATCCGTTTGAATGGCATCACTTCGAGCCGTTTCTGGGACGGAAAATCGATGCGCCCTCCGGGGAATGAGACCGGAAGAATTCTCTTTGCTCGCGAGCTGTTTTTAGTATAAGACACTGCACTCAGACCGAATTTCGGCAACGAGGAGCGGGCCATGAAAATCACGGACGTGCCGCAGGATATTACGTACTACGAAGGGGAAAAGCGGGCCTGTTACGCGCTTGACGAGAAGGGAAACTACGTCGTCGTCCCCAGCGCGGGCTGGGCCGCTGAAGAAGTGGTCAACCGTCTGGCCGTGGAGGAACTTGCGGTCCGGCTGGAAGAAACCCGAAAAGCCGTGCTTGCCGGCCTGAAAAGCCCCTTGTGCTACCACATGGAACGGCGCCAGATGAATCCCGACATTCTGGGCAAGACAGCCGGCCTTGCCCTATTCCGGGTCAAACGACACTTCCGGCCCGACATTTTCGCCAAACTCAAACCTTCCGTTCTAAACCGCTACGCGCAGGCGCTGGCGGTCTCGATCGACGAACTGACCACGGTGCCGAAACAGCCGCCAGAAAGGGAATCCCAGCCATGACCGAAGAACTCACCAGCGCCGGCAGGCCGTTTACGCATTATCATGCCGCCCATTGTGAAAGCGGCGTCACCTCCGCGCTGTTCCGCGATAAGGGTGTGGATTTGTCCGAGGCGATGGTCTTCGGCATCGGCAGCGGTATTTTTTTCGGGCATCTGCCGTTTGTCAAATGGGTCGGCCTGCCGATTACAACCTTCCGCTCGCGGCCCGGCACCCTTTTTTCCAAAGTCGCCAAGCGCCTCGGAGGCGATTTTTTCACCCGGAAATACCGCAACGCCCGCAAAGGCATGGACGACTTGCGTCAGGCGCTTCGCCAGGGGCATATTGTCGGACTCACGACGAATATCTACTGGCTTTCTTATTTTCCCAACCGGTTTCGGTTTCAATTCAACGGGCATAACATTGTCGTCCTGCGCGAGATCGAAAACGGATTCCGCGTCAGCGACCCGGTGCTGGAGCATCCGGTGGATTGCCTCACCGAAGATCTCGAACGGGCACGATTTGCCCGGGGGCCTCTGGAGCCGAGAGGCTTCATGTACTATGCGCGCTCCGTGCCGTCCCATCCCGACTTGCGCAAGGCCTGCATCGCGGCGATGAAGGATTCGTGCAACATGATGTTGAGAATCCCGTTTCCCTTCGTCGGTCTGCGCGGGATGCGCTGGCTGGCCAAGGCGACGATTGCGTCGCCCGACAAACTCGGATTTCAGGAAGCCTGCCGGCGTCTGGCCAACATCGTGCGCATGCAGGAGGAAGTCGGCACCGGCGGAGCGGGATTCCGGTTCATGTATGCGGCCTTCCTGCAGGAAGCCGCGGCGCTTTTCTCATCCTCGGAGTTGTCCGACCTGTCGCGCGAGATGACCGCGATCGGCGATATCTGGCGCGAGTTTGCCGTGGTTGCGGCTCGCATCATCAAACAGCGGGGCCAGTCGGACCAAACGTTTGCCAAAGCCGGCGGGCTGATGCTGATCTGCGCGGGCCGCGAAGAGCAGCTGTTTAAGGATCTCGACCGGATAGCAAGGAAGCTCAAGGCATGAATGCGCTTTTGGTTTCATCCGTCACGTTCGCCTACGAAGGCGCGTCCGGACGTGCGCTTGACCAGTTGTCCCTGACCGTTCCCGTTGGCCGGATGCACGCGCTTCTGGGGCCCAACGGCGCGGGCAAGTCGACCCTGATGCGGATTATCACCGGACAGATGAGGCGCTATGAAGGCGACGTGCGCATTTTCGGACGCCCGATGCCGGATGCCGCGGCGCTTTTGTCCATCGGATATGCGCCTCAGCCGATCTCGCTGTATCCCAATCTCACCGCCTTTGAGAAATATAGTCAAGAGTTGTGTATGAAGAATTTAGGCGGCGATCCGTTTTTCTTCCAACCCGTTGACAAATTTCACTCCGCTTACAACATCAGCCAAGCGCTCCGGACGATGTAATCGAATCCATCGTTTCTCAGCGCA
>JAHDKI010000035.1 GCA_018436925.1 Syntrophaceae bacterium
CGCGGGGATGCGGGCCAACCTTCTGGCCCTGCAGGACACCGTCAATCTCTTAAACCGCACACAAAGCCGTCTTTCCACGGGCAAAAAAGTCAACACCGCCATCGACAATCCGGTGTCGTTTTTTGCGTCCCAGGCGCTCACGTCTCGAGCTTCAGTTATTGACAGCTTGAAAGACGCGATGGGCCAGGCCGTTCAGACGATCACCTCGGCCGACAAAGGCATCAAGGCGATCACCTCCATGATCGAACAGGCCAAAGGTATTGCGCAGTCGGCGCTTTCCGCGGCGGAAGGGTCAACTGCAACCCAAGATGTGACAGCGGCGGTGGAATACAGCGCGCAGGTGTTCGGTACTGCGTCTGTAGGAGGATTGTCAGGAGCGGGTGACGGCGAAACGATTATTATCGGAGCCGGGACAGCTAATGAAGTCACATTTACCGAGGGTGTTGATTGGGATAATACCGACAATGACTCAGATGCCGGCGATGCTTTAGCTTTAGCAATTACTACGGAAGGGACCTACACCGCCACTAACAATGCAGGCGTGGTAACGATTTCGCTTGATGGTGTGGATATTGAAATTGCTTCCTTTACAGGAACTGCCATTGCAAATATTGATGTTGCGGTTGTTCAGGCGCCCGAACCTGAAGTAGCCGCTACGGTTTATACCATTGGCGGAGAAACCTTTACGGCCGGGGTCGATTTTGATGTGGAAGTTGACCCTGCTGATACAGCCGCGAATCTGGTCACTGCAGTCGAAGCCGCCGGTGTTGGTGCTGCATCCAATGTTGGCGCAGTGGTTACGGTGGCCTTGCCCTCTACGGAACTGGAGTCTCTGGAGACGCAGTACAACACCCTGCGGACCCAGCTGACGGAATTGGCGGAAGACTCCGGCTACAAGGGTAAAAACCTTCTGTCGGACGACGATCTGGTTGTGAAGTTTGAAGGCACGACGCTGACCGTGGAAGGCTTTGACGCATCCGCGGCCGGCCTGGGCATCACCGAAGCCACCTGGACCATCGGCGGCAGCATTGACGCCGACGTTAATCTTCTGGATGCGGCGCTGGTCACCCTGCGTCAGGAATCCTCGAAGATGTCGGGAAACCTGAGCATCATCACGGTTCGTCAGGAATTTTCGACGAACATGATCAACACGCTGACCGAAGGCGCGGACAAGCTGACCTTGGCCGACACCAATGAGGAAGGCGCGAACATGCTGATGCTGCAGACCCGTCAGTCTTTGTCGACCACCGCCCTGAGCCTGTCGGCGCAGGCGGCCCAGTCGGTTCTGAGACTGTTCCAGTAGGATGAGGTAAACATAAAGTAACCATGCCGGGTATAATCATTCGGCGCCACATAAACTGACCAGAACGGTCAGAACAAGAACCTAGAAAAGGAGAAAAAATTATGGCTATCAACGATGTATCATTAACCGCGGGAATGAGAGCGAACCTTTTGGCTCTTCAGGATACCGTGAATCTTTTAAACCGCACACAGAGCCGTCTGTCCACGGGCAAGAAGGTGAATACCGCCATTGACAATCCGGTGTCGTTTTTCGCCTCGCAGGCGCTCACGTCTCGAGCGTCGGTCATTGACAGCTTGAAAGACGCGATGGGCCAGGCCGTTCAGACGATCACCGCGGCCGACAAAGGCATCAAGGCGATCACCTCGATGATCGAACAGGCCAAAGGTATTGCGCAGTCGGCGCAGAGCGCCGTTCCGCAGAGCGCGGAAATGACCAGCCTCCAGGCGCAGTACAACACCCTGCGCACGCAGTTGACGGAGCTGGCGGACGACTCCGGCTACAAGGGTAAAAACCTTCTGAGTAACGACGATCTGGTCGTCAAATTCGAAGGCACCACACTGACCGTGGAAGGTTTCGACGCGTCGGCGGCCGGTCTGCTGATCACCGCGGCCGACTGGTCGGCGGCCGATCCTTCCGCCGCAATCGACGCCGATGTTGTTCTGCTGGACAATGCGTTGGTTACCCTGCGTCAGGAATCTTCGAAGATGTCGGGGAACCTGAGCATCATCACGGTTCGTCAGGAGTTTTCGACGAACATGATCAACACGCTGACCGAAGGGTCCGACAAGCTGACGCTTGCCGACACCAACGAGGAAGGCGCGAACATGCTGATGCTGCAGACCCGTCAGTCTTTGTCGACCACCGCACTGAGCCTGTCGGCGCAGGCGGCCCAGTCGGTTCTGAGACTGTTCCAGTAAAAGGGACTTAACCGGGGAAAATTCAGGCGGGGAGGGAAGAACTCCCCCCTCGCCTGATCCCTGAGGTTAAAGATGATGTACATTAACCAGATAAACCCGTATCAGGGAATGCAGAATGCGATTCGCCCTGGCGGTTCCCAAGCCTCCAGCGAGAATCGGATGGTTCTGTCCGCCGGCCGCACCAGTGCGGTGCTGATCCCGGAAAAGGAGAGCGTCGATCCGCAGTTGCTGAAGATCACTGAACGCGTCGCCACACTGCAGAGGAATTTGGATCTGACGCTGGTTTATTATCCGCCATTCTTTCCGATTGCGAGTTACCAGAGAATGGATTTGATCACAGAAATGCAGGGGATTGGTGACGATATTGCTCAGTCGGATGTAAACCCGGCGCTGAAGCAGGAAGCGGCTGCAGCGGTGAGCGGCCTGGGCGTCGAATCAACGGACGCGGACATTGCAGGCGCTCTTGACACGCTGATTGCAGTCAGGGATACTCTGGTGAAAGAGCGGGCGGCGTCGCAAACGGAAGTGCAACCCGGCTCAATTCTGACACTGGAGATATAATCGCTATGGCCCTGAAAATCACGTTAAAGCCGCATGAGAAATTTATCCTGGGTGGCGCGGTCATCGCCAACGGCGATGCCAAAAGTACCTTTGTGCTTGAAAACGATGTGCCGATTCTGCGTGAAAAGGACATTATGACGCTCAAATCGGCGGACACGCCCTGCAAGAAAATCTACTTCGCCATACAGCTTATGTATGTCGACGGTAAAAATCTTGCGGAGCATCACAAGACTTACTGGGATCTGGTCAAGGATGTGGCCCAGGCGGCGCCCAGCACCCGGCCGCTGTTGCAGGAGATCAGTAATGATATTCTCAACGACCGGTACTATCAGGCTTTAAAACAAACGAGAAAACTCATCGACTATGAACAGGAGGTAGTCAACCGTGTACGCAATTCAGCTCGACGCCTATAGATCAGCGCAGGCTTCCAATATGTCCGGCCGGGAAATCGAGGCCGCTGCTTTAACTCGTTGCGCACTTCTTTTGGATGATTGCCGCAAGCATTGGGCTGCGCCGGACAGACCGGAAAAACTGGCCGAAGCGCTGCGGACCAATCAGGTGGTCTGGAGCATTCTTCAGTCTGAACTGGTGAAGCCCGACAACCCCCTGCCGGCCGATATACGCAATAATATTTTGACGCTTAGTCTATTCATCGACAACCGGATTATTGATCTCATGGCCAACCCCCAGCCGGAGAGGCTGAAAATCATCATCGACATTAATCTGAATCTGGCCGCAGGTTTGAGGGGAAGCGGGGCGGAGTAAGGGTATAGGTTAAAGGTAAAAGGCTAAAGCGACTGTATTGAAAGTCAAGCAGGGACCTCCCTAAATTTGGGGTGATAAGGTTCATTGTTCTTTACCATAGCGTTGAGCGTAATGAGCAGTTTTCGCATGCAGGCCGTCATGGCGACTTTATGTTTTTTCCCTCTGGAAACAAGGCGCTGGTAGAACACCATCATATCTTTGTTCCAGCGTGTCGCGGCGGCCAGCGTCGGCATGTGCAGGGCTTTTCGGATATTGGCCCGGCCGCCGGAGATGGTGCGTTTTCCTCGAAGCATGCCGCTGTCCCGGTTAAAAGGGGCAACCCCGACAAGGGCTGCGATTTCCTGCCGGTTTAAGGTTCCCAGTTCCGGCAGGCCAAATACCAGCGTATTGGCCGTATGCTTTCCGACGCCGGTGAATGAGGTAATAACCTCCAGTTTCTGATTCCAGGTCGGGTTCTTCTTGATCTCGTTGTCCAAGTCTTCATCAATAGCCTTGATCTGGGCTTCGAGAACTTGAATGACCTCTTGGATCCCCTTTTTGACCCGCGGCACGGTGATTCTGGATAAGCGGCAGGTTTCAGCGGAGAGCATTTCCACCAGCTGCTGGCGGCGCGCCACCAGGGATTTGAGTTCCATCTCCTTGAAGGTCATTTGCCCCCGGGCTTCGGGTTTGACATCCTGGGCGAAACGGGCAATGACGTAGGCGTCGATCTTGTCGGTTTTAGCCAGGATTCCCAGAGCACGGGCATAATCCCGGACCTGCCTGGGGTTGACAATAGCCACCGGCAATCCGGCATCAGCCAGGGCGATGCCGATAGTGATTTCATAACCGCCTGTGGCTTCGAGCACCACGAGTTCAGGCGTATGGGTTTTGAGTTTCTTGATGAGCGCCTTCATGGGCTTGGTCTCATAGCGATACGAAAGAGACAGGCCTTCCGGCAGGATATGCACATCAAGACTGTTCTTTGAAACATCGATACCAATGAAAGATTTGGACATGTGGTTACCC
>JAHDKI010000018.1 GCA_018436925.1 Syntrophaceae bacterium
CTGGGACGCAAAAAACGACACCGGATTGTCGATGGCGGTGTTGACTTTTTTGCCCGTGGAAAGACGGCTTTGTGTGCGGTTTAAGAGATTGACGGTGTCCTGCAGGGCCAGAAGGTTGGCCCGCATCCCCGCGGTTAATGATACGTCGTTAATAGCCATAATGTTTCTCCTTTTCTAGGTTTGATTGACCGACCATTCTGGTCGGTGTTGTAGCCGATGGCATTCGGCTGACTACGCGATTTTTTGTTTTCTTTGCCACCTCCTTTTCGAACGTTATTTTTCGCTTTAAACCCATTATCGGAGATGTCATACAAAACTTTAGGCCTTTTTTGCCGAATCTGTAAAACCATCTTCTTTTTAAACACATAGGATTGCGGACCCGGGACGCTCACAGATAATCCTTAAGTTTCTTTCGTCCCTTTCCGATATTGGTTTCAACTGTAAACGAGCGGGAGAGTTTTCATGATTTCATACGGCATATCCTCAGACGGCATTGACGCTTTGTTTGGGGCCACCCTGGCCAACACCCAAGCCAATTTTGACAACCTTTCATCCACGGTTTTGGGGCAGGGAATCGATTTTTTCCAGGCGGGAAAATATGATCAGGCCATCAATGCGTTCAGGCGGTCGGCCGCTCTATCTCCTTTTTCAGACAACGCCGCAAAATCCTACGATTACATCGGTCAGGCCTACTTAAGACAGGACAACACGGATCAGGCCGTCAAGACGTATCAGGAAGCCATTCGCATTTATCCGAACCGTCCGGAATTCCATCGTGCCCTGGGCGATATTTACATGCGGCAGGAAAATTCCGAAGACGCCCTCAAAGCCTATGAAACCGCCGTCAAATTCGACGGGGAAGACGCGGAAGCGCGTTATTCTCTGGGGCAGGCCTATCTGACGGCCGGAGAAACCCTCAAGGCGAAAGAGCAGTTCAGCAAAGTGGTTCAGCTCACTCCGACGAGCGCAGCCGGTTATTATGGTCTGGGACAGGCGGCGCGCGCCTCCGGAGAAATGGATGAAGCCGTCACGCAACTTACCCGGGCCATTCGGGTCAATCGAAATTTTGAGATTGCCTATATCGAGTTAGGCTCCGCCTACGCGGATATGGGAGACTTTCAAAAAGCCCAGGATCAGCTTGCGATCCTGACGGTAAAAAATTCCGATAAAGCCACCGAGCTGCAAAACTACATCGCCCAGGCGGCGCAGCCCCAGATGCTTACCGCCACCAGCGCCGGAGGATTCAACGCGGGACTTGGCCCTCAAACCGACGTAGCGGATTTAAGCTCCACCCTGGAAACCGCCGGAAACGCAAAGCTGTTTTCCATGAGCTTCGCTTTTACCAAAGACATGGACGAAGGCTCCATTACAGATCCCTACAATTGGAAAATATCCCGGGCCACCATTCGCGATAACGGCGGCGTATACAACTACGGCCTGACACCTTCCTCAAAGGAAGCCGTCATTCTTCCCAAGCCCGCCTACGTCACCTATAATACGGAAACCAATACGGCCACGGTCTATTTCTGGATATCTCAAAACGCGACCGCCGACGCCACCATCGACCCGGAGCACATCGTCTTTAAATTCTCCGGCACCGACGCCTACGGCAAAGCGATGGACCCCTCCGCCGACGAATACAGCGGCTTTCGCGGCATCGCATAAACCGCACGAATCAATTTCATCTTTACAAATCAAGCTGTTCCTGATTAATGTCAGACATAAATCCCTTTTTCTTGAGGAGTTCGTTTATGACACAAACGGCGTTCCCGCAGGTTGATTATGACATCGTGATTATCGGCGGAGGCCCGGCCGGGTATACCGCCGGCATCTACGCAGCACGCGCGGCGCTCAAAACCCTGCTTGTCGAAGGCGCGGGCACGGTCAGCCAGATCACGATTACGGATATCATTGAAAATTATCCCGGCATCCCCGACGGCATCGGTGGATTCGAGCTGATGCAGCTTTTTAAAAAACAGGCCGAAAAGTTCGGTTTGGAGATTGCGCCCAAAGATGTGGTGTCGGTTTCCAGAGTTTCCGAAAATCCCGTAACCTGGGAAGTCTCCACCGCCGACCGATCCTACAAAACCCTAAGCCTCATCATCGCGACCGGCGCCATGTGGAGAAGTCTGGGCGTTCCCGGAGAAGCCGAGTTTGCCGGAAAAGGCGTCTCCTATTGCGCGACCTGCGACGGACCTTTCTACCGCAACCGCCATGTGGTGGTGGTGGGCGGCGGCGACACGGCGATTCAGGAAGCGCTGTTTCTGACGCATTTCGCCGATAAAGTCACCGTCATTCACCGGCGTGACCGTCTGCGCGCGGCAGGCATGCTGCAAAAACGCGCGTTTGCCGAAAAGAAAATCGAGTTTGTCTGGAATTCGGTCGTGGAGGAAATTTCCGGCTCCGATTTCGTGACCGGCGTTAAAGTCAAAAACGTCCAGACCGGCGAGGCCTCCAACCTGCCGGCCGACGGCGCCTTCATTTTTGTGGGCCGCCTGCCCTATACAGATCTTTTCAAAGGACTGATCGATCTGGACAAGACCGGCTTTATTCTCACGGACGAAAATCTGAAAACCAGCGCTCCGGGCATTTTTGCGGCGGGCGATTGCCGCGCGAAACTCTTCCGCCAGGTCATCACGGCGGCAGGCGACGGCGCCAACGCCGTCCATGTCGCCGAGCTTTATGTCGAAGACCTCAAGGGGCAGACGTACTGATGGATTCCTTGGTCTTTGCCTGGCAGCATTTGCCCTCAAACATCAGCCCGTCTCTTTTTTCGATCGGATCGTTTCAGCTGCGCTGGTACAGCCTGATGTATCTGGTCGCCTTCGCCGTTGTGTACGGATTGTTCTACTTTCGGATCAGGCGCAAAGAAATTCCTCTTAAGCTGGACGTTTTTCAGGATTACCTCGTCTGGGCGATGATCGGCGTGATTGCCGGAGCGAGGCTCGGCTATGCGCTGTTTTACAATTTCGACTATTACCTGTCCCATCCGCTGGAAATTATTCTGCCGTTTGATTTTTCTAACGGCATCCGCTTCGTGGGTCTAAGCGGAATGTCGTATCACGGCGGCCTGATCGGCGTGATTTTAGTGACGGTCTTTTTCTGCAGGAAAAAAGGCCTTCCTGTGTGGCAATTCGGCGACTGGATCTGCGCAGCCGCACCGCTTGGCTATCTGTTCGGCAGGCTCGGCAATTTCATCAACGGAGAGCTCTGGGGACGCGCCACAACAATGCCGTGGGGCATGTTTTTTCCGCTGGATGGCGCGCAGACGCTTCGTCACCCGTCACAGCTTTATGAAGCCTTCTTCGAGGGCCTGTTTTTGTTTTCCGTCTTGTGGCTGATCCGCAAGAAGAATCCTTTCCCCGGGTTTTCCGTCGGGCTGTACATTTTCGGCTATGGTCTGGTGCGGTTTTTTATCGAATTTTTCCGGGAGCCCGACGCGCATCTGGGGTTTGTTCTGGGTTTCAACACGATGGGCCAGGTTCTGTGCGTGGCGATGATGCTCGCGGGAACGGCCATCGTGCTGTGGCGAAAAAAGTCCGGACAAGCAACCGTTAAAAAAAGGAGGTCTCATGGCTAAGCGACTGGTTATTGTGGGCGGCGGCGCGGGCGGCGGATCCACGGCCGCTGAAGCGAAGCGCAACGATCCGTCGTTGCAAATCACCATGATCGAACAGGGGAAATTTGTCGCCTTTGCCGCCTGACCGATGCCGTATTACATCGGCGATGTAATTCAAGAACAAAGTAAGCTGATCGCGAGAACACCGGAAAAATTCCGCGACGGAGGCATTGACGTGATGGTGCAAAGCAAAGTAGCGGGCGTCGATCCGGCCGCCGGATCCGTCGAACTGGATAACGGCCGGCGTCTGGACTACGATTTTCTCATGATGGCCACAGGCGCCATGGCGTTTGTCCCGACCATGCCGGGTCTGGATCTGCCGGGCGTTTTTTCGCTGCGTAATCTTGAAGACGCCATCGCGATCAAATCCTGGCTTCAGGATAAAAACGCCAAACGCGTTGTCATCATCGGCGGCGGGTTTATCGGCCTGGAAATGAGCGAAGCCCTTCACGCGGCCGGCATCGCCACGACGATCATTCATAAAGATCCGCTTCCGGCCAACCGCTGGGACCCTGAACTTTCCCGCCTGATGCTCGAAGAACTTCAGGGCCGCAGTGTGGAGTTTGTCGCAAATGCCGCGGCGCAGAGCATTGAAAAGGGAAGCGCCGCGCCGCTTCGCGTCAAAACCAGCCTGGGCGATTTTGAAGGTGATCTGGTTCTTCTGGCCATCGGTGTTCGCCCCGACGCGACCCTGGCCAAAACCATCGGCCTGCGAATCGGCGCCACCGGCGCGATAGCCGTCGATTTCTCGCAGAAGACATCCATCGAAAATATTTACGCCGCCGGAGACTGTTGCGAATCGTTCCACAAGGTCAGCCGCCGCTGGGTCCATGTTCCATTGGGCGATGTGGCCAACAAGCAGGGCAGAACGGCCGGGCGCAATATCGGAGGCCGGCCGATGCTTTTTGACGGCATTGTCGGCGCGCAGTCGTTCCGTCTT
Organism: Syntrophaceae bacterium; assembly: GCA_018436925.1. GTDB lineage: Bacteria > Desulfobacterota > Syntrophia > Syntrophales > Smithellaceae > UBA8904. The sequence goes on from JAHDKI010000018.1 coordinate 4,560, forward strand.
TTTACTCTGGAGTGCGCCGCAACCGGTCTTTCGGAAAAAGAAGCGCTTGCCGCCGGTTTTTCACCGGTGTCGAACATCACCTGGGGAAGCGCCATGGCGCCGTCGCTCGGCATGCGGAAACTCGGGCTGAAACTGACGGCAGACCGCTCGACCGGCAGACTTTTAGGCGCGCAGGCCGTAGGCATAGCCGGCGCGGTGGGCCGGATCAACGCGCTTTCCGTCGCGTTGTGGAGCGGACTCGACCTCGACCAGATCGGTTATCTGGATATGGCCTATTCGCCGCCTTTCAGCCCCGCCTGGGACATCATTCACAACGCCGCGCAGGCGCTGGCCCGTTCGCTTTGACAAGGACTTGACTTTCTATGACACTATGGTGGGTGCTTTTCACAATCTTCATCCTGGCCATGCTGGCACTCGATCTGGGCGTCATCAACCGCAAGGCGCATGTCATCAAAATGAAAGAGGCGCTGGTGTGGACGGCTTTCTGGGTCAGTCTGTCTGTCGCATTCGGCATCGGCGTTTACTCCTTCTACGGCCATGCCAAGGCCATGGAATATTTTGCGGGCTATCTCATCGAATACTCGCTCAGTGTCGATAATCTGTTCGTTTTCATGCTCATTTTCAAATACTTCGGTGTGCCGCGCCAGCTTGAGCACAAAGCCCTGTTCTGGGGCATCCTGCTGGCGCTTGTGACGCGCGCTGTCTTTATTCTGGCGGGCGTCGCGCTCATCAATACCTTCCACTGGATTATCTACGTTTTCGGCATTTTTCTGGTTTACACCGGCGTCAAGATGGCGCTCAACAAACAAACGGAAGTCCATCCCGACCGGAACATCGCCATCCGGCTTTTGCGTTTTTTTGTGCCGGTTTCCGGCAGGTTTCGCGGCGCGAAATTTTTCGTCGTGAAAAAAGGCATCCGTTTCGCCACGCCGATGCTTGCGGTCGTGCTGGCCCTGGAAACCACGGACATCCTTTTTGCCATCGACTCGATTCCGGCGGTGCTGGCCATCACGAAAGATCCGTTCATTGTTTATACCTCCAATGTCTTTGCCATTTTAGGGCTCCGCTCTCTGTTTTTCGCCATTTCCGGTCTGATGCAACTGTTCCACCTTTTGCACTACGGCCTGGCCGCCATTCTGACCTTTGTGGGCGTCAAGATGCTGATTGAAGACTTCTTTCATATTCCGGTAACTGCGTCTTTAATTGTGATTGCCTCCGTTTTGGCGGCATCGATTATCAGCTCCATTATTTGGCCGGCCGAAAAGACGGATGAGGTTCCGCCGGTCGCGCTCAAGGAGTAGATCCGTTATGGAAAGCGCAACGCTTTTCGCCTCACAGAATCAACTCAAGACCTGGGCGAAACTTTCACAGGCGAAGTATCGCCGGGAAGAGGGCGCCTTTCTGGCTGAAGGCGTCAAGATCATTGGAGAACTCTTCAGAAGCAGACAACAGATCGAGGCGGTTGTCACCTTGCCGGAAAAGCGGAATTTATGGAAAGAAGCGGCCATTGCCGAAACCGTTCCCATTTACCAGACCTCGCGCGCCGATTTTAAAAAACTCAGCCAGGACAAAGAACCGGAAGGTATTCTGGCCGTGGTTCGCACACCGGAACCACCCGATCTGGCCGCGTTTCTGCGGCACGCCGAAGGACATATCCTGGTCTGTCACGAAATTTCCAATCCTCAAAATCTGGGCGCCCTTTTACGCACGGCCTGGTGGTTCGGATTTTCCGGTATGATTCTGGGAAAAAAGTCGGTGGACTGGACACATCCCAAAGTCATCCGCGCGTCGATGGGGGCGGCTTTTCACCTGACGATCGTCGCCGATGTCGATTTGCTGTCGGCCGTTTTTGAAATTAAAAAGCATTATCGTCTGATCGGAAGCGATGTTCGAGAAGGGGACGCCCCAAAACAGGTCGAAAACAAAACGGCCTTGATCCTGGGCAGTGAAAGTCACGGCCTGCCAGAAGACCTGTTGAATCAGGCCGACTTGCGCTGGCGGATTCCCGGCGCGAACCGAGCCGAATCGCTAAGCCTTCCTCAGGCGGCCGCGATTTTGATGTATGAGATGACAAAAACAAGGGAACAAGGATAAAGGAGCAAGGTCAAGGAATGTCTTTTATTCAGGTGATGACGACAACGGAAACAAGGCAACAGGCGCAGGCGATTGCCCGGCGTCTGGTGGAAGACAAACTGGCCGCTTGCGTTCAGATTTCTCAGGCCATCGAAAGCACGTATCTTTGGCAGGGTCGGATAGAGTGCTCGCAGGAGGTTCTTTGCGCCATTAAAACCCGTGAAGACCTGTTCCCGCAGGTGGAGGCCGTCATCAAAAAGATGCATCCCTATGAAACACCTGAAATCATCGCTCTGCCGATCGCAAAAGGAAGCAAAGACTACCTGCAATGGCTTGATGAGACGCTTTTGAAAACCGGTTGAAAAAAATCGTGCAATAATTCCCCGTTTGTTTTAAGAAAATCATCCTCAATTTCTTTAAGGAGACCGTATGCCCGGCAAAAACGAGTTGGAAAAACGCTGTATTGACACAATCCGCTTCCTGGCGGCCGACGCCATTGAGAAAGCGAAATCCGGCCATCCCGGCATGCCGTTGGGCGCGGCGGCGGCGGCTTACGCGCTCTGGACGCGTCATTTGAAGCACAATCCCCGCAATCCCAACTGGCCCGACCGGGATCGTTTCGTCTTATCGTCAGGTCATGCCTCCATGCTGCTGTACGCTTTGCTGCACCTGACCGGCTATGATCTTTCACTTGACGACATCAAAAATTTCCGCCAGTGGGGCAGCCGCACCCCCGGCCATCCCGAGTACCGCCACACCCCCGGCGTGGAAGTGACCACCGGACCTCTCGGTCAGGGGCTGGCCAACGCTGTGGGCATGGCCATCGCCGAAGCACACCTGGCCGCCCGCTTCAACACTGAAACCTGCAAGGTTGTCGATCATTACACCTTCGTCATGGCCGGCGACGGCGACATGATGGAAGGGGTGGTCTATGAGGCCGCGGCGCTCGCCGGTCATCTGAAGCTCGGAAAACTGATCGTCATCTACGACGACAACCAGGTGTCACTTGCCGGATCGACGGGGTTGACTTTTACCGAAGACGTGGCCATGCGTTTTAAAGCCTGCGGCTGGCAGGTGCAAAAAGTTCCGGACGGCAACGACGTGGCCGCCCTGGACCGCGCCATCAAAAAGGCAAAGAAAGAAACGGGAAAACCATCGCTCGTCTGCGTGCGGACAACCATCGGCTACGGCGCGCCCGGCAAACAGGGCACCTGCGACGCGCACGGATCGCCCCTTGGCGAAAAAGAACTGCGGGGCGCCAAAGACACCTGCGCCTGGCCGGACGAACAACTCTTTTATGTAACCGAAGACGTCTTAAAATACTTCCGCAAAGCCGTTTCCCGCGGCAAAAAAACCGAAAATTCCTGGATCAACGCCATGACCGACTTCCGGCTGAAGAACCAGAGTCTGGCGGCCGAATTTGAAAGAACCCTTGCAGGCGGCCTGCCTGCGGAATGGGACGCCGGGTGGCCGGAATTTCCAGCCGGCTCAAAAGACATCGCCACGCGCAAGGCCTCAGAAATGGCAATGCAGGCGATCGCCGCCCAAGTTCCTGATCTTGCAGGAGGATCAGCGGACCTTAACCCTTCAACCTTTACCTGGCTTAAGGGACTGGGCGACTTCCAAAGCCCGTCTGCGCCGCAAGAGGGCCTTCACGGCATGGTTGGAGGCCCATGGAATTACAGCGGCCGCAATATCCATTTCGGTGTGCGCGAGCATGCCATGGGGGCCATTGCCGTGGGCATGGCCCTTCATGGCGGATGCATTCCCTACACGGCCACGTTTCTGACATTTGCCGACTATATGCGTCCCCCCATGCGCCTGGCCGCGCTCATGGGGATGCGTGTGATTTTCGTTTTCACGCACGACAGCATCGGCGTGGGCGAAGACGGACCGACGCACCAGCCCGTCGAGCAGATCATGAATCTTCGTCAGGTGCCTAATATGACGGTGCTGCGTCCGGCAGACGCCAACGAAACACTGGAAGCCTGGCGCCTCGCGCTGGCCAATACGGGCGGCCCGACCGCGCTGATCTTCAGCCGGCAGAATCTTCCGGTTCTGGACCGGTCGCTTTGCGCCCCCGCAGCAGGCGTCCGCCAGGGCGGTTATATCCTGTGGGAGTCGTCCCATCTGGAGCCTCATCTCATCCTGATGGCCACCGGTTCCGAAGTGGCGATGACTTTCGAAGCAGCCCGGAGACTCGCCAAAGACGGTGTTCGCGTGCGGGTGGTCTCGCTTCCGTCCTGGGAAATCTTCGATCGGCAAGCGCAGGATTACCGCGACCGCGTGCTTCCGCCGCATATCTCGAAACGCCTGGCTGTGGAAGCCGGCATTCGCCTGGGCTGGGAACATTATACAGGATTGGCCGGCGACAGCATCGGGATGGACACCTTCGGCGCATCCGCTCCCGGCCCGGTGCTGTATGAAAAATTCGGTCTGACGGCGGACGCGATCGTCGCGCGGGCAAAGGCGATGCTGCAAAAAGGTTGACCGCATGGAAAGAATCGGCATTTCTTACCTTTTGGGGCCCTACCAAAACGCGGTGGATAACGCCCTGGCGAAAATGCGCCGCGCAAACATCGCCGCCCGCATCTGGTCGAACGATTTCAATGTCTGGAAGCCATCGCCTTCGGAAATCATCAACCGTCTGGGCTGGCTTTATGCCCCGGATGAAACGCTCAAACACCTGCACCATGTCCGCTCCATTCTCGAACCCCTGACCGGAGACGGCCTGGCCGACGTCGTCTTGCTGGGGATGGGCGGCTCGTCGCTGGCCGCGGATGTTTTCAACCGCGTTTTCGGCAGCGCGCCGGGTTTTCCCGCCCTGCATGTTCTGGACACCACCGATCCGGCGCTCATTGAGCAAACGATCCGGAAGCTGGATTTGAAACGAACGCTTTTTCTGGTTTCATCAAAATCCGGAACGACGCTGGAAGTGGTGTCTCTGTTTAACTACTTCTTTAATCTGACACGAGACAAACTCGGAGAAGAAGCTCCGGAGCATTTCATCTTCATCACGGATGAAGGCAGCCCCATGCTCAAACAGGCCTTGGATTTACAGGCCCGCTATGTCTTTATCAACAATCCCAATATCGGCGGACGATACTCGGCTTTGTCCCTGCCGGGCATCGTGCCCGCGGCTCTGATCGGGGCGGATATTGAAAAACTGCTGAAAAACGCGGCGGAAATATCCCGGCAGGAAAAGGCGGACTTCTTTGCCGGCGGGCGCGATTCCGCAGGCATCCTGCTGGGCGCCGCCCTGGGCGTGCTCGCCCAATACGGGCGCGACAAACTGACCTTGTTTCTGCCATCCGCCTGGATATCTTTCGGAGACTGGCTCGAGCAGCTTATTGCCGAAAGCACAGGCAAGGAAAGCAAAGGCATCCTGCCGGTTGTGAGCGAACCGCAACCCGCAAGCAGCGTGTATGGGAAAGACCGCGCTTTCGTCTTTTTTGAAAGTCCTGAAACGGATTGGGATTCGGCCGTTGCCGGACTGGCCGCGGCCGGACATCCGATTCTGAAAATCAAGCTCTCCGATCTCTATGACTTGGGCGGTCAGATGTTTCTGTGGGAGATGGCCACCGCGGTTGCCGCCCACCTTTTGGGAGTCAACCCCTTCGACCAACCCGATGTCGAAGCCACTAAAAGCCACACCCGCCATTGCATCGAACAATATCAAGCAAGCCGCGTCTCGCCTGGAGAAAACCCCGCCTTGGCCCTGCCGGACGCCGATGTCTTCGGACCGGTTCATGCCGAAACGCTTGCCGGCGCCTTAATTCAATTCCTCTCCCCGCCGCCGCCCGGATCTTACGCGGCGCTCCTGGCTTATCTGACTCCGTCGAAATCCGTTGACGAGGCCGTCTCCGCCTTAAGGACGGCTATTGTCCGGCGCTTCCACATGGCGGCCACGACGGGCTATGGCCCGCGCTACCTGCATTCCACAGGCCAACTTCACAAAGGAGACGCCGGGCGAGGCCTTTTCATCGTGATGACCTGCGACAACCCGACCGACGCGTCCATTCCCGATAGCCCCGGCAAGCCGGGCTCAATGCTCACCTTCGGCGAACTCAAAGCCGCCCAGGCGGCTGGCGACATTGCCGCCCTGACGGAAAAAGGACGGCGCGTCGTCCGAATCCATTTCAAAAACGATCCGGCTGCAACGCTCAAAAATCTGGCGCAAGCGCTATCGACACTATGAGCGCGCTTCGACGATAACCCGGAGCAGTTCCGGCTCTCGACGCGCGGGCGCCTCCGGAATGGCCTTGGGATACCCCAGAATCAGCGGCGCAACGATCCGGACGTCTTCGGAAAGACCGAGTTGCGCTTTGAGTTTTGCGTCGCGGACATTCGCGCCGAGCGCGACCCAACAGGTGCCCAAACCGCGCGAGGCGGCGCCGAACATAATGTAGCTTGCCGCGAGCGCCGCGTCCACATCCAGCGTACCCACCGCTTTCGACCCCGCAATATAAATCAGACACGGCGCATTGTAAAACACGTTGAAGTTGTCGTTTTTCAGCAGCGCCACATAATCCGGATTAAGACGGATTTTCCCGTCCGCTGCGTCTTGAAGCAGATTGGACTTGCTTTCGTCGGACAATGCCTGAATGGTTTTCCGGCAGTGCACCACCGCGAAGCGGCAGGGCTGATTGTTGCTGGCCGAAGGCGCAAGCGTCGCCTCTTTGAGAATCGCATCCACCACGTCCTGGGGCACCGGTTTGTCCTCAAAGTCGCGGATGGCCCGCCTTTTTTTCAACAGCTCTTCGTAGGTCGCCATAAACGGTCTCCTTTTGGGTTTTCAAACCCCGCCATCAGGGAATGAGTAAACGGATCAACGTTAAAATAATATTCTGAAACAGGTTGATGACCGGCGTCAGCGCGCCGACAAGCAACAGCCCCAAAACGATGAAAAACCCGAACGGCTCGATCTGGATGAGCACCCGATTGAACGAGGCCGGCGTAAACCCCATGAGAATCTTGGAGCCGTCCAGCGGAGGAATGGGAATGAGGTTGAAAGCGGCCAGCAAAATATTGATCCGGGCCAGCCAGTATAAGACGTTATAGATCAGCCCGCCCGGCTCCGGCGACATCAGGCGCCACAACAACAGAGCGGCAAAAGCGATGATCATATTCGCCGTCACGCCGGCCGCCGAGACCAGAATGAGCCCCTTTCGACGGGACGCGGCGGGAACGTTTTCCAGATTGACGGGAACGGGCTTGGCCCAGCCGAACCCGATGAGCATCAATGCGATCGTCCCGATCGGATCGAGATGCTTGATGGGATTGAGCGTCAACCGGCCCAGCCATCTGGCCGTATCGTCGCCCATCTTCGAGGCCACCCAGCCGTGGGCCAACTCATGCAAAATGACGGAATATAAAAGCAGACCCGCAAGCAGAACAAACGCCGCCGGATCTCTGATCAGCAACTGAATTAAGCCCATGGACCATCCTTCTGACAAATCTTTGTAGCGTCACGCATTGAGTGTTGAATCATAAACCAGGAACACCGGATATTCAACCCGAACTTCATGATGCGGCCCGAGAAACCATTTTCGTCTTGACCCCCCATCGCCGCTTTTTTATACTTTGCCACCCTGATTGAAGCAAGAAAGGAAAATGCCTTCATTGACCGCCCGTCTCTACCGGATCCAGCGCACATGGACTGTCCCGGACCTCACAGGAAACCGGCAAGGCGATGTCTGGCGCAACGCCGCGCCGCTTTCCGTGGATTATTTTTGTCCGGAAAGCTCGTCCCATCGACCCGTGACCGGCTGCAAGCTTTTATATGATCAGGCAGCTCTCTACGGCCTGTTTCGCGTCGAGGACCGCTATGTCCGGGCGGTTTCCACGGCTTTTCAATCCGATGTTTACCTCGACAGCTGCGTGGAACTTTTTCTTGAACCCGTATCGGGCGGAGGCTACTTCAACTTTGAGTTCAACTGCGCAGGCGCGCTTCTGGCCTCTTATGTCACCGATCCGACCCGCGTCAACGGCCGTGTCGCATCCTGCGTGGCGCTTTCGCCCGAAGACGATGCCGCCATCGCGCGCGTCTCCAGTTTGCCCGGAGTGATCGATCCGGAAATTTCCGCACCGACTGCCTGGTCTTTGGCGTTTGCCCTTCCCTTTTCTATCCTGAAAAAATATTCGCCCCGGGCAAGCGCCGCTCCGGGTTCCGTCTGGAGAGGTAATTTTTACAAATGCGGGGATGCGACCTCCCATCCGCACTGGGCCTCGTGGTCGCCGTTGACGGAAAGAAACTTTCACCTGCCGGAATGCTTCGGCAAGTTGATCTTTCAATAACCGGCCTGCGGCATCAGACGGTGTAAAGCGAGCAGGCGGCGGACAGCCCCGCACCGGAGGAAACGAAAAGAACGCGGTCGCCCGGTTTTAACAGGCCCCGCGCGGACAGATAATCATACCCCGCAATCAGAGAAGAGGTATGCGGGTTGCCGCACAGTGAATACAAATCCACCGTTTCCGCCCCTTCGAGGTCGAGCTGATCGAGCATCCGCCGGCCGAATGCCTCTGTGTGCTGCGAGGTCAGAAGGTAGCGCAGACCCGCCGGATCCATCTTCCCGTCGGAAAAAATCTCCCGGAGCATGCCGGAAGCGAAACGCCCGAGTTTTTCATGGTAATCCGGATCAATGGAAAAGGACATGGTCCGCCTTCCGGCCAGACCGTTTCGGCTTAAATCCACATTGGCGCAAAAACCGTATGATCCGTTGGCCGACGTCCGAAAATGAAAATCCTGAAATCCCTGATCCCGGCCCGTGTCCTCAATCGCCAAAAGTGCGGCGGCCGCCATGGATTCAAAAGGAAAAGCGTCATGGTCCGTCAGTGAAGGATGCACATCGCCCGACACAATCAGCGCGTAGCGGGCCTGACGGGTCTGAAGAAAGGCCCGCGCGACGCCGGCAGCGGTCAAAAAACCGTTTTCCCCGTCGGTGATGTCAAAAGAAAAAGTCGACTGATGCAGATGATCGTTTTCCACCGGATCCAGATTCATGCCGAGCTTTCTTTGAATGAGGGGCGCAATGGCGGGCTCAATGATGTTTTCGTCGCGGAACACGCCGGTGTTGATCAGCAGATCGACGGCGTGAACCGGCACGCCGGCCCGCTTGAGGCATTCCTCCGCCGCGAAGACGGCCATGTCGATGGCGCTTTTCGGGCCGTCGGTCGAGGCAAATGTCGATTTAATGACCATAGCCATAGCTTGCCTCCAATCGGCCGATGGTCGCCGACACAAAACCAATCACAATGCCGGAAGCCAGCGCCAGAAACAGAACTTTGGAATTCTTTTTCAGGCGTTTCTGGGAAAGCTGGTCGTGAAGCACGACGAAGTGCGATGTGGACGCGGTGTTGCCGAAATGACGAAGACCAATGAGCGCCTCCGGCAAGACATCCAGATGCTTTGCGCACAACTGCAGGGCTTCCCGGATCGCCCGAACGGAGGTCTGATGCGGAATCACGTAGTCGAAATCCTTTCCGGTAAAACCGTGCTTGTGCATCATGTGCAAGACGATGGCAGGCAGCTTCCGGATCACTTCCTGATGAATTTCGATGGACTTGGCATACATGGCGATACCGGGATTTTCAACGCTGGGCATCGCCAGGCACAAATCGGCAAAATCGGCAATCGTCAGAAAATCGACAAACTCGATTCCCTCATCAACGCCTTCGGCCCGGTCCAGAATGACGGCCGCGCCGGAATCGCCAACCGTCAGAGAGGCAAACTGCGGATCGATCGGCTCGCGGATTTCTTTGAGCGCCGTTTCGGCAATCGGCGTAATGCACTCGCCGCTGACCACCATGCCGGTTTTCACCATACCGGAGGCGATCATGGAATTGAGAACCTGCACGCCGGTCAGCATGCCGGCGCAGGCGTTGGTCATGTCAAAGCCCATGGCGTCGGGGCGAAAGCCCATCTCTTTTTTCAAAAACTTGCTCATGCCCGGCTTCATCCAGAGGTTAACCGGCCCGTCCTTGAAGCGGCTGATGGATGTGCAGATAAGCGCATCGAGATCGCAGGCGCGGTAGCGTGATTTCCCGAGGCATTCCCGAGCCGCGGCCATCGCCAGGGTGAAGGAATCCTCCCCTTCGCCCCGCCAGCGGCGATTTTTGATGCCGGTTAAAGACATCAGATCGAAGACCGGCTTTTGAGCCATCTGCCCGACCAATTCCTCGGTGGACACGGATCGATCAGGCAGATAAACCCCCAGACTTTCAAATTGTGCTTTAATCATTCAATACTCCAAAGGAAAATACGAACAAGACGGCCTGTTCATTCGGATGTCAAACCCGTGCGCAAATATCGGAAACCCAAACATCTGTCAAGATATTCTTCGGTTTAACTCTCCCGCTTTTTTGTAAACAATTTTTTCTTAATATTTTCCGCGCTCCACCCGATAATCGAATGTCGGTCAAATCGGAATCTCCATACGGGCAGTTTGCCGAAGGATGCCGGTTTCTCCCTGATTGGAGTCGCCATGCTTGAACAGATTGTTCCTCAATCCGCCGGATCGCTGTCCGTGGCCATTCTGGCCCTGATGATGATGGTTATCCAGGTGGGTTTCGTTTTACGCAAACCGCGGATAGCCTGGTACGGTTGGAGCGCCGCCGTCTCTTTTGCCGGCCTGATCTACGCAGCGGGCGTTTTTCTTGAGTACAATACGCCGGCGGGGACGGTCAAAAGGATGGCCGGCCTGCTCGAATTTTCCGCCCTGCTTGTTTTGCTGCATGCTTTTGTCGGCCTGACCTTTTCCTATCTGAGACACTCCGGGAAGCGCTATCACCTCATCGCGGGCGCCTTTCATTTGATTCTTCTCACCTTGCTGTGGCGCACCAATTTGATCGTGTCCGATCAATTCGTCGAGCGTCATTTTCCGGGCCTGGATTCGCCGTTTGTCGAATTGGACATTGGCGTTCTGGGGGCCGGCTTCGTCGCCTATATCATTATTTCCGGCGCGTTCGCCGTCTTTTTGTGGCTTCGGGACCGGCGGCAAAACATTCGGCACAAAAAAGCCTTTCTCGCCAGTATGATTATCTGGCTGGGCCTGGGAATACATGACGGCCTGGCGGTTTTCGGCTTCCCGATTCGGCAATATATGATGGAATACGGTTTTTTCATCTTCTCATTCGTCACCTTGCTGGTCGTTTTCGACAGCTATACGGATGCCGAGGCCGAAAGCAAATACCGGGTGATCACCGAGTATGCGAATGACGGCATCCTGGTCATTCAGGACGGACGTGTGGTTTTCGACAACCCCGCCTGCGAAGAAATTTTCGGACGGTCCCTCGACGGCCTGGCGGCTATTGATCTGCTTTCGCATATCAATCAAGATGACTACCAAATCCTTATGGAACACTATGACCGGCTGCTGCGCGCAAGCGGAGTCGATGAATCCATTTCGCTGAAAATCCGGACGACTCAGGGCAAAGAAAAACATCTTGAAATTCGGGCCAACGCCATTTTGTACCGGGGACGGCAGGCCATCCTCACGGTGATGCGCGATGTCACGCAGCGCATTTCCGAAGAGACGATTTTAAAGGAACAGGAAGAAAAGCTCCAGCGGCTCAAGAAAATGGAATCGCTGGGCCTGCTCGCCGGCGGCGTCGCGCATGACCTCAATAATGTTTTGTCGGGCATCGTCAGCTATCCGGAACTGATGCTTTTGGATTTGCCCGCCGACAGCCCGCTTCGAAAGCCGCTTTCGACCATTCACGATTCCGGATTGCGGGCCTCGGCCATTGTCCAGGATCTGCTCACCATCGCGCGCGGCGTGGCCATTACCAAGCAGTCCATCAATATTAATGAAATCATCATGTCCTATCTCACGTCGCCGGAATGCAGAAAGCTGATGCAGTTTCATCCCTCGGTGCGCATTTCCACCGATCTGGACCCCAGACTGCTTTTCATCAAAGGATCGACCGCGCATATTCGGAAAGCCCTCATGAATCTGGTCTCCAACGCCTCGGAAGCTATTCCGGATAAAGGCGTGGTCTCCATCAAAACCTCCAATCGTTATGTTGAGCATCCGATTAAGGGGTACGACACAGTCCGGACCGGTGAATACGTCGTTTTATCGGTGAGCGATGACGGCCCGGGCATTTCTCCGCAGGACATCGAAAGGATTTTTGAGCCTTTCTATACCAAAAAAGTCATGGGACGAAGCGGAACGGGCCTGGGTCTCACGGTCGTCTGGAACGCCGTCTCGGATCATGAAGGCTATATCGATGTGATCAGTTCCGACAAAGGCGCGACCTTTGAGCTGTATTTTCCCTCCACCCGCGAAGCGGCGATCTGCCCGACAGCCGCCCCGGTTCTCGCCGACCTGGCGGGAAAAGGCCAGACCATCCTCGTGGTTGATGATGTGGCCAGCCAGCGGGAAATCACCTGCAGCATGCTCGAAGCGTTGGGATATCAGGCCGCCTCGGTGGAAAGCGGCGAGGCGGCTCTGGCCTATCTTACCGATCATCGGGTGGATCTGGTGATTCTGGACATGATCATGGATCCGGGCATCGACGGACGCGAAACCTATGAAAGAATCCTCCGGATTCGACCCGGCCAGAGGGCCGTTATCGTCAGCGGTTTTGCCGAAACGCAGCAGGTCCAGGAAACGCTGCGTCTGGGCGCCTGTCGCTTTCTGAAAAAACCGCTCATCCTCGAAGATTTGGGCCTTGCGCTGAAAAACGTTCTGTCCTGACACCCGGATTCTATCGCCTTGACAAGTCCGGCGGATCTTTCTATACTTCCGGGCAAAAGGATCGCCTGTTCGACCCCTTTGCCTTTCCCCAAGTCGATTTGTGATTTCATGCGGCAAAGTCAGCCGCCGAAACAGCGATCGAACTTTCCTTAACAAAAGAAAAACCATCAATTCGTTTCTGAAAAATTTATTTGAACTAAACGGAGCGCCTTATGCGATGGAAAGGTGAACGTCAAAGCAAGAATGTGGAAGACCGCAGAGGAATGTCTATCTCCCGCGGCGCAAAAGTCGGCGGCATCGGAGGATTGGGATTGGTCGTTCTTGTTGTCGTTGGCCTGTTTCTGGGAATCGATCCGGGTGTGATGCTTCAGGTCGGCGACTCCTTGCAGTCGCCGCCCGCATCCGTGCAACACAGCGTCGGCCCCGGCCCGGATGATGACGATAGTCGTTTCGTCGCTGTCGTTCTGGCGGAAACAGAAGATGTCTGGAATGACGTTTTCTCAGGAGCGGGACGACGCTATCAGGAGCCGAAGCTTGTTCTTTTTTCAGGAGCGGTCGAATCCGCCTGCGGCATGGCCGGCTCGGCTGTCGGCCCCTTTTACTGTCCGGCCGATCAAAAAGTCTATCTTGATTTGGTTTTTTTCGATGAATTGCACAACCGCTTCGGCGCCTCCGGAGACTTCGCCCGGGCCTATGTCATCGCCCATGAAATCGGACACCATGTGCAGATGCAGTTGGGCATTTTGCAGCAGGTCAGCCAAATCCAATCCCGCGTCGGAACTCCCGAGAAAAACAAACTGAGCGTCATGCTCGAACTTCAGGCCGACTGTCTGGCCGGCATGTGGGCGCATCAAGCGCATAAAAGGCGGGATATTCTCGAAAGCGGCGACCTGGAAGAAGGTCTCAATGCCGCAAGCGCCGTCGGAGACGATCGCATTCAGAAAAGCTCCCGGGGATACGTTGTTCCGGACGGATTTACGCACGGCTCTTCGGCGCAGCGCGTACGATGGTTTCGGCGTGGGTTTGAAGAAGGAACGCTTCAGGCCTGCAACACATTCGAAGCGGATCGTCTTTAGAATCCCCGGCGGTCAAACGCCGGAAAAAGGAGGTGAAAGGAATGGTTGAGGAAAAAAACAAGACTCATGAGGATCCGTGGGACGTCAAGCAATACCACGAGGTCAAAAAGGGAGAAACCCTCTGGAAAATCTCGGAAAAATATTATGGAGACGGAAGCCTCTATAAAAAGATTTTCGAGGCCAACCGCGATATCCTTAAAAACCCGGATTTGATCAAAGTGGGCCAGAAACTGCACATTCCTTAACGCGCCTCTTTGCCCGGCCCGCCTAATCAGGTCATCATCGTTTTAATGATTTTTTATCATTTATCAATGAAAGGACAAACCCATGAACAGAAAAATTATCGGCATGATGATTTTAGCGCTGCTTGCGGCGGTTGCGTTAACGGCGTGCGGCGGAAAAGATAAAGGCCCCGCCGAACTTGCCATCAAGGCGGCGGAAGAAGCAGTAAGCGCCGCTAAAACGGAAGCGGGAAAAATCATTCCGGATCAGATCGCCGCTTTGGAAAGCGCTTTGGCATCCGCAAAAGACAAACTTGCCAAGGGCAATTTTCAAGAAGCCCTCGCCGAGGCGCAGAGCCTGGTCGGCAAAGCGAAAGATGTTGTTGAAGCGGCCAAAGCAAAAAAAGATGAACTCAGTCAGACCTGGACCAATCTAAGCCAGGGAATTCCCAGGATGGTTGCGGCTGTGGAAAGCCGGATGGATATTCTGTCTCAGGCAAAAAGTCTTCCGGGCAACCTGACGGCCGAAGCGCTTGAAGACACCAAGGCGGGACTTGCCGCGGCTAAAGCGGACTGGGCCAAAGCCCAGGAAAGCTTCAACGCCGGAAACCTGCACGAAGCCGTCTCCGTAGCAAACTCCGTTAAAGAGAAAGCCGTCAAAGCCATGGAAACCCTGGGACTTCCGGTTCCTGCGGGAGCGAAATCCTGATTGATCCGCAGCTCGCAAAGAAAACGGGGCATGGACCGGAGAGGTCACTGTCCCGTTTTTTTACGGATGCCCGTCTTTCGGAAAACGGTTTGTCCCGACAAAACGACGGCCAAGCCTTCGAAAGATCCAAACAAGAAATATGACGACCACAACCAGAGCTGCCAGAGGAATAAAGACAGCCAGCACAGCAAGGACCACCGCGCCGGCCAGTTCCAGGGTGGAAAAAACCGGATTGGCGGCGCCTCCCGAAGCCAGAGTTGTTTTCGCGCGTAAGGCGACGGTTGACGCCTGAATGCCTCCCGCGATCCCTCCGCCGGCAATCAAGGCCAGAGACCACTTCATCAAAGGCGGCAGCTCGACAATGACTGCCGCGCTCGCGAGCGTTCCGGCGATAACGGATGCGGGCGTGGTGATTGCATCCAAAACGGAATCGACCCAGGGGATATAATAGCCCCCGATTTCAGCCAACGTCGCCGCGCCGAAAACGATCGTCGCATAAGGGTCGCCCAACCAGGCAAATCCGGCCGGCAGAGTCATCTGGCCGGTAAGCGCCGCGAGATTGAGCACCAGCAGCGGGACAAACACCCGAAAACCGCAGGCGGCCGCAAGCCCGACCCCCACAGTGAGAGAAAGCAGAGTTTCCATGAACTTCTTCTCACATCAACCTTATCGCGCTTTGAACCGCCATTTCATCGCCAGCAGAACCAGAATCAAAACCGGCATGCCGATATCGTTTAAGTACAAAAAAGGGCCGGCATTATAGACCGCATAGTTTCCGGCAGTGATCATTTCCCGGATGTGAACAAAGGCGGCGCCGAAAAGAAAAACGGCATAACCAATGCCGGTGGCAAGCCAGAAACCGTCTTTGAAAACCACACAAAGAACGCCGAGAACACCGAAAGCCAGATTGGCCATGGCCACTTCCAGTTGAAACGGACTGCCTGTCGCCCAGCCGATGGATTGGGCAACATGATCGGACATAAAAATATGCCCGATGAAAGCCCAAAGACCGGTCAGGCCGACCTGAATCAAAAGCAGATAGAACAAAACAATGTCGATAACTTTTTGTTTAGACAAGTGTTTTCTGTTTATCAGCAGACTGATCAGACAACCGGCCGCTGTCAAAGTAAGAAATATAAAGAAGAACATTTTGCGCCCTCCGTATTTTTTTCGACTATATCGGAAACTCCGCACCGGCGCAATGCATCTCGTTAAAAGCAATCGCAAAAGTACGTATCTTGCCTCCATTAAAAGGCCGCCGTGTTACAATCTTGTTGTTTTTGGTTTGTTCCTTGCAATTACTGCAAATGAAGAAATAATTTCGATTGATATAAGAACATTTTTGTTACAAAGTAGAATCGGTTTTGTGGAGATCGGAATGACCGGCACATTAACCAAACCACTGAGCAAGGAAGAGACGACATTGAGCATTCACAGTTATGAGGAATTGGCGGCCCTGCATGCCATTGCCAAAATTTTCTCGCAGCCCGGAGATTTGCGGGATCAGCTCGAGCACGTGCTTCAGGAAATGAGCACCCGCTTAGGCATGGAGCGGGGAATGATTTCGCTTCTGGACCGGGAAAAACAGGAGGCCTGGCTGGATGTCGCCCATGACATCAATATTGACGGCCTTGATGTCACCTACAAACCCGGTGAAGGCATTACCGGCAAAGTTGCGGAAACCGGACGCCCCATGGCGGTGGCCAATCTCGGTCAGGAAACGCACTTTCTGGACCGCACCGGCGCCAGGCGGCATTTAAACCGGGCGGAACTCTCCTTTTTATGCGTTCCGATCATGTACGACGCGCGCGTCGTCGGAGTGCTCTCCGCCGATAAAGTTGCCCAGAAAGTGGAAAACCTGGACAAAGAACTGGCCTTGCTTTCTTCCGTTGCCGAATTGATGGCCAAAGCCGTTCATATCCGGGCGCTGGAGGAGGAAAACAAGCGCCTTCGCAAAATCGTCGGCCAGAACCGAGCGCCGTCGATGGATATCATCGGACATTCCAAGGCCATGCAGGAAGTGTTCGGCCTGGTGGCTCAAGTGGCCGACTCCAACACGACCGTTCTGATTACGGGAGAAACCGGCACAGGCAAGGAACTCATTGCGCGGGCCATTCATAACAATTCCCCCCGCAAGGGCGGACCGTTGATTCAAGTCAACTGCGCGGCGATTCCCGACACGCTCATAGAAAGCGAATTGTTCGGACATGAAAAAGGCGCCTTTACAGGCGCTCTGCACACACGCCGCGGCCGCTTTGAAGAAGCCAACGGCGGAACGATTTTTCTCGACGAAGTCGGCGAGCTTTCCGCCGCCGCGCAGGTCAAGCTTCTTCGCGTCCTGCAAGAAAAAAAGTTTCAACCTCTCGGTTCATCGCGCGTCGTGAACGTGAATGTGCGGATTATCGCCGCAACCAACCGGAATCTTGAACAGGACATTCTGGGAGATCGATTCCGCGCCGATTTATTTTACCGGCTCAATGTCTTTCCCGTTTATCTGCCGCCGCTGCGCGAACGGGGCAGTGACGTGATTTTGCTGGCGGATCATTTTCTGATCAAATACAGCAAAGAAATGGGCAAGACGGTCAAAAGGATATCAACGCCCGCCATTGAGGTCTTTTTATCTCATAAATGGCCCGGAAATGTCCGCGAACTGGAAAACTGCATTGAACGCGCGGTGTTGCTGACTAAAACAGATATCATTGATTTAATACACCTTCCCCCCTCGCTGCAGCTTAAAGAAAAGGATCTGGAACGCAAAGAACGAAGCAAATTATCATCCGTGGTTGAAGCGCAGGAACGCTCCTTAATTATTGATGCCTTGGAAGAAGCAGGAGGCAATCAGACCAAGGCAGCCAAAATCCTCGGAACGACCAAGAGGATTGTCCAGTATAAAATCATGAAGATGGGCATCGATCCAAAGCACTTCCGTAAAAAGGGGAAAGAAGCGGAAAAGTAATTTTTTTACTTGAAAGCAAAGCGCTCAAGCCGACAAACAACAGAATCGAACAATTTTGTCGCGCACTTTTTCAAAAATACAAAATTGTTCGGCAGAAAAAGAAAAGAGAGAAACAAATCGGTAAAAAATTGCCAACAGGACAAGGCATTATGAGCAGATTTGTTTATTGTTTTTCCCTGGCACGACTTTGGCAAAAACAGATTCTGCCGGCATAACTTAAAGACACGGCCGGTTTTAGAAAGGAAATATTATGTGTCGCTTGTTCGCAATCACCAGTAATGAGCCGCTTTCCCCGATGGTGGCCATAAACGCCCTCAATGTGATGAAGGAAGGCCACGACGGATCCGGTGTAGGACTGTTTCTGACCGATCTGGGGGGCGAATTCGAAAAATTCAAAAACGAGCCGATTCTGTGCGGCATTTTTTCCAACGACGGCATTAAGGCGCTCGACCGCTTTATGATCGACCTGGATTTCATGGTGAAATACAAACTGTCTTTCCGGCCGGCAAAACCCGCGCCGGCCGGCACACCCAAGCGCGACAACTATGTCATCCGGGTCTATGAATATCCGGCGGACTGGGAGGGCCTGACCCGGGAGGAAATCGACTTTCGCCTGATGATGGTTCAGCTTCAACTGCGGCAGATGGGTGAAAAAGACGATTCGATGCTGATTTTCAGTTTCTGGCCGGATGTCATCATGATGAAGGAAGTGGGAGATCCCCTGATGGTGGCCGACTATCTGGGCCTGGACCGCAAAGAGCTTTCCGCGCGTGTCATTTTGAGCCAGGGCCGCCAGAACACCAACTACGCCATCAATATTTACGCCTGCCATCCTTTCTTCATTCAGGGCATGGCCACGATGACCAACGGCGAAAACACGGCGTTCGTGCCGATCCGCGAGTTTCTGATGTCGCGCAACTTCCCCGGCTACGCGGGCTATCAATCCGATTCGGAAGTGTTCGCCCATATCCTGCACTACATGCAAAATAAGCTGGGCTTGAGCATGGAGATGTACAAGCACATCATCACCCCGCTTAAAGATGAAGAAATCGCCAGGCATCCCGACGGGACGCTGCTTCGCAATCTCAAGCAGGCCTGCCGGCCTTTGATCATCGACGGTCCCAACTGCGTCATCGGCTGCCTGCCGGATAAATCGATGTTCATGGTGCAGGATTCCAAAAAACTGCGCCCCGGCGTCGTGGGCGGGCGCCCCGGCATCTTCGCCTTTTCTTCCGAGATGTGCGGGCTTGACGCGGCGATACCGGAGCGCGATATCAACCTCGACGATCAACCCATGAAATATGAAACCGTATTGGTCCGCCGCGGGCGGCAGGAGATAGAAAAATGGAATCAGTGGGACACATTACCCCATCTACACTAAGCGCCAAAGATCTGCCCTGGCAGATCGTCTGGAGCAAGGACAAATGCACCCTGTGCGGCCGCTGCACGGCCGTGTGCCCCGTTCGCGCGATTGATCTGGGACCTCACCGAAAGCGCGCCTTGTCCGTCCCGGCGGGACTCGAAAGCCGTCCGGCCAACCTCTTTTCGATTTACCACGGCATCGACCAGCGCACGGATCCCGCGCATGCCTGTGTCGGCTGCGCCATGTGCACCCTGGTTTGCCCCAACGGCGCCATCGCCCCGGTGCGCAGCGACGAAATCGACAAGCTGCGCTTTCATGTGAACCAAAACGGCGAACCCCGACGCCGGGGAGGCCGCAGAAACAATCCCGACAGCGTGCTCGATAAAATCAAGTTCGTCCGCATCTCGATGCTGACCGACCCGGCGCTCGACGCGGGCCGTCATGAATTCGAGCTGCGCACGCTTTTGGGCCGCGTGCTTCCCCCTGAAGAGATGCTGAAAGTCAGCCGCGAGCAGGGCTGGATGCCGCCGGTTCGCGAAATCTATCCGCTCATTATCGGCTCAATGTCCTTTGGCGCCTTGTCTCCCAATATGTGGGAAGGCCTGCAAATGGGCGTGGCGTATCTGAATGAAGAGCTCGGCATGCCGGTGCGCATGTGCACGGGCGAAGGCGGCTGCCCGCCGAGGCTTTTGCAATCCCGATTTTTGAAATACGTGATTCTGCAGATCGCCAGCGGCTACTTCGGCTGGGACGAAATCATCCACAGCCTGCCCGCGATGAAGGAAGACCCTTGCGCGATTGAAATTAAATACGGCCAGGGCGCCAAACCAGGAGACGGCGGCCTTTTGATGTGGTACAAGGTCAACAAGCTTATATCCGCGATTCGCGGCGTGCCGCAGGGCGTGAACTTGCCCAGTCCCCCGACGCACCAGACCAAGTACTCGATTGAGGAAGCGGTGGCCAAGATGATCCAGTCCATGTCCATGGCCTGGGGCTTCCGCGTGCCGGTTTACCCGAAAATTTCCGCCTCCAGCACGGCGATGGCGGTGCTCAACAACCTCACCCGCAATCCTTTCGCGGCGGGGCTGGCCATCGACGGCGAAGACGGCGGCACGGGCGCGGCCTATAACGTTTCGATGGACCACATGGGTCATCCGATTGCCAGCAACCTGCGCGACGCGTATCTCACGCTGGTGAAATTGGGCAAACAGAATGAGATTCCCCTTTTCGCGGGTGGCGGCATCGGCAAAAACGGCAATCTGGCCGCCAATGCCGCCGCGCTCATCATGCTGGGCGCCAGCGGCGTCCAGACCGGAAAATACATCATGCAGGCGGCCGCGGGTTGCCTGGGTTCCGAGGCGGACCGCTGCAACGTCTGCAACATCGGCGTGTGCCCCAAGGGCATCACGTCACAGGATCCGAGGCTGGACCGGAGACTCGATCCGGAGAAAGTGGCCCAGCGGGTGGTGGATCTGTATGTGAGCTTCGATACGGAATTGAAAAAAATCGTCGCGCCTTTGGGACGCTCGACCTCGCTGCCCATCGGCATGTCCGACGCGCTGGGCATCAATGACGCGGACGCGGCGCAGAGATTGAATATTAAATACGTCCTGTAGGAACCGGTTTTTCAAGTCCGGCGCATGCCGGACCAAACCGCCTCCTGCGGCAAAGGGAAACAGGGCAAACGAATGACAAAAAAAGACACCATAAAAATCCCCGGCGTTGAAAACGACCTTCGCGTCGAGTCGCGCATCCTGGAAGAGCGCATTCAGAAAGCCGTCACTGACGGATTCCGTCAGATTGAAGTGACGGCCTACGGTCAGCACGGCATCGGCGGAAGGCTCTGGCGCGCCGGCGACGAGAAAATCAAAGTCGATGTGCTGGGAACGTCCGGCCAGCGACTGGGATCGATGGGCTTTGCCAACACCGTTATCGAAGTGTTCGGACCGGCTTCCGATGATATCGGATGGCTCAACGCCGGCGCTGAAATCATTGTCCACGGCAACGCCACCAACGGCGCGGCCAACGCCATGGCGCAGGGGAAAATCTATATCGACGGCGATATCGGCGCGCGCGGCATGACGATGACCAAACACAATCCGCGCTTTGAACCTCCCGAGTTGTGGGTCATGGGCAAAGCCGGAGACTCATTTGCCGAGTTTATGGCAGGCGGCATTGCCGTTGTGTGCGGCATGGGCGCCGAACAAGAAAAAAATGTTCTGGGCTATCGCCCCTGTGTGGGCATGGTGGGAGGCAAAATCTTTTTCCGCGGAAGTCAGGGGCTTTACAGCCAGGCCGACGCGAGATTGATAGACCCTCTTCCCGAAGACGAATGGAGGTGGCTTCAGGAAGGGCTCAGGCGGTTCTTGCAGGCGATCGGCAAAGCGTACCTCTGTGATCAGCTTTGTGAAAAGCGCGAAGACTGGAAGATGCTTGCCGCCCGGAAGCCGTCGGAAAAGCTGCCGAAACAGGCGCGTCCGATGGCGCGCTTCCGTGCCGAGATCTGGAACGGCGAGCTGGGCACGGGCGGCTTGATCGGCGATTTGTCCAATCTGGATCGGTCTCCTATCGGGCTTACTCCCACAGGCGACCTGAGGCGATTTGTGCCGACCTGGGCCAACGATAAATATCTGCCGCCCTGCCAGGCGGCCTGCCCCACCGGCATTCCCGTCCAGAAACGCTGGGCGCTGATCCGGGAAGGCAAACTGGATGAGGCGGTCGATCTGGCCCTGCAGTACACACCCTTTCCGGCGACGGTCTGCGGCTACCTGTGCCCCAACCTGTGCATGCAGAGCTGCACGCGAAACCTGGTGAACCTCGACCCCGTCGATGTGCGGGTGCTGGGCAAGGCGTCGCGGGAGGCCAAAGCGCCGCATCGCGCGCCCGAGACGGGCAAAAAAATCGCGGTGGTGGGCGCAGGCCCCGCGGGACTTTCCGTGGCCTGGCAGTTATGGCTTTCCGGCCATGAGGTCACCCTCGTGGAAGGCCGCAAGCAGTTGGGCGGGAAAATCACCGATTCGATCCCCAAAAGCCGGATTCCGACGGATGTGGTGGAGCATGAAATCGCAAGACTCGCCGAAAACATCCGCCGCACGCAACTTGGCAAGTCGCTCACCCGGGAGACCTTTGCCAGGCTTAAAAAAGACCACGACTATGTCGTGATCGCAGCGGGCGCGCAGAGCCCCCGCAAGCTGAACATCCCGGGCATGGACAAAACTGTAACCGCCCTCGAGTTTCTGCGTCAAAGCAAGCTCGATTGCGCAAAAGTCGGCGAAAACGTCGTCATTATCGGCGCCGGTAATGTCGGCTGCGACGCCGCGACGGAGGCTTTTCGCCTGGGCGCGAAAAGCGCGACTTTGATCGACGTTCAAAAACCCGCCTCCTTCGGGGTAGAGCGGCAGCACGCCGAAGCGGCGGGAGCGGTTTTCCTGTGGCCGCGTTTCACAAAAGCGGTGACGGATTCGGGCGTCGAACTGACCACCGGAGAAATTCTGCCCGCCGACACGGTCATCGTGGCCGTGGGCGACGTGCCGGATTTATCCTTCTTGCCCGAAGACATTGCGACGGAGCGGGGGTTTGTGCTGGTGGACGACACGTATGCCACCAGCGACTCTCAGATTTACGCCATCGGCGACGCGGTAAGGCCGGGCCTTTTGACCGATGCGATCGGCGCGGGCCGGGTGGCGGCAAAGGCTATCGACAACCTGATCCGGGGAGTGGATCAAACCTATGATCGATTGCCGCCCATCAGCTATGAGCGCGTCAAACTGCAGTATTTCGACCCGCGCGCCCCAATGCCCGGCGATCCCGCCTCGTGCGCGACGAGTTGCGCATCCTGCGGCGCGTGCCGGGACTGCGGCTTGTGCGAAGAGCTTTGTCCGGCGCAGGCGATCTCCCGGTCGCAAACACCGGAGGAAAAGTTTGCCTACGTTGTTGATGCCGACCGTTGCATCGGTTGCGGTTTCTGCGCCGGGGCCTGTCCCACGGGGGTCTGGGAAATCGCTGAGAACAGCCCGTTGGAATAAACATTTTTTTAATTACGATAAAGGATGGAGAAATTATGAAAAAAACGACAACAATCACCGCTGCTGAACGAAACTATGTCATCGAAAAAGAAAAGTTCGTTCCCGTCTCGCAGTATTTCGGCGAAGACACCTTCAACACCAAAGTCATGAAGGAGAAGCTTCCCAAAAATATTTTCAAGAAGCTGATGGACGCGATCAACGAAGATACGCCGCTCGATGCCGACACGGCCAATGTCGTCGCGCATGCCATGAAAGAATGGGCGCTGGAAAAAGGCGCGACGCATTTCGCGCACTGGTTCCAGCCGATGACCGGGATCACCGCCGAAAAGCATGACGCGTTCGTCGATCCCATCGCGCCGGGCGAAGTGATTGAGCGTTTCTCCGGCAAGCAACTGGTTCAGGGCGAACCGGACGCGTCGTCGTTCCCCTCCGGCGGCATCCGCGCCACGTTTGAAGCGCGCGGCTACACGGCCTGGGACATGTCGTCTCCCGCCTTTATTAAAAGAAACGGCATTTCGACGACACTGTGCATTCCGACGGCCTTCATTTCCTACACCGGCCAGGCCCTTGATAAAAAGACGCCGCTTTTGCGATCCATCCGCGCCTTGAGCAAAAGCGCCGTGGCGATGCTCAAGCTCCTGGGCGTCAAAAATGCGAAGAAGGTGATGTCCAATCTGGGCCCCGAGCAGGAATACTTCTTGATCGACATGGATTACTTCTACAAACGCCAGGATCTGGTGCTGGGCGGCCGGACGGTCGTCGGCGCGCCTCCCCCCAAGGGACAGGAACTCGAAGACCAATATTTCGGCTCGATCAAGGAACGGATTTCCTCCTTCATGCACGATGTGGAGGAAGAGCTCTTCAAACTCGGCATTCCGGCCAAAACCCGCCACAACGAAGTGGCGCCCAGCCAGTATGAGATCGCGCCCGTTTATGAAGAAGCGAACCTCGCCATCGACCATAATCAACTGGTGATGGAGACGCTGCGCGGCGTGGCCAAAAAGCACAGACTCGCCGCGCTTTTGCATGAAAAACCCTTTGCCAAAATCAACGGCTCCGGCAAGCACGTCAACTGGTCGATGGCCGACAACAACGACAACAACCTGCTCAACCCCGGCACGACGCCGCAGGACAATATCCAGTTTCTGGTGTTTCTGATCGCGACGGTCCGCGCCGTCTACAAGCATGCCGACATCCTGCGCGCCTCGGTCGCCTCCTACGGAAACGACCATCGTCTGGGCGCCAATGAAGCGCCGCCCGCGATCATTTCCGTATTCCTGGGCGATCAACTCACGCAGGTGCTCGACAATATCGAAAAAGGCACGGTTCTCAAGGCTACAAACGCCGAAATCATCGACTTGGGCATTTCATCTCTGTATCAGGTCAGCAAGGATAATACAGACCGAAACCGGACATCGCCTTTCGCCTTTACCGGCAATAAATTCGAGTTCCGCGCGGTGGGTTCTGCTCAGTCGATCGCCACGCAGGTCATCGCGCTCAACACCATCGTCGCCGAAAGCATTGATGAAATGGCTGAAAAGATCAAAGCCAAAGCCAAAGACGCCAAAAACATCAATCAGGCGGTGTTTGATGTCCTCAAAAGCGAAATCAAATACGTTCGCCCGATTCTTTTCAACGGCGACAACTACACGAAGGAATGGGAAGCGGAAGCCAAACGCCGCGGACTGCCCAACGAAAAAACGACGCCGACCGCCCTTCGCGCGCTGGTGACGGATAAGGCTCTCGATCTGTTTGAAAAATATGAAGTGCTTTCCAAGGTAGAGCTCAAAAGCCGCCAGCTGATCCATGTGGAGCGCTACATCAAAGATCTGGAAATCGAAGTGAAATGCCTCAACAACATCTGCATAACGCAGATTATTCCGGCGGCCGTCGCGTATCAGAAGCAATTAGCCGAAGCGATCAATGCCGCCAAAAGCGCGCTCGGGTCCGGCGCGGTGGTCTCCTCGCAGGCGGAACTGCTTAAAAAGATCATGAACCTGATCAACAGCATCTATGCGACCAATAAAGACGTTCTGGCTAAAGTGGAGACGGCCGAGGCCGTTCACGACGAACAGAAAAAGGCGGAAATGCTGGCCTCCAAGGTCAAACCGAAGATGGATGAGCTGCGGGAATACGTGGACGAGCTCGAAGGCCTGATTGATGATGAGACCTGGCCTTTGCCCAAGTTCTGGGAAATGTTGTTCATCTGCTAGCTGTTTCATCGACGTGGGGGACCGGCCTGCCACCCGCAGAGCGGTTTCGGCCGGTCCCCGCGTTAGTCATTGACGAAGCGCGAAAAACGCGATAGAAGCGCCTGCCTTGTGGCAAAACTCGCTCGGAGAAACAAAATTCATGCCCCTGTTAAGAAATGATCGAAAGGCGATACTGGCCCTTGAAGACGGAAGCGTCTTTGAGGGTTTTGCGTTCGCGGGCGACGGCGAAAGCCTGGGCGAAGTGGTTTTCAACACCGCCATGACCGGCTATCAGGAAGTGCTCACCGATCCATCCTATAAGGGCCAGATGGTTGTCATGACCTATCCGCTGGTCGGAAACTACGGCGTCAATGATGAAGACATGGAATCGGCGGGCCTTCATCTGGAAGGTTTTATCATTAAAGAGTACCAGCCCCATCCCAGCAACTGGCGGATGACAAAAACCCTTAAGACCTTTCTGGAGAACGCGGGCAAAATCGGCATCGACGGCATCGACACCCGGGCGCTCACCCGAAAGCTTCGATTATCCGGCGCGATGAAAGGCATCCTGTCCACCCATCCCTCAAAGATTGACGAGCTGCTGGAAAAAGTTCGCGCCTATCCTGGGCTGGTCGGCCGCGATCTGGTGCGTGAAGTCTCCTGCGATCACCCCTATCTCTGGAAAAACGGCGCGGTGCAGGCAAGCGCGATTCCCAAGAAGAAAACCGCCGCCCAACCGCGTGTCGTCGTGCTCGACTGCGGCGTCAAATATAATATTCTGAGGCTTCTGGAGCAAAACGGCTGCGAAGTGGTGGTCGTTCCGGCCGCCTCCACCGGGGCGCAGATTCTGTCCTACGCCCCCGACGGCGTGCTGTTGTCCAACGGCCCGGGCGATCCTTCAGCGCTTCCCTATATCGTCGAGGCCGCCCGTGACATCATCGGCAAAATGCCGGTCTTCGGCATCTGTCTGGGGCATCAGATTATCGGACAGGCGGTGGGCGGCGCCACGGAAAAACTCAAATTCGGCCACCATGGCATCAATCAGCCGGTGAAGAACCTCGATACCGGCCGCGTGGAAATCACTTCCCAGAACCACGGGTTTGTCGTCGTGCCGGAATCGGTGGAGGGCAAGGCCCAAAAATCGTTTACGAATCTTAACGATCACACGTCGGAAGGAATGAAGCTCGCAAACGCCATGAGCGTTCAGTATCATCCTGAAGCCGCTCCGGGGCCGCGCGATACGGAATATCTCTTTGCCGACTTCGTCGCGAGAATGAAATTCTCAAAGGAGAACGTCCTGTGATCCTGATCATCGATTTCGGTTCCCAGTATAACCAGCTTATTGCCCGTCGCGTGCGGGAGCATTTCGTCTATTGCGAAATTGAACCGCCGACGATCAGCCTTGCGGCCATTCGGGCGCTAAAACCCGAAGGCATCATTTTATCCGGCGGGCCCGCGAGCATCTACGCCAAAGGCTCGCCGCGTGTGGATCGGGGCATTTTTGGCCTGGGCATTCCGGTTCTGGGCATCTGCTACGGCATGCAATATCTCGTGGATTCACTGGGCGGCAAGGTCATCGGCTCCAAGAAACGCGAATATGGCTTTGCCGAACTGCATATCAAAAAGCCTGCCGGTCTTTTTGCCGGCGTTGACAAAAAGACGATATGCTGGATGAGCCACGGCGATTCCATCGGCGAGCTTCCCGAAGGCTTTGAGGTAACCGCCAGCACGGCCAACACGCCGGTCGCGGCGGCCCAGGACGAGACCAGGCGCTTCTACGGTTTGCAGTTCCATCCCGAAGTCGTCCACACAGCCGACGGCAGGAAAATTCTCGCCAACTTCCTCTTTAAGATCTGCCGCTGCAAAAAGACCTGGTCCATGAAATCCTTCGCCGAACACGCCATCGAAGATATCCGCCGCGAAGTGGGAAAAGAGAAAGTCATTCTGGGGCTCTCCGGCGGCGTGGATTCGTCCGTGGCGGCCGTGCTTCTGCACAAAGCCGTCGGCAAACAGCTGACCTGCGTTTTTGTCGATAACGGCGTGTTGCGCGAAGGCGAGGCAAAGCGTGTGATCGACATGTTCAAAAAGCATCTGCACATCAATTTGAAGTTCGCCCGGGCGGGCGGCCTTTTTTTAAAAAGACTCAAAGGCGTCACCGATCCGGAGAAAAAGCGCAAGATCATCGGACGCACTTTTATTGAGGTCTTTGACGAAGAGGCGCTCAGGATCACAGGCGTGAAATTCCTGGCGCAAGGCACGCTGTATCCCGATCTCATTGAATCCCGGTCGGCTTTCGGCGGCCCCAGCGTCGTGATCAAGTCGCATCACAATGTGGGCGGTCTTCCGAAGAAAATGAAGCTTCAACTGCTGGAACCGCTCAAGCATTTGTTCAAAGATGAAGTCCGCCTTCTGGGCAAAGAGCTGGGACTGGCCGACGATGTCGTCTGGCGGCAGCCATTTCCGGGTCCGGGACTGGCCGTGCGCATTCTGGGCGAGGTGAATGCTCAGCGTCTGGCCGTGTTGCGCAAAGCCGACACCATTCTGCTTGAAGAAATCCGCGCCGCGAATCTTTATTACAAGCTGTGGCAGACGTTTGTGGTCCTTTTGCCGATTAAAAGCGTGGGCATCATGGGTGATCAGCGCACCTACGAAAATATCGCGGCGATCCGCGCCGTGACGAGTGACGACGCGATGACGGCGGACTGGGCAAGGTTGCCGCACGATCTGCTCGCGCGCGTCTCGACGAGGATCATCAACGAGGTGAAGGGCATCAACCGCGTGGTGTATGATGTGAGCTCGAAACCGCCCAGTACGATTGAGTGGGAGTGAGGACTTCCCCTCCCCTAACCCCTCCCTCAAGGGGAGGGGAAAAAAGGAAACTGAAGTGCCGAAACGAACCGACATTAAAAAAATTCTGCTGATCGGCTCCGGGCCGATCATCATCAGCCAGGCCTGCGAATTCGACTATTCCGGAACCCAGGCGTGCAAAGCCCTGCGCGAAGAAGGCTACGAGGTTGTGCTCATCAACTCCAACCCGGCCACGATCATGACCGATCCGGAAACGGCCGATCGCACCTATGTTGAACCGATCACACCGGAGACGGTGGAAAAGATCATCGCCCGCGAGCGGCCCGACGCGCTTTTGCCGACGCTGGGCGGACAGACGGGACTCAACACGGCCGTGGCGCTGGCTGAATCCGGCGTTTTGCAAAAGTACGGCGTGGAGATGCTGGGCGCCAATCTCGAAGTCATCCACAAGGCGGAAGACCGGGAGAAGTTCCGCAGCGCCATGGAAAAAATCGGGCTGAAAATGCCCAAAAGCGGCTTTGCCCGCAATCTGGACGAGGTGATGAAAATCGCCGAAGACATCGGCTTTCCCATCATCATCCGCGCGGCCTTCACCTTGGGCGGCACCGGCAGCGGCGTGGCTTACAACTGGGAAGAGCTCGCCGAAATCGCCAAGGCCGGTCTGGACGCCAGCATGATTTCCGAGGTGATGGTCGAGCAGTCGGTTTTAGGCTGGAAAGAGTATGAACTGGAAGTGATGCGCGACCGCGCCGACAATGTCGTCATCATTTGTTCCATTGAAAATTTCGACGCCATGGGCGTGCACACCGGCGAATCCATCACGGTCGCGCCGGCCCAGACGCTTACCGACCGCGAGTATCAGAAAATGCGCGACGCCGCCATTGCCATTCTGCGGGAAATCGGCGTGGAAACCGGCGGCTCCAACGTTCAGTTCGCGATCTGTCCGGCAACCGGAGAAATGATCGTGGTGGAGATGAATCCGCGTGTGTCGCGATCGTCTGCGCTCGCGTCCAAGGCAACCGGCTTTCCCATCGCGAAAATCGCGGCAAAGCTCGCCTGCGGCTACACGCTGGACGAATTGCCCAACGACATCACGCGCGAAACGATGGCGTCTTTCGAACCCACGATTGACTATGTCGTCACTAAAATTCCGCGCTGGACGTTTGAAAAGTTCCCCGACACGGAAGACGTCCTGACAACCTCCATGAAATCGGTCGGTGAAACCATGGCGATCGGCCGCACCTTTAAGGAATCGCTCCAAAAAGCCATCCGGTCTTTGGAGATCGGCCGCTTCGGCTTCGGCCAGGAGCTGCCCGCCGATCCGCAGGAACGAGCCGCGCTTTTAAAAAGCAAACTGGGAAAACCCAACTCCCTGAGGCTCTTCTATATCGCCGAGGCGCTTCGATACGACATGAGCGTGGACGACGTCTATGGTCTGACGGGGATCGATCCCTGGTTTCTGCATCAGATCGTCGATATTCTCAACGCGGAAAACGAACTCAAAAACGCCGGGCCGTCGAGTGAATTGCTTCGCGCCGCAAAACAAATGGGGTTTTCCGACCGGGCGCTTTCCGCGCTGTGGGATTTAAGCGAACAGGATATTCGCGACCGGCGCGCAAAAGAAAAGATTCATCCCGTCTATAAGCTGGTCGATACCTGCGCCGCGGAATTTGAGGCCTACACGCCGTATTACTATTCCACCTACGAAAAGGAAAATGAAACCCGGCCGTCGGATAGAAAAAAGATCGCCATCATCGGGGGCGGGCCCAACCGCATCGGACAGGGAATCGAGTTTGACTACTGCTGCGTGCACGCCTCGTTCGCGCTTCGCGAAGAAGGCATCGAAAGCATCATGATCAACTCAAACCCCGAAACCGTCAGCACCGACTATGACACATCCGACAAACTGTTTTTCGAACCCGTCACGCTGGAAGACACATTGCATATTATCGCCGCGGAAAAACCCGACGGAGTGATTGTCCAGTTCGGCGGCCAGACGCCGCTGAACCTCGCGCGCGGTCTCGAAGCGGCGGGCGTCCCGATTATCGGAACGTCGCCGACCGCGATTGACCGCGCGGAAAACCGCGATCTCTTTCAGGACATCGTTCATAAATTGAATCTCCATCAGCCCGACAATGATACCGCCATGGACGCGGCCGAAGCGCTTGCCGCCGCGGAGCGCATCGGCTATCCGGTTCTGGTGCGTCCCTCCTATGTTCTGGGCGGGCGTTCCATGGAAATTGTCTATGACGCGGAAACCCTTAAAAGCTTCATGGCCAAGGCCCTTTTGGTGTCGCCGGGCCATCCGATTCTGATCGACAAGTTTCTTGAAGACGCAGTAGAGGTCGATGTGGACGCGATTTCCGACGGAAAAACCACGGTGGTCGCAGGCATTATGGAGCATATCGAAGAAGCCGGCATTCACTCCGGCGATTCGGCCTGCATTCTGCCGCCGATCACGATCGCCCCCGCCATTCTCGAACAGATCCAAACGCAAACGAAAATGCTCGCGGCGGAGCTGGGCGTGGTGGGACTGATGAACATCCAGTATGCCATCAAGGACGGCAGGCTGTATGTTCTGGAAGTCAATCCCCGCGCGTCGCGCACCGTTCCGTTCGTCAGCAAGGCCATCGGCGTTCCGCTGGCGAAGCTCGCCACCAAAGTCATGCTGGGCAAAACGCTTTTAGAGCTGGGATTTACGAAGACCGTCACCCCCGAACATGTATCCGTTAAGGAAGCGGTTTTCCCCTTCAACCGGTTCCCCGGCGTGGACATCCTTCTGGGACCGGAGATGAAATCCACCGGCGAAGTCATGGGCATCGATTCCTCGTTCGGTCTGGCGTTTGCCAAATCGCAGATGGCCGCCGGATTTAAAGTGCCGAAGACGGGAAACGTCTTTATCAGCGTGCAGGACCGCCACAAGGCCGGTATTCTCGACGTGGCCGGGCAGATGGAGCGTCTTGGATTTAAAATTCTGGCAACCGCCGGCACGGCAAAATATCT
This sequence comes from Syntrophaceae bacterium, assembly GCA_018436925.1. Lineage (GTDB taxonomy): Bacteria > Desulfobacterota > Syntrophia > Syntrophales > Smithellaceae > UBA8904. The sequence continues at coordinate 35,686 of JAHDKI010000018.1, forward strand.
GAACGACCAAGGTATTTCCGCAGCGAAGGTCAATAAGGTCAGTGAAGGCCGCCCGCATGTGCTCGACCATATCAAAAACGGCGACATCCAGATGGTCATCAACACCAGCGTCGGGAGGAAATCGTCGCAGGATGCTTATTGGATTCGCCACGGCGCGCTGACCTACAACATCATCTATACGACAACGCTTGCAGGCGCGAGGGCGCTTGCGGAAGCCGCCAAGGCGCTGGCCGGAAAAGACTGGGGGGTGCGCCCCCTGCAGGAATATCATCAGGTTTAGCCAACGGTTTCAAATGACCTGATCCCCTGAAGGGCCCGCCGGGCCGTAAGACCGTTTTCGACAACTTAGCCCCTCTTCTGTGATGGAAGAGGGCCGGGGTGAGGTGAAATTTCGATTACCCCCCCTTCATCCCTCCCGCAAGGGGAGGGGCCCATGTGGAGAAACAAAATGTTGCCCTTAACTGAAAATGAACAGGATGAATCCGGCCGGCCTCGCGAAGAGTGCGGCGTATTCGCCATTTACGGCCATCAGGATGCGGCGCGTGTAACCTTCTTCGGCCTTTTCGCCCTTCAGCATCGCGGACAGGAATCAGCCGGGATTGTCGCCTCCGACGGTTGCCGGGTATCCGAACACAAAGGGATGGGGCTGGCCTCCGCCGTCTTCGATGAAAACCATCTGCAGAAACTGCCCGGGTCGCTGGCCATCGGCCATGTGCGCTATTCCACAACCGGTTCTTCAACGCTCTCCAACGCGCAGCCCTTCTTGGTCCATGTCGGAGAGGAGTATTACGCGCTGGGGCATAACGGCAATATCGTCAACGCCTCCAAGCTGCGAGCCGATCTGGAAAACAACGGCTCCATTTTTCAATCGACCATGGACAGTGAAGTCATCATTCACCTGATGGCGCCGCATCTAAAAAAGGGCCTTGAGGAAGCGCTGTCCATCGCCCTGAGGCGGGTGGAAGGGGCCTACAGCCTGGTCATGCTGACGCGCGACAAGATCATCGCCGCCCGAGATCCGCGAGGCTTCCGGCCGCTGGTTTTAGGAAAACTAAACGGCGGCTATGTGATCGCCTCCGAAACCTGCGCCTTCGATCTGGTGGGAGCCGAGTATCAGCGCGATGTCGAGCCGGGAGAAATTCTGATCATCGACTCATCCGGTTACAAAAGCCTCAAGCCCTTTGCACCCATGAAGCATTGTCACTGCATTTTTGAATTGATTTACTTCGCGCGGCCCGACAGCTCGATTTTCGGCCGCAATGTCTATTTGTGCCGAAAAAGGCTCGGCCATGAACTCGCGCGGGAATACCGGCCCGACGTCGATCTGGTGATGCCCTTTCCCGACTCCGGAAATTACGCGGCCTTGGGCTATGCTGAACAAAGCGGCATTCCTTTCGAGATGGGCATGATCCGCAATCACTATGTCGGACGAACCTTTATTCAGCCCACGCAGCCGATGCGCGACTTCGCCGTGCGCGTGAAGCTCAATCCGGTCCGTCCGCTTTTAAAGAACAAGAAGGTTTTGATCGTTGAAGACTCGATCATCCGCGGCACGACCAGCCGCAACCGCGTAAAAAATCTGCTCGGCATCGGCATTTCGGAAATTCACATGGCCATCAGTTGTCCGCCGACGATGTTTCCCTGCCCCTATGGCATCGACTTTTCATCCAAAGGCGAACTGATCGCCGCCAAAAAAGAAAATGAAAAAGCCATCGCCGAGTTCATCGGCTTGAATTCTTTGCACTACCTGACGGTCGAGGGCATGGTGCGCGCCACCGGCATGCCCAAAGACCAGTTCTGCCTGGCCTGCTATACCGGCGACTATCCCATCGCGCCGCCGGAAAGAATCGACAAATTCTGCATGGAATTGAAGTAATCAGGCTGTCTCCTTCTTTTCTTCAGTTACAACACCGCCTGTGATACAATGCCGGGCAACTCGGAAAAGATTTGCCGGATGGATGTGTCATGCGCTTACGCAGAACTTCTTTGCATAGGGGTTGGATTCTTTTACTGGGTTTATGTCTGGGAGGCTGTGATATGCAAAATAAATTTCTTTATTTTCCCAACGACGACCGTCCCGCCGAAAGCATGCTGGCCGCGGAACATCTGGTTATGTGGCGGTCCGACGGCCGGGACTACCGGGGTTTGATTTCGGCGGACACCGGGACCGCCCCGACCGCAACCCTGGTTTTGTTTCACGGCAACGGCGGCACGGCCTTTGACCGGAGTTTCTACATTGAACCGTTTACAGGCCTGGGCTTACGCGTGATCCTCGCGGAGTACCCCCAATACGGCGGGCGTCCCGGCAAGGTCGGCGAAAAGCCGTTTGTGGCAGACGCACTCGAAACCGTAAGACTTGCCCACGCGGAGTTCGGCGACCCATTGTATCTGGTGGGGGAATCGCTGGGCTGCGGGGTCGCGGCGGCGGCGGCAAAGCAAACGACTGTTCCGATCGCGGGCATCATTTTGATTACGCCCTGGGACACGCTCGCGGCGGTGGCCAAATCGCTGTTTCCTTTTTTGCCTGTGTCGCTGGTTTTAACCGATAAGTATGACAGCATCAATAATCTGAAAGATTTTCCGCGGCGGATTGCCGTGGTCGCGGCCGAACGAGACGAAATTCTGCCGGTCAAACACGCGTATAACCTCTTTGACCATCTGCCTGAAGGCCGCAAGAAAATGTGGGTGATTCCCGGCGCAGGCCACAACGACTGGCCGTTTTTCACGGACGCGTCCCTGTTCAAAGAAGTCACCGATTTTGTCCAAACCACATCGCCTTAAATCAAGGAGGGTTTTATGGAACCCGTTCGTCAAACAGCGTTGGTCACAGGGCCAACGTCAGGCATCGGCCATGGTATCGCCTGTATCCTGGCGGAACGCGGCTTCGACCTGTTCCTGGTCAGCCGAAATGACGAAAAGCTCGCCGCCGTGAAAAATGATCTAGAGTCGCGCCACGGCATTTCCGTTACCACAATGGTTCAGGATCTGTCGCAACACGGCGCCGCGAAACGCGTATTTGACGAAGCGCAGGCGCGCGGAATCGAAATATCCATTCTCGTCAACAACGCCGGTTTCGGCATCGGCGGCGAATTGACGGATATGAAGCCGACTGCGGTCGCGCAAATGATTCAACTCAACATCATGACCCCCACGGAACTGTGCCTTCTGTTCGGGCGCGAGATGAAACGGAAGCGAAGCGGACGAATCCTGAACCTTTCCTCTACTGCCGCTTATCAGCCCACTCCCTATATCGCCGCCTACGGGGGGACGAAAAGCTATATTCTCAACTTCTCCGAAGCCTTGGCCAAAGAAATGGAAGACTATGGCGTGGTTGTGACCTGCCTGGTGCCCGGGCCCACCGACACGTCTTTTTTCGATCGGACAGGCATTGAGGGGTTGGGCGAAAAACAAACCGGTCTGTGGGCTAAAAAAAAGCGGATGTCGCCTCGATCAGTCGCCCGCATCGGCGTGGATGCGCTTGCGGCGGGAAGGCTGACCACGATCGCCGGCCTTCGCAATTTCCTGCTCGCTTCCGCCAACCGACTAGTTCCCCGGAGCCTTTCGGCGACCCTATCGAAATGGATGATCAAGCGTGCCTCAGACCTCTGAAAGGGAGATGGATATGGCCAAGAAGTACGAGGAAAACCGTTTCTTTCTGAAAGACACCATCCGCCGGCGCATCGATTTTTCACAAACCGCGCAAAGTCGGGGCCAAAATGCGCCGCGGCTGCAGAAAACCTGCCCGCCCAATATTGCGCGTATCAATTTGCCCGACGGCGCAAAAGCCCTTGCCGCGCTGGCAAAGATGCCGCTTTGCGAAGCCGTCGCCCGGCGCGAAAGCCTCCGGCAATATCGGAACACGCCGCTCAACCTCGAAGACCTGTCGGCGCTGTTGTGGGCCACCCAGGGCGTTCGGGAAACCGTCAGCCCGGACACGGCGCTTCGCACCGTGCCTTCGGCCGGTTCCCGTCACAGTTTTGAAACCTATCTCGCCGTTAACCGCGTGGAGGGGTTATCCGCCGGGCTCTACCGCTATTTGCCTTTCGATCACCAACTCGCGCAGTTAAGGCCCGATCCACAAATCGGGCGCAAGGCGGCTTTAGCCTGCTTCGGCCAAGCGTTTATCGCCGCGGCCGCCGTGACCTTTTTCTGGAGCACGATCCCCGCCCGGATGGAGTGGCGCTATGATCTGGCCGCGCATAAGGTCATCGCCATCGACGCGGGACATGTCTGCCAGAATCTGTATCTGGCCTGCGAAGCGATCGGCGCCGGCTGCTGCGCGATTGCCGCCTACGATCAGGCCGCCTGCGACGACCTGCTGGATATCGACGGCGACGACGAATTTACGATTTACCTCGCGCCGGTGGGAAAAAAATAGGGAGTAAAGCGTCCTTTACTCCCTATTTTCAGCATGAATGAAAATGATTTATGGTTTCGTTTTCGCCTCGCCGCGGATGGTCATTTGAAAATTCTGATGACATTCCAGGCAATACACTTTTGATTCGCTGTGCCCTTTGTGGCAAACGGTGCAGGCGATCTCTCCCAGATGCGATTCGTGAGGGTTGCGATCCTTGAACTCCGGCGGCTCCGTTTTCTTGACGAGCTGTTCCATGGGGCCGTGGCACTCAAGACATCTTTTATTTCCCACCGTGACATCAAATCCCGGAAACGCCTTGCCGTGACAGTTCGCGCAGGAAATGGATCCCTTGGCATGAAGATGGTCCAGAAAGTCACCCGACGCCCAGGACTCGAAAATCTCCCTGATCAGTTTCATTTCATCTGCGGCGGGCGAACCCCAGGAGTCTTTATATCCGATGAGCCCGAAACTTTTCGCGTCCTGCCAGGAATGACAGACCAGGCAGTCCACCTTTCCTCTCGGCGGCAGATGCGCCAGATGCATCCGCACGGAAAAGGTGTTTTTGTCGATGGATCCCGCCAGATCCGGCGCATGGCATGACGTGCAGGCCGACAGATCATTACCCTTCACCGGCGGATGGTTTTCCGGAATGACGGATGAAAAGTCGGCATGACAGGATTTGCATGAACCCTGCGGCGCGACTTTTCCCGCCTTTGCGGCCGGTTTGGCGGGGTTGGCCGCCCAGACCCCGTTGGAAATCGACAGGCTGTATCCCCCTGCAATCAGCGCCGCCGCGATGACCAGGCAAAAGATTTTTTTCATAATGCGCTCTCCTTGAGAAGATAAAGGCGGGCGAATCGTTGCGGCATTCGCCCGCCTCCGGTTCAGGATTTGGCCTTTTCTTTTGCCGCATGGGTTCCCGCGACCCGTCCGAAGGAAATCGCATCGGGAATGGCGTTGCTGCCCAGACGGTTGGAACCGTGCACGCCGCCCGCCACTTCGCCTGCCGCATACAGGCTGGGGATGACCATGCCGAAGACGTCAATCACCTGGGCCTTCGGATTAATCCGGAGTCCGCCCATCGTATGATGAATCGCCGGCCACTGGGCAATTCCGTAGAAGGGGCCTTCCACAAGCGGAATCATCACCTTGGTCATTGACTTGTTGAAGTCCGGATCTTTGCCTTCTTCGATGTATTTGTTGTGCTTGTTGACCGTTTCCGCCAGCGCCTCCGACGGTATCTTGAGCTTTCCCGCCAGCTCCGCAAGCGTATCGGCCTTGATAAATCGGCCTTTGGCAATGCCCTTTTCGACCTCCTCTTTGGACCCTCCCATTTTCAGAACCATTGCCTGGTTGAAAATGGAATAACTCGGTTTCATGTTGGGCCCCAGATTGATCTGGGCAAACGAGCAGACGTCGCGCCGTTCCAATTCGTTGACAAAACGCTTACCCGCCTTGCTGACGTAAATAATGCCGTAGCCGGGACCGTTGAATGGATACACGGCGGGCGTGTCGAGAATGCCGGTTTCCGGTTCGGCAAACGTGTAGAGTTGAATGAAGTTCATCTGCAGCGTGTCCGCGCCGACGGCCTGAGCATATCGGATCATTTCACCGGTGGCGCCCGGGTGGTTGGTGCAGTTAAAAGAGTCCACCAGCATCGGATTATGCGCCAGTCTCATTTTCAGATCCTTACTGAATCCGCCGGAGGCCAGCACCACCGCTTTTTTCGCTTTGAGGTTGATGGTTCTCCGGCCGCGTTTAACTTCAACGCCCAGAACGGGGCTTGCCGGATCGGCATCTTTGCGCCAGATCCAGGTGACCTCCGAATTGAGAACCATCTTCGCCCCCCGTTTTTCGGCGATCTTGCGCAAGGCCTCGGTAAATTCACGCCCGACACCGGCGACGGCGGTGTGCGTCCGGTATGCCGTGTGGCCGCCGGCGCGAGTGACCGTCGGGCGGATTTGCGCGCCGCCTTCATTGATCATCCAGTCGAGCGCGGGCGCCGCGCCGTTGACCATGACCTCGACCAATTCGGGGAGATTGTAAAAATCTCCGCCTTTGACCGTGTCATTGGCATGCTGTTTGGGACTGTCATCACCGAGGTTGAGTTTCTGCCGGTAATGGAACTGGCTGTCCCATGAAGCGTAAACGCCGCCGTTGATGATCGAATTGCCCCCGTACGTCGGCATTTTTTCCAGGATCACCACTTTGGCCCCGGCGCCGGCCGCTTCGGCGGCCGCCGCCTGACCGGCAAAACCGGAACCGATCACAATCACATCCCAGGTCTCATCCCATTTGGCGGGCATTTTTTTGACCATGGCTTCGGCAGCGTCAGGTCGAGCCAGGTTGAGAGCAAATCCGCCCGTGGCGGCCACTGCACCCATGGCAATGGCGCCTTTCAAAACGGTCCGGCGGCTGACGGCTGTCTGACTTGGATTTTTAAATTTGTCCTGTGTCATCGCAATACCTCCTTTTCGTTTTTGAAGTGGTTCATTTTTTCGGGAAACGTCTCTCCCACCCTGACAACGTATTTCTCCATGAACAAACGGAAAATCCGGTGCGGTGCGGCTCATTTCAGAACCGGCCTGGGCAGTTTAATCAGAAGGTCCTGCGCCCGCGCCGCGAAGTTCTCAAATATCGGTCTTTCCTTTAACGCGAAGGTTTTAATGTCCAAAACGGACCCGCTTTGCGCCTGGTCGGCAAACGCTTGCGCTCTGAACCGGTTTTCATCAACCATCAGGCTGATGAAATGGCGATCGAAGTCGGCCCCCCGCCTCGACGAAAAATAGTTCAGGGTGCTTTGACCGGCGCCGCTGATCTGCGCCACCGGCGACAGGCCGAGGCTTTTGGCCAAAAGCTCTATGTCGGCGATCTGCCCCCGGCAGTGCGCGGCAAGATCTTCTCCGAATCGCCTGACTCCCTCGCTTGCCGCCTGCCGCCCGGCCAGTTCACCCAAAGCGCCAAGCCAGACGGCGCTGTTTAACGCTTCCTGAAGAAAAGTTCCGTCGTCGTTTAAATCCGCTGAAACGGGCGACGAAAGCAGGCTATTGAAAAAAACGCAAAACAAAACCGCCGCAAAAAAGCCAATCCGTTTTCGTATCATCCAGAGCCTCCCCGACGCGAGGATTAGTATTTTTCTGAATGTTGACGATGCGCCAGCCAATTGCTTCGATACTGTCCGGCCAGTTCCGGACTTTGAACAATGAGAAGATTTTCCGCGTTTTGCGTTTCAGACGCGCTGGTGAAATTATAAGAGCCGGTAATCACCCTGGCGCCATCCAGAATCATGACGCGATTATTCATAGCCGCATGTTGGGAATCCAGCCAGACCGGAATGCCGGCGTTGGCCATCATGACCACCGGAGTGTACCCTTCCTCGCGGCCTGCCTTGTCGATAAGCAGCTCGACTTTTATTCCCGCTTTGTGCGCGTCGATCAACGCCCGGGCGATCGCCACGGAACCGACCGCATAGGCCATAATCAGAATTTCTTTTTTGGCCTGCGCGATTTCATTCAAAATCAACGGGGCGCATTCACGATCGGGGCTGAAACAAGCGCGAACCTGAACACAACGAGTAGCAGAGGTGTCGGAAGCAGGTAAAAGTTCCAGGGAAGAAAAAGCAAGAATCGTCGCGACCAAAAGGCATGAAACCAAAACATGTTTCATGACAAAACCTCCGGATCACGGCCATATGTATAAGTCTTCTGCCTCTGTTTGTCAAGAAAACGGCCATCGTCAGCCCGTTGAAACGAAACAGCCGGAAAAAATCCGTCATCATCGACCGGATCGAGAGAAATTCTTTATACAGAACGGCCATTTAGAGATTCGACACCAGATCCTGCTCTCGCCGGGGCCCGAAGCGCATCACGGTCCGCCGACAAAAAAATCCAAATCGGCAACAGCGCTGAATCCGACAGCGGTTGATTGCATCGGATGATGGATTTTACAAAAGTCCATGATTCTTGACGTTCGAGTCCGTGTATCTGCGGCGCGGCTAAACCGGCAGGCGTCCAGCGTGCAAACCGCGCCAACCGCCTTCGATCTTTATCTTGTCCTTTCCCCGTTTGACAAAGCCAGCAACTTGGGATAGGGGTTCCTTATTCAGGCCGCCCCGTCGGGGGCTGCAAGGGAAGACGGTGCAAATCCGTCGCGGACCCGCCGCTGTAACCGGGGACAACGTCGCATGAAGGCCACTGTTCACAAACGGGAAGGCGCGATAAAGTTGATTGATCCGGAAGCCAGAAGACCTGCCTGAAAGCGAAATCGCCTTTTTTTAAGTCTATCGAGGACGTAGACAGGGGCATCAAAATCCGGAATCGAGGATGAAATACGGCATCCCCGGCCTTGTCAGGCGCGGGGATTTTTTTGTGGATGTAACTATGACTATAGGGCTGCAAAGACTTCCGGCTGTGTTGAGTGATTGCCTTCCGCGCAGGGGTATTAAACAGCCCGCGAACCGGCCGGGCCGCCGGGGTGTGACGCTATGAACCCGACGATCCGGAAGCTCATTCTTATGGCCGTGCTCGGACCTCTCGCTTTGTGCGGTTCGGCTTTCGGCCAGGCGCCTTCCCGCATCGTATCTCTGTCGCCGGCCATAACAGAGATCCTTTATGACCTGGACCTTGGCAACCACATCGTCGGCGTCACGATTTATTGCGATTATCCTGAAGCAGCCAAAACCAAGCCGAAAATCGGCGGCTTCGCCAATCCTTCGGTCGAGGCGATTGTCGCAGCGAGACCGGATATCGTTCTTTTAACATCGGACGGCAACCCCGCGGATGTTTACAAGCGCCTTCATCAGTTCGGCATCCGGACTTACGCGTTTCACGCGAGAAGACTCGTCGAGCTGCCCGAGGCGATCAGACGCTTAGGCGCGGCCCTGGGGGTTGAAGAAAAAGCCGCCGCCCGCGCCCATGAGATGGAAGCGAAGCTTGCGCGATACTCGCGCATCGCGCGCGCGTCGGCCGCAAAACCCCGGACGAAGGCGCTGTTTATCATCCATCCGGAGCCGCTTTTGGTCGCGGGCCCCGGCACCGTCATTGATGACGCGCTGACGCTTCTCGGCATTGAAAATATCGCTTCAGGCGCCCGGTCGCCCTATCCGAAATACGCCGTTGAAGAAATTGTGCGCCGCGCGCCCGATGTCATTTTCATCGGCCGGGGACCGATGTCGGCCAGTTTGTCCGATAAGCTTCTGGCGCGCATACAGAGCCTTACGGCCGTCCAAAAAGGCCGGGTTTACTATGTCAGCGAGTTGTTGTACCGCTTAACGCCCCGAACACTCCTCGGCATCGAAGAGCTGTCGGGTTATCTCGAAACGCTTTAATCCCGGACGGAAAAAACAATGCTCAAATTGCCGCTCCTGCTTGCCGTTTTATTCCTGCCGCTGCTTCTTTTGTCCCGCAGTCGGAAAGATCCTCGACCGGTCACCCCGGCGCGGGTGATCCGGGTCGTTTTTTTCTTGCTGGCTGTTATAATTTGCGTCTCCCTTCTCGGTCTATTTTCCGGCGCCAGCGCGATGGATCCTCTCGATACCCTCCGCAGGCTCTTGGCCGGAACGGATGACAGCCGGGCCTGGCTCAACTCGTCCGACGGGATTATTTTGTTTTCCATCCGTCTGCCCAGAATCCTGTTTGCCGGGATCGTGGGCGGATCGCTTGCCGCCGCGGGTGTGGTCTTTCAAGGGCTTTTGCGCAATCCTCTGGCCGATCCTTACATTCTAGGCATCTCCAGCGGCTCGGCCGTGGGCGCGCTTTGCGCGCTCCTTTTGGGCGTCGGGTCGTCTCTGGGTGTTTCCGGCCTGGCCTTTCTGGGCGCGCTTTTAACGGTTTTCCTGGTTTACGGCATTGCGCGGACCCAATCGGAACTTCATTCCACCACGCTTCTTCTGGCGGGCGTGATCGTCAACGCTTTTTTCGGAGCAGTCATCATGTTTTTAATCGCGACGGCGGGCGACAGGCAGCTGCATAACGCCATGTTCTGGCTGATGGGGGATTTGAGCCTCGCGCAGTGGCGTGAAATCGGCCTGGCGGGCGGTTTTCTGGTCGCGGGAGGCGGTCTGATTCTTCTGCACGGCCGCGCCCTGAATCTTCTGTCGGTCAGCGAAGAAACCGCCCATCAACTGGGCGTCGCCGTCGAACGAACCAAAATGCTTCTTTTGCTTTGTGCGTCGCTCATCACGGGTGTGGCCGTCTCGACAAGCGGAATCATCGGCTTTGCGGGTCTGATCGTGCCCCACATGATGCGCCTGGTTGTGGGCGCCGATCACCGTCTGCTGCTGCCGGCGGCAGTCCTGTTCGGCGCCGCGTTTATGATCGTTGCCGACACGTTTGCGCGAACGCTGCTTTCGCCCGCCGAGCTGCCGGTGGGTGTCATCACCGCGTTATGCGGCGCGCCGTTTTTTATCTACCTTCTGCGCAGGAGGGGCTGATCGCATGAATGCCATTGCGCTTAACGCCGTCGGATTCCGATATGATGTGAATTGGGTGTTAAAAGACATCTCCTGCTGCATTGCCAAAGGGGAGTTTGTCGGCATCCTGGGTCCGAATGGTTCGGGAAAAACGACGCTTTTGAAAATCCTCGACGGGATGCTCAAACCCCAGGAAGGAAGGGTGTTCATGGACGGCAAACCGATCGCGTCGATCCGGAGAAACGATCTGGCCAAGACGGTTGCCGTTGTCTCTCAGGATTTCCGGATGACATTCCCCTTCACCGTTCGGGAAGTCGTTTTAATGGGCCGCTCGCCGCATCTGGCCAAATGGCGTTTTGAAGGCGAAACGGATTTGCGCATTGCCGAGCGGGCCATGGAGCTGACCGACACGATGTCGTTTGCGGCGCGGAGCATGGAGCAGCTAAGCGGCGGAGAACGCCAGCGCGTCTTCATCGCGCGTGCGCTCGCCCAAGAACCTCAGATTCTTCTTCTGGATGAGCCCACGGCTTTTCTGGACATCAAACATCAGATCGATTTTTTCGATCTGGTGAAGTCGCTCAACCTCAAAAACCATCTGACGATTGTGGCGGTGACGCACGACGTGAATCTCGCCTCGCTGTACTGCGACCGTCTGATTCTGCTGCGCGGCGGACGCATGCATATCGAGGGCCACCCCGACGAGGTGATCACCGAGGCCAATATCGCCGAGGTTTACCAGGTGACGGTCGGCGTCGATCGCAGTCCGGTCACGAATCGGCCGCGCATTACGCCGTGTATCGGCGCCGACCCGAAAAACCGTTCGCTGTGACGCGGAAGCGAGTTTTTTATTGGCCCGCAAAAAAAATTGTGCTAAACGAAAACCCGCGGCCTGGAACAGGCCGCGAACATCGCGTATAAGGCCGCCAGGAAAGGAAGCCGGTGCAAATCCGGCGCTGCCCCGCAACTGTCAGCGGAACGAAATCCACTCGATTTCTTTCAGCGAAAGAAAATGAAAGAAATCAGCCACGGACGTGAAAACGTCGGGAAGGCGTGGAAACTAGGTCGCCGCAAGCCAGGAAACTTTATGGACGGTCTCTATAACTTTGCTTCCCGAGGGGGAAAGGAGAAGTGCCATGAAGTTCATTTTCAGAATCACCATCGTTTTATCGTTGTTCATCCTTATTCCCGGGTCCGTCGGTTTCACCGCGGAGCAGCCGGCTGATGAAACCCAACAAGAAGAATTTGTGATGGACGAAGTCGTGGTGACCGCCACGAAAACCGCCGAAAAACGCAAAGATGTCTCCAACGCCGTCATTACGAAGGATGCCCCTGACATCCGCGAATCGACAGCTCGCAGCTTAGGCGAGCTATTGGCCAATGAGCCGGGCATCGACTGGAGAACCTACGGGGGCTATGGCGGCGCCCCGGAAATGATTCACATACGCGGAATGGGCGCAGACGGCACGCAGGTTTTCGTCAACGGAATCAATGTGAATTTGCCGTCTGTGGGAACCGCGGATACGGCGAGGATCCCTCTGGCCTCCATCGATCGCGTCGAGATTGTCAAGGGCGCTGGGTCGCTTTTGTACGGGTCCGGCGCCATGGGCGGCACGGTGAACATCATTACAAAAAGCCCCCGGCGCGACGGGATGGATTTTAAAGTCCTCGCGGGATACGGCACACAGAATACCTATCAGCTTGCGGTTGAAAACGGCATGTACGTGACGGAGGCCTTCGGATATTACCTTACCGCGGGCCGCAAGGAAACAGATGGCTTTCGGGACAATTCCGGCCTGACGCACAACGATGTCTCGCTGAAACTCCTTTTTGACAAGGGGCCGCTCTTTCAGGTCAGCGCGTATGGCGACCACATTGACCGCGAATTCGGACGGCCGGGCGTTGAACCCCCTCCCGGCACGCGCGATTTTTATGCCGGCGGCGTCCGTGTTTACAGCAGCGACGCGGCCAGTACGCTTGATGAAGGCAGCGATGAAGACTCGCATCTCGCCCTGGAAGTCTCAAGCGCCCCCGTCGACTGGCTAAGCCTGAAACTGCGCGGCGATTACTCCCATGCGAAAAATTACAACTTGACGCGCTACTATGACGCCTGGACCGTCGGGACCGTTCCGGGAAGTAAAACCTGGACGACGAATCAGGTGTCGACCGTTGAAGGCACGGCGGAAGTCAAACCATTTGCGGGCGCAAGCGTTCTTTTCGGGGCGGACTACAAAGGCTATGACTGGAAAAATGAAACAGTCGACCTCAACGGATTCGGGATTGAAGACGAAACCTCCAGAACCTCCGTCAAAGCGCATCTTTTCACCCGGGGCGCCTTTGCCGAAGCCCAATACAGGCCGCTAAAATATGTCAAAGCGCTGGCCGGCATTCGCCACGAACATCATTCCACATACGGCGGAGAAGATGTGCCCCGCTTCGGCTTGATTATCAATCCACTTGAAATCACAACGATCAAATTGAGCCACGGCAAGCACTACAAGGCGCCCACGCCCAATGATCTTTTCTGGCCCTACGAAGACTGGGGCTGGGGCATGGGCGCGCAGGGCAATATCAATTTAAGGCCGGAAACCGGATGGCATACCGACGCCACGCTGGAACAAAGCCTTTTTGACAATAAAGTGTTTCTGACTTTTTCAATGTTCCGATGGAACATTGACGACAAAATTCAATGGATCCCCGACGCCAGTTTCTTCTATCGTCCGCAGAACGTGGCACAGTACGAGGCAACCGGCTTCGAAACGGGCCTTAAAGTCGGGCCGTATTACAACACAACGCTTGCTCTCAACTATACGAAACTCAACGCCAAGGAACAAAAGCAAAACGGCTTGAAGCGCCCCGCCCTCAATACGCCCGAAAACCAGTTTAAGGGGGTTCTCACCTACAGCGCCTCCTTTGGCCTGACGGCGACGGCGACGGCCACTTTTGTGGGAACCCGGCCCGGCTATTACGCGAATGACTCCATACCCGTACCGGCCAAAAAGCTGCCCGACTATTGGACCGTGGATATGAAGCTGGAACAGCGCCTTTTTAAACACTGGCTTCTGACGCTTCAGGGAAACAACCTGTTCAATCAGGGATACGAAACTTACGCCGCCAATTTTTATGACGCAAGCGGCGTGGGAACCCTGAGCAGTTTTCCCGGTGCGGGAAGAAGCGTTTTTGCGTCGGTGGCCTATGAATTCTAAAAGGACTAATAAAATGGCTTTCCATTAAAAAAGGAAAACATGCAAAACTCATCTGTGGCGGTTCCGGATCGGCTAGGTTTTTTCGATCCGGAGCCGGAACACCATTTATCTTTGCTCAAGATGCCGGACTATCCTGCGGCGCAAGGCCATGCCTTGCTGTCGGAAACCGGATCCGCCCGCGTCGAGCCGCCTGTTTTTAAAGCAAGGCATGCCTTTGTCCTGTCGCTGGTCGTGCATATTGCGGCGCTGCTGATTTGGTCGTTTGGCGAAATGCACGACGCCTCCCCGCCGGCGATGAACCCCGTTATGGAGGCCACCCTGGTGACATGGAGCGACCTCAGCGGGCCTTCCGAAAAAAAGCAACTTTCCGCAGGCGCCATGGAGTCGCCGGTAGTCCCTGTTGATCAGCCGTCGACGGCTCTTGCGGCCGCGACACCAATCGTCCCGCCGCATGCCGCCTTATCGACGGATGCGGGCGCGACGTCTCTGTCCGCCGCGCATGACGAGCCCGTTGAAATGGCGGCATTGACCTCCGATGGGTTTTCGGCGCCGCCTGCGGCTGCGGCTGCCGCGCAGTCGTCGTCCGTGGCCTCGCAAATGTCTTCGGATTCCGACGCCTCGGCGTCTGCGTATGCATCAATGGCGAAACCCCGTTATTGGCAAAATCCGCCCCCTGCTTATCCGGCGCTGGCGCGCTTGCGGGGACAAGAAGGAATCGTGATCATCAACGCGGAGATTCTCCCCGAAGGCACGGCGGGCATCGTAAAAATCAAGTCGTCGTCCGGTTATGCAGCGCTTGATCAGTCGGCACTGGACGCGGTCCGGACCTGGACTTTTGAACCGGCCAGAAAAAGAGGCCGGTCCGTGCCCTCCTGGGTGGATATTCCCGTGCGATTCGTTATCAGAAAGACCGACTGAACGCACTGCGGCTGTTTTTCGCGGCAAGGCGCCCGAAACACAAATCATTTTTTTTCATCATTTTTATGGCAATCTACCTGCCTTTCAGATAAGTTGCCGCCTATGAACACGACCTGGTATTTGGTGGATACACCCGAGGCCGCTTCCAAAGCAGCCAAGCATCTGATTTCAGCGCCTCTTTTGGCTATCGACACGGAATATGATTCGTTTCGCTATTTTCGGGAAAAACTCTGTCTGATCCAAATTTACGCACCCGACATCGCTTATGTTATTGATCCGATGGCGGATTTGGATTTGTCATTTCTCGCCGGCCCGCTTCAAAGCCGGTCCGCCGTTAAAATTCTGCATGCGGCGGACAACGACATTCGTCTGCTCAAGCGCGATTATCATTTTGAATTTTCCAACATTTTTGACACACACCGCGCGGCCATGCTTCTGGGATACAAACAATTATCGCTGGAAAAGATGATTAAGGAATTTCTGGGCGTAGAGCTGCAAAAAAGCAAAAAAGTTCAACGGTCTCGATGGGATAAGCGGCCTTTGTCCGAAGAACAGCTCGTCTATGCCGTGCAGGATGTTACACTGCTTCCCGCGTTATACGAAAAGCAGCGTCAGGCGCTGAAAGACAAACGGATGGAGTCGGCGGCACGGGAGGCCTTCGCCAAGATCGCGGACTGTAAGTGGCAGGAAAGATCCTTCAACCGGCGCGGCTACATGAAAATCAAAGGCTACTATGCGATGGAACGGCCGCAAAAAGAGCTGCTTAAAAAGCTCTATGTCTGGCGTTTTGAAAAAGCGCGTGCGGCCGACTGCGCCGTGTTTATGTTTCTGCCGGACGACATGCTGTCGGACCTGGTGCAGCACACCCAAAACCTTCAAGACATTCTGCCGGCGGAGAAATTCAAGCGCTACGGAAAAGAATTACAGCAACTGCTTCAACCGCCTGCGCAGAATCCTGGATAGATTTCATAAGACACAATCATTGCCCGGTTAAACCCATCCCTAGTCCCCAATCGGCCTGCCTGTGTCGGTTTTCCATACAGCCATCAAGAAGAAAAAATCTTTAACATATCAAGACAATAGGCTAAAAGCGCACATCCCTCACGCTTCCGGATGTCGGGTCAATTAACAGTCTATCCCTGCTTTTGCGATCAATATCTCTATAGTCCTTGAATAAACAGATACATAGCCAATGTGGTATACATTCTGCTTATGTTTTGGACACGCAAACATTCACGCGACATCACGAATAAAGGGGGTTTAGGAATGAAAAGAAAGATTTTCATTATGGTCATGGCTTTTTGCGTTTTGGGATTGGCCGCTTATGCAGGCGCAGCGACCTACTCGTATGATTTTACTTATGATGGCACCTTCATGACGACAAACACATCTGCCGCAGGCAACAATATCGTTATCGGCGATCAGGTGGAAGTGGCTTTCAATGCCGCGGGAACCGGCTACTGGTCGCTCAACGCGGGCCAGAGCATCTGGGAACCGATCAACGTCAATCCGGATAGCGCCACACGCACCGGCGATTTGTATTGGACGTTTTATTTAGACGGCGTGGCCGTAGATTCAGGATTTCAATTGGATCAGCAATCCTCGATGGTTCATTTCCCTCAATACGTCACCGCGTCAAAAACCATCAATTTTGACCGGCTCTACTGGATTTATACACTGGACAACTCAACCGGCACCGAGAATGTTTTACAGGGTTTGATCTTTGGCAATTCAGCGGATCTGTCTCCGGCCGTCTATCATGTGGGCGCCGCAACGGTTCCCGAACCGCTGACGATCCTGCTTCTGGGATTGGGGCTTCTTGGGGTTGCCGTAACCAGAAGAACGACTTAAAAATCAAATTCAAGAATAGGTTTGCAAAAAAAGCAGGGCTTTTAAGCCCTGTTTTTTTATTGCGAGCTTTTTAATAAAGATTCACGCTTTGTCAAAAAGCGACTGGGCCACGGCATTGAAATCCAGGGACACCCGCGAACGCGGAGACGACATCACCGGAATTTCCTGCTTCAAAATGGACTTCGGCACAATATCATCCTGACGGATGTTGCCCAGATACGTCAGAGGAAACCCAAGAAACCTGCGGCTGATCGTATCGATGTTCTTAAAGATGGACAGGCCTTCGCGGCCATCGGCCGTGTTGTTGGTGACAATTCCGAATGACTGCCTGCCGAACACCTGAAACATCACCTTGACCATCGCGTACGCGTCGGTCAGGCTGGTGAGCTCGCGGTTGATGACCACGATATTTTGCGCGGCAATCAAATTGAACTGCAGCACCACTTCGGAAATGCCCGCGCCCGTATCGAGCAGAATGATGTCGTATCCGTCGATCTCGGTCAGCATGTCTTTAATCGACTGAATCTTCTCAAATAAAAGCTGCGCCATTTCGCGAATGCCGGAGCTGGCCGGAATCAGATCGAACCCGCCTTGCGTCGGCATAATCACCTCGCGCAGATGCAGCTCGCCGAACACCACATCCTTGAGCGTGCGGTCCGGATTGACGCCCAGCATAATGTCGATATTAGCCAGCCCCAGATCGCAATCCACCACGAGCACCTTTTTCCCTTGTTTCACCAGCGTCGTAGCCAGATTGGTCGTGACAAAGGTTTTGCCGACGCCGCCCTTCCCGCTGGTCAGCGATACAATCCGTGATTTCTTTTTAGCCTTCAAGCCGTCACCCCGTCTTGGACTGTTTTCGTTTTCCGGAAGAGGCCGGCCGGAAGATGTGATAGAGAACTTCCCTCTCTTCCCGAGTTACCGAAGCGGCATCCTCAGGCATAAGATCGGGATGAACGATCTTCCCCTTGCCTTCTTTTTTCGCCCGGTACAGCAACTGATCAACTCCATGTAAAAATGCCGCGCCGTCGGCCGCGCAAGCCGCTTCATACTGATCCACCCCGATGGACGCTGAAACGGGCAGGCCCGTTTCCGAAGCCGTCTTTTCAATCAATTCCAACCAGCGCCCGGCAATCCGAACCGCGTCGCGAAGTGTCGTGGTCGGAAGAATCACGGCGAACTCGTCGCCGCCGATCCGGCACGCAAAGTCGGTGGGACGGATTTTACTGCAAAGCCCGGCACTCACCCGAACAAGAAAGGCGTCACCCGCGGCATGGCCATGCGTATCGTTGACCGCTTTGAAATTATCCAGATCGATAAAAATCAAACTAAACGCTTCGCCGGTTCTGCGCGTGCGGTTGATCTCGACATCGATTTGTTTGCTGAAAAATCGCTTGTTATAAAGTCCGGTCAGCCCGTCGGTCACACTCAGAGCCCGAAGGCGCCGGTTCTCTTTGTTCAATTGGTGTATCCGGACTAACGGATCATCGGCTCCGATCAGAGTTCCCCGCTCTAGAAGTTTGTCTCGCCACGGGGCGGGTATGTCTCCGACTTCAACAACCAAGACACCCTTATTGCTCTTCCGGGGCGATCGAAGACTGGCTTTTATAGGTAATGAGATTTGCTTGCCGGCGGTTTGAGCGGAAATGGAACGGCCCTCCCGAGCTGCTGCATCGATTTGCATATCAGAATCGCCTGCAGATCGAATAGACTTGAAACATGGTGCCGAAGCCGGGATTTGAACCCGGACAGGCGTGGCCTACTACCCCCTCAAGATAGCGTGTCTACCAATTCCACCACTTCGGCAGCCGATGATGAACGTCGACGTCTTCGTCTTACGGTTACGAAGACGCGGAAATGAAAAAGAACGCTTACGGTTTGGCTTCGGGAGCCGCAGCAGGTTGATCCGCCGCCTGCGGAGCATTCGCCGGAGCCGCGGGAGCCGCTTCTCGGCTGACAGGCGCCGGAGCGCGATCCATAAGCGACGGCCCTCTTTTCCCCACTGAATAGGCAAGCGTCAAAGACGTGAGCATAAAAACGACCGCCACAACGGCCGTCATTTTTCCAAGAAAAGTGCCCGCGCCGCTCGACCCGAAAACCGTCTGGCTGGACCCTCCGAAAGCCGCGCCCATGTTCGCCCCTTTACCCGCCTGAAGCAACACAACCAGGATCAGCGTCAGACAAGCCAGGATATGGATAATCGTAATAAGAGTATACATAACTAATTTCCTTCAAAATCCCTTTAGAGTCCTGTGCGCGGGTTCATACCACCGGCGCGCCGCGAAATCAACAAATCTTTTCCTTGAAAAAGAAACCGGCATCACATGTAACCATTTGAAATAACATACGAAAGACTGTTCTGAAAAACCCGGGCCTTTTCAACGTCCGGCGATCATATCCAAACGGCGGGAAATCGTCAACTTTTTTCTTTTTTGGGGCTAAGCATAAGCATGAATGGACTATTTTCTTGCTGATCCGTTATAGACCGCCCACCACAGAACACAGGCGTCATTTTTTTGCTGGCAGGGGGCCATCATTGCAGACGGATTGCACTTTCTCCGTCCGGTTCTTGAGTGCGCGGTATTATATCCCGATAGACCAAGACCTGGTAAAGGTTCAGTCTTAAGCTATGCCCACTCGTAGGTGGAAAGCAAAATCAAAGCCAGTATGGAGGGAATGGCACCGATCAGGGCCCAGCCGATCCGCCGGGTGCGGAGGAACCAGGCAATCAGAACCAGCAAACCAGAGATTCCCGCAGCGCCAAAAACAAATAAGCCGAAAATATAAGGATCAATAGCCTGACCGACGATCAACAGGATAACCGAGAACAGCGCCCACAGTAGATATGGAGTTCGCGACGAGAACATAATCTTGATCCTCAATGAATGACGTTCCATATCGACCGGCAAGGCGCTGGACAATGAGGCGTCCGGCTTGAGCGCCTTGTTCGCATTTATTTTTTACTGACGAAGCCTCTCAAGTGCCTTTCCAGCTTCAGGCGCCAATTTAATGAACCCTGCTAAGGTGTCACAAACATACTCATTACAATCCGCACAATTATCAATACCTTTAGATATACAGCATCTGCGAATCTCACACGTATTCTCACAATGAAAGAATAAACGCCCGTTTGATTTACAGCCATCGCAGTTTATCTGGTTTGGTCTAATTTCTTTGTAGTAAAGAGCTGACCACTTATTTGCAACTTCAGATCTTTTACTGTTATCATTCGATTGCGTTGCAAGATAGGTTTCACATTTTGAACAATCTAATCCACAAAATGCAATCATTGTTTCCTCCATATGTTTTGTCCCATTCGAACGAAAAGCTAAAGCCGATAGCCGCGCCCCTGGCGCGGCTATCGGCTTTAGCGGTTGCTTTGCTTCAGCGATAAATATCTTTGCGATGCCCGACTTTTACAACCCATACTGTAACTTCCTGGTCTTGAATTGAATAAACAATTCTATACGTGCCTTGACGAATACGATATTTCTCTTGGCCGGATAGTTTCTCGTGGCCCGGCTGCCTTGGATCTTTCGCTAGCGTTTCAATGCGTAAGAGGATTTTCTTTAAATCTTTTTTGGGAATGGAGCGAAGGTCTTTTTCAACGGATTGTTTAAAGAATATTTTATATTCGCCCATCTTTTTTAAGCCTCTTGACCATAGCCTCATAACTGATGAGTGGCTCTTTTGCTCTGTCTTCAAATGCCGCGATGTCTTCCGCGTCTTCTGCGAGAGATTCCTTAATGGCATCATTGACCAGCTTTGACAAAGACTGTGATGTCTCAACAGCTTTTAATCTCAGTGCTTTATGTAATTCTGGGTCTAAATATATTGTTGCTCTCATTGCTGCGGTTCCCATTTTTTCACCTCCTTAACGTTATGTAGTTATAGCATCATAACGTCATAATGGCAATTATTCTAATGCGAACGCGCTGCGGAGATATAAACAAAAGTTGTGTTTAGGAAGATAGGTGGTGTATCCAGCGGTTGATTGTTTCCCGACAGTCAAAACCGCCCAAAAAATGGAAAGGATACACACACCATGAAGAAAGATAATGTAATAGCGATAAATAAG